>NZ_JBGGNH010000064.1:0-53468 GCF_041287625.1 Ideonella sp.
CACGCTGCTGGCGCTCGCCGCGCCGCCGACGCCGCCGGCCGCGCCGAGCCCGGCGCCTGCGCCGGCGTCACTGCCCGCGATACCGGCATTGCCGCCCACGCCGCCGCTGGCCTGTGCGCTGCTGTTCAGCGCCTGGCCGCCGGCCTGCGCGCCCGCCTTGGCCGTTGCCGCTGCTGCGCCGCCGTTGCCACCCTTGCCGGCATTGCCTCCGGCGACGTTGGCTGCGCCTGCGCCGCCATTGCCTCCCGCGCCACCGTTGCCTCCACCGGCCTGGGCCGTGTTGGCGGCATCGGCCGATGCATTGGCGCTGGCGTTGGCGGTGTTGCCCGCGCCGCCCGCACCGCCAGCGCCGCCGGGCACGTTGCCCGCCGCGCCGGTGCTGCCGGCGGCGGCGCTGTCGTTCACCGTGGTGGCCCAGGCCTGCTGAACTGCGGCGGAAAACAACAGCGGGACCAGCGGCGACCACACGCGCCATGCGGCCTTGCCGGCGCTGCGCGCAGCGCCGGCGTGGAAACGAATCGTCATGAAGAGGCTCCTAGAGGGGTCGGCGACTGGCGATCCCACCGGTTGCTGGCCCGTGCCGGCCGCCCCTCTTCATTCGCCATCCGGCGGCATCGTGCCACCGGCGCGCTGTGCCCGCCCCCCCACGATCTTGGGGTAGGGGCTTCAGCGCCGGTCCACCCCGCGCAGGTTCGCCGCGCCGGCCACCGGCATTGCACGCACCGCGCGGCCCCGCCCGGGCTCACCGTCTGCATCGGCGGCAGCCTCGGCCACTGCGGCCGAGCGCGGATTCAGCCGGCTCACCAGCGCGGCGCCGCCCAGCGTCGGCTGCAACGAGCCCAGGCCGGCTCTGAAGCCGACGCCACCGCCGATCCGGCCGACCAGGGTCGGTGCGCGCCGGGCGCTTGCGGTGCCGGCGGCCACCGCGGTCGCCGGGGCCCCAGCGGCCAGGCCCCCCGTCGGCTTGGCCGACAGCACGTAGCCGATGTCCGCGCCCTTGGCGGCGCTGGCCGTCAGGCTGAAGCTGATCACCAGGTTGTTCGCACCCGCCACGAAAGTGCCCAGCGACAGCGGGTGGTCGGTGAAGTAGGTCTGCGCCGAGGCCATCGTCGTGAAGCTGGTGCTGACCAGCGTGGTGGCGCCGCTGACGACGCTGAAGTTCATGCTGGTGAAGCCGCCGTTGTAGGCGGTCATGCCCAGCAGGCCCAGCGTGACGTTGCTGTTGCTGGCCAGCGAGAAGTTGTAGGTCGAGCTGGCGCTGTAGGTGCGGTTGCCGGTGGCGCTGGCCGAGTAGTTCGCACCCAGCGAACCGAGGCCGAGCACGCTGCCGCCACTCACCGCAGCAGTCACGTTGGGCCGGCCGCTGAGCGCGCTGGTCAGCGTGCCGGCGCTGGGCGAGCCATTGCTGTAGGCGAAGGCCTGCAGCCCGTTGCTGCCGCTGCTCAGGTTCGGGAAGGTGAAGCCGGTGGCAGTGTTGAAGGTGCTGCTGGCCTGGCTGTGGGCGCCGGCCTTGGCGGCCGCGGTGGCGCTGTTGCTGATGCTGCTGCTGCCGCTGGTCACGGTGCTGACCGCCGTGCCGGTGCCGGCTTCGCCGGTGACGTAGGCGTCGGCGCCGGCGTCGGCCGCCGCCACGCCGATGCTGGTCGCGGTGACGTTGGCGGTGTAGCCGGTGGCGGTGCCGGTGGCATGGGCGTAGCCGTTGGCGGCGGTGGCGGTCGCCGTGACGGTGGTGGTGGCATTGCCGCGGTTGCCGCCATTGCTGGTGCCGCCGGTGGCGGTGGCATTGAGCAAGCTGTAGGCCTGGGTGTTGCCGCTCAGCGTGGCGGTGGCCTTGCTGCCGGTGGCGCTGCTGGTCGAGTTGCCCGCGGTGGCCGCCATGTAGCCGGTCAGGTGGGCACCGGCCTTGGTGTCGCTCAGCGTGCCGGTGGCGGTGGCCGCGCCGGCAATGGCGGCAGTACCGGTGCTGGTGCCGCCGCCGGTGCCGCCGTTGGCATTGATGGTGACGTTCAGCGTGCTGGGCTTGGCGGTGTTGAACGTCAGGTTCGAGGTGGCATTGCCGCCCTTGCCGGCGGTGCCGGTGTACGAATAGCCACCGGCGCCGCCGTTGGCCGTCTGGGTCAGCGTGAGCGTGCCATTGGTGTTGCCGGCAACGCCGTTGGCCACGGTGACCGCGGCACCATTGCCGCCGTTGGCGCCGCTGTAGCCGGTGCCGCCGCTGCCGCTGGTCCCTGTCGCGCTGACCGACACCGCGCCGGTGCCGGTGGTGCCGGTGCTCTTGAGCAGCGTGGCAACGCCACCGACGCCGCCTGTCTGGCCAGCGCCATTGGCGGAGCCGCCGCTGCCGGCGCTGGCGGTGGTCTGCAGCGTGACGGTCTGGCTGCCGCTGCTGGTGGCCACGCCCTGGCTGCTGGCCGCGCCGCCGGCATTGCCATTGGCCGCGCTGGTGCCGGCACCGCCCACGCCGCCAGCGCTGGTGGTGTAGAGGGTGGTGGTGCCAGCGCCGGTGAGCGTGGCATTGGCAGTGGCTGCGCCACCGGCCCCCGCCGTGCCGGTGGCGCTGTTGCCACCGCTGCCGCCATTGGCCTGCACGCTGGACGCCAGGCTGCTGGCGCTGGTGTTGCTGAAGCTCAGCGTGCTGCTGGCCGCGCCGCCCGCGCCGCCAGCGGCGCTGTCCGAGCTGCCACCGTAGCCGGCCGCCGCAAGCTGGTTCACCGTCAGGCTGCCAGCGGTGCTGCCGCTGACGGCATCGGCCAGCGTGACATCCGCGCCCTTGCCGCCCTTGGCGCCGCCCGTGCCGCCGCCGCCGTTGCCGCCATCGGCCCGGCCGTTGACGTAGACCGCACCGGTGCCGCTGCTGCCACTGGCGCCCATGGTGGCGCTGGCGCCGGCGCCGCCGGTCTTGCCGCTGCCGTTGGCCGCACCGCCGCTGCCGCCGCTGGCCTGGGCGTTGACGGTGGCGGCGAAGCTGCCGCCGGCATGGGCGGCAGTGCTCACGCCCCCGCTGCCGCCGAGCTGGCCAGCCGCGCTGGCGCCACCGCCGCCGCCAACGCCGCCGGTGGCGTAGCTGTAGATCGTCAGCGCGCCGCTGCTGGTGATGTCGGTGGTGTTGTTGGCGGTGCCGCCGGCCTTGGTGGTGCCCGAGGTGGTGCCGCCGCCGGCGCCACCGTTGGCGGTGGTGTTGACGTTGGTCTGCGCGGCGCCCAGGCCGCTCAGCGTGAGGCTGCTGACGGCACTGCCGGCGTTGCCGGCCGCCGCGGTGTAGGCATAACCGCCGCTGCCGCCGGTGGCATTTTGGGTCAGAGAAAGCGTGCCTGCGGTGCTGCCGGAGACGGCGTCGGTCACGGTGACCGCGCTGCCGGCGCCACCGGCGGCGCCGTTGTAGCCGGTGCCACCGTTGCCGCCATAGGCCAGCGCGCTGGCGCTGGCTGCGCCGGTGCCGCTGCCCACCTGCGAGGCCACGCTCGCGCTGGCGCCGGCCCCGCCGGTCTTGCCGGCGCCAGAGGCCGAGCCGCCGCTGCCGCCATAGGCTGTGACTTGGCTGCTGGCGCTGTGGCCCGCCGTGGTGACGGCTGCGCCGGTGGCGCTGGCCGCCTTGCCGGCGGCACCGCTGGCGGTGTTGCCACCTGCGCCGCCTTCGCCGCCGTCGCCGGAGACGTTCAGCGTCAGGTTGCCGACCGAGTGCACGTCACTTGACGCGGTGGCCGTGCCACCCACCTTGGTGCTGCCGGTGCTGGAACCGCCGCCGGTGCCGCCGGTGGCGTTGACCGTGACGTTCAGCGTGCTGGCCGCAGCGTCGTTGACGGTCAGCGCGCTGGCCGCGTTGCCACCGGCGCCGGCCGCCGCCGCGTCGCTGCTGCCACCGCCGCCGCCGTAGGCAGCCTGGGTCAGCGTCAGGCTGCCGGTGGTGCCGCCGCTGGTCGCATCGGTCACGGTGCTGGCGCTGCCCGCGCCGCCATCGGCCGCCGCGGTGCCGGAACCGCCCGCGCCGCCACGCACCGAGTTGGCCACGTAAACCGTGCCGTTGGTGCTGCTGGCACTGGCCGTGCCAGTCCCCTTGTTGCCCGCGCCGCCCACCTGGCCGGCACCGCTCGCAGCGCCGCCCGCGCCGCCCTGGGCGTTCAGCGACAGCGAAGCGCCACTGCCGCCGCCCACCTGCAGCGCGCCGCTGGCCGTGGCCGTGCCGCCCACGGTGCCGCTACCGGTGCCGGCCCCGCCGCCGGTGCCACCGGTGGCATAGACGTAGGCGGTCTGGCTGCCGGTGGTGGTGCTGGCCAGCATGCTGCTGGCCGCGGCGGCATTGCCTGCAGTGCCGGTGCTGGTGCCGCCGCCATTGCCGCCTGTGGTGTTGATGGTGGTGGTGAGCTGCGAGGCGGTGGTGTTGTGGGTGGTCAGGCTGTTGGTGGCCTTGCCGGCGTTGCCGGCCAGGCCGGTGTACGAATAGCCGCCCGAGCCGGCGCTGGCCGTCTGGTTCAGGTAGACGGTGCCGCTGCTGCTGCCGTTGGTGGCGTCGGTCAGCGTGACGGCTGCGCCATTGCCGCCGCCAGCGCCGGTGTAGCCCGTGCCGCCGCTGCCGGCGTTGGCGTAGGTGGTGGACGTGACGGTGCCGGTGCCCGAGGTGCCGCTGGCGCTGGAAGTGGCCGTGCTGCCGTTGCCGCCCTTCTTGCCGCTGCCCGAAGCAGAGCCGCCGTTGCCGCCGTAGGAGGTGGCGTTGATGTTGACGGCATGCGCCACGGTGCTGGTGCCACTGGCGGTGGCCGCGCCGCTGCCGCCAGCGGCGCCGTTGGCGGTGGTGCCGCCCGCGCCACCGCCGCCGCCGCTGGCCGTGACGTTCACCGTCAATCCGCCAATGCCCTGGGCACTGCCCGTGGCGGTGGCGGCCGCGCCTGCAGAGGCGGTGCCCGTGGTCGTGCCGCCGCCTTCGCCGGCATTGGCGTTGGACTGCACCAGCAGGCTGCTGGCGGCGTTGTTGACCACGTTGAGGTTGGACTTGGCGGTGCCGGCAATGCCCGCGGTGGCATCCGCGGAGCCACCCGCCGTGCCGCCGATGGCGTACTGGTCCAGCGTCAGCGCGCCTGCCGTGCTGCCGCTGGTGGCGTTGACGAGTTGCACGTTCGCCCCGTTGCCGCCGCCTGCACCGCCGCTGCCCTGGCCGCCATTGCCGCCGTAAGCCCGGGTGTAGATGGAAGCCGTGCCGGTGCCGGAGCCGCCCCCGGCCTGCGCTGAAGCGCCGCCGCCATTGCCGCCCTTGGCGCCCACGCCTGTGGCGCTGCCACCGGTGCCGCCCGAGCCCTGGGCTGTGACGTTGCTGGAACCACCGCCGGTGACGGTGCCGCTGGCGGTCGCCGAGCCGGCACCGGCCGCGGCGCCGCTGCCCGCGCCGTCGCTGCCGCCCGCGCCGCCGTTGCCATAGGCCGCCAGGCTCAGCGTGCCCACGCCAGTGACGCTGGCCGTGCCCTGGCCGGCCGCGCCCGCGGCGGCCGTGCCGGTGCTGGTGCTGCCACCCGCGCCGCCGGTGCCGGTGACCGAGATGTTCTGGTAGCTGGCCGTGGTGTCGTTGCGGGTCAGGCTGCTGCTGCCGCTGCCCGAGGCGCCGGCCGCGCTGTAGTACGAATAGCCGCCGCTGCCGCCGGTGGCGTTCTGGGTCAGGTAAAGCGTGCCGGCGGTCGCGCCGCCCACCGCATTGCTGACGCTCTGGGCCGCGCCGTTGCCGCCATTGGCGCCGTCGTAGCCGGTGCCGCCCGAGCCCGCCGAAGCGGTGGCCGCGACCGACACCGTGCCGGTGCCGGAGACGCCTTGCGCGCTGATGGCGGTGACCGCGGCGCCGTTGCCGCCCTGGTTGCCGGCGCTGATCGCCGCACCCCCGTTGCCGCCATAGGCCAACGAGTTGGCGGTGGCGCTGCCGCCGCCAGCGGCCGTGGCGCTTGAGCTGGCGCCGGCGCCGGCGCCATTGCCGCCGGAAGAACCGGTGCCCGCACCAGCCCCGCCATTCCCCCCCGGCGAGCCGGAACTGCCACCGCTGCCGCCGTAGGCCGTGGCCGCCGCCGTGGCATTGCCGGCTGCCGGCGTGGACGTGGCCGAGGCCGCAGCGGCACCGCCGTTGCCCCCCTTGCCGCCCTTGCCGCCCTGGATGGACGCCGTGCCGGCACCACCGGCGCCGCCGGTGCCGCCGCCGCCGCCCGAAGCGGTGGCGGTGTTGCTTGCATCGCTGCTCGAAGCCGTGGCCGACGCGTTGCCGCCAACACCGCCCGCCCCGCCCGCAGCCCCGGGCGTGGCGCCATTGGCGCCGGGCGTGCCCGCCGTGCCGCTGTCATTGACCGTCACCGCATAGGCTTGCTGGATGGCCGCGCTGAGCAGCAAAGGCACCAGCGGCGCCAGCATCGCGCCCAGGCGCAAGGCGCGGGCAGAGGAAGCGGAAAGCGAAGACGCGCCGGCGGGAGCGCCGGCAGCAGTGCGGAGGCGACGAGACATGGTGATTCCTTGGGAGTGAGCGAGGACAGCGACGGGCGCCCCATGCGCGGTCGTGCCTGATTGGCCGCCGCTGCGTTCTTTTGCCCGGCCGGCATCCTCCCACCGGGACCCCCATGCGCGTCACCCCCAGGTGGGGGGGCGCGCTGCCTCAGCGGCCGTGCCGTCCCCTGTTACGGGGACGGGGTGTCCCGTTCGCCGTCCCAGCAACGTTCCAGTGCCGATCAACCTTCAGAGGGCTGGATCCGTCGCGTCGTCGCCTCAGAGGCTCAGCCCCGGCCAACAAACGGCATGCCGGTCGCCATGATGGTCATGTTGAGCACGTTGGCGCTCAGCGGCAGCGCGGCCATCTGGACCACAGCTTCGGCGACGTACTGAACGTCCATGCGCGCTTCGGGTTTGACGCTGCCGTCGGCCTGCGGCATGCCGTGGGCCATCGCGGCCGTCATGTCGGTGGCGGCGTTGCCGATGTCGATCTGGCCGACGGCGATGTCGAAGGCGCGGCCGTCCAGCGCGGCGCTCTTGGTGAGGCCGGTGATGGCGTGCTTGGTCGCCGTGTAGGCAATCGAATTCGGCCGCGGGGCATGGGCCGAGATCGAGCCGTTGTTGATGATGCGGCCGCCGCGCGGCGCCTGCGCCTTCATGATGCGGAAGGCCTCGCGGGTGCAGAGGAACACCCCCGTGAGGTTGGTGTTCACCGCCGCCTGCCAGGCCTCCAGCGGCAACGCATCCAGCGGCACGCCGGCGGTGAACACGCCGGCGTTGTTGAACAGCAGGTCCAGCCGGCCAAAGCGCTCGCGGATGTGGTCGAACAGCGCCTGCACCGACAGCGCATCGGTCACGTCCATCGGCAGCGCCAGCGCGTTTGCCGCCTGCGGGTGACCGGTGAACGCGGCCTCCAGCGACGCCTGCTGGCGGCCGCTGAAGATCACCGTCCAGCCGGCCGACAGCAGGCCCAGCGCGCAGGCCTTGCCGATGCCACTGCCGGCACCGGTGATGAGGGCGATGCGAGGGCGCGCAGCAGATGGTGAGGTGGCAGACATGACAAAGTCTCAAATCTTGGATTGAGTGTGTAAGTCTGCCATGCGCATTGCGCGAGCTTACCAGAACTTGAAATATTGTTTACATTCGGCCCGCGCGCCATCCATAAGGGTCGTAAATGTTGAGTTACCGAGCAATCTATTTGCGCACCACGCAGCCACCGCTTTACCGGCTTTGGAGTCGCTAGCAAAATGAACACCGGCAATCTCTCTATTTTTCGCAACTTCTCCTGCTTTTGCATCAAACTCGCCATCATCCCATGTCATACCGTAAAGCTTGGAGAAAAGCTCCTTAAGCAGGATGGCAACTAGAGCGGCCTGCGCAGCATGACCGGATGGGAAGGAGGGATGGCCAGGGTCCTTTATCAATCGATGGACATTCCCGCCCACAACGGACCAAGGTCTGCCTCGGTTAAAAAAAGCCTTGAACAACAATAACAATGCATCCATGTCTCGCAATGCTTCGCCCAGCATGTGCAAGGTCGCGTGCAGCCCCGCTCGCTGAAGGTCATCAACGTCGGTAACCTTGATGACGGGCGAAACGGCTCGCCATAAGCTAGCGGACTGCACCAAAATCTGCTGCCTCGAGTCGTTCCAACGATTTGCAATGGAGTTCAAAGCCTCACATTCTCTGAGCGATCCGTGGTAGCCAGGCAAAAGCGCCGCTAGCTGATCCTTGAGCTCCTTCAATATCGAAAGATCGCTTCCCAAATTCAGGTACAGAGGGGAATATGGTTCAACACTCTTGATCCAGTCCGTGCCGTATCCGGGACAGTTGTCGTCGCGCTCTGGTGGGGTCCAGTCCCCGGGGGTATCATCGGCAACCGCGACAATTCCTTTGGCTTCGTCGACGTCAGTATGGAGTTCAACTTCAAAGAGGAAGTACTCCAAAGCGCCCGACAACCATTCTTGGCCACCACCAACCCCAACCTGCTGCAACCAACTGACAGCGCGACTTCTGTCCGGCCCCGCCGCATGGTATCGATACTGAACCGAAGAACTTGGAATTCCAGGATAATCGCTATCCAACCGGAGACAAGGAATTATTTTGACCTCTTTATCCATTGCCCCAGCCAACAAACATGGAGGGCGAGTGATCCACTCCCAATGGAAATTCACCCCCGCCCTTCCAACACCTTCGAAGGTTTCGTCTTCTCCAGACGGTACTGGACATACTTTTACCCAGAAGAAAAAACTTCCGGCGCTGCTTTCTCGCGTAACCATCACGACTCTCCTGTTCTTTCGTCATCAGACGCGGCTTGCTGGCCGCCCTGTTGACGGCAAAGTAGGAGCCGCGTCGATGCTCCCCTCAGCGTTCCAACTACTTATGTCAAACCGGTGGGGCACAGGAATGACTCGAAGCGAGTCATTCACTATGTCCGCGGCGCTGTTCATCGCTCTTGCTGTCGGCCTGTTTGATCCATGTCCCGCGTCCGCCACAGAGGTCCTCAATAACGACGAACGCACGACGCCTACCATTGCAATCTTGGGCTCTGCAGCTGCAGGCAAAGAAGACCCCAGCTACCAGCGCTTTGCCAAGGCATGGCTGGCTCGCTCGTCAGGTTGTTCATCTCACCACTTGGCTTATCTTTCGGGCCCCGAAATACAAGCCCAGCTTGATGCCGACTTCTCGCGCCAATTGAGACAACTCTCGTCTGACCCGCGCAGTATTTTTGTGGCCCCCACCGCAGCCTTCGCCGAATCAGCTCTACCTCTTCTTGGCCCGGCAAGCCTGGTTTTCGCAACCTACGCCGACCCCGTCGCCCACGGCCTGCTGGAACCCAGTGGCGCCCGCCACCGCCACGTCACTGGCGTATCGCTCAACGACCAGCTGTCACTTTTGCGCCTGACGCTTCTCATGGAAGCGTTTCCTCGCATCAAAGCCATCGGCGTGGTGGCCGACGACTCCTGGGCGGGAGAGCAATTCAAGGAATTGGAAACAGCGTTCCGGAAACAGCATCCCAAGGTTCGCCTGGAACTGCTGACGGCCAACAAAGCGTCTGACCTGGATGCAGTGTTCCGCAAGGCGGCAAGCCCGTCCATCGGCGCTTTGTACTATCCGCCCAGTGCCATCGCCTACTTTGAGGAGGCGACGCTCATTGCCCGCACGGTGGCACTGCGCAAGCCGGCCATGCATTCCACGCAAGGCGAAGTACAAAGAGGTGCCCTGATGGCCTATTCACAAGACACCAGCTTTGTGTTTGACGCTTTGGCGGATCTCGTCCTGCGCATCTGCCGGGGCGAGCCTGCCGAGACCATTCCCGTGGAGCGGCCCCGCCGCTTTGTGCTCAGCATTCGCGCGCAGTACGACCTGGGTGGCGCGAAGATCGCGCCTGCAGTCGTGTCGCGCGCCGATCTTGTCGTGCCCTGAGCACCATGTCCCGCTCGACATTCACTCCTGCGGCGACGCCCTCGCAATGAGGCGCCCTCAGCTGCCATTGACCACCCTGCTGGCGCGCCGCCAGGCGCTCAGGGTGGCAGTGATCGCCATGGGCATGCTGCTGCTCTCGGGCCTCACGGAGATGTGGTTCTCCTATCGGGAAGCACGGGCTCAGGTTTCAAGGCTGCAACAGGCACAGGCCAGCGCGGTGGCGCGGGAAATCGGCCAGTACCTGCGCAACATCGAAGCAGGGCTGCGAGACACGGCCAAGCAGCCGTGGGGTGACACAGGGTTCAAGCTGGCCCGCCAACGCGAGGAACTGCTGCGTCTGATGGTGCTGTTCCCCGCCCTGGCCGAACTGCACACGCTGGACGACCAAGGCCGCGAGCTGCTGTTCATTTCCCGAACCGAGCCGAGCAGGCAAGGCCACGGCGTGCTCAATGCCAGACCGGTAACGCAACAAGCGACCACGGGCAGCGTCACCTACGGCCGCCCGTATTTCCAGAACGGCGCTGAACCTCATGTGCTGATGACCGTGCGGGAAGCCGGCACAGCCGGCCAGTCGCCACACGACAGCCTGGTGGCGGTGGTGCATCTGCGCGTGGTGGCAGACGCGCTGGCTCGCCTCAGCGGAACGGGGCGCGCCTACCTGATCGACGACCAGGACCGTTTGATCGCCCACCCGACGCAGATCGAGATGCTGCGCCAGCGCGACATGCACCAGCGACCGGAAGTGCGCGCGGCCCGGGCGGCGCTGGCCGCCGGCGCATCGGACCTTGCAGCGACGGAAAGCTCCGACCTGGATGGACAGGCCGTCATCGCGACTGCGGTGGCCTTGCCAGAGACCGGCTGGCTGCTGTTTCTCGAACAGCCGCGCGCCACTGTCATGGAGCCGGCGCTGGAAACCTTGAAGCGAACGACCTTGCTGATCCTGCTCGCCGCCCTGGCCGCAGCGCTGGCCAGTGCCTGGCAGGGCGGGCGGCTGGCGCAGCCCATTCTTGCGTTGCGCCGAGCCAGTGCCCGCATTGCCGGCGGCGACTTCAGCACCCCGGTGGAACTGCACACCGGCGATGAACTGGAACTGCTGGCGCAAGACCTCAACAGCATGGCGCATCGGCTGGGCCGCTTCTATCAAGAACTGGAAGAGCAGGTGGTGCTGCGCACCGAGGAATTGGTAGCGGCCCGCGAAGTCGCAGAGCGTGCCAGCCAGGCCAAGACCCGCTTCCTGGCCGCCGCCAGTCATGACCTGCGCCAGCCCATGCACACCATCGGGCTGCTGGTGACCCTGATGCGCAGCCGCATTGAGTCACCTGAGCTGCTTGCCCTTGCGCAGAAACTCAGCATGTCCGTCGAGGTGATGGAACGCCTGTTCAGCAGCCTGCTGGACATCTCCAAGCTGGACGCTGGCGCGGTACAACCACAACCCGAAACCTTCGCCGTACAAGACCTGCTGGACCGGATCGCCCAACGCTTCGAAGCGGCTGCTGCAGAGGCGGGCCTGCAGCTGCTCGTTCGGCCCAGTCGCGTCGTCATTCACAGCGACCCCGGTCTGCTGGAACGCTGCCTGAGCAACCTGGTGTCGAACGCACTGCGCTACACCGAGCATGGGCGTGTGCTGGTGGGCTGCCGGCTGCGTGGCCATCAGTTGGCCATCCAGGTCCACGACACCGGGATCGGCATTCCCGCCGAGCACCTGGATGCGATCTTCGAAGAGTTTGTCCGCCTGCCGTCGGCACAGATGAGCCCCAGCAAAGGCCTGGGGCTGGGCTTGCCCATCGTGCGCAGGACGGCAGAACTGCTGGGCCACGCCATGCGCGTTCGCTCAAAGCCGGGCCAAGGCTCCATGTTTGAGCTGCTGGTGCCACTGCGCCACTCATCTGCCCAAAACACCTTGCCGCCTCAGGCCGGAATCAGCGCCGCGCAGTTGCGGGGGCTGTTCGTGCTGGTGGTGGATGACGACACGGATAACCGAGAGGCCCTGGAAGCCCTGTGCACGCAGTGGGGCTGCCTGGTCGCGACCGCAGCTTCCGCAGCGCAGGCGCTGGCAGCCCTGGACGCGCACCTGCGCACGCCAGACCTGGTGCTCACGGACCTGCGGCTGGGTGCAGACACCGACGAGGACGGTCTGAGCATGTTGGCTGCGTTGCGCCGGACCGCCGAGTTCAACATTCCTGCAGTTATCGTCACTGCCGAGACCACGGCTGGCGTGCAGCAACGCGCCAGGGCGCTTGACGTGCTGGTGCTGCACAAGCCCGCCACGGCAGACCGGTTGGCCAAGGCCATCCGGTCCCTGCTGGACACCGACGTGGCGCGGTCGAAAACCCTCACCGGCTGAGCCGCAGCCCCAGCCGTCCCGCTGCGACAACTGCCTGCGTCCGCGTGGTCGCGTTCAGCGCGCGCAGCACGGCGCTGGTGTGAGCCTTCACCGTTCCGGGCGCCAGGCCCAGTTCGCGCCCGATCAGCTTGGCGGCTTTGCCTTGGAGGATCAGGTCCAGCACGTCGGTCTGCCGGGGCGTCAACCCCAGGTCGGCAGGTGTTCTCACTGGTGCGTGCGCGACCTGGACATCACTGGGCGGCGCGCTCTCAGTGGGTGGATGGTCAACCCATCTTGTCGGCGCGCGCCCACCGGCTGGACCCGTCAGGAAAACTGACGGCGGCAAATAGATGCCTTTGGCGAGCACCAGCCCCAGTGCACCAATCAAAACGGAAGAGTTTGAACTCTTGGGGATGAAGCCCATCGCGCCGGCATCCAGCGCGCTCAGCACCGTTTCCCTGTCGTCCGCAGAGGACAGGGCAACCACGGCGGCGTCTGGGCAATGCACGCGCAGCCACGCGATGCCCTCCAAACCCGACATGCCAGGCAAGCCCAGGTCCATCAGCACCAAGCGCATGTCAGGCTGCACCGCCAGCAGCGTCTGAGCTTCCTCGCAGCTGCCGGCCTCGAACACGACGAGATCTGCCTGCAGCGGCCTCAGCAGCAGCGCAAGCCCTTCTCTGAAGAGGGCATGGTCGTCGATCAGGAGCACGTTCATGGGCATGGCTCGTCCGTCATGTGACGCATGGTGTCATCCAACGGCCATCGCCCGCGACGGCGATGGCTCAGCCAATTGGGCGAGCCATTGGGCGGGTTCACGCAGCGCAGCGAGCGGTATCGAATGCACATCACGCATTCCCCACCCAACGCACCAAGCAAGGAGCCTCGCGATGGCCGATCCGATTCTGTTCTGGAACGCAGTTGCACTGGAAGCCAACCGGCAAGATTTCACTTCCGAGCCCGGCGCCAAAGCCGCGCAGGAGCAGCCCGGGCCAACCATGAGTTCGCGTGCACTGGGGCTGGTGCACTTGGCGATGTATGACGCTTACTTCGGCGCGCTGGGCTTTCCCGCGGGCGTTGCCAGCCCCTACTTGCCGGGCATCACGCCACCGGCCCCGCCGGTCGACCCGGATGGCGCTGTCGCGCAGGCGGCCTACGAAATCCTTCAATGGCTGTATCCCGCGCAGAGCGCACTGTTCAATCGGAATCTGACGCAATTCCTTGGGGCCAACGCAGAGTGGGGTCCAGCCCGGCAGTGGGGCCACGTGGTTGCCAATCAGCTCCGTGCGCGGCGCGAACGCGACCCTGGCGCTGGCGCTGGCGCTGGCGACTCGGGCTACACCTATTCGCAAGCGCCCAGGCACCATCGCGCTGATCCTGCCCAGCCCGAGCAGCGGCCCCACGCACCCTTCTATGGCGCACGCTCGGCCTGCTTTGCAGTGCAAAGGCGGCATGCCCTGCTGGCGCCGCCTGCCCACGGAACCTTGCTTTATTCCGCAGAGCTGCAGCGGGTCCGCAGCAAAGGCATTGCCCCGGAACTGGCCGCTTCCGTGCCATTGGCAATTCAGCGCACGCCCGAAGAAACCATGATCGGCCAATTCTGGGCCTACGACGGAGTGCGCAAACTGGGCACGCCGCCGCGCCTTTACAACCGCATCCTGCGACAGATTGCCCAGGCGCAAGGCAACAGCCCAACGGAAAACGCGCAACTCTTCGCGCTGGTGAATGCGGCCATGGCCGATGCCGGGATCCTGGCGTGGGAACAGAAATACGTTCACGACCTCTGGCGCCCGGTGGTAGGCATACGGGAGCACGACACTGCCGAGATGGGCCCCTCCGCTGTCGGCAGCGCAGTGCTCGCACCGGACTGTGACCCCGGCTGGCTGCCGCTGGGCGCGCCTGCCAGCAACAGCTTCAATCCAAGCACCAAAGCGGGGGAGCCCAACGGCACGCCCCCATTCCCCGCCTATCCGTCCGGCCACGCCACCTTCGGTGCTGCGGCGCTGCACATGATCGAGTTGTTCTACGACGGCAAGCTGGGCCAAGGCAAGGGCAACGACGTGTTCCAGAACGAGGCCTTGGTGTCGGAAGAACTGGACGGCCAGACCACCAGCAACACCGGCGTGACCCGGCCTCGCCATGCCCGCACCTTCCCCGGCGGGCTGCGGCAGATGATCGAGGAGAACGGTTGGAGCCGAGTCTATCTCGGCGTGCACTGGCTGTTTGACGCTTTTCTGCCCGATGCCGATGTCAAACCCGACCTATCGCAGCCGGTTGGCGGCGTCCCTCTGGGCCTTGCCATTGCAGAGCACATCTTCCAGGCCAACAAGGGCACGAGCGCGTGGTCCTCGCCAGTAGGCCCCGCCCAGCCCTGACCCTCGGGCTTCCCACAACAGGCGCCCCTGCCTCATCTAACCCTCTCTGCCGCGTGCCCTATGCACGGCAGAAGCACCGCTGCGGGTGTTTTCTGGCGGGGCCTGCTGGTGCCACCCGCGCAGCAAACAAGGAAACGACATCATGACCTTCGCAACACTTCGATCAATTCTTTGCGCCGCTGGACTGTGCGCTGGCGCCACGACTCACGCAGCGGTGGTCACGCCGACCTGTGCCGGCGGGTTCAGCAGCTACGACAGCGTGAAGCAAACCTGCGTGCTCACTGACGCTGCAACACAAGCTGCCGCACGGTCCAAATCTGCGTGCGAGAGCTACGCTGGAGCCACTTGGGGCGCTCCAGCGAACCCCAATTCCTGCAGCTTGCCGCCTGCACCAGCACCGAGTTGCCCCGGCGGAGCGCGCATCAAGTTTTCCGAAGGTGCTTGCGTCTATGACGACAGCGTCGCCAGCAGCGACATCAACAACTACAAGGGGGACTGCTTCAAAACGGTCAGCCACGTGAATGGCGCTCCGCAAGGGGCCAAGCTGCTCTACGTGGCCTCGCAGTCACCAAACGGTGAGACGCTCAATGTCGTGGAAGGCGCGCTCTGGCCAATCGACTCGGACCTCCTCGACATGTTGGGCATGGCGCTTTGCAAGCCCAAGGAAAAGCTCCAGGACACCAACACGACACCCATTCCGGTCAATGCCATCTTGGAGAGTGGCGCAATGCGACGTGGTTGGGTCTATGGCACCTTGGTGGTCCCATACAAGTACTACACCAACAACCATCAACTGAACGGGACCAGCAGCACGGTCGCGCCCTACTTCGGAAGGCGATCAGAAATGTTCGGTGGCGCGGTGTCCTACATCGCCGCCATCGGTCTGGGCTCGGTAAAAGGCACGATCAACGACGGCGATGGCAAGCCGCGCACCACCGATGCGAACGCCCTCAGCATCGCTGCGGGCGTCACGTTCGAGGTTGCCAAAAGCAAGAGTCCATTCCGGATGGGGTTTCTGGTGGGCAGGGACTATGCGGAGCTCAAGCAGGGCGTGACCTACGACCAGAACCGCCGCACCTGGATCGCCCTGCAACTCGGCTTCGACTTCACCGACTGAAGCGGTGCCTCATGCGCACAGCGCCGCCGCATGGTGGCGCATGTGGTCCTCGATGAAGCTCTGGATGAAGTAGTAGCCGTGGTCGTAGCCGGCCTGGCGGCGCAGGGCCAGCGGCTGGCCGGACTTCAGGCAGGCGGCTTCGAAGGCTTCGGGCTGCAGTTGGCCTTCGAGCAGGAAGCGGTCGGCTTCGCCCTGGTCGATCAGGATGCCGGCCGGGTGCGGCGGGCTCGCTTGGGCCGCCATCAGTGCGCTGGCGTCGTGTTCGGCCCAGCTGCTTTCGTCTGCCCCCAGGTAGCCGGTGAAGGCCTTGCGGCCCCAGGCGCAGCTGCTGGGCGCGCAGATGGGCGCAAAGGCGGACAGGCTGGCAAATTCGCCGGGATGGCGCAGCGCCAGTGTCAGGGCGCCATGGCCGCCCATCGAGTGGCCGAAGATGCCGGTGCGGCCGGGCAGGAAATCCATCGCAGCCAGCTCGGCCCGCACCCCTGGCAGCAGCTCGCGCAAGAGGTAGCTTTCCATGCGCCAGTGGGTGGCCCACGGCGCCTGCGTGGCATCCAGGTAGAAGCCGGCGCCAACGCCGAAGTCCCAGGCCTCCGCCTCGCCCTGCACGCCCGCGCCGCGCGGGCTGGTGTCTGGCATCAACAGCGCAATGCCGAACTCGGCCGCCCAGCGCTGCGCGCCGGCCTTCATCGTGAAGGTTTCTTCGGTGCAGGTGAGCCCGGCCAGGTAGACCAGCAGCGGCACCGTGGCGCCCGGCTTGGCCTGCGGTGGCAGGTACAGCGCAAAGCCCATGGGCAGGCCGATCTCGCGCGATTGGTGGCGCTGGAAGCGCTGCTCGCCGCCAAAGCTCAGGTGATGGCTGACCAGCTTCAGCTCGTCCAGCTGCATGTTGCCTTGCACTGCCATGGTCAGAACTCCACCACGGCGCGGATGGACTCGCCGCGCTTCATCAGGTCGAAGCCTTCGTTGATGCGCTCCAGCGGCAGCTTGTGGGTGATCAGGTCGTCGATGTTGAGCTTGCCGTCCATGTACCAGTCGACGATCTTGGGAACGTCGGTGCGGCCGCGCGCGCCGCCGAAGGCCGAGCCTTCCCAGTGCCGGCCGGTGACCAGCTGGAACGGCCGGGTGCTGATCTCGGCGCCCGCCTCGGCCACGCCGATGATGATGCTGCGGCCCCAGCCCTTGTGGGTGCACTCCAGCGCCTGACGCATGACCTTGGTGTTGCCGATGCACTCGAAGCTGTAGTCGGCGCCGCCATCGGTCAGCTGCACGATCGCGTCGACGATGTTCTCGTGGTCCTTGGGATTCAGGAAATGCGTCATGCCGAACTTGCGCGCCATCGCTTCGCGCGCAGGGTTCAGGTCCACGCCGATGATCTTGTCGGCACCCACCATCTTCGCGCCCTGGATCACGTTCAGGCCGATGCCGCCCAGGCCGAAGACGACCACGTTGGCACCCGCTTCCACCTTGGCGCTGAACAGCACCGCGCCGACGCCGGTGGTCACGCCGCAGCCGATGTAGCAGACCTTGTCGAACGGCGCGTCCTGCCGGATCTTGGCCAGCGCGATGCCGGGAACCACGATGTGGTTCGCGAAAGTGCTGGTCCCCATGTAGTGCAGGATGGGCTTGCCGCCAATCGAGAAGCGGCTGGAGCCGTTCGGCATCAGGCCCTTGCCCTGGGTCGAGCGAATGGCCTGGCACAGGTTGGTCTTGCGCGACAGGCAGAACTTGCACTGCCGGCATTCGGGCGTGTAGAGCGGAATGACGTGGTCACCCGCCTTCAGCCAGGGCACCTTGCTTTCCAGCACCACGCCCGCGCCTTCGTGGCCGAGGATGGCCGGGAACAGGCCTTCCGGATCAGCACCGGAGAGCGTGTAGTGGTCGGTGTGGCAGATGCCGGTGGCCTTGACCTCGACCAGCACCTCGCCGTCCCGCGGTCCTTCCAGGTCCACGTCTTCGATGGTCAAGGGTTGGCCGGCCTGCCAGGCCACGGCTGCACGGGTTTTCATTGCTGCTTCCTCTGCGGTGTCTTTGAATCGAGCGGCGATGCTAAACCGCGGACGCACCCGGCGCCACCGTGGCATGCCACACGGTGCAGGGGCTTGCCTGCCAGCACTTGACGCCGCGCCACCTACACTGCCGGCCAGACCATGAAAAGCGCTTGATGACGTCCTTTGAATCCCTGGGCCTGGCGCCCGCCCTGCTGCGTGCGCTGGCCGACCAGGGCTTGCCGGAGCCAACCCCTGTGCAGGCCGCGGCGATTCCGCCCTTGCTGGCGGGGCGCGATGTGCTGATGCAGGCGCGCACCGGCGCGGGCAAGTCGGTGGCGCTGGCGCTGCCGCTGTTGCAGCAATGGCTGGCCGGTGCGGCGCAACACCCGCGGCCCACGCATGCGCTGCTGCTGGTGCCCACGCGCGAGCTGGCGCTGCAGCTGGGCGAGACGCTGCGCGAACTGGCGCACAGCCTGCCTGGGTTGGTGAAGATCGCGGTGGTGTTCGGCGGCGTGTCGATCAACCCGCAGATGATGGGCTTGCGCGGCGGGGCCGACATCGTCGTCGCCACGCCCGGCCGGTTGCTGGACCTGGTGCGGCACAACGCGCTGTCGCTGGGCCAGGTCAAGACGCTGGTGCTGGACGAAGCCGACCGGCTGCTGGCGCTGGGCTTCGAGGAAGAGCTGGCCGAGGTGCTGGCGCTGCTGCCGGCCCGGCGGCAAACGGTGCTGAGCTCGGCGACCTTCCCGCCGGCCGTCACCACGCTGGCGGAACAGTGGCTGCACGAGCCCGAACAGATCCGCCTGAGCAACCTGGCCACGGCGCGGCCGGACATCCGCCAGCGCGCGCTGGTGGTCGAGGAAACCCGCCGCACCTCGCTGCTGCGCCACCTGCTGGCCCAGCGCATCGAGCTGAAGCAGGACGCGCGCGCGCTGGTCTTCGTGGCCAGCCAGCATGCGGCCGAGAAGGTGGCGCACAAGCTGGCGCTCGCAGGCGTGGCGGCCGAGCCCTTCCACGCCGGGCTGAGCCAGGGCGCGCGGCAGAACATGCTGCATGCCTTCAAGCAGTCCAAGCTGCAGGTGCTGGTGGCGACCGACATGGCCGCCCGCGGCCTGCACATCGACGCGCTGCCGCTGGTCGTCAACTACGACCTGCCGCGCTCATCCGAGGACCATGTGCACCGCATCGGCCGCACCGGCCGCGCGGGTGCCGAGGGCGAGGCCATCAGCTTCGTGACACCGGCCACGGAGGCGCATTTCCGCCTGATCGAGAACCGCCAGGGCCAACGCGTGCCGCGCGAGCAGATCGCCGGTTTCGAGCCGCACGTGCACCATTCCGCGCCGGCCGCGTCGGTCGAGGAAGACACCGGCGACACGCCACTGCCGGCCGGCACCGGGCTGGACCCGAATGGCGGCATCAAGGGCAAGCGCAAGAGCAAGAAGGACAAGCTGCGCGAAGAGGCTGCGGCCGCCGCCGCGCAGGCCCAGCGGCGCCCTCGCTGATCAGGGCACGTAACGCACTGCCTGCTCACCCCGGCAGAAGCCGTAGAGGTGCAGGCCGGCTTGCTGGGCGATGTCGACGGCCAGCGAGGTCGGCGCCGAGATCGTGGCCAGCAGCGGCACGCCCAGGCGGGCGCACTTGCGCACCAGCTCGTAGCTGGCGCGGCTGGACATCACGATGAAGCCGTCGTCCATCGGCAAGCTTGCCCGCACCCGGCTGCCCAGCAGCTTGTCCAGCGCGTTGTGGCGGCCCACGTCTTCCATCACCTGCAGCAGCTCGCCCTCGCGCGTGGCCCAGCCGGCGGCGTGGTGCGCGCCGGTCAAGGCGTTCAGCGGCTGCAGCGCGGGCATCTGCATGAAGGCCTTCAACACGGTGGCCGGCGGCAGTTCGGCCAGCCAGGCGGGTGGCGACAGGCGCTCGGGCAGCAGGTCCAGGCGCGTCAGGCTGTCGATGCCGCACAGGCCGCAGCCGGTGCGGCCGGCCAGCGTGCGGCGCTGGTCCTTGAGCCGCATCTCGGCGGCGGCAGCCACTTCGAGCTGGACCTCGACGCCTTGCGCGTTCGAGATCACGTCAATGCCGTGGCATTCGGCCGGCGACAGCAGCAGCCCTTCGGACAGCGCAAAGCCCAAAGCGAAGGCTTCGAGATCGGCCGGCGTGGCCATCATCACGGCATGCGAAATGCCGTTGAAGACCAGCGCGACCGGCGTTTCGGTGGCCAGCTGGTCGGACTCGGCATGGTCCCGCAACTGGCCCTGCCGCACGCGCTGAACGCTGACAGGCAGCGTGGCGGGCGGCAGGGACTCGTCGGCCGGCGAAAGAAGATGGGGAGAAAAATCGTCGCTCATGCTGGCGGCAGATTCTGCGCGCAAACGCCCGCCCCGGCTTGCGCAGGCTCTCGCACTGGGGGCGCTCAGTCGAGCAGGTCTGCGCGCACCTGCAAGGCGTCGCGCACGATGGGCAGCAGCCCGTCTTCTGCGCCGGCTTCGGCCCGGGCCGCGATGTGCCGCGCCAGGGCTTGGCGCATGCGCGGCGCCCAGAACTTGCGGATGTGGGTGGCAATGCCGTCCAGCGCCTCGGCCCGGTCGGGCTGGGCCTGGAAGAACTGGCCGATCTGGTTGGCCATGCGGACCAGGTGTTCAACGTCCATGAAACGCGCTTTCAGATTGCCCGCGGAGCGGGACGGCGGGCCGGGAGACAGTGGTGACGGTCTTCATTTGCCGACCACCTCCGCGCGCCGCGCCTGGCCCAGCAGGTCCAGCTGGGTCTGGTTGAACTCGGCGTAGCCGCGCTGCCATTCCGAGGGCTGGGCCACCGGCATCACCTGCACCGCCGTCACCTTGTATTCCGGGCAGTTGGTGGCCCAGTCGGAGGCGTCGGTGGTGATCACGTTGGCGCCGGATTCGGGGAAGTGGAAGGTGGTGTAGACCACGCCCGGCTGCATGCGCTCGCTGAGCACCGCGCGCAGCACCGTGTGGCCAGCGCGGCTTTCCACGCCCACCCAGTCGCCAGCGCGCACGCCGCGCTCCTCGGCGTCGTGCGGGTGGATCTCCAGCCTGTCTTCGTCATGCCACTGGTTGTTCGGCGTGCGGCGGGTCTGCGCGCCCACGTTGTACTGGCTGAGGATGCGGCCTGTGGTCAGCAGCAGCGGGTACTTGCGGGTAACCTTTTCCTCGCTGGGCACGTACTCGGTGATGATGAACTTGCCCTTGCCGCGCACGAACTTCTCGCGGTGCATGATGGCGGTGCCGGCTTCTTCGGTGCTGTCGTTGCAGGGCCACTGCACGCTGCCCAGGCGTTCGATCTTCTCGTAGCTCACGCCGGCGAAGCTGGGCGTGAGCATCGCGATCTCGTCCATCACCTGCTCGGGCGAGGCGTAATCCATCGGGTAGCCGAGGGCGTTCGAAAGCTTGACGGTGACCTCCCAGTCGGCCAGGCCCGGCAGCGGCGGCATGGCCTGGCGCACGCGCGAAATGCGGCGCTCGGCATTGGTGAAGGTGCCGTCCTTCTCCAGGAACGAAGACCCGGGCAGGAACACGTGGGCGTACTTGGCGGTTTCGTTCAGGAAGATGTCCTGCACGACGATGCATTCCATGCGGCTCAGCGCATCGGCCACGTGCTGGGTGTTGGGGTCGGACTGCACGATGTCCTCGCCCTGGCAGTACAGGCCCAGGAAACTGCCCTCATGCGCGGCGTCGAACATGTTCGGAATGCGCAGGCCGGGCTCGGGGCTGAGTGTCACACCCCAGGCCGCCTCGAACAGGTTGCGGGCGGTGGTATCGGAAATGTGGCGGTAGCCCGGCAGTTCGTGCGGGAAGCTGCCCATGTCGCAACTGCCCTGCACGTTGTTCTGGCCGCGCAGCGGGTTCACGCCCACGCCCTCGCGGCCCACCATGCCGCAGGCCATGGCCAGGTTGGCAATGCCGATGACCATGGTCGAGCCCTGCGCGTGTTCGGTGACGCCCAGCCCGTAGTAGATGGCCGAATTCGGACCCGCGGCATACAGCCGCGCGGCAGCCCGCACCTCGGCCGCCGGCACGCCAGTGGCCGCTTCCAGCGTCTCGGGCGAGTTCTCCGGCCGGGCGACGAATTCGCGCCATTCGGCAAAGCTCTTGGTGTCGCAGCGCTCGGCCACGTAGGCTTCGTTGACCAGGCCTTCGGTGACCACCACATGGGCCAGGGCCGAGATCATCGCCACGTTGGTGCCGGGGCGCAGCGCCAGATGATGCTGAGCCCGCACATGCGGCGAGCTGACCAGGTCGATCTTGCGCGGATCGACCACCACCAGCTTGGCGCCTTCGCGCAGCCGGCGCTTCATGCGCGAGGCGAACACCGGGTGCGCATCGCTGGGGTTGGCGCCAATGACCAGGATCATGTCCGACTGCTCGACCGACTTGAAGGTCTGGGTGCCGGCCGAGGTGCCGAAGGTCTGGCCCAGGCCGTAGCCGGTGGGCGAGTGGCAGACCCGGGCGCAGGTGTCGACGTTGTTGGTGCCGAAAGCCGCGCGGATCAGCTTCTGCACCAGGTAGGTTTCTTCATTGGTGCAGCGGCTGGAGGTGATGCCGCCCACCGAATCCTTGCCGTGCGCGGCCTGGATGCGCTTGAACTCCGAGGCGGCGTAGCCGATGGCCTCGTCCCAGCTGACGGGCTGCCACGGGTCGCTGATCTTCTTGCGGATCATCGGCGTGGTGATGCGGTCTGCGTGGGTGGCGTAACCCCAGGCGAAGCGGCCCTTGACGCAGCTGTGGCCGTCGTTGGCCTTGCCGTCTTTCCAGGGCACCATGCGGACCACGGTGTTGCCCTTCATCTCCGCCTTGAAGCCGCAGCCCACGCCGCAATAGGCACATGTGGTGATGAGGCTGTGCTCGGGCTGGCCGAGCTCGATGATGCTGTTTTCCTGCAGCGTCGCCGTCGGGCAGGCTTCCACGCAGGCCCCGCACGACACGCACTCGCTGTCCATGAAGGGCTGGTCCTGGCCCGGCGAGACGCGGCTCTCGAAGCCCCGGCCGGAAATCGTCAGCGCAAAGGTGCCCTGGGTTTCCTCACACGCCCGCACACAGCGGTTGCAGACGATGCACTTGCTGGCGTCGTAGGTGAAGTAAGGATTGGAGGTGTCCTGAGGCGTGTCGCAATGGTGCGCACCGGAAATGCCGTCGACCTCCTTGCCGCCCACGCCGTAGCGCACATTGCGCAGGCCGGTGACGCCGGCCATGTCCTGCAGCTCGCAGTTGCCATTGGCGCTGCAGGTCAGGCAGTCCAGTGGATGGTCGGAGATGTACAGCTCCATCACGCCCTTGCGCAGCTGCTGCAGCTTGGGCGTCTGGGTGCGCACGACCATGCCTTGTTCGGCCGGCGTGGTGCAGGAGGCCGGGAAGCCGCGCCGGCCGTCGATCTCCACCAGGCACAGCCGGCAGGAGCCGAAGGGCTCCAGGCTGTCGGTGGCGCAGAGCTTGGGCACCTGGATGCCGGCCTCCACGGCGGCCCGCATCAGCGAGGTGCCCTTGGGTACCTTGACCGGGTAACCGTCGATGTTCAGCGTGACCTCTTGCGCAGATTCGCGCGCAGGGGTTCCAAAATCGATCTCTGTCTTGAGGTGGTTCAGCATGATGGCGGTCCTCGGGTGCAGGCAATGATGGGGCGGGTGATCCGGCAGCGCGGATCAGGCGAGCTGCGGATCGGGCGCGGCGGCAACAGCCGGCACCAGACCGAAGTCCTCAGGGTAGTGATTCAGGGCAGACAGCACCGGATAAGGGGTCATCCCGCCCATGGCGCACAGGCTGCCGTTGAGCATCGTGTCGCAAAGGTCGCGCAGCAGTTCGACCTGCTGCTCGCGATGGCTGCCCACCAGGATGCGGTCGATCACCTCGACCCCGCGGGTGGAGCCGATGCGGCACGGCGTGCACTTGCCGCAGCTCTCCAGCGCGCAGAATTCCATCGCGTAGCGCGCCAGCTTGGCCATGTCGGCCTTGTCGCTGTGCACCACGATGCCGCCGTGGCCCAGCGCCGCGCCCATGGCGGCATAGGCTTCGTAATCCATGGGCACGTCCCACTGCGATTCGGGCACGTAGGCGCCCAGCGGGCCACCCACCTGCACAGCCTTGATGGGCCGGCCGCTGCGGGTGCCGCCGCCAAAGCCGTAGAGCAGCTCGCGCAGGGTCAGGCCGAAGGCCTTTTCGACCAGGCCGCCGTGGCGAATGTCGCCACCCAGCTGGAACGGCAGCGTGCCGTGCGAGCGGCCCATACCGTAGCCACGGTAGAAATCGGCCCCCCGCGAGAGGATGATGGGCACGCTGGCGAAGGTGATCACGTTGTTGATCACCGTGGGCTGGCCGAACAGGCCTTGCAGCGCTGGCAGCGGCGGCTTGGCGCGCACGATGCCGCGCCGGCCTTCAAGGCTCTCCAGCATCGCCGTCTCTTCGCCGCACACGTAAGCGCCCGCGGCCTTGCGCACCTCCAGGTGGAAGCGCTTGCCGCTGCCCAGCACATCGTCGCCCAGGAAGCCGGCGGCGGTGGCGCGGGCGATGGCCTCGCTCATCGCGGCGACCGCATGCGGGTATTCGGAGCGGATGTAGACGTAGCCCATGGAGGCGCCCACGGCCAGCGCGGCGATGGTCATGCCCTCGATCAGCATGTAGGGGTCGCCCTCCATCGTCATGCGGTCGGAGTAGGTGCCGGAGTCGCCTTCGTCGGCATTGCAGACGACGTACTTCTGCGCCGAGACCGCCCCCGCCACGGTCTTCCACTTGATGCCGGCCGGGAAGGCAGCGCCACCGCGGCCGCGCAGGCCCGAATGGGTGACTTCATGGACCAGCGCGGCGCTGTCCAGCGTCACGGCGCGGCGCAGGCCGGCCCAGCCTTCGTGGGCAGCGTAGTCGCTCAGCGAGAGCGGGTCCGTCACGCCCATGCGGCGGAAGGTCAGGCGCTCCTGCAGGGCCAAAAAGGGAATCTGCTCGGTAATGCCGTGACGCAGCGCATGCGCACCGCCTTGCAGCATGCCGGCATCGAGCAGGCCGGGCACGTCTTCCGGCGTGACCGGGCCATACGCGACGCGGCCAGCCGGCGTGGCCACTTCAACCAGCGGTTCCAGCCAGAACATGCCGCGCGAGCTGTTGCGCACCAGTGCCATGGCCAGGCCACGCTGGGCGCAGCCAGTCTGCAGCGCGGTGACGACAGCGTCGGCACCGGCGGCCAGCGCCGCCGAATCGGCCGGCACGTAAACGGTGACAGGAGCGACTGCGGTGTTCATGCCAGGATCTCCAGTTGCTCGCCGAGCTGGCGCAGCCGGGCGGGGGTCATGCGGGCATGCAGCTGGTCGTCCACCTGCACGGCAGGCGAGGAGGCACACAGGCCCAGGCAGAACACCGGCTCCAGCGTCACCGCGCCGTCGCTGCGGGTTTCATGGGATTTGCAGCCCAGCAAGGCCTCGGCCTCGGCCAGCAGCTCGTCGGCCCCACAGGCCTGGCAGGCCTCGGCCCGGCAGACCTGCACCACATGCCGGCCCGGCGGCGTGCTGCGGAAGAAGTGGTAGTAGCTGACCACCCCATGCACCTCGGCACGCGAGAGGTTCAGCGCCTCGGCAATCGCCGGCACCACCATCGGCGGCACATGGCCCAGCCGTTCCTGGACGGCGTGCAGCAGCGGCAACAGCGCGCCGGCCCGATCGCGGTGGGCAGCGATGAGCGGATTGACCTGCGCGGCCAGCGCGGGCGCCATCGGCTCCGCCCCGGCGCCGGGGATCTTGGACGTGCGCGGCACGAAGACCAAAGGGGCCACCACCGGCGCACCGGCAACGGACAAGGGACGATCTGGCTTCATGCTGGCATCCTCTGAATCAAGAGCAGGTTCGAGACAGGGCTCGAACAAAGAACCTTGGAGGCCTGGCAACTGCCGAGCCTTGGCGGCGCTCCGGCCGCGCCGCGATAGCCTGCGCCTTCGCGGGGCTGGCGGCACACCGCCGGCCTCGCTCGGACTGTCAATGGAAGAACTTCGTCACGCTCAGGCCGGTGCGGTAAATGCCCCAGGCCAGCGGGATGCCCACGGCCGCCCAGGCCAGCACCACCCAGACGGGGTTGCTGACGTGCGCAGCTGCATGGCCCACGCCGCCCTGCGCTGCCACCGCCGCCTTGTCATGCGCCAGCCGCTTTTCCTCGGCCAGTTCGGCATCGCTCATGAAATGCTTCTTGTCGATCGGGCGGACCAGCAGGTTGCAGACCAGGCCGATGGCCAGCATGCCGACCAGGATGTACATGGTCTGGTTGTAGACCTGCTCGCGCGGGAGCCCCAAGCCGAGCTGGTAGTCGCGCATGTAGTTCACGACGACCGGGCCCAGGATGCCGGCGGTCGCCCAGGCGGTCAGCAGGCGGCCGTGGATGGCGCCCACCATCTGCGTGCCGAACAGGTCGGCCAGGTAGGCCGGCACGGTGGCGAAGCCGCCGCCGTACATGCTCAGGATCACGCAGACCGCGCCGACGAACAGCAGCTTGGAGCCGGCGGCGGCACTGGCCGGGATGCTCGCGTACATGGCCGCGCCGAGCACAAAGAAGACCACATAAGTCATCTTGCGGCCCAGCTTGTCCGACAGGCTGGCCCAGACGAAGCGGCCCCCGATGTTGAACAGGCTGATCAGCGCCGCGAAACCGGCGGCAACGCCGGCGATGGCCGTGAGCTGACCCTTGTCGAGGGCGGTGAACTTGGCCGCGTCACCGCTCAGGCCGATCAGGCTGCCACCAAAGATCTCCTGCAGCATCGGGCTGGCCATGCCGATCACGCCGATGCCGGCCGACACGTTCATGCACAGCACCATCCACACCAGCCAGAACTGCGGAATGCCCCAGACCTTCTTCACGTGGACATGGCCCTGGGTGATCATCGCGTTGCCGGTCTGCGCCGGCGGCGGCGTCCAGCCCTCTGGCTTCCAGTTGGTGGCCGGCACACGGTAGGCCAGCGCGCCACCCATCATGAAGACGAAATAGACCAGGGCCATCACGACAAAGGTCTGGGCCACGCCCACATCGGTGGGCGTGGCAAAGGTCTTCATCAGCTCGGCTGCCAGCGGCGAGCCGATCATCGCGCCGCCGCCAAAACCCATGATGGCCATGCCGGTGGCCATGCCACGGCGGTCAGGGAACCACTTGATCAAAGTGCTGACGGGCGAGATGTAGCCAAGCCCCAGGCCGATGCCGCCAATGACACCGGAGCCCAGCAGCAGCATCCAGAATTGATGCTGCATCACCCCGACGGCCGACATCAGCATGCCGCCGCACCAGCACACCGCGGCCACCACGCCGGCCTTGCGCGGTCCGGCCCGTTCCAGCCAGCCACCCCACAGCGCCGCCGAGCAACCCAGCAGCACGAAGAAGGCGGTGTACATCCAGCCCAGCGTCGACACCTTCCAGTCACAATTGGTAACAAAAAGCTCCTGCCAGAAGCCCACTTCGGGGCCGCACTTGAGGGCTTCCTTGATGCCCAACGCCTTCGACAGTGGCAGCCAGAACACCGAGAAGCCGTAAGCCATGCCAATGCAAAGATGGATCGCGAGTGCCGCGGGCGGCACGAGCCAGCGGTTGAAACCGGGCGCGGCAATGATGCGTTCCTTGGACAAGAAGCCAGAGGAAGGTTGCGCCGCGGGCGGCATGTCGCCTGCTACGGTGGTGGACATCGTTCGATACTCCTTTTTGTGACAACAGGGGTAATGCGAACCGATCCCAACGACCCGCACCCCGCACCGGCAACAGGTGCTCGGCGATGGTCGCAATAGGCGGGCCAAGGCGCAATATGCAAGGCATTGCAGTTCACATGTGCCCGCCACCGCCTAAAGTGCAATCCCGCATGGACAAGATCTCAATTCAACCCGTCTGGACCATCCAGACCCCGGACGGCAGCGCAGTGCCCACCCGTCTGCTGACGCTGCTGGTGCAAGTGCATGCGCAGGGCAGCCTGCTGGCCGCCTGCCAGCATCTCGGCCTGTCCTATCGTCACGCCTGGGACCTGGTGCGCCAGGGCGAAGCACTCTTCGGCACGCCGCTGCTGCACATGGCGCGCGGCAAGGGCTCGAAGCTCTCCGCCCTCGGCGAGAAGCTGGTCTGGGCCGACCACCGCATTGCCGCGCGGCTCAAGCCGGTGCTGGACTCGCTGGCCTCGGAGCTGGCAGCCGAGATCGGCCGCCTTGTCGTCCATGCGCCCCCCGTGCTGCGGCTGCATGCCAGCCACGGTTTTGCGATCGAGGCGCTGGTCAGCGGGCTGAGCCAGGACGGCATGGCGGTGGAACGACGCTACGGCAGCAGCACCGAGGCTGTCGCCGCACTGTGCGACCACGCCTGTGATGCCGCTGGCTTCCATGTGCCGCTGGGGCCGCTGGCGACGGCCACGCTCGCCCACTACGCCCGCTGGCTGGGCGAGCCGTCGCTTTGCGTGATCGACATCGCCACCCGCCGCCAGGGCCTGATGGTCGCCTGCGGCAATCCAGCGAAGGTCTACGAACTCTCCGACCTGCTGCGGCCGGGCCTGCGCTTCATCAACCGCCAGGCCGGCTCCGGCACCCGCTTCCTGCTGGAGCGGCTGCTCGCCGCGCAGGGGCTGGATGCTGGTCGCATCTCCGGCTTTGAGCAGGGGGAGTTCACCCATGCCGCGGTGGCGGCCTACGTGGCCAGCGGCATGGCTGACGTCGGCTTCGGTCTGGAGCCGCCGGCCCGCCGCTTCGGGCTGGACTTCATGCCGCTGGCCAACGAGCGTTACTTCCTGCTCTGCCATGCCCAGACGCTGGACCGGCCGGCCATGCAACAGTTGCTGGCGCGGCTGCGCGACCCGGCGATGCGCGCCCAGCTCGACGCCTTGCCCGGCTACGACGCCCGCCACGCAGGCCGGGTCACCCCGCTGGTCGAGGCCTTTCAGGAACCTGCAGCGCTGGGCTGAAGCTTGCCCGCTTGAGGCGCGGCCGGGGCAATGCGCAGCAGGCCGGCCAGCTCCTCGTACATCGGCCGCGCCAGCAGCCGCGACACGCCGCTGGCCAGCATCGCGCTGGCCATCAGGCTCAGCACCATCGCGTGGCCGGAGACCATTTCCATCACGATGATGAAGGCCGTCAGTGGTGCCTGCGTGGCCGCGGCCAGGAAGCCGACCATGCCCAGCGCGATCAGCGGAATCGCCGCGTCGCCGGTGATGCCGGTCAGCAAGGCAATGTCCCGCCCGACCCCCGCACCCACCGCCAGCGACGGCGCAAACACGCCCGCCGGCACACCGGACCAGGCCGACAGCCAGGTGGCGCAGAACTTCAGCAGCGTGAACACGCCCGGCAGCTGCGCCTCGCCTTCGAGCATGTCGCGCGTCGGCGCGTAGCCGGCGCCTGCCGTGGCCTGGCCGGTCACCAGGCCGATGACGGCCACCGCCAGCCCGCAGCCGGCGGCAAAGCGCAGCGGATGCGACCGGCGCCAGCCGCTGACCCGGTCGGGCAGTCCGCGCATCGAGACCACCACCAGCCGCGAAAACAGCCCGCCGCCCAGCCCGGCCGTCAGCGCCACCAGCAGTCCGGGAAAGAACATGTGCCAGTTCAGCCGCTGCACCTGCAGCTCGCCGAAATAGGTGTGGTTGCCAAACACCGAGACCGACACCAGGCCGCTCAGCACGATGGCCGCAATCACCAGCGCGCTGTGCGAAATGCCTCGCCGGCGCGAGAGTTCCTCCATCGCGAAGATCACGCCGCCCAGCGGCGTGTTGAAGGTGGCCGCGATGCCTGCCGCCGCACCGGCCACCATCAGGTCATGGCTGTCGATGCCCGACAGCGGCGACAGCCAGCGCCGCGCATGGTCCATCACACCGGCGCCGACCTGCACCGTCGGCCCCTCTCGGCCAATGGACAGCCCGGCCAGCATGCCGCCGGCCACCAGCACCACCTTGGCCAGCGACAGTCGCAGCGAGACCAGCGCGCTGCGCTGCGACGGCGTCAGGTCGTTTTCCAACGCCCGCACCACCTGCGGAATGCCGGAGCCCAGCGCTCCCGGCACCCAGCGGCGGGTGCACCACAGCACCAGCACCGTGACCGCAGGCGTCCAGGCCAGTGCCCACCAGCGCCCGCCCGGTACCGTACCGCGCAACAGCAGGAAGGCTTGATACGCATGTTCGGCCAGCAGCGTGGAGCCGACCACCAGCAGTCCGGTCAGGACCGCATAGACAAGCACCACCGCGCGGTCCACCCACTGCCGGCCGGCCACCATCTCTTGCTGGAGATTGCCCCAGAAATCGGGCGCCACACCGTGCACGCCGCGCACCGCCGCTTGCGCCCTGGCCTGGCCGGCGCGCAACACGCGCCCGAGCATGGCCAGCCAGCGGGTCGGCAACTGTTTGGGCAACTGCATGCCCCGATGATAGGCGGCCCTCGCCCTGTTTCGCGGCCTTCAGGCAGGCTCGCGGCAGGGATACAGGGTACTTCAGGGCGCAGTGCCGGAGGCCTCCGGGGCATGGGACTCGATCCCGTGCTTCTCGCCGCTCATGTCGACCGAATCACCGGCCTTCATCACCACGAAAAGCGCCAGCGCGGCGAACAGCACAAAACCCAAAGCCAGCTTCCACATCGCACTTGTCTCCGTCAGTTATTTGAAGCCCGCAGGCTATCGACCGGCGCTGACGCCACCCCAACACCAGCCGACACCAAGCTGACAACCGGATTGCGCGGGTAAACAGGGGCCAACAGGGCCGCCTTGCGTCAACTGGATTTACACAGCCGACTCAAGGCGGCGACATCCCAAAGAGCTTTTGGTAGAGCTGAGCCACTTGGCTTGCTTCCGGCAATTGCATTTGCTGCGCCGCCTGATGAGCCAGTGCCAACAGTCTCGCCGCCTCGGCGCTGTCCGCCCCATGTCCACGCAAATGCAGGCCAACGGCCAGGTTGACTCGCCCCACAAGCAACTCGCGCACGTCGCCCAGCTGTTCATAGACCGGCAACTGTTCTTCGCGCCGGATCCTCAGTGCCTCTTCCAAATCCCCCCGCGCCTGCAGCACGTCGGCGATCTTGCCCATCGTCACCGCCCGCGAGCGCACGTCGCCTAGGCGATCAAATACAGGCAGTACTTCGCTGGTGAGCAAGCGCAAAGCCTCGTTCGGCTGCCCCTGCACGTGCAAGCACCGCGCGATCTGGGCCTTGGCCTGGGCCGCGTGCAGTTCGTCGCCGCCCTTCGAAAACGCCAGGGCAGCGATCCTTGCATGTTCGGCGCTCCGGCCCATCTGTCCCAGGCGCCAATAGGCCTGGGCGGCCTCCAGGTGCAGGTTGGCGGAACCGGCGCCTTCCAAGTCCGATCGGGCAAGGTACTGCTCGATGGCCTGCAGTCGTGCCATGACTTCGACTGCTTCTTTGCCGGACGCCGGCTCGAAACGCGAACCCGCAACAGGTTCTGCGGTCCTCGTGACAACGGCCGTGAACGACACCACCATCTCACGCCAGTTCCACAAATCGGGCGCCTGGTGCGCCATGGCATCAATGTCGGCATCGGACAGCCACAGCACCTGGATGCCGGGCAGCGCGTCGGCCAAGCGCTCACGAAGAACGTTGGCCTGCTGCCACCACAAGGCGCCCCGCGGCCTATCCAGCGGGAAACACAGATGAAGCCTGCCTGAACCGGCAAGCTGCGCTCGCTCGGCCCCAATCAACCATTCGTCAGGCCCCAGTTCCGGCCCCAGGTCCATGCGTTCCGCCGGTGCGATCTGCCCCAGCCTTTCGATCAGTGCGTCCCGGTAGGCGATGTTGTCCACCGCGGCCAGCACCAGGCTGAAATGGCCTGGATGCCCCCAGAGTTGGGCCAGGCGAACAAAACTGCCCGAGTGCTCGCTGCGGACATCCGGCAGTGCCTGAGCGGCATCGCTTGGGGCGCCGTCGGCGTTCATTTCAACCCGCGCCGTCTGCCGCGGCCGATTGGCGCGCCTTCGCGTAAGGCGGCAGCAAACGCACCAGCGGATGGCTGCGCCACCAGTAGTTGTTGTACTCCAGCAGCACCAGGTCGTAGAGCATGCGCAGCCGGTCGTCGGTGCGATCCTTTTCCTCGCCACGCGACAGGTCGATGCGGACCAACTCGGCCCAATCGCTCTGCCGCACCAGCCGCTGGTATTCGGAGGCCACGTCGCGCACGGCTTGCTCCGCCACCTCGCGCGTGATGAGGTCCTGCGTGATGCGCGAGAACGCTGCCCGTACCAGCCGCAGCAGGTCACGCACGTGGCCGCCGCTGCACTGAACGAGGTAGCGCACGGTTTCCTCATCGTCGAAATACACCAGCGGCATGCGTTTGCACACCAGTGCGATCAGCGCATCTTCTTCGCCGCCGCGTGTCGTCTCATCTTCATTGAAGACCTTCACCATCGGCAACTGCACACGCGTGAACCGCTGCGCTGTGACCGAAACCTCCAGCAGCACTGAAATCGGCGCGCAAACAATCAGGTTGGTCTGGATCTGGCTGAGCTGATTGACGTCCGCATGGAAGAACGCATCCGCATCTTCTTTCGAGAGCTTGTCGGTGCCGTCAATGATGAACAGCAACGGTCCGTGGCCCTGATGGCTCAGCAGTCCATTGGCGTGCGCAATCAAGGCGTTGAAATGCAACGACAACTGCAGGAAACCATCGCGCACTTCGCGCCGCAGTTCCTCGCGATAGCTTGCTCCCCCGCGCACCTTGGCCGTCATGGTCGCCAGCAAGCTGGCCAGGAATGGAATGCCGCCCTGCGCTTTGATTTCGGTCTTGACCTCGCCTTCGATGTCCTTGAAACGCTCCTGCTTCAGGATCCGCGTCTCGAACCAGTCCACCACGGGCTTGATGAACACCGGGTCCGGTCGCAGCGACAACTGCGCATCCTCGAAGGTGTCCACCAAAGCTTGCGCCAACGCGATCAGCAAGTCGCTGAAGCGCAAATTGTTGATGTCCAACTGCTTGGTCAGCTCCAGTTGGTGCACCGTGTAAGCATGCCGGAACAGGCCGGCGTAGTCGCGCAGCTCGGTAGATTTTCCACACCCGACATGGCCGCCAAACAAGACCGCCTCGGCCGTCTTGGCCTTGGTGCCTGGACGCAACTGGCCGGCGGGGTCCAGGTGGAAGGCCGTCAACATCCGCTGCCGGCTGTAGGCACCCCGATGCTGCTCCAGCGGGTAATGGAAGGGACTTTTCGCGTCGACATCGAGGCGAAAGTCAAAGTTGTCCTGGAACGACCAGATGCTGGGTTCGGTCATGTGCGGGAGGTCCCAACGGGAGTTCAGCCAAATTATGGGCCTTTGTGCACTGGCCGGCCGGCTCATGAATCTTGAAAGGAGATCGCCTTGAATCGGCTCGCGAAATTAAAAAGCGGCCCCGCAGGGCCGCCTTGTTGTGATGGGAAGCTGATCGCTCAATCGCCCGCGTAGATGTCCACGTCCTTGGTCTCGCGCACGAACAGCATGCCGATGACGAAGGTGGCGCCGGCGATGATGATCGGGTACCACAGGCCGTTGTACATGTTGCCGGTCTGGGCCACGATGGCCAGTGCGGTGGCTGGCAGCAAGCCGCCGAACCAGCCGTTGCCGATGTGGTACGGCAGGCTCATCGAGGTGTAGCGGATGCGGGTCGGGAACATCTCCACCAGCATCGCGGCGATCGGGCCGTAGACCATGGTGACCAGGATCACCAGGAAGGTCAGCAGCGCAACCAGCTTGACCTTGTCCATCTTGGCCGGGTCGGCCTTGTCCGGGTAGCCGGCGGCCTTCAGTGCGGCCTTGAGCTTGCCGGTCAGCACCGGGTCCTTGGCGGTCTTTTCGTCGCTCAGCGCCTTCAGGCTGGCTTCGGCGGCGGTGATGGCCTTGCCATCCGGCGTGGCGGCGGCCTTCAGGTCGGCCAGCTTCTTCTCGGCGCCGGCCTTGGCGGTGGCAATGTCCTCCGGGCTGACGGCCGTGCTGATCACGGTCTCACCGATCTTGATGACGGCCGGTGTGCCGGCAGGTGCCTCCACGTTGTCATAGCTCACCGAGGCGCCGGCCAGCTTCTGCTTGGCCACGTCGCACGAACTGGTGAACTTGGCGGTGCCGGTCGGGTTGAACTGGAACGAGCACTCCTTCGGGTCGGCCGTCACCGTGACCTTGGCGCTGGCCTGGGCACGTGCGAGGTCGGGATTGGCCGACTCGGTGATCATGCGGAAGACCGGGAAATAGGTCAGCACGGCGATCAGGCAGCCGGCCATGATGATGGGCTTGCGGCCGATCTTGTCCGACAGCGAGCCGAAGACCAGGAAGAACGGCGTGCCGATCAGCAGCGACAGCGCGATCAGGATGTTGGCCGTGGCCCCATCCACCTTCAGTGCGCCGGTCAGGAAGAACAGCGCGTAGAACTGGCCCGTGTACCAGACGACGGCCTGGCCGGCGGTCAGGCCGACCAGCGCCAGGATCACGATCTTCAGGTTCTTCCACTGGCCGAAGGATTCGGTCAGCGGCGCCTTGGAGGTCTTGCCCTCGGCCTTCATCTTCTTGAAGGCCGGCGATTCATTCATCGACAGCCGGATCCACACGCTGATGCCCAGCAGCAGGATGGAGACGATGAACGGGATGCGCCAGCCCCACTTGGCGAACTCTTCTTCGCCCACCGCGGTGCGGGTTCCCAGGATCACCAGCAGCGACAGGAACAGGCCCATGGTCGCGGTGGTCTGGATCCACGCGGTGTAGGCGCCGCGCTTGCCGTGCGGTGCATGCTCGGCGACGTAGGTCGCGGCACCGCCGTATTCACCGCCCAGCGCCAGGCCTTGCAGCATGCGCAGCACGATGAGGATCACCGGTGCGGCGATGCCGATGGACGCATAGTTGGGCAGCACGCCGACGATGAAGGTCGACAGGCCCATGATCAGGATGGTCACCAGGAAGGTGTACTTGCGGCCAATCATGTCGCCCAGGCGGCCGAAGACCAGCGCACCGAATGGCCGCACGATGAAGCCGGCGGCGAAGGCCAGCAGCGAGAAGATGGTGCGCGAGGCCGGGTCCAGCGCCGAGAAGAACTGGTTGCCGATGATCACGGCCAAGGTGCCGTAGAGATAAAAGTCGTACCACTCGAACACCGTGCCCAGCGAGGACGCGAAGATGACCTTCTTCTCCTCCGCTGTCATCGGCGCGGTCGACACCGTCGGTGTCATTGCCACTGTTGCCATGTTTGTCTCCTGATGACCGAGCGCTGCCCCAACGGCGACGCTGCTGCGCACTGTTGGCCTTGGCGCTGACCCGCTTCTGACGCGAAGCTGAACGGAAACTGACAAACTCCGGTCGAACCCTGAGGCATCGTTCCGGCATGCGGAAAACAGACGCTTGGCGAGGGAAAGTCCCAGGGGCCGGCAGGGTCAGTGCAAACCCGCAGCACGGGGGCTCGGAACGAGCCGAGCTCAGGCCAGGGCAGTGAACTCGGCAAACATCGTGTGCGACTCCGGCAGGCTGGCCAGCGGCACGTAGTCGCAAACCTCGGCGAACTCGGCCCACAGCGCCAGCACCGCCGGGTTGCCGTGCGCCGCGGCCACTGCCTCGGCCGAACGCCATTCAAAAACCTCCACCAGCGTGCCTTCGGCCGCCTGCATGACGTAGGCCGGCCGGTCACTCACCAGCCCCTGCTCGGCCAGCACCCGCAAGTGCTTGTCGATCAAACTGCGCAACACCTGGTCCTGGCCCCGCCTGGGCTTGTAGGCCACGATGACAAACAAACCCATGGTGGCACTCCTTCAGCTTGGAAGAGGGTCAGATGCAAGGTCAGTGCCGGGCCTGGCCGCCGAACCCGAGCAAGGTCTGCTGCTGCCGCCAAGCCAGGTAACCCAGCAGCTCGGGCAGCGGGAAAAAGCCTTCTTCGGGCGGATGGGCCGGGAGCTCGCAGACTTCCAGCAGCTCGACTTCGGTGGCTGCAGCGCGTTCGCCCAGGGCGGTGTCCAGCACGATCAGCACGCCATTGTCGAACTCCTCTTCCATCTCGGGGATGAAGCCGGGCACGGCAATGCGAAGGCCCAGCATGTGCGGCGCGTCTTCGTCCAGCAGCGGCTGGAACCACAGCTCGGCTGGCTGCAGCTCGATGCCCTGGTAGCGGATGCCGAAGTCGAAGCCCAGCGGTGGCTTCAGCGCAATGACCAGCCAGCCGGTGAGCGGCGAAGCCAGCGCCACCAGGGTTTCGACCTTGTCGAACAGGTCCACATCGCCCTGCGCGGTGATGACCAGTTCGCGCGGAGAGACCTCGGCCGACGAGACCTCGAACCAAAGGCCTTCGTCGAGTGCCTGCAGGCGCAGCAGCAGCTCGTCCCAGAAGACGTCGTCGGGGCCGCGCAAGGCATCCAGCTCGGCCTGGTGCTCGAACAGCCACATCCAGAACGCCTGGGCCGCCTCACGCCACGGGACGGGGTCATTCAACTGCATGCTTTGGCCTCGGGTGACGGGAGTGGGGGAACGGAGTCAGCTGGCGCCGGGCGACGGTGGCAAAGGGTCGAACAAGGCGTCCTGCTGCTGTTGCCAGCGCCCGGGCAACCGGGCCCAGACCTGCAGCTTGCCGGCCTCGTCCTGGCGCGACCAGGCGATGATTTCGTCGATGTTGCGCAGGCAACCTTCGCACCAGCCGGTGGCCGGGTCCATGCGGCAGACCGAGACGCAGGGCGACGGCACCGGCTGGCCAGCGGACCAATCCGCGGGCAGGACCGGTGGCGCGTCCAGCACAAAAGCGGGAACGGAGCGGTCCACTCAGCTCAGCCTTCCTGCGCCACGTCGGCCACCGGCGCGCCGGTGAGCTGCACCAGCTCGTCCGGGTGCAGGCGGAACACGCCGTTCGGGTGACCGGCGGCGGCCCACACTTCGTCGAAGCGGAACAGCGTGCGGTCGATCAGCGTGACCGGTCGCGTGGCATGGCCGACCGGCGAGACGCCGCCGATGGAAAAGCCGGTGCGCGCCTTGACGAAGGCCGCGTCGGCCCGGCCAATGGGGCCGACCAGCGCGGCGACCTTTTTCTCGTCCACCAGCTGGTCGCCCGCGGCGATGACCAGCACCGCCACTTCGTCAGCCTTGCGCCGGAAGATCACGCTCTTGGCGATCTGCCCGGTCGCCAGGCCCAGCGCATCGGCCGCCTCCTGGCAGGTGCGGGCCGGCACGTCCAGCCACTTCGGCAGGTGCGGGTGGCCACGCTCGGCCAGCAGGCGGGTGACCAGCGCAAAGCCCTCGTGCGGGGCTTCGAAGGCGGAGGAGGAGGATTCGATCTCGGCGCTCATGCCGACATTGTGGCGGCAAGCGCTCAGCGTTTCGCCGCCGGGTCGGCCACCTTGGGCAAGCTGGCCAGCAGCAGCAAGCCAACCGTCATGACCGCAGCCGTCAGGTAGAGCGCGCCATGGAAACCGCCACTGGCCTGCGCCATGCCGCCGGCCAGCGCGGGCCCGATGATTTGCGCGGCGCCGTAGCTCAGCGTCAGCCGCGCCATGGCCTTGCCGGGGTTGTGCGGCGAGCGGCGGCCCACCAGCGCCAGGGTCAGGCTGACAATGCCGATGAAGGTCGCGCCATAGCCAATGGCGCCCAGCAGCGCCGCTGCCAGCGAGCCCGACAGCGCAGGCAGCAGCACCGCCAGCGTCTGCAGCGCAAACGCAATCAGCAGCGCCCTTTGCTCACCGAGCCGGCGTGCCACCCGGTCCCACAGGAACACAGCCGGCATGGCGGCCAGGCCCACCAGCGCCCAGGCCAGCGCGCCCTGCCCGGCCAGCGCCGGCTCGCGCTCGACAATGGTGACGGTGAAGGTGGCGCTGATGACAAAGCCCCAGCCCGCGGCGAAGTACGCGGCCGACAAGGTGGCCAGCCAGCGCAGCGACGGTCCCGGCGCAGCGCCCGCCGCACCAGGGTGGGCGCTGGCTGGCGGCACCGGCGGGCGCCAGCACCAGGCTGGCCACAGGAACAGCGCCCCCACGCCACCCAGCGCCCACCAGTGTGCCGGCCAATGTGGCCACCAGCGCGTGAACAGCCAGGCGCACACGGCCGACACCACGATGCCCAACCCCAGCCCCATGAAATGCAAGCCCAGCTCCGGCCGGCGCCCGGCGCGCATCAGCCAGTTCAGCACCAGGCCCGAGCCCAGCAGCATGCCCGCCGCGCCACACAGCCCGCCCAGGTAACGCAGCAGCATCCAGCCCGGCAGCCAGGCGCCCAGGCCCATGGCCATGGTGCTCAGCAGTGCCAGCCAAAGCCCGCCGCCGTACAGGCGTTGGCGCCAGCGCGGGTCGTCGATGTACGAGGCCAGCAGCGCCCCGCTCATGTAGCCGGCGTAGTTCACGGCCGCCAGCAGGCCGGCATCGCGGTCGCTCAGCCCGGTTTGCGCCTGCAGCGCAGGCAGCAGCGGCGTGTAGGCAAAACGCGCCAGCCCGATGGTCAGCACCAGGCCGCACAGCCCGCCGGTGATGACCTGCCAGGGCCGCAGGCCGGCGGCGTCAGATGCGGCCATCGGCCAGGCGGCGTTCGAGCTGCGGCTTGCGGTCGTTGCCCCAGAAGGGTTCGCCGTCGATGATGAAAAACGGCGCACCGAACACGCCCAGCGCCAGTGCGTCGTCGTTGGCCTGCTTGAGGCGCTGCTTCCACACCGGGTCGCCCCAGGCGTCCTGCGCGGCCTCGGCGTCCAGCGCGGTTTCGGCCACCAACGCCTTCAGCGCCACCGGCTCGTTCAGCGGCACGCCGCGCGTGAAATAGGCCCGCATGCCGGCGCGGGACCAGGCGGCGGCGGCATCCGGCCCTTGCGTGTCGTGCAGCCACCAGAACACGCGGGCGGCGTTTTGCGTGGCGATGGGGAACGGCGAGGGCTGGCGGTAAGGCACGCGCTCGAAACGCGCCGAGCGCTCGAAGTCCAGCAGCGTGTATTCGCGCTTGACCGGATGCGACACCGGGCTTTTCAGCTCTGCGGCCTGGAAGGCCACGCCCAGCAGGATGGCGTGGCGGCGCACCGGCCGGCCGTGGCGCGCGGCCAGCGCGTCGATCCATTCGTTGGCGATGTAGGCATAGGGCGACGAGAAGTCGAAGAAGAAGTCGATGGCGGCGGGCATGATCGTGCAAACGATAGACCGATCCGTCGCGCGTGGCGACAGTGCATGCCCCGGTTGCGCAGTTTCGTCGCAGCAGTACCGCACGCGGCAAGGCCATGCCTAGCATTGGCGCCATGCTGCACCCTCCTGCCCACGCCGCACGACGGCACTTCCAGGCCCTGGCGCTTTCGGCCTTGCTGGCGCTGAACCCACTGGCAACGCGCGCCGCACCGCTCGCCGCCGCCGAGGCCGACGCCATCGACAGCACCGTGCGCGAGGCGCTGCGCGCGCAGCACGCGCCCGGCGCCGTGGTGGCGATCCGCCGTGGCAGCGAGCCGGTGTTCCGCCGCGCCTATGGCCTGGCGGACACCACCAGCGGCCGGGCCATGCACGAGGACACGGCCTTCGAGATCGGCTCCATCACCAAGCAGATGACCGCGGCCGCGGTGCTGCAGCTGGTGCAGGCCGGCCGGCTCTCGCTGGACGACGCGGTCGGCAAGTTTGTGCCCACATTCCCGGCCGCCGCGCGGGTCAGCGTGCGGCAATTGCTTCAGCAGACCAGCGGGCTGCCGGACTTCGCCGGCACGGAGGCTTTCGCCGCCAACGCGACGCAGACCCCGGCCCGCTTCGAGCAGGTACTGGCAACCGTGCAGGCCGCGCCGCTGCAGTTCACACCGGGCAGCCGCTTTCGCTACAGCAACACGAACTACCTGCTGCTGGCCCGCATCGTCGAGACCGTCAGCGGCCAGCCGTTTGCGAGCCGGCTGGGCGAGCAGGTGCTGGGCCCTGCCGGCATGGCCCACACCGGCGCCAGCGACGGCACCTTGCGCTGGCCGGACCTGGCCAGTGGCCACAGCACCGAAGCCGGCCAGGTGCAGCCCGCGCCGCGCTTCCAGCCGAGCTGGATTCGCGGTGCGGGAGAACTGGTGTCGACCGCCGACGACCTGCTGGCCTGGGCCGATGCGCTGGCTGGTGGCCGCGTGGTCGCACCCGCGCAGTTCCAGGCCATGGCCACGCCCGCCATGCTGAACGACGGCCAGCCTGACGGCTACGGCTTTGGCCTATTCGTCGACCGACAGGCCGGCCATCCGCGGCTGTGGCACGGCGGTGGCACGTTGGGCTTCTCGTCCAGCCTGATGCTGTATCCAGCGGACCAACTGACCATCGTCGTGCTGGTGAACCACGAGGCGCTGAATGCCTCGGCGCTGTCGGCCTCGCTGTTCGAGGTGCTGCACCCCGAAGCCCGAGCCGCCCATGCGCCAGTGCCAGGCGAGGACCCAGCGCTGACGCAGCAGGTGCGGGCCTGGCTGGTGGCGCTGAAACAAGGCACGCAAAGCGCCGACATCGCGCTTGCGCCGGCCGTGCGGCTGACATTGCAAAACGCGCTGGACAACTATGGCCGGCCCGAAGCGCTGGTGTACCGCGGCCAGGGCATCGATGGCGAACGGCGCTACCTGCTGCGCTTCGGCGCGCAGTGGTTCCGCTTCGATTTCAGCCGCGCAGTTGGCGGCGCCCTGCGCGCCGCGACGATCACGCCGGAGTGATCTCAGTCTGCGCGGTGGTAGCGCAGCGCACGCTGTGCCCGGCGCGCTGGCCAGCCGGCCATCAGTCCCGGCACGAAATATTCGCCGACCAGCAGCGCCTGGCCATGGCGGTGGAAGGTGGACCAGCGCTGCCACACGCCACGCGCCGGACACGGCTGGCCGGTGGCCTCGGACCAGGCACGGCACAGCGCGCGGGCCACTGGGTGCGCAGCGGGCAGCCAGTGCTGCGACAGTGGCGAGCGCTGCACGTCGCCGCGCGTGAACAGCAGTTCGGCCAGAGGCCGCTGCGCCAGGCCACGCAGCGCCTTCCACGGCCCGCGCGCGGCGGCCGCGGCCGGCGTGACCGAATGCGCGAACACCATCGGCTGGCCGGCGCCGATCAGCAGCACGGTGCGCGCATGCACCGCCGCGCCGGCGCGCAGGCCCAGTGCCTTTGCGTCACCCGCATTGCACGGCCGCAGCCCTTGCGCCAGCACCCTCACCGACAGCGGCGGGCGCGCGGTGCGCAGGTGCACCGTCAACGAACCTTCAGCGGCCAGCCAGCGCTGGTCGGCCCCGCGCACGGCGCGCGCCTTGGCCAGGCCGTGCGTGGGCCGGCCGGCCGGCGCGGCAGCACGCAGCGTGCGCAACGGGGCCAGCTGGCGCATCAGGGCTGGTTCACGAGAACTCAGACCAAGGCCCTCCCGATCAGGATCTTCTGCACTTCGGAAGTGCCTTCGTAGAGCTGGCAGACGCGCACGTCACGGTACAGGCGCTCGACCGGGAAGTCGCTGACATAGCCGTAGCCGCCATGCACCTGGATGGCCGCGGAGCAGACCTTTTCGGCCATCTCGCTGGCGAACAGCTTGGCCATCGCGGCTTCCTTCAGGCAGGGCAGGCCAGCGTCTTTCAAGGTGGCGGCGTGCCAGACCAGCTGGCGCGCGGCTTCGAGCTGGGTGGCGCAGTCGGCCAGCTTGTGCTGCACCGCCTGGTGTTCGTAGATCGGCACGCCGAAGGCCACGCGCTCCTTGGCGTAGCGCAACGCGGCTTCCAGCGCAGCGCGCGCCATGCCCAAGCTTTGCGAGGCAATGCCGATGCGCCCGCCTTCCAGCCCGCCCAGCGCAATCTTCAGGCCCTGGCCTTCTTCGCCCAGCCGGTTCGCCACCGGCACGCGGCAGTTCTCGAACAGGATTTGCGCGGTGTCGGAGCTGTGCTGGCCCATCTTGTCTTCGAGGCGGGCGACCGTGTAGCCGGGCGTGTTCGTCGGCACCAGGAAGGCGCTGATGCCTTTCTTGCCGGCGGCCTTGTCGGTGACGGCCATCACGATGGCCACGTCGCCGTTCTTGCCGCTGGTGATGAACTGCTTGACGCCATTGAGGACGTAGTCGTCCCCATCGCGCACCGCCATGGTCTTCAACCCGCCGGCCTCGGAGCCGACGTGCGGCTCGGTGAGGCAGAAGGCACCCAGCATGTCGCCCCGCGCCAGCGGTTTGAGGAACCTCTGCTTCTGGTCCTCGTTGCCAAAGGCCATCAGGATGGAGCAGACCGGGCAGTTGTTGACGCTGACCACGGTGGACGTGCCGCCGTCACCGGCACCCACCTCTTCCAGGATCAGCGACAGCGCCAGGTAGTCCAGCCCGGCACCGTCGTATTCGGTGGGCACCGCCACGCCGTAGCAGCCGAGCGCGGCCAAGCCTTTCAGTTGCTTGGCCGGGAAATGGTGTTCCTTGTCCCAGCGCGCGGCGTGCGGGGCGATTTGGTCCTGCACGTAGGCGCGCACCGCTTCCTGCACCGCCTGGTGCTCTTCGCTCAGCAGCATGGTTCTTGTCTCCGGATGTGTTGTGCAGTGCTTACCAGGGGATGGTGGCACCGCTGTAATCGTAGAAGCCGCCATGGCGGGCATCGTTCAGCCCGGCCAGCACCTGGCGGATGCCGGCGGCGCTTTCCTCGGGCGAAATGTCCGCACCCTCGCCGCCCATTTCAGTGCGCACCCAGCCGGGGTGCAGCGCGCAGCAGAAGGCCTTGCCCTTCAGCGCCAGCGCAGTGTCGGCCAGCACCGAATTGACCGCCGCCTTGGACGCGCGGTAGAGCCAGCCGGCGCTGCTGGCGCGGGTGCCGATGGAGCCCATGCGCGAGGACAGCACCCCCACGCGCGCGCCCGGCGCCAGCGCGTCCAGCATCTGCGGCAGCACCTGCATGGGACCCAGCACATTGGTGTGCATGACCTCGTCGAATTCGGCCGCGGTGGGCGACTGCAGGCCGCTGTGGCGCGGTCCGTAGACACCGGCATTGACGATGGCCACGTCGAAGCTTTCGCCGTCGACCTGCCAGGCCAGGCCGGAGACGCTGGCGGCCGAGGTCACGTCCAGCCGCAGGCCCTTGGCGCCCAGCGCGTGCAGCCTGGCCAGGCCGGCGTCGTCGCGCGCGGTGGCCACGACCTGTGCGCCAGCCTCGCGGTACTGGCGCACCAGTTCCAGGCCGATGCCACGCGAGGCGCCGATGACCAGCACGGCACGGGGCGAAAAGTTGGAAGCAGCGGCGCTCATGTCAAAGCCTGGCGATAGAGGTGTCCAGCCGCTGGTGCAGCGTGTGCAGCAGCTGGGCCCGGGTGTAGGGATGTTCGTGGCCTGAGAGCCGCAGCGCGATGCGCGTCACCAGCGCATGCGTGGGCGACGGCGGGGACCAGGCGGAGGCGCCGAACAGCCACAGCGCGATGGCCGCCAACGCGCCGCCTTGCAGCCAGCGCTGCAGCCGCGGCGCGTGCCAGTGTTCGGCGTACAGCACCGCCAGGCTCACCGCTCCGCCAACCACGAAGCCGGCGATGACCTCGCTGACCGAATGCGCGTCCACCGCCAGGCGCGAGACGCCGACCACCAGCGCGATCACAGCGCCCAGCAGCGCGGCGGCCATGCGGCCGCGGCCGATCAGCAGCTCGGCGCAGGCGGCCAGCAGCACCGGGTAGATTGCCGAGGCGTACATCGAGTGGCCGGAGACGCCGGTGAAGTTCAGGCTCGCCGAACCAATGCCCCAGCCGATGAAGGCGATCTTGGTCAGCGTGGTGAGCCCTGTGGCCAGCACCAGCCCGGCCAGCCAGCGCGATGCGGCCGGCCGGCCCTCCGGGCGGCTGGCGAGCAGCAGGCCGACCAGCAGCGCGGCCGGCAGCAGGATCTGGGCTTCCCCGAAGCGGGTCACGAAATGCCAAGCGTTCACAGCGGTATCAGTCAGTGCAGCGGAAGGCCTGCATTCTTCATCAAACCCTGTGCTCGACCAGCGCCAGCCGCGCCGCCAGGCCAAGGAACAAGGCGCCGCCCAGGCCGTTCAACCAGCGCGACAGCGTGGGCGAACCGCCCAGCCGGCGCAGCCGTGCCGAGACGGCCACCAGCGCCAGCAAAAAGACCGTGCCCTGCGTGACCATCAGGGTGCCCAGGGCCAGGAAGGCCATTGTCTTGTGCGGCGCGTCCGGCGCGATGAACTGTGGCAGGAAGGCCAGGAAAAACAGCGCCACCTTGGGGTTCAGCACGTTGGTCACCATGCCCTGGCGGAACACTGCGGACAGCGACGGCGCACGCGCCGGTGCCGCCTGCGCGCCTTCGGCCGCGGCGGGCCTGGCCGCGCTGCGCAGCATCTGCAACGCCACCCACACCAGGTAGGCAGCGCCCACCCACTTCAGCGCGGCAAAGGCCAGGCTCGAAACGGCCAGCAGCGCCGCCAGGCCAAAGGCGGCCAGCAGCGCATGCACCACGCAGCCGGCCGAGACGCCCAGCGCCGCCGCCACACCGGTGCGCGCGCCGCCGGTCAGCGTGCGCGAGACGGTGTAGAGCATGTCCACGCCAGGCGTGGCGTTGAGCACCAGGACCGTCAGCGAGAACAGGCCCAGGCTGTGCAGGCCCAGCGTCGCGGCAAGTTCGCTCATGTCAAAGCAGCTCGATGGCCATGGCCGTGGCCTCGCCGCCACCGATGCACAGCGCCGCGACGCCGCGCTGCAAGCCCCGCTTCTTCAGCGCGCCCAGCAGCGTGACGACGATGCGTGCGCCGGAAGCACCGATCGGGTGGCCCAGCGCGACCGCGCCGCCGTGCACGTTGACGATCTCGTGCGGCAGCTTGAACTCGGCCATCGCGGCCATGGTCACCGCGGCAAAGGCTTCGTTGACTTCCCACAGGTGAACCTGCTCGGCCGTCCAGCCGGCCTTCTTCAAGACCTTCTGGATCGCGCCGACCGGTGCGGTGGTGAACCACTCGGGCGCCTGCGCATGCACCGCGTGCGAGACGATGCGGGCGATCGGCGTCAGGCCACGCGCCTTGGCCGTGGATTCGCGCATCAGCACCAGCGCTGCGGCGCCGTCGGAAATGCTGGACGAGGTGGCCGCGGTGATGGTTCCGTCCTTCTTGAACGCGGGCTTCAGGCCGGGGATCTTGTCGAGCTTGGCCTTGAACGGGGCTTCGTCGCGCTTGAACAGGGTTTCACCGCCCTTGCCGGCCAGCGCCACCGGGGCGATCTCCCAGTCGAAGCTGCCGTCTTCGTTGGCCTGCTTGGCACGCTGGGTGGACGAGATGGCGAACTGGTCCTGCGCTTCGCGGGTGAAGCTGTACTTGCTCACGCATTGTTCGGCGAACACGCCCATCGCCTGGCCGCGCTGGTAGGCGTCTTCCAGGCCGTCCAGCGCCATGTGGTCATAGACCGCGCTGGCGCCGTACTTGATGCCCTTGCGGGCGAACATCAGGTGCGGCGCGTTGGTCATGCTTTCCATGCCGCCGGCCACCATCAGCTCGGCCGAGCCGGCGGCCAGCATGTCGTGCGCGAACATCATCGCGCGCATGCCCGAGCCGCACATCTTGCTCAGAGTGACGGCCCCGGTGCTGTCCGGCAGCCCCGCCTTGCGCAAGGCCTGGCGCGCAGGTGCCTGGCCCTGCCCGGCCATCAGGCAGTTGCCCATCAGCACTTCGTCGATGGCGTCGCCCGGCACGCCGGCGCGCTCGACGGCAGCCTTGATCGCGACGGCGCCCAGCTCCCAGGCAGCCAGCGATGAAAAGTCGCCCAGCAGGCCCCCGATGGGGGTGCGGGCAGCGGAAGCGATGACGATGGAATCGGCCATTTTTGAGTCTCCAGTGAATGCCGTGGAACGAGGGGGAGTGCGGTCTAGGCCGCAGCCTGGGCGCGCTGCACGGCGAAGCGCTTGCCCGGCTCATAGGGAAAAACGTCATGCACATGGCCGGCGGCAATGCGCTGCTTGTGACCTTGCCAGAATGCGGCGTCCAGCAGGTCGGCATGGTGTTTCATGAAGACTTCGCGCACCTGCGGGTTGCCCAGCAGGAACGGCGCGAAGGTCTCGGGGAAGACGTCCCGCGGGGCGACCGGCCACCAGACCTCGCCGGACATTTCCTCTTCCTCGTTGCGCGGCGCAGGCACGCGGCGGAAGTTGCAGTCGGTCAGGTACTCGATCTCGTCGTAGTCGTAGAACACGACCTTGCCAGCGCGGGTCACGCCGAAGTTCTTCCACAGCATGTCGCCAGGAAAGATGTTGGCCGCGACCAGGTCCTTGATCGCGTTGCCGTATTCGATCACCGCGTTTTCCAGCTGGACCGGCGTGGCGTCCTGCAGGTAGATGTTCAGCGGCACCATGCGGCGCTCGATGTAGACGTGCCTCAGCACCAGCTCGCGCGGAGCTTCGCCTCTGTCCGAGATCTCCAGCTGGCTGGGCGCGAAGTGGCGCAGCTCGGCCATCAGTTCGTCGTCGAAGCGCGAGAGCGGGAAGGCCACGTTGGAGAACTCCAGCGTGTCGGCCATGCGGCCCACGCGGTCGTGCTGCTTGACCAGCAGGTACTTGCCCTGCACCTGCTCGCGCGTGGTGTCCTTCTGCTCGGGGAAAAAGTCCTTGATGAGCTTGAAGACAAACGGGAAGCTGGGCAGGTCGAACACCAGCATCACCATGCCCTTGATGCCGGGCGCGATGCGGAAGCTGTCGCTGGAGTGCTGCAGGTGGGCCAGGAAGTCGCGGTAGAACAGGTTCTTGCCGTGCTTCTGCAGGCCCAGCGCGCTGTACAGCTCGGCGCGTGGCTTGCGCGGCATCAGCGAGCACAGGAACTGCACATGGGCACTGGGAATTTCCATGTCCACGAGGAAATAGGCCCGCGCGAAGCTGAAAAGCATCTGCAGGTCGTCCTCGCCGAACAGCACGGCGTCGATCACCAGCCGGGGCACAGCGCCCCCGGCCGGGTCCAGGTGCAGGATGGGCAGCGCAAACGGCGCTTCGCTGTCGCCGTTGACCACCTTGCCGACCACGTAGGCGCCCTTGTTCCGGTAGAACAGCGGGGACAGCACCTGGATCTGGAAATTCGCCCGGGCGCGGAACGGGCGATCCTTGTCCAGCAGCTCCAGCCGTTCCAGCACGGCGGCCAGCACCGCGTCCACGTCGCGCGCCAGGTCCTCGAACTCGACCTGCAACCGGAAGTTGGTGATGACGCGCATCAGCGTGTCGCGCAGCGACTCGCGCGTCGGGTAGTAGCAGCGGTAGGTGGGCGTGGCGGCCGGTTCGTCGTTCTCGATGTATTCGGTCGAGATGGCGGGGCGGACAAAGATGAAGTCGTTGTGGAAGTAGTGCCGGTGCAGGATCTTGGTCGTGACCGAATTGAAGAAGGTCTCGGCCAGCTCCGGCTGGTGGTGGTGGGTCAGCAGGCCGATGTAGTGCAGCTTGACCTGCTGCCAGATGGCCATCGGCAGCTTGCCGGCTTCGAACTCGGCCTGCAGCCGCTCGGCGGCCTCGGCCACGCGCAGGTCGTAGAACTCGATGCGCTCGCGCTGCGCGCGCTGCTGGCCGTGCCAGTCTGCCCGCTCGAAGCGCTGCTTGGCGCTGGCACTGGCCTCGCGGAACAGGCGGTAGTGCTTGTCGAACCCGTCCAGCAACGCGCAGGCGATCTCGTAGCCGCGGCTGTCGTCAAGCTGCTGCGGGAACAGGGTTTGACGGACAGGCGGGCGCATGCACGACTGAAGTTGCAATCAGCCGGCGGGCTGGCCGGCCATGTCGGGCGTGGCGCTGCTGTCGGCCGCCAGGGCCGGTGCCAGCGGAGCTGCGGCCGCCAGTGCCGACTCCGCCGACGGCGGCGCGCCGAGGAAGCGGCGGTGGATGCCGGCCAGGGCCTTGGCATAGGCCTCGGTCACGTCGGTGGTGCCGGAGACGGTCATGCGCAGGTCGTCCAGCAGGCCGTTGTGCAGGCCGTAGACCCAGCCGTGCACGACCACTTCCTGGCCGCGCGCCCAGGCATCCTGCACCACGGTGGTGTAGCAGGTGTTGCGCGCCTGCTCCAGCACGTTGAGTTCGCACAAGGCGTCCACCCGGTACTCGGCCGGCAGTCCTTCGAGGAAGTCCTGGTGCATGCGGCGAACGTCCTTCACATGGCGCAGCCAGTTGTCGACCAGGCCGTTGCGGGTGTCCATCAGCGCGGCCTTGACGCCGCCGCAGTTGGAATGGCCGACGATGATGATGTGCTGCACGCGCAGGTGGTCGACCGCGAACTGGATCACCGAGAGCGCGTTCAGGTCCGAGTGCGCGACCACGTTGGCCACGTTGCGGTGCACGAACAGCTCGCCGGGCAGCAGGTCCACCAGCTCGTTGGCCGGCACGCGGCTGTCGGCGCAGCCGATCCACAGGTACTGCGGCGTCTGCTGCTTGAGCAGGCGGCTGAAGAAGCCGGGCTCGCGCGCCTCGGTGGCGGCGGACCAGCGGCGGTTGCTTTCAAAGAGTTCTTCGAGGTGTTGGCTCATGGCAGGACGGCTTCAAAAGGCGATTCGGGTACAAGGCGCCAGCGGGACGGTGCCGGCTGAGCCACCGCGTTTGCTGCATTGCACCAAACGCCGGACGCGAGTGTAAGCACGAGGGCCTCTGGAAAACATCAGGACTCAAACAGCCGCAGCACGGCGCGCGGCCTTGGCACGGCCAGCAGGTTTCGCAGCCGGCTCCGGCTTTGCCAGCAACTGCCGGCAACGGGCCTCATGCTGCTCGATTTCCGCCAGCGTGACCTGGATGTCCTCCAGTTGCTGGGCCAGCTGGCGCCGATGTTCGGCCAGCACGCCGAGGAAAGCTTCCAGCTGCGGGCGGGCGTCTGTGCCGGAGTCGTACATGTCGACCAGTTGCTTGATCTCCTGCAGCGACAGGCCCAGGCGCTTGCCGCGCAGCGTCAGCTTCAGCCGGGTGCGGTCGCGCAGCGTGTAGACGCGGTTGCGACCGGCACGCGCCGGGGTCATCAGGCCCACGTCCTCGTAGAAGCGGATGGCCCGCGGCGTGATGTCGAACTCCTGCGCCAGCTCGGTGATGGTGAAGGTCGCAGCGGCTTCCGCACGGCCGTCGCCACCGGGGGCCTGGGCACGTGCGCGGGAAGGGCGATCGGAAGCGGGCATGACGTGGATTGACGTTTACGTTAACGTGAACCGAAGTCTACGCGATACGCGCCCGGCCCGTCCCGCACGCGACAGGCAGGCCGGCGAAGTTGGCGGACCATCGCCAGCCACGCCGCGGTTTCGTCACATTCAAAGCTCTTCGTCGGACTCCCTGCCATGGCCAATGCCCAAGAAGCCCAGCTGCACTACCCCTGGGGCGACACGCTGCCCGAAACCGGCCATGCGATGGAGGTGGCACCGGGGGTGCGCTGGCTGCGCATGCCACTGCCGTTTGCGCTGGACCACATCAACCTCTGGCTGCTGCGCGACGAGGCCGAGGACGGCAGCCCCGGCTGGGCCGTGGTGGACTGCGGGCTGGACATTCCCGAGGCCCGCGCGGCCTGGACCCGGCTGTTCGCGCATGGGCTGGACGGCCTGCCCATCCTGCGCGTGATCGTCACCCACATGCACCCGGACCACCTCGGGCTGGCGCATTGGCTGTGCACGCAATGGGGCTGCCGGATGTGGATCAGCGCGACCGATTTCTATTCCGCCGGCCAGGCCTGCCGCAACGACCCCGAGCTGATGCGTGCGCAGGCCGAGAAACTGTTCTCGCGCCATGGGCTGACCGACACGGAGCGCCTGGCCGCTGTGCGCTCGCATGCCACCGGTTACGCGCACCTGGTGCCGCAGCTGCCCGATGAATACCGCCGGCTGCTGCACGGGCTGACGCTGCGCATCGGCGCGCACGACTGGACCTGCATCGTCGGCCACGGCCACGCGCCCGAGCACATCGCGCTGCACTGCCCTGCGCTGAATGTGCTGATCTCGGGCGACATGCTGCTGCCGCGCATCTCGACCAACATCAGCGTCTACGGCCACGAGCCGGAGGCCAACCCGCTGCCGCTGTTCCTGCAGTCCATCGAGCGCTTCCGGCCGCTGCCGGCGGACACGCTGGTGCTGCCTTCGCACGGCAAGCCCTTCACCGGCGCGCACCAGCGCATCGACCAGTTGCAGGCCCACCATGCGCAGCAGTTCGACCTGCTGGTGGCCGCCTGCAGCGAGGCGCCGCGCTCGGCCGCGGACCTGCTGCCGGTGCTGTTCAAGCGCACGCTGGACGTGCACCAGACCAGCTTCGCGATGGGCGAGGCGATTGCGCATGTGCATGCGCTGCAGGAAGCCGGCCGGTTGAAGCCGCTGCCAGGCGACGATGGCGTGCTGCGCTACGTGCCGGTGGAGCCGCCGCTGGCCGTGCGCGCGTCGCCCTCGGGCGCCGAGGTTTCGCTCGCCTCCCGATAAGGCGCGAACACGTCGCGCAGCGTCGTGCCGCCCTGCCCGCCGACCAGCGACTTTTCCAGCTCGGTCAAATGCCGCCGCATCTCGGCCGCAGCCTGGGCCGGCGTGCCGACGGTGAGCGCGGCGATCAGCTCCTGGTGCCGGTGCGTGACGCAGCCGGGCCGGTCACCGCGCTGGTAGAGCGCGATCAGCAACGAGGTGGTGGGGAGCAGTTCGTCGATCAGGTCGATGAAGACCGGATTGCCGGCCAGCTCGGCCAGGGCCTGGTGGAAGCGGCCTGAGAGACGGATCGCGGTCGCCGCATCGTTGCGCGCATGGGCGGCAGCTTCGGCCTGTACCAGGCCGTTCAGCTCGCTGACCTGGGCCGCGCTGAGCTTGCCGGCCAGGCGGCGCGCGATGTCGCATTCGACGACGCGGCGCGCGTCGAACACATGCGCTGCATGCGCCAGGTCCGGGTGCGGCACCTGCGCGCCGCGGTTGTGCTGCAACACGATGATCTGGTCGGCCGCCAGGCGTTGCAGCGCCTGCCTCACAACGGTGCGCGAGACGCTGAAACTCTCGGCCAGCTCCTCTTCGCGCAGCCGCGCGCCGGGCGCCAGCCGGTGCTCGATGATGGCTTGATAGATGCCCTGGTAGACCCGCTGGGTCGCCGTGTCGGCAGCTTCTGCCTTGCCGGCCTGGCGCCGGCGCGGGACGGAGTGGGCAGTGGGCATCGCGGCATTGTCCGCAAACACTGCTGCACTGCGCAGCGGCTGGACGGCGGCTTTCATGCGCTCAGGCCGCAGCACGGCGCCGCCACAGCGCGACCAGCAACAGCGTCAGGCCCATCACCGCAAACGAGATCACCGTGGTGACGGTGCCCAGCGCGTAGATCACCGGCGTGGTCACCGTCGTGGTCAGGCCCTGCAGCTCCAGCGGCAAGGTGTTCAGGTCGCCCATGACCTGCGAGCTGCGGGCGATCTCGTCCCAGCTCAGCGTGAAGCCGAACATGCCGATGCCGACCAGGCTGGGCGCGATCAGCGGCAGCACCACGTGGCGCAGCGCCTGCCACGGCGTGGCGCCCTGGTCGCGCGCGGCTTCCTCGTAGGCGGGGTTGAAGCGGTTGAAGATCGCGAACATGATCAGCAGGCCAAACGGCAGCGTCCAGGTCAGCTGCGCGCCCAGGCCGGAGCTGAACATGCCCAGCGTGCTGGTGAAGCTCTCGGCCAGCGACGGTGCGTGCGCCTCGAACAGCGTCTTCAGCCCGGTGTCGATCAACCGGAACATCAGGCCCACGCCCAGCGAGACGATGATGCTGGGCATGATCAGGCTGGCGACGACGACATAGAACAGCGCGCTGCCACCCGGCAGCTTCTTGCGGTAGGCGAGGCCGGCGAGCAGCGAGCAGACCACCGTCAGCACCATCACCGTGAGGCCCAGCGCCAGCGAGCGGCGCAGCGCGGCGCCAATGTCGATCACGCCAATGCCTTCCCACAGCTGTGCGAACCAGTGCAGCGACCAGCCCCGCATCGGGAAGGTCAGCCCGCCCTCGGGGCCCTGGAAGCTGAGCACGAAGATGGCCAGCATCGGGCCGTAGAGGAACAGCACAAACGCGGCGAAGACGGCGCCCAGCAGCCAGAAGCTCAAGGGGCGCGTTTCGCGGCGAGGGATGGCAGCCATCAGAGTTCTTTCCTCAGGTTCACCAACCGCATCAGGGCCACGATCATCATCAGCACCACTGCCAGCAGGATCATCGCGTTGGCCGCGGCCAGCGGGAACTGCAGGTAGCTGGTCTGCACCTGGATGACCTTGCCGACCGAGGCAATCTGCTGGCCACCCATCACGCCCACCGTGACGAAGTCGCCCATCACCAGCGCCAGCACGAAGATGGAGCCGATGATCAGCCCGGTCTTGGACAGCGGCAGCACCACGTGCAGCACCGTCTGCCAGGGCTTGGCGCCGTTGTCGCGCGCGGCTTCCAGCAGCGCGCGGTCAATGCGCATCATCGAGTTGAAGATGGGCACGATCATGAACATCGTGTAGAGGTGCACAAAGGCGAGCACCACCGAAAACTCAGAGAACAGCAGCCACTCGATGGGCTGCTCGATCAGGCCCATCGCGACCAGCGTGCTGTTGATCAGGCCGTTACGGCCCAGCAGCGGCACCCACGAGATCATGCGGATCACGTTGCTGGTCCAGAAGGGCACGGTGCAGACAATGAACAGCACCGTCTGCATCAACTGGCTCTTCACATGGAAGGCCAGGAAGTAGGCAATGCTGAAGCCCAGCATCGCGGTGATCAGCCAGGTCAGCAGGCTGAACTTCAGCGTAGAACCGTAGGTCTTCAGCGTGACGCAGACGTCTTCGCCGGCGGTGACCAGGCTGTGGCCGCAGCCGTTGAAGACGTCCAGGTAGTTCTGCCCGGTGAAGGCCGGGATCAGCTCGTAGTCGGTCGCCTGCCAGGTGCTGACCATTGCGATCAGCGCCAGCGGCACGACAAAGAAGATGACGAACACCGCCGCCAGCGGCGCGGCCTGCAGCCAGGCCAGCAGGCTGCGGGACGAAGGGCGGCGGGTGCGTGTCATCTTGCTTCTCGGGACGTCAGGCAGCCACGAATTCGTTCCACTTCTGCACCATGTACGTGTTCTCGTCCATGATCGCGTTCCAGCAGGCAATGCCGCCCATGCGGGCCTCGTAGCTGCCACCGTCGCGCACCGCACCGGCCTTGGCCAGCACGTCGCCATTGGGCGACTTGATGTCCTGCGTGGCCGGCTTGCCTTCCATCCAGTAGGCCCACTCGTAGGCCTCCATCTTGGCCTTGGCCGTGTCCAGCACGGCGCTGTAGTAGCCCTGGCGGTTCAGGTAGGCGCCGGCCCAGCCGTCGAGGAACCAGTTGATGAATTCGTAGACCGCGTCGGCTCGTCTGCCGGTGACCGTCTTCGGCACGCCGAAGCCGGCCGCCCACGCGCGATAACCTTCCTTCAGCGGCTGGAAGGTGCAGGCAATGCCCTTGGTGCGCACCGCCGTGACGGCCGGGCTCCACATCGACTGGATCACCACTTCGCCCGACGCCATCAGGTTGACCGACTCGTTGAAGTCCTTCCACAGCGAGCGGAACTGGCCGGCCTTCTTCGCCTCGATCAAGGTCTTGATCGTCAGGTCGATTTCCTTCTTGGTCATGTTCCCCTTGTCGGGGTACTTGTAGAGGCCCATGGCCTCGACCACCATCGCCGCGTCCATGATGCCGATGGACGGGATGTTCAAGATCGCGGCCTTGCCCTTGAACTCGGGGTTCAGCAGTTCCTTCCACGACTCGATCGGGCGCTTGATCAGGTCCGGGCGAATGCCCAGCGTGTCGGCGTTGTAGACGGTCGGGATCAGCGTCATGAAGCCGGTCGCGTCCTTCGCGAAGGTCTTGCTGTCCGGCTTCTCCAGGTACATCACCTTCTTCGGCGCGGTGCCCTGGTCGCCCACCTTCTTGCCGGCGACTTCGCCCTTGGTGAACAGCGAGGTGATCTTGTCGGCGTTCTTGATGCGCTTGACGTCGATGCCCAGCAGGTTGCCGGTGGGGATGATCTTCTTCAGCGAGAAGTACTCGGTGTCGATCAGGTCGAAGCTGTTCGGCG
>NZ_JBGGNH010000065.1:0-35167 GCF_041287625.1 Ideonella sp.
GGCCTCGCGCAGCGGCTGGCGCAGGTCGGCGTCCGGGCCGGCCGGCAGGGCCAGCGAGGTGCTCATTTCCTGGCGGCCCGGTGCCGCGGCCGTGGCGATGCCGACGCCGGGCAGCGCGGCAGAGGCGTCGTCGGCCTCTGCGGCGTCGACCACCGATGTCTGCAGCGCGGGGCTGGCCACGTCGGCCTTGGCGGAGGGCGCCTGCACCGGTGTCGCAGCGACCGGCGTGGCGGCAATGCCGGGCGTTGCCGCTTGCGCGGCCACCGGCGTTGCGCTGGCGTTGGGCGTGGCAGGCTTGCCCAACGCCGCGAGGCCGGTGGTCGCTGGTGCCGGGCGGGGCGTGTTGCCGGCCGGTGCTGGTGCGGTAGCGGTGGCGGCAGCCGTGGCGGCCGAAGCCGAGGCCATCAGGCTGGCCAGCAGCGGCGACAGCGCGGGCCAGTCGGGTTGCAGCGCGGCGGTGCCGGTGTCGATGGCGTCCTGGCTGTCGTCGGCCGCCGGCTTGGCGTCATTGGCCGGCAGCCTGGGCGGCGCGGCCAACGAGCTGTCGACCGGCAGGTTGAGGTCAGCGCCACCCGTGGGCGTGACCGGCAGCGGCAGCGGCAAAGGTGGGGTCGACGTGTCGGCCACCGCAGCGCGCTGCAGCGTGGCGCCGAAGCCGGCCAGCGGCGTGGCGACCGGCATGCCGGCGGCATCTGCCGTGTTGGCGGCGGGGTTCGCTGGCGTGGCCGGGGCGATGGCGCCGGTGTCTGCCGCGACGTTGACCGAGAGGGTGTTCAAAGCCATGTTCATGTCGATTGCAGCGTTGCGCTCATGCCGGCATAGGCCAGCCAGCCTTCTTTTTGCAGGCCCATCTCGTGGAGCTGGGTGCCCAGCGTGGCCAGCGCCTGTTCGCAGCGGGTGCGGGCCACCTCGTGGGCCTGGCGCAGCTCGGCCAGCGCCTGGCGCTCGGCCGCACTCCATTCGCCTTCGCGAGCCAATGCCGGCAGCGCGCGCGACAGCGCGGCCTCGGCCTGCACCAGCGCCCGCCAGTCGCCGAAATCGAGCGCCTGGCTGCCGGCCGAAGCTGCGGGCACGGTGCGCTGCAAGGCTTTCTGCAAAGCCTCGCGCAGCTGCAGCAGGCGCTGGGCCCTAGCCATGGTGGGCCTGCACGTCCTGCCAGCCCTGGCGCAGCGTCTGCACCACGCCGCTCACGTCGTCGACCATGGCAGGGTCCAGCGTGATGCCGGCGCGGCACAGCCGGTCGGCGCAGAACTCGTACAGGGCCTGCAGATTGCCCACGACCTCGCCAGCGCCATCGGTGTCCAGCGCGCTGGACAGCCCGTTGAGGATGCCGATGCACTTGTCCAGGCTCCTGGCCTTCTGCTCGAAGCGCTTGGCCGCGATGTGGGCCCGGGCGCGGGCCAGCTCTTCGAGCAGGCCGTCCATCAGGATCAGCACCAGTTCGACCGGCGAGGCCTGGGCGGTTTGCGCGCCCAGGTTGACGGTCTGGTAGCTTTGATAGGCGTCTTGGTACAAGGTGGTTCTCTTGGCTGTGGGAGGTCGGGGCGGGGCGGGCCGATCAGCTCAGGCTGGCGAGCAGGCTGGTGTTGTCACTCATGCTCGACTGCAGCGACTGCAGCTGGGTGAACTGGGCCAGGTAGCGCTGGTAGAGCATGTTGTATTGGTCCTCCAGCTTGGTCTGTCGCGTCGTGATGCTGGCCTGGGTGCGCTGCACGCTGTCCTGCCGGCTCTTGATCAGCCCGGTGCTGCTGTTGGTCCACTGCTTGCTCAGCGTGCTGAACGCGCCCATCAGGCCGGTCGGGGCGCTGCTGCTGTTGCTGCCCAGCAGGCTGTCGAGGCCGTCGGGGTGCGCGGTCAGGCCCTTGCTCAGCTTGGTCTGGTCCAGCGAGAGCTGGCCGTCGCGGCCGGCCGTGACGCCGAAGTCCATCAGCCGCACGCCGCCCACCTCCTGGCGCAGGATGCTGGCCAGGTGCGAGCGCAGCGAGGTCACGCCGGAGTCCGAGGCAAACGCGCCGGCGGCGGCGGTGCTGCTGCCGATCGCGGTCAGGCCGTCGAGCGCGGTTTCGAGCTTGTTGTAGGCATCGACGAAGCTCTGCACATTGCTCGCCGTGCCGCTGTCGTTGTTGGTCACGGCCAGCGTCAGCGGGCTGCTGCCGGGGGTCTGCGCCTGCGTGACGGTGAGGTTCACGCCCGCCACCGCGGTGAACGTGTTCGAGGCCTGCTGGATCTTCACGCCGGTGGTCTGCGCGCCCAGCCACATCACGGCATCCTGCGCAGCGCTGAGCTGCTTGCCGCCGCCGGCCAGCGTGGTCTTCAGCGTGCTGGCCGGCAGGCCGCTGGTGTCCAGCGTGATCTGGCTGCCGGCGCCGGTGCTGCCGGCGCTCAGCACCAGGTTGGTCTGGCTGCCGGAGGTCACGACCATCGCGCTGACCATGCCGTTGTTGCCCGAGGCCTGGTTGATCGCGCGGGCGATCTCGGTCTGCGACAGCGTGCCGTTGTTGTCCTGGTCGGCGCCGGCCAGGTTGACATTGAAGCTGCTGCCGTTGGCCATCTGCACGACCAGCGGGCCGCCCAGCGAGACCGGCACGGCCGGCAGGTCTTCAAAAGCGATCTGGTGGGCGCTGGCGACCTGCTCGACGAAGACCGAGTAGTTGCCCGCCGTGGCGCCCGCGCCTGCGGTGGCGGTGGCAAAGCCGCTGCTGCTCAGCGTGGCGCCGTAGCTCAGCACGCTTTTCTTGGTCGTCATGGCCGACAGCGCAGTGTCGAACGCGCTCAGCGCCGATTGCAGCTTGCTCAGCGCGGAGGCGGTGCTCTGTGCCTTGGTGGACTGCGTCGTCAGCTGCGACTGGGTGGCCGAGGTGTAGGCGGTGGCCAGCTGCTGCGCAGTGGTGGCCGGGTCGATGGTGGTGCTGCCCATTGAGATCTCCTGGTCGATTGACGGGGGTTGCCTGTCAAAAGGCGACCGTGCAGCGGCCGGACTGAAATCCGGCGGCGACAAAGGTCGGGTGGTGGGCAAAAGGCGACATGGCGGCGGTCTTCATTGGCTGGCCGCCAGGCGGCGCAGCCAGGCCTGGTTGGCCATCTCGTCCTGGGTCTTCTGGTCACGACCGGCCTGCAGCCGGCCCACCAGGGCCTGCTGGCGTTCGCGCACCTTGCCCATCACCAGGTGGTCCAGCGCTGCGCCTTGCAGCGCCTGCTGCGCCTGGGCCATCTGGGCCTCGTGCAGCGCCAGGTCCTGGCGGTGGCGGTCGGCCAGCTGCAGCACGGCCTGCTTGTAGTTGGCGTTGTTCAGCGACAGGGCCAGTGGCAGGTTGCCGCCAGCGCTGCTGTTCGCACTGGTGCCGCCCTGGGCCAGCTGCTCCAGGCGCGCCAGGTTGGTCTGGAAGCGCTGCTGGGTCACGCGGCGCGAGGCCAGGTCGGCCTCCAGGCGGTCGCGTTCGCGCTCGCGCAGGTCGGAAAGCGTGTCCAGGCGCTTGAGGTGTTTTTCGGGGCCGTTCATGCCATCAGCTCCATCAGTTGTTGTTCGACCATGGCCATCGGTGCCGGCTCGTGCGTGCCCTGGTGCAGGAAGGCTTCCATCTGCGGGTAGCGCTGCACGGCCTGGTCGGTCGCCGGGTCCGCGCCGGGCACGTAGGCGCCCAGCGGCAGCAGCTCGCGCACTTGCGCGTGTCGGGCGACCATGGCCTTGAAGGCGCGCGCGGCCTGCAGCTGTTCGCGCGGGGCGACCAGCGCGGCGCAGCGGCTGATGGACTGGGCGATGTCGATGGCCGGGTAGTGGCCGCGCTCGGCCAGCTCGCGGCTGAGCACAATGTGGCCGTCGAGGATGGCGCGGGCGGTGTCCACGACAGGGTCCTGCTGGTCGTCGCCTTCGGCCAGCACGGTGTAGATCGCGCTCATGCTGCCTTGCGGATGCTCGCCATTGCCGGCGCTTTCCACCAGCTGCGGCAGCAGGCCGAAGACCGAAGGCGGGTAGCCGCGCGTGGCCGGCGGCTCGCCCAGCGCCAGCGCGACTTCGCGCCGCGCCATCGCGTAGCGCGTCAGCGAGTCCACCAGCAGCAGCACGTGCTGGCCCTGGTCGCGGAAATGGGCGGCCACCGAATGGCACAGCTCGGTGGCGCGCAGCCGCATCAGCGGCGATTCGTCGGCCGGCGCGCACACCACGACCGAACGCGCCAGCCCGGCCAGGCCCAGCGACAGGTCGATGAACTCGCGCACCTCGCGGCCCCGTTCGCCGATCAGGCCGACCACGACCACGTCGGCCACGGTCTGGCGGGTGATCAGGCCCAGCAGCACGCTCTTGCCCACGCCGGAGCCGGCCATCAGGCCCACGCGCTGGCCGCGGCCCAGCGTCAGCAGGCCGTTGATGGCGCGCACGCCCACGTCCAGGCGCTCGTGCACCGGCTGCTTCTTCAGCGGGTTGACCTTGGGCGGGCGCGGGTCCAGCGTGTGTTCGCCGCCCAGCCGGCCCAGGCCATCGATGGGCTCGCCCAGGCCGTTGACGATGCGGCCCAGCCAGCTCGAACCGATGCGCAGCAGGCCGCGGTCGGGCACCGGCAGCACGCGGGCGCCGGTGGCCAGCCCGTCGGTGTGCTTGAAGGGCATCAGGTACGAAATGTCGTTCTTGAAACCGACCGCTTGCGCGTCGATCCATTGGCCGTCGCCCAGCTCGATCTGGCAGCGCTGGCCGGTGCGCAGCGGGCAGCCGGTGCTTTCCAGCAGCAGGCCGGAGGCGCCGACCAGGCGGCCGGTGGGCGTGGCCACCGGCACCTGGCCCAGTTCGAGGCGGCGCAGGGCTTCGGCGATCATGCGTCGGCCTTCGTGGCGGCCTTGGCCGGCTTGCGGGGGCGTGCCTTGGCGACGGATGCCGCCGGGGACTCCGGCATGCCTGAGGCCAGCAGATCGGGCAGCTGCGGCACGGGTTCGCTCTCCTGGTCGAATTCGAGGTTGTCGTCGCCGTGGTTGAGCTGTTGCTCGATCTGCTCCATGCAGGCGGCCAGGCGCTGCTTGCAGCCGGCATCGGCTTCGCGGCCCGCCGCGCGCACGCGGCATTCGCCGGGCGCCAGCGCCGCGTCGGCGCGCAGTTGCAGCCGCTCGGTGCGGGCCGGGTCCAGCTCGCGGATCTGCGCCAGCTCTTCGGGGTTCAGGAAAACTTCGATGTCTTCGTCGCGGGCCGGCGGCAGCGTGGCAATGGTTTCGTCCACCAGCGCCAGCAACTGCGTGGGCTGCAGGGCGAGTTCGCAGCGGATCACCTGGCGCGCCACCTTGGCCACCAGCTCCACCACTTCCTTGCGCTGGGCCGACTGGTAGTCGGCGCGCTGGCTTTTCAGCCCGCTGAGCATGGCTTCCAGCGGCGTGGCCAGTGCTTCGAGCAAGGCCTGGCCTTCGCGGCGGGCTTCGGCCAGCGCCTGCTGGCGACCCTGCTGCCGGCCTTCGCGCAGGCCTTGTTCCAGCGCCGCTTCACGGCCACTGGCCAGCCCTTCCTGGTAACCCTTGGCCAGGCCTTCCTGGAAGCCTGCAGCCACGGCCGCCTGCAACTGGCCGGCGACCGGCGCAGCGGCGCCCGCCTCGGTGGTGCTCACCAGCGAACGCACCTGCGACAGGGGCGGGAAGCGATGGGGGCGGGCCTGCTCGAACATCACTCGACAACCGCTTCGGCGAACAGTTGCACTTCGATCTCGCCGGCATCCACCAGCGACTTGACCTCGGCCATGATCTGCTCGCGCGCCTGCAGCACGCGGCTCATCGGCACCGGGCCGCTGCGGCGCATCGCGTCCTCGAATCCCTGGGCCTGGCGGCGCGGCATGGTCTGCAGCACCGCGTCGCGGATGGCGGGTTCGGCGCCCTTGAGCGCGAGCGCCCACTGGTCCATCGGCACCGCCTCGATCAGGCGCAGCAGCGTGGCTTCGCTCTGGCGGCTGAGGATGAAGAAGTCGTACATGCTGACCTCGATCTCCGAGACCACCGCCGGGTCGTGGGCGCGCAGCAGTTCCACCATCTGCTGGCGGTCGCCGGGCAGGCGGTTGAGGATTTCCGCGGCTTGCTTGATGCCTTCGACGGTGGCGCTTTGCGAGCCCAGCGACTGCAGGCAGCGCTCGACCAGTTCATCGAGTTCACGCAGCAGCTCGGGGTCGATCTCGGTCAGGCGGGCGACGTTGATCAGCACCAGGTCGCGGCCTTCGACCGGCAGGGCCTCGATCACGCTGCCGGCCAGTGCCGCCGGCAGGAAGCTCAGGAAAACGGCTTGCATGCGCACGTGCTCGCGCACGATGCGGTCGGCCAGCCACTTCGGCGAGGCCCATTGCAGGCGCGCCACCTTGGGCCGGATCGCATCGCCGTAGATGTTGTTCAGCACGCTGCTGGCGATCTCGCTGCCCAGCGCCAGGTCCAGCGAGCGCTTGAGGTACTGGCGCGAGGCGCCGTGCAGCCCGCTCTGCTCGCGGTAGTCGTCGAAGAAGTGCTGCAGCGCGGTCTTCACCGAGTCGACCTTGATGCCGCTCATGCGCGACATCACCTGCGTCAACTCCAGCAGTTCCTCGCGGCTGAGGCAGCGCAGCACCGCGGCCGCGGGTTCCTCGCCGATGCTGAGCATCACGATGGCGGCCTGCTCAACCGGGCTCAGCGAGATGCCTGCGGGCAGGGCGGACGCCAGGGCGTCCAGGGATTCATTGAGGCTGGGCATGCTTTTGCATCCATTGCTTGACGACTTCGGCCACGCGTTCCGGTTCTTTGCCGGCCAGCGACTTCAGGTGATCGACCAACACGTCCACCGGGGAGCCCGGCGGCGGCAGGTCGTAGTTCTCCAGCAGCGGCACCACCGGGTTGGCGCGCTGCGCGGCCTCGGCCGGCGAGGGCAGCGCGGGGCCGGCGGCCAGCGCGTCCGGCGCGGGCAGTGCGCCGGCGATGATGGTGGCGCCTTGCTGCGCCGGTGCGTTCGACGGCAGAGGGGTCAGCGGGGTCAGCTCCGGCTGCGGCGCCAGGCGCTGCTGGGCCGCACGGGTCAGCGGGCGCAGCACCAGGAACAGCAGCAGCAGGCCGCCCACGGCCCAGCTGGCCCAGTGCGTCGCGTCCAGCACCGTGTCGCGCTCCTGCCACCAGGGCTGGGCGGCCGGCAGGGCCGGGAAGGCCAGCGCCGAGACGGTCAGCGTGTCGCCACGTTCGGCATTGATGCCCAGGCCGCTGCGCAGGATGCGCTCGACATTGGCCAGCTCGTCCTTGCCCCAGCCGGCCTTGGCGCCGCCGGGCGCGGCCGCGCTGTTGAGCACCACCGCCACGTTCATGCGCGACAGGCGGCCGCGGCTGCGCTGGATCTGCGTGATGCTGCGGTCGTAGGCGTACTGGCGGCTGGTGGCGTTCTTGGTCGCCGTGCTGGCGTCGCCGCCGGCGGGTGCCGAAGCGGCGCTGGGCAAGGCCACCGGCCGGTTGCTCAGCGAGCCCGGCACACCCAGCGCCATCGCGTCACGGTCCTTTTCCTCGCGCATGGCTTCGGAAGTGACCTTGGGCGCGGCGCCGTACTGCTCGCGGGTCTCGCTGATCTTGTCGTTGTCGACCTCGGCGGTGACGCTGAGCTTGTAGTTGTCGCTGCCCAGCACCGGCGCCAGCAGGTCGTTGACATTGCGGCGCACGTCGTCCTGGAAGCGGTTGGCCGCCTCGCCGCCCTGGCCGGCATCAAAGCCTTCGCTCAGGTCCACATGGGCAGACAGCAGGTTGCCGGCCTGGTCCACCACGCTGACCCGCTGCGGGTCCAGGCTGGCCAGGCTGCCGGCCACCAGGCTGATGGTCGCGGCGATCTGCTCGCGCGCCATGTGGCGGCCGGGCTTGAGCTGCAGCACCACCGAGGCCGAGCTCTTCTCGCCATCGTTCATCACGAAGGAGGTGGACTTGGCGACCGACAGGTGCACCCGGGCCGACTCCACCGGGTCCAGCGTCATGATGCTTTGCGCCAGCTCGCCTTCGAGACCGCGCCGGAAGCGCATGTCCTGCACGAACTGGCTCACGCCCAGCGGGTCGTTGCGGTCCATCAGCTCCAGGCCGGCTGGCAGCCGGGCGGTCACGCCCTTGGCGGCCAGCAGCATGCGCACCTGGCCCAGCTTGTCTTCGGGCACCAGCACCTGGCCGCTGTCCGGGTGCAGGCGGTAGGGGATGTGCTCGGCATCGAGCACCGCCACCATGTCGCCGGCCGACACCTTCTCGCGCTGGCCGAAGACCGGCTTGTAGCCGGCCTGGTCGCGCCACAGCAGCATCAGCACCAGCGCGGTCACGCCGGCCGTCAGCAGCACCAGCGGCAGCAGGCCGCGCGTCATCGCGGCGAGCGGGAGCCCGCCACCCAGGCGGCTGCGCAGGCGGGCGAAGAGGGGAGGGAAGGCGGTGAGTGCGCTCATGTCCGGCTCACAGCGGCAGCTTGATGATGTCGTCGACCGCGCCCATCACCTTGTTGCGCACCTGCATGAGCATCGAGAACGACAGGCTGGCCTCCTGGCTGGCGACCATCGCGCCCACCAGGTCGTCGGACTGGCCGCTCTCGACCGCCTGGACGCGCTGCCTGGCCTGCTGCTCCTGGCCGTCCACGCCGTGTGCGGCGTCCAGCATCGCGTGCAGGAAGGAATCGCCCTGCGCAGGTTCACCCGAGGCCTGGGCCGGGAGAATCGGCGCGGTCGTTTGCAGGGTATCCAGCTGGGTCTTGATCTGACTCAGGTCGGCCTGCATTGAAACCAGCATGTTGACGGTCATGAAACTGTCTTGGTATGGAATGTCGGCCCGAGGTCTGAAACCATCCAGGCAAAGCTCCGCCGAATTCGACCTCGATATCGAAGAGGAAACTGGCGAAAATGTAAATGTGCGGCGCGCCGGCTTGAGTATTCAGGCCGGCATGCGGCGAAGTGTTTGATTGGTTCCCAACATGACGTGTTTCTTATGTTTGATGCGTTGCATCATCCCTCAGGATTTCGGTCTGCTCAAAGCAAAGTGAAGGGTGGAAACACGGCGCTTTTCCGTGCGGTACATCACGCGGCTGACACGCTTCGACCCTTGGCCCGGCGGACGCGCAAGCGCTGCGGCCACAGCCCGTCTGTCGGGGTGCGGCACTGCTGAAGTGAGCGGCGGTAGGGGTCATGGCGCGTCCTTTCCTGAGGTGACTCGGCACAGTGCTGCCGATGCGGTCGAACTCAGGTCACCCGGTATGCACGCGGGGACGCGCGCCGCCATCACACGGATGACGACAGACAAACCTGCCTGGCTGCCCATGAGGCGGCCATGCATGGCGTGAGCCAGGCACGAAGGCATGGCGCTTGCGCGCTGGCCCTCTGCCGGTTTGGCGGCCCCGCTATCGTGGCCCCTGGCGAAAACGCCAGGAACGACAGACCGGAAGCTTTGCGACCCCGGCTTTCGCTCGGGTGTGCCCTAAGTTGTTGCTTCCATTCTGCAGGCGCATCACATCTGGAAACAAGGGCATGCTGCACTGCACCGAACTGTTCCGTGACGTGCTTCACGTGAACACGCCGGGTGCTGCTGGTTGAGGGGAATGGCGCGCTGCCCCCGTTGTGTTATCTCTGCACCAACTGGGGGATATCTGTCGGGTATTTGACAGAGTTCGGCAAGATCGGTGAATCATTGCCTCCCGGGTTCTGGCGCTCGCCGCCGTGAAATAGCGGGCGAAAACCCCGCTTGTCATTTGCACGGTTTGCAAGGGTTGCCTCTAATATGCCTGGCAACGAGACGCCGGCCACAAGCCGGCTGGTCGCAGCGAGTTTCTCGCGCGGCGCCATCGATTTTCCTCAATGCCACTGCCGCCATGCCTTTGAACGCCATTCCGCCCGTGTCCGAGCCTGCCCGTGCTGCCACGCACGCAGTGCTGGACCCCCGTTCGCTGGGCCGGCCGGTGCACCGCCTGGCCAGCTTCGCGCTGCAGTTCGAAGACGCGCTGAACAGCCTCTGGGCCGAGCCGCTGAACCGGCGCTACCAGGCGCACTGGCGCGTCGCCGGCCTGGCCTTCTCACGCGACGATGTGCCGGCTTCGCCCGGCCGCTGGCTGGCTTTCCGCGGTGATGCGGGCGGCTGGGGCTGGCGGCTGGCACGCGAGGTGGCGCTCGGGCTGCTGGCTTACCGCTACGGGCTGCCGCAGCAGGCCGCGTCCGGCACGGCAGCGGCATCGGCGCCCGGGCCGGTGACCGCCTCCGAAGAGCGCCTGGTCGAGCAGTTGGGCCAGCAGGTGCTGGGGCTGCTGGTGCACTGCCTGGACCGGCCGGTGGGCGCCGCGCCGCTGCAGCCTGCAGCGCCCGTCGCCATCGAATGCCTGGGTGCCGTGCAGCCGGACCAGCGCCACTGGTGCCTGCGCGGCGACCTGCACGACGCGCGCACCGGCGCCACCGGCGCGCTGGAGATCACGCTGGACAACGCCTGCATGGACCGCCTGTTCAAGACGCTGGAGCCGGCGCGCACGGAGCGCGTGCGGGGCCGGGGGAATGCTGGCAACGCGGCCCGCCCCTTCCCGCACCGGCTGGGCCTGGCGCTGACCGCGCGGCTGCTGCAGAAGGAACTGTCGCTGGGCACGCTGCTGGACCTGAAGGTCGGCGACGTGCTGCCGGTGCGCCTGGGTTCTACCGATGTGCTGATCGACGACGCCCGGCTGTTCACCGCCACGGTGGCCGAACGCCAGGGCAAGTTGTGCCTGACCACTTTTGAAGATGCGGAGTGACGCGATGAACATGAACGAGAACCTCGACCTGGACCAGCTGCTGGCCGACATGCCCGAAGCCCTGGGCCTGGACGCGGAAACCACGCCGGCAGCGCCGGCGGCGAAGCCCAAGCGCGACCTGTCTCAGATGATGCGGCGCATCCCCATCACGCTGACACTGGAGGTCGGCAGCGCGCGTGTCACGCTGCAGGAGCTGGCCGAGCTGGGCGCAGATTCGGTCATCGAGCTGGACGTGCTGGCCGGCGAGCCGCTGGTCATCAAGGCCAACGGCACGCCGGTGGGCCGCGCCGAGGTCGTGGTCTCCGGCGAGAACTACGGGCTCAAGGTGTTGGAGCTGAGCGCGCTGGACCTGGACGGTTTGCGCGGATGAACCGCTTCGGCCGAGTCTCCCTGCTGCTGGGCGGCCTGGCGCTGGCTGCGGCGGCCCAGGCAGCGCCCGAGCTTCGGGTGCTGGACGTGCTGGCGCCCGGCGCGGGGGCTGGCGCGGGCGCAGCAGCCGGCGGCGCAATGTCGGTGAAGATGCAGGTCTTCGTCGTCATGACCTTGCTCGGGCTGCTGCCCGCGCTGTTCCTGATGATGACCAGCTTCACGCGCTTCGTGATCGTGCTGTCGCTGCTGCGCCAGGCGCTGGGGCTGCAGCAAGGCTTGCCGAACCGCATCGTCACCGGCGTCGCGCTGATCCTCACGCTGCTGGTGATGCGCCCGGTCGGCGAACAGATCTGGACCCAGGCCTTCATGCCGTATGACCAGGACAAGATCGGCCTGGAGCAGGCGCTGCAGGTGGCCTCGGTGCCGCTGTCGCGCTTCATGCTGGCGCAGACCAGCAAGGCGGCGCTGCAGCAGGTGTCCGGCCTGGCCGGCGAAGCCAAGGTGGCCAAGCCAGAGGACCATGCCTTCACCGTCAAGCTTGCGGCCTTTGTGCTCAGCGAGCTGAAGACGGCGTTCCAGATCGGCTGCCTGCTGTTCATCCCTTTCCTGGTGATCGACCTGGTGGTTTCGTCGGTGCTGATGGCGATGGGCATGATGATGCTGTCGCCACTGGTCATCTCGCTGCCGCTCAAGCTGCTGCTGTTCGTGCTGGTGGACGGCTGGACGCTCACGGTGCAGACGCTGATCAGCAGCGTGCATGCGTACTGAAGGAGGTGCCTGAATGCTGACCCCTGAAGTTGCGAGCGACCTGATCGCCGAATGCCTGCGGCTGGTGATGCTGCTGGTCACGATGCTGGTGCTGCCGGGCCTGATCACCGGCCTGCTGGTCAGCCTGTTCCAGGCCGCCACGCAGATCAACGAGCAGACGCTGAGCTTCCTGCCGCGCCTGATGGTCACGCTGGTGACCGTGGGCGTGATGGGCCGCTGGATGGTGGTCACGCTGATGGACTACTGCGTCTCGATCTTCCACCGCGCGGCCACGCTGGTCGGCTGACGAGATCGCCGCACCAGCCATGGAAGCCTTGCTGCTCAAGCTGCCGGCACTGGTCACGGCCTTGTGGTGGCCGTTCTGCCGCTGCCTGGCACTGCTGAGCGCCGCCCCGGTGCTGGGCGAGGCCATGCTGCCGGTGACCATCCGCGTGCTGCTGGCGCTGGCGCTGGCGGTGATCCTGATGCCGGTGGCCGCGCACAACGCCGTGGCCATCGATCCTTTTTCGCTGCACGGCCTGGCCGCCACCTTCGAGCAGGCGGTGATCGGGGTGGCCATCGGCCTGGCGCTGCAGCTGAGCATGGCGGCCATCCAGACAGCGGGCTTTGTGCTGTCCTCGCAGATGGGCCTGTCGATGGCGGTGATGAACGATCCGCTCAACGGCAGCTCGTCGGACGCCGTCTCCAACCTGCTGTTCATCCTCTGCACGCTGGTGTTCTTCTCGGTCGACGGGCACCTGGTGATCACCGGCATCGTCGGCGCCAGCTTCCAGGCCTGGCCGGTGGGCGGTGGTTTTGCCAACCTCTCGTTCGACTCGCTGGCGCTGAACGTCGCGTGGATCTTCTCGGCCGCGATGCTGCTGGCGCTGCCCATGGTCTTCTCCAGCCTGGTGGTGCAGATCGGCTTCGGCTTCCTGAACCGCGTGGCGCCTTCGCTGAACCTGTACGCACTGGGCTTTTCGGTGGTCACGCTGTTCGGCGTGATGATGCTGGTGCTGCTCGCGCCCACCTTTCCGGCCCACTACCTGCAGATGAGCGAACGCGTGCTGGACATGCTGCAGCACGGCCTCAACAGCGCGGGGGCAGGCCGTGGCTGAGGGCAGTGGCGACAAGACCGAACAGGCCTCGCAGCAGAAGCTGCGCAAGGTGCGCGAGCAGGGCCAGGTGGTGCGCTCGCGCGATGTGGCCACCGCCATCGGCCTGGTGCTGAGCCTGAAGCTGGTGGTGCTGCTCACGCCGGGCTGGCTGGCGGATTTCCGCAGCCTGTTCGGCCTGGTCATCTCGCCGCTGGACGGCGATGGCGCGCTGGAGAACCTCTGCACGCTGATCTTCCCGGCCGTCATCGGCCTGCTGCTGAAGATGCTGGCGCCGCTGGCCATCATCCCGCTGGCCATCGTGCTCGGCTCGCTGTGGCCGGGCGGCTGGGTCATGAGCAGCGCCAACCTGGCGCCGAAGTTCGCGCGGCTGAACCCCTTGAGCAACCTGGCACGCATGGTCTCGGGCAAGCACTACAGCGACTTCGGCATGTCCCTGCTGAAGGCCAGCCTGCTGATTGCGGTGCTGCTGCACGTGGTCCGTGCCAGCATGGCCCAGCACCTGCGGCTGCAGGCCCTGCCGCTGGGCGAGGCGGTGGCCGAGGGCGCTGGCCTGATGCTGGACGGCATCTTCACGATGAGCATGATCTTCGTGCTGTTCGCGGTGCTGGACATGCCGCTGCAGCGCTTCCTGTTCATGCGCCAGCAGCGCATGAGCAAGCAGGACCAGAAGGAAGAGCACAAGAGCAACGAAGGCCGGCCGGAGGTGCGCCAGCGCATCCGCCAGCTGCAGATGGCGCTGTCGCGCCGCAGCGCGCGCAAGACCGTGCCCGAGGCCGACGTGGTCATCGTCAACCCCGAACACTACGCCGTGGCGCTGAAGTACGACGAGCGCCGCGCCCAGGCGCCCTACGTGGTGGCCAAGGGCGTGGACGAGATGGCGCTCTACATCCGCCAGATCGCGCGCGAGCACAAGGTCGAAGTGCTGGAGCTGCCGCCGCTGGCGCGTGCCATCTACAACACCAGCCAGGTACAGCAGCAGATCCCCGCCGCGCTCTACAAGGCCGTGGCCCTGGTGCTGAACCACCTGATGCAGCTGCAGGCTTTCCACAACGGCAAACGGCCGCTGGCGCCAATGCTGCCCACCGAACTGCCGGTGCCGGCGCAGCTGGCCGACCCGCCCGCCAAAACAGATTCACCTGAACCCGTGCCCACCCGATGAACACCCTGACCCGCCTGATCACCGAACTGCGCCGCCAGAAGATCGCGACGCCGCTGTTCCTGATGGCCGTGCTGGCCATGATCGTGCTGCCGCTGCCGCCGCTGCTGCTGGACGTGCTGTTCACTTTCAACATCGTGCTGGCGATGGTGGTGGTGCTGGTCAGCGTGGGGGCCAAGCGGCCGCTGGACTTCTCGGTCTTCCCCACCGTGATCCTGGCGACCACGCTGATGCGGCTGACGCTGAACGTGGCGTCCACCCGCGTGGTGCTGCTGCACGGCCACGAAGGAACGCACGCGGCCGGCCAGGTCATCGAAGCCTTTGGCAATGTGGTGATCGGCGGCAACATCGTCGTCGGCCTGGTGGTCTTCGTGATCCTGATGATCATCAACTTCGTGGTGGTCACCAAGGGCGCGGAGCGCATCTCCGAAGTCTCGGCCCGCTTCACGCTGGACGCTCTGCCCGGCAAGCAGATGGCCATCGACGCCGACCTGAATGCCGGCCTGATCAACCAGGAAAAAGCCCAGGCGCGCCGACGCGACGTGGGCATGGAAGCCGACTTCTACGGCGCGATGGACGGCGCCTCGAAGTTCGTGCGCGGCGACGCGGTGGCCGGCATCCTGATCCTGGTCATCAACATGATCGGCGGCGTGGCCATCGGCTCGGTGATGCACGACCTGTCGTTCGCCGAGTCGTTCCGCCAGTACGCGCTGCTGACCATCGGTGACGGCCTGGTGGCGCAGATCCCGGCGCTGCTGCTGTCCTCGGCCGCGGCCATCATCGTCACCCGCGTCAGCGATTCGGGCGACTTCGAGCAGCAAGTCGGCGAGCAACTGCTGGCCTCGCCGGGCGTGCTGTTCAGCGCCGCCGGCATGATGGCGCTGCTGGCCAGCATCCCGGGCATGCCCTGGCACACCTTCCTGGCCTTCGCCGCGCTGCTGGGCTACGCCGGCTGGCGCATGAGCCAGCGGAAAAAGGCCCCTGTTGAACCCTCGACCGAGCTGGCGCTGCAGTCCGCGCTGGTGATGGAGCGGCCGCCCGAGCTGGACTGGCGCAGCCTGCCGGTGGTGGAGCCGCTGACGCTGACCGTCGGCTACAAGCTGGTCGGCCTGATCGACCAGGCCCACGGCGCGCCGCTGACGCTGCGCGTCAAGGGCCTGCGCCAGACGCTGAGCGAGCAGATGGGCCTGTTGCTGCCGGCCATCGGCGTGCGCGACGACCTGGCGCTCAAGCCTTCGCAATACGCGGTGCTGCTCAACGGCACGGTGCTGGCCACCGGCGACGTGCAGGCCGAACGGCTGATGGCCATTCCGTCACCGCAGACCTATGGCGAGGTGGATGGCATCCCGGGTGTCGAGCCGGCCTACCGCATGCCGGTGGTCTGGATCGCGCCGGCCGACAAGGCCCATGCGTTGGGCCTGGGCTACCAGGTGGTGGACGTGCCCAGCGCGATCGCCACGCACCTGTCGAAGCTGGTGCGCGAGCAGCTGCCCGAGTTGATGCGCCATGACGACGTGGCGGCGCTGCAGGAGCGGCTGGCCGCGCAGGCGCCCAAGCTGGCCGCGGCGCTGGAAAAGGCGCTGAACCACAGCCAGTTGCTGAAGGTCTTCCGTGTGCTGCTGGCCGAAGGCGTGTCGCTGAAGGACATCGTGCCGGTGGCGACCACGCTGCTGGAGCATGCCGAGGCCACCAAGGACCCGCTGATGCTGGCGGCCGAGGTGCGCTGCACGCTGCGCCGGCAGATCGTGCAGGCCTTGTGCGGCCCGTCCGCCGAGATGAAGGCCTTCAACCTCAGCGGCGAGCTGGAGAACATGCTGCTGGGCGCGCTGAACCAGGCGCGCCAGGGCGGCGCCAAGGTCGCGCTGGACAACTTCCCGGTGGACCCGCAGCTGCTCTCGCAGCTGCAGGTCAACATGCCTTCGGTGCGCGAGCAGATGAAGCAGCAGGCGGCCACGCCGGTGCTGCTGGTGATGCCGCAGATTCGCCCGCTGCTGGCCCGCTATGCGCGGCTGTTCGCGCCGGGGCTGCATGTGCTGTCGTACAACGAAATGCCCGAGCAGCGCGACGTCAGCATCGTCGGCTCGCTGGGCTGAGCTGCAGGCGCCTGGCGCGCCGCCGCCGCGGCGAGCTGCACGACACCAGTGGCCTGCCAGAGGCACAGCACCAGTTCGGTTGCCGCACGGAACAGCAGCGGCGGCAGCCGCTCGGCCTGCAGCATCCGGGGCGCGGGTGACCAGGGGCGCAGGCCCGGGCCCTGCAGGTCCAGCTGGCAGTGATGCAGCGCGAGGTCCAGTCGTGCCAGCGCTGAAGCCATGGCCGGCAGGCAACGGCGCAGCGTGGCCAGGGCCGGCGCCTGGCCGGCGGCCATGCGCAGCGCCAGGCCGGTGCCGCCGCGGGTGAACTGAAGCTGCAGCACGACCCGGCCCAGGCCGGGCAGCGTGAGCAGCAGGCGCAGCGCCAGGGCCCGCATCAGCGGGGCGCGGCCCGAGCCAGGCTCGTTGTCGTGCGGTGGGGGAGCGGTGATCAGCAGGTCGGGCTCCACCAGCAGCAGGCCCAGGCGCTGCACGCCTTCGGTCAGCTCGAACTGCCAGCGCGTCGCATCGGCGAGGGTGGGCAGGGGTGTGTCCGCAGCGGGGCTGGGCAATGGGGGGGGCTCGGAGGGGGGCGGCTCGGCTTCCAGTGGCAGCAGCGACCAGGGCCAGCGGCCGGTCGCCGCCGCCTGGCGCCCGGGGCTGCGGCGGTCCGGCGGCGTGTCCACGCCGGCCAGCGCGCGCTGGCGCCAGCGCAAGGCCAGGCGGGTGGCTTCGTCGCTGAAGGCATGCTGCAGTCGCAGCGCTTGCGCGTCCGGCCGCAGCGTTTCGCTGGCGGTGCCGCGTTCGGATGAGGGGGCTTCGGCGGGCACCGCAGCCGGCAGCGGCGGTGCCGCGCGGGCCGGGGCCAGCGAGCCCAGGCTGAGCGTGAGCTGCGGCGCGGTGCCGATGACGGTCCAGGCCAGCGGCGTGCCGGCCGGCAGATTGGCCAGCTCGGCCGGCAGGCGGCCCAGTTGCAGCGGCCGGCCGTCCTGGCCCAGCAGCTGCCGCTCGCCACCCGGCGCGCCGGCCAGGCGCAGCCACAGCACGTCGCCAGGCCGTGGCCCCTGGCCGGACCAGGGGCCGGCCGGCAGCGCCGCGCGCAGCGTGGGCACCGGGCCGACACGGGGGGTGACCAGCATCTTGGCAGCTCCGGTGCGTGGGGTGGCGCGGGGTCAGGCTGGTTGCGCTTATTGCATCAGCGACAGGACCATCTGCGACATCGAGCCCGATTGCTTGAGCATCGACGTGCCGGCCTGCAGCAGCATCTGCTTGGCGGTCATGTTCGAGGTTTCGGTGGCGTAGTCCACGTCCATGATGCGGCCCTTGGCAGCCGTCGTGTTGGTGCTCATGTTGGCCAGGTTGTTGTAGACGTGGTCCAGGCGGTTGGACGCCGCGCCCAGCGCCGAGCGCACCGTGCCCACGTCCTTCAGCGCCGTGTCCAGCTTGGTGATGGTGGCGTTGGCGGTGGCCGTCAGCTCGGTGCCGGTGGCGGCCGTCGTGTAATTGCTCGAAGCGGCGCCCAGCGAGGTTTCCAGCGTGGTGCCCAGCGCGGTCGACACGTCGACCGACATGGTTTCGCTGGCGCTGGCGCCGATCTGGAACTTCACCGCGGCGGTGGCCAGCGTGCCACCCTTGAGCAGCTTGGCACCGGCGAAGGTGGTGTTGCTCATGATGTTGCCGAGTTCCTGGCCCAGCGCGTCGTATTCGGACTGCATGGCGGTCTTGTCGTCGCTCGACGAGGTGCCGTTGGACGCCTCGGTCGCCAGGTCCTTCATGCGCTGCAGGATGTCGGTGGCTTCGCTGAACGCGCCTTCGGCAGTCTGCATCATCGAGATGCCGTTCTGCGTGTTGCGCTGGGCCACGGCCATGCCGCGGGTCTGCGCGTTCAGGCGGGTGGCGATCTGCAGGCCGGCGGCGTCGTCCATCGCGGAGTTGACGCGGTAGCCCGTGCCCAGGCGGGTCATCGAGGTCGTCAACGCCTTCTGGCTGTTGGCCAGGGCGCTTTGCGTTGACAGGGCGGCGGCGTTGGTATTGAGGCTGAGCATGGGGAACTCCTGGCTGGGTTGGAAAGTCGGGGCCTCGTGTCGACGCCCTCACCCTGCTTAGGCGACCCGGACGGCACGGCACTTAAGGCTGCGCTGAACAAGCCGTGGATTTCAACGACCTTTGCCGGCCGATTTCGGCATGCGGGGTCAGCTCGGCCACGAACGAGCGCGCGGCGGTCTTGGCCAGCGTTGCCTTAACGCGCTTTGAGTCCGAGCGCTTCCAGCAGCGAGGAGATGCGGTAGGGCTTGTGCAGGCAGGCGGCGATGCCAAGCGCCTCGGTCGTGGCCTGCAGCGCCGGAGCCAACGGAGCGGCAGCGGTCAGGCAGACAGCAACGTCTCGCGCAGAGGGGAACTCGCCCAGGCGCAACTGGCGCAGCAGTGCGATCACGCCTTCCGGATCGGCCAGGTCGAGCACCAGCGCGTCGAAAGGCTTCCGTCGCAGCAGCGCGACCGCGGTGCCTGCCGAGGTGGCCTCCAGCACCTCGGCCATTTCGAGTTTGCGCGCCAGGCCGACGACGGTCCGCCGCAGCACGAATTGCGGCTCCAGAAGCAGCACGCCTGGAAGCAGGGTAGGGGCGGCGGTCATGAGCTCAAGCCTTCCTCGCCGTTCAGCGCCTCGTTGACCAGGTCGCGGAGCACTTCCAACGTGGCGAGCTCGACTTGGTCGAGCTTGCGTGGCTCGGTGTCGATGATGCACAAGGTGCCGACGCGGTGGCCCGACGGCGCGGACAGCGGCGCCCCTGCATAGAACCGGACGTGCGGCGCGCCCGTCACCAGCGGGTTGTCGGCGAAGCGCGGATCCTGCCGGGCGTCCTCGATGATGAACAGGCCAGACGTGGCGATCGCATGCCCGCAGAAGGAGATGTCGCGGGGGGTCTCGGCGGCGTGCAGCCCGAAGCGCGCCTTGAACCACTGTCGCGTCTCGTCGACGAGGCTCACAAGCGCGATCGGCATGTCGAGCTGTTCGGCGGCGAAGCGCACCACGCGGTCGAAGCGTTCCTCCGGCGGGGTGTCCAGCAATTGCAGGTTGCGCAAGCTGCGCAGGCGGGCGGCTTCGTCGTCGGGGATGGGGGCGGTGAGCATGTCGGGGTTCAGTGAATGAGATGGGCCATCTCGGCCAGGTCGATGACGACCAGGCTCGCATTGAGATCGTCGGTACGCAGCGTCAGCATGCGCAGGTCTCCCGCGGAGCCCATGCGCAGCGCGCTGAGGTTGTCTGGCGTGGCCGGGATCCAGTCGACCAGGCGATGCACGGCAAGCCCGATGAGCGTGGGCGCTGCGCCGTCGTCCGGATCGGCATTCCCCCCCTGCTGCATGACGATGACCAGGCGGGGCCGATAGCCGCTATCCGGCCCGTCGCCGAGTGCCGGCAGCGTGCGCACATCGACCACGCGTCCGCGCCAGTCCATCAAGACTTGGCCGTTTTCGACGAGCTCCTCAGTCAGCTCGGCCGGCAGGGGCACGACGCCGCTGACCCCGGTCACCGCCGATGCGTACAGGCGTTCCGTCTCGAAGACGAGATAGTTCAGGGCATCGGTGCCTTGTCGGCGGCCCGCCGCGACGACGGGCGTGCCTTCCGGGGCCAGATCGCACGCCGACTCGCCGACCGCCTCGAACAGCCGCGGATGATCCAGGATGGCCACTCGGCCGAGTCCGGCACAGATCGCGGTGCCCGCGACGAGCGGGAGTTCGGCGCGCGCGTTATCGACAGGGCGCAGGTCGACCAGCTGCTCGCAGCGCGTCACGGCCACGCCGATGCGGCGCCCGGAGTGCTGGACAACCACCATCAACGGCGCGCTGCCTACGCCATCGGTGCCGCCTTTGGTGTCGATGCTGACCACCGGCAGCTTGTGTCCTTCCCATTGGCAGATGCCCACCCGGTGGGCGCCGACCTGGAGCGACAGCTCCAGCGAGGGGGCCACAACCACCCCTCGGACGGCGGCGGCCTCGATCGCCCAGGCTGCAGCACCGACGCGGAAGACCGCGTGGCGCACGGCGCCTGAAGGGGCGGGCGCCGTGCCGCGCCTCGGCGCGCCATCCGGCGCCCCGGTCGCCAGGCCCGCGTCCTGGCACCATACCGCGCTCAGCGCCATCAGCCGCTCGACTTCGAGCAAGGCCAGCAGCGGGCAGGCCGCCATCGGTCCGGCCAAGGACTCGAACAGCTCTTCGTTGGAATCTTCCCCATGGACGACCCGGCGGATCGCGGTCGTGGCGACAGCCTTCACGCCGAGCACCTCGTCCACCTCGATGCCGACCCGGGCTCGGCGCGCGGACAGCATCAGCACGCGGCCCGGGCGCGTGGCCACGGGCTGGCCGAGGGGAAGCCAGCGGTCGAGCGCAATGACGGGCACCGCGCCGCCCACCGTCTCGATCAGCCCGCTGATCGCGTGGTCGCGACGCGGCAGCGCCCGCAGCCCGGCGGCCGGAAGCGGCAGGGCCTCCATCACCTGCTCCACCGGAATGCCGATGTCGCAGCTGCCGACGCGCACATGCACCAGCAGGCGGGTGGCACTGCCCGAGGCAGTTCGTGCCACCGCCGCAGTTTCGGCCGTCATGCGACCGTGCCGGACGCGCCAGCGCGCTGCAGGTCGGTCAGCAGCTTGCCCACTTCGCGGGTGGACTCCTCCTGCTGCAACATGGAGCGGCTGATCTCACCGATCGCGCGCGTGGTGTCGTCGACGGCGCCCAGGATGCGTCCGAATGCTGCCTCCACGTCGCCGGACAGCCGCCCGCCCTCGGCGACGCGCGCCACGGTCTGGTGGATCAGCTTGGCAATCTCGCGCGCGGCCTGCCCGGACTTTTCCGCGAGCTTGCGCACCTCGTCGGCGACGACCGAGAACCCGAGGCCGTGATCGCCCGCCCGCGCCGCCTCAATCGCCGCATTGAAGGCGAGCAGGTGCGTCTGGCTCGCGATGTCGCCGATGGTGCCGACGATCTCCTCGATCTCAATCGAGGAGCGTTCGATCTGGAGGCTGGCCTCGCGCGAGCGCTGCAGCAGTTCGTTGCCGGCGCCTGCTTCACGCTGGGTCTGGACGGCCAGCGTGCTGGTCGCCTCCGAGCTGCGCGCGACGCGCTGGATGGAACCGGTCATGTCGCGCAATACCGCCGTCATCTCGTCGACCTTGCGCGCCACATCGTGCTCGCGGCGGACCTGGGCGCTGATGTCGATGGCGAACTTGACGACCTTGTATGGCCGGTCGCTGGCATCCAGGATCGGGTTGTACGTCGCCTGGATCCACACCTCGGCGCCGTGCTTTCCGAGGCGGCGGAAGCGGGCGCTCTGGTACTTGCCTTCGCCGAGGTCGGCCCAGAAGTCGCGGTAGGCTTGCGAGCGCACGAACTCGTCGTCGCAGAACATGCTGTGATGCTGGCCGACGATTTCGTCCAGGGTGTAGCCAAGGGTGCGCAGGAAGTTGGCGTTCGCGTGCAGGATGTTGCCGCGCAAGTCGAACTCGATCACCGCTTGAGACAGGCCGATGGCGTCCAGCTTGCCGCGCGCGTCGGCCGCCTGTCGCATCTCGCGCGTGATGTCGGTGGCCAACTTGACGATCTTGACCGGCCTGCCGCTCGCATCCAGGACCGGGTTGTAGGACCCCTGCAACCAGACACTCTCGCCGCTCTTCGACAGCCGGCGATAGCGGCCGGCTTCCAGCTCGCCGCGGGACAGCCGTTCCCAGAACAGCAGGTAGGCCGGCGAGCGTGCTTCGTCAGGATCGCAGAACATCCGGTGGTGACGGCCGACGATGTCCCGGAGCTCGTAGCCGACGGCTTCGAGGAAATTGGCGTTGGCATGGCGCACGTGACCGTTGAGGTCGAACTCGATCATGGCCTGAGAGCGATCGATCGCGGCCAACTTGCCCTGGGAGTCGGCCTGCATCTGGCGCATCGAAGTGATGTCGCGCGCAAGCTTGACGACGCCTACCGGCTGACCGTCGTCGCCGAGCACCGGCGTGTACGACGCCTCCAGCCAGACGATCTCGCCCGTGCGCGTGACGCGAGCAAAGCTGTCCTGGCAGGGCTCGCCAGCGCGCAGGCGTTGCCACAGCTGGCGGTAGGCATCGCTGGCGACATACTCGGGCGTGCAGAACAGCCGGTGGTGTGCGCCGGCGACCTCGTCCGCTGTGTAGCCCATCCGCTGCAGGAACAGGTCGTTGGCGCGGAGGATCCGGCCCTCGAGGTCGAATTCGACCACGCATTGCACCCGTTCCAGTGCGGCGAGCAGGCTCTCGGTGCGAGCCGAGTCATGGCGGGACAGGATGATCGGATCGATGGGGGCGTTCATGGGTTCTCGAAGGTGAGCAGTACCTTCTGTTATCGACTCTGGCCCAGCGTTCATGACCGGGCAGAAGGAGATGTCGCGCATTCCTGCACGCCGGCATCAGGCGGCGACGCCTGGACAAGGGCGCCCGGCGCGATCTCATGTCCATGTTCTTGCACCGAACGTTGGAGGGTTTTGGCGGGCGGCGTCCGGGCGATCAGGCGGCCAGCGGCGCGCAGGTCTCGGGCTGAGCCGGCAACGCGGCCGGAGGCAGGCCCTGGGCGTGGCGCTCCCACATGCGCACCAGCAGGGCGTCGAAATCGCGTGCGTAGCGTGGGCCGTCGAACAGCGGCAGCGTGGGACGTGTGCTGTCCAGGTGGGCGCGCAGGCCTGCACCAGGCTGGCCGCGACGCGCGAGGCGAAGGTCTCGCCCGACCGGGTCAGCACCGGCACGCCGCTCCACAGCGCGTCGCTCGCCGTGGTGTGGGCGTTGCAGGGCCAGGAGTCCAGCATCAGGTCTGCGCGGGGCAGCCGCGCAAGGTTCTCCGCGGTGCTCACGCGCGGCGAGAAGAAGAGCCGCTCCGGGCCGGCAAACCGTGGCTTGCTGCCGAGCGCGATCCGCGAGGTGTCGCGCCGCGGGCGCGGGAAGCAAAAAAGGCCACCCGAAGGTGGCCCCGTCGAGCGCAGCGGGCGAGTGCCGTCCTTGCTGTCCCGTTGTGCTTGCTGCTGCCTTGCTTATTGCATCAGCGACAGGACCATCTGCGACATCGAGCCCGACTGCTTGAGCATCGAGGTGCCGGCCTGCAGCAGCATCTGCTTGGCGGTCATGTTGGAGGTTTCGGTGGCGTAGTCCACATCCATGATGCGGCCCTTGGCAGCCGTCGTGTTGGTGCTCATGTTGGCCAGGTTGTTGTAGACGTGGTCCAGGCGGTTGGACGCGGCGCCCAAGGCCGAGCGCACGGTGCCGACTTCCTTCAGCGCGGTGTCCAGCAGCGTGATGGAGGCGGCGGAGCCGATTTCGGTGCCGGCCGTCCAGCCCGAGGCCTTGTAGTTGTTGGCGCTGGCGGCTTTCAGCGCGGCGTCCAGCGTGCCGCCGGTCTTCAGGCTGGCCGACACGTCGACCTTCATCGTTTCGCTGGCGCTGGCGCCGATCTGGAAGGTCACGCCGGTGGTGGCCGCCAGCGAGCCGGTCGCAGCGTCCAGCAGCTTGGCACCGCCGAAGGTGGTGTTGGCGGTGATGTTGTAGAGCTCCTGGCCCAGCGCGTCGTATTCGGACTGCATGGCGGCCTTGTCGTCGGTCGACGCGGTGCCGTTGGCGCCTTCGGTCGTCAGGTCCTTCATGCGCTGCAGGATGTCGGTCACTTCGCTGAACGCGCCTTCGGCGGTCTGCATCATCGAGATGCCGTTTTGCGTGTTGCGCTGGGCGACTGCCATGCCGCGCGTTTGCGCGTTCAGGCGGGTGGCGATCTGCAGGCCGGCGGCGTCGTCCATCGCGGAGTTGACGCGGTAGCCGGTGCCCAGGCGGGTCATCGAGGTGGTCAGGGCCTTCTGGCTGTTGGCCAGGGCGCTTTGGGTCGACAGGGCGGCGGCGTTGGTATTGAGGCTGAGCATGGGGTACTCCTGGGCTGGTGGGGAAGGGTGGGCTTCATCTCGACGCCCTCAACCCTGTTAGGCGACCGGTGTGGCGAGGTCCTTAAAGCCGAAATGAAAAAAGCCACCCGGAGGTGGCTTGGTGCTGGATGGGACCAGGCTTATTGCATCAGCGACAGCACCATCTGCGACATCGAACCCGACTGCTTGAGCATCGAAGTGCCGGCCTGCAGCAGCATCTGCTTGGCGGTCATGTTGGAGGTTTCCGTCGCGTAGTCCACGTCCATGATGCGGCCCTTGGCGGCCGTCGTGTTGGTGCTCATGTTGGCCAGGTTGTTGTAGACGTGGTCCAGCCGGTTGGAGGACGCGCCGAGGGCCGAGCGCACCGTGCCGACGTCCTTCAGTGCGTTGTCCAGCAAGGTGATGGTCGCTGCGGCGCCGATCTCGGCGCCCACTGTGGCGGCGGTAGCGGTGGTCTTGTAGGCGGCGCTGGCCAGCCCCAGCGTGCCGCCGTCATTCGTCAGCCCGGCGACCGATGCCGAGACGTTGGTTGTCATCGTTTCGCTGGCGCTGGCGCCGATCTGGAAGGTCACGCCGCCGGTCTTGCCCAGCGTGCTGGTGCCACCGGTCACCGCTGCGGCATTGGTGCCCGTGGCGAACAGCGACTGCCCGCCGAAGCTGGTGTTGTCCATGACGTTCTTCAGCTCGCGGCCCAGTGCGTCGTATTCCGACTGCATGGCGGCCTTGTCGTCGGTGGACGAAGTGCCGTTGGCGCCTTCGGTCGCCAGGTCCTTCATGCGCTGCAGGATGTCGGTGACTTCGCTGAACGCGCCTTCGGCCGTCTGCATCAGCGAGATGCCGTTTTGGGTGTTGCGCTGGGCGACGGCCATGCCGCGGGTCTGTGCGTTCAGGCGGGTGGCGATCTGCAGGCCGGCGGCGTCGTCCATCGCGGAGTTGACGCGATAGCCCGTGCCCAAACGGGTCATCGAGGTGGTGAGGGCCTTCTGGCTGTTGGCCAGGGCGCTTTGCGTCGACAGGGCGGCGGCGTTGGTATTGAGGCTGAGCATGGGGAACTCCTTGGCTGGGATGGAAGTCGGGGCCTCGTGTCGACGCCCTCACCCCTGATAGGCGACGCGGTTTCGATCAGGCTTAAATCCCGGAATGAAAAAAGCCACCCGGAGGTGGCCTGGCGGCTGGCGAAGCGGAGGCTTATTGCATCAGCGACAGCACCATCTGCGACATCGAACCCGACTGCTTGAGCATCGAGGTGCCGGCCTGCAGCAGCATCTGCTTGGCGGTCATGTTGGAGGTTTCGGTCGCGTAGTCCACGTCCATGATGCGGCCCTTGGCGGCCGTCGTGTTGGTGCTCATGTTGGACAGGTTGTTGTACACGTGGTCCAGGCGGTTGGACGCTGCACCCAGGGTGGAGCGCACCGCACCGACGGACTTCAGTGCCGTGGTGAGCTTGTCGATCGTGCCGTTGGCATTGGCGGCATTGATTTCACCGGTACCGGTGGCGTGCGCCGTGGCGGCTGCGTAGTTGGAGGTGGCTGCGGTGATGTCCGTCACCGCCGTGGCCAGGTCGGTGCTGGCATTGACGGTCATGGTCTCGGCGGCGGAGGCCCCGATCTGGAAGGTCACCGCTGCGGCCATCGTGCCGCCGACGAGCAGCTTGGCACCGCCGAAGGTGGTGTTCTTCATGATGTTGCCGATTTCCTGGCCCAGCGCGTCGTATTCCGACTGCATGGCGTCCTGGTCGGCAACCGACGAGGTGCCGTTGGCGCTTTCGGTGGCCAGGTCCTTCATGCGCTGCAGGATGTCGGTGACTTCGCTGAACGCGCCTTCGGCGGTCTGCATCATCGAGATGCCGTTTTGCGTGTTCTTTTGCGCCACGGCCATGCCGCGGGTCTGCGCGTTCAGGCGGGTGGCGATCTGCAGGCCGGCGGCATCGTCCATCGCGGAGTTGACGCGATAGCCGGTGCCCAGGCGGGTCATGGACGTCGTGAGGGCTTTCTGGCTGTTGGCCAGGGCGCTTTGCGTCGACAGGGCGGCGGCGTTGGTGTTGAGGCTGAGCATGGGGTACTCCTGGCAAGTTGGGAAGTTGGCGCCTCGTGTTGACGCCCTCCACCCGGATAGGCGACGGGTGCGCGGCCGGGCTTAAACCCCGGAATGAAAAAAGCCACCCGAAGGTGGCCTGGCGGTTGGCGGCGCGACGGCTTATTGCATCAGCGACAGCACCATCTGCGACATCGAACCCGATTGCTTGAGCATCGAGGTCCCGGCCTGCAGCAGCATCTGCTTGGCGGTCATGTTGGAGGTTTCCGTCGCGTAGTCAACATCCATGATGCGGCCCTTGGCAGCCGTGGTGTTGGTGCTCATGTTGGACAGGTTGTTGTAGACGTGGTCCAGGCGGTTGGAGGCGGCGCCCAGCGCCGAGCGCACCGTGCCCACGTCCTTCAGCACCGTGTCGAGCTTGGTGATGGCGCCGTTGGCCGCACCGGCGGCGGTCAGCTCGGTGCCGGTGCTGCCGGCCGCCGCGTAGTTGGCAGTGGCGGCCAGCAGGTCGGTGCCCAGCGTGGTCATGCTGGCGGAGACGTTCACCGCCATGGTTTCGGAGGCGCTGGCGCCGATCTGGAAGGTCACGGCGCCGGCGCCCATGGTGCCACCGGCCAGCAGCTTGGCGCCGCCGAAGCTGGTGTTGTTCATGACGTTGTAGAGCTCCTGGCCCAGCGCGTCGTATTCGGACTGCATGGCGGTCTTGTCGTCGGCAGACGAGGTGCCGTTGGCCGCCTCGGTCGCCAGGTCCTTCATGCGCTGCAGCATGTCGGTGACCTCGCTGAAGGCGCCTTCGGCCGTTTGCATCATCGAGATGCCGTTTTGCGTGTTGCGCTGGGCCACCGCCATGCCGCGCGTTTGCGCGTTCAGGCGGGTGGCGATCTGCAGGCCGGCGGCGTCGTCCATCGCGGAGTTGACGCGGTAGCCGGTGCCCAGTCGCGTCATCGACGTGGTCAGGGCCTTTTGGCTGTTGGACAGCGCACTTTGCGTCGACAAGGCGGCCGCATTGGTATTCAAGCTGAGCATCTGGAACTCCTGGGCTGGTGGGAAGTCGGGGCCTCGGTTCGATGCCCTTACGGTCACTAGGCGTCTTTGCCCGCGCGGCGCTTAAACCGGCCGGCCGAAATTCCTCTGGCAAACCCCGTGAACCGCGGGGCCAGCGGCGTGAGCGCGGATAATCGACCGATGCGTTTGCGATTCACCAAGATGCACGGCGCCGGCAACGACTTCGTCGTGCTGGACGCGACCCAGGCGCCGCTGGCGCTGAGCCGCGACCAGCTGCGCCTGCTGGGCGACCGGCGTTTTGGCGTCGGTGCGGACCAGATCCTGGTCGTCGAGCCCGCGGACCGGCCCGGCGTGGACTTCCGCTACCGCATCTTCAATGGCGCGAGTGGCGACGAGGTCGAGCAGTGCGGCAATGGCTCGCGCTGCTTTGTGCGCTACGTGCGCGACCATGGCCTGAGCGAGCGCGACACCATCCGCGTGGCCACCGTCAACAACGAGCTGGAACTGCGCCTGCAGGCCGATGGCCGCGTCACGGTGGACATGAACCAGCCCGTCTTCGAGCCGGCCCGCCTGCCATTCGACCCGGCCGGCCTGGTGCCGCGCCGGGTCAACGGCTTCGAGCTGTGGCCGCTGGACCTGGGGACCGGCGACAGCGCCGAGGTGTCGCTCGTCTCGATGGGCAACCCGCACGCCGTGCTGCGCGTGCCCGAGGTGGACGCGGCACCGGTGGCCAGCTGGGGTCCGCGCATCGAGGCCCACCCGCGCTTCGCCCGCAAGGTCAACGCCGGCTTCCTGCAGGTGGTGAGCCGCAGCGAGGTGAAGCTGCGCGTGTTCGAGCGCGATGCTGGCGAGACGCTGGCCTGCGGCACCGGCGCCTGCGCAGCGGTGGTCGCCGGCATTCGCCTGGGCTGGCTGGACAGCAAGGTGGACGTGCACACCCGTGGCGGCGTGCTGACGATTGAATGGAACGGCCCCGGGCATTCGGTCTTGATGACCGGCCCCGCGGTGACCGTGTTTGAAGGAGAGATCGAACTGTGACCACCCCGCTGCAAGGCATCACCGAAGACGACATTGCCAACTACCTGGTCAACACGCCCGGTTTCTTCGAGCGCCATGCCGAACTGCTGTCCACCGTGCAGCTGACCAGCCCGCACGGGCTGCGCGCCGTTTCGCTGCAGGAGCGGCAGATGGAAATGCTGCGCGAGCGCATCAAGGGGCTGGAGCGCAAGATCATCGAGATGATCCGCGCCGGGCAGGACAACGTGGTGATCGCCGAGCGCATGCACCGCTGGACCTGCGCGCTGATGCTGGCGCGCAGCGCTTCGCTGCTGGGCCAGGTGCTGATCGAGGAGCTGAAGCACGAGTTCATGATCCCGCAGGCCGCTGTGCGGGTCTGGGGCGTCTCGGCCAGCCACAGCCACCTGCCGTGGGCGCAAGCTGTGAGCGACGACATCAAGACCTTCGCCTCCAGCCTCACCCAGCCCTATTGCGGCCTGAACGCCCAGTTCGAGGCCACCAGCTGGCTGGGCGACCCGACGCCGGCGCAATCCGTCGCGCTGGTACCGCTGCGCCTGGGCAAGTCGGCCGGCGAATGCTTCGGCCTGCTGGTGCTGGGCTCGCCCGATGCACTGCGCTACCAGAGCGACATGGGCACCGAGTTCCTGGTCCAGGTCGGCGACATCGCCAGCGCCGCACTGGGCCGGCTGCTGATGGGCGAATAGGCGTTTCGATGGGTGACGCGGTTCAACCTGCAGCGTTGCCGGACCCGCTGCCGCGCTACCTCAGCCACCTGCGCGTAGACCGGCGCCTCGCCGAACGCTCGCTCACCCTCTACACCGACGCCTTGACCCGGCTGGCCGCAGCTGCCGCCGCGCAGAACCTGCCGCTGGACCGGCTGCTCACGCATCATGTCCGCCGCATGGTCGCCCAGCTGCACAGCCAGGGCCTGGCGCCGCGCAGCCTGGCGCTGCAGCTCTCGGCCTGGCGGGGCTTCTACCGCTGGTGGGGCCGCGAAGGCGGCGTGCCGCTGAACCCCGCCGATGGCGTGCGCCCGCCCAAGGCGCCCAAGCCGCTGCCCAAGGCATTGGCGGTGGACCAGGCCGTGGCGCTGGCCGAAGCCCAGCCCGACACGGCCGACCCAGCACTGGGCGCGCGTGACCATGCCATCGTCGAGCTGCTCTACAGCAGCGGCCTGCGCGTCGCCGAACTCGTCAGCCTGGACGCTTCACCGGGCCCGGCCGCGGTCGGCTGGATCGACGAGCCGGACGCCACGGTGCATGTGCTCGGCAAGGGCAGCAAACGCCGCGCGGTGCCGGTCGGCCGCAAGGCACTGGAAGCGCTGGCCGCCTGGCGCGCCGAGCGCGACCTGGTGGCCAGCCCTGGCGAGCCGGCGCTGTTCGTCAGCAACCGCGGCACCCGCCTGTCCACCAGCCAGGTGCGCACGCGGCTCAAGGCGCTGGCGCTGGGCGCCGGCCTGCCCACCTCCGTCCACCCGCACATGCTGCGCCACAGCTTCGCCTCGCACCTGCTGCAGTCCAGCGGCGACCTGCGCGCGGTGCAGGAACTGCTGGGCCACGCCAGCATCAGCACCACGCAGATCTACACCAAGCTGGACTTCCAGCACCTGGCCAAGGCCTACGACGCCGCGCACCCGCGGGCCAGGAAAAAGCCTGAAACCGGTTGACTGGGCTGGGGGCTCGACTGCCGGCTATTTGTTGCTGATGATCTCCAGCAACTCGCCTCGCACCGCCGGGTCGGCCATGTACTTGCTGTACAGCGGCGACATCCGGCGCACGTAGGGGGAGAAGTCGACCACGTTGGCGAATTGGGCGCCGTCCTTGGTCACCGCGGCGCGCGCCGTCACGACCCGCTTGTCCCACAGGTCGCGCATCAGCAGGGCAGAACTCTTGCCTGCCTTTTGAAACACGGTCTTGTCCTGCGGGCTGAGCTTGTCCCACAGCTTGGTGGAGACGACCAGGGCTTCCGGTGACACCATGTGGCTGTCCAGCAGCATGTACTTCGCGGCCTTGTACTGCCCGGTGGATTCGTAGGACACCATGTTGCCTTCGGCGCAGTCCACGGTGCCCTTCTGCAGGCCGTCCAGCACGTCCTTGTAGGGCAGCACCACCGGGGTGGCGCCGAGCAGCTTGACCATCTCGACGTAGGCCTCGGACTGCTGCACGCGGATCTTCTGCCCCGCGAAATCTTCCGTCCGGGTCATCAGCTTGTTGGCGCAGAAGAACGAACGGGCGCCACCGTTGTACCAGCCGAGCACGACAAAGCCGGAGGCCTTCAACTTCTCGGCCAGGCGCTCACCGGCGGCTCCGTCGAGGAAGCGAAACATGTGGGCGGCATCGATGAACAGGAAGGGCAGGTTGTAGGCCTTCAGGCCTGGCGCCACTTCAGACAGCGGCGCCGAGTTGAATTCGGCCACGTCGATTTCGCCGGCCTTGAACATCGTCACGGCCTTGGACTGGTCGCCCAGCGAAGCGTTGGAAAACAGCTCGATCTTGATGGCGCCCTTGGTGCCCAGCTCGACCTCGTGGATGAAGCTCTTCATGGCCTCGGTCACCGGATACCCGTCGGGATGGGTGTTCCACGCGCGGACCTGGGTTTGCGCGGACGCTGGCGATGCGCCCATGCATGTGGCCAGGAAAAGGCCGCCGAGAAGTGCTTTGCGCATGAATGTGCCGCTGTTCGAATTTTGATGAAGCGCGGGTGGGCGCGGTGGGGCGCTCCGCGCATCATCGGTCATCGTACAACTTGCGGGCGGCCATATTTCACAGCAGCGGACGGGCCAGGAAGTAGCGGGTAACTACCAAGGTTGCGTGCGCTTGCGGCCGTGGGGGCCGCCGAGGGATGCGCCTGGCCGCGACAATCGCCAACATGACCCGCACGCCTTCTACCCCGCTGCTGCACAGTGCCTTCTACCGCTTTGCGCCGCTGCCTGACCCGCAGGCCGCGGCCGAGCAGCTGCGCGCGCTGGCGCAGGCGCTGCAAGGCAGCATCGTGGTGGCCGCAGAGGGCGTCAATGGCACGGTGGCGGGCGCACCGGAAGCCGTCCTGGCTTTCGAGGCGGCATTGCAGCGAGCGGACGTGCTGGCAGGTGCGTTGCGCGGCATGCCGTTCAAGCACAGCGCGTGCACCACGGCGCCATTCGGCCGGCTGAAGGTCAGCGTCAAGCCGGAGATCGTCGCACTGGGTTTGCCGCCAGATCCGGCGGCGCCACTGCCGCCGCCGGACGAGCACGACGCCAGCCACCTGTCGCCCGAGGCCTGGCGCGCGCTGCTGGCGCGCGATGACGTGGTGCTGCTGGACAACCGCAACCACTTCGAATTCCGCCTCGGCCACTTCCATGGTGCGGTGGATCCGCAGGTGCACAACTTCCGCGATTTCACCGCCTATGTGCAGGCCGAGGCGCCTGCCTGGCGGGCCGCGGGCCGGCCTGTGGCCATGTACTGCACCGGCGGCATCCGTTGCGACAAGACGGCGCCGTGGTTGCGCAGCCTGGGCCTGGATGTCTGGCAGCTCGACGGTGGCGTGCTGAACTACTTCCAGCAGCTGCCGGACGCCGGGCGCGACTGGCAGGGCGAGTGCTTCGTGTTCGACAAGCGCGTGGCGCTGGACACCACCCTGCGTGAGACCGGCACGAGCGCAGCGCAGGTGTTCGACCCGGCGCACCCTGACGAAGCCTGGCGGCTGCAGCGGGCGCGGCGGCTGGACGAATCGGGCGGCTGACGCGCCGTTGCGCTCAGCCCAGTTCGGCAATCACCTTCAGCGCGCGCTGGTGGCAGGCCAGCGCGAGCGTCCGGGCCTTGGCCGCATCGTGCCTGGCGATGGCCTCCACCAGCTTGTGGCGGTCGGCGTGCAGGCTGGCCGTGGCTTCGCGCCAGACCTTGGCCGAGCCGCCCGAGGTCTGGCGGGCAAGGTCGATCTGCAGTCCGGCAAGGAAGCGGCAGATGGGCGCCAGCAGCGGGTTGTGCGAAGCGGCGGCGAGCCCCAGCAGGAAGCGCGTGAGCCCGGCTTCGGAATCTGCGGCCCCGGCCGCATGTTCCAGCAGCGCCACGGCTGCGCGCAGCTCGGCCAGGTCTTCCGGCGTGGCGCGCGTGGCGGCCAGCTCGGCGCAGTAGGCATTCAGCACGCCCAGCAGGCCCATCACGTCCTGCACCTCGATGCGTTCGAGCTGGATCATCGAACCCAGCGACTGGGCGATCAGCTGCTCGGCATTGGCGGTCACGTAGGCGCCGCTGCCATGCCGCACCTCGATCAGGTGGATGGTCACCAGCGCTCGGATCGCTTCGCGCACCGTGGCGCCGCTGACGCCGTAGCCCTGCGCCATCTCGCGTTCGGTGGGCAGCTTGTCGCCGCGCTTCAGGCTGCCGTTGAGGATGCGTTCGCGGAGGTCGTCAAGGATCTGTTCGGCCGCGCCGCCTCGCGCCAGCGGGCGCAACTCGGTTTTGGGTTTGAGGGTCACTTGCAGTGTCGGTTTCGGAGCATGCGGTGGGGCGCGTTTTTCCCACATCGCCCTGCTGGCGTCTACTGGCGTTGGCAAGGCCTTGCGCGCCAACGCTTTGGGCTGCGGGTGCGTGGTGGACAATTGCCGCTGTTTGCCCAGGGCACGGCTCAAGAGGTTGTTGGCACGGGCGCGAACGAGGCCTTATCCCTGTGGCCCGCCTTCTTTGCAGCACCCCTTTTCAGCAAGCACGATGCCCGCATACCGTTCCAAGACCTCCACCGCCGGCCGCAACATGGCGGGGGCCCGCTCCCTGTGGCGCGCCACCGGCATGAAAGACGAAGATTTCGCCAAGCCCATCATCGCGGTGGTCAATTCGTTCACCCAGTTCGTGCCCGGCCACGTGCACCTGAAGGACCTGGGCCAGCTCGTTGCACGCGAGATCGAGGCGGCCGGCGGTGTCGCCAAGGAGTTCAACACCATCGCCGTGGACGACGGCATTGCCATGGGCCACGATGGCATGCTGTATTCGCTGCCCAGCCGCGACATCATCGCGGACTCGGTCGAGTACATGGTCAACGCGCACTGTGCCGACGCGATGGTCTGCATCTCGAACTGCGACAAGATCACGCCCGGCATGCTGATGGCCGCGATGCGCCTGAATATCCCGGTGGTGTTCGTCTCGGGCGGCCCGATGGAGGCCGGCAAGACCAAGCTGGCCAACCCGGTCACCAAGGTCATGGAGTTCAAGAAGCTGGACTTGATCGACGCGATGGTGATCGCGGCCGACGCGAAGTACTCGGACGCCGAGGTTGCCGAGGTCGAACGCTCCGCCTGCCCCACCTGCGGTTCCTGCTCGGGCATGTTCACCGCCAATTCGATGAACTGCCTGACCGAGGCGCTGGGCCTCTCGCTGCCGGGCAACGGCACCGTGGTGGCCACCCATGCGGACCGCGAGATGCTGTTCAGGCGTGCCGGCCGCCGCATCGTCGAGATCACCAAGCAGCACTACGAGCAGGACGATGCCAGCGTGCTGCCGCGCTCGGTCGGCTTCAAGGCCTTCGAGAACGCGATCACGCTGGACATCGCGATGGGCGGCTCGACCAACACCATCCTGCACCTGCTGGCCATCGCCCGCGAAGCCGAGATCGACTTCGGCATGACCGACATCGACCGCCTCTCGCGCACGGTGCCGCAGCTGTGCAAGGTGGCGCCCAACACCAACAAGTACCACATCGAGGACGTGCACCGCGCTGGCGGCATCATGGCCATCCTCGGCGAGCTGGATCGCGCCGGCAAGCTGCACACCGACGTGCCCACCGTGCACACGCCGACGATGAAGGAAGCGCTGGCCCAGTGGGACATCACGCAGACCACCGACCCCGACGTGCGCCGCTTCTACATGGCTGGCCCCGCCGGCATACCGACCCAGGTCGCCTTCAGCCAGGAAAGCCGCTGGCCCAGCCTGGACCTGGACCGCGCCGAAGGCTGCATCCGCTCCTATGAACACGCCTTCTCCAAGGAAGGCGGCCTGGCCGTGCTGACCGGCAACATCGCGCTCGACGGCTGCGTGGTCAAGACCGCCGGCGTGGACGACAGCATCCTCGTCTTCGAGGGCAATGCCCACGTCACCGAGTCGCAGGACGAAGCGGTGGAGAACATCCTGGCCGACAAGGTCAAGGCCGGCGACGTCGTGATCGTGCGCTACGAAGGCCCCAAGGGCGGCCCCGGCATGCAGGAAATGCTCTACCCGACGAGCTACATCAAGTCCAAGGGCCTGGGCAAGGCCTGCGCACTGCTGACCGATGGCCGCTTCTCCGGCGGCACCTCGGGCCTGTCCATCGGCCACTGCTCGCCCGAAGCGGCGGCCGGCGGCGCCATCGGCCTGGTGCGCAACGGCGACCGCATTCGCATCGACATCCCGGCCCGCACGATCAACGTGCTGCTGTCCCACGAGGAACTGGCCACGCGCCGTGCCGAGCAGGACGCCGAGGGATGGAAGCCGGCGCAGCCGCGTCCGCGCAAGGTCTCGTCCGCGCTGAAGGCCTACGCCAAGCTGGTCATGTCGGCCGACAAGGGCGCCGTGCGCGACCTGTCACTGCTGGACGACTGACGCTGCGGCGCAATCGGCGCCTTTCTTCTCGCCAAGCCGCTCCTCGAAGCGGCTTTTTCGCGTGATGGGTGGCTGATGAGAAGGAAATTCTCCGAACACGGGGGAACCCCTGTGCATTGAAGAAGATTTTCCTCGGTTGGGAGAAGAACAATTCTGCATGAGCATTGGTTCCGCTTCCCCCATCCGCCGCCCCGACTACCGCTTGTCCGACAACCTGTGGGCCAAGGACGGGGTCGTTTTCCTCACCGGCACCCAGTCGCTGGTGCGCTTGCTGGTGATGCAGCGTCAGCGTGACCTGGCGCGTGGCCTGAACACGCAAGGCTTCATCAGCGGCTACCGCGGCTCGCCGCTGGGTACCTACGACCAGGCGTTGTGGGCCGCCAAGAAGCACCTCGCGGCGCAGCACATCGTCTTCCAGCCCGGTGTCAACGAGGAGCTGGGCGCCACCGCCGTCTGGGGCACGCAGCAGCTCGACCTCTACCCGCAGAGCAAGAAG
>NZ_JBGGNH010000066.1:0-130149 GCF_041287625.1 Ideonella sp.
GCTGGACGAGCCCAGCATGGGCCTGAGCCCCATCATGGTCGACAAGATCTTCGAGGTGGTCGACACCATCCACAAGCAGGGCGTGACCATCCTGCTGGTCGAGCAGAACGCCAGCCGGGCGCTGAGCCTGGCCAACCGGGGGTATGTGATGGAGAGCGGCGAGGTGACGATGGATGGGCCGGCTCAGCAGCTGCTCAATGATCCGAAGGTGCGGGCGGCGTATTTGGGCGAGTAATTGAAATTATCCATAAATCTCAACCATCGGCTGGTGCATCATTAGGCATTGTTCTCGACTGGATATTTGGTGTCGCCTAAACCTAAATCTAAACGTGTCCGATTGGCGTCTTTAGGGTTGAAGCCAAAGGCGCCTCCCGGTCGAAATTTCGAACGACTGGCCGCGGCGTTAGAGTCAGTGTTGTCTCCCGGGGCGAAGATTCAATGGAACTATAAAGTTGGGGGGCGTCAGTTTGACGTTGCGGTAATTTCCAAGTTTGGAAGTAAAACATATATTACCGCTATTGAATGTAAGGATTACAAAAGTAATATTTCGGTCGAAAAAGTCGATGCTTTTGTGACAAAGACAAGAGATGCGGGTATAGATAGGGCTATTATTCTGACGACAAAGGGTTTTCAATCTGGGGCGCGGGTGGTCGCGGTAAGGCATGGTATTGAGTTGATAGTTCTGAATAAGATCATTGACGAGGCTTCAATATCGGAGGGTGTTGCTGGAAGGGTTGAGCCTGTCCTGGTGATATCGAATTTCAGATTATCAATCACAGCTGGCGAGGATTTTGATTTTTCTGAGTCTGAAGGGAAGGAAGAATTTATCCGAAATTCGGCATGTCTGCAGAGGCCGGATTCTATAGGTATAGAAAGTGCAGATCGTCCTGAAGATTTGATTGATGCCTGGTGGAGGCTGCTGAAAAAGGACTCGGATCAAGGTGAGGCGGAAATCGTGCTTCCAACTGGAACAACATTCAACTTGTATCCAGAATACACGGACCCAATTTCCGTGGGTATGGTCAAATTTGACTGGTCTGTGCAATTGGCCCCATTTGATGGGAAGCCAAAGTTGGAGCGCAGGTTGATTGCTGCGCTGAATACTCGCTATGATCTCGTTACTGTAAATGGTGAAACGATTGCATCAGTGCCGGTAAATAAGACTCCTTTAGGCTTTGATGGAACACTTGAACAAGGAAATTTTTATCACTTGCCTGCTTGGGATAATTATTACTATTGCAATAGCGTAGGCGACGCGACGGCACACTGGCTAATGCTGGAATCGTATCAGCATGGGCAATTGATACAGTCGGAGTGGCAATTGCCACTTAAATATGCAGGCCACTATATAAAAGTCACCGATGCTTATACTATAGATCGACTGGGAAAATTACTCTCCAATTTTCAGACTGTGATGCATATTGATCTTCGCAGAAAGATTAACAAAGGCATGCATCATTTCACTTGGTGTTGTATGCCCGAGCATTCAATTGGAAGCCGGTTGGTGCATCTTGATTCTTGAAGTTAGTTTGATTTTAGATGTTTATGTATTAGCTAAAGGCTGAGTGGTAAAATTATCTGCCATCATCGAATATGGTTGAATGGTGGGGTGTTGCGCTAATCTCGCCGCGGGGTATTCAGCCCTAGCATCGCTTCCGCGCGCAACCGTTCTTCCACACTGAAGTTGCTTTCCACATAACGCGCAATCGCCTCGCTGCGCTGCGGCGCCGAAAGCTCCGGCGCCTGGCTCAGGCTTTGCACTTGCGCCCGCGCCTGGGCAATGCGGCTGGCCCAGCGGGCTTCCTCTTCGTCCAGCTGCTGCAGGCGTTGCGCGGCTTCCAGGCCCAGTGCGGCCTGGCGGCGCTGGAAGACGACTTGCGGGTCTTCGCCGGGTTGCGGCGCGCGGGCCACGTCAGGCACGCGCAGGTCTGCAGGCGATGCGCTGTCGGTCGCCACGGCCGGCTGGCCCAAGCGTGCAGCGATGTGGCTGCGCAACTGGTTTTCCTCGTCGGCATAAAACGCATCGGCCCAGGCAGGGCCCAGCAGCTCGCGGCGCACGCGCATGCGTTCGTCCAGCGCGGGCTGCCAGGTGCTCACGTCGCGCAGGTCGGCGTTGTGGGCGAAGGCGTGCTGCTGCAGGTCCAGGTAGCGCTGCCACAGGCGCATGACCTCGGCCACCGCGGCGGGCGGCAGCTCGCGGCCGGCCTGGTCCTGCAGCAGCAGGCCCAGTTCGGGCAGCGAGGCATCGCCCATCGCGCTGAGCAGGTGGTCGAAGCGGCGGCGCAGGCCGATGCCGGGCTTCAGCGTGCCGCCGCCGTCCACCGCCCAGCCGCCGTCGGGCTGGCTGTTGCGCAGCGGGCCGTGCACGTACAAGGCCTGCTGCAAGGCCTCGATGCTGCGCGGTGCGCCGCTGGCGGCGTCGGCCAGCGGCACGGGCGAGTTCGGCGCCACGCGCAGCGGCGCGGCGCCGTCCTGCCGAGTGCCGGCCAGGACGGCGCCCGCACCGTCCTGGCCGGCATGCAGCGCGAGCACCAGGGCCGCGCCGGCCCCGGCGGCCAGCAGCCCCGCGACCAGCGGGCGCCGCCGCAGCATCGAAGCCATGCTCACAGCCCTGCCGTCTTGAGCCGGTTGGCCTGGCCGCGGTAGAAGGCCACCGGGTCTTGCGAGAACAGGCCGCGCAAGCCGAAGGCCTGGTTGATCTCGTCCAGGTGGTTCCAGCTGTAGTTGTCCTTCAGCACCGTGCCCCAGTGCGAGGAGCATTGGCCGACCAGGCCGTCGCTGGCGCCGCCCTTGAAGCTGACGGAGGTCAGCGCCAGCAGTGCGTCGCTGATGTCCAGCGGATTGGTCAGCACCCAGTTGCCGCCCACCGAGTAGTAGCGCACGCCGTTCACCAGCTCAGGGCCTGAGCCACAGCTGCTGGTGGGCATGCCGGCCGGGTACTTGGTGTTGAAGGCGGCGCTGCCGGCGGTGGTCAGTGAGTTCATCGCCGCTTCCGAGTCCTGCGGCAGGCCGGGGTTGCCGGAGAGCAGGCTGATGACGGCCGCAAAAGCGTCGAACACCGCGGCCACCCATGCCGTGGTGCCGGTGGCGGTGGTGCCGGCCTTGATGTCGTCGGCCACCGGGCTGCCGGTGTGCGGGCCGCCCACGCTGGTGATGGAGGCGATCAGGCTGGGCGCGACGGCGGCCACGTAGCGCACCGTCGGGCCGCCATGGCTGTGGCCGATCAGGTTGAACTTCTGATAGCCGTAGCTGGCCTGGTAGCGCTTGATTTCGGACAGCAGCTGCTCGCCACGCACCTCGGTCGAATTGGCCGCCGAGACCTGCGAGACGATGACCTTGGCGCCGCCAGCCTGCAGCGGCGAGACGATGCCGTACCAGTAGTCGATCGGGCCGATGGCGTCGAAGCCGAACAGGCCGTGCACCAGCACGATGGGGTACTTGGTCTGGGTGTAGGTGTCGGCGGCCTGCACCGTGTTAGGCAGCACGGTGATGGCCATGCAGGCGGCGGCGATCAGGCCTTTGACAAGGGCAGGGGTGAAGCGTTTGGTCATGCGTGTCTCCAGCTGGGTTTGAGATTCCACGCCCCGAAGTCACGGCCTTGGAAAAGCTGAGAAGCAGCGCTTGCCGACGTGGTGGTGCGCATTACAGAACGGTCGTGCTTTTTCTGTTACAGGTGTCTTCCCGGAGGGATGTGCCCAGTCGCAACTCGTGCTCGGGGGCATGGTTTTGCCCTGGCAGCGACACCGCTGGCGGGCCTGGCAAGCCGCTCACTGACCCACCCGGTCAGGCGCTTGGCCGTGCGATCCATCACCGCTGCCTGGGTCGGGAATTCACTTCAGATCACTGGATGCGTGTACAGTGTTTTGACGCTGCCTGCCATTCGCGGGTGTTTCCAGTCTCCCCCATCCAAGCCCCTCCGGTTTTTCCCTGATGCCAGCCGCCGCCATCGAAGAATTTGTCCTGCGGGCCTTGCCCGAGCCGGAAGGCGACAGTCCTTTAGCAGCGCCTGGGCGTCCGGCAACTGCCAACAAACCCAACCCGCTGGACACCCTCTGGCGCGGCAGCGAATGGGCCCGCGCGCCAGCCAGCTGCTGCCCCAGCGGCCATGCCGCACTGGACGGCGAGTTGCCTGGTGGCGGCTGGCCCGGCCATGGGTTGACGGAGCTGCTGCAGCCGCTGGAAGGCGTGCTGGAATGCCGGCTGCTGGCGCCTGCGCTGCAGCGCATCACGTTTGCGGGCAAGCCGGTGGTGCTGGTCGGCACGCCGATGCAAGGTCGCCTCGCACTCGCGCCGCACCTGGCCGGCTGGCGCCAGGCCGGGCTCGATGAGCGGCAGCTGGTCTGGATACAGGCCGGGACCAGCGCCGAGCGCCTGTGGTGCGCCGAGCAGCTGCTCAAGGCCAATGCCTGCGGCGCGCTGCTGGCCTGGCTGCCGCAGGCCAGGCCCGAGCAGATGCGCCGCCTGCAAGTGGCCGCGCTCGGCCACGAAGGCCCGACCTTCCTGTGCCGCCACGAGCGCGCGGCCGAGCAGGCCTCGGCCGCGCCGCTGCGGCTGCTGGTGCGGCCGGGCGAAGATTGGTCGCTGGCGGTGCGGGTGCTCAAGCGCCGCGGTCCGCAGCACGAGGGCTGGCTTGCGCTGCCCGCCGTGCCGGCCGCGATGGCCGGGCTGCTCACGCCGCGGCTGCGGCAGCCGCATCTGCTGTGGCCGCAGCGCCCCGGCGGCGTGCCGGCCGGCGTGGCTGCGGCCGGTGTGCTGGCCGAGCCCGGCGTGCTGTCCGCCGCTTCGCTGTTGTGTGACGAGGAGCCTGCCGATGCGCATGTCCATGCTCTGGGCCGCGCTGCTGTTGCCGCCGCCGCGGGCGTTCGAGGCGGGTGAGCCCGTTGGCACCCCCATCCCTGCCGAAGAGCAGCTGCGCCGGCAGGCCGAGGCACTGCAAGCCCTGGCGCAATGGGCACTGCAGTTCACGCCGCGCGTGGCGCTGGCCGATGGCGAGGCGGTGCTGATGGAGGTGGCCGGCAGCCTGCGCCTGTTTGGTGGCCAGCGCGCGCTGCGCCTGCGGGTGCGGGCGGGGGCGCGCGAAATGGGCGCGCAGGCCGTGGGCTGGGCCGGCACCGGGCTGGCCGCGCTGGCGCTGGCACGCGCCGGTGTGCAGCAGACGACGGCCCAACCGCTGGCCGAACGGCTGGACCCGCTGCCCGTGGCCACGCTCAGCGCGCTGCGCCCGCATGCGCTGACGCTGGCGCAGATCGGCTGCCCGCGCCTGGGCGACGTGCGCCGCCTGCCGCGCAGCGGCCTGGCGCGCCGGTTCGACGCCGCCATGCTGCAGGCGCTGGACCAGGCCTACGGTGCGCAGCCCGAGGTGCATGCCTGGCAGGCGCTGCCGGCCAGCTTCCGCGCCCGCATCGAGCTGATGCAGCGGGTGGACCAGGCGCCGGCGCTGATGGGCGGCGCGCGCCGGCTGCTGCTGCAGCTCTGCGGCTGGCTGGCCGCGCGCCACCTGGGCGTGAGCGCCTGCACGCTGCACTGGTCACATGACTCGATGCGCGCACGGGACGTGGAGGCCCATGGCGAGTTGCAGCTGCGCACCGCCCAGCCCACGCGCGACCCGAACCACCTCACGCGCCTGCTGGCCGAGCACCTGCAGCACCTGACGCTGGCCGCACCCGTGTCGGACCTGGCGCTCAGCGTGCAGACCCTGGCGCCCATCGCCCCGCCCAGCGGTTCGTTGTTGCCTGACGCCGCGTGGCAAGCCGAGGCCCATGAGGAAACGCAGGGCCGCCCCAAGTTTCCTCATCCCCCTCGGGGGGGCGGCTGGGCGCAGCCCAGCCTTGGGGGCCGCATCATCCCGGTGCTGGAGCGCTTGGCTGCGCGCCTGGGCGACGAGCGTGTCAGCCGCCCGCTGCTGCGCGAAGACCACCGGCCCGAGTGCACGCAGCAATGGGTCAGCGCGGTGGCGCCGCTGTCGCGCGGCCGGGCCCGCATCTCGCCGCTGCCACAACCAGCCTGGCTGCTGGCCGCGCCACTGCCGCTGGCCATGCATCACAACAAACCCACCTACCAGGGCCCGCTGCTGCTGCTGATGGGCCCCAACCGCGTGGATGCCGGCTGGTGGGATCGCACCGGCCAGGGCGACGCGGCCCACACCCGCCAGGCGCGGCGCGACTACTGGGTTGCCTGGAGCGACCGCGCCGGCCTGCTGTGGCTGTTCCAGAGCCGGCAGGGGGCCGAGTTCAACTGGTTCCTGCACGGCTTCTTTTAATGGCACGCGAACTCCCCGCCTACGCCGAGCTGCAATGCGCCACCAGCTTCAGCTTCCTGCGCGGTGCGAGCCAGCCCAAGGAAATGGTCAAGCGCGCTGCGGACTTGGGCTATTCGGCGCTGGCCATCACCGACGAATGCTCGGTCGCGGGCGTGGTGCGTGCGCACGAGAAGGTCAAGGAGTTTGGCCTGCAGCACCTCATCATCGGCAGCCAGTTCCAGTTTGGCGGCGACTGGCCGTTCACGCTGGTGGTGCTGGCCTGCAACCTGCGCGGCTATGGCAACCTCAGCCAGTACATCACCCGGCTGCGCCGCAGCAGCCCCAAGGGCCACTACCGCGCCGTCCCGGAGGACTTGAAACGCGGCGAACTGGCGGACTGCGTGGTGCTGGCCGCCCCGGCGCGCGACAGCACGCCCGAGCAAGGCCTGGCCATCGGCCGCTGGCTGCTGCGCCACTTCACCGGCCACTGCTGGTTCGCGGTGCACCTGCTGCGCCTGGCGGACGACGAAAGCTGGCTGCTGAAGATGCGCGAATGGTCCGCGCAGACCGAGATCCCGCTGGTGGCCGCCGGTGACGTGCACATGCACGTGCGCTCGCGCAAGCCGCTGCAGGATGTCCTCACCGCCATCCGCCTGAACACCCCGCTGACCGAGTGCGGCCTGGACCTGCAGCCCAACGCCGAGCGCCACCTGCGCTCGCGCACCCGGCTGGGCCTCAGCTGCCCGCCAGACCTTTTGGCGCAGACGCTGGTGGTGGCGGCAAGGTGCAGCTTCAAGCTCACCGAATTGAAGTACACCTATCCGGACGAGTTCATTCCCAAGGGGCTGAGCGCCGCGCAATATCTTCGGCAGCTGACCTACGCGGGCGCGTTGGAGCGCTTCAAATTTGACGGATTGACCAAGGCCTACCTTGAACTCATCGAGCATGAGCTGGCCCTGATCTCGGACCTGAACTACGAACACTATTTCCTGACCGTGGGCGAGATCGTCGCCTTCGCCCGCCAACGGAAGATCCTCTGCCAGGGCCGCGGCAGCGCCGCCAACAGCATGGTCTGCTTCTGCCTGGGCATCACCGAGGCCAACCCGGCCACGCTGAAGATGCTGTTCGAGCGCTTCATCAGCAGGGAGCGCGGCGAGCCGCCGGACATCGACGTGGACTTCGAGCACCAGCGCCGCGAAGAGGTCATGCAGCACCTCTACGACAAGTACGGCCGCGACCGCGCCGCACTCACTGCCACGGTGATCAGCTACCGCCCGCGCAGCGCGCTGCGCGACGTGGGCAAGGCCGTGGGCATTCCGCTGGCCACCATCGAGAAGCTCACCATCAACCTGCACCACTGGGACGACTGGCAGAGCGACGACGACAGCGTCCAGGCCCAGACCCAGCGCGCCCGCTTGCAGGAAGCCGGCATCGACACCAACGACCTGGCCGTGCGCCAATGGCTGCAGCTCAGCACCCAGGTCATGGGCTTCCCGCGCCACCTCTCGCAGCACACCGGCGGCTTCGTGCTGACCAGCGGCGCGCTCTCGCGCCTGGTGCCGATCGAAAACGCGGCCATGAAGGACCGCACCGTCGTCCAGTGGGACAAGGACGACCTCGACGCGCTGGGCCTGATGAAGGTCGACGTGCTGGCCCTGGGCATGCTCAGCGCCATCCGCCGCACGCTGGACATGGTGAGCCGGCGCCGCGGCGAAACGCTGGAGATCTACAAGATCCCGCAAGGCGACCCGCCCACCTACGAGATGATCTGCAAGGCCGACACCGTCGGCGTCTTCCAGATCGAAAGCCGGGCGCAGATGAGCATGCTGCCGCGCCTGCGGCCGGAGAATTTCTACGACCTGGTGGTGGAGGTGGCGCTGGTGCGGCCGGGGCCGATCCAGGGCGGCGCGGTGCACCCGTATCTGAAGCGCCGCCAGCAGCGGCGCGAAGACCCCTCGCTGACCTTCGAGACCCCAGGCGGCGACCTGCTGAAAGACGCGCTGCACCGCACGCTGGGCATTCCCATCTTCCAGGAGCAGTGCATGCAGATCGCCATCCTCGGCGCCGGCTTCAGCCCCGGCGAGGCCGATGGCCTGCGCCGCGCGATGGCTGCCTGGAAGCGCCATGGCGACGTCGGGAAATACAGGGATCGCCTGATCAGCGGCATGCTGGCCAAGGGCCTGCCGCTGGACTTTGCCGAAAGCGTCTTCGAGCAGATCAAGGGCTTCAGCTCCTACGGCTTCCCGGAGAGCCACGCGGTGTCGTTTGCACTGCTGGTCTACGCCAGTTGCTGGCTCAAGCGCCACTACCCGGCCGAGTTTCTCGTGGGCTTGCTGAACTCCCAGCCCATGGGCTTTTATTCCGCGTCACAGCTTGTGCAGGATGCGCGCCGCCACGAAGTGAAAGTGCTGCCGCCAGATGTGCAGCACAGCGGCTTCGAAACCCGGCTGGAAGGCGACCTGATGAACAGCCCCGCTGTGCGCCTGGGCCTGCACCGCATCAGTGGCCTGTCCGAAGAAGCGGCCAAACGCATCGAGGCCAGCCGCCTGCAGCACGGCCCATTCACTGGCACCGGCGACCTTGCGCGCCGCGCCGAACTCGAACAAGGCGAGCTGCGCCTGCTCGCGGGCGGGGACGCCTTGGCCTCCCTCGCCGGCCACCGCCGCCAGCAGGTCTGGGACGCCGCCGCGCTGCGCCGCCCGCCAGCCTTGCTGCAGCCCGCCCCAGTCCAGGAAGACCTGCTCGAACTGCCCGCGGCGCCCGAGGGCGAAGACATCGTCTTCGACTACGCCAGCATCGGCCTCACGCTGCGCCGCCACCCGTTGGAACTGCTGCGCCCACAGCTCAACAAGCGCCGCCTGCTGACCGCCGAAATGCTGCGCGAGAAACCCGATGGCGCTCCCGTTCGCTACGCCGGCATCGTCACCACCCGCCAGCAGCCCCCCACCGCCCACGGCACCATCTTCGTCTCACTTGAAGACGAAACCGGCGTCGTGCAAGCCATCTGCTGGCAACGCCAACGGGAACGTTTTCGCACCCCGCTGTTGCGTGCTCGCCTGCTGATGCTCTACGGCCACTGGCAGCGCGAAGGCGACGTCTGCAACCTGATCATTGCCTACGCCGAGGACCTGAGCCCGATGCTGGGGCGGCTGGCGGAGAGCACGACAAGCCGGGACTTCAGGTAGGGCCTGCCGCCAGGCCTGCCTCGCGCGGCCTCACTGCCTCGCTGCCCTCGGCAGCCTCACCACGAAGGGCCGGATCTCCGGGGTGCCGGCGCGGAACGCGGCGCCGGTGACCAGGCCTGCGGCGTTGATGCCGTTGGCATAGCTGAGGTACCAGCCCTCGGCGCGGGCCTCGTCGTCCAGGAAGTCGTTCAGGTCCACGGCCACGTCGTCCTGCCAGTAGACGGCGTGGAACAGCGTGTCGCTGGGAATGCTGGCCCAGCCGGCGATCTGGCCGGCGTTGTTGATGGCCGCGCCGCTGCTGAAGCTGCCGCCCAGCGTGCCGAGCCAAACGCGCGTGCCGTCGGGCAGCCAGCGAACGGCCCGGCTGGCGTCGTCCATGCCGGCGATGTGGCCGCTGTCGTTGATCTGGTTGGCGTAGCCAGGTCCGAGGTCCCGCATGCTGCCGTCTTGCCAGAGCACGGCGTGGATGGCGCTGTTGTCCGCCGTGGCGCTGGCGCCCACCACCTGGCCGGCGCGGTTCAGCCCGTAGGCGCTGCTGAAACTGCCGCCCAGCGTGCCCAGGTCCACCGCTTGGCCGCCTGCGGGCCAGAGCGTGGCGCGGGCGTCCAGCGTGTTGGTCACCACGAAGGTGCTGTAGCCGGCCACCAGGCCGTTGGCGTTGACGGCGACTGCCGTGCTGTAGCGGCCGGTGCCTTGGGTGCCCAGGTCTTGCGCGTGGTAGCCGATGCTGCTGCGGCGCCACAGCGTGGCATGCGGGTCGCCGTTGGCGGCGACGCTGACGCCCACCACCCAGCCACGCTCGTTGGCTCCGTTGGCCGTCGCGTAGCCCTGGTTGCTGAGGCCTGGCAGCACGATGGACACGCCGTGCTGCCAGAGCGTGGCATGCACAGGCGAAGCGCCGCCCGCGCCGCTGGTGCCCGCCACCAGCCCCCAATCGTTCAAGCCCACGCCGCTGCCCTGGAGCGCGCCTGCCGGCAGCGGGAGCAGGGTGACCTGGCCGGCGGGAAACTCTGCCGCCAGCGCCTGCATGCCCAGGCACAGGCCCGCGACCAGGAGACCGTGCGCCACAACGCGCGCAGGGCGGGGCGCAGAAAGTTGCGAGAGAACAGCTGCTGCAATGCGACCCATGGCCTTGTCTCCTGCCGTGGCGAGCCGGGCAGGCTCGCGTGATGAACGAGCCAGCATAGGCCGGTGCCCGAGGGGGCACAAGCGAGGGACAACGCCGCTCCCCAAGCGTGATCCCGGGCAATCGCCAGCGCTGCAGCCGATGTTGATCGCACGCCGCTGCAACTGGTCCGCCCACGCGGCCGTTCGTCGCAAACGCGCCTGTACATGAGGGGGTGTCGCTAAGCTCGACCGGATCAACACCAACCCCCGCGCACCATGCCCGCAATGCCCCCGATGACCTTGCCCCGCCTGTCGGCCGCCTTGTGGAGCGCCGTGTTCGCCATCGGTGCCAGCCCGGTCTGGGCCGCTGACGATGTGGCCGCCAAGGTGGCTGCCGTCGAAAACGGCCTGCGTCCGCCGGTGAGCTTTGAAGGCGACAAGCCGTGGTCGCTGGCCGAACGCATGCGGCACTACGGTGTTCCGGGTGTCACCCTCACGGTGGTCAACAACGGCAGCATCGCCTGGACCCGCACCTACGGCCTGGCGGACCGGGAGGCCGGCACGCCGATGACGGCCAGCACCTTGCTGCTGGCCGGTTCGGTCAGCAAGCCGGTGGCAGCCTATGGTGCGCTGCGCATGGTGCAGGCCGGTGAGTTGAACCTGCAGCAGCCGGTCAATGCGCGGCTGAAATCCTGGCAGATCCCGGCCAACGAATTCACCGACAAGGTGCCGGTGACGCTGGCCCACCTGCTCAGCCACACCGGTGGGCTCACGGTGCATGGTTTCAACGGCTACACGGCGGGCACGCCGTTCCCGGACACGGTGGCCATCCTCAACGGCGCAGCGCCTGCCAACTCCGCGCCAGTGCGGGTCGACCTGTTGCCCGGCAGCGCCTGGCGCTACTCCGGCGGCGGCTACACCGTGGCCCAGCTGCTGATGGCCGACGTGGCCCAGCAGAGCTTTCCGGTGCTGATGCAGCAACGCGTGCTGGGCCCGCTGGGCATGGTGGACAGCAGCTTCAGCAACCCCCTGCCGCCCGCGCAACTGCCGCGCGCCGCCGCAGGCGTGCTGCCCGACGGCAGTGCACTCACCGGCAAGCGCAACACCTACCCCGAAATGGCCGCGGCCGGCCTGTGGACCACCTCGCAGGACCTGGCCAGGTTCTTGATCGAGATCCAGCAGGCGCTCAAAGGCCAGAGCCCGCGCCTGTCCGCCGCGTTGGCGCAGGACATGCTCACGCCGCGCCTGGGCAGCGGCTACGGCCTGGGCCTGGGCATGCCGGATTTCGACGGCCAGAAATACTTCGCCCACGGCGGCTGGGACGAAGGCTTCTGCACGATGCTCATCGGCAGCCAGACCAGCGGCCAGGGCGTGGTGGTGATGATCAACGCCAACCAGCCCGCCTTGATGAGCGAGCTGCAGCAAGCGGTGGCATTTGCCTACGGCTGGCCTGGCGTGAAGGACCGAGCGGCCTTGCCCACCAGCGCCCAGGCCCTGGCCAGCGCGCCAGGGCGTTACCGCGTCAATGGCGAACAGGTCGCTGTGGTGACCCGCGACGGCGACCGCCTGCAACTGGGCCTTGCCGGCCTGCCGAGCAGCGAGCTGGTGACCATTGGCGCCAACCGCTACCTGCAGCGCGAGCAGCCGCGTGAACGCAGTTTCGAGTTGGGCGCCGATGGCGTGCAAGCCCTGCTGCAGCATGGCCCGGAAGGGAAGACCGAGCGGCTGCCGCGCCTGCGCGACGGCGAACGCCTGCCGCGCGAGCTGCTGCTGGCCGGCGAATACGAGGCCGCGCTGAAGGCCTACCAGGCGCTGCGGGACGCCAAGGATGACGCCGGCAAAGAGAGTTACCTCAATGAGGTTGGCATGAACCTGGTCACGCAGCGTCAAGTGGACACAGGCCTGGCCGTGCTCAAGATCAACACCGAGCTCTACCCGAACGCCGCCAACACCTGGGACAGCCTGGGCGCCGCCTACCTCGCCCAGGGCAACAAGGCCATGGCCCGCGAGAGCTACCAGCACGCGCTGCGCATCGACCCCGTCTTCCCGTCCGCCAAGGAAGCGCTGCTGCACCTGGCGGACTAACACAACCCGCGCATTCGTGCTGCCAACGGCCCTTTCCCGGAGGGCGGAGAATTCAAAAACACCACTCTCCCCTTCAGGCCATGAACCTCATCGAACTGCTCACCTGGCGCTATGCCTCCAAGAAGATGGACCCGTCCCGCGCCGTGCCGCAGGACAAGGTCGATCGCATCATCGAGGCCGCGCGCCTGGCGCCGACCTCCAGCGGCCTGCAGCCGTTCGAGATCATCTCGGTGACCAATCCCGAGGTTCGCGCCCGCATCCGGGAGATCGCCTGGAACCAGGCGCAGATCACCGACGGCTCGCACCTGCTGGTGTTCGCCGCCTGGGACAACTACACCGCGGACCGCATCAACCACATGTTCGACCTGACGAACGAGGTCCGTGGCAGCCGCAACGAAGGCTGGGAGAACTACCGCCAGCAGTTGCTCAACACCTACCCACAGCGCCCCGAAGAAGTCAACTTCCAGCACGCCGCGCGCCAGGCCTACATCGCCTTCAGCGCCGCGGTGATCGCCGCTGCCGAAGAGAAGGTGGACGCCACGCCGATGGAAGGTTTCGATCCGGCCAAGCTTGACGAGATCCTCGGCCTGCGCGCGCGCGGCCTGCGCAGCGCGGTGATCCTGCCGCTGGGCTACCGCCAGGCGGAAGGCGACTGGCTGGTCAACCTGACGAAGGTTCGCCGGCCCCTCGACCAGTTCGTCACCGAAGTGCGCTGAGCGGCAGCCGGTGTCCGCACCGTCGGTGGTGCGGGCACCTGGCGAGCGAAGGAATTTCCCGCGGTGGTTGGCCCCGTCATTGACGACAATGCGGGCTCCACTTTCCTCCGCCCACCATGACCTTCGCCGAAACCCTCACCCCCATCGTCACCGGCATCATCGAACCGCGCGCCCTGCAGACGGACCGAGAGGGACGTTTCCCGCGAGAGGCGATCAGTGCGTTGGGCGAGGCAGGCCTGTTGGGGCTGGTCTCGGCCACCGAGGTGGGCGGCCTGGGTCTGGGGCTGCGTGAAGCGACCGAGGTGGTGAGCCGCATCGCGCAGGCCTGCCCGTCCACCGCCATGGTGGTGTGCATGCACTATTGCGGCGCGGTGGTGCTGGAATCCTTTGGCAAGCTGCCGGTGCGCCAGGCCATTGCGCAAGGCAGGCACCTGACCACGCTGGCCTTCTCCGAGGCCGATTCGCGCAGCCATTTCTGGGCGCCCACTGGCACCGCCCGGGCCAGCGGCGCGCAGGTGCTGCTGGACGCGCGCAAGAGCTGGGTCACTTCCGCCTTCGAGGCCGACAGCTACGTCTGGTCCAGCAAGCCGCTGGCGGCCGAGGGCGCCAGCACGCTGTGGCTGGTGGACGCCAGGCTGCCGGGTCTGAGCCAGCAGTCGGGCTACGACGGCCTGGGCCTGCGCGGCAACGCCTCCACGCCCATCACCGCCACCGGCGTGGTCGTCTCTGCAGACGACCAGTTGGGCGAAGACGGCAAGGGTTTCGACGCGATGATGGGTGTGGTGCTGCCCTGGTTCTCCACGCTCAGCGCTGCCTGCTCCACCGGCTTGATGGAAGGCGCGCTGTCGCGTGCCATCATCCACGTGAGCGGCACCCGCCACCTGCACCTGGACAGCTCGCTGGCCGACTTGCCGACCATCCGCGCCTATCTCGCCAAGGCCCGCATCAAGACCGACATGGCGCAGGCGCTGCTGAAGGACACTGTGGACGCCATTGCCACCAGCCGGCCCGACACCATGCTGCGCGTGCTGGAGGTGAAGGCCGCAGCGGCAGAGACCGCGCTGGAGGTGACCGACATCGCCATGCGCGTCTGCGGCGGCGCCGCCTTCCGCAAGGAGGCCGGCATCGAGCGCCTGTTCCGCGACGCACGGGCCGCCAGCGTGATGGGCCCCACGTCCGACGTGGCCTATGACTTCATCGGCAAGGCCATCACCGGCCTGCCGCTGTTCTGAGGAGCGCCCGCATGAGCGAAACGACACCACAAACCTTGGTCATGGGCGCCGTGGCCTACGCGCCCAAGGTGGTCACCATCTGGGAAGGCTTCAAGGCCTTCTTCGCGCAGCACGGCCTCAGCTTCGACTACGTGCTGTATTCGAACTACGAGCGCCAGGTGGAAGCCCAGTTCGACGGCAGCATCCACCTGGCCTGGAACTCGCCGCTGGCCTGGGTGCGGGCCCACCGCATCGCCGCCAGCCGCGGGCTGGATGTGCAGGCGATTGCCATGCGTGACACCGACTGCGACCTGCGTTCGGTCGTCGTCGTGAAGGCCGACAGCCCGCTGCAGCAACTGGCCGACCTGCGCGGCAAGACGCTGGGCGTGGGCGCCATCGATTCGCCGCAGGCCACGCTGATTCCGCTGGACCACCTGCGCCAGGCCGGCCTGGTGGGCGGGCGCGACTTCACCGTGCGCCGCTTCGACGTGCTGGGCGGCAAGCATGGCGACCACATCGGCGGCGAGCGCGACGCCGCCAAGGCCTTGATGGCCGGTGAGGTGGACGCCTGCTGCCTGATCGACGGCAACCACCTGGCCTTCGGGCTGGACGGCACGCTACCGGCGGGCAGCACCCGCGTGCTGGCCCGCACCGGTCTGTACGACCACTGCAACTTCACCACCAGCCCGGGTGCGCCGCCCGAGCTGATCGAACGCTTCACCGCGCTGCTGCTGGCCATGCGCTGGGACGACCCGCAGGTGCGCCCGCTGCTGGAGCTGGAAGGGCTGCGCGAGTGGCGGGTCGGCCGCACCAGCGGTTATGCCTTGCTGGCGCGGGGCGTGGATGACGAACAGTTCTACAGTGCCGATGGCCGCATCCTCCCCGCCGACTATCGATATTGAGGCGCTGGGCCTGGACCAGGGCGCGCTGCTGCTGTTGCGCCGCGCGCTGGCGCGGGTGCCGCTGGGCGGCGAGCTGCGCGTCGTCGGTCGTGCGCCCGAGTGGGACCTGCACCTGGCCGCGTGGTGCCGCAGCGTGGGCCACGCCGTGCGCTTCGAGACCGACGGCAGCGGCGCGGTTGCCGCCGCGGTGCTCACCCGCAACGTGCAGGCCGAGGGCCGCTGGCGCGATGCGCAGCACACCGGCCACGCACAGCTGTCGCCCGGCCAGTCGCCCGCCGCCGAAGCCTCGCCCAGCTGGGGCCTGGCCGCGCGTGGTGCCCAGGTGGAAGCCGGCAGCCCGCCCTTTGATTTCGCGCTTCGCCAGCGGGACGAGCTGTGGGCCGCCAGCGCCGGCGAGCTGTACCGGCAAGCGGCGGCGGCCCAGTGGGACCCTGAGACCGCCGTCGACTGGCGGGCTGAATTCAGCCTCGCACCCGAGTTGGAAGCCGCGGTCGTGCAGGTCATGACCTACCTGATCGAGAACGAAAACGCGGCCCTGCTGGTGCCCGCGCGCTACCTCGGCCAGATCCACCCGCACTACCGCGAGGTGATGCAGTTGCTGGCGCTGCAGTGCGCCGACGAGGCCCGCCACGTGGAAGTGTTCACCCGCCGCGCCACGCTGCGCGGCGCCGAGCCCGGGCTGTCCACCGCTGGCAGCCAGGCCTCGCTGCAGACGCTGTTTGGGGTGCCTGATTTTTCGATTGCCAGTTTCCTGCTGGCCGTGCTGGGCGAGGGCAGTTTTGTCAACCTGCTGAACTTCCTGCACGAACACGCGCCCGACCCGGTGACCCGCCAGATCGCCCGCCTGGCCGCACGCGACGAAGCGCGCCACGTCGCATTTGGCATGGCCCACCTGGAACACCGCCTGGCCGTGCAGCTCGACTTTCTCAACAGCCTGCGCAACGCCGTGGAGCAGCGCTACGACGCCTTGGCCAACACGACAGGCCTGAACGAAGAAGTCTTCGACGCACTGGTCGTGATCGCCTCCGGCAGCCTCACGCCCGCCGCCGTCGCCCGCGGCCACCAGGCCGTCTCGCGCCTGCAGTCCGACATGGCCACCGGCCGCCGCGCCCGGCTGGCCCGCCTGGGCTTTGCAAACGAAGAGGCCGAGCGGCTGGCGGCGCTGCACACGCGCAATTTCATGTGAACTCCCGGCCCGCGGCGGTCGGTGGTGAAAGCCGGTGCCTCACGGTGTGCGGCGCACACCTGCTGATGCGCCCCGGTCACAGGCAAAAGGAAGGCGATGTTTGCAACCTGAAAGTTGCGGGGCGAGGGCAGTCGTCCAACGTTCGCGCGTGAGCCCGAGCCTGCGAGCCTGATCTCTGTGGGCTCCGGCCGCTCATACCCTGGCGAGGAAGGCCGCCGCATCACCCGCTTCACACTTCCAGTCTGCGAAGACGCCGACCAGATTGCATTCCACGCAGCGGCAGGCGATGTAGTACCAGCGCACATCATGTGTGCCCTCGTACACAGAGACGCCGGACATCAGCTCGAACACCTCGTTCTCGCACACGCACTCGTGTGCCTCGGGCGCGGCTTCTTCAACGTGGTCCGCGCTGTCGCCCATCAGGTGTTCCTGCCCGCAGTCTGTGCAGGTGCGGATCGCCACGCCGGCTTCTTCATCGGTCTGCAGCGCGAAGGTCCGGCACCCGCAATCGCATTTGGACGCGGCGAACCGGACGGCCTCATGGCAATTCGCAACGCTGTAGCTGCGCAGCTCGGCTTGGGTGTCGCCGGACGTCGTTCCGTACCAGAACTCGCCCTTCTTCGTCAGTGCCATTGATGCTGCTCCATTCTTCAAGGTGGGCTTCCCGGCAGGCCTGACGCCAGGCTCGCCCCGATCATCTGGATTTTGCCTGGAGGCCCAGCGAGTCGTCGTCAAGAGGGCGCGGGCCCGGGTCCGGGTGGTCGCCGGCAAGCGCTGCGGACATCCTCCGGGCCGAAGATTTCCTCGCGGGCGATGCCCATGTCGTTTTGGCCGGGCGCTGGGCACGATGCTGGCGGACGTGCGGGCCTGAAGGCGAGGGCGGCGCCTGGCGTCAGGCAGCCGCCTGCGAGACCTCGGCCGCCACCTCGGCAATCACCCCGCGCAGCCAGCGGTGCGCCGGGTCATTGCGCCAGCGCAGGTGCCAGGCCATCTCGACCGGGAACGTGCCCAGGTCCACCGGCGTCGGCAGCACCTTCAGCCGTGTGTCGCTGGCCAGGCGGCGGCAGATCAGGCCGGGCAGCGTGGCGCAGCAGTCGGTCACCGCCACCATCTCGGGCACCGAGAGGAAGTGCGTGACCGAGACGGCCACTTCGCGCTTGAGCCCTTCGCGCTGCAGCGCCTGGAACAGCCCCGCGCGCAGCCGGCCGGGCGGCAGCACGTTCACATGCTTGAGCTGCTCGTATTGCTTCTTGCTGATCTTCCGGCCGGTCACCAGCGGATGGTCCGCCCGCACCACGCAGGCCAGGCCGTCGTCCATCAGGTGCTGCACGATCAGGTTGTCCGGCGGGTCCACGAAGCGGCCCATCACCAGCGCGGTGCTGCCCGAGATCACGCCGGTCTCGGCCAGGTCGGTGCCAAAGGGCGCCAGGCGCAGGGTGATGCCGGGCGCCTGCGCGCGCAGCCGGGCAACGAGGGCCGGCATCAGCACGTATTCCACGTAGCTGTTCGGCGCCAGGGTCAGCTGCAGCTGGGCCTTGGCCGGGTCGAAAGCCTGCTGGCCGAGGATCAGGTCGTCCAGGCTGGCCAGCGCGGCCGCCATCACGGGGGCCAGTTCCTCGGCCTTCTGCGTGGGCTGCATGCCATAGCGCTCGCGGATGAACAGCGGGTCCTGCAGCAGGGTGCGCAGGCGGGTGAGGGCGTTGGACAGCGCCGGTTGGGTGATGCCCAGGCGCTCGGCCGCGCGGGTCACGCTGCGTTCCTCCATCAGGGTCAGGAACACCGGCAGCAGGTTCAGGTCGTAGCGCATCCAGATATATTGCTTGGTGAATGTCTGGAATTCAACAGATAAATTGGATGAATTTAGCCGGCGTCTCCATCATTCGTTCCAAGCCAACGAATCCTCCACTTGCACGGAGCGCCCGCCATGTCGACCGACATTCCGTTCACTCCCACCCGCCTGCGAGAGAACACTCCGCTGTTCGAGGCACTCGCGCCTGCCTTCTCCGGTGGTGGCGCCGAGGGCAACACCCGCTTTAGCCTTGCCCACCCGTTCCCGCAAGCGACCGAAACCGAGGCCGCCTGAGCACATCAACCCGCATCGACACAAGGAAACATCACCATGGCATTCAAGGACCTTTTCCCAGGCAAGCTCGGCTTTGGCACCGCGCCGCTGGGCAACATGTTCCGCGACATTCCCGAAGCCGAGGCGCAGGCCACGGTGGAGGCCGCGTGGAACGACGGCATCCGCTATTTCGACAGCGCGCCGCTCTACGGCGCCGGCCTGGCCGAGATCCGCATGGGCCAGGCGCTGGAGGGCAAGCCGCGCAGCGAATACGTCATCAGCACCAAGGTCGGCCGGCTGATCCTCGATGAGGTCGAGGACGTGAACGCGCGCGACATGGGCGAGAAGGGCGGCGTTTTCAAGCACGGCCGGCCCAACAAGATCGTCAACGACTACTCGGCCGACGCCACGCTGCGCTCGATCGAAGACAGTCTGAAGCGCCTGAAGACCGACCGCATCGAGGTCGTCTTCGTGCACGACCTGGCGCAGGACTTCTACGGCGACGAATGGCTGGCCGCTTTCGAGAGTGCGCGCAAGGGCGCCTTCAAGGCGCTGGATCGGCTGCGCGACGAAGGCGTCATCCAGGCCTGGGGGCTGGGCGTCAACAAGGTGGAAGCCATCGAACTGCTGCTCGACCTCGAAGCCCCGCGGCCCGACGGTTTCCTGCTCGCCGGCCGCTACACGCTGCTGGACCATGACCTCGCGCTGCAGCGCGTGATGCCCAAGGTCACTGAACGCGGCCTGGGCATCGTCGTTGGCGGCCCGTACAGCTCGGGCGCGCTGGTCGGCGGCCCGAACTTCGAATACGCCCCGGCCAAGCCCGCCATCCTCGCCAAGGTCGCGAAGATCAAGGCCATCGCGGACCGCCACGGCGTCAGCATGAAGGCTGCAGGCCTGCAGTTCTCGCTGGCCAACCCCGCGGTGGCCGCCGTCATCCCCGGTGCCAGCCAGCCCAGCCGCATCGCCGAAGACCGGGCTGCGCTGAACGAGGTGGTGCCGGCAGACTTCTGGCGCGAGCTGCGCCAGGCCGGGCTGGTGCATCCTGCGGCGCCGCTGCCGGGTGGTGCCTGAGCGTTCATCGGCACCGTGATCGAACAGGGCGCTCAGCCCTGTTCGATGCGGTTGCGCCCGGCCGCCATGCCGAGGCCAGCTGCCGATGTCTCTGGCCAAGGTCTGTCACCATCGGCGCTTCGCGCAAAGACGACCCGACCCATGGCCACCTTCGAATGGATCATCCTGTTGCTGCTTGGCGCAGCGGTGCTTGCGACGATTGCACGCAAGCTCGGCGCGCCTTACCCGACTTTCCTGGCGCTGGGTGGTGCGCTGCTGGCCTTTCTGCCATCCAGTCCGGGCTGGACGCTGGACCCCCAACTGGCGCTGACGCTGTTTGTCGCCCCGGTGCTGCTGGACGCTGCCTACGACACCTCCTTGCGTGACCTGCGGGCAAACTGGCGGCCCATCGCGGGGCTGGTGATTGCCGCGGTGGGCACCACGGTGCTGGCGGTGGCGCTGGCGGTGCGCTGGCTGGTGCCGGAGATGCCCTGGCCGGTGGCGATTGCGCTGGGCGCCATCGTGGCGCCGCCCGACGCGGCTGCGGCCACCGCGGTGATGCGCCAGGTCAAGCTGCCGCACAAGCTGCTGAAGATCCTGGAAGGCGAGAGCCTGCTGAACGATGCCAGCGCGCTGCTGATCTACCGGCTTGCCATCATGAGCATGATGACCGGCCACCTCGGCTTTGGCAGCTACGCGCCGGTGTTCCTGCTGACGGTATTTGGCAGCCTGGTCGTCGGCGTGGCGTGCGCGCGGCTGATGCCCTGGCTGACGCGCGGCGTGAGCGACGTGCCAACCTCGCTGATTCTGCAGTTCGTCAGCACCTTCGGCGTGTGGATCGCGGCCGAAGCGCTGGGCCTGTCAGGCATCCTGACGCTCGTCGCTTTCGCGATGACCATGGCCCGGCGCGGCGGCATCCAGATGCCAGCACGCATGCGCATCCCGATCTTTGCGGTTTGGGAGTCGGTGGTCTTTGTGCTGAACGCGTTTGCGTTTGTGCTGATCGGCTTGCAGCTGCGGCCGATCTGGGGCCGGCTGGAAGCGGGCGGCGCGCGCACCGAGGCGGTCATCACCGCGCTGGTGGTGCTGGCCGTGGCGATCGCGGCGCGCTTCGTCTGGGTGATGGGCTACAAGCTGCTGCTGCCGCGGCTTCGCCGCAGGGCGAGCGAGGGGCCGCAGCCGAAGCCAGCAGTGGGCGGTGCGGTCGTGCTGTCATGGGCCGGCATGCGCGGCATCGTCACCCTGGCGGCCGCATTTGCCATCCCAGAGACGCTGCCGGGCGGTGCGCCGTTCCCCTACCGAGACCTGATCCTGCTCTGCGCCTTCGCCGTGGTGCTGGGCACGCTGGTGCTGCAAGGCCTGACGATGAAGCCGCTGATCCGGCGCGTGGGCCTGACGGACGACGACCCTGTGGGCCGCGAGATCCGGCTCGGCCGAACCCAGGCCTACCAGGCACTGCTGGAAGCGATCAAGGACGACGACTCGCTGGACGCAAAATTGCTGCGAAAGGAATACGGCGCCATCGTCGAACTCAATGCGAGTCAGTCCCACAACGAGGCGGTTGGCGAGGTGCCTGGCGGGCCGCTGCGGCGGCGTGCCATTGCCGTTGCGCGGCAGCGCGCTTTCGAGATGCGGCGCGACGAGGTGATTGGCGACGACGCCTACCGGGTGCTGGTGCAGGAACTGGACTGGGCCGAGTTGAGCGCGGGCGGCGGCGCGCAGGCGTGACGCTGCGGCGCAGCACGCGCTTGCGCGCACGGTGCGTCTTTCGCATCCCGCGTTCGTCAGCTTGTCGGCCCTTGCGTGGCGGCCCATACTGGCCTGCTGAATCCGTGGTCTGCATCTGAAGGAGCCCCCATGAGTCGACACCTCGCTGTCACCGCATCGCTGCTGCTGGCCACTGTCCTCGCGGGCGCACAAGCCCATGCCCAGCAGCGCTACAGCTTCAGCTTGCTGGCGCCGCTGGCGGGCGGCGTGCAGAGCGGGGCCAATGGCCTGAACGACCTGGGGCAGGTCGTCGGTTCGACCGGCTTCGGGGACGATGGGCCGGCGCAGGCCACACGCTGGAAGCAGGCCGCGCCGGCGGCGCTGCCTGGCCTGGGCGGTCCAGGCGCTTCGGTGGCGCAGGGCGTGAACCTGCGCGGCTGGGTGGCTGGCAAGAGCATGACGGTGCAGGGCGAGACCCACGCCACCTTGTGGAAGAACGGCGTGGCCGCCGACCTGGGCACGCTGGGCGGCCGCACCAGTACCGCGCTGGCCATCAACCCCAAGGGGCTGGTGGTGGGCTTCAGCAACTTCAGCCCGAGCGACCCGAACAACAGCCACGCCACCGTGTGGCAGGGCAGCAGCAAGACCGACCTGGGCACGCTGGGCGGCAGCTACAGCGGCGCCTATGCGGTGAACACCAGCGGCCAGGTGGCGGGCCACAGCGCGGTGACCGGCAACACGGCGGTGCACGCGGTGCGCTGGACCGGCGGCGTGCCGACCGACCTGGGCCCGGGCTACGGCTACGGCATCAACGACGCAGGCGAGGTGGTCGGCTCCAACGGCCAGACGGCCACCTGGTGGCAGGACGACACCCCTGTGGACCTGGGCACGCTGGGCGGCTCGCTGAGCCAAGCCACGGACATCAACAACACCGGCCAGATCGTCGGCTACAGCCTCACGCTGGCCAACGCCGCCTCGCACGCGGTGCTGTGGCAGGACGGCGCCACCACCGACCTCAACAGCGTGCTTTCGCTGGCCACGCGCCAGGCCGGCTGGGTGCTGGCCAACGCGGCGGCCATCAATGAAAACGGCTGGATCACCGGCACCGCGTTCAACACGGTCACTGCGGCGCAGTCGGCCTACCTGCTCAAACCCAAACCAAGCTCCGCATTCCGATGAACCCTGTTCGCACCGTTTCACTGCCCACCGGCGAGCGTGTGCCGGCCCTCGGGCTGGGCACCTGGAAGATGGGCGAGTCCACGCGCGCAGCAGCGCTGGAGGTCGCCGCCATCCGTCATGCCATCGAGCTGGGCTACCGGCTGTTCGACACCGCCGAGATGTACGGCGAAGGCGGCGCCGAGACGGTGCTCGGAAAGGCGCTGGCCGAGGCGCTGCGCGCGGGGGAGGTCCGCCGTGAAGACCTGACCATCGTCAGCAAGGTCTACCCGCACAACGCCAGCCGCAAGGGCGTGCCGGCAGCCTGTGACCGCAGCCGCCAGCGGCTGGGGCTGGAAGTGATCGACGTCTACCTGCTGCACTGGCGCGGTGGCGTGCCGCTGGCCGAAACCGTGGACGCCTTCGAGGCCGAGAAGGCCAGGGGCGCGATCCGCGAATGGGGCGTGTCCAACTTCGACGTGCACGACTTGGTCGAACTCGAAGGCCTGGCTGTTGCGAGCAGCGCCGACGGCCTGCTGCGCTGCGCCACCAACCAGGTCTGCTACGCACTCGACGAACGCGGCCCGGACTTCGGCCTGCGCGGTTGGCACCAGGCCCGGCAGATGCCGCTGATGGCCTACTGCCCGCTGGGCCAGGGCAGCCTGGCTGGCAGCGCTGCGCTGGCCGAAATCGCCGCCGCCCGCGGCGCCACCGCGGCACAGATCGCGCTGGCCTGGACGCTGCGCGACGGCGACGTGGTCGCCATCCCCAAGGCCGTCCAGCATGCCCACCTGGCCGAGAACCTCGCGGCCTTGCACCTCATGCTGACCGAAGCCGAACTCGCCGCCATCGACGCCGCCTTCCCGCCCCCCACGCGCAAGACGCCGCTGGCGATGGTTTGAGGCGGTTTGGCCTCAGGCCTGCGTCTTCACATAGGCGGTTGGTGCCTGGCCGACCATGCGCTTGAAATCGCGGATGAAGTGGGCCTGGTCGAAGTAGCCCAGGCGCAGCGCGAGTTCAGCGTCTGGCCTGGCTTCGCCGCTTTGCAGCAGCGCCAGCGCCTCGTGCAGCCGGTAGCGGGCAATGATCCATTTGGGGCCGATGCCCACGTGCTGGCCGAACAGCCGCTGCAGTTGGCGCACGCCCATGCCGGCGATCTCGCCGAGCTGTTCGACGCTGGTGATGCCCGGGTCCGCGGCAATGCGCTCGACCAGCTGGCTCAGCGTTTGCGCGCGGGCGTCCGGCGGCGGCAGGTGGGCGAGCAGCAGCGCTTGGGCCTGTGCGCACAGCGTGGCCATGCCGGGCCATTCGGCGTGCGCGGCCAGGCGTTCGGCAGCCGGTCCGAACACTTCCGCGGCGGGCGCCGAGCGGTCAGTCAGGCGGCTCACCGGCTGTCCCCAGAACGGCTGGAAAGCCGCCGCGCGGAACTTGATGCCGAAGGCCCAACTGTGGCCGGAGAGCCGCTTGTTGAAACGGGCCCGGTGTACGCCCCACAGCCGCACCTGGCCGTCTTCCACCACCAGGTGCACATTCGGGTGCGGCAGGGTTTGCTGCTGCTGGTCCGGCAGGCCTCGCAGGTCCCAGCCCACGTGCCAGAAGTGGTCGATCCAGGGTGCCAGCGCCGCGGACGGCGCCTCGCGCAGGTGGCTGAAGCGGGCCGGGTCCAGGCGCTGGTTCAGCACGCCGCGGGCCGGGCCAGGGACGGCTCGGAGTGAGGCAGGTCGCGTTTTTCCAATCATGGTCGGCGGCGCTGCGTTGCAATGCGGCGCATGGAGGTGAACATGAACCCGTTGATCGATCGCCGATGCTGGCTGCGGGCCGTGGCCGCAGGCAGCATCGGCTTGAGCGTGGCAGCACCCAGTGTCGCCCAGACCAGCCGAACAGGAGCACAGATGCAAGCCAAGGGAACATTCGAAGTCCAGCTGTCCAACCAGCCGGTCGCCGCCGGCACCGAGGCGGCGCAGCTGGGCCGCAAGGCCATCCACAAGACCTTCCAGGGTGACCTGCAAGCCACCAGCCTGGGCGAGATGCTGGCGGCCGGCACGGCCACGCCGGGCTCTGCCGGCTACGTGGCGATGGAGCGGGTGGAAGGCCAGCTGGCCGGACGCCGCGGCAGCTTCGTGCTGATGCACTTCGGCGTGATGGACAGGGGCCAGCCCTCGCTGACCATCCGCGTCGTGCCGGACTCAGGCACCGGCGAGCTGGCGGGCCTCGGTGGCACCATGAACATCGACATCCGCGACGGCCAGCATTTCTACCAGCTGGACTGGCAGTTGCCGCAGCCCTGAAGCCCATGGTTTCGGCGATCTGCGCCGCATCGGCGTCTGTGCGCTGTCGTACCTTCATGTGACTGCCAAGGCGGGCTGGGGAGGGTTTGCCGTTGGCCTGAAGAGGCACATGAAAGCGCAGAATGATTCGGTCGAAAGGATGGCCATGGAACAAGTCTTCACACTTGAAGCGCTGGACGCCCGAATACAGCAGATCGAGGTCCACATCGACCAGTTGCAGCTGCACCTGGCCACGGTGAGCCTGCATGCCGACCGGCGCGAGGCGCTGAGCCGGCTGCTGGTGCTGAAACGCTCGCTGGTGGCCTGGCAGACCCAGCGCATCCTGTTGCGCATCCGGCGCCAGGCAGCGCCCTTCGCAGGCGGTTAGCGCAGCCGTCCCCCGCAGTTCGCAGCCTGTGTGCGCCACAGACAGACAGCGTGACCAGCTGAGCGACAACGGCCGCAGGTGTCACCTGGTGGCCAGGGCGCTGGTGGGCCCGGAGTACGCGATACCGCGTTTGCGGCCTGTGCTGCCATACTGCCTGGCCAGTCCGGCCCGGGTTGCCGCGTCGGCGCCCGTCGGTGCTGGCCCCTGCGGGAGGCGCCATGGCAAGCAGTCCAGATCCGAAGCAAAACCGCCTGCTCGCGGCGCTGCCTGCCGATGAATGGGCCCGCTGGCTGCCCATGCTGGAACCGGTGGATTTGCCCTTGGGCGAGGTGCTTTACGAGTCCGGCATGGGCATGGCCCATGTGTACTTCCCCACCACTGCCATCGTCTCGCTGCTCTATGTGATGGAGGATGGCGACGCAGCCGAGATCGCCGTGGTCGGCAACGACGGCATCGTCGGCATTTCGCTGTTCATGGGCGGCGAGACCACCACCAGCCGTTCGGTGGTGCAGAGCGCCGGTGCCGGTTTTCGCATGCGCGGCCCTTTGCTGAAGGCCGAGTTCAACCGCTCGGTTGCAGTGATGCACCTGCTGCTTCGCTACACGCAGGCACTGATCACGCAGATGGCGCAGACGGCCGTCTGCAACCGCCACCATTCGCTGGACCAGCAGCTGTGCCGCTGGCTGCTGCTCAGCCTGGACCGCCTGCAAAGCTCGGAGCTGGTGATGACGCAGGAGTTGATCGCCAACATGCTGGGCGTGCGCCGCGAGGGCGTGACCGAGGCGGCGGCCAACCTGCAACGCGCCGGGCTCATCCAGTACCGCCGCGGCCACATCAGCGTGCTGGACCGCCCCGGGCTGGAGCAACGCACCTGCGAGTGTTATGCCGCGGTCAGGGCGGAGTACGAGCGCCTGCTGCCCAGGGACGGCGGCAATGCCGGCAGCGACAACAACAGCGGCGGTCGCGAGCTCACGGCGTGTGACGGTGCTGCATGAAAAACCGCAGCATGGCCTCGGTGGCGTCCGGTCCGCGGGGGTCGGTGTAGGAGCCTGCCGGCTGGCCGCCTGACCAGGCGTGGCCGGCGCCATGCACCAGCCAGTGTTCGGCGCGCGTGCGCCCATCGGGCTGGCGATAGACGCTGCGGGTGCAATCGCGCCCCGATGCGCCGCTGAGCGACTGTTGTTCGGCGACAGCCCCGGCGCCCACGCAGGCGGCGATCACCGCGGCGCCGTTGCTCGGGTGCACCGTCGTGTCGGCGTCGCCATGGAAGACGATGGTGGGCACGGCGATGGGCGCTGCGACGGACCTGGTCCGGCCCGCGCCGCCTTGGCCCTTCATTGCCGCCAGCGCGGAAGGCAGGTCGGCCGCGGCGCCTGCCGCCAGGCCGGAATGCACACCCACCGCAGCAAACAGCTCGGGGTAAAGCGCGCCCAGGATGGCCGCCATCGCACCGCCGGCCGACAGCCCGGCCACATACACCCGGCTCGCATCGATGCCGTGTTCGGCAATGACCTGCTGCGTCATGCTGGCCAGCACCGCCGGCTCACCACGGCCGCGCTGCTGGTGGTTGTGCTTGAACCAGCTCCAGCAGCGCTGCGGGTTGGCCTGCTGGGACTGCGCCGGGTACAGCACCACAAAGCCTTGTTCGACCGCTGCGGCATTCATCGCGGTGCCGGCGGCGAAGTCGTCCGGGTGCTGGGTGCAGCCGTGCAGCATCACCACCAGCGGCATGGCGCGTTCTCCTGCGCCTGGCGGCACGAAGAGCTTGTAGCTGCGCTGGCCTGCCGCGCATTCGTGCTGGCCCGCGAGGAAGCGGGCCGTGCCGCCGGGCGATGGGGTGGCGCCGGTTGGTTCGCGTGGCAGCTCGGTGGCCTCCACGTCGATCACGTCCTGCGGCGCAGCGCTGTGGGCCGGGGCGGCTGGGCCCCATGGTCGGCCCAAGCTTTTGCGCAGCAGCTCGGTGGCCGCCTGCAGCTGGCCTGAGCGGGTCAGCCGCGTGGCTTCTGCCAGGGTGTCCTGAAAGGGCAAGGGCATCAAGGGGCTTTCAACAAGGAAAAGAGGCGGCGCTCAGCTGTAGCGGATGCGTTCTGCGAGCGCGCGCTTGACCTCGCCGCTGGCACGCAGCGCGCCCAGCACGGTGAGCGATTCGATGGTGGCCAGCGCCAGCTCCGGCGTCACGTCCGCACCCAGCGAAGCCAGGCCCAGCACCCGGATCTGCAGTTGCTGGCCGGCCGCCTGCACCGCCTGCAAATCGGCTGCGCTGTAGTGCTGGATGCCCAGCACCAGCGTCTTGCGCGACACCACCTGGCGCACCGCCTCGGCGTGGCTGCCCAGGTGCTGGCGGATGGCGGTGCGGATGAAGTCGCTGCGGTTGGCATAAAAGCCTTCCTGCACCAGCAGGTCGATCTGCCCGAGGTCCACGTAGCCGAGGTTCAGCGTGATCTTTTCGTCGGTGGGCGTCAGGGCGGGGGCGGCGTGGGCCGTTCTGCGAGGCATGGCCGCATCATACGACCATCCACTTGGATGGTATTTAACCCCTTTGCCAGCAGGTCCCCGCCGTTCCGCCGCGGGCGCCGCAGGGCGCACACGCCGCTGCCAGGTCGGCATTCGAAAGGCGATGGCAAGGAAGGCGCCATGAGTGCTTCGATGGATGTGCCTTCATTCCACTTCTTCACACAGGACCTGACATGAAACTCAAACCTCTCTTGGCCTTGGTGTGCCGGGCTGGGCGGCGCACCGGCGCAAGGCCGGCACACCGGCCCAAGAGGTGCCGGAGACGGCAGCGCCGGCGGCCTGATCCCGCTGTTCCGAAGGGCGGCGTCTCGCGCGGTTCACACTGGCCGCACTGGCGCCGCCCTTCCTTTCGATTCTGCAGGATGATAGAGGCACCTCATTGCCTTGTTCCGGGACACGGGCCTGCATCGGCGATGGGCGGCGCCGCCACGCAGCGCACTACTTGTTGAGGAACGCCACCAGCTTGGGCACGACCTGGTCGGTGGCCTCTTCCATCAGCCAGTGGCCCGAGTTCGGCACGATCACGCCCTCGACGTTGGTGTTGACCAGCTTGGCCTGGGTGATCAGGGTCTGGCCGGAGGCCTTCTCGCCGGTCAGCACCAGCATCGGCATCGTCAGCGGGGTCTTGGCGAACTGCGCGAAGTCGACTGCGTCCTGCGCGAAGGCGTGGAAGACTTCGAAGCCGGCGCGCATGCGGCCGGGCTTGCCGTAGGTGTTGGCATAGAAGACGCGGTCTGCTTCGGGGATCGAATGCTTGGGGTCCGCGGCGAAGTCGTTCCAGAAGTGCTCGAAGTAGATGCGCTCGCGGCCGTCCACCAGGGCCAGCGGCGTCTTGCCGTAGAAGTGGAAGTGCCACAGGTCGCGCAGCAGCCAGACCGATTGCCAGTCGCCCACGCCGGGCAGGAAGGCGTCCATCAACGCGATGCGGTCGACTTCGTTCGGGTACTGGGCCGCGTAGGCATAGGCCACCATCAGGCCGATGTCGTGGCCGACGATGCGCACCCGGCCGAGCTTCAGCGTCTCGGCCAGGCCGTGGATGTCGCGCGCCATCTGGGCCTTGGTGTAGTCCGTCTCTGGCATGCTGGATTCGCCGAAGCCGCGCAGGTCCGGCGCGATCACCAGGTGGTTCTTCTGCAGCGCCTTGATCAGCGGCAGCCACATGTGGCTGGTCTCGGCATAGCCGTGCATCAGGATGATGGGGTCACCTGACCCTGCGACCAGGTAGTGCAGCTTGACGCCATTGACCTCGGCGAACTTGCTCTGTGGCGCCTGTGCAAGTGCGGGCGATGCGGCGGCCATCGACAACACAGTCGCCAGGATGGCGAAGACGCTGCGGACCTTGTGCGCGATGCTGGAGAACTCGCGGCCGGGCTGGCCTTGCATGCCGGGACGGCGGTTCGTGATGCTTGTCATGAAGAGACCTCTGCGATGGAGATTGCGGGTTTGCGGAGGTCCATGTTGCGCAAGGCGCCGGCCCTTGGCATCTCGCGTTCGCGAGGGAAAACTGCGGCCCGGTCCAGGCACGAAATGCTCGGCCGAAAGGGGCAGGACTTGTTTACAGTCGCCGCAGCACCGGGTGCCCACCAATGCCGCGAAACACCGCTTCCGAAGACCTGCCCGCGCCCCACGGCGACGGGCCTTCCCACCAGGACCCGGCGTTGCTGCGCCGGCTGCTGCGCGCCAAGGACCGCATGGACGCCGCCTCGCAGGAGGCCTGGCCGGTGCAGCGGCTGGCGCAGGTGAGCGGCGTGTCCGAGGCGCACTTCGCGCGCTCGTTCAAGCAGGCCTTCGGCGTGCCGCCGCACCGCTACCTGCTGACGCGGCGCATCGAGCGCGCCACCGCGCTGCTGCGCGAGACCGACTGGCCCGTCACCGAGATCGCCTTCCACACCGGCTGGGAAAGCCTGGGCACGTTTGGCCGGACCTTCCGGGACATCACCGGTGAGACGCCCAGCGCGGTGCGGGCACGTGCCCGCGCAGCGGGGCATGACCTCGGCCGCGTGCCGGCCTGCATCCTCAGCGCTGCGCACCGGCCCGATCTCACGATGGCAGTTTCGGAGAAGCGGCGCCGTGGCACCGGCGGTACAAAAGCGCCTGGCAACCAGGAGCTTTGAAATGAATCCAGGCATTGATGTGGTCGGCGTGTACGTGCGCGACCAGGACGAGGCGCTCGCGTTTTATGTCGAGAAACTCGGCTTTCGCGTGCAGGCGGACGTGGGCAATGGCGACTACCGCTGGCTCACGGTCCAGCACCCGGAACAGCCCGGCTTCCAGCTCGGGCTGTTCAAGCCCGGCCCGCCGGTGCACGACGCCGCCACCGCGCAGACGCTGAACGCGATGGTCGCCAAGGGCGCGATGCCGCCGCTGGTGCTGCGTGTGGACAACTGCCGCGCCGCCTACGACCGGCTGCTGGGCCTGGGCGTGGAGTTCACGCAGGAGCCCACGGACCGCTACGGCACTGTGGACGCCGGCTTCCGCGACCCTTCCGGCAATGGCTGGAAGATGATCCAGATGCGCGGCTGAAATCGATGTTCAGGCACCTCATTGGGTGAGCCTGGTTCAGCCGAAGCGCACAGCGTAGACGGGTGGCAGCCGCGCCGGCAGGGCCGTCCATTGATCGCCGGCGTCGTGGCTGGCCCACAGGCCGCCGGTGGTGCTGCCCATCAGCAGGCCCTGGCCGCGGCTGTCCACCGCCAGGCCATGCCGGTACATCAGGTCGTAGCAGTCCTGCTGGGGCAGGCCGGCGCGCAGCGTCTCGAAGCTGGCACCGCCGTCGCGTGTGCGGTTGACCACCAGCGCGCCGTTGACCGGCACGCGGCACTGGTCCTTCACGGCCGGGACGAACCAGGCGGTCTGCGGGTCCAGCGGGTGCGCCGCCACTGCAAAGCCGAACACCGACAGCGGTGCAATCACTTCGGTCCACTGCGTGCCGCCATTGGTGGAGCGGAAGATGCCGTTGTGGTGCTGGCACCAGAGCACATCGGGCGTGGCCGCGCAGCGCACGATGGCGTGCGGGTCCTGCACCTCGGGATTGAAGGCCTGGTCCGGCGGCATGAAGTCCGCGCGCATGCCGTGGGCCGCCTGGCGCCAGGTGGCGCCGTCGTCCTGCGTGAGCCACACGCCTGCGCAGCTCACGCCCACCAACACGGTGCCGCCGGGCTGCGGGCAGATCGAATGGATGCCGGGCTGGTCGTAGCCGCCGCCGGTCCAGGACGGGCGCTCGGGGCGCTGCCACAAGGCCTGCGCCAGTTGCCAGCTGGCGCCGCCATCGCCGGAGCGGAAGAGCGCGCCGGGCAAGGTGCCGGCGAAGACGGATGCGCCGGCGCGTTCGAGCGACCAGATCATCGTCACCTTCCACGGCGGGCCCTCGGCATCGGCGGGTTGGGCCGGCAGGCTGGGCGCGTCCACCTCGTGCCAGCTCGCACCTGCGTCTTCCGAGCGGTGCAGCTTGACGCCGAAGTGGCCGAGGTGCAGGGCCGCCAGCATGTGGCCCGATGCGTCCGGCGGCAGCACGTTGCTCACCGGGTCGCCAACAAAGCTGGCGCGCGCCACCGCCCAGGCACCCGCCCGAAGGCGGAGCTCGAACAAGCCTTTGCGGGTGGCCACCCAGGCACGATCGTCCATGTCTTCTGCTCCTTGTCGAGGGCGCCCCCAACCCGCCGCTTCGCGTCAGGCCCCCTCCGTCAACCGCCCGTCAGGGCTTGCAACACGTAGACCCTGTCGGCCGGGGCCAGCGGGTCGGTCAGGCCAATGCGGTCCTGCGCCCGCCGGTCCTCGATGAAGATCACCACATGCTGGCGCAAGTGGCCCTGTTCATCGAGGATGTACGGCCGCAGCCGGGCATTGCGCTCGAAAGCGGCCGCCAGCGCCTCGCCCAGCGTCGCCGCAGGCGTGTCGAACTCCGGCGTTTCGGTGAAGCGCTGCAGCTGCGAGGTGAAGGCGATGTGGGCCACGGCCAAATGATGCCGCACGCCAAGCCGCTTTGGCGCCGGGAGATGCCCTTGGCGCCGCGAGCGACTTTGCCGCAGGTGTACAAGGCACGCACCTTTTCCTCAACCCAAGGTTCTGCCATGACTCAGCCCGCTGCGCGCGTCAGCCCCACCGTCACCACGCTGGAGATCGATCCCGAGCTGTGGTGCCTGTTCGACCAGTACGTGCATGGCGACATCGACCGGCGCGGCTTCCTCGACCGTGCGACCCGCTTCGCCACGGCAGCCGGCACCACGTCGCTCGGCCTGCTGGCCGCGCTGAGCCCGGACTTCGCACGGGCGCAGAAGGTGCCGCCGACGGACCCGCGGGTCAAGACCGAGTCGGTCGAGTTTGCCTCGCCCGCCGGCCATGGCAAGGTGCGCGCCTATGTGGCGCGACCGGCGCAGGCCAGCGGGCCGCTGCCGGTGGTGCTGGTGGTGCACGAGAATCGCGGGCTGAACCCGCACATCGAGGACATCGCCCGCCGGCTGGCGCTGGAGAACTTCATCGCCATCGCACCCGACGCGCTGTTCACGCTGGGCGGCTACCCCGGCGACGAAGACAAGGCGCGCGACCTGTTCGGCAAGCTGGACCAGGCCAAGACCCGCGAGGACTTCCTCGCCGCAGCAGCCCATGCCCGCACGCTGCCAGGCAACAACGGCAAGCTCGGCGCCATCGGCTTCTGCTACGGCGGCGGCATGGTGAATTTCCTCGCCGCCCGCGTGCCCGAGCTGCGGGCCGGTGCGCCTTTCTACGGCGCACCGCCGCCAGCCGAAGAAGTCAGCCGCATCAAGGCCGAACTGGTGCTGGCCTACGCCGACAACGACGAGCGCATCAACGCCGCCTGGCCCGCCTACGAGGCCGGCCTGAAAACCGCCGGCGTGAAGTACGAAGCCTTCAAGTACGCCGGCACCCAGCACGGCTTCAACAACGACACGACGCCACGCTTCGACGCCGCCGCCGCGCAACAGGCCTGGGGCCGTGCGCTGGCGCTGTTCAACCGGACGCTGCGCTGAACTTGCCCAGACCGGTGTTGGAGATGGTGCAACGTGTCCGACGTGCTGGACAGCCTGGGCCTGGCCAAGCCGTCAGGCTTCGACGCCGCGATGACCGGCCAGTCGCTCCGAGCCCTACCTGCGCGCAGCCTGACTGCTGGGCCTCGCGCTTGCGCAATGTCTTTTGATGGCCGGCGCCTTTCGACGCCGGCCGCGGGCGCTTCAGGCCCGCTCAGTGCTCAATGTCCGTGGCGCTGCGTCAGAGGCAGCAGGCCAGGTGCTGCAGGCAGCAGGCCAGGTCGCCGCAGCAGGCGTTGGCTGCGAGCGCGACGGTGGACAGGGTGGCCAGCGCGATGGCGGCCGAGAGCTTGAGGAAACGGGATTTCATGATTGCGTCCTTGATGTTGAAAACTTGGTTCAGATGAGCAGAGTCTTCACATCCGGTGGACGCCAAACGTCGTGGATCATGCCTTCGGGCGAAGGCGCCAGGGTTTCGGGCGCAGCGCGCGCAGCGGTGGCCGCACGCAACGGCGCGGTCGCCTGGGCGGGCGCCGCAGCCGGGACCTGGCAGGCCTGGCAACTCATGTCGACGCAACTGCCCTGTCCCTTGCAATCTTCGAGGCAGCAGCCACGGTAGACCGCAGCCATGGCCAGGCTGGACTGGACCATGAACAGGCAGCCCAGCAGCAAGGCGAAGATGGCGAACTGCTTGCGCATGGGGCGGACTGTACGCGAGCCGCGTTGGCGAGGGCAAGGTCTCATGCCGGCAGGAACGCAGGTCCACTAGAGTGCGGGACAAACAGCAGCAGCGCGCCCCCACCGCGCTTCGCTTCCCATGACGCTGAGCAAGCACCTGAAGACCTGGGCCAGGCGAATCAAGCGCGACGGCGTGACGCTCTGGTTTGCCGGCAAGCATCCCCGCACGCCCTGGTACGCGAAGGCCCTCGGGGTGTTCGTCGTGGCGTACGCGCTGAGTCCCATCGACCTGATCCCGGACTTCATTCCCGTCCTGGGCTACCTCGACGACGTGCTGCTGCTGCCCGGCCTGATCTGGTTGGCCATCCGGCTCTTGCCACCGGAAGTCCTCACCGAATGCCGCGCGCAGGCGGACGCGTGGATGCAAGCCAACGGCAAGAAGCCGAACAGCCGGGCAGGGATCGTCCTCGTGGTGGCGCTGTGGTTGGTCATTGGTTTTGCGCTCTTGTACTGGCTGCGCGGGGCGGAGTGACCCTCGGCCCGTTGGCCGATCAGTGCAACAGCCGTAACAGACCCGAGACGATCACGTTGATCACCAGCAGCACGAGCAACGGGAAGACCGCCGCGCGCAGCCGCGACCGCCCTGCGGCGGGCCCGGTGCCGCGTGGCACGAAGCCGGCAAGGGCCAGCAGTTCGAACACCTTCGCACTGCCGCCGCTGCAGTAGAAGCTCATCAAGCGCGGGTAGTCCGCCTGGTTGTGCACGACGCGCACCCCACCGCTGAGCCAGCGCGGCCCCAGCGGCTCGATGGCCACCACCTGATCGGGCGTGAAGCGGTAGGTCCGCAGACCACGCAAGGTCAGAACGCCGCCTTCAACACCGAACAGATCGGCCCCCCCGCGGCCGCCCCAGCCCACACGGGTTTTGCCGCCCAGGCTGAGTCGAGATGCACTTGTTTTCATGGTCGCCTCTTCGACAACAGAAGCGCCATCGTGCCCGCACCGATGCCGACGATCATCGCGATCACACCGAGCAGCTTGTGCATGGCCTTGTTCCCCTCCGATGGTGGTTCGCCTCCGGCCCGTGGCAACACGGAGGTCGCGGCGGCTCACTTGGATGAACGTGGTGGGGGCGGGTCGATGGACATCGAGGTCGGAATTCTTGTTGCACCCAGTCCGCGGCAAGCGGTCGGCGGTGCAGGCCGCTGTCGGCCGGGTCCGGCTCGACTTCGACCATGCGAACTCACCCACGGGCTCGCTCGACCTGATCACGGCCAGCATGCTGCTGCATTGACGCAGGTGCGGGCGGCGACGCTCATCGCCAGAAGCGCGGGTTCCTCCTGCCAAATGGCCGTTTCGTCGCGCGCTGGCGGACGCTGCGGCGTAGCGCTCGCTACAGTCGCCGAGGCGAAGTGGTTGGCAAGAAGCGATGGGGCTTCTCCCTGCCGAAGCTGCGCTTTCAACCTCGGGAGACATGCGAAGTGGGCACGTGGAAAAAGTGGCTGGGCGGGGCGTGGGTGGCGCTTGCCGTCGTGACACAGGCACAGGCGCAGGTTGACCTGGCCTCGCTGGACCGGGACATGGTGGGACCTCGCGCGCAGGTGCTGGTGCTGGGCACGATGCACCTGCGCGAATTGCCGCAGGGCTTTGATCCGGCCACGCTGCAGGGCTTGCTGGACCGGTTGGCGGGCTTCAGGCCGGACATCATCACCATCGAGGCGCTGCCTGGCGAGGAATGTGATCTCGCGGCGCGCCATCCGGCCAAGTACGGCGCGGACTACTGTGCGCCGACCGACCTGGCAAAGGCGGCCACCGGGCTGGATGTGCCGGCCGCCATTGCCGAAGTGAACAAGACGCTCAAGGCCTGGCCTGCGCAGCCGACGCCGGTACAGCGGCGGCGCCTGGCTGCGCTGTTCCTGGCGGCGAACGAGCCAGCGTCGGCCTATGTGCAGTGGCTGCAGTTGCCGGCTGCCGAGCAGCGCGCTGGTGACACGCTGGACGCGCCGCTGGTGGCCATGCTCGGTCAGATCGGGACGCGCAACAACGAGGACTACCAGTTGGGTGCGCGCCTGGCGGCGCGGCTGGGCCTGCAGCGCGTCTTCGCCGTGGACAACCACACCGGGGACAGCCTCGATGTCGCGGACACGAAGGCGTTCGGGCGGGTGATCGAGGCTGCATGGGCTTCGGGAAGAGGGGCGTTGAACGAACGTGAGAAGCGGGAGAAGGTTTTGCTCCAGGCCCCTGACCTGCTGCCGATGTACCGCTTCCTCAACGATCCCGAAGGCTTGCGCATGCTCGCGGAGGTCAACGTTGCCGCGGCCTTGCGCGCCAGGTCGCCGGAGGGCTATCCGCAGATCTGGGTTGCAGGCTGGGAGATCCGCAACCTGCGCATGGTGGCCAACATCCACGAGACTTTTCGCGAACGCCCTGGCGCCCGGGTGCTGTCCATCGTCGGCGCCTCGCACAAGCCGTGGTTCGACCATTGGCTGGGCCAGCTGTCGGGGGTGGACATCGTCGACGTGGCAAAGGCCTTGAAGTGACTTGATGAGCGGTCCGGCGTCCGCTCAGTTGGCGGCTGGCGTGTACCAGCGCCAGCCGCGGCGGCCGGCGCGCTTGGCGGCGTAGAGCGCGAGGTCGGCGCGCTTGTAGAGTTCGACGGCGCTGCCGGCCTCGTTCGGGCAGCGGGCCAGGCCGATGCTGGCGCTGGCCTGCAGGTGCTGGGCCTGGTGTTCGACCGCCAGGTCCAGGCTGTCGATGATGCGGCGGCAGACGTGCTCCACGTCCTCGGTGGCGCTGGTGCGGGTGAGCAGCAGCGCGAACTCGTCGCCGCCCAGCCTGGCGACACGGTCCACCTCGCGCACGGCTTCGCGCAGGCGCTGGGCCACGGCCACCAGCAAGGCGTCACCGGCATCGTGGCCCAGGGTATCGTTGATCTGCTTGAAGTGGTCGAGGTCCAGCAGCAGCAGCGTGAAGGGCTGGCCGCGCTGGGCCTCGGCCAGCAGGCGCTTCAGGTCTTCGTTGAACAGCCGGCGGTTGGCCAGGCCGGTGAGGCCGTCGTAATAGGCCATCTGCTGCAGCTGGCGCTCGCTTTCGTGCAACTCGGCGCTGCGCTGCTCCAGCTCGGCGGTGCGGCTGGCCACCAGCGTTTCCAGGACTTGCTGGCGGCGGCGCAGCATCAGCGTGCGGCCCTGCACCAGGCCGGCCACCAGCAGCAGCGCGGCCAGGCCCAGCGCAATGCGGAACCAGGTCGTTTCGTACCAGGCTGGCAGCACGCGCACCGGCCAGCGCAGCGGCTCGGACCAGTGGCCCTGGCGGTTCGAGCCGCGCAGCTCCAGCACGTAGTCGCCAGCGGGCAGGTTGGTGTAGCGGGCCAGGCGGCGGCTGGGGTCGGTGGGCAGCCATTCGGCGTCGAAGCCCTTGAGGCGGTAGGCGTAGCGGTTGGCCTCCGGGGCCGAATAGTCCAGCGCAGCAAATTCGACCGACAGCTCGCGCTTGCCGACCGGCAGCGTGAGCACTTCGCCAGCCGTGGCCGGGCCGCTGGCCACGCTGCCGCCGGCCAGCGCTTCGGTCACCACCACAGGCGCCTCGAAGTTCCAGGGCCTCAGCTGTTCCGGCCGCACGATGGTCAGCCCGCCGCTGCCGCCAAACAGCAGCTCGCCCTGCGGCGTGATGCCACCGGCGCCAACCCAGTACGACGGGATGCCGACACCATCGGCCGCGTGCAGCGGCGTGACGGAGAGGTCGCTGCCGTCGATGCGCGCCAGGCCGTCGTCGGTGCTGGCCCACACGTCGCCGCGGGGGTCGATCAGCATGGCGTCCACGCCGTTGTTCGGCAGCCCTTCGGCCAGGCCGATGCGGTGCACCTTCGGCGCGCTGCCGTCGGCCGGCGCGGGCTCGACGACACGGATGCCGGCACCGAACAAGCCGATCCACAGCCGGCCGCGCGCGTCGCGCTGAATCGCACTGATGTAGGCGGCCGGCACGCCGAGCCGCGCGGGCGTGTCCTCGGGCAGCCGGGTGACTTCGTGCAGGCCGCGGTCATAGCGCAGCAGTCCGGCGCGCGTGCCCACCCACAGCCCGTCGCCCTCGGCCAGCGCCAGCCGCGTGACACGGCCGTCGCCCAGCTGCGCCGCGTCGGCCCGGGCGCCCGGCAGCGGCTGCAGGCTGCCACCGGGCAACACGCGAAAGCCCCACAGGCCGTCCAGCCCGCCCAGCCAGAGCTGGTCGCCCTGCAGGCACAGGGCCCAGGTCGCGGCGTTTTCCGCGCGGCCTGGCACCACCACCCGGTGCACCGCCTGAGCGTTGGCATCGGCCCGGTAGAGGCCTTGCTGGGTGCCGAGGTAGACCGCGCCGTCGGCGCCGCCGGCCATCGTCAGCACACGGCCCTTGGGCAGCGCTTCGCGCGGGCGGGTGGCGTCGGGCTGCAGCTGTGCGATGCGGCCCAGCACCGGATCGACGATGTCGACCCCGCCATTGCCCAGTGCCAGCCAGGCGCGGTCGTCCGGCTGGGCCAGCAGGTGGCTCACGGTGCCGTGGCTGATGCCGGTGGCGCGGCCCGGCAGGCCCATCCAGGTCAGCACGGCGCGCTGGTCCGGCCGGTAGGCGCTGAGGCCGTTGGTGGTGCCCACCCACAGCGTGCCGCTGCGGTCCCGGTAGAGCATGCCGATCTCGTTGTCCTGCAGGCTGGCGGGCGCGCCTTCGAGGTGGCGCAGCCGCCGGGTGCGGCCGCTGCGGCTGTCCACCCGCACGATGCCGCCGCCGTCGGTGCCGATCCAGACATCGCCGTCGGCGGCCTCGACCAGCGCGAGCACCGAGTCGCTGGCCAGGCCGGCCGCACCACTGCGCTCGCTGTCCTGCACCGTGACCGCCCGGGTGTCGCCCGGCGCCACGACATAGGCGCCATGCGGCCGCGTGCCGATCCACACGCGGCCCTCGTGGTCCTCGATCAACTGGCTCACGGTGCTGGGGCTGCCGTCGGCGCAAGGCAGCAGCAGCGGCTCGAAGCGCGACGCACCGGCAGCGCGGCGGAACAGGCCCATGCGGGTGCCCACCCACAGGCCGCCGCTGCGGTCGCGCAGCAGCGACTGCACCGCTCCGTCGGGCAGGCCTTGCGCGTGCGCGTTCTGCGCATGGCGGCGGACCTGCCGGCCATCGGCTGCGAGCTGGTCCAGCCCGGCACCGCCGCCCACCCAGAGGCCGCCCTGGCCATCGTCCGCCAGCGCAAACACGCTCCGGTGGCTCAGTCCGTTCGGCCCGCCGGGCACGCGGATGAAGCTTGCATGGTCGAGTGCCAGCCGCGACAGGCCGCCGGCACTGCTGCCTATCCACACCTGGCCGAGGGCATCCCGGTGCAGGGTGGTGATGTAGCTGTCGGGCAATGCCCCGGGGCGATTGGCATCGGCCTCGTGGTGGCGGAACCGGTAGCCGTCCCAACGCGCCAGCCCGTTCTGCGTGCCCAGCCACAGGAAGCCCTGGTCGTCCTGCACCATGGCCGTGGCCTGCAAGGCCGTGGGAATGGGGAAATGCCGGAACACCGGGTCGGCCAACTGCTGCCAGCGGCCGGCATCGGCAGGCGCCACGGCCTCGGCTGCCTGCGCCAGGGGCCAGGTGAAGCCGAGGATCAGGCCCAGCCAGAGGCTGGCACAGCAGCGCGAAACGAAGGAGGGCAGGTGCACGTTACCGATCAAGGGCCAGCGCACACCGCGGGCCATTCGCGAATTTCGGCAGATTTGACGCGAGGCTGAGCCGAATGGATCGTGGAATTGCAGGCCGGCGTGACGAAATCCGCTGGCCTGTCCGCGTGCCTACTGCGCCGTCAACCGCCCCAGCAGGTTCTGGTCCGGAAACCCGTCCGGTGGCACGCCGATGCTGCGCTGGTAGCCGCGCAGCGCGGCGCGGGTCGCGGGGCCGAAGCGGCCGTCTGGCGTGCCGGTGTTGAAGCCGCGCTGGTTCAGCGCGGCCTGCATCGCCAGCAGCTCGGTGCGGGTGAGGGCGCGCAGGTCGCGTGGCCAGCTGCCTTGCACGCCGGGGCCGCCGGCCAGGCGCTGGGCGAGCAGGCCGACGGCGAGGGCGTAGCTGTTGGAGTTGTTGTAGCGCAGGATGCTGCGGAAGTTGGCGCCGACCAGGAAGGCCGGGCCGCGGATGCCGGCGGGCAGCAGGATGCTGGCTTCGGCCATTGGGGGCAGAGGCCTGCCGTCCAGCCCCTTCACGCCTTCGCCGGCCCACTTGCTGCTGGGCTGGCGCAGCTCGCTGTCGGCACGGCCGGGGTCGAAGTCCTTGGGCAGCAGCACTTCGGCGCCCCAGGGTTCGCTGGCCATCCAGCCGGAGCGGGCGAGGAAGTTGGCGGTGGAGGCGGTGACGTCGGCCATGCTGCCCCAGATGTCGCGCTTGCCATCGCCATCCGCGTCTTCAGCGTAGCTGAGGAAGGCGGTGGGCAGGAACTGGGTCTGGCCCATGGCGCCGGCCCAGGAGCCGATCATGTTGGCCCGGGCGATGTCGCCACTCTGCAGGATCTTCAGCGCAGCGATCAGCTGGCCGCGGGCCCAGTCCTCGCGCCGGCCTTCGAAGCCCAGCGTGGCCAGCGCGTCGATGGTCGGGATGTCGCCGTAGTGGCTGCCGTAGTTGCTCTCCATGCCCCAGATGGCGACGATGACATTGGACGGCACGCCGTGGCGCGCTGCGGCGGCCTCGGCTTCGGCTCGGATCTGCTGCAGCTTCTCCTGGCCCTGCGAGATGCGCGTGGCCGACACGGCACGGTCCAGGTAGTCCCACACCGTGCGGGTGAGCTCGGGCTGGGCCTGGTCCTGCTCGATGACCTGAGGCAGCAACTGCACCTCGTCGAAGGCCATGCGCAGCGTGGCCTCGCTGATGCCGGTGCTGCGGGCACGGCCGCGCATGTCCTGCACCCAGCGGGCGAAGGCAGCTTGCTGGGCCACCTGCTGGCGCGCCAGCTCCTCGGGTGAAGAGGCGGCGGAAGCGGCGGGCACGGCGGCCGCGGCAGATACCGCAGGCGCCGGGGCGGAGGCGGCCGTGGCCGCCGGGCCGGCGGCGCAGCCGTTGAAGGTCGCGGCGGCCAGCGTGGCGGCCAGCCGCCAGTGGCGCGGGGGGAGAACGGTCGAAGGCATGGGGCCGATTCTCGTCGCCTGCGCCGGTGTGCCGGCCGGCTCACCCTGCCGTGAAGCTGGAATGTGGCGCCGGCCGGCCAGTCGACCGCTTCGCGACAGTTTCCGTAGGAATTGTTCGGAATCCGGGAAGGATCCGGCGTGGGGCTGCCGCTTCAATCACGCCGGCAAGTTGAAGAGGACTTGTTGACGCTGTCCAGCGCGCCACCGGGTGCCATGCCAAGGCATGCACCGGCGCCTGCATCTTTTTCCTGTTTGCTTTGGAGCACATCATCATGTCGGTGAATCAAATCTTGGGCCGCTTGGCTTTGGGGTCTCTTTTTTCGGTCCTGGCCGCCTGTGGCGGTGGCGGTGACGGTGGCGATGACGACAAGAGCGGCGCCAGCGGGCAATCCCTCAACGTGGCCGGCACCTGGGACATCGCCGAAACCAAGGGCAGCAACAACTGCGGGGACCCGGTGGGCGAAAAGACGCTGTACAGCGTCGCCATCCAGCAGAACGGCAACTCGCTGCAGCTGCAGACCGAAGGCGGGCAGGTGTTCAACGGCTCGATCCAGACGGACACCGTGCAGTGGACCGGCAGCTATCCCGAGGAGGGCGGTATCACCACCTTGAACGAACTGAAGGTGACGGTGGCCTCGGATGCCAAGAGCCTCCACGGGTCTTCGTCCTGGACATGGGCCCAAGGCAGCCAATCCTGCTCGGGGACCACGGAGGTGAGCGGCACGCGCGAGGCGTCCTGAAGCTCAGGACTTGTGGGCCTCGCCCAGGCTGTTGTCCCGTACCTCGATGGCCTTGCGCGTCCAGCGGTGTTCGTCGCCCAGCGTGCGCTGCAGGAAGGCAATCGCCTGGTCGAAATTCTCGCGGGCCTGCGCCGTCTGGCCGAGGTGGCTCTGGCTCTCGGCCAGCTTGTATTGCATGACGCCGCGCTGGAAGTTGTCCGCAGGCAGGGCCTTGCTGGCCAGCGCCCAGGTGCGGCGCTGCCAGCGCAGGGCTTCGTCCCAGCGCTTGAGCCTGGAGAGGCTGTTGCCCACGTTGTGCGCGGCATTCAGCGTGTCGGGGTGCGACTCGCCGCCAATGCGTTTCTCCCGCTCATAGAGCTGCTCGAAAAGCGGCAGGGCGTCGGCGCTGCGCCCCATGTTGTCGTAGAGCACGCCCAGGTTGCTGGTGATCTCGCGCGTGATCAGGTAGTCCTCGCCAAAGCGGCGCCGCAGGATGGCGAGCAGGCGCTGGTACTCGGCCTCGGCAGCGTCGAAGCGCTGCAGGGTTTCGTAGACGCCGGCCAACTCGCCCGCGGCGGTGAGGGTCAGGTCATGTTCCTCGCCCAGGGTTTCGCGCGCCATGCTGGCCGCACGCTCCAGCAGTGGCAGCGCTTCTTCGTTGCGGTCGGCCCACTCGAAGCCCTGTCCCAGCCCGATCAGCGGCGGGACCAGGCGCGCATCGCGCTGGCCGTACAGGGCGGTCTGCCGCTTCAGCAGATCACCGAACACCTCGATGGCCTCCTTGCCTCGGTTGGCCAGCACGTAGGCCTCGCCCAGGCGCTGCAGGAAGGCCTGGGTGCGCTCCGGTTGCTCGGCGGCCAGTGCCAGGTGGCGGCCGCGCAGCGCCTCCATGGCGCTGATGGCGCGCGCATGGTTGCCTGCGCGAAAGTCCAGCCAGGCGCGGGCCGTGTCCAGGCCCAGCGCGGTGTCCGCGGCCAGCGGCCCACGCGCGGCCAGCGCATCGGCTTCCCGGCTGGCCACGTCCATGTGTTCAGCTGCCAGCAGCAGCTCGATCAAGGCCAGTTGCTGTTGGTCGCGTCGCGCGCGGGCTTGCGGCAATCCGTCGAGCAGCTTCATGGCCTGCCGCAGTTCGCGCTCGGCGGTGTCGTAGTCGCTCAGGCCCGCGTAGGCTTTGCCGACGGCTTCGCGCACGGCTGCCTCCTGCTCGGGCCGGCCCGCGAAGCGGGTGGCCGCCTGCTGCTGCGCGCGGGCCAGCACTTCAGACACGCGCACGTCGCGCCGGCCTGCGTGCAGCGGGTCGGCCCCGGCCAGCAGGTCGTCGGTGAGAAAGCGGTTGACGGCTGCGGCGAGGGCGGATTCGCGCAGCGCGAGCTGGTTGGCGCGGTTGGCGCGCAGCCATTGCTGGGTGGACACGGCCAGGCCCAGCAGCAGCAGCAGCATGCTGGCCACCAGCCAGGGCCGCCGTGTGCGCAGGCGGTCCAGGCGGGCCTGCAGTTGCTGGGTGCGGGCCTGTTCGGCCTGGGCGCGTGCCTGCTGCTCGCGGCGTGCGGCCAGGTCGCGCAGGCGCTGGGCGAGCACGCGGGCATCGGCCAGCCGGCGGGCGGGGTCCACGTCGGCGCAGGCCCGGATGTCCTCGCAAAGCAGCGGGTCCGTCACGTCGCGCTCCCAGCCGGGCGCCAGCGGCCGGCGGAAGTCGCCGGCCACGATCTGGTAGAGCATCACGCCCAGCGCGTAGATGTCCGAGCGCAGCGTGGGCGGCTGGCCGGCGAGCAGTTCCGGCGCCAGGTACAGCGGCGTGCCGCTGCTGTCGTCGCCCGGGAGGTCCAGCGACTGGGTGAAGCCCAGCCGGGTGATCTCCAGGCGCGCCAGCCGCTCCAGGTCGATCAGCCGGCCGCTGCCGAAATCCGCCAGGCGCACCAGCGGCCGGCCCTGGGCGTCCAGGTCGACCAGCACGTTGCCGGGCTTGACGTCCTTGTGCAGCACGCCGGTGTCGTGCGCGGCGGCCAGCGTGTCGGCGGCCTGCGCGATCAGCGCCAGGCGCAGGGACAGGTCGATGGCCGCGATGCCGCCGCCCTGTTCGCACCAATGGGCCAGGTTGCCGCCGGCGATGAAGGGGCATTCGATGAACCAGGGCGGTTCGTCGAGGTTCCAGTCGAGGATTTCCAGCAGGTGCTCGCCGGCGCCGGGCGCCTCGCGCAGCAGGCGGAACACGGTGACTTCGCGCTTCAGGGCGCGCAGGCCGTCGGCATCGCGCGCGAACTTGAACACGCGCGGCTGCCCGGTCTTGGCATGGCGGGCCAGCCAGACCTCGTTGCGTCCGCCGCTGCTGAGCTTCTCGCGCAGCACCCAGTGCGGGCGCAGCGGCGGCGTTTCGCCGGCGGCCAGGCCGGGCGCAAAGTCAGGCGTGTCCACCGGCGCGGCGCCGGCCTGGGCCTTCACCGACACCGGCGCGACCAGCCGATAGCCCTGGCCGTAGACGGTGCGGATCAGCGCCTGGTCCTCATCGCGCAGCGCCTGGCGCAGCTTGGCCACCGTCTTGGTCAGCACCGATTCCGACGGGATGCGGCCGGGCCACACCGCCTCGATCAGTTCGTCCTTGGTCACCAGTTCGCCGGCGTGATGCAGCAGGTGCACCAGCAATTGCAGCGGCCGGGCCTCGGCGGCCACCACCTCGCCACCCACGCTGAGCGCCAGCCGGCGCTCGTCGAAAGTGCAGTTTCCGAAAGACCACAACCGCGGGCCGGAAGGCCGGAGTTCTTCATCTGCTGCGGCTGCCAACGCTTGTTTCATTGCTCGGGCTCCCGGCCTGCTCGCCGTTTCGTGACCTTCCGTAGGAATTGTTCGGAATAGGGGGAGGATCCGGTCCCCGGTTCCGCCTGAAATCCTACCGGCAGGTGCCGCCATTCCGGTACCAGGGAGCAGCCATGAACAGGTTTCAAGAGGTGGTCAGGATTTCGAGGTAGGCGCTCGCCACCTTCCTTGTTTGCCGGATGCGGCGGCGCCCGCGGCGCGAGCGGTATTCTTGTCGCACACTGGCGCCATGCCTCCCTCCGTCCTCCTGCGCCGCCGCCAACTGGTGGCCTGCCTTGGCGTTGCGCTGCTGCCTGGCGCAGTGCGGGCCCAGGCAGGTTTCCCGGACAAGCCTATCCAGCTGGTCGTGCCCTTCGGCCCCGGCGGCATTGCCGACATCACCGCCCGCACCGTTGCCGAAGTGATGGGCCAGCGGCTGGGCCAGCCCTTCGTGATCGACAACCGTCCCAGCGCCGGCAGCATCGTCGCCAGCCAGGCGGTGGCCGCGGCCAGGCCCGACGGCCACACGCTGCTGCTGATGAGCAATGCCCACGCCGTCAGCGTGGCGCTGTTCAACAAGCTGCCCTACGACCCGGTGAAGGCCTTCGCGCCCATCAGCACCTTTGGCTATTTCGACCTGGGCTTCTTCGTGCAGGCGGGTGGCCGCTTCAATTCGCTGAAGGACGTGATCGCGCATGCCAAGGCGAATCCGGGCAAGCTCAATGTTGGCACCATCGCGGTGGGCAGCACCCAGCACCTCGCGGCCAAGCTGTTCGAGACGGTCGCCGGGCTGGACCTGCTGGTCGTGCCCTACAAGGCCAGCCCGGCGGTGCTGACGGCGCTGCGGGCCGGCGAGATCGACCTGGCGGTCGAGATCCTTGCGCCGATGCTGCCGCAGGTGCAGGCCGGCGCGGTGAAGGCGCTGGCGGTGTCGTCGGACCGGCGCAACCCGGCGCTGCCCGCGGCGCCCACGGCCATCGAGGCTGGCGTGGCCGGCTACGAGGTGGCCTCGTGGAACGCGCTGGCCGCGCCGGCGGGCACGCCTGCAGCGGTGATCGAGACGTTGAACAAGGCCGTGCGGGATGCACTGGACAGGCCCGCGCTGCGGCAGAAGCTGGTCAAGCTCGGCATGCGCCCAGCGGCCAGCTCGCCGGCCGAATACGCTCAGCTGCTGGACAGCGAGATCAGGCGCTGGGGTGCGGTGATCCGCGCGGCCAAGATCGAGCCGGAGTGACGCCCAAGCTCGGAAATGGAGGTGCCTCTTCAGGGGCGGTCTTCAGGATCCACCGCCGGATGCGCCCGGTCGAAGCGGCGCTCGGCTGCGCTGAGGTGCTGGATCAGCACATGCGAGACGACGTTGATGCCAATGCCGGCAAACAGCGCAGGCAGCACATAGAGCCCGATCGACAGCTCGGACAGGAAGACCGTGTCGTCGGTCAGCGATGGCGTGTGGCGGGCCAGGTTGCTGAGGCTTTGCAGCAGGTAGACGTCGATGCCGGCAATCAGCACCAGCGCCAGCCCGAAAACCAGCACCGCCAGCCGCGAAACGCTGCGCCGCAGCATCGCCAGGTAGATGCCCACGCCCGCCATCAGCGAGAACAGCACCAGCAACCAGAACCGCAGTTCGACGAAGACGGAGGACAGCATGGTCAGCCCTTGCTGTTGCGGCCCAGCGGCATCAGCAGCCGCAGGCCGCGCCATGCTGCCCACAGGAAGGCCAGCGGCAGCACCAGGGTCTGCAGCAGGAACACCGCGGCCAGGCGCACCAGGTGCTCGACGAGGCCCTCGGCCTGTGCCTTGATCTCGCCCAGCTGCCGCGCCAGCTCGGGCGCCTGGCCCAGCCATGCGCGGGCACGGTCGGTCCAGCCTTCGCCGGCCGTGGCGGGCGGCAGCTCGGGTGTCTTCACGGCGCTGATGCGGGCCTGGGCCTGCTCGTATTCGGGCGCGAGGAAGCCCTGGTAGACGGCCTCGCTGCCAAGCGCGGTCAGCGGCACCAGCAGGCGCAGGCACAGCAGGCCCAGCGCCGCGCCGGCCAGCAGTCGCGGCGGCGCGGCCGGGCGCCGCCAGGCCCAGGCCAGCCAGGCGAGCAGCAGCACGCTGAGGGCCAGGCACAGCGGCCAGGCGCTGAAGATCTGCTGCACCAGGCGCTGCAGCGCAAACGACAGCGTGGCGCCCAGCATCAGGGAGGAGAACTGCTCGACCAGTTCGTCCACCGGCGCCAGCACCGCGCCCGGATGGAACGAGCCGCCCACGCCGAGCACGGTGCCGGTGACCTCGACCTCGCGGGCGAGGCTGAGCGCGCCGTTGAGCAGGCGCGCGGCGGCAAAGGTGGTCAGCGCGCGCTTCCAGCCCTGGTCGGTGTAGCGCTCGGCGAGCTGGTCCATCGGCCGCAGCCAGACCAGCAGCAGCGCCAGGACCATGAAGGCTGTCAGACGCCACGGGCGGCGCTGGGCGCGGATGGCGGGCGTTGCAGGGTCCGGGGCAGTCGGCATGGCGTTGGCAGGGCGGAAAACTCGATGGTAGACCGGGCCTGCCAAACGCCTGTTGCCGTCAGCGCTGCAGTTGCGCCAGCGAGTTCAGGCTGGCGAGGGTGCGCAGGCAGGCCTGGGCGACTTCGGTGCCCTTCTTGGCGAAGTGGGCGTGGAAGAACTGGCGGTGCTCTTCGTGGTCGTGGAAGTCGCGCGGCGTGAGCACGGCCGAGAAGACCGGCACGCCGGTGTCCAGCTGCACGCGCATCAGTCCGTCGATGACGGCCGTGGTGACGAACTCGTGGCGGTAGATGCCGCCGTTGACCACCAGTGCGCAGGCGACGACCGCGTCGAAGCGGCCGCTGCGGGCCAGCGCTTGCGCATGCAGCGGAATCTCGAAGGCGCCGGGCACCTCGAACAGCTCGACCTGCGAGCGCGGCAGGCCTTGTCGCTCGAACTCGGCCAGCGCGGATTCGCGGGCCTGGCCGACGATGTCGGCATGCCAGCCGGCCGAGATGACCGCGACGCGGGTCGGCCCGGCGTTGGCTAGCGACGTGGAGAGGGAAGAAGCAGAAGCAGGCTGATTCATGGGAAACCTCGAAAATGAGGGGTTGGCCAGAATCAGGGCGCGCGCCACCACACGGCCTCCTAGCCCGGGACAACGCAGCGGCTGCCCAGGCCTGGCGGCCGGGATGTTGCGGTCTCTTTCATCCGGACTGTGACCGTCGGCTCTGGCATCGCACCAGATCTGCTGACCCTGCCGCCGTGAGGCCGCAGGCGCTCGCGGGCTCCCGCACTCGGGCCGGGAGGCCCTTGCGCGGATACCGCCGGTGGGGACTTTCACCCCGCCCTGAGAACGCACCGGCACGGCGGAAACCGCACCGAGCCGGGATTGTAGTGACGCGCCCGGCAATGTCAGTTGCGAGCGGGCGCAAAGCCCTGGCGCAGGCTGTCCAGGTGTTCGGCGAGCGTGATGTCCAGCTGCGTGGGCTGGTGGCCGGCGTCATGGGTGCAGAGCCAGACGCTGACGCTGCGCCAGCTGTTTTCCCAGCGTGGGTGGTGGTCCTGCGCCGAGATGAACGGCACCGCGGCGGCCATGAAGGCCATCGCGTCCTCGAAGGCCGCGAAGCGGTAGCTGCGGAACAGCTCGCGCGTGGCGGGGGACTCGGCGCTGGTGGCCGGCGTGTGCACCACCTCCCAGCCGGGCAGCTGGGCCAGCGCGGCATGCAGCTGGGCGGAGGTGAGGGCGGAGGGACGTACGGTCTTGGGCGCGGCAGCGGACATGGCAAGGCCTTTCACGGCAAGCCCTGGCAGTATTTCCCAGTGCGGCCGGCCCTGCCAGCCGTGCGGGGACTTTCAGCTGGTCAGCTCGGCGTGTTCGCGTCTGCACCAGGGCTGTTCGTCCGCGCTGAGCTGGGCGTAGGCCGAGAGGGCCAGCACGCGGGCTGCGGCATGGCCGTTGGCGTCGCCTGCGGCGCGCAGGGCCAGCGCGTGCACCGCGTGGCCGAAGAACAGCTCGAAGGCAGGCGCGGTTTCGCGTTCGCAAATCGTCACGCACTGCATCGCGCTGGCGGCCGCAGCCTCGGGCTGGCCGGCGGCCAGTTCACAGCGGGCGAGCTGGTAGTGGGCGCGTTCTTCTTCCAGCCAGCCACCGGCCAGGCGCCAGTAGGTCAGGCCGATGCGGGCCGCGCGCAGCATGGCCTCGGTTTCGGTGGCGCTGCGGCCGGAGTGGCCTTCGAGTGCGGCGGCCAGGTTGTTGCCGGCGACGGCCATCGCGCGCCAGCCGGGGCGGGCGGCGCTGGCATCTTCTTCCGGGCTGGCCTTGGCCTCGGCCTGCAGCGCGCCTTCCAGCGCCTGGATGGCCGCGGGCAGGTTCTCGCGGCCGGTGTGCATGGCGGCGACCTGGGCCAGCACGTTGACATGTTCGCTGACCGGCAGCGTGGCGAGTGCGTCGGCCGCTGGCTCGCCCGAAGCCACGCGCAACGCCGCCTGGCCGCGCAGCACCGCGAGCATGGCCGCAGGGTCTTGCGCGCACAGCGGCAACGCGCCCATGCGGTCCAGCAGCGCCAGGCCCGCCTGCCACGCGCCCAGGTGCTCGCCGTAGACATGCGTGGCCAGCCGCACCAGCGGGTTCACATCGGCCGGCACCTGCAGCAGTTCGAGCGCGCCGGGCAGGCGCTCGGCCACGGCCTGCGGTGCGTCGGCGTGTTCGTCCCAGGCGGTGCGGAGGAAGGCATCCAGTGTCATCGCGGAGCGTTTTCGTTTGGAAGGGGCGGCCCAAGGAAACGCCGGGCCGCCCCAAGTTTCCTTGATCCCCTCGGGGGACGGACCGGGCAAAGCCCGGACCTTGGGGTCGACATCAATATGGCTCGAAGTCCACGTTGTGGGCGCGCAAGGTGTTGACGATGAACTCGCGCCACACGCCGCTGGGCGCCCAGACCTTGGTGACGGAGGCATAGGCCACTTCCGGGTCTTCCTTGCCGGTGATCGCCCGGTGCAAAAAGACCATCGACGAGCCGCGCATGTTGACCTGGCAGTGCACCAGCACCTTGCGGTCGCCCGCTGCGGCCATGGCTTTTTCGAAATCCGCGAAGTCCTGCGCGCCGGGCTTGTTGAACTCGATCGGGATGTTGGTGAACTGCAGGCCCTGGCGGCGCACGATCTCGGCCTCGCCCTTGACCGCGTCGGACGAGGTGGGCGGCGCAAGGTAGATCACCGCGCCAAAGCCTTGCGCACCGAGCTTGCCCAGCGCGGCGGCGGTGGGCTGGCCGGCGCTGACCAGGCGCGGGGTGATGGGCACGACATTCGGCGCATCGAGTGACGGGGCGGCATCGGCGGCGGCAGCCGCGCCGGACAGGGCCGCGAGGCCGAGCGCGAGAAGCCAGGTGCGGCGGGGCGACGGGAATGAAGGGGGCATGCGGGTCTCGATCGCGGAGTCAATGAACGCCGGGCCAGGCTCAGGGGGCATGGGGCGACCGGCGCTGCGCATCGTACGGCGCAGGCGAGCCGGCCGCCATCCCTTGCGGCCGGCTCAGGCGCAAAGCTGCTTGGCCATGTTCAGCCCGGTGACGCCATAGCCCAGCGCCGCATACAAGGCCTGCGCGCCGCGGTTGAAGCCGAAGACGTGCAGGCCGATGCGGTCCCGCCCGTGGGCCTGCACCACCGCTTCCAGTGCCTTCAATGCCGCCTTGGCATGGCCGCGGCGGCGCGCTGGCGGCAGGATCATCAGATCGTAGACAAAGGCGCTGCGGCTGCTGCCGCGGTCTTCGATGGCCCACCACAACCAGCCGGCCAGCGGGCCGTTTTCGGTGGCGAGGATTTCGAGGAAGAAGTGGTCCGGCGTGGCCAGGCCTTGCGGCAGCAGCAGCGCGAAATCGGCCTGGGCTTGCGGCAGCGCCTGCTCCGGCGTGACGCGGCCGGCGCGCAGGTTCTGCTCGGCGTAGTTGGCAATCGCGGCTTCGCGGTAACTGGCGAAGTGCTCGGGCGGCAGCGGGCGCAGGCAGGTGGTGGCGATGCGTGGCGGGTCCTGCTCCTGCTGCAGCGTGGCGGCCATGTGGACTTTGGCGACAAAGCCGCCGGCCACCGAGACGGCCATCGGCTCGGTGCCAAACGGCACGAAGCCGCAGCGCCGGTAGAGCGCCTGCGCGGCCGCATTGCCCTCGCTGACGGTGAGCTGAACCTGGCGCACGCCCGGTCGCGCGCGGGCCTGGGCCAACACCGCCTCGACCAGCTGCCGGCCCAGGCCGCGCTGGCGGGCCGCGGCGGGCACGTACATGCCATACAGCGTGGCCTTGTGGCGGGTTTTCTCGCGCGCCTCGAAGGCCAGGCCGGCCACGCCTGCGAGCTGGCCGTCGACGAAGGCGCCGATGACGAGTTCACCTGGCGCGTCGCCTTGCGCCAGCCGGGCCTCCCACCAGCCCAGCGGCAATGCGGCACGCTCGGCGGCGGTCGACGTGAAGGCTTCGGGATGCAGCGTGTAGGCCTGCAGCATCAGCTGGCGATAGGCCGCGGCGTGCGCCGGCGCGAGGCGCTGCAGGACGGGCGTCATGCGGGCCTGGCGAGCTGGGGCAGCAGGGCCTTGGCGGCGTCGATGCGCAAGGCGAGCGGCACGCTGGCGTCGTTCATCACGGCCAGCAGGAACTGGCGGGGGTCTGTGCAGGCGACGGGCGGGCCGGCGAAGCCTGGGGATGCCGCCTGGGCCGTGGCCGGTGGGGCGTGCAGTTCAGCCATCGCCGAAACCAGTGCGGGCGGCGACACGCTTTGCATGCCGCGCAGCAACGTCAGCTGGCCTTCCTCGCCGGGCGGAATGTCCAGCCACGGCGCTTCGACAAAGACGGCCGCCAGGTCTTGCGACACAAAGGCGGACCACAGGCCGGTTTCGGCCTGCTCGGCGGGCACGGGGGCTGTGTGTTGCGGGTGGCTGGTGCCGGCTGCAGGCGCTGGCCACTGGTCCAGGCGCTGCGCCGGCACGCCGGGCAGGTAGCGGGCGCAAAGGCCTTGCAGCAGCGCGTGGGCCTGGTCGGCCGGCATCGGTTCGGCCAGCGAGAACCAGAGCTGGAAGGCATCGACCCCGGAGACCGCGATGGCCGGCGCGGGCCAGCCCAGGTCGGCCTGCACGCCGCGCCAGACCTGGGACAGCAGGCCCCAGTCGGCCGGCCGACCCAGCGCCAGCACCAGCGCGCGCACGCGGCCCTGCGGGTCCACCAGGTCGGCGGCGGTCGTGTTGCCTGCGGGCAGGGCGGACGGTTGCGGTGCGTAGAGGCGGAGGTATTCGGCTTGCAGGCGGTTCATGGTGGCGTCGGACGGGCGGTCACGTCGGGTTGAGAGCGGCTTCGGCGTTTTGGCGGGATGTGCACATGTTGCATCTTGTCCCTTCGCTTGCGTTTCTCGCGGCGGCTCGACCGGTCGCAGTCGCCGCAGCCATCGCAGCAGCCGCTGAGGTCGCAGCAGTCACCGAGGTCCAGCGGGCACTTGCCAGGCGCAGGCAAAACCCTTGTGCGGGGAAATGAAGCGCTGGTAGCCGCGGATGGCTGCGAGCGCGGCCAAGCGTGGCCAGGACTGCATTCGGGTGGTCAGCACATTGAGAGGTGGGCGCAAAAAGTGTAGTGCAGCCGGATGGCTTCGATGAGCGAAGTGCCCACGGGCTCGCATTCGGGAGACGGGCCGAAGTGTTGGGCCGGGAGAGGCAGGTTCGGGCCGCGGTACAGGGTTGTCGGCGCGACGGCTGGCAGGCCGGGCCGGAGTCGAAGGACAATCCGGGCCATGAACAAGGCTATGACATGGCTGCCCGCCGAAGGGCGGCCCGAACAGTTGATGGTGCTGTTGCACGGCGTGGGCAGCAGCGCGGCCGGCATGGCGCCGCTGGCGCGGCTGGTGCAGAAGGAGTTCCCGCAGGCGGCCATCGTCGCGCCGGATGGCTTCTCGCCGTTCGACGGCGACCCAAGCGGCCAGGCGCGGCAGTGGTTCTCGGTCCAGGGCGTGACCGAGGAGAACCGCGCGACGCGTGTGGCCGAGGTGGTGCCGGCGCTGGCCGCCTGGGTGCACGCGATGCAGCAGGAAACCGGCGTGGGCCCGGCCGCGACGGCGCTGTGGGGCTTTTCGCAGGGCAGCATCATGGCGCTCTCGCTGGTGCAGGCGCATGACGGCATTGCCGGCCGGGTGCTGGCCTTTGCCGGCCGCTACCCGGCGCTGCCGGACGTGGCGCCGCAGCACACCACGCTGCACTTCTTCCATGGCAGCGCCGACGCGGTGATTCCCGAGGCCTACGCCCGCGCCGCCATGGAGCGCCTGGGCGAGCTGCATGGTGATGCGACCATCGACATCGCCGAAGGCGTGGGCCACGAAATCAACGGCCACCTGCTGCAGTGCGCCATCCTGCGCCTGCGCAGCCACATTCCGCACCGCTCCTGGGCCGCGGCGATGGGCGTGGTGCCGGGCCTCGCCGGCCGCCTGCCTGCCGAAGACCAGGAAGACTGAGCGAGCGCTGCGCCTGATGCTGTTCCTGCTTTCCCCCGCCAAGTCCCTGGACTACGAAACCCCCGTGCCGGCCCCGGTGCTCGCACGCGCCACGCGGCCGCTGTTCGTCGCCGAGGCGGCCGCGCTCATCGCGGTGCTGAAGACGCAAACGGTGTCGGACATTGCCGGGCTGATGGACCTGTCCGAGCCGCTGGCCGAGCTGAATGCGAAACGCTACGCAGCCTGGTCGAACCGCTTCACCGCGCACAACAGCAAGCCGGCGGTGCTCGCTTTCAACGGGGACGTCTACGAAGGCCTGAAGGCGACCACGCTGAGCGAGGACCAGCTGGACTGGGCGCAGCAGCATGTGGTGATCCTCTCCGGCCTGTATGGCGTGCTGCGGCCGCTGGACCGGCTGCAGCCTTACCGGCTGGAAATGGGCACGCGGCTGGCCACCGCCGAGGCGAACGATCTCTACGGCTACTGGGGCGACACGCTCGCCCGCTACCTGAACACCCAGCAGGCGCGCGACAAGGCGCCGGTGATCGTGAACCTGGCCTCGCAGGAGTACTTCCGCGCCGCGCGCCGCAAGGTCTTGAAGGCACGTGTGGTGGACTGCGTGTTCGAGGACTGGAAAAACGGCGAGTACAAGATCATCAGCTTCTTTGCCAAGCGCGCGCGCGGGCTGATGGCGCGCTACGCGATCGAACACGAACTGCAACAGGTCGAACCGCTCGCGGCCTTCGACGCCGAGGGCTATCGCTTCGACGCCCAGGATTCCGAGCCGGACCGCCTGGTCTTCCGTCGCCGCGTGGAAGCCTGAAACCGGAGTGCGGCGCCGGGCGCTGGCGCCCGGCCGCGAGGCAATGACAAAATCGCCGGCATGAACGTGCAGCAGACCATCACCCCTGAACTGCGCGCCTGGATCGTGGCCCAGGCGCAAGCCGGCTGCCAGCCGGCCGATGTGCTGAACGCGATGCGCGCCAGCGGCTGGGACGAGCAGGTCGCCATGGCGGCATTGGAAGACACCCTGGAGGCCCACCTCGGCCGGCCGGCAGTGGAGGCGCTGCAACAGCGCCTGGCGCCTGGCGCGGTGGCCGCGCAGCTGGCCCAGCCGCAGCGCCTGCCCGAGCCGGCGTTGGAAGCCGGCGCCACCATGCTGCAGTTGCCGGACCGCAAGGTCGAGGTGCTGGCGCAGATGGCGCTGCCGCGCGTGGTGGTGCTGGGCGGCTTCCTGTCACACGAAGAGTGCGACGCGCTGGTGGCGCTGGCCAACCCGCGGCTGTCGCGCTCGGAAACCGTGGTCAACGCGACCGGCGGCAGCGAGGTCAACAGTGCCCGCACCAGCGACGGCATGTTCTTCGGCCGCGGCGAACACGCGCTGTGTGCCCGCATCGAGCAGCGCATTGCGGACCTGCTGCGCTGGCCGGTGATCAATGGCGAAGGCCTGCAGGTGTTGCGCTACCGTCCCGGCGCCCAGTACCTGCCGCACCACGACTATTTCGACCCGGCCCAGCCCGGCGCGCCGACCATCCTGTCGCGCGGCGGCCAGCGCCTGGGCACCTTGCTGATGTACCTGAACACGCCCGAGCGCGGCGGCTCGACGACCTTCCCCGACGTCGGGCTGGAGGTCGCCCCGATCAAGGGCAACGCGGTGTTCTTCAGCTATTCCCGGCCCAGCCCGGCCACCCGCACGCTGCACGGCGGCGCGCCGGTGCTGGCCGGCGAAAAGTGGGTCGCGACCAAGTGGCTGCGCGAGGGCGAATTCCACTGAGAGGCTGAGCAGCGCTCAGCCTCCGGGTCGTTTGGGCCTCAGTCCCCGGCCAGCGGTGCGCAGGCCACGCCGCCCGCTTCGCTGCTGACGCTGGCCAGCGCCGCCTCGGCAGCTTGCAGCAGCGGCAGCAGCTGGTCGCCATGCGACGGGAACCAGGCCACGCCAATGCGGGCGCTCAGCGGAATGCGGGCCACGCCCACGTTGACTGGCGCCGAGAGGGCTTGCGCGATCTTGTTGGCGACCAGCGTGGCCTCGTCGGCGTGGTGCAGGTCGACCAGCATCGCGGCGAACTGGCCGCCGTCCAGCCGCACCGCCGTGTCGGTCTTGCGCAGCTCGAAGTGCAGCCGGCTGGCGGTGGCCCGCAGCACATCGTCGCCGACGCTGTGGCCATGGGTTTCGCACAGGGCCTCGAAGCCGGTCAACTCGACCAGCATGAAGGCGACCACGCTGTGCTGGCGGGCGGCGCGCTGGATGGCCATTTCAGCCCGGTCCGGCAGCACCGCGCGGGTCGGCAGGCCGGTCAGGCTGTCATGGTGGGTCAGCTGCAGCCGGGCTTCGTCGTCATCGCGCTGCGCGGGTTCGACGGCAATCAGGCCGACCACGCTGCCCTGGTGGTCGCGCAGCGTACCGAGTGCCAGGCGGGTGGGCTGGGGCGAGCCGTCCTTGTGGCGCAGCACCCATTCGTGTTCGTCGGTGAAGCCGCGCTGCAGGCGGGCGCTGAGCACGCTGGCGTCGGCCGGGATGCGCTCGCCGAGTTCGCGCGAGAGCTGTGCGGCGCGCACTTCCAGCTCTTCGAGTGCCATCAGGTTGCCGGCCAGCTCGCGGCCGCTCAACTCCTCGCGGCCCCTGCCCAGGCGCTCGGCGCCGGCCGGGTTGAGCCAGCGTATTCGGCCGTCCAGGTCCAGCCCCAGCACCAGGCCGGGATAAGAATCCAGCAGCAGTCGCTGCACTTCACCGAGTTCCAGCCAGGTGCGGGACTGCGGGTCGAAGGAGGGGGGGCGGCGGTCCATGGGGCCAGTTTCCACCGAGCCGCGAGCGCCGACAAGCGGCACCCGCGTGGCGGAAGGGTTGGCCGCTCTATCGTTTTCCCTGGGGAGGCTGGGTCAGAAGCTGCTCCAGTCGCTGTCGCCTGCCGTGGCGGCCGGTGCTGGGGCCGCGCGAGGCACGCTGGCCGGCTTCGGCTTCGGGGCATGCGAGCTGACCGGCCTGGGGGCGGCCGAGGTGCTTGCCGCCTTGGCGGCCTTGCGCAGCGCCGCGGCGGCGGGGGCAGTGGCCGCTGTGCCGGCCTGGCCCTTGAGGCGGAACACGCCCACCGAATCGGCGACTTCGCCGGCTCGCCCGTTCAGCGTGCTGGCCGACGCGGCGATTTCCTCGACGAGCGCTGCGTTCTTCTGTGTCATCGTGTCCATCTCGGCCACGGCCTGGTTGATCTGGCCGACACCCAGCATCTGCTCGCTCATGCCGTGGCTGATCTGCTCGATGAAGTGGTGCACCCGGTCCACGGCGGCCTGGGCCTTGTCCATCGCGGCGCGGGCGCTGTCGGTCTGCTGGCTGCCGGCGGCGACCTGCTCGACCGAGGCCTGGATCAGCCCGCGGATCTCGCGCGCTGCCGAGGAGCTGCGCTGTGCCAGCGCCCGCACCTCGCCGGCCACCACGGCAAAGCCGCGGCCCTGCTCGCCGGCACGGGCGGCCTCTACGGCGGCGTTCAGCGCCAGGATGTTGGTCTGGAAGGCGATGCTGTCGATGACCTGGATGATCTCGCTGATCTTGCCGGAGGCTTCGCTGATGCCCTGCATGGTGCTGGCCAGCGCCTGCACCGCACGGCGGCTTTCCTCGGCCACCGCGCGGGCGCTGCCGGCCTGCTGCGTGGCCTGCGCGGCCATGTCGGTGCTCTGGCGCAGCGTGCTGGTGATCTCTTCCATCGACGAGGCCGTTTCTTCCAGGCTGCTGGCCTGGGCCTCGGTGCGTGAGGACAGGTCTTGGTTGCCCTCGGCGATGACCTGGGTGTCCTGGCGGATCTGCATCATGCCGGTGCGGGCGTCTCCCACCACCGACATCAGGTTGACGTTCAGCTGCGCCAGCGCCCGTGTGAAGCGGCCGATCTCGTCGTTGCGATCGCTGGAGAATTCCTGCGTCAGGTCGCAGCCGGCCATGCGGTTGGCATTGCCGATCAGCGCTTCGAGCGGCTGCAGCGTCATGCGGCGCAGCGTCCAGCCGCTCAGGAAGATGGCGGGCAGCACCATGGACAGCGTGCCCCAGCTGCCGACCTTCTGGCCCAGCTCGCCGGCCAGCAGGCCCCAGAGGCCCATGGCCGCACAGATCAGCCACATGCGGCCGGCCAGGCCGGGCCGCAGCGCGCGTTGCAGCCGGGCCAGCGGGCGCAGGTCATGCAGCACCCCCTTTTCAAGCCGCAGCCGCGGCTTGGCCTGGCTTGCGTCCTCGCGCATGCGCTGGTAGAGCGCCTCTGCATCCGCCACCTGCTGGCGGCTGGGCCGGGTGCGCACCGACATGAAGCCGCTGGGTTGGCCGCGCTCATCCATCAGCGGCGTGACGTTGGCCATCACCCAGTAGTGGTCACCATCGGCGCGCCGGTTCTTGACCATGGCCGACCACGGCTGGCCGCCTTTCAGCGTGGCCCACATGTCGCGGAAAGCCTCGGCCGGCATGTCCGGGTGGCGGATCATGTTGTGCGGCTGGCCGATCAGTGCCTGGTGCGCGAAACCGCTGACCGTGACGAAGGCCGCATTGCAGTAGAGGATGCGGCCCTGCGTGTCGGTGCACGACACCAGGGTCTCGCCCTCGGGCAGCGGATATTCCTTCTGGGTGACGGGAAGGTTGGTGCGCATGGGCCGGTTTTTCTTTGGAAGTGCCGAGGCGGCGAAGGCGTCCGAACGGCTGGACGCAGGCGGCATGCAATGGCCAGCAGTCGCCGACATCGCATGCCGACATTGGATGAGCCTTCTTCGGGCCTGGATTGGCCGAAGTGAGGGGCAAACCCGGCCGATTCGCCGGCGGCCGACCGCGGCTTGATCCAGATCAAAAAAAAGACACCCGAAGGTGTCTTTGTTGGTCCTGGATCGGCGGGTGATCAGCGACCGCCGCCGCGGCGCGGACCGCCGTTACCACTGCCTGCACTGCCGCCGCCGCTCGGGCCACCACGCCCGCCACCGTTGCCGCCACCGGGGCCACGGCCACCACCACCGCCGCCAGCGCCCGGACGGGCGGAGCCGGAGCCGGCACGCGCGGCCGGGCGGCCATCACGACCACCGCCGAAACCACCACCACCACCGCCGCCACCGCTGCGGCCACCTCGGCCACCGCCACCCCCGGCGCCCACGCCGATCGTCATGCGGCGACCCAGCACGATGGGCTCGGCCTTTTCATTCGGATCCGGTGCGAAGCCGGGCACGATTTCCTTCGGGATGCTGCGCTTGATCAGCTTCTCGATGTCGCGCAGGAACGAGTCCTCGTCGACACAGACCAGCGACACGGCTTCGCCCTGCGCGCCGGCACGGCCGGTGCGGCCGATGCGGTGCACATAGTCTTCCGGCACGTTGGGCAGCTCGAAGTTGACGACGTGCGGGAGCTGGTCGATGTCGATGCCGCGGGCGGCGATGTCGGTTGCCACCAGCACCTGCAGGTCGCCGCTCTTGAAGTCGGCCAGCGCCTTGGTGCGGGCACCCTGGCTCTTGTTGCCGTGGATCGCCATCGCGCTGATCTCTTCCTTGTTCAGGAACTCGACCAGGCGGTTGGCGCCGTGCTTCATGCGGGTGAAGACCAGCACCTGGTGCCAGTTGCCGCTGCGGATCAGGTGCGCCAGCAGTTCCTTCTTGCGCTCGCGGCCGACCGGGTGGATCTTTTGCGAGATCGTCTCGGCGGTCTGGTTGCGGCGGGCGACCTCGATCAGCGCCGGCTGGTTCAGCAGGCGGTCGGCCAGGGCCTTGATGTCGTCGCTGAAGGTGGCCGAGAAGAGCAGGCTCTGCTTGGCCTTGGGCAGCATCGCGAGCACCTTCTTGATGTCGTGGATGAAGCCCATGTCCAGCATGCGGTCGGCTTCGTCGAGGACGAAGATTTCGACGTGCGACAGGTCCAGCGTGCCTTGCTGTGCATGGTCCAGCAGGCGGCCGGGCGTGGCCACCAGGATGTCCACGCCCTTGCGCAGGCGCTCGATCTGCGGGCCCATGCCGACGCCGCCGAACATGACCATGCTGGTCAGCGGCAGGTACTTGCCGTACAGGCGCACGCTTTCCTCGACCTGGGCGGCGAGTTCGCGGGTGGGGGTGAGGATCAGCGCGCGGATCGCGACGCGGCCCTTGGCGTCGCGCTTGGTGCCCAGCGCCGCCAGGCGGTGCAGCATGGGCAGCGTGAAGCCGGCCGTCTTGCCGGTGCCGGTCTGGGCGCCAGCGAGCAGGTCACCGCCCAGGAGGACGGCAGGAATGGCCTGCGCTTGAATGGGGGTGGGTTGTGTGTAGCCTTGTTCGTGCACGGCACGCACAAGCGGTTCGGCCAGGCCGAGGGTGTCAAAGGTCATGCAGACTCAGTTGGGGAGCGTGTCGCCGGCCCATTTGCCGCCGGGAGGGGGCACCAGCCAGGGGCCCGGCGTGGGGGGAGAGGGTGAAGCGCCGGGAGGCGATCACCGATGTCAGGAGCGACAAGCAGGCATCAGAGCTGGACTCGAAGCTGCTGAGTACAGTGTACCAGTCAGGGGATTGCCCCGCCGCATTGGGCATGCTTTGAATAGAGGGTGTTCACCGGTGCGGTTACATTTCGCCGCTGGCTCCGGACAGCGGCCGTGGATCCGGGCACTTGCAGCGCCTGTGGCGGGCGCTTCGGCCACCCTTTCTAGGAACGAAGTTGCGCGGTCTTTCTCACATGCTTGGCACCTGGCAGGCTGCTCGCGGCGAAGTCCAGGCGATGTTTTCGCCCGAGCCCGCGGCGGCCGAGCTGCGCGCTCGCCATCTGGCCATCGTCACCCGGCTGTCGCCGGCCGTGATGCTGGCCAACGCACTCTGCGGCCTGTTGGTGACGGGCGCGTTGCTGGGCTCGCTGCCGCGGGCCTGGCCGCTCGGCACCTGGCTGCTGCTGTTGTTGGCCAGCTGCGGCTGGGCGGGCTGGCGCGCCTGGCGGCTGCGCGGCGCGATGGCACCGGCCAGCGTGTCGCCGCGTGCGCTGTGGCATGCCACCGGCCACGCGGCCTGGCTGGCGCTGCTGTGGTCGGTGGTTTCCGCGCTGTGGTACCCGGCGGTGCCGGTGGGCCAGCAGCTGGTGATTGCGATGCTGGTCTGCGGCATGCTCGGCGCCGGGGCCTTCCTGCTGGCGCCGCTGCTGCCTGCCAGCCTGGCCTGGCTGGGCGTGCTGGCGCTGGGCGCACTGGTGGGCCTGCTGCGCCAGGGCGGCGGCCCGGCGCTGACGGTGGCCGGGATGCTCTGCGTCTACGCGGCGGTGGTGTTGGCAGGGGTGCGCTCGATGGCGCGGCAACTGCAGGCGCGCATCAATTCCGAACGCGAGGCGGCCCGCCAGGGCCAGCTTGTCAGCCTGTTGCTGCGCGATTTCGAGGAGCATGCGACCGACGTGCTGTGGGAGATCGACCGCAGCGGCCTGTTCACCCATGTTTCCGGCCGGCTGGCGCTGCTGCTGGGCGAGCCGGAAGATGTGCTGGCCGAGACCGGGCTGGTGCAGATGCTGGACGAGCGCAACGTCGACACCGAACATGCCGGCGGCCTGCGCGCGCTGCGCGCGGCGATGACCCGCGGCAAGCCCTTCCGGGACGTGCTGCTGCAGGTCAAGGCCGGCGACAACCACCGCTGGTGGACGGTGACCGCCAAGCCGCTGCTCGACGAGATCGGCCGCTCGAACGGCTGGCGCGGCGTGATTTCCGATGTCACGCAGCAGCGCCTGACGCACCAGCGCCTGGCCTATCTGGCGCACTACGATTCGCTGACCGGCCTGGCCAATCGGGTGCAGCTGCGCGAGCGCCTGTCGCAGGCGCTGGAAGCCAGGGGCGACCCGCCGCGGCGCAGTGCGCTGCTGTGCCTGGACCTGGACAACTTCAAGTCCATCAACGACTCGCTGGGCCATTCGGTGGGCGACGGCGTGCTGCGCCTGGTGGCGCAGCGGCTGCAGTCCATCGTGCGCCGCAGCGACCTGGTGGCGCGGCTGGGCGGTGACGAGTTTTCGGTGCTGCTGGACGATGTGCGCAGCGACGAGGAAGTGGGCCAGCTGTCGCAGCGCCTGCTGCAGGTGCTGAATTCGCCGGGCGAGGTGCGCGGGCAGATGGTGGCGATTGGCGCCAGCATTGGCGTCGCGTTGATCCCCGACCACGGCACGACCATCGATGAAGTGCTGGGCAATGCCGACCTGGCGCTGTACGCCGCCAAGGAAGCCGGGCGCGGCCGTTGCGAGTATTTCGCGCCGGCCCTGGGCGAGCGCAGCCGGCGCGTGGTGTCGGTCGAGCATGAATTGCGGCAGGCGCTGCAGCGCGGCGAGTTGAGCCTGGATTGGCAGCCGTGGGTGCGGGTGGACACCTGGGAGCTGCTCAGTGCCGAGGCGCTGGTGCGCTGGCATCATCCGACGCTGGGGTCCATCCCGCCGGCCGAGTTCATCCCGGTGGCGGAGAAATGCGGGCTGATCGGCGAGATCGGCGCCTGGGTGCTGCAGCGGGCCTGCCAGGAGGCGCAGGCGCTGTTCGGCAACCTGATGATCTCGGTCAATGTCTCACCGGCCCAGATGATGCGCACCGGGCTGCTGGACGACGTGCGGCGCGCGCTGCAGGTGTCCGGCCTGGCGGCCGAGCGCCTGGAGATCGAGATCACCGAAGGCATCTTCCTGGACGACACGCCGACGGCGATGTCCAACCTGCACCAGCTGAAGTCGCTGGGCGTGCAGATTGCGCTGGACGACTTCGGCACCGGCTATTCCTCGCTGGCCTACCTGCGCCGCTTCCCGTTCGACACGCTGAAGATCGACCGCGCCTTCGTGCGGGAGCTGTTGACCCACCACGACGCCCGCGCCATCGTGCGCACCATCGTCGAGCTGGCGCGCATGCTGGGCATGCGAACCGTGGCCGAAGGGGTCGAGGAGCCGGCCCAGCTCGAAGTGTTGCGGCGCGCGGGCTGCAGCTCGGTGCAGGGCTACCTGCTGGCCCGGCCGGCACCGGCGGAGCAGATGCGCCGGCTGATGGACAGCTGGGACCCGGCCAGCCGGCCCGATCCGGGCGACCTGCCGGCCAGCGAGTCAATGCAGTTCGAGCAGTTCCTTCCGCAATGGCCGAACTCGCCGGAGCGGGCCAGCTGAGCCGGCGTTGAACCGCCACTGTCAGCTGCAGCGATAATCGAGGTTTGCTGCACCGCATTGCCATGCGCCGCCCCGGCGGCCAGGACTGCAGCACACCATCCTTTCCGCCACTCCCCGCCGGCGCTGTCGGCCCCGGGAGATGGCTCCGCCCTTCCAGCAAGGGCCGTCATCGGGACCGCAAATGGCGCAATACGTCTTTACCATGAACCGCGTCGGCAAGATCGTGCCGCCGAAGCGTCACATCCTGAAGGACATCTCGCTGTCCTTCTTCCCCGGCGCCAAGATCGGCGTGCTGGGCCTGAACGGCTCGGGCAAGTCCACGCTGCTGAAGATCATGGCCGGGCTGGACAAGGACATCGAAGGCGAAGCCGTGCCGATGCCCGGCCTGAAGATCGGATACCTGCCGCAGGAGCCGGTGATGAATCCGGACCAGACCGTGCGTGAAGCGGTCGAAGAGGGCATTGGCGGCGCCATCGCGGCGCAGAAGCGCCTGGACGAGGTCTACGCTGCCTACGGCGAAGAAAACGCCGACTTCGACGCGCTGGCCGCCGAACAGGCCGAGCTGGAAGCCATCATCGCCACCTCGGGCGGCGAGAACACCGACCACCTGCTGGACATTGCCGCCGACGCGTTGCGCCTGCCGCCCTGGGACGCCAGGATCGGCCCGCTGTCCGGTGGCGAAAAGCGCCGCGTGGCGCTGTGCCGCCTGCTGCTGTCCAAGCCCGACATGCTGCTGCTCGACGAGCCGACCAACCACCTGGACGCTGAATCGGTGGACTGGCTGGAACAGTTCCTCAAGCGCTTTGGCGGCACCGTCGTGGCCATCACCCACGATCGCTACTTCCTCGACAACGCGGCCGAGTGGATCCTCGAACTCGACCGAGGCCAGGGCTTCCCGTACAAGGGCAACTATTCCGACTGGCTGGACGGCAAGGGCAAGCGCCTGGAAGCCGAACAGAAGTCCGAAGACGCGCGCGCCAAGGCCTTGAAGCAGGAACTGGAATGGGTGCGCAAGAACGCCAAGGGCCGCCAGGCCAAGAGCAAGGCGCGCCTGGCCCGTTTCGAGGAACTGAGCGACGTCGAATACCAGAAGCGCAACGAGACCAACGAAATCTTCATTCCCGTGGCCGAGCGCCTGGGCAATGAAGTCATCGAGTTCACCAATGTCTCGAAGAGCTTTGGCGACCGCGTGCTGATCGACAACCTGAGCTTCAAGGTGCCAGCGGGCGCCATCGTCGGCATCATCGGCCCGAACGGCGCCGGCAAGTCCACGCTGTTCCGCATGATCCAGGGCGTCGAGCAGCCGGATTCGGGCGAGGTGAAGACCGGCAAGACCGCGCAGCTGGCTTTCGTGGACCAGAGCCGCGAAGGCCTGGCCGCGGACAAGACGGTGTGGCAGGACGTGTCCGGCGGCCTGGACAACATCATCGTCGGCAAGTTCGTGATGCCCAGCCGTGCCTACCTGGGGCGCTTCAACTTCAAGGGCAATGACCAGCAGAAGCTGGTGGGCAGCCTCTCCGGCGGTGAACGCGGCCGCCTGCACCTGGCCAAGACCCTGGCCCAGGGCGGCAACGTGCTGATGCTGGACGAACCGTCGAACGACCTGGACGTCGAAACCCTGCGGGCGCTGGAAGACGCGCTGCTGGAATTCGCCGGCTCGGCCATGATCATCAGCCACGATCGCTGGTTCCTGGATCGCATCTGCACCCACATCCTGGCCTGCGAAGGCGACTCGCAGTGGTTCTTCTTCGACGGCAACTACCAGGAGTACGAAGCTGACAAGAAAAAGCGCCTGGGCGAAGAAGGCGCCAAGCCGCACCGCCTGCGCTTCAAGGCGCTCAAGTAAGGCCTTCGCGCCGCAACGAAAAAAGCCACTCTCGAGTGGCTTTTTGCTGGGCGCGCGGCGCGTGCTTCAGGCGGCCTGGATCTTCTCGGTGCGCTTGAGCAGCCAGGCCAGTGCATCGCCGTCCACCAGCGGCGACAGGCGCTCACGCACCATCGCGTGGTACTGGTTGAGCCAGTCGATTTCGTCCGCGCGCAGCAGGTCGAAGTCCATGCAGCGGGTGTCGATGGGGCACAGCGTCAGCGTCTCGAATTCGAGGAACTCGCCGAACTCGCTGCTGGGCGCCGGCACGTTGAGCACCAGGTTCTCGATGCGGATGCCGTGGCGGCCGGGCTTGTAGAGTCCCGGCTCGATCGAGGTGATCATGCCGGCGCGCATCGCCATGTGGGCGTCCGGCACGGCCTTGCTGATGCTTTGCGGGCCTTCGTGCACGTTCAGGAAGTAGCCCACGCCGTGGCCTGTGCCGTGGCCGTATTCCATGCTCTCGGCCCACAGCGGCGCGCGGGCCAGCGCGTCCAGCATCGGGCTCATGGTGCCTTCGGGGAAACGCGTGCGGCTGAGCTGCAGTGTGCCCTTGAGCACCAGCGTGTAGTCGCGCTTGTGCTCGGCGGTGATGGTGCCGACCGGCCAGACGCGGGTGATGTCGGTGGTGCCGCCCTTGTACTGGCCGCCGGAGTCGATCAGCAGCAGGCCGTTGCCCTCGATGGCGGCAAACGACTCGGGCGTGGCGCGGTAGTGCGGCATCGCGCCGTTCGCGTTGTAGCCGGCAATCACCGGGAAGGACAGGCCGACGAAGCCGGGCCGCTTGGCGCGCTCGGCGCTGAGCTTCTCGTCAATGGTCAGCTCGGTGATGCGCTCGCCGCTGGCCAGGGCCGCTTCGAACCAGGCGTAGAAGTGGCACATCGCCGCGCCGTCCTCGGCCATGGCCTGGCGGATGAAGGCGGCTTCCTCGGCTGTCTTGCGGCTCTTGGCCAGCGTGCTGGGGTTGATGGCTTCGATCACGGCGACGCTGGCCGGCACCGCTTCGCGCAGGCCCAGCGTCACGCGCTTGGGGTCCATCAGCAGCGTGCTGCCGGCCGGCAGCTTGGCCAGCGTGGCGGCGGCTTGGGCATAGTCGGCCAACTGGAAGCCTTCGCTGGCAAGCTTGGCGGCCAGCGCGGCGTCGGCCTTGCCGCTGCCGACAAACAGCGTTGCGTGGGCCGGCGCGATCAGCACGTGGGCCAGGAACACCGGGTTGTAGGCCACGTCGGCGCCGCGCAGGTTGGTCAGCCAGGCGATGTCGTCGACGGTCGAGATGAAGTGGTGGCTTGCGCCTTGTGCGGCCATTGCCTCGCGCACCTGGGCCAGCTTGGCGGTGCGTGGCAGCGGCGCCTCGGGTGCCAGGTGCTCGTAGATGCCGGCGGTTGGCAGCGTGGGCCGGTCGTCCCAGGCGGCGTCCAGCGGGTCGGCCTGGGTTTGCAGCTGGATGCCGGCGGCGTCGGTCACGCCACGCAGCTGCTTGGCTGCGGCCAACCCCAGCACCTGGCCGTCCACCGCCAGGGTTTCGCCACGCTTGAGGTGCTGGGTGATCCAGTCCAGGTGATAGGTGGCGGCGCCAGTCGGGATCTTGACCAGCGAGATGCCGCTGCCGGCCAGTTCGGCTTCTGCCTGGGTCCAGTAGCGGCTGTCGGCGAACAGCGCGGCGTCGGTCAGCGTGACGACCAGCGTGCCCATCGAACCTGTGAAGCCGGAGAACCATTCGCGGCCCTGCCAGCGGCCTGGCAGGTACTCGCTGATGTGCGGATCGCTGGACGGCACCAGCACGCCTTGCACGTTGGCGGCAGACATGGCTTCGCGCAGGCGGACGATGCGAAGGCGGGCGGGGGCGGTGCGGGTGTCCATGGTGTGGCTCCGGTCAGCCAGCCCGCGGATGGCGCAGGCGGCGCAGGTCGTCAGGAAATAAAGGGCGAAACGGCGCCATGAGCCCGGCGCCGAATCCGTGATTCTAGGAGGCGCATGCAGTTTCGGTCTCGGCAGGGCCGCGCCAGCCTTGCCGGGGCCAGCCCGCCGACACCCGCGCAATCCTCCAAGGCGATGATTTCCCCCTAAGTCGCATGGTAGACACCCCTCTCTGACGCTGCGAAGCTGTAACAAGGTTTTATATATGTGTTTCTTGTGGGTTTGGAGGTATCGAGTGAGCAGTTGTTTGAATCGTGGCCTGTCGGTTGTTGCTGTGGCGGGGTCACTGCTGGGCTTCGTGGGCCTTGCCCAGGCGAATTCGGAACTCGTGGAGGCCAGCCTGAGCGCGCATGCCAGGTACGTGCCGGGCGAGATGCTGGTGCAGTTCCACGGCACTGCCGCGCTGGCAGCACGGCAATCGGCGCTGGCGCTGGTCGGCGGGCGCTCGATCGAGCGGCTGCGCGCGGCCAATGGCAGCATGGGTGAGCTGCACCGCATCCGCCTGCCCGAGGGCTCCTCGGTTGCTGCGGCCATGCGCTTGCTGGGCACCAACGGCTTCGTGAAATTCGCCGAGCCGAACTGGGTCTACACCGCCCAGTCGGTCGCCACCGATCCGTACTATGTCAACGGCAGCCAGTGGGGCATGTACGGTGCGACCTCGCCACTCTTCACCAACACCTATGGCTCCGGTGCCGCAATGGCCTGGGACCGCGGCAACACCTGCCTGAAGAAGATCCATGTGGGCGTGATGGACGAAGGCATCATGCTGGCCCACAACGACTTGTTGAAGAACGTCTGGGTCAACCCCGATGAGGTGGTCAACGGCGTCGACGAAGACGGCAGCGGTTATGTCGACGACATCAACGGCTGGGACTTCGTCAACAACGACAACACCGTGTTCGACGACGTGACCGACGAACACGGCACCCAGGTGGCCGGCGTGATCGGCGCGCGTGGTGGCGACGACAAGGGCATTGCCGGCGTTTGCTGGGGCGTGAACATGATCCCCGCCAAGATGATGACCAACGGCACCGGCAACGCGGCGCTGGCGGTCAAGGCGATGGACTATCTGACCGGCCTGAAGTATTCGAAGGGCATCAAGCTGGTGGCCATCAGCGCGGCCTGGGGCGGCGGTGGCTTCTCGCAGGCTTTCTCCGATGCGATCGGCCGCGCAGGTGCCGCCAACATCCTGGTGGTCGCCGCTGCAGGCAACAGCAGCAAGAGCAATGACACCGCACCTTTCTACCCCGCCAGCTACGCGCTGGACAACGTGATCTCGGTCGCGGCGCTGACTGAATTCGGCACGCTGGCGAGCTACTCGAACTACGGCGCGACGACGGTTCACATCGCCGCACCGGGCACCGCCATCGAGACCACCAACCCGGTGATCAAGAAGGGTGTCTACAAATCGGGCTATGCGTCGCTGAGCGGCACCTCGTTCGCTTCGGCATTTGTCGTCGGCGCTGCCGCGATGTACGCCTCGTCGCACCAGAGTGCCAAGGCCCCCGAGATCAAGGCTGCGATCCTGAACAGCGCGATCCCGACCAACTCGCTAAACGGCAAGGTCATCACCGGCGCGCGGCTGGACATGAGCACCTTCTGACGCAGCACTCGTGCCTCAGAAAAGAGCCGCCCGAGGGCGGCTCTTTTCATGGGCGGGCGGCAGCCGAATCAGAGCTCGGTGCGCAGCTGCCAGATCTCCGGGAACAGCACCACGTCCAGCATTTTGCGCAGGTAATTCACACCGCCAGTGCCGCCGGTGCCGCGCTTGAAGCCGATCACGCGTTCCACCGTGGTCACGTGGCGGAAGCGCCAGAGGCGGAAGGCGTCCTCCAGATCGGTCAGCTCCTCGCCGAGCTGGTAGAGGTCCCAGTGCCGATCGGGTGCACGGTAGACCTGCAGCCAGGCCTGCATCACGCCCTCGTCGGCTGCGTAAGGCAGGGTCCAGTCGCGCTCCGTGTGGCTGGCGGGCACGGGGATGCCGCGGCGGGCCAGCAGGCGCAGCGCTTCGTCGTACAGCGAGGGCCGGCGCCAGGCGGCTTCCACGGTCTGCAGCAGGTCCGGCCGATGCGCGTGCGGCTTGAGCATTGCAGGGTTTTTGTTGCCCAGCGAAAACTCGATGCAGCGGTACTGCCAGCTCTGGAAGCCGCTGGACTTGGCCAGGTACGGGCGGATGGCGGAATATTCCGGCGGCGTCATCGTCGCCAGCACGTCCCAGGCATGCACCAGCTGCTCCATGATCTTCGAGACCCGGGCCAGCATCTTGAAGGCCGGCTGCAGTTGGTCTGACGCGAGGTGGTGCACCGCGGCCGTCAGCTCGTGCAGCATCAGCTTCATCCACAGCTCGCTGGTCTGGTGCTGGACGATGAACAGCATCTCGTTGTGGTCCGGCGAGAGCGGGTGCTGCGCGCCCAGCACCTCGTCCAGGTGAAGGTAGTCGCCGTAGCTCATGTCGCGGGAGAAGTCGAGCTGGGCACCTTCCTCGCGGACGATGGTTTCGCCGGCCGATGCCACGGGATTTGCCGCGGGCACGTCGTCTTGCGATGCGTGAGGGCAGGCCATCTCAGGTCACCGCGGCGCGCTGATTGAAGCGCGCCTCGCGCCACTCGCCGCTGTCCAGCACTTCGGCCAGCGCGGTCACCGCGTCGAACACGTCGACAAAGCGGGTGTACAGCGGCGTGAAGCCAAAGCGCAGCAGGTCGGGCTCGGCCTGGCTGCTGGCGCCGGCACGGAAGTCGCCGATGACGCCGCGCGCGATCAGCGCGGCCATCACCGCGTAGCCGCCTTCGTTGTGCACCAGCGAGACCTGGCTGCCGCGCTGCGTCTCGTCCAACGGTGAGGCCAGCGGCAGCGCATGCGCGGCGCAGCGCTGCTGCACCTGGGCGACGAACAGCCTTGAGAGCTGCAGCGACTTGGCGCGCAGTGCGGCCATGCCGCCCAGCGGCTCGGCGGCCAGCAGGGTGTCGATGCCGCATTCCAGCGCGCTCATCGCCAGCACCGCCGGCGTGCCGCAGAGGTAGCGCGACACGCCCGGTGCCGGCCGGTAGCCGGTGTCGAAGCGGAACGGTGCCGCGTGGCCCATCCAGCCCGAGAGCGGCTGCCAGAAGCGGTCCGCATGGCGGGCGTGGGCCCAGACAAAGGCGGGAGCGCCAGGGCCACCATTGAGGTACTTGTATCCGCAGCCGACCGCGAAATCGGCCTCGGCGCGGTTCAGGTCCACCGGCACTGCGCCGGCCGAGTGCGCGAGGTCCCAGATCGCCAGCGCGCCAGCAGCGTGGGCCTGTGCCGTGAGGCGGGCCATGTCCAGCATCAAGCCGCTGCGGTAGTTCACCTGGGTCCACAGCAGGACCGCGATGTCGCTGCCCTTGGCCAGCCGCGCTTCGAGTCCGGCGGCGCTGGCCAGCTCCAGCGTCAGGCCGTGCTGGGCGCAGAGCGACTGGGCGATGTAGAGGTCGGTCGGGAAGTTCTCGCGGTCTGACAGGACAACCTTGCGCTCGGGCGCGTCGGCCCTCGCGATGGCCAGCGCGGCGCTGAGCACCTTGTAGAGGTTGACCGAGGTGGAGTCTGCAACCACCACTTCGCCGGGGGCCGCGCCCACCAGCCGGGCGATCTTGTCGCCCAGGCGCTGCGGCTGCGCGATCCAGCCGGCGCTGTTCCAGCTGCGGATCAGGCCCTCGCCCCATTCCTGCTGGATGGCTTCGGCCACGCGTGCGGGGGTGGCTGCGGGTTGTGCGCCCAGCGAGTTGCCGTCCAGGTAGATCACGCCTTCGGGCAGGATGAATTGATCGCGCAGCGCGCGCAGCGGGTCGGTGGCGTCGAGCGCCAGGCAGTCTTGTCGGGTCAGGGTGACGAACATCGGAAGTCTCTGAAAGGGAAACGGGTTCACAGCTCGCGCAACACGGCGCGCACGGGAGAGGCATCGGCCTGGATCAGCTTCAGCGGCAGCGCGATCAGCTCATAGTCGCCTTCGGCCACTTCGTCCAGCACCAGGTTCTCCAGCACCCGCAGGTCGCGCTGGCGCAGCACCTGGTGGCTGTCCAGCGTCTTGCTGTCCGCCGGGTCCACGCTGGCGGAATCGATGCCGACCAGCTTCACGCCCAGGTCGGCCAGCCAGCTCAGCGTCTCGGGCGCGTAGGCTGGCAGCGAGGTGTCGAAACGTTCCTGCGGCATGCGCTGGTAGGTGCGCACCAGCACGCGCGGTGGCAGGTCGGCCACCGCATGCTGAAGGTGCTCGATGCGCACCAGCGGGCCGGCACCGATCGCGTGGATCACGCGGCAGGGCCCGAGGTAAGGTGCGAGGTCCACCAGGCCGGCGGTGGCGCCGTCCGGGCTGTAGTGCAGCGGCGCATCGGCATGCGCGCCCACATGCGGAGAGAGCGTCAGCGTCGCGACGTTGACCGGGCAGCCAGGGCCCAGCGTGGCGGCCCATCGCTGCTGGTAAGGCGTGTCGCCGGGAAAGACCGGCGCGCCGATGAACACCGGCGGCGAAATGTCCCAGAGCCGGCGCTCGCGGGCGGCGGATGGGGCGGTGCGGGAAGCGTCTGGCATGGCGGCGGAAGTTATCGCCGCATGATGCACCGTGGTGTCGGTTATTTCCAACAGGCGGGAGAAATCCGGGCTGCACTGGCATAGCTTCCCGCGGCCCCCCTGTTACCCGCTGCGGTCCAGTGCTGCGCACGAATCGTGCGACAGTCGCCCGGTCTTCATTTTTGTGGCGGCGCGGTATCGGCATGAGCTTTGGATCGACGGGACTCCTGCGGGCAGGGGCGGTGGCACTGGCGTCCAGCCTGCTGCTGAGCGGCTGCGGCGCGTTCTTCGCGGTGCGCATGGCGCGCAATGTGGTGGGCGACCGCAATGACCTGCTGCAGGCGCAGCGCGAGGCCACCTGGCTGGCGTTATGGCCGGCTTTGCAAGCCCGTTGCCAGGCCCTGGCTGCGGAACTGCCACTGCCTGCCACGCTGCCGCTGAAGGTGCCCACGGCCACGCTGCTGCTGGACACCCGCGGCCTGAGTGAGCCGGATGACAACGCGCTGCTGCCGCCGCGTGCCGTGTTGAAGACGCTGGCGGTGGCGAGCACGCAGCGCGCCAGCCTGTCGCCAGGCCAGCCAGCCGGGGCCGACTACGTGGTGGGCTGGCGCCGCACGCCGGTCCCGTCCGACTGGCCGCAGAGCCTCACCGGCCTGACCGAGATGAGCCTGCAGGTGAAGGACCGCGATGGTCGCCTGGTGGCGCAGGACAACAGCTTTGCGCTGTCGTGGCTGGGTGGGCTGCAGCCGGAGTACCTCAGTTGCTACCGGCTGCAGCGCGCCGCGGCGCAGCATCCGGCAGGCGAGCCCGCGCCGGACTTCATCTTCCTCAAGGAAGTCTTCGGCGTACGCGCTGCGCCACAGGTGGCAACCGGAAAGAACTGAAAGACCCGCCTCTTGATCAGGGCAGGGGAGCCAAGCCGTGGCGCATGCGGGCCCGGGCGCAGGCGTCGTCGCCAAGGCCCAGCGGGGCCAGCATGCCGAATTCGCGGCAGGGCGAGGGCCGCCATTCGTAGATGCCGCAGCGCGCGTCCTGGCCAACGCGGCCGGTGAGCGCTGCGCAGCGCGGCTGCGCATGGTCCGTGCCGCGCATGCGGCAGGTGTGATCGGTCACGTCGACGGCGAGCCCGTCCGGCACGCGACCACCCTCGCTGTCCAGCTCGGCGCGGGCGAAGTCCACGCGGAAGCTGGCGCAGCAGGCACCACAGTGCACGCAGGGGTTCATGACCGCCCGCCCGACGGGTACGTCGGCCGATCCCCCGCGGGGATGCGGGCCGGCTTGGGAGCGGCCCGGCGCTCGGCCCGCGTGGGGCGGGTTGACACAAGGGGGCTCACGGCGCGGGGGCGGGCTCGGGGGGCGGCGTGGTCGTGGCGGGGCTGCTGGCCGGCGCCATCGGGGCGTCTTCGGGCGACGGCGCCGGCGCATTGGCCCGCACCACGGTGACCGTGCATTCGCACTCCGCCACCACCTGTGAGGACACGCTGCCCAGGTAGCGCCGCAGCGCCGACTGGCCGCGCGCGCCCAGCACCACGTGGTCGACCTGGTTGCGGCGGGCGAATTCGATGATGGCGTTGGCCTCGTCCGGCGCTTCCAGCACGTGGTAGGTCAGCCGGCCTTCCTCCAGGTCCAGGGCCTTGCTGATCGGCCGGGCCCAGTGCTTCAGGTTGATCAGCTGCTTGACGTGCACGCTCTGGCCGGCCTTGTCGACCAGCTCGTCCATGCCCATGCGCGCGGTGCGCATCACGCTGAGGCAGGCCAGGCGCGCACCGGGCTCCGTCTGCACGATGCGGCGCACGGTTTCGCGCAACTCTTCGAGCAGGTGCTGCGAGGCGTTTTCCACGTCCACCGCGGCGACGATGATGGGGCTCTTGTGCACCATCTCGCTGGCGCTGACGCCGCGGCTGTCGGGCTCCGAGCCCAGCGCGAAGAACCAGCGCTTGAACCGGGTGTAGGCGCTGCTGCGCTGCATGCGCTCGGAGCGCGGGCCCAGCGGCACCTGGCCGGGATTCTGCAGGTCCAGCGCCAGCAGCGCAGCCGTCTGGTAGCGCTGCTCCGGGTTGACCTCCAGGCACTTCAGGATGACTTCCTGCAGCCACGGCGGGCAGTCGGCACGGATGGCGCGCGGCGGCACGGGGTCGAAATACAGCCGCTTGCGCAGGCCGCGCACCGTGTTCGGCGCGCCGAACGGGCGCTCGCCGGTGGTGAAGTGGTAGAGCATCACGCCCAAAGCGAAGATGTCGCTGCGCGGGTCGTTGCGAACGAACTGCACCTGCTCGGGCGACATGTACGGCCCGGTGCCCATGGGCAGCGTGAATTCCTCGTCCAGCAGGTCCGGCAGCTGATCGTGGCGCGACAGGCCGAAGTCGATCAGCACGGCGGTGCCGTCTTCGCGGAACAGGATGTTGCTGGGCTTGATGTCCAGGTGCACCACGTGCTGGCGGTGCAGCTCGTGCAGCGCGCTGGCCACGCGCTCGCCCAGGTCCACCACTTCCAGGATGGCCAGCGGCGCGCTGTCCAGCCGCGGGCGCAGCGTGGCGCCGGGAATGTGCTCCATCACGATGTGCGGCTGGCGCGTGAAGTCGCCCTTGGCGACGAACTTTGGCACATGCGGGCCGGAAAGCGTCGGCATGATCATGCGCTCGACCTCGAAGCCGACGATGGCGGCCGGGTCCTCGCCGCCCTTGATGCGCGGCACCTTCATGATCAGTGGCGAGCCGTCGGCCACCGGCAGCGCGTCCGCGCCCAGGCGGGTCACGCGCCACAGGCTGGCCATGCCGCCCTGGTGCAGCCGCTCCTCGAGCCGGAAGCCGTCGATGACCTGGCCGATGCGCAGTGCTGCGCCATGCACGTCGGCGCCGCGGTAGCGGCCGGGGCCTTTGAACGAGCCGGTGCTTTCCACTCTCGCCCGCCGCGTCAGTGGCCGTGCGCCAGCCGCTCGGCCAGGCGTTCGGGCAGGCCGGCGGCGCGGATCTTGTCGCCGGCCTGCTCGTGGTCGTAGGGCACGCGCTGGAAGGTCAGGGCCTGTTCGGTGGTGTCGAACATTGCGTAGCAGGCGGCCGGGTTGCCGTCGCGCGGCTGGCCGGCCGAGCCGGGCACGATCAGCCACTGGCGCAGCGGCGGGATGGGAATGGGCACGCCCGGCGAAGGAATGAAGTCGCCCGCCTTGCCGGTGCCCGAGAGGTGGAACAGCTTGGGCTCGTGCATGTGGCCGCAGAAGGTGTAGTGGCAGGTCGTGGCATGCAGGCTGCGCACCGCCTCGATGCGGCCCTGGATGTACTCCCACTCGGCCGGCGCAAACGCATTGGCATGCACAAACAGCATGTCGCCCTCGGTGACCGACAGCGGCAGCCGTTTCAGGAAACCGATCTGCGCATCGTCCAGCTGCGAGCGGGTCCACTCCACGACTTGGCGGGCCTCGGGTCGCATGGACGGCGAGATCACGTCGGCAACACCCGAGTCGTGGTTGCCACCCACGGCGATCGCGCCATTGGCCACGTATTCGCGCACCGTGTCGATGACCCAACCCGGGTCGGCCCCGTAGCCCACGTAATCGCCCAGGAAGGCGTAGCGCTCGGCGCCTTGCGTGGCGGCGTGGTCCAGCACGGCCTGTACCGCTTCGCGGTTGGCATGCAGGTCGGTTACCAGGGCCAGTTTCATCGGGATGGGCAGTGCAGGACGGGACGGGAAAGGGCAGGGCGATTGTCGGTCACGTTGGACCGGTGGCCGGTGCGGTCACCTGAGCAGGCTACTACCAGAACGCCGAGGCGCGCATCGACACCAACCAGAACGCCTGCCGAGCGGCGCCAACCGCTGCTGGCGGCAGCCCGGCGGTTGCAAGCGCAGTCGCCGGGGCCGGCGCCCCGCAAAGTGGATTGCGGAGACGCCGCTCAGCCTCAGCCGATGCGCCCGAGCAAGAGGTACTCCATGAGCGCCTTCTGCACATGCATGCGGTTCTCGGCTTCGTCCCAAACGACCGACTGCGGCCCGTCGATCACCTCGGCGCTGACTTCCTCGCCCCGGTGGGCCGGCAGGCAGTGCATGAAGAGGGCGTCGGGCTGGGCCACGGCCATCATCTCGGCGTCGACGCACCAGTCGGCAAAGGCCTTCAGGCGCTCGGCGTTCTCGGCTTCGTAGCCCATGCTGGTCCACACGTCGGTGGTGACCAGGTGGGCGCCGCGGCAGGCCTCCAGCGGGTCCTTGAAGACCTTGTAGCAGTCGCTGCGGGAAATGCCGGCCACCTTCGGGTCCACCTCGTAGCCGCTTGGGGTGCTGACGTGCACCGTGAAGCCCAGGATCTCGGCGGCCTGCAGCCAGGTGTTGGCCATGTTGTTGCCGTCACCCACCCAGGCGAAGACCTTGCCTTTGAGGCAGTCCAGGTCATAGCCGCGGGCATGCACCGGCGCGCGGTTTTCGAGGTAGGTCAGCAGGTCGGCCAGGATCTGGCAGGGATGGAACTCGTTGGTCAGGCCGTTGATGACCGGCACGCGCGAGTGGGCCGCGAAGCGCTCGATCTTGGTCTGCTCGAAGGTGCGGATCATCACGATGTCGACCATGCGGCTGATCACGCGGGCCGAGTCCTCGATCGGCTCGGCGCGGCCCAGCTGGCTGTCGCCGGTGGTCAGGTGAACGACGGAGCCGCCCATCTGGTACATGCCGGCTTCGAAGCTGACGCGGGTGCGGGTGCTGGCCTTCTCGAAGATCATCGCCAGCGTGCGGTCGGTCAGCGGCTGGTAGCGCTCGTAGTTCTTGAAGCGCTGCTTGATGACGCGGGCGCGTTCGAACAGGTAGGCGTATTCCTCGGCCCGGAAGTCCTTGAACTGCAGGTAGTGCTTCATGAGGCTGAACCCCGGTTTCATGCGGCAGGTTCCGCGAGGAAGGCCTTGATCAACGGCACCAGCAGGCTGACGATCTCGTCGGCTTCGGCCGTGCGCAGGATCAGCGGCGGCAGCAGGCGCACCACGCTGTCGGCCGTCACGCTGATCAGCAGGCCGGCCTCGGCCGCGCGGCCCAGCAGCACGCCGCAGGGGCGGTCCAGCTCGATGCCCAGCATCAGCCCGTGGCCGCGGATTTCCTTGATGCCGGCCTGCCCGGCGAGTTCACGCGCCAGTGCCTGCCTCAGATGGTCGCCAACCTGGGCCGCGCTCGCCAGCAGGCCGTCGGCTTCCATGATCCGGATGGTCTCGACGCCGGCGCGCATGGCCAGCGGGTTGCCGCCGAAGGTGCTGCCGTGGCTGCCCGGCGTGAGCACGCCTTCGGCCTTGGGGCCGACCAGGATCGCACCGACCGGCACGCCCGAGCCCAGGCCCTTGGCCAGCTGCATCACGTCCGGCTTGATGCCGGCCCACTGGTGGGCGAACCACTTGCCGGTGCGGCCGAAGCCGCTCTGCACTTCGTCGAACATCAGCAGCCAGTTGTGCGTGTCGCACAGCGTGCGCAGCTCGCGCAGGTAGTCCCCCCGCGCCGGCACGATGCCGCCTTCGCCCTGGATCGGTTCGACCAGCACCGCGACCACGTTCGGATGCGTGGCAGCGGCGCTGTGCAGCGCGTCCACGTCGTTCAGCGGCAGGCGCACGAAACCTTCGACCAGCGGGCCGAAGCCTGCCTGGATCTTGGGGTTGCCGGTGGCCGACAGCGTGGCAATCGAGCGGCCGTGGAAGGACTTGTCGAAGACGATGATCTCGGGCCGCTCGATGCCGCGGCCGTGGCCGAACTTGCGGGCGATCTTCAGCGCGCCTTCGTTGGCTTCCAGGCCGGTTGAACAAAAGAATGCCTGCGACATGCCTGCGCGTTCGCACAGCAGCGCTGCCAGCGTTTCCTGGAGCGGCGTCTGGTAGTAATTGCTGGTGTGGATCAGCTTGGTGAGTTGATCCTGCAGCGCCGGCACCAGCACCGGGTGGTTGTGGCCCAGCGTGTTGACGGCAATGCCGCCCAGCGCGTCCAGGTAGCGTCGGCCTTCGGTGTCCCAGACGGTGCAGCCGCGGCCGTGCGACAGCGCAAAAGGCAGTCGGCCGTAGGTGTTCATCACATGGGGCATGGGGGCGGACATGGGCAGGCTCCGGGTCGGGATGAGCAAAGAAAGAGTGGAGAAAACAAAGGGCGGCTGTGTCTTGTGGATCACAGGCTGCCCAGGGGCCGAATTCTAAAGGCCGACATGTGTCATGCAGCCGCTTCTCAAGCCTTTGGCCGAGGTGCCGACAACAGGTGGGTACCGGAAGCCGGCGAAGCTCCACTGGCCATTCCCAAACCCTTGCATGCTGCATTGCAGCACCGGCAAGGCACAATGCGTTGTTTGCGTCGGCCGGCCTCCGGCTCTGGCATGGGCTTCGAGCCCGCGTCGGGACGCGAACGTTGTCAAAACTGCAGGCTGGCCTTGCCGGCCGGCGTCCCGCCACGTCACCCATGCCATTGTCCAAGCCGCGCGAAGTGTTCATCCAGGGCCTCACCATGGACGGCCGCACCTTTCGCCCCAGTGACTGGGCCGAGCGGCTGGCTGGCGCGATGTCCTGCTTCCGCCCTGGCGGCAGCAAGGCCGGCATTGGTGCCTTCATCGGCTACTCGCCGTATTGCGTGCCGCGGGTCATCAACAACGTGAAATGCGTGATCGTCAATGAAGCGCTGAAGGACATCGAGCCGATGGCCTGGGACTTCGTGATGAACTTCGCCCGCGACAACAAGCTGCAGGTCACCGATGGGTGCCTGTTGCCCGACACGCCGGCAGCCGGCGGCGAGAAGAAGGCCTGATCGCCAAAGCCACCCGGCCATGAAAAAAGCCCCGCAGTGCGGGGCTTTTCACTTTCCACCTGGAGGTTGCGTCAGGCGGCGAGCGCCTTGACTTTGGCTGCCAGGCGGCTCTTGTGACGAGCTGCCTTGTTCTTGTGGAAGATGCCCTTGTCAGCGATCGAGTCGATCACGCTTTGGGCGGTCTTGAAGGTTTCGGCAGCCTGTGCCTTGTCGCCAGTGGCAACAGCCTTCAGGACACTCTTGACGGAGGTGCGAAACTTGGAGCGCAGCGAAGTGTTCGCGGCGTTCAGGTGAACGTCCTGGCGGGCGCGCTTGCGGCCCGAGGCCAGGCGCACGGTGCGCTTCTTGGCTTTGGAGGAGGTGGCCATGCTGTATGGTTTTCCAGGTGGGGAAAGACTGTCGAGTATAGCCCATTTCCTGCGCTGCAGGCAAGCTGCGCCCGGCTCGCGTTGAGGCCTCCCGCATAATCCCCGGTTTCGCCCTGCTGCCGGCACCCACGTGCCGGCCCTCCCATGAATCTGTTGAAGGCCGCGTCCACTGTTTCGCTGTGGACCTTGTTGTCCCGCATCACCGGCCTGGTCCGGGACCAGTTGATTGCCGCGAGTTTTGGCGCCAGCGCGGTGACCGATGCCTTCAACGTCGCGTTTCGCATTCCCAATCTGCTGCGTCGCCTGTTTGGCGAGGGCGCTTTTTCGGCGGCCTTCGTGCCCATCCTGGCGGCCACCCGCGAGCGGGAGGGCGATGAAGTCACTCGCCGGCTGATCGACGCGGTCGGCACGGTGTTGTTGTGGGTGCTGGTGGCGACCTGCGTCGTTGGCGTGCTGGCGGCGCCGGCGGTGGTCTGGCTGTTCGGCGCCGGGCTGGAGGAATTCGACCTGGCGGTGGTGATGACCCGCTGGATGTTCCCTTACATCGGCTTCATGTCACTGGTGGCGCTGTCGGCCGGCGTGCTGAACACCTGGAAGAACTTCGCGTTGCCGGCCGCCACACCGGTGCTGCTGAACGTTGCGATGATCGTCTGCTCGCTGGGCCTGACGCCGGTGCTGAAGTCGTACCACATCGAGCCCATCCATGCGCTGTCCGCTGGCGTGTTGCTGGGCGGGGTGTTGCAACTGGCGGTGCAGATTCCTGCGCTGGCGCGCATAGGCGCCTTGCCGCGCATTGGCGTGCTGCCGGGCGCGCTGCTCGCCGCGTGGCGGCACCCTGGCGTGCACCGCGTGCTCAAGCAGATGGCACCGGCCCTGCTGGGTGTTTCGGTCGCGCAGGCTTCGCTGCTGGTCAACACCCAGATCGCTTCGCACCTGCGCCCGGGTGCGGTTTCATGGCTGGTCTATGCGGACCGGCTGATGGAATTTCCCACGGCGATGCTGGGCGTGGCGCTGGGCGTGGTGCTGATTCCAGGCCTCTCGGCGCTGCGGGCGCGCGGCGACCACGCAGGGTATTCGGCTCAGTTGGACTGGGGGCTGCGGCTGATGATGCTGCTGGCCACGCCGTGCGCGGTGGCGATGCTGGTGTTTGCGGAGCCGCTGGTGGCGGTGCTGTTCCACTACGGCAAGTTCAGCTCAGAGGCCGTGGACATGACTGTGCTTGCACTGCGCGGCTACGGCTGCGGCCTGCTGGGCCTGGTGGGCGTCAAGGTGCTGGCGCCCGGTTTTTTTGCCCAGCAGGACTTGCGCACGCCGGTGCGCATTGCGGTGATGGTGCTGATCTGCACCCAGCTGATGAACGCGATCTTCGTGCCCTGGCTGGGGCACGCCGGCCTGGCCTTGTCGATCGGCCTGGGTGCGATGGTCAATGCCGGCTGGTTGATGATCGGCCTGCAAAAGCGTGGGCTCTACAGCCCGGGACCTGGCTGGCTGGTGTACCTTGCGCGCTTGACGCCGGCCAACCTGGTGCTGGGGCTGTGGCTGGGCTGGAGCGCGCACGCGATTGGCTGGCTGGCGCTGCAGGCGCATGCGGGTCAGCGGGCCGGGCTGCTGGCGGGCGTGATCGGCATCGGGGCGCTGCTGTATTTCGGCGCGCTGCGCCTGGCTGGCCTGCCGCTGAAACAGTTCCTGCGCCGGACCTGATGCAGCTGCTGCAAGGCAATTTGCAAACCCGCGCTGGCTGCTTCGTCCTACACTCGCTGGCATGAGTGTGCCCCTGAGCCTCGTGCCCCAAAGTGCGCTGGACTATTTCTCGGCACTGGTGACCCGGGACGATGAATTCGCGCTGCTGGAAGCGGCCATCCTGCTCGGCCAGGACGCCCATCCGGCGCTGGACGTGCAAGCCGTGCTGGCCGAGATCGACCGGCTGGCCGAGCAACTGCGCCGCCGCCTGCCTGGTGATGCCGCGCCGCTGCACCGGCTGCGGGTTCTGAACCGCTATTTCTTCAATGAACTCGGTTTTGGGGCCAACGCCAACCACTTCTATGACCCTGACAACAGCTACGTGCATCGCGTGCTGGCCACGCGGCGCGGCATACCCATTTCGCTGGCGTTGATCTTCATCGAACTGGCCGGGCAGATCGGCCTGCAGGCGCGTGGCATTTCTTTCCCTGGACATTTCCTGGTCAAGCTGCGCATGCCGGCTGGCGAAGTCATCCTGGACCCGATCAACGGCCGCTCGCTGTCGCGCGAAGAGCTGGAAGAGCGGTTGGAGCCCTTTGTTCAGCAGCAAGGCCTGATCGGCGATTTCGAGACGCCGCTCGGCCTGTTCCTGCAGGCCGCGGCACCGCGCGACATGCTGGCCCGCATGCTGGGCAACCTGAAAGCCATCCACCGCCAGTCCGAGGACTGGGTGGCGTTGCTGGCGGTGCAGCAGCGAATGGTCTGCCTGCTGCCGGAACAGTGGGAAGAACGGCGCGACCGCGGCCTGGCCTATGCCGAGCTGGGGCAGGCCAGTGCCGCGCTGAGCGACCTGGTGACCTACCTCCAGCATTGCCCGGCCGCGCCGGACGCGCCGGCGCTGGAGGCGCGGGTCGAAGCCTTGCGTGGCAGCCCGCGCCCGTTGTTGCACTGAGCCAGGGCGGTGGCGGTGCGCCCTGGCGTCCGTCCTACAATCCGGCGCCCGGCCACATTGGCTGTGGTCGCCACGCTCGGCTGCGCCAGCCTGAAGCCGATGGTGGCCCGGCCGTGCCGCTCATGCCGCAAGCCATTTTTCCGTTCTCACCATGAACCGCTCCGCAGACCCTCACGCGTTGCGCGGCCAGCCGCTGGCCGGCGGCGGCGCTTGGTCGCGTGCGTCGGTGGGCCTCGCATGAAGCAGATGCCGCTGGCCATCGGCCTGGAGGCCGAGCCTGATTTCCACAATTTCGTGCCTGGCGACAACAGCCTCGCAGCGCAGGCGATGCGCGACCTGGTGCTGCCCGGGCCACCGGTCTATCTGTGCGGCCCGGCCGGCAGCGGGAAGACACATTTGTTGTCCGCGCTGGCACACCAGGTGCATGCCCAGGGTGGCCGCAGTGGCTGGTTCGATGCCGACCATGCCTTGCCCTGGACCTTCGACGAAGGCTGGTCGCTGATCCTGATCGACGGTGCCGAGCGCTTGGACCCGGCGCGCCAGCACGCTGCCTTCACGCTGTTCGTCGAGGCCGCAACCCACGGTGTGCAAATGGCTTCCGCCGGCCGTTTGCCGCCGGTCGACCTGCCGGTGCGCGAGGACCTGCGCACCCGTTTCGGCTGGGGGCACGTATTCGCGCTGCACCCGCTGGGTGATGATGGTGTTCGCGAGGTGCTGGTGCGCGAGGCGCGCCACCGCGGGCTGGCGTTGTCCAGCGAGGTATTGGACTACTTGCTGAGCCATTTCTCTCGTGAGCTGGGCTCGCTGATGGCCTTGCTGATCCGGCTGGACCGCTTCTCGCTCGCCGAAGGCCGGGCACTGAGTGTGCCGCTGCTCAAGAAAATGCTGGCCGAAGAGCCTGGGCAGCCGACGCTGCCGGCCGCCAACGCTGCCCAACCTGACCCGGACATTGCTTCGCTGGACCTGTTTCCCGATGAAACTCGCGCTTTTTGACCTCGACGGCACGCTGTTGCCCAACGATTCCGACCACGCTTTTGGCGAGTACATGGTGAACGTCGGCTGGGTCGACGGCGATGCCTGGCGCCGCCGCAACGATGGCTTCTACGCCCAGTACCAGGCCGGCACGCTGGTACTGGCCGATTACCTTGACTTTGCGACCGCCGCCTGGCGCAGCCGGCCCACGGCAGAGGCCGAGGCGATGCGCGCGCGCTTCATGCAGGACGTGATCGAACCGGTGCTGCACCCGGCGGCGCGCGAACTGGTGCAGGGCCACATCGACGCCGGCGACCTGGTGGCAGTGGTCACCGCGACCAACGAGTTCGTGACCCGGCCGATCGCCACCGCCTTTGGCGTCGAGCACCTGCTGGCCGTCGAGTTGGAACGCGACGAGCAGGGACGCGTGACCGGCAAGGTGCATGGCGTGCCAACCTTCCGCGAAGGCAAGGTAACCCGAGTGGACGCCTGGCTGACCGACCTGGGCCGTGCCTGGCAGGAATTCGACGAAGTCGTCTTCTACAGTGACTCGACCAATGACCTGCCGCTGCTGGAGCGTGTCAGCACGCCAGTGGCCACCAATCCCACGCCCGCGCTGGCAGCGATTGCCCGCGAACGCGGCTGGCGCATCCTGAATCTATTCGAGACCCCATGATCCGCAAATTCATCGACAAGCTGCTGGGCAAGCCGGCAGATGGCTCGGCCAAGGCGGCCAAGGCGGCCAAGGCCGCCAAGACGGGTGGCATTCCGCTGGGCAAGCGCACCGAGGTGCCGGAAAGCGAGCACGGCATTGACGCTTCGCTGCTGGACGAGCGCGCGGTGCGTGTCGTCACCACGCTGCAGCAGGCCGGCTACGAGGCCTACATCGTGGGCGGCGCGGTGCGCGACCTGATGGTCAACCGCCGGCCCAAGGACTTCGACGTGGCGACCAACGCCACGCCCGAGCAGGTCAAGGGCCTGTTCCGGCGGGCCTTCATCATCGGCCGGCGCTTCCGCATCGTGCACGTGATCCATGGCCGGGGCCGTGACCATGAGGTCATCGAAGTCTCGACCTTTCGCGCGTACATGGACAACAGCGCGGCCGAGCAGGTCGAGGGCAATGAGAAGACCTCGCGCGACGAGATGGCCGGCAAGAGCCATGTGGTGGATGCCAGCGGCCGGGTGTTGCGTGACAACGTCTGGGGACCGCAGATCGAGGATGCCGCGCGGCGCGACTTCACTGTCAACGCGATGTATTACGACCCGTCGACCCGAATCGTGATCGACTACCACGGTGGCATCAAGGACTCGCAGGCGCGTGTGCTGCGCATGATCGGTGACCCGGAAACCCGCTACCGCGAAGACCCGGTGCGCATCCTGCGCGTGGTGCGGTTCGCCGCCAAGCTGGGCTTCACGATCGAGCCCAAGACGCAAAAGCCTCTGAAGGCGATGGCCGCCACGCTGGCCAATGTGCCGGCCTCGCGCATGTTCGACGAGATGATCAAGCTGCTGCAGACCGGCCATGCGCTGGACAGCCTGGCGCAGTTGAAGGCGCAGGGCCTGGACCGCGGCCTGTTCCCGGTGCTGGATGCCGTGCTGACCCACGCCACTGCCGGCAGCCCGCGCGAGAAATTCGTGCACCTGGCGCTGAAGGACACCGACCGCCGCGTCGCCGAAGGCAAGGCCGTGGCCCCCAGCTTCATGCTGGCCTGCATGCTGTGGCACGACGTGCAGGAAAACTGGACCCGGCTGCGCGACGCGGGCGAGCACCCGATGCCGGCACTGTCCCAGGCCATCGACGCGGTGTTCGACGCCCGCATCGGCGACATTTCCGGCCGCGGCAAGCTGGCGACCGACATGCGCGAGATCTGGATGATGCAGCCGCGCTTCGAACGCCGCACAGGCGCCCAGGCTTACGGCCTGGTCGAGCAGCCGCGCTTCCGCGCCGGCTTTGACTTCCTGCGCCTGCGCGCGGACGTAGGGGAAGCTCCGGCCGACCTGGCCGAATGGTGGGAAGACTTCTCGCTCGGCAACGACGCCGAGCGCGAAGCGCTGGTGGATGCCGTGCGCGACGCGCCGCGCCCGCGCCGCTCGCCCAAACCGCGCCGCACGCCGGCCGAGCAAGCCGAAGACGGCACGCCAGCCGAAGCTTCCGACGAAGCTGGCGACGACGAATCGGACGACCAGGAGCTCGCCGAGCCTGGCACCGGCGACGCACCGCGCAAGAAGCGCCGCCGCCGTCGCAAGCCTTCGGGTGCCCGGACCGGCGCACGCAGCGGCGACACTGGCAGTGGCCCGGCGGGTGGTGGTGGTGGTGGCGCTGGTGGTGAAGCCTGAGCCGGCGCGTGCCTATGTGGGCCTCGGCGCCAACCTCGGGGACGCCCGCGGTCAGCTGAGCCTTGCCTTGCAACGCCTGGCGGCATTGCCGGGCGTGCAGGGGCTGCGTGCCTCGTCGTTCTACCGCAGCGCGCCGGTCGACGCGACCGGGCCGGACTACGTCAATGCGGTGGCTGAGCTGGATACCACGCTGGCGCCATGTGCGCTGCTGGCCGAGTTGCAGGCCCTGGAGCAGTTGGCTGGCCGCGAGCGCGCCTACCGCAACGCGCCGCGCACGCTGGACCTGGACCTGCTGCTGCATGGTGAGCAAGTGCTGGCCGACCCGCTGCTGACGCTGCCGCACCCGCGGCTTCACCTGCGTGCCTTCGTGCTGCTGCCCTTGGCCGAATTGGTGCCAGATTTGCTCTTGCCTGGCCTTGGGCCGCTGGCCGATTGGTTGCCGGGGGTGGCAGACCAGGCCATTGAGCGCATGGACAAGGATGTGATCGCGTGACTGAGATGTTGAGCAAGCTGCCGTTGGCGGTCCAGACCTTCGGGCTGTTGACCCTGTCCAACCTCTTCATGACCTTTGCCTGGTACGGCCACCTGAAGCATCAGGCCGGCAAGACCTGGTGGATGGCGGCGTTTGCCAGCTGGGGCATTGCGTTGTTCGAGTACCTGCTGCAGGTGCCTGCGAACCGCATCGGCTATGCCGGTGGCTACAGCCTGGCCCAGCTGAAGATCGCGCAGGAGGTCATCACGCTCGCGGTGTTCGTGCCGTTCGCGGTGTTCTTCATGGACCAGCCGCTGAAGCTGGACTACCTGTGGGCCGGCTTCTGCCTGCTGGGAGCCGTGTACTTCATCTTCCGCGGATAGGGCTTGCGTTCCGGCGGCTTGCGCCATCCGTCACGCCGCGCCTGCTGGCGTCGCGCAGCCCCGACAGCCGAGGCAACGCTGTAACCACGGGTTTACTACAATGCGCGTTTTGACTCGCCGATGACAAATCGGTGAAGTTTTCGTGACGCCACGGCAGGCGGGCAGGGCGCGGGCAAGTTAGCCGGCGCCGCATCACCGCTGCACCGTGGCGTTTTGTCGCGCCGGCTGCCCGTTCATCGGGCCTGCTGCCGGGCGGCGGCGAGCCCCGCGCACCCATCAGGAGATCCGGATGATTTTCGGCAAGCTGTTGCCCCAGGACGGCAACTTCTTCGAGCTGTTCAACGAACACGGCAAGTACATCGCCGAAGGTGCGCGCGCCTTCCTGGCCATGATCCAGTACTACGACACGCCGGACCTGCGCGAGAAGTACGCAGGCGAGGTGGATGCCAACGAGCATGCCGCCGACAAGGTCACCACCGAGGTCAACCGGCTGCTGCACCGCACCTTCATCACGCCGATTGATCGCGAGCAGATCCACAGCCTGATCAACGCGATGGACGACATCATCGACCTGATGCAGGACTCCTGCGAGGTGATGGCGCTGTACGACGTGCAGCGGGTCAACGAGGACGTGCGCAGGCTGGGCGAGATCTCGCTGAAGTGCTGCGAGCGCGTACAGCATGCCGTGACGCTGCTGCCGCGCCTGAACCAGGCCGAGGTGACCGAGGCCGCGCTGAAGACCTGCGAGGAGATCGATCGCCTGGAATCCGACGCCGACCGCGTGATGCGCAGCGCGATGTCGCGCCTGTTCCGCGAAGAGCAGGATACCCGGGAGCTGATCAAGATGAAGGCCATCTACGAGCACCTGGAAACCATCTCCGACCGCTGCGAGGACGTGGCCAACCTGATCGAGGGCATCGTCCTCGAGAACTCCTGACCGGCGAGGCGCAGTTCGCATGGCATCGGTTTCGATAGCGCTGTGGGTCGTCGGCTTGCTGGTGATCCTGGCACTGGCGTTCGACTTCATGAATGGCTTCCATGACGCGGCGAATTCCATTGCCACCGTCGTCTCCACCGGCGTGCTCAAGCCGCAGCAGGCGGTGTTGTTCGCGGCTTTCTTCAACGTGGTGGCCATCGGCATCTTCCAGCTGAAGGTGGCCAGCATGATCGGCAAGGGCATCGTCGAGCCCGGCGTGGTGGACCACCACGTGGTGTTCGGCGCGCTGATCGGCGCCATCACCTGGAACGTGATCACCTGGTGGTATGGCATCCCCTCGTCCAGCTCGCACGCGCTGATCGGCGGCATCATGGGTGCGGTGATGGCCAAGGCTGGCGTCAGCAAGCTGATTGCGGGCGGCATCCTGAAGACAGTCCTGTTCATCTTCGTCTCACCGCTGCTGGGCTACCTGTTCGGCTCCTTGATGATGGTGGCCGTGGCCTGGATCTTCAGGCGAACCTCACCGATCAAGGTCGACCGATGGTTTCGCCGGCTGCAATTGGTCTCGGCCGGTCTGTATTCGCTGGGCCACGGCGGCAACGACGCGCAGAAGACCATCGGCATCATCTGGATGCTGCTGGTCGCGGGTGGCTACATGGCCAGCGATGCCACCGCCCCGCCCACCTGGGTGATCTTCTGCTGCTACATCGCGATCGGCGCCGGCACCATGTTTGGCGGTTGGCGCATCGTCAAGACCATGGGCCAGCGGCTGACCAAGCTGAAGCCGGTGGGTGGTTTCTGTGCCGAGACGGGTGGGGCGGTGACGCTGTTCATCGCCACGGCGCTGGGCATCCCGGTGTCGACCACCCACACCATCACCGGCGCCATCGTCGGCGTGGGTTCGGTTCGCAGCCCTTCGGCAGTGCGCTGGGGCTTGGCCAGCAACATCGTCTGGGCGTGGATCTTCACGATTCCGGCAGCGGCCTTCGTGGCCGGGATGTTCTACTGGCTCAGCATGTCCTTGTTCTGAGTTGGCGCCGCACCCCTGAAAAGGCCTGCATCTGCAGGCCTTTTCAATTGCCGACGGCTTCAGCCTGAAGCTGTTGCCACTCGAAAAATTTTTGGCCGCCAAAGGCGATGGTGCCCATCAGCACTGCGCCGCCGACCAGCAGTGCCACGATCACGCCCAGGATCGGTCCCCAGGCCGTTGCCTGTACCGGCTGGCCTGCGCCGTGCTTTTCGCTCCAGCGTTCGTCCGGCGTCAGTCCGATGACGATGGCGCTGATCATGCCCCAGGACAGCATCAGGCCAAGAAAGGGGATCAGCACCCAGGACAGCATGTCGTCCTGGCCCAGGTTGCGCATGCGCACCACGCCGGCCAGGCCGACCAGGGTCGGCCACGGGTGCAACCAGCCCAGCCAGTCCTTGCGGCCGTGGAGGTAGAACCGGTGCGCGCCAAGAACACCACCGGCCACGGCCAGCCAGGTCGCCAGCGTTTTCGAGCGAGGTTCGCGCAAGGGCGAGGCCGTCATAGGCCGGCCGCCGGTGGCAGGCTGTCCCCGTTGCCCAGGGCTTTTTGCATCATCACCACGTCCAGCCAGCGTTCGAACTTCCAGCCGGCGCTTTTCAGCAGCCCGGTGTGCTCGAAGCCGGCGCGGCGGTGCACACCGACCGAGCCCAGGTTCCGGCTGTCGCCGATCACCGCGACCATCTGCCGCGCCCCGAGCGCCTGGCAGCGCGCCATCAACTCGGCCAGCAGCAGCGAGCCCAGGCCCTGGCCGCGGGCGTCCGGGTGCAGGTAGATCGAATCTTCGACGCAGAAGCGGTAGGCGCGGCGCGGCCGGAAATGGTTGGCATAGGCATAGCCCAGTACCTGCGCGCCGCGCTCTGCCACCAGCCACGGCAGGCCCTTGCCCAGCACGTCGGCCCGGCGCCTGCCCATCTCGGCTTCGTCCTGCACTTCCAGCTCGAAGGTGCCGGTGCCATTCAACACAGCCTCGGCATAAATCGCGGTGATCGCGGGCAGGTCGGCGTCGATGCTCGGGCGGATGAGCAGGCGCTCGGACGAAGTCTCAGGCATGGCAACTTGGATGTTTCTGTTCAGCCGCTTATAATCTCATGTTTCGGTCACGGTCGACGTCTTGGCGCGCGCTTGTTCTGGCAACTCCAGAGGGGCGCACAACGCAGGGATGCACGGCGTATCTACGGGGCCGGAAAAACATGCAACGTGCCGCACGTTGGCGAGGGGTTTCGGGTGAAACCCCATCGTGTGCGGCAGATGGCCAGCTTGTCTTGCGGTGTCTCCTGGGCAAACGGTCGACCTTATTCTTGATCCTGAAGGAACGACAAATGGTCGTGATTCGTCTGGCTCGTGGTGGCTCCAAGAAGCGCCCGTTCTACAACATCGTCGTCGCTGATTCGCGCGTCCGCCGTGACGGCCGCTTCATCGAGCGCGTCGGGTTCTACAACCCGATGGCCAAGGAAAGCGAAGAAGGCCTGCGCATCGCGCTGGACCGCGTGACTTACTGGCAAGGCACCGGCGCCCAAGCCTCTGAAACCGTGACGCGTCTGCTGTCCACGGCCAAGGCCAAGGTCGTCGCCGCCTGATGGCGGTTGCCAGCGAACGCATGAGTCCGATGCAGTCTCAAGACCTCTCGGACGCGGTCGCCTGGCCCGAGGACGCGATCGAAGTCGGTCGCATCCTTGACGCCTGGGGCATCAAGGGCGGGTTCAAGGTGCAGCCTTTTTCCGCCGACCCCCAGGCCCTGTTTTCTTCCCGCCGCTGGTTCCTGAAGCCGGCCGCGGAAACGGCGCGCCGCCCCACAGGGGTGCCACCGGTCGGCAAGGCTGCCAGCAAGCTGGCTTCGGCCGCCACAGCAGCCAAACCCGCGCCAGTTGCCGCGCCGCTGCCCTCGCTGCTGAAGATCACCCATGCCAAGGAGCAGGGTGACGTGGTCGTCGCCCAGGCTCAGGAAGTGCCGGACCGCAATGCGGCCGAGGCTTTGCGCGGCGCCAGGGTGTTTGTCTCGCGCAGCAGTTTTCCCACGGCCGACAGCGACGAGTTCTACTGGATCGACCTGATCGGCCTGAACGTCGTCAACCGCGATGGCGCGTCGCTGGGCGTTGTGACCGACCTGATCGAAACCGGCCCGCATTGCGTGCTGCGCATTCGCCGCGACGATGCCACGCCCGAGATGAAGCCCGACGAGGCCGAGCGCTTAGTCCCATTTGTCGACGCTTTCATCGACAACGTGGACCTGCCCAGCCGCCGCATCACGGTCGACTGGGGCCTGGACTACTGACGCCGCTGGCGCAGCCGCCAAGCGCTGCGCCGCGTCCTTGTCGCGCTGGAGTTTCCGTGCGTTTCGACGTCATCACGCTGTTTCCCGATCTGTTCGGTCCGTTCCTGCAGCAGGGCATCACTCGGCGCGCATTCGAGTCCGGCCAGGTCGACGTGCGCCTCTGGCCGCTGCGCGACTTTGCCGACGACAACTACCGCCGTGTCGACGACCGTCCCTATGGTGGCGGCCCTGGCATGGTGATGCTGGTCGAGCCGCTGGAGCGGGCCTTGGTGGCGGTGCGCGCGCAGGCCGGCGCGGCGCCGGTGATCCACTTCAGCCCGACCGGCCGCAAGATCGACCAGGCCTTGCTGCGCGAAATGGCCAGTGGCCCCGGCGCGGTGCTGCTGTGCGGCCGCTACGAGGGCATTGACCAGCGTTTCCTGGACCGCCACGTGGACCTGGAGCTGAGCCTGGGCGACTTTGTGCTGTCAGGGGGCGAGTTGCCGGCGCTGGCGCTGCTGGACGGCATTGCGCGGTTGCAGACAGGCGTGCTGTCGGACGCGCGCTCGCATGAGCAAGACAGCTTCGAAGACGGCCTGCTCGACTGCCCGCATTACAGCCGGCCCGAGCAGCTGAGCACGCCAGAAGGTGAAAGCCTGCCGGTGCCGCCGGTGCTGCTGTCAGGGCACCACGCCCAGATTGCCCGGTGGCGGCGTGAGCAGTCGCTGCAACTGACGGCCCGGCGCCGGCCGGACCTGATAGCCGCCGCCAGGGCGGCTGGGCGCCTCTCCAAAGCGGATGAGCATTTCCTCGAGCAGCTTGGGCTATAATCGAAGGCTTTTCGATCCTCTGCCGGGCGGAATTGACAAGCAACAGGGGCCCTTTCCTGTTGCAGGCGACTTCGATGCGCCACACCACCAACCGCGCCGGCATGATCCTCTGGAGAACCCTGTGGACCTGATCCAAACCCTTGAGCAAGAAGAAATTGCTCGCCTGAACAAGACCATTCCGGTGTTTGCCCCTGGCGACACCGTGATCGTCAGCGTGAACGTCGTCGAAGGCACCCGCAAGCGCGTGCAGGCCTACGAAGGCGTCGTGATTGCCAAGCGCAACCGCGGCCTGAACTCCAGCTTCATCGTGCGCAAGATTTCTAGCGGCGAAGGCGTGGAACGCACGTTCCAGCTGTACAGCCCGTTGATCGCCTCGATCGAGGTCAAGCGCCGCGGCGACGTCCGCCGCGCCAAGCTGTACTACCTGCGCCAGCGTTCGGGCAAGTCGGCTCGGATCAAAGAAAAACTGTCCTGAGCGTCCGCTCGGCTGCGGCCCTCGGCTGCAGTACCTTGCCAGCACCGCACACAAAGCCGCCTTCGGGCGGCTTTTGTTTTTTCTGACGTAAGCTTCCCGGGTGACCGATTCCCAGCTCCCGGCGACCGTCTCGCCAGCCGAACCTTCGGCGACGTTGTCCCGGCCCACGGCCATCCTGGACCCCAGCGCCTGTCCGGTGACGCACAGCGACGCCGACCTGCCGCCAGTGCCTCCAGAGCGTCTGCAACCGGACTGGCTGCGCCAGCACCTGGCCGCCAGGGCACACACCACGCCCTTCCTGCAAGGCGACGGTCCCCGGCCTGATTTCATGTCGGACCGCAGCCCCGCTGCCGCATCGGTTCTGGTGCCGCTGGTGCAGCGCCCTGAGGGCTTGCAGGTGCTGCTGACCCGGCGCACCGCGCATCTGCGCTCCCACGCCGGCCAGATCAGCTTCCCCGGCGGCCGGCAGGAGCCCAGCGATGCCGACGTGGTCGCCACTGCGCTGCGCGAGGCGCAAGAGGAAATCGGGCTGCTGGCAAACGAGCTGGAGGTCATCGCCCGGCTGCCGGTGTACGCCACCGTGACGCAATTCCAGGTGACGCCCATCGTGGCGCTGGTCTCGCCGGACCACACGCTACAGCTGGACGCTTTCGAGGTGGCCGAGGCCTTCGAGGTGCCGCTGGCCTTCCTGATGACGCCGGCCCACCACCAGCACCACAGCTTCGACAACGGCGGCGTGCAGCGTCAGTTCCTGTCCATGCCCTGGCAATCGCCGGCCGGAAGCGAGTTTTTCATCTGGGGCGCCACCGCCGCGATGTTGCGCAACCTCTACCACTTGCTCGTTGTCTGACCTGGCAGGTCGATTCCAGCGCTGCTGCGCGGAGAAACATACGGCCGGTGGTTATCATGCTCGGCGATGAGCTTTTTCGCCGTTCTCCTTGCGTTGCTGCTCGAGCAGATCAAACCCCTGCCTCGGGACAACTGGGTCCATGACGCGTTGGCTTCGTGGGTGCGGTGGGCCGGGCGCAATTTCGACGCCGGCAAGCCGCACCATGCCAAGGTCGTCTGGTTTGTCACCGTGATCCTGCCGGCTGCGCTGGCTGCCGCCCTGCACTGGGTGCTGGCGCGCTACATCAGCTTCATGCTGGCGCTGGCCTTCGACGTGACCATGCTCTACCTGACGCTGGGTTTCCGCCAGTTCAGCCACTTCTTCACCGACATCCGCGAAGCGCTGGAGCGGGGCGACGAAGACCAGGCGCGCCGGTTGCTCGCCGAATGGCGCCACCTGGACGCCAGCGAGCTGCCGCGCACCGAGTTGCTGCGCCACGTGATCGAGCATTCGCTGCTGGCGGCTCACCGCCACGTGTTCGGCGTGTTCTTCTGCTACGTCGTGTTCTCCGCGCTGGGCCTGGGCCCAGCCGGCGCAGTGGCCTACCGCATGGCCGAGTTCGCCAGCCGCTACTGGACCTTCGAGAGCCGCTCGCTGGGCCTGGCGGTCAACGAAGGCTTGCGCGACCTGTCGCAGCAGTTGTTCAGCCTGATCGACCACGTGCCGGCGCGGCTGACGGCCTTCGGCTTCGCAGTCGTTGGTAATTTCGAGGAAGCCGTGGCTGGCTGGCGGCGGGATGCCGAGCTGTGGAAGCGGGCCAACGAAGGCATCATCCTGGCCGCTGCAGCGGGCGCCGTCGGCGTGCAGCTGGGGGGCGCGACCGCACCAGGCGTCACGCCCGACCGGTCGATGAGCTTCTCGGCCGGCGCTGCCGAAACCGATGCTGCCGACGCGACAGGCTCCACGCCGGGCCTGCCGCCGCAGTTGGGTCACCTGGGCAGCGTGGTTGGCCTGGTCTGGCGCTCGGTGGTGCTGTGGATGCTGCTGCTGGCACTGCTGAAGCTGGCCAACCTGATCGGCTGAACTCAGCCTTTCTGCTGACCTTGCGACAACTCGGCCCACAGGCCTTCGTACAACCGGTAGCGTGACGGGGTGATCTCGCCGCGTTCGACTGCGCTGCGCACACCGCAGCCCGGTTCGTGCAGGTGGGTGCAGTTGTAGAAGCGGCACTCGCCCAGGTGCTTGCGCAGGTCGGGCATCAGTTCTGGCAGGCGCTGCGGCGTGATGTGCATCAGGCCGAATTCCTGGAAGCCGGGCGAATCCAGCAGCGCACCGCCGTTCGTGCGGTCGGCTGCGTCCAGCCAGTACCAGGTTGTCGTCGTGGTCGTGTGGCGGCCGGCATTCAGCGCCTGCGAGATCTCGCCAACCTGCGCCTGCGCCTGCGGCAGCATCAGGTTGATCAAGGTGCTTTTGCCCATGCCGCTGGCGCCCAGCACCAGCGTGGTCCTGCCGGCCAGGGCCGGCGTGAGCAACGCGATGGAGGCTTCAGGCTGCGTGGTCAGCGCCGTCTCCAGCACCGTGAAACCCATGGCCTTGTACGGCAGCAGGCGCTCGCGGGCCAGCGCTGCGGTGGGCAGGTCGATCTTGTTGAGCAGCAGCGTGGCGGAAATGCCGGCGTCTTCGGTGGCGATCAGTGCGCGCGTGAGCTGCGATTCGCTGAACATCGGCTCGCCCGACAGCACCACCAGCAACTGGTCCAGGTTGGCTGCAAACGACTTGCTGCGCCATTCGTCCTGGCGCATCAGCAGGTTGCGCCGCGGCACCAGGGCCTCGACCACCGCTTCGTCCCCCGCCGGCTGCCACTGCACCCGGTCGCCCACCACGCAGGCGGACTTCTTGCCTCGGGCGTGGGCCAGCATGCGCTCGCCAGAAGGGGTTTCGATCACCACGTGGCGCCCGTGCGCGCCGACCACCAGCGCGGTGTCGCCGGTCGCCGCCGCCTTGGCCTTGCTGCCTGCGGGCTTCATGTGCGCGCCAGCGCAGCCAGGCGCTCGGAAGCGGGCGGGTGCGAGTAGTAGAAGCGGGCGTAGACCGGGTCCGGCGTCAGCGTCGAGGCGTTGTCCTCGTAGAGCTTCAGCAGCGCAGAAGACAGCTGCCGCCCGCTGGCCTGCTGGCAGGCATAGGCATCGGCCTGGAACTCGTCCTTGCGCGAAGAGTGCGCCATCAGCGGCGCGATGAAGAACATCAGCGGCGGCGTGGCCAGCATGAACAGCAACAGCGCCAGCGCGTTGTTCGGCGCGGCCTGGGTGTCGACCAGATTGGGCGTCACGCCCAAGCCTTGGTAGAAACCAGCCTGGCCGGCCAGCCAGCCCAGCGCGGCCATGCCCAGCCCGCTCATCGCGATCACGGTCAACATGCGGTTGCGCACATGGCGGTGGTGGAAGTGGCCCAGCTCATGGGCCAGCACGGCTTCCACCTCGGCCGGCTGCAGGCGCTCCAGCAGCGTGTCGAAGAAGACCACCCGCTTGGCGCGGCCCATGCCGGCGAAATAGGCGTTGCCATGCGCCGAGCGGCGGCTGCCGTCCATCACAAACAGGCCGCGGGACTGGAAGCCGCAGCGCTGCATCAGCGCCTGCACGCGTTCGGCCAACTCGGTGTCGGCCAGCGGCTTGAACTTGTTGAAGATGGGGGCGATGACGGTCGGATACAGCACCTGCATCAACAGCATGAAACCCACCATCAAGCCCCAGGCCCACAGCCACCACCAGGTCCCGGTGGCCGCCATGACCCACAGCACAGCTGCCAGCAGCGGCAGCCCGATGACAGCGCCCAGCAGCGTGCTCTTCACCATGTCGGCCAGGAACAGCGCCGGCGTGATGCGGTTGAAGCCGAAGCGCTGCTCCAGGCGGAAGGTGCGATACCACTCGAAGGGCAGGTCCAGCAGACCGCTGATCAGCCCAAAGCCGGCAAACAAGGCCAGCTGGTAGGCCATGCCGCCCCAGTGCTGCGCGATCCAGTCGCGCAGCAGCACGTTGAGCCAGTCCAGCCCGCCCAGCAGCGTCCAGCCCAGCAGCGTGAGCACGCCAAAGGCCTCGGTCAGCAGGCTGAAGCGGTTGCGGGCGACGGTGTAGTCGGCGGCCTTCTGGTGCGCCGGCAACGGGATCACCGCGTCAAACGGCGCTGGCACCGCGTCGCGGTGCTGGTGCACATGGCGCATCTGGCGCGTGGCCAGCCAGAACTTGACGCCCAGCGAAGCGAGCAGGGCGGCACAAAAGGCCAGGGAAACGACGGCAGCTTGCATGGGGCAGCAGTGTATGTTGTCGGACAATGGCGGCCGCCCCGTATCAAGGAATCCCATGAGCACCGACACGCTGAGCAAGAACGACCAGAACCTGATCTGGATCGACCTGGAAATGACGGGCCTGAAGCCCGAGTCGGACCGCATCATCGAGATCGCGGTTGTCGTGACCGACCCGCAACTCACCGTGCGCATCGAAGGCCCGGTCTTCGCGGTGCATCAGAGCGACGCCATCCTGGACGGCATGGACGCCTGGAACAAAGGCACGCACGGCCGCAGCGGGCTGATCGACCGGGTCAAGGCCTCGACTGTTTCCGAAGCCGAGGCCGAAGCCCGCGTGATCGAGTTCCTGGCGGCTTACGTGCCGGCCGGCAAGAGCCCGATGTGCGGTAACTCGATCTGCCAGGACCGGCGGTTCCTCGCCAACTACATGCGTGGCCTGGAAGCCTTTTTCCACTACCGCAACCTGGACGTCAGCACTTTGAAGGAACTGGCGAGGCGCTGGAAGCCGGCGGCGATGGAAGGCTTCAAGAAGGCCCAGGCGCACACCGCGCTGGCGGACATCAATGAGTCCATCGACGAACTCATCCACTACCGGACGAACCTGTTGAACGTGTGAGCACCCGGTCTCGCAGGTACACGAGACCACCCGCCGAGCAGGTGGCGGGGCCGCTTGGGGGCGGCCCGGCGCTGGCCCCGCCTGGCGTTGTTCAGCCTTTTCGCGCCATCGCGGTGGCCGCTTCGGTCACCAGCGGTGGGCCGGCGTAGATGAAGCCGGTGTAGACCTGCACCAGGTCCGCGCCGGCGGCCAGCTTGGCGCGGGCATCCTCGCCGCTCATCACGCCACCGGCACCGATGATGGGAAAGCCGGCGCCGAGTTCGCTGCGAAGCGCGCGGATGACCTGGCTGCTCATTTCGCGCACCGGCTTGCCGGACAGACCGCCGGTTTCCTCTGCATGGCGCAAGCCCTTGACCGCGTCGCGGCTCAGCGTGGTGTTGGTGGCGATCACGCCGTCCATGCCGTGCTTCTTCAGCGTCGCAGCAATCACCCGGATCTGCGTCTCGTCCAGGTCCGGTGCGATCTTCAGGAACACGGGCACGCGCCGGCCATGCTGCGTGGCCAGCTCCGCCTGGCGCGCGACCAGCACGCCCAGCAGGCCGTCCAGCGCTTCGTCGCTCTGCAGCGCACGCAGGTTCTTGGTGTTCGGGCTGGAGATGTTGACCGCTACGTAGTCGGCATGCGGGTAGACGCCGGCCAGGCCGATCAAGTAGTCGTCGACCGCATTCTCGATCGGCGTGCTGGCATTCTTGCCAATGTTCAGTCCCAGCACGCCACCGCCGGCGCGGAAGCTGTGCGCGCGCCGCACGTTGGCAACGAAGGCATCCAGGCCGTCGTTGTTGAAGCCCATGCGGTTGATCAGCGCCTGCTGCTCGGGCAGGCGAAACATGCGTGGCTTTGGGTTGCCCGGCTGGGCCTTGGGCGTCACCGTGCCGACCTCGATGAAGCCAAAGCCCATCGCGCCAAAGCCATCGATGCAGCGGCCATTCTTGTCCAGCCCGGCGGCCAGCCCCAGCCGGTTCGGGAAGCGCAGGCCGGCGACGGTCACCAGGTCATCCACGCGGCGCTGGGACCAGGCCAGCCGGGCAGGCGTGTGCTGCAGCCTGGCGATGCTGTCCAGCGTCAGTTCATGGGCGCACTCCGGGTCCAGGCCGAACAGGAACGGGCGGGTCAGGGCGTAGGGAATCAGGGCCATGGACGAGGGCGGCAATGCGGCGAACGGGGACCGCGATTGTCTCAGACAGGCTTCGCTCTCCGGGGTTTGCCAGGGAGGCAGCGGCGATAATCCAGTCCATGACGCAAGACGAATTGAAGGCCCTGGTTGGCCAGGCCGCCTTGGCCTACGTGGTGCCCGGCAGCATCGTCGGTGTGGGCACCGGCTCCACCGTGAACTGTTTCATCGACGCGCTGGCGACGATGAAGGACCAGATCCGCGGCGCGGTGTCCAGCTCGGTCAAGAGCACCGAACGGCTCAAGGCGCACGGCATCGCGGTGCTGGAAGCCAGTGAGGTTGAATCGCTGCCGGTCTACATCGACGGTGCGGACGAGATCGACCCGGCCGGCAACATGATCAAGGGCGGCGGCGCAGCACTGACGCGCGAGAAGATCGTGGCTGACCTGGCCGAGCGTTTCATCTGCATCGCCGACGCTTCCAAACAGGTCGAGGTGCTGGGCGGTTTCCCGCTGCCGGTCGAAGTGATTCCCATGGCCGCTGCGCAGGTGGCGCGCCGCTTCACCAAGGCCTACGGCGGCCAGGCGACGGTGCGTGAAGGCGTGCTGACCGACAACGGCAACCTGATCCTGGACGTGCGCGGCCTGCAGATCCGCGACCCGCTGGCGATGGAGGCCGAGGCCACGCTGTGGCCAGGCGTGGTGACCGTGGGCATCTTCGCGCGCCACAAGGCCGCAGTCTGCCTGCTGGGCACGCCAGAAGGTGTGCGCACGCTGCAGTTCTGAAACCCTTCGGCCTGCGAAGCCCGGGCTTGTGGCGGTCTGGCATTCCGGCCTTCTCAGGCCGCGGGTGTATCGTCGGGCCGACACCGTTCGCACGATCCCACCGTGCGGGCGTTTTTCTCAGATCAAAGGATTCACTGATGGCCACTCCGAACTATTCCTACGAAAAGCGCCAGCGTGAACTTGCGAAGAAGCGCAAGAAGGAAGAGAAAGCCCAGCGCAAGGCTTTGGGGCTGCCGCCGGAACCTGAAGATGGCGAGGCGGAGGCCGGCGCCGAGGGTGGACCCGCAGAAGGCGGCGCACCTGCCGCGGAAGGTGGCTCACCGGCCGCCTGAACGGCCAGGCAGGGCGGGTTCCCCGGCCTTCAGCCGCTGCGCCTTGCGGCCCGCGCCACGAAGCGCGCCGGGTCTATCGCATCCAGCAGGCTGGACGACAGTGGCACCGGCGCGCCGGTGATCCAGGCCGCCAGCACCTCGCCCAGCAGCGGCGCCAAGGTGATGCCGCGCGAACCCAGCGCGGTCAGCACATACAGCCCCGGCACCCGGGGCACCTGCCGCGGTTGCTCCAGCCGGCGATGCCCGGCCAGCAGCGCAGCGGGCAAGGGGACAGCACCCAGCACTGGCATCCGGTCGTCGGCGGTCAGCCGCCAACCCACACGACCTTTCAACGCTGGCGCCATCTGCTCGCGTTGAGCCAGTTCGGCATCGGACGCTTCGCGGCCCAGCAAGCGGTCCAGCTGGGACAGATTCGCCAAATGGTCCGCGGCGCGCGGCGAGGCGTCACGGTCGGTTGCATCGCTGAGCTGGTTGGTCGCGCCGCACAGCAGCCCGGCCTGGCCCAGGTCGAGCAAATAGGCGCCGCTGGCGACCGGATGCGCTGGGCGCGCCAGTCCCAACGCCGCGGCTTGCGAGCCATCCAGCTGCGTGACCTGGCCACGGCGGCGGTTCAGCGTCCAGCTTGTGATGTCGGTCCATGGCGCCAGCAGCGGCAGGCCGTCCGCCGCGCCGGCCAGCACCACGACATCGGCTTCGGCGAGGCCGAGACCCTGCGGGTCTTCGGCGCGCCAGTGAGCCGCTTCCTGACGCAGTGTTGTGACAGCCTGGCCGGTGCGCAGCGTCACGCCAGGCGTGGCCAGCCAGTGCCGCACCAGCGCTGCCGGGTCCACCCAGCCGCCGCCGGGATACCACCAGCCGGAACCCGGCAAGCTCAGCTGCGCCAGTGCGGAGGCCTGGCCGGTCGACAGTGCCTGTACATAGGCGGCCGGCAGGCCCTGTTGCTCGGCCATGGCCAGCATCGCGGGCAGGTCTTGTTCGTCGCTGCCGGTGCGCAGCAGGCCGTCCGCCTGGCCCGGCAACCGGCCGCTGGCGATCAGCGGCGCCAGCACCCGGGCTGCACGCAGCGCGGCGGTGCGCAGCAGCTGCGCGTGGGCGCCATCCTGCGGGTGCAGCACGCCGTGGAACAGCCCGGCCGCGTTGCCCGAGGTTTCGCTGGCGGGCGCTGGCTGGCGCTCCAGCACCGTCACCTGCAGGCCTTGCCGGGCCAGCGCCGCGGCAGCCGACGCACCCGCCAGGCCGGCACCGATGACCAGCGCCCGGGCGGGCGTGCCGTCCTGTGGCAGTGCAGCGGCGCGCCGGCCGGCCGGGGCCGCCAGCAGGCGCGTGGACTGCGACGGCAAGGGCCTGCGCCGGGCGCTCAGCATCTCGCCTTCGGGGCCGACGCCTCCGAGCCGCTGCGGCAGAAATCCGGCTGCGGACAGGCCGTCGTGCACCAGTTGCGCCACCGTCCAGGTCGCAAGCGTGGTGTCGGCCGTGCCCAGCCGGCTGCACTGGCGCCAGAGCGCAGGCTCCCACATGGCCGGGTTGCGGGCGGGCGAAAAACCGTCGAGGTAGAACGCATCGACCTGCGCCACCCATTCGGACATCCAGGTTCCCACGTCGCCCAGCGCCAGCAGCAATTGCACCCGGCCTTGCTCGAAGCTGAGTATGTGCAGGTCCGGCGTGGCGGGCGGCCACTGGACGAGCAACTGGTCGGCCAGCGCTGGCTGCGGGCAACCGGCCTGTGCCCGGGCCAGGTCTTCGTGCCCTGCCGGGTGTTTTTCAACCGACAGGAAGACCAGCCGCTCGCAGCGCGCCGGGTCCTCGCGCCAGGCGGCCCAGGTGGCGAGGAAGTTGTGGCCCAGGCCGAAGCCGGTTTCCAGGATCACGAAGCGCGTGCGGCCTTGCCAGCGCGCCGGCAGGTTGCTGCCGGCCAGGAAGACCCTGCGCGCCCGCGCCCAGCCGTGCGGGCCAGCGGGGTAAGCCTCGCCGAAGTCGGGCGCACAGGCCTGGCCGGGGTTCGCTGGGTCGTCGAAGACGATGTGCGCCGGCTGCAGCGGTTCGGTTTTCACGGCGCGGGGGCGTGCCTGTCCCAGAAGGCCAGCAGGCGGACCTGGGCACTCGCCAGCCCGCGGTAGGCCAGCACGGCCGGGCTCATGCTGGCGATGGCGGCGCGCAGCAGCGCGGCCTTGGGCGGTTCGTCCACCGCTTCGCAGAGCGGCTGGGTCTGCACGTGGATGGTGAACACGGCTTGCTGCAACTCGGGCAGCGGCAGGAAGGTCTGGCGTTCGGTGCGGAACCAGGCCATGGCGGCGAGCTCATCTGCATCTGCGAGCTCGGGCCAGCCGGCGGGCGTCTCGCCTGCGGCCTGTGCTGCCGCCAGGCGGGCAGGGTGCTGGTCCAGCAAGGCGTGCGGCGTGATGTTCCACACGAAGCGCTCCCAACGCTCCGGGCCGCAGGCCAGGCGCAGCAGGTGCTCGCCAGCGGCCACCAGCACCTTGTTGTCGGCCACCGGGGCGTGTACTTCGGCGAAGTGCTTTCCCAGTTTGTCGGCAGGCGCCCAGTGCGAAGGCAGGGCCACCGCCAGCCAGGGCAGCGTGGCCCTGTTGCCGTCGACGATGGCCAGGTCTTCTTCCAGCGCCAGCGCGAGCAGGCCGGCCAAGCGCCACTCGTGCGGCAGAGCCTGCAGGCACTGCCAGACGCCGGAGGCCATCGCGTTTTGCGTCTGCAGCAGCTCACCACGGGTATCCACCGAGACGCCCAGCCAACTGGCCCCAAGGCCGCCGTCCGGCAGCGCCGCGAATGCTTGCGGGTGTTCTGCCGACAGTTGCGCCACGACAGCGGCCAGCGCCGGGCCGGCATCGAAGTCGGGCACCCGCATCAAGGCCTGCAGCGGCGCGCGGGTCAGCACGGTCAGCTTGGCTTGCAGGTGCCGGGCACCGGGGCGATTGGGTGTGAACTGCGCGGCGCCGGGCGCCAGGCGGCGCAGGCCCGGTTGCATGCGGAATGGGGCGGTAACGGCGTGATCGAAGTCGAAGGCCATGGGTCTGCGCTCAACTCGCGGTGAGGGTCCGCAAGCGAGCCAACTCGCGCTGCAACAGGGCGCTCATGCGCTGGATGCTGGTGTCTGGCAGGCGATTCTGGTTGTGCGCGCGGAATTTGTGTTCGGCGTAGTGGTACTTGACCTCGGGCCGGTTCTGACCCGCGCCGCCCCGGCCGCGTGCGGCCTTGTGCTGGTATTCCTCCAGCGTTTTGCCGTAGTAATGGTTCAACTGGGCGACCGAGAACTCAATGGCACGCGACTGCCCCTGCAATTCGGTTGTCTCCAACGCTCGGCCAGAGGGATGCACGGCGCGGCCTTGGCTGTGCCACAAATGGATCCGAACGGGCTTTTGAACCTGTGCCACGCGCACAAAGCACTTCACGTGGTGCTGTACCGGAAAGTCCAGCGCTGCGGCCATTTGAAAACGCTCGGTCACCGGGCGTGGGTCATGGCCCGTCAGGCCGTTGTCGCCAAATAGCCGCCAGTTCAGCGCGACGACGCCAATGCCCGAGTCTGCATGGTGTGGCGCGAGGAAGTCCGCCACGGAGTCATGCTGCTGCAGCACCAGGAATTCATCGGCATCGATGAACAGCATCCAGTCCGTCTGGGACCGGGCCAGCGCGTCTGCATAGGCGGTGGTCTGCGGTGATTCATTGGCACCCAGCGACCACAAGCGTCTTTCCAGCAGGCCGTGCTGCTGCAGCGGTGCGAGCAGGGCCGCGGTGTCGTCGTCGCTGTCGTTGTCGTAGATGACGATCTGGTCGAAGCCCAGCAGCCGGTGGTAGGCCACCCATTCGAGCAGGTAACGGCCTTCGTTCTTGGCGATGAGGCACAAGGTGCAACTCGGGCGGTTCGCAGCGGTCATGAGGAGGCGGCAAAAAAGCGAAAGCGGGGACACCAAGACAAAGGGCACCCGAAGGTGCCCCGATGATGCCGTTGAATCCGAAAAGGATCAGACGCGCTTGCGGTATTCGTGGGTGCGGGTGTCGATTTCGATCTTGTCGCCGTTTTCCACGAACAGCGGCACGGCGATTTCGAAACCGGTGCCCACCAGCTTGGCCGGCTTCATGACCTTGCCCGAGGTGTCGCCCTTGACGGCCGGCTCGGTTTCGATCTCGCGCACCACGCTGGTGGGCATTTCGACCGAGATGGCCTTGCCGTCGTAGAACACCACTTCGACGGTCATGCCGTCTTCCAGGTACGAGATGGCGTCGCCCATGTTCTCGGCTTCGACTTCGAACTGGTTGTACTCGTCGTCCATGAAGACGTACATCGGCTCGGCGAAGTAGGAGTAGGTGCAGTCCTTCTTGTCGAGGACGATCTGGTCCATCTTGTCGTCGGCCTTGAAGACGGTTTCAGCGCCGAAGCCGCTGAGCAGGCTCTTCATCTTGATGCGCACAGTGGCAGCACCGCGGCCGCCACGGCTGTATTCGGTCTTGAGCACGACCATCGGGTCCTTGCCCTGCATGATGACGTTGCCGGCGCGGATTTCCTGAGCGAGTTTCATGGTGATATTCCAGTAAGGGCGGCGCCACGCTGCACAGGGCACCCAAATGCATCGGGTGCGCGCCATGCCTGCAAGGCCGGGGTGCTGAAGCATCTGAAGCTTGGCCAGCCAGTCCCGATCCACAGGGCATCGCAGGGCCTGCGGCGCCGCGTGAGAGTTAGGGTTGTCGGAAATCCAGGCCGCCGGGCTGATTTCCGCAAAGCCTTGAATTTTAACGCTTTCCGGCGACGAAATCGAGCAGCTGCTCGACAAGAGGAGGCTGGCTGAACAAATGTGCACGCCAGCGCGCTGCCAGCACCCGCCATTCGGACAGCGCCGGCAGCGCCGGAAAAGCCCCTGCCGGCGCCAGGCCGTTCCAGGTCCACATGGCCTGTCGTACCTGGCCCGCCAGCGGCGCCGGAGCAGCCGCAAGGTGGCGGTCAAGAAAGGCCGCCAGCTTGCCCGCGTGCACGCCGTCGTCCTGCGGATAGATCTGCCACAGGAAGGGCCGCCCAGCCCACTGGGCGCGAACGAAGGAATCTTCACCGCGCACCAGGTTCAGGTCGCAGGCCCACAGCAGCCGGTCGTATGCGGGCTGGCTGAGCCAGGGCAGCGGCTGCCAGCGGACATTGGTGGGCAGCGCGAGTCCGTCGCAGCCTTCGGTGGCCGGGCCGGGTGCCGTCAGCAGCAGCGTGGGCTGTTCGGCCAGGCAGTCAAGCAGGGCAGGCAACTGCGGGTTCTCGTAGCAGAACAGGCTGACCAGGCACTCATCCGGCTGCGGCGAGATGCCATGCGCGGCCAGCCAGGCTGGGGCGTCGAATGCCACTTGCTGGGCGTCCAGATTGGATTCACGCAGCAGTCCACCGGTTGCCGCGGTGAACCCAGGGTAGAAAAACCACTTGTCCAGCCATTGGTCGTCGCCCAGGCGTTGCGGTGAGCGCAGGCGGTGCGAGCGCTCGACGTAGCCTTCGGCGCTGAGATATTCGAGGTTGATCCAGACCGGTGCCCGGCCGGCGACTGCGGCCTGGGCGATGCGGTGCTTCAAGGCGGGCGGCGGCTCGCAGCCGAAGGCTTCGACGACGACGTCACCTGGCGCGCCATCGAACAATGCTGGCAATTGTTCGCCCGTCGGCCAGGGCAGCACCTGCAAGCCGGACGGCGGACCATCGGGCGCCATCCAGCGCAGTGCGCGGTCGTCGTCCAGCCAGAGCCGCACGCGGTGGCCGCGGCTCACCAGCTCGCGTGCCAGCCGCCAGCACACCCCCAGGTCGCCGTGGTTGTCGATCACGCGGCAGAGCAGGTCCCAATCCCATCGCGGCATGCGGCGCATTATCGGCAGCGCCGCCATGCCCGCTTTGGCTGCGACGGCACAATGCGCTGCTCAGCCTTCGCCACCCATGACGTCTCCGGATTCCGACCCTTCCGTTCCCGGCACAGCCGAGCTGCCGCCGACCACACCGCCGGCTGCCACGCCCTCTCCCGTCGATGCGGGCGAGCAGCGGGCCCGCCTGCTGCTCGAAGTGGCGGCGCTCCCCGGGCTGCCTGGTGTCTACCGCTACTTCGACGCACAAGGCGGCGTGTTGTACGTGGGCAAGGCACGTGACCTGAAGCGGCGCGTGTCCTCGTATTTCCAGAAAGACCATGGCGGCACGCGCATCGGGTTGATGGTCTCGCGCATCGTGCGTCTGGAGACCACGGTGGTGCGCAGCGAAGCCGAAGCGCTGCTGCTGGAAAACAACCTGATCAAGGCGTTGAACCCGAAGTTCAACATCCTGTTCCGGGACGACAAAAGCTATCCGTACCTGAAGATCACGGGCGCCCGCGGGCCGGATGGTGGCCTGGTGCCGCAGGCCCAGCGCTTTCCGCGGCTGGCCTACTACCGCGGCGCGGTGGACCGCAAGCACCGCTATTTCGGTCCGTACCCGAGCGCCTGGGCGGTCAAGGAAACCATCCAGCTGATCCAGAAGGTTTTCCGGCTGCGCACCTGCGAAGACACGGTTTTCAACAACCGCTCGCGGCCCTGCCTGCTCTACCAGATCCGGCGCTGCTCCGGGCCTTGCGTGGGCCTGGTCTCGAACGAGGACTACGCCCGCGATGTGCGTGACGCCGAGCGCTTCCTGCTCGGTGAACAGCAGCAGGTGGTGGACGAGCTGCAGTCGCAGATGATGGCGCACGCCGAGATGCTGGAATTCGAACGCGCGGCCGAGCTGCGCAACCGCATTGCGGCGCTGGCCAAGGTTCAGCACCAGCAGTCTGTCGATGAAAGCAGCCTGTCCAGCACCGGCAAGGACGTGGACATCCTGGCCGTCAAGGTGGCCGGTGGCCGGGCCTGCGTGAACCTGGCAATGGTGCGCGGCGGCCGGCACCTGGGGGACAGGGCGTTCTTTCCGACGCATGTGGAAGAAGCCATTGCGCTGGCGACCGAAGAGGCCACTGCGGAGGTTGCCGAGGCCACGGCAGATGATACCAAGGTGGGTAGTGAGCCGGCGGAGCCGCTGGAGCCGGTCGAACTGCTGACAGCCGAGCAGCAGGTGTTGCAGGCCTTCATGGCACAGCACTACCTGGGCACCGCACCGCCACCGCTGCTGGTGCTCAGCCACCCGGTGCAGCGCACCTTGCTGCAGGCACTGGGCACGCAGGCGGGCATCAAGCTGAATGCGCTGCACCAGCCGCGCGAGCAGCGCCGCATCTGGCTGGACATGGCGATCAAGGGCGGTGAACTGGCGTTGGCGCGGTTGCTTGCCGAAGAAGGCTCACAGCGTGAACGCACGCGCGCCCTGGTCGATGCGCTGGACCTGGCGGTCGACAACCTGGAGCTGTTCCGCGTCGAGTGTTTCGACATCAGCCACACGGCCGGCGAGGCCACGCAGGCCTCGTGCGTGGTCTACGAAGACCACAAGATGCAGAACAGCCTGTACCGCCGCTTCAACATCGAAGGCATCACCGGTGGCGACGACTACGCCGCGATGCGCCAGGTGCTGACGCGCCGCTACGAGAAACTGGCCGCGCTGGTGGCCGAAGGCCCGCTGCCGCCGGATGCCAAGGTGCGCTTGCCTGACCTGGTGCTGGTAGATGGCGGGCGGGGCCAGGTGACGATGGCGCGCGAGGTGTTCCAGTCGCTGGGGCTGGACCTGTCGCTGATCGCAGGCGTGGAAAAGGGCGAGGGCCGCAAGGTGGGGCTGGAAGAGCTGGTGTTTGCCGACGGGCGCGAGAAGCTGACGCTGGCGCCGGACTCGGCCGCGCTGATGCTGGTGGCGCAGATCCGCGACGAAGCGCACCGCTTCGCGATCACCGGCATGCGGGCCAAGCGTGCCAGCGTTCGCACAGGCGGCAGCAAGCTGGAAGACATTCCGGGCGTGGGGCCGAAGAAGCGTGCGAAGCTGCTGCAGCGCTTTGGCGGGGTGCGCGGCGTGGCGCAGGCCAGCGTCGACGACCTGGTCACGGTCGAAGGCATTTCGAGGGATTTGGCGGAGGAGATCCACCGTGCATTGCATTGAGCCGCAAAACGACGACGACATGCCTGGCGACGCGGCCGATGTTGCAGCTGGCGCGGCCTGGTGCATCAGCCCCGGCGCGTGGCGCGGCGGCTGGGCCACCACGGTCAGCGTCACGCTGATGGCCGGGCTGGTCACCGGTCTGCCGGGAATGCTGACCGGCTGCTCCACACCTCTGCCCGCGGCGGTGCCCAGCACCGAGGCGGCCGAGGCCGCCAGGAGCGGCAAGGCGGTGGACGCGCCGGTGGTGGGCAACGGCTCGCCCGCCGCGCCGCTGCCGCCAGCCAGGAACTGGGACGAATACCGCGAGCGGGCCGCGCGCAGGCTGGTCGAGGCCAACCCGGAACGCATCTACCACGGGGCGGTGCCCGAGCCCTTGCTGGCCATTCCGGTGTTGGAGATCGAGTTGAAGGCCGATGGCCAAGTGGCCCACATCAAAGTCCTGCGACAGCCCAGCCAGGCCAGGGACACGGTGAAGATCGCGATGGATGCGGTGTACAAGGCAGCGCCCTATGGCGACGTGCGCAAGCTGCCCAAGCCGTGGAAGTTCACCGAAGTCTTCCTGTTCAACGAAGACCGCCAGTTCAAGCCGCGCACGCTGGACCAGTGACATCCCGAGATTGAGATGTGTCGCCCGCGGCAGGCACCAAATGCAGGCAGAATCGACAGATGTTTTTCACGATACCGACGTTGTTGACATGGGCCCGCATCGTGGCCATTCCGCTGATCGTCGGTGTGTTCTACCTGCCGTGGGAAGCGCCTACGCGCAACCTGCTGGCCACGGTGATGTTCATCGTGTGTGCGCTCACCGACTGGCTGGATGGCTACCTGGCGCGCAGGCTGAACCAGAGTTCGTCCTTTGGCGCCTTCCTGGATCCGGTGGCTGACAAGTTCCTGGTCTGCGCGGCCTTGCTGGTGCTGGTGGAGCTCGGCCGCGTGCACGCGCTGATCGCGCTGGTCATCATCGGCCGCGAGATCGCCATTTCTGCCTTGCGCGAGTGGATGGCGCAGATCGGTGCCTCCCGCAGTGTTGCGGTGCACATGCTGGGCAAGCTCAAGACGACGGTGCAGATGATCGCCATCCCGTTCCTGCTGTATGACGGCGAGCTGTTCGGCCTGCTGCCCACGCGCATCTGGGGCACGTTGCTGATCCTGGTGGCCTGCGTTTTGACCATCTGGTCCATGGTGTACTACCTGCAGAAGGCGCTGCCGGAGATCCGGGCCAAGGCCCGTTGAGCCTGCGGGGCACTGCCCCTGGTCCCCCTTCTGCATGAGCGTCACGCCCACTCCCGCTCCTTCGGCGAACACTCGCCTAATCGCGGCCATGCCCTGGGTGTTCGTGCTGATCTGGAGCACCGGCTTCATCGTCGCGCGCTTCGGCATGCCGCATTCGCCGCCGATGAGCTTCCTGGCATGGCGCTACGCCCTGTCGGTGCTGGCCTTTGGCATCTGGGTCCGGGTTTCGGGTGCCAACTGGCCGCAGGGACGGGCGCAGTGGGGCCACCTCGCGGTGACCGGTCTGCTGATGCAGGCGGGTTACCTCGGCGGCGTCTGGTCGGCCGTCAAGCTGGGCATGGGTGCGGGCACGATTGCGCTGCTGGTCGGCCTGCAACCGGTGTTGACGGCGCTGTGGCTGGCCTCGCGCAGCGCTGCGGGATCTGCACCTGGCCGAGGCGCTGCGCGCAGGCAATGGCTGGGCCTGGGCTTGGGGCTGCTGGGCCTGTTCCTGGTGGTGCGCCACAAGCTGGGCGCCGGTGAACTGCACGCGGCCAACCTGGCGCTCGCGCTGCTGGCGCTGGCCGGCATCACCGTGGGCACCTTGTATCAAAAAGCCCATGTGGCGGCTTGCGACGTGCGCAGCGCGGGCCTGGTGCAGATGGGCGCCGCTTTCCTCGTGACCTTGCCGCTGGCGCTGCTGGAGCCCGAAGCAATGGATTGGGGCTGGCCGCTGATGGCGTCCATGGCCTGGTCGGTGGGCGTGCTGACGCTGGGTGGAAGCTCCTTGCTCTACCTGCTGATACAGCGTGGCGCGGCGACCCAGGTCACCAGCCTGATGTACCTGGTGCCGCCCTGCACGGCCTTGATGGCGGCGCTGCTGTTCGGCGAGCCGCTGACAGCCGACATGCTGGCCGGCATGGCGCTGACGGCGCTGGGTGTGGCGCTGGTCGTGCGGCAGCCTCTGCGGGCCTGATGAAGGCTGGCTGGCGCCGTCCTCTGAAGAACGGGTGTTTACGCATAGAATCCGCATCCGTGCTTGACACCGCCACGGGTGGACGCTGTAATGATTTTCTGCCCGGACAGCGGTTTCTCCCACGGCTTTTCTCTCTCGTCTCGCCCCTTTCTTCTCTGGTCTGCATGGCCTGCAGCACCCGGGTCTGGTCAGGTTCTGGCCTGTCTTGGCAGCGGAAGCACTGGTGACAGGAGCAGCGCAAGCCAGGCGCCTGCAGCCCACTCGCTGAGCCGGTGGGGCAGCATGAAACCGATTGTTGTCCGGCGTCGTTGCTGCACCATTGAGAGAGGGGGTACTTTCGTGAACAAGTCTGAAATGATCGAGCACATCGCCCTGCAGGCCGACATCTCCAAGGCAGCCGCCACGCGCGCGCTGGAGGCGATGATCGGTGGGGTGAAGACCACCTTGAAAAAAGGTGGCAGCGTGTCGATCGTTGGGTTTGGCACCTTCGCGGTGACAAAGCGCGCTGCCCGTACCGGCCGCAATCCGCGTACCAGCGAGCCGATCAAGATCAAGGCGGCCAAGGTGCCGAAGTTCCGTCCGGGCAAGGGCCTGAAAGACGCGTTGAACTGAAGAATTTGTTGAAGCTGCGGGTGCTTAGCTCAGTTGGTAGAGCGGCGCCTTTACACGGCGTAGGTCGGGGGTTCGAGCCCCTCAGCACTCACCACCGCAGCGCCCCGCCGGGCATTGATTAGAATCCCGCGCGACGTGCGCAGCCAGGAACAAAAGGCGAACTCAACGGTTCGCCTTTGTTGTTTCCGGCGAGCGCCGTATTCCACCAAGGCACAAGTCACATGTTCGATTTCGTCCGTTCGCACAACCGCCTGCTGCAAGGCCTGCTGGTACTGCTGATTTTTCCGTCCTTCGTCTTCTTCGGATTGCAGGGCTACTCCAGCTTCACCAGCGACGCCGCCGCCACGGTGGCCAAGGTGGACGGCCGCGCCATCAAGCAGAGCGAGCTCGATGCAGCGCACCGCCAGCAGATCGAGCAGATGCGCGAGCGCATGCCCAACATCGACGTGAAGCTGTTCGACACGCCTGAGATGAAGCGCCAGACGCTGGATGAGCTGGTGCGCGAGCGCGTGATGGAAACGGCAGTCGCCAAGCAGAACCTGGGCGTGTCCGACCTGCGGCTGCAGCAGTTGTTCGTGGCAGACCCGCAGTTTGCGATGCTGCGCAAGCCTGACGGCTCCCTGAACAAGGAATTCCTGGCGGCGCAAGGCATGACCGCGACCCAGTTCCAGGAGCGTGTGCGTCAGCAATATGCGCAGCGCCAAGTGCTGGCGGGCGTGAACGAGTCGGCCTTCTCGGGCAAGGCCTTGCTCAGCGCCAACGTGAACGCCTTGCTGGACCAGCGCGAGGTGCAGTTGCAGCGCTTCGAGGCGGGCGCTTACCTGGACAAGGTCAAACCCACCGATGCCGAGATCGAGGCCTTCTACAAGGCCCATGGCAGCCAGTTCCATTCGCCGGAAGTCGCCAAGATCGACTACGTGGTGCTGGACCTGGCGCAACTGCAAAAGCAGGTGCAGGTCAACGAGGAAGACCTGAAGACCTACTATGAGCAGAACAAGGCCTTGCGCTATACCGCACCTGAAGAGCGCCGCGCCAGCCACATCCTGATCGCTGCTGCCAAGGATGCGCCGGCGGCCGAGCGCGCCAAGGCCAAGGAAAAAGCCGAGGCCCTGCTGGCCGAGCTGAGCAAGCAGCCGGAGCGTTTTGCCGAACTGGCCAAGAAGAACTCGGCCGACCCCGGCTCTGCCGAAAAGGGCGGCGACCTGGACTTCTTCGGCCGCGGCGCGATGACCAAGCCGTTTGAAGATGCGGCCTTCGCGATGAAGAAGGACGAGTTGAGCAAGGTGGTCGAGTCCGACTACGGCTTCCACATCATCAAGCTGACCGATGTGCGCGGTGGGCAGGTCAAGCCTTTCGACAGCGTGCGCGCCGAGATCCTGGACGAGGTGGGCAAGCAGGCGGCACAGAAGAACTATGCGGCCGCGGCCGAAGAGTTCTCCAACACTGTCGAAGACCAGAGCGACTCGCTGCAGCCTGTTGTCGACAAGCTCAAGCTGACCAAGCTCAGCGCTTCGGTCCAGCGCCAGCCGGTGCCGAATGCCGCCGGCCCGCTGGCTTCGGCCAAGCTGCTGGACGCGGTGTTCGGCAACGAAGTGCTGAAGAACAAGCGCAACACGCAGGCGATTGAAACCGGCCCCAATCAGATGGTTGCGGCCCGCGTCACCGAGTACCAGCCAGAGCATTTGCGCCCGCTCGCCGAAGTGCATGCCGATGTGCTGAAGCAGCTGCGGGCCGAGCAGGCTGCCGCAGCGGCCCGCAAGGAAGGCGAAGCCCGCGTGGCTGCGCTGAAGCAGAATCCGGCCGAGGCCTTGCCGCAGGTTGTGACCGTCTCGCGCGCCAAGGCCCAAGACCTGCCGCGCCAGGTGGTGGACGCAGCGCTCGCGGCCGACCTGAGCAAGGCACCGGCCGTCGTGGGCGTGGACCTGGGTGCTCAGGGTTACGCGGTGCTGAAGGTGCTCAAGAGCGTGCCCCGCATTGCGGGGGACGCCGATGTCGCCAGCGCCCAGCCCGCTGTGGCTCGCGCCCTGGCCAGCGCAGAGACGGCGGCGTACTACGATGCACTGAAGCGCCGCTACAAGGTCGACATCAAGCTGAAGGCGCCGGAGCCCGCAGCTTCTGCCACCGAGGCAAATTAATTCGCCTCGGGCCCCTGAAAAGGGGCTGAATTGATGGCTATAATCATAGGCTTCCGGTGGTGGCTATAGCTCAGTTGGTAGAGTCCCAGATTGTGATTCTGGTTGTCGTGGGTTCGAGTCCCATTAGCCACCCCACCCAATGAAAAACGGCGACAAGGTTCAGTTCTTGTCGCCGTTTTGCTTTGTGGCTTTGCATCCCCGCGAGGCGGGTGACCCAAAACGCAGGCCAGCGCCGGGCCGCCCCAAGCGGCCTGCGCAACCCGCCCGGCGGGTGGCTTCGCGTACCCGCGAAGCCGGGTGCCCCATTTAATCGGGTCGGACGAGCTGTGGGATGTCTACGCTGCACAGCGTGCCCACCGGGTCGCGCTCCTGCCAGCGTACCGTGCCGTTCAACAGCTTCACGCGCTTGCGGATGCCGCCCAGGCCCAGGCCGTGGGACCATTTGGCCGGTTCGCGGCCCACGCCGTCATCGGCGAGCTCGAAGCTGAAGCGGCCGTTGTGCAGCCGGCATTCGATGCGCACGTGCGAGGCCTTGGAGTGCGAGATCACGTTGCTGACCAGCTCGCGCAGGATGCGGGTCAGCGAGGACCACTGGATCATGCTCAGCGTCACTTCCTGGTCGAAGTGGGCATGCCACTCCAGCTCGCAGCGCACGGCTTCCAGTCGGGTCGTGATGTCGGTCTTCCACTCGGCCGCGGCGAGTGCCAGCGGGTGGTGTTTGGCAGCCAGGCCACGGGTCAGGGTCTTCAAGTCCTGCAGCGTGTGCCGCACGTACTCTTCCATTTCCTTGCTCTGCGACTTGTACATCAGCGTCAGCAGGCGCGCGCCGATGTCGTCGTGCAGGTCCTGCGCGATGCGGGTGCGCTCTTCGCTGCGGCCGCGCTCGACCGCGCGGTCGTGCGCCAGCGCGCGCATCAGCTGCTCCAGCACCCGGTCGGCCAGACGCGCGTCTTCCTGCGTGAACAGCCGCTTGCCGCGCTCGGCAAAGCGCAGCGAGACCATGCCGTCCACTGTCGGGTTGTCGGTCAGGTTGGGCAGCGGCACCTGCAGCACCGCGCCATTGCCGGCAATGCGGCTTTGCTGGGCGCGGCCGGCGCTGCGGTGGGTCTCCAGTGGCTCGAAGACATTGCGCAGCAGCTCGATCATGCGGTCTGCCGCGCGTTCCGGCCGCGCCTCCACCTCGCGCGCAATGCGGTACAGGTGCTGGAACATGCGCTCGGTGGTCAAGGCGCGCGCGCCCATCATCTGGCTCACCAGCCACTGGCGGATGGCAGCGTAGGCACCGAGCGCGAGGAACAGCGACAGCGTCAGCGAGGTGAACTGGCTGAACGAGAAGACCGCGACAAACAGCAGGTCCACCGAGGTGGCAATGGTGCTGATGCCGGCCAGCATCGCGAACTCGCGCATCACGTTCTGCGAGCGCGAGATGAAAGGCACCAGCAGCACCACCGAGGCGAAGAACACGCCCCAGATCACCGGCCCGACCGAGGCCACCGGCTGCACTTCCGCCGGCAGGTGCGGGCGCATCGAGACGGCCAGCGTCAGCAGCGCCAGCGTGGCCACGGTGACCACGCAGAAGCGGCGCATCACCACCGCAAACGGATGCGGTTCATTGCGGTGCGACCAGCTCAGCAGTGCGATGCAGACCAGGCCATCGCCCAGCAGCAGCGATTGGCCCCACCACCAGTCCTGCGTCAGCGTGCCGGACAGCGAGGGCAGGGCGTAGGCCAGCGTGGCGGCCCAGGCGGCCGCGGCAATCAGCCAGCGGCCTTTCAGCCGGGCCGGATGTAAGGACGCGGCATGCACGATGGCGGCGCCGGTGACGGCCTCCAGCACCGCGTGCACACTGGATTCGCGCAGCACCATCAGTGATGGCAGCGCCAGCGCCGGCACCGAGGCGACAGCGGCCAGCAGCAGCTGCGCGGCCTGCGCATGCGCCATCACCGCGTACAGCAGGTTGCGCAGCTGCGGTTGCACCAGCGGCACGATCCATCCGACCAGGAACAGCACCATCGCGAAGGCGCTCATCAGCCAGAACATCGCGCCCAGGCTGCCGTAGCCACGCGGGCGTGGCTTCAATTCGACCTGTGCACCATCGCGAAAGCGCAGCGTGACCTGGCCGGCTTCGAGCGATTGCGCGGTGGCCAGCCGCACCTTCACCAGGTCGCGCCGCACGCTGTCATCGGTGATCCAGCGGGCCGAGTGCGAGATGGTCAGCACGCCGAACGGCAGCAGTTCGCCGTCTGGCAACACCACCGCGTCCAGCTCGCGGCCGACAAAGGGCTTGAGCGTCAGCAGCGGTGTGTCAGCCAGCTCCAGGTGACCGCTGGCCGTCGTGCGCCATTCGGCCGCGATGTGCGGGTTGTTGGCCATCGCGCGGGCCAGCATGAAAACCGTCAGGCAACCGATGACGGCGGCCAGCAGCAATGCCTGCCGCCGCCACGCAATGCGCTGGGTCCGGCCGGGACCGCTGTTGTCAGTCGGGGGGCGGTCCAGTTCAATAGGGGGCAGGACCGAGGAGGGACCCAGCGAGTCGGACCAGTTCGTCGTGTTCATCGCGGTGGGGCCGGCGTTGCCTTGCGGTGCCTGCACCACGGCGGCCGGGCCGTACAAGGGTCAGAGGGTGGGCAGCCCCAGGTGGGGCGGCAGGAAGGGCGAGCCGGGGCTGCCGGCTCGCCGCTGCGTCAGACCAGGCCTTGCTTGCTCGCCAGCACGGCGGCTTCTGCGCGGCTGGAGACGTTCAGCTTGCGGTAGATCGACTTGATGTGGTCGTTCACCGTGAACCACTTGATGCCCATCAGGTTCGCGATCTCCTTGATCGTGAAGCCCTTGCTCAGGTAGGTCAGCACCTCGATCTCGCGCGGCGTGAGGTGGGGCATTTCTACCGGGCGCTCGATCGGCACCGGCGGCTTGCTGCTGGCGGCCGGCGCGTTCACCGGCGGGTTCATCGGCGTGGTCAGCGGCGCCGGCGCCTGCGGATCCACTGGCGTGCCGCTGAATCGGAAGTGGGTCAGCAGGCGGCGGGCAATCGCAGGCGACAGCGGCGGCTGGCCCAGCACGATCTTGCGCAACTCCTCGACCAGCACCTCGAAACGGTCTTCCTTCAGCAGGTAGCCGTCTGCCCCGCACTGCAATGCGGGGAAAAGGTGCTCGTCGTCGGAATACAGCGTGGTGACGACCTTGGTTGCCGGATAGTTGGTCAGCTCGGCCAGCAGCTCCAGGCCATTGCCGTCGGGCAACTCCAGGTCCACCAGCATCAGCTTGAACGGATCGGCCCCGTGCAGGCCTTGCGGACCGGTGAGCGCGATTTGCGCGCGAGCGGTTTCCAGATCGCCGGCCTCGGTGATCGAGATCGGATCGCTGAAGCTTTCCCGCAGCACACGCGACAGGAAGTCGCGTGCCACCGGGTTGTCTTCGAGGATCAACACCTTGACTGACATGAACGAATCTCCCTGATGACTCCAAATATCACTGCGCATGCTAGCAGGCGCGGTCTTCGCACCTGCCACACGATTGTGGGGGCTGCGCAGGAGGCCAGGGCGGAACAATGCCGCGGGTGACGCCTCAATCCAGTTGCATCACGAGCTTGCCGCGCACCTCGCGGCTCGCCATGCGGCGGTAGGCATGCGGCAGCTCGGAGATGGGCAGCAGTTCGTCGATCACCGGCTTGACCTTGCCTTCGGCATACCACTGGCTCAGCTGGGCCAGCGCGCGGGCGCTGTTGCCGGGTTCACGCTTGACGAAGTCGCCCCAGAACACGCCGACCACCGAGGCGCCCTTGAGCAGCGGCAGGTTGAACGGCAGTGCGGGAATGCCGCCAGCGGCGAAGCCGATCACCAGGTAGCGGCCGCGCCAGGCGATGGAACGAAAGGCCTGCTCGGCCAGGTCGCCCCCAATCGGGTCGTAGACCAGGTCAGGCCCCTTGCCGCCGGTCAAGGCGGCCAGCGCCTCGCGCAGCTTCTCGCGGCTGTAGTTGATGGTCGCATCGGCGCCCAGCGCGCGGCAGGTCTCGCACTTCTCGTCGGTGGACGCCGCGGCGATCACGCGCGCACCAGCGGCCTTGGCAATCTGTATGGCCGCCGTGCCCACGCCACCCGCGGCGCCCAGCACCAGCACTGTCTCGCCGGGCTGCAGCGCGCCGCGGTCGATCAGCGCGTGGTGCGAGGTGCCGTAGGTGAACGCAAAGGCCGCCGCGTCTTCCAGCTTGAAGCCGGGCGGCAGCGGCAGCACCTGGGCAGCCTTCACGCACGCGTAGGTGCCAAAGCCGCCGGTGCCGGCAATCGCCGCGACCGGCATGCCCGGCGTCAGGTGACTGACGCCGGGGCCGACCTTGTCCACGATGCCAGCGTATTCGGCGCCGGGCACGAACGGCAGCGGCGGCTTGAACTGGTACTTGCCCTGGGTGATCAGGATGTCCGGGAAGTTCAGGCTGGCGGCTTTCACCGCGATCCGCACCTCGCCTTCGCCGGGCTCGGGCGTGGGGGTCTCCTTCCAGGCCAGGGCCTCGGGACCGTCGGTGGTTTCGCAAAGCCAGGCATGCATGTCGTGTCTCCAGTGAATGGGTGTGATTGCTCGGGCAAGCCTGCGTCCCGCGTGCCGTGCAGTCGTCGAAAGATCATAGTCAGCAGGGTGCGATCCCAGCGTCTCGCAGGTGACGGGCTGCCTACAATGCGCCGCATGCGAATCCTGATTGCCAATGACGATGGTTACCTGGCGCCCGGCCTCGCCGCGCTGGCCGAAGCCTGCCGCGGACTCGGCGAGATCGATGTGATCGCGCCAGAGCAGAACGCCAGCGGTACCTCCAACGCATTGACCCTGAATCGCCCGCTGACTGTTTACGAGGCGGTGGGTGTGCAGCAGGCCGGTTTCCGCTATGTCAATGGCACGCCTTCGGACAGCGTGCACGTCGCGCTGACAGGGCTGCTGCCGCACCGACCCGACCTGGTTGTTTCCGGCATCAACCAGGGCGCCAACATGGGCGACGACACGCTGTATTCCGGCACCGTGGCGGCGGCGATGGAAGGCTATCTGTTCGGCGTGCCGGCCATCGCCTTTTCGCAGGCCGAGAAGGGCTGGACCCACCTCGACGCTGCGGCCCGTGTGGCGCGCGCGGTGATCGAATCGGTCCTGCCACTGCTCAAGCCCGGCCAGCCGCCCGCCGTGCCCTGGCTGTTGAACGTCAACATTCCGAACCGGCCAGATGCCGCGCAGTTGCCCTGGGTCACGACCCGCCTGGGCCGGCGCCATGCCAGCTCGCCGGTGATCCAACAGACCAATCCGCGGGGCGAGCCGATCTACTGGATAGGCCCGGCCGGCGATGCGCGTGAAGCCGGTCCCGGCACCGATTTCCACGCGGTGGCCAACGGCCAGGTTTCGATCACACCCTTACAGGTCGACCTCACCGACCATGCTGCGTTGCCTGGCTGGCAGGCGCAGTTGAGCCGGGTCGGCCGGCTGTGAACAAGCCGAAAGATCCGCCCGCCCGACCGCCCGCCAGATTTCCTGCGTCCCTGCACCAGGCCAAGCCCGCAGCCGCCAAGGCCAGGCCCGAGCTGCTGCGGCCGCAGCGCCTGCTGCACGAAGCTGCCCGCGATGCGCGGCTGCTCAGCATGCCTTCCGGCCTTGGGCTGGACAACCCGGCGGTGCGCGAGCGCATGGTGCAGCGGCTGCGCGGCGAAGGCGTGCGCTGCGAGCCGGTGCTGCAAGCCATGCTTCGCGTCCCCCGGCACCGCTTTGTCGACTCGGCATTGGCTGCGCAAGCCTACGAGGACACCAGCTTGCCCATCGGCCTGGGGCAAACCATCTCCAAACCTTCGGTGGTTGCGCGCATGCTGGAGTGGCTGTTCCTGGGCGAGTCGGCGCGCGGGCATGGTCACCTCGGGCGGGTGCTGGAGATCGGCACCGGTTGCGGCTACCAGACCGCGCTGCTGGCCGAAGTGGCGCAGCAGGTGGTGTCGATCGAACGCCTGCGCGGGCTGCACGACGTGGCGGTGCGCCAGCTGGCGGGCTTGCAGACACCGCGCTGCGAGCTGCTGTATGGCGACGGCATGCTGGGCCATCCGCTGCGGGCGCCGTACAACAGCATCGTCGCGGCGGCCGGTGGCGAGGACCTGCCGCAGGCCTGGCTGCAGCAGCTGGCGGTGGGGGGCAGGTTGATCGCACCGGCGCGCGCGGCCGATGGTCGCGGGCAGGTGCTGGTGGTCGTGGACCGGACCCTTGAAGGCTTTCGCCGGACCTTGGGCGAGGCGGTCCAGTTCGTCCCCTTAAAATCGGGCATCAGTTGACTCAGGGAAAAGAAACGCCATGACCATGTTCCGTGGCTGCCGTTGGTCCACGTGGCTTGCATTGGTGGCCGTGACCACGCTTGCGGCGTGCACCACCACCAAAAATCAGGCGCCGGTCGAAGATCGTGGTGCGGGCCGCGGTTCCGCTGCCTACAGCGCCAGTGCCGCCGCAGATCCGTCCAGGACCGGCAGCGTCGTGCCGCCTGCCGAGGCCAGGCCCGGCACCTACATCGTCAAGCCAGGCGACACGCTGATGCGCATTGCGCTGGAAAGCGGCCAGGCCTGGCGTGACCTGGCGCGCTGGAACGGCATGGACAACCCGAACGTGATCGAGGTGGGTCAGGTGCTGCGCGTGGTGCCGCCGGGCCAGGAGCCGGGTGCTGCCGCAACCAAACCGGTGGCGACTGCCAAGGTTGAAACCCGGCCGCTGGACGGCAAGCCGGCTTCGGCGCCTGCCTCGGGCGCCGCTTCCGGCGCGCAGCCGCCCGCCTCGGGCGCAGGCATGGCAGCGCCGCCGACCGGCACCGGTTCCGCCGCCGCGGCTGCAGCGGCTGCCAGCGACGACGACGTGCAATGGGCCTGGCCCGCTGCCGGTGGCGTCATCACCGGCTTCGACGACACCAAGAGCAAGGGCCTGGCGATCGGCGGCAAGGCTGGCGACCCGGTGCTGGCTGCGGCCGATGGCCGCGTGGTCTATGCCGGCTCCGGCCTGCGCGGCTATGGCAACCTGATCATCGTCAAGCACAACGCGACCTACCTGACCGCCTACGCGCACAACCAGACGCTGCTGGTCAAGGAAGACCAGGCGGTGCGCAAGGGCCAGAAGATTGCCGAGATGGGCAATTCCGACGCGGACCGGGTGCAACTGCACTTCGAGATCCGCCGCCAGGGCAAGCCGATCGATCCGGCAAAGTTGCTGCCCCAAAGATGAGTTGGCCGAGGCGGCCACAAAGTGCCGCTTGGTCCCAACCTACAGCCGCCTCCGGGCGGCTGTCCTCTTTCTCCGCCCGGATAATGACGCCCCATGACACAGAAGGATGAATGGCTGAAGGTCGAGTCGCTCGACATGGAAGCCCAGGGCGTGGCCCGCAACAGCGAGGGCAAGGTGGTGTTCATCGACGGCGCCTTGCCGGGTGAGGAAGTGCTGGTCGAGGTGGGCCGGCGCAAGAACCAGTGGGAGCAGGCGACCATGGTCGCGCTGCGCCGCGAGAGCGCGCAGCGCGTGCGCCCGGGCTGTCCGCACTTCGGCCTGCATGCGGGGGCCTGCGGCGGCTGCAAGATGCAGCACTTGCACGCCGCCAGCCAGGTCGCGATCAAGCAGCGTGTGCTGGAGGACAACCTCGCGCACCTCGGCAAGGTCAAGGCTGAGCGCCTGTTGCGGCCGATCGAAGGACCGGCCTGGGGCTACCGCTTCCGGGCTCGGCTGTCGGTGCGCTACGTGGCAAAGAAAGGCACCGTGCTGGTCGGCTTCCACGAGCGCAAGTCGCGCTATGTGGCCGACATGAAGCAGTGCGAGGTGCTGCCGCGGCATGTCAGCAACATGCTGATGCCGCTGCGCGAGCTGATCGCCAGCATGCAGCAGCGCGACAGGTTGCCGCAGATCGAGCTGGCGATTGGCGACGGCATCACCGCGCTGGTGCTGCGCCATCTGGAGCCGCTGTCCAGTGGTGACGCGCAAAAGCTGCGCGATTTCGCGGCCGTGCACCAGGTGCAATGGTGGCTGCAGCCCAAGGGGCCGGACACGGTGCACCTGCTGGACGAAGGCGGTCCGGTGCTGGGCTACCGGTTGCCGGAATTCGGCGTGCACATGCCGTTCAAGCCGACCGACTTCACGCAGGTCAACCACGAGATCAACACCGTGCTGGTCGGCCGCGCGCTGCGGCTGCTGCAGGCCGCCAAGGGCGAGCGTGTGATCGACTGGTTCTGCGGCCTGGGCAACTTCACGCTGCCGATCGCGACGATGGCGCGCGAGGTACTGGGCGTGGAGGGCAGCGAAACGCTGGTCGAACGTTCACGCCAGAACGCGCGCCACAACGGACTGAGCGAGCGCACCAGCTTCGAGGCGCGCAACCTGTTCGAGATCACGCCAGACGACCTGATCGCCTTCGGTTCGGCCGACAAGTGGCTGGTGGACCCGCCGCGCGAAGGTGCCTTTGCCTTGACCAAGGCGCTGGCCGACCTGCGCCAGAACCCGCGCGAAGGCTGGACCGGGCCCGAGCGCATCGTCTATGTCAGCTGCAATCCGGCGACGCTGGCGCGCGACGCCGGCCTGCTGGTGCACGTGGCGGGCTACCGCTGCGTGTCGGCCGGCGCAGTGAACATGTTCCCGCACACGGCGCACGTGGAAAGCATGGCCGTGTTCGAGCGCGGTGAAGTGCCGCCGCCGCGCGAAATACCAGTCGCTGAATCGACAGAAGTGGCGCTGACGCAAGAATGAAAACAGGGCGCTCGATGCGCCCTGTTTTCATTGCAACCTTGCCGTTGCCAGTGCAGGCGGCGCCGGGCCGCCCGAAGGCGGCTGCGCCAACCCGCCCGGCGGGTGGTGGCGGGTACTCACGGCACCGGGTGCCCCACCCATTCAATCGCGTTCGCCGCCGAAGACGCCGAGCAGCATCAGCAGGCTCTGGAACACGTTGTAGATGTCCAGGTAGAGCTCCAACGTGGCGCTGATGTAGTTGGTCTGGCCGCCGTCGATCACGCGCTTGATGTCGTACACCATGAAGGCCGAGAACAGGCCGATGCACAGCACCGACATCGTCAGCATCGCGGCGCTGGACTGCACGAAGAAGTTGATCAGGCCGGCGACCAGGATCACCAGCGCGCCGATGTAGAGGAATTTGCCCATGCCGGACAGGTCGCGCTTGATCACCGTGGCAAGCGTTGCCATGCCGAAGAACACGAGCGCGGTGCCGCCGAAGGCGGTCATGATCAGCGACGTGCCGTTCGAGAAGCCCAGGATCACCGACAGCAGGCGCGACAGCATCAGGCCCATGAAGAAGGTGAAGGCCAGCAGCACGGCCACGCCGACGCCCGATTCCTTGGTCTTCTCGATTGCGAACATGAAGCCGAAGGCGCCGACCATGAAGACGATCAGGCTCACGCCGGGCGTCATCATCGAGGCGATGCCGGTGGCCACGCCGATCCACGCACCCAGCACCGTCGGCAACATCGAGAGCGCCAGCAGCCAGTAGGTGTTGCGCAGCACGCGCTGGCGTTGTGTGACCAGCCCATCGGCGCCGATGCTCGCGCCGTTGTAGGTTTGCAGGCTTTCGTTCATGAGGACCCTCCAGGGGAAACAGAAAACAGTGGGCTGCAGCGTCTTGCCGCATGCCCCAGGCTAGGATGTTTTGCGACCCATTCTAGTTCCGTGGCCCCAGGCTGCGGGCCGAAACGGGGCATGCGCCAGGCTGGCCTGCGAATCCCCCTAGATTGAACGGCGTAAAGGCAAACGTTACCAATTGATGAAGGCAAATCCGGCCCCTAGACTGGTCTTTCACTACTTCCTTCCCTATTCGGAGTTGTTTGAATGTCAGCTAGTTTTACCCTGTCGATCAGGGCGCTCATCGGCGCTTCCCTGATGGCGGTTGCGGTGGGCGCATCGGCCCAAGGCGACCTTGACACCTCGGCTTCTCAAGCCCCGATGGACGGCATGCGCGTCAGCATCGACCCGGTGACCAAGCAATTGCGCCCGGTCACGGCCGCTGAAAGCAAAGCCCTGGACCAAGCCTCCGTGAGCGTGCAGCGCTCGGTTGCCAAGCCACAGGCGATTGCCTCGCGCACCGCAGGCGCCAAGGGCCTGCGCCTGGGCGAAGAGCACATGTCCTACTCGCGCGCCGCCATTGGTGCCGATGGCAAGCTGGTGATGGATTGTGTGGAGGGAGATGAAGCCGCGTCACTGCAAGCGCGTCCGGTCGCACAGAGCCTGAAGTCGTCGGAGGCGGAAAGTGAATAAGTTGTTCAAGCAATCCCTGCTGGCCCTGGCTGCAGCATCTGCCACCTTCGGCGCATCTGCCGCCACCATCAAGATCATCAACGCTGACCCGGCCGGTGTCGGCTTCAATGACACAACGCCGGCAACGCCGGTAGGTGGCAACGAAGGCACGACGATCGGCGAACAGCGCATGAACGTCTACAAGAAAGTGGCCAAGACCTGGGGCAAGGTCCTGCCTGAGGGGCCGGCGATCAAGATCCAGGCAACCTGGGACGCACTGACCTGCACCTCGACCTCGGCCGTGCTGGGCTCGGCTGGAGCGGCCAGCGTCTGGCGTGACTTCCCGAATGCTCCGAACGCAGGCACCTGGTACTCCGGTGCGCTGGCCAACACGCTGGCTGGCACTGACCTGGACGAGAACACGGCACCTGAAATCATCTCGCATTTCAACGTCAACCTCGGCAATACCGGCTGCCTGGACGGCCAGGGCTTCTACCTCGGCCTGGACGGCAACGCGCCGACCGGCACGATCGACTTCGCCGTGGTGCTGACCCACGAAGTGGGCCACGGCCTGGGCTTCCAGGCGCTGACCAGCGGTTCCACCGGTGCCCGCATTGCGGACGAGACCGGCGTCGCCTTCCCCTCGCAGTGGGAACGGATGATGTTCGACAACACCGCCGGCAAGAGCTGGTTCGACATGACTGACGCCGAGCGCACAAAGTCCGCCATCAACCCGCGTGGTCTGGTATGGACAGGTGCGAATGTCACGACAGACATGCCATCGGTGCTGAGCAAGGGCACGCCCATCCTGACGGTGAAGTCGGACAAGTTCCCGACCATCGCCGGTGCCTACCAGGTGGGCCCCGCTTCGTTCGGCGCGGCCCTGAGTTCGTCGGCCATCAAGGGCACCATCGCCCGCGTGATCGACCAGGCAGACGGCGTGACGGGCTTGGCCTGCAACCCGCTGAGCGCTGAGAACGCCGCGCTGGTCGCCGGCAACGTCGCCCTGGTGGACCGCGGCACCTGCTCGTTCACCATCAAGGTGAAGAATGCGCAGGACGCTGGCGCGTTGGCCGTGATCGTGGCCGACAACACGGCAGGCGGCCCGCCGGCTGCCCTGGGCGGTGCAGATGCCACGGTGACCATCCCGTCGGTGCGTATCACGCTGGACGACGGCATCAAGCTGAAGACCGTGCTGACGCCCACCGACCCGGCCAAGCATGCCGTGCGCGCCGTGCTGGGCGTGGACAAGACCTTCTACGCGGGTGCTGACGCCGCTGGCCGGGTGATGCTGTACACGCCGAACCCGTACCAGTCGGGTTCGTCGGTTTCGCACTGGGACACGCTGGCCACGCGCAACCTGCTGATGGAACCGGCGATCAACGCCGACCTGCCGACCTTCAAGGTCTCGGCACCGAAGGACCTGACGCTGGAACTGCTGAAGGACATCGGCTGGTAAGCCCTTGCGCTGAGGCTTGGCCGTCAACCGGCTGAACCTCAGGCCTCCCTTGAGCTGGCGGTTTCGACCGCCACTCCCGACAGCCCGCCAGGCTTGCCTGCCGGGCTGTTTTCATTGGTGTGGCGGCGGGGGCGCAGAAGGCGCCAGAAGGTCCGCCAAGCGCGGTAGATGACACGCGAACACACGGGTCGGCGCCAGGGTCGGGATCGCCTGATCGCGGACGATGGGTTATGATCGACGGGTTTACCCCAAAACAAAGCCGCCCCGCGAAACCTCGTTTCCCTCTTCCTTGCCGAGCCCTTCCGCCAGCCGTTTTCGCCGCGTCGCAAGCGCCGGCCTGAGCGTTGGCCAGGGTCCACGGGCTGGGCGCGCGAACACCGGAGTTCCCCCTTGCTGCCCGTCCTGCCCCCCGCAATCCTTGCACTCGCAGACGGCACGGTCTTTTCCGGCACCTCGATCGGCGCGTCCGGTCACACGGTTGGCGAAGTGGTGTTCAACACCGCGCTGACCGGCTACCAGGAGATCCTCACTGACCCGAGCTACTGCCGGCAGATCGTCACGCTGACGTATCCGCACATCGGCAACTACGGTGTCAACGTCGAGGACATCGAGGCGTCCCAAGTCCATGCCGCTGGCCTGATCATCAAGGATCTGCCAGTCCGAGTCTCCAACTTCCGCCAGTCGCAGCCGCTGGACGCGTACCTGAAAGACCAGGGCACCGTCGCGATCGCTGACCTGGACACGCGCCGCCTGACCCGTGTGCTGCGCACCACCGGCGCGCAGAACGGCTGCATCGCCACCTTCCCGGCCGGCCACGAAGTGAGCGAGGCCGACAAGGCCGAGGCGGTGGCCCGTGCGAAGGCCGCGCCGAGCATGACCGGGCTGGACCTGGCGCAGGTTGTCAGCAAGACCGAATCCTACGAGTGGACGCAGACCGAGTGGCGCCTTGCGCGCCCCGAAGGCGGCGACGGCGCCGGCACGCCTGGGTACGGAACGCTGGGCGACGCTAAGTTCCACGTCGTGGCCTATGACTTCGGCGTCAAGTTCAACATCCTGCGCATGCTGGCCGAGCGCGGCTGCCGCGTCACCGTGGTGCCAGCAAAGACGACCGCCGCCGAGGTGCTGAAGCACCAGCCAGACGGCATCTTCCTGTCCAATGGCCCTGGCGACCCGCAGCCCTGCGACTACGCGATTGCCGCCACGAAGGAACTCATCGCCAGCGGTGTCCCCATCTTCGGCATCTGCCTGGGCCACCAGATCATGGCGCTGGCCGCGGGTGCGGACACCTACAAGATGAAGTTCGGCCACCATGGCGCGAACCATCCGGTCAAGGATCTGGACAACGGCCGGGTGTCCATCACCAGCCAGAACCACGGCTTCGCGGTGGACGAAAAGACGCTGCCTGCCAACCTGCGCGCGACGCATGTCAGCCTGTTCGACGGCACGCTGCAAGGCCTGGCCTGGACCGACCAACCGGCCTTCTGCTTCCAGGGCCACCCCGAAGCCTCGCCAGGTCCGCATGACATTGCGTACCTGTTCGACCGCTTCACCGGCCTGATGGCCGAGCGCAAGCGTTGAAGATGGGCTGAAGGCGCGACAAGGGAAGAACTGACCATGCTGCTGGGCGTCACCGACATCTGGACCTATGTGCTGGGCACGATGGCCATCGTGCTGCTGCCGGGGCCGAATTCCATCTTCGTGCTCTCGGTCGCCGCACGGCGCGGCGTGCGCCACGGCTATGCCGGGGCCTGCGGTGTGTTCGTCGGCGACACGGTCCTGATGGCGTTGGCGGCCGTGGGTGCGGCCTCGCTCCTGCGTGCGGTGCCCACGCTGTTCCTGGTGATCAAGATGGTGGGCGCAACCTACCTGGCCTGTGTTGGCGTGCAACTGCTGCGGGGTGCGGTGCGCCGCTGGCGCGGTGAAGTCGCCAGCGTGCAGGCTTCCGAGGCCGAGCTTAGCCAGCCGTTCCGCAAGGCGCTGTTGATCAGCCTGCTGAACCCCAAGGCCATCCTGTTCTTCGTGTCCTTCTTCATCCAGTTCGTCGACCCGGCCTACCCCTGGCCCGTGCTGAGCTTCCTCATGCTGGGCGCCATCGTCCAGGCCTTCAGCGCGCTGTACCTGACCGTGCTGATCTTCTCCGGCGCACGCCTGGCCGCGGCCTTCGCGAAGCGGCGGCGCGCCGCCAGCCTGGCCTCGTCCGGCGTCGGTGCCCTGTTCCTCGGCTTTGGCGCCAAGCTCGCCACCGCCAGCCTGGGCTGACGAGCAGCCAGGCCAGCCAGATCTCAAGAAAAGACCATGCCCAAGCGTTCCGACCTCAAAAGCATCCTCATCATCGGCGCCGGCCCGATCATCATCGGCCAGGCCTGCGAATTCGACTATTCCGGCGCCCAGGCCTGCAAGGCGCTGCGCGAGGAAGGCTACAAGGTCATCCTGGTCAACTCCAACCCGGCGACCATCATGACCGACCCGGCCACGGCCGACGTGACCTACATCGAGCCCATCACCTGGCAGGTGGTCGAGAAGATCATCGCCAAGGAGCGGCCGGATGCGGTGCTGCCGACCATGGGCGGCCAGACTGCGCTGAACTGTGCGCTGGACCTGCACAAGCACGGCGTGCTGGCCAAATACAACGTGGAGATGATCGGTGCCAACGAGCACGCGATCGAGAAGGCCGAGGACCGCTTGAAGTTCAAGGACGCGATGACCAAGATCGGGCTGGGCTCTGCCAAGTCCGGCATCGCGCACACGATGGAAGAGGCCTGGGCGGTGCAGAAGCTCATCCAGGCCGACATCGGTGGCTCCGGCTTCCCGATGGTCATCCGCCCCAGCTTCACGCTGGGCGGCACCGGCGGCGGCATTGCCTACAACCCGGAAGAGTTCGAAGAGATCTGCAAGCGTGGCCTGGACCTGTCGCCGACCAACGAACTGCTGATCGAAGAGTCGCTGATCGGCTGGAAAGAGTACGAGATGGAAGTGGTCCGCGACAAGGCGGACAACTGCATCATCGTCTGCTCGATCGAGAACCTGGACCCGATGGGCGTGCACACCGGCGACTCCATCACCGTGGCCCCGTCGCAGACGCTGACCGACAAGGAATACCAGCTGCTGCGCAACGCCTCGATCGCGATCCTGCGCGAAATCGGCGTGGACACCGGTGGCTCCAACGTGCAGTTCTCGATCAACCCGAAGGACGGCCGCATGGTCGTCATCGAGATGAACCCGCGCGTGTCGCGTTCGTCTGCACTGGCCTCCAAGGCGACCGGTTTCCCGATTGCCAAGATCGCTGCCAAGCTCGCAGTCGGCTACACGCTGGACGAGCTGAAGAACGACATCACCGGCGGTGTCACGCCAGCCTCGTTCGAGCCGTCGATCGACTACGTCGTCACCAAGATCCCGCGCTTCGCATTCGAGAAGTTCCCGGCCGCCGATTCGCGCTTGACCACGCAGATGAAGTCGGTCGGCGAGGTGATGGCCATGGGCCGCACCTTCCAGGAAAGTTTCCAGAAGGCGCTGCGCGGCCTGGAGACCGGCATCGACGGCCTGACCGAACGCTCGACCGACCGCGAGGAAATCATCCAGGAAATCGGCGAGCCCGGCCCCGAGCGCATCCTGTTTGTCGGCGACGCTTTCCGCATCGGCATGTCACTGGACGAAGTGTTTGCCGAGACCGCGATCGACCCGTGGTTCCTGGCCCAGATCGAGCAGCTGGTGGCGACCGAGGGCCAGCTGGCCGGCCGCACGCTGGACGGTCTGTCGCGCGACGAATTGGTGTACCTCAAGCGCAAGGGTTTCTCGGACAAGCGTCTGGCCAAGCTGCTGGGCACCAACCAGCACCTGGTGCGCGCCGCGCGCTGGAAGGCCAATGTGCGCCCGGTGTTCAAGCGCGTGGACACCTGCGCGGCCGAGTTCGCGACGCAGACGGCCTACCTCTACTCGACCTACGACGAGGAGTGCGAGGCCGAGCCGACGAACAACAAGAAGATCATGGTGCTGGGCGGTGGCCCGAACCGGATCGGGCAGGGCATCGAGTTCGACTACTGCTGCGTGCACGCGGCACTGGCGATGCGCGAAGACGGCTACGAGACCATCATGGTCAACTGCAACCCCGAGACCGTGTCGACCGATTACGACACCTCGGACCGCCTGTACTTCGAGCCGGTGACGCTGGAAGACGTGCTGGAGATCGTGGCCAAGGAAAAGCCGGTTGGCGTGATCGTGCAGTACATCGGCCAGACGCCGATGAAGCTGGCGCTGGACCTGGAGCGCGCGGGCGTGCCCATCATCGGGACCAGCCCCGACTCGATCGACGTGGCCGAGGACCGCGAGCGCTTCCAGCAGCTGCTGCACGCGCTGGGCCTGAAGCAGCCGCCGAACCGCACCGCGCGCACCGAAGAAGCGGCGTTGCGCCTGGCGCAGGAAATTGGCTACCCGCTGGTGGTGCGCCCGAGCTATGTGCTGGGCGGCCGCGCGATGGAAATCGTGCATGGAGACAAGGACCTGGAGCGCTACATGCGCGAGGCGGTGCGCGTTTCGGAAAAGTCGCCGGTGCTGCTGGACCGCTTCCTGGACGACGCGATCGAGGTCGACGTTGACTGCATCAGCGACGGTGTCGACGTGATGATCGGCGGCATCATGGAGCACATCGAGCAGGCAGGCGTGCACTCTGGCGACTCGGCCTGCTCGCTGCCGCCGTACTCGCTGAGTGCCAAGCTTCAGGACGAGTTGCGCCGCCAAACGGCCGAGATGGCCAAGGCGCTGAAGGTCATCGGCCTGATGAACGTGCAGTTCGCCATCCAGGGCGAGGGCGAAGAAGCCGTGATCTACGTGCTGGAAGTCAACCCGCGGGCTTCGCGAACCGTGCCCTTTGTCTCCAAGGCCACTGGCCAGCAGCTGGCGAAGATCGCCGCGCGCTGCATGGCCGGCCAGAAGCTGGCGGACCAGGTTGGCATGGGCGGCAAGCCGCCGCACGAGGTCATTCCGCCGTATTTCAGCGTCAAGGAAGCCGTCTTCCCGTTCAACAAGTTTCCCGGCGTGGACCCGATCCTCGGCCCGGAAATGCGCTCCACCGGCGAAGTCATGGGCGTGGCCTACAGCTTCGGCGAAGCGATGCTGAAGAGCCAACTGGGCGCCGGCTCACGCCTGCCGTCACAGGGCACGGTGGTCATCACCGTCAAGAACCACGACAAGGACCGTGCGGTGAAGATTGCGGGCGATCTGGTCGACCTGGGCTACAAGGTGGTCGCGACCAAGGGCACGGCGGCTGCGATTGCCGCCGCCGGCGTGCCGGTCACCGTGGTCAACAAGGTCAAGGACGGCCGGCCGCACATTGCCGACATGATCAAGGGCGGCGAGATCCAGCTGGTATTCACCACCGTGGACGAAACCCGCACCGCGATTGCCGACAGCCGCTACATCCGCACCGCAGCTTTGGCCAACCGGGTGACCTACTACACCACGATGGCCGGGTGCGAAGCGGCCGTCGAGGCGTTGAAGCATCAGGACGACCTGCAGGTGCTGTCGCTTCAGGAACTGCACCTGGCGCTCAGCAGCTGATCGGGGCGCCGCGCGAGTCGGGTGTTTCACCGGCCCGGGCTGGCGCCGGTTGTGCTCTAAAATCCCTCGATCCGCATCCGCCGCCCTCGCGCCGTCCTGGCGTCTTGGCGGCGGATTCGTTTTGTCTGCCAAGGAGGGCCGCGATGGCCACGATTCCCCTCACCAAGCGCGGTGCGGAAAAACTCAAAGAAGAGCTGCACCAACTCAAGACCGTGGAGCGCCATGCGGTGATCCAGGCGATTGCCGAGGCACGTGCCCAGGGCGATCTGTCGGAAAACGCAGAGTACGACGCGGCCAAGGACAAGCAAGGCTTCATCGAAGGCCGCATCCTGGAACTGGAAAGCAAGCTGGCCGCCGCGCAGGTCATCGATCCGAGTTCTCTGGACGCAGGCGGCCGTATCGTCTTTGGCACCACCGTGGATCTCGAAGACGAAGATTCGGGCGCCAAGGTCACCTACCAGATCGTCGGAGACGACGAGGCGGACCTGAAGCTGGGCCTGATCTCGATCAGCTCGCCGATTGCCCGCGCGCTGATCGGCAAGGAATCCGGTGACGTGGCCGAGGTGGTTGCGCCTGGTGGCCTGCGCCACTACGAAATCGTCGGGGTGCGTTACCGGTGAGCGACTGGCGCGAGCGCCTGTGCTGCGCCTTGCCCGGCCTTTGGCTGGGCGGGCTGGCCTGCCTGGCATTGATCGCCACGCCGGCACCGTTTGCCACGCTGCCCACGCCGGCTGAGGCTGGCAAGGTGGTGGGCTTCATGTTCGCGCGCGAAGCGCCTGCCAGCCTGGTGCTGGCGGTGTTGCTGCTGTTGCTGGAGCGGGCCGCTGCGGCCGATCGCGCCGAACGAGGCACCGGTTCGGGTTTCAGCCTCAACATGGGCTTGGTGCTGGGCGCCGTGGCCTGCACCGTGGTCGGCTACTACGTGCTGCAGCCGATGATGGCGCCGGCCCGCGCGGGGCTGGGCCCATTGAGTTTTGGCCAGCTGCATGGCCTCAGCTTCGGGCTCTTCGGGGTGAAGATGCTGCTGGTGCTGGCCCTGGCCTGGCGGGCAAGCAGGCACGGCGCAACGGGCGGATGAGCGCCCCCGCCGGTTCAGTCCTGGCTTTGCGCGCGCTTCTTGACGCTGGTGACGCGGTTCTTCTGGCGCTTGACCATGCCGCCCGCCGTCACGCGCTCGTTGCCGTGCACCTGCACCTTCTTCACCGTCGGCCGGCCGCTGCCGTTCTTGGAGAACGTCACCAGCTTGACCACGCGTGAACCTGGCTTGCGGTCTTCCACGACGGGGGCGGCCTTTTCCGGGATTGGCCGCCACAGCACCAGCAGCTTGCCGATGTGCTGAATCGGCGCGGCGGAAAGCTCGTCGGCCAGTTGGGCCAGCATGGCTTCGCGGGCCACGCGGTCGTCCGAGAAAACGCGGACCTTGATCAGGCCGTGGGCCTTCAAGGCCACATCGGCTTCTTTCACGATGGCGGGGGTCAAACCCTCGCCGCCGATCATCACGACCGGGTCGAGGTGGTGGGCTTCGCCCCGCTTTTCCTTACGGGCAGCGGGTGTCAATTGAATCGCAGGCATCGCCGTATTATCCCCTCAACATGAAAACCCAGACCAAAAGCAAAAAGGTCAACAAGGCGTGGCTGCACGACCATGTCAACGACACCTATGTGCGCCTGGCCAAAAAAGACGGCTACCGGGCGCGTGCGGCCTACAAGCTGAAGGAAATCGACGAGGCCTTCCAGCTGATCCGCCCCGGGCAGGTGGTGGTTGACCTTGGCGCCTGCCCCGGTGCCTGGAGCCAGTACCTGCGGCGGCGCTTTGCGCCCAAGGTGGCTGGCGTAGGCGGCGCCGCCAGCGGTGAACTTGACGGCACCATCATCGCGCTGGACATGCTGGACTTCGAGCCGATCGACGGCGTCACCTTCATCCAGGGCGATTTCGGCGACGAGGTGGTGCTGCAGCAACTGGAGGCCGCACTGGCCGGCCGGCCGGTGGACCTTGTGGTGTCGGACATGGCGCCCAACCTGTCGGGCATTGCCAGCACGGACGCGGCGCGGATCGAAAACCTGGTCGAGCTGGCGGTGGATTTCGCTGCCAAGCACCTCAAGCGCGACGGTGCGCTGGTCGCCAAGGTCTTTCACGGCGCGGCGCACGATCCGCTGGTCCAGCTGTTCCGCGACACCTTCCGGGTCGTGAAACCCGTCAAACCCAAGGCTTCGCGCGACAAATCGTCGGAAACCTTTCTGGTTGGCATGGGTCTGAAAACCCGATGAGCCGCATGGCGCAACACCATTGGGCAAGCGACAGGCCAGCTGGTGGCCGGATTAAGCCGGTTTTCCCGCCGCAGACACGCGGCCAAAGTGGCCTATTGACTGCCTTAGAATCGACCCTATATGCGGTTGAGCAGCCGTGCCGGCATTTTCCGGCCGGTAGCGAGCGATGGATCATATGAAGGAGCCGCGGTGAACAATCAGTGGATTTCGAAGATCGCCGTTTGGCTGGTGATCGCCTTGGTGCTTTTCACCGTGTTCAAGCAATTCGACCGTGCGTCGGTGCAGGGCAGCCAGGTGGGCTACTCCGAGTTCCTGGAGCAGGTGCGCAACAAGCACGTCACGAATGTGAAGATCCAGGAAGGCCCTGGCAGCGTCGAGATCGAGGCTGTCACGACCGATGGGGCGAAGATCCGCACCACCGGCACGCTGCTGGACAGGGGCCTGACCGGCGACCTGATCAACAACGGCGTGAAGTTCGAAGTGCGCCCACGTGAGGAGCCGTCGCTGTTGACCAGCTTGCTGCTCTCCTGGGGCCCGATGCTGTTGTTGATCGGCGTCTGGGTGTATTTCATGCGGCAGATGCAAGGCGGTGGCAAGGGCGGGGCATTCAGCTTCGGCAAGTCCAAGGCCCGCATGCTGGACGAAGCCAACAACTCGACCACCTTTGCCGATGTCGCAGGCTGCGACGAGGCCAAGGAAGAGGTCAAGGAAGTCGTCGATTTCCTGAAAGACCCGCAGAAATTCCAGAAGCTCGGCGGGCGCATCCCGCGCGGCCTGCTGCTGGTCGGCCCCCCGGGCACCGGCAAGACGCTGCTGGCCAAGGGCATTGCCGGCGAGGCCAAGGTGCCTTTCTTCAGCATTTCCGGCTCGGACTTCGTCGAAATGTTCGTCGGCGTGGGCGCGGCCCGCGTGCGCGACATGTTCGAGAACGCGAAGAAAAACGCCCCTTGCATCATCTTCATCGATGAAATCGACGCGGTCGGCCGCCAGCGCGGCGCCGGCCTCGGTGGCGGCAACGACGAACGCGAGCAGACGCTGAACCAGATGCTGGTCGAAATGGACGGCTTCGAGACCAACCTCGGCGTGATCGTAGTGGCTGCCACCAACCGTCCCGACATCCTCGACTCCGCGCTGCTGCGCCCCGGCCGCTTCGACCGCCAGGTCTACGTGACGCTGCCCGACATCCGCGGCCGCGAGCAGATCCTGAACGTGCACATGCGCAAGGTGCCGATCGGCCAGGACGTGAACCCCGCGGTCATCGCGCGCGGCACGCCCGGCATGTCCGGCGCCGACCTGGCCAACCTCTGCAATGAAGCCGCCCTGATGGCTGCGCGCCGCAACGCGCGCGTGGTCGAGATGCAGGACTTCGAGAAGGCCAAGGACAAGATCATCATGGGGCCGGAGCGCAAGTCCATGGTGATGCCAGAGGAAGAGCGCCGCAACACGGCCT
>NZ_JBGGNH010000067.1:0-98512 GCF_041287625.1 Ideonella sp.
ACGATGTGGCGCGGCTCGATGACCTTCGAGACGCCGATGCTGTTCGCGGTGGGCTTCCTGTTCGTGTTCTCGATGGGCGGCTTCACCGGCCTGATCCTGTCGATGGCACCGATCGACCAGCAGCTGCAGGACACCTACTACGTCGTCGCCCACTTCCACTACGTGCTGGTGGCCGGCTCGCTGTACGGCATGTTCGCCGGCTACTATTACTGGTCGCCCAAGTGGACCGGCGTGATGTATTCGGAGACGCGCGGCAAGATCCACTTCTGGGGCTCGCTGATCTTCTTCAACGTGACCTTCTTCCCGATGCACTTCCTGGGCCTGGCCGGCATGCCGCGCCGCTATGCCGACTACCCGATGCAGTTCGCCGACTTCAATGCGCTGGCCTCCATCGGCGCGTTTGGCTTCGGGCTGATGCAGGTCTATTTCTTCCTGTTCGTCGTGGTGCCCGCGATGCGCGGCAAGGGCGAACCTGCACCGCAGAAGCCTTGGGAAGGTGCCGAGGGGCTGGAGTGGGAAGTGCCGTCGCCGGCGCCGTTCCACACCTTCGAAACCCCACCCAAGCTGGACGCCAGCGCCACGCGCATCATCGGCTGATCACGTTCCCGAGCACGCACTTCCATGGCCCTGACCCCCGAACAACGCAAGGCCAACCTGCGGCTGGCGCTGATCCTGGCGACGATCGCGATCTCGCTGGGTGTCGGCTTTGTGCTCAAGGTCGCGCTGACCCAAGGGCACTGAGCCCATCGCGCCGATGAAGCTGACCGCACTGCGCCGAGACAACCTGCTGATGACGGCCAAGCTGCTGGTCGTGACGGCCGGCATGTTCGGCTTCGGCTTTGCGCTGGTGCCGCTCTACAAGCACATCTGCGAAGCGCTGGGCATCAACGTGCTGTCGCTGGCCGAGCCGAATGGCGGCGGCGCGCGCAAGCTGCCGGCCAACACGCAGGTCGACACCAGCCGCACGGTGACGGTGGAGTTCGATGCCAACGCCCGCGGGCCCTGGGAGTTCAAGCCGGCGGTCAACTCGGTGCAGGTTCACCCTGGCGAAATGGCAACGGTGATGTACGAGTTCCGCAATGTGCAGGATCGAACCATGGCCGCCCAGGCCATTCCCAGCTACGCACCGCACCAGGCCTCGCCGTACTTCAACAAGCTGGAATGCTTCTGCTTCAACGAGTACGTGCTGGCGCCCGGCGAAGGCAAGCAGTGGCCGGTGGTGTTCTACCTGGACCCGAAGCTGCCCAAGGACGTGACCACGATCACGCTGTCCTACACCTTCTTCGAGGTCGGCGGCAAGGTGCCAGCGGCACCGGCCGGGCACACCGCGCAGGCGCCGCTGCCTGTGCTGGCGGATGCCGTGCGAGCGCCGTCATGAACCCCTTTGCGTCATCCTGTTTCGCGCGGGCCGAGCGCCGGGCCGCTCCCAAGCTGGCCCGCATCCCCTCGGGGGATCGGCCGACGTATTCGTTGGACGAGGGGCTGGCGTGACCGACAAGCCCTCTGCTGAACCTTCGCTGCTGGCGCGCAAGGGCTCGTTCCTGGGCACGCTGAAGGCGGTGGCCTGGTCCTTCTTTGGCGTGCGCCGCGGTGCGGATTACGAACGCGACCTGGGCCAGCTCAATCCGCTGCACCTGGTGGTGGCGGCGGTCATCGGCGCAGTGCTGTTCGTGCTGGCGTTGGTGCTGCTGGCGAACTGGGTGGTGGGCAGCGGCGCGGCCGCCAGCGCCTAGCAATTTCAAAGTTTCGAGAGAAGACGAGGAGACCCTGAACATGTCCGCTCACATGCCCGCTGCCGGCAGCCCAGGCACTGCGCCGTACTACTTCATCCCGGCGCCATCGCGGCATCCGGTGATGGCGGCCGTCGGCCTGTTTTTTGTGATCCTCGGTGCTGGCCAGTGGGTCAACGGCCACGGCTGGGGCGCGTATTCACTGGCGGCCGGCCTGCTGATCTGGCTGACCGTGCTGTTCCAGTGGTTCAGCCAGGCGATTGGCGAGAGCGAATCGGGCCAGTATTCGGACCGCATCGACGTTTCCTACCGCTGGAGCATGAGCTGGTTCATCTTCTCGGAGGTGATGTTCTTCGCAGCCTTTTTCGGTGCCCTGTACTGGGCCCGTGTGCACGCGCTGCCCTCGCTGGGCAGCATCGAGAACCAGCTGCTGTGGCCGGACTTCAAGGCCGTGTGGCCCAGCACCGCCGCCGGCATGACGGCTTCGCCGGCCGACACCGTGGCCCCGTTCACCACCATGGGCCCGTGGCCGATCCCAACCATCAACACCGGCATCCTGCTGACCTCCGGCGTGACGCTGACGATTGCCCACCACGCGCTGATCGCCGGCCACCGCAGCAAGACGGTTGCCTGGATGTGCGTCACGGTGCTGCTGGGCATCCTGTTCCTGGGCTTCCAGGTCTACGAGTACCACCATGCCTACACCGAGCTGAACCTGAAACTCAGCTCCGGCATCTACGGTTCGACCTTCTTCATGCTGACCGGCTTCCACGGCTTCCACGTGTTCGTCGGCATGCTGATGCTGCTGTTCATCACCATTCGCCTGAGCAAGGGCCACTTCACGCCGCAGCGCCATTTCGGCTTCGAGGGCGCCGCTTGGTACTGGCACTTCGTGGATGTGGTCTGGCTCGGCCTGTACCTGATCGTGTACTGGATGTGACCGGGCAATTCGCGTGAGAAAAAACGCCGCATTGCGCGGCGTTTTTGCTGACGGCTCAGTGCCCCACTGGAATGCCGCGCGGTTCTATCCAGCCCATCTGCCAGGCCAGCAGCACCAGCAGGAACAGCATGACGGACAAGCCTACCCGCAGCGCCAGGGCCCGCGCCATGCGCTTGGGCTGCGCACCTTCGCTGCCTGGCCTGCGCAGCATGAATACACCGGCGCTGGCCAGCACCACGACAATGGCGAGCAGCGCCAGCAGGATCACGAATTTCATGCCGAGCATTATTTGCGCGCCCTCGCGCTACCGCTGGGCAGGGTTTGCCACATGCAGATGACCGTGCGGCAGCGCCAATGGCTGGTGCTGCTGGCCGCTTTGCTGGGCATGGCCGTGATGGCCCGCATGGGCCTGTGGCAGCTGGACCGTGCCAAGCAGAAGCTGGCGCTGCAGGCCGAGATCACCGAACACGGCCAGCTGCCTGCACTGGGCAACGACAGCCTGGCACGCACGCCGCTGCAGGCCGACGAGCAGGCTTATCGCCCGGTCACGCTGACGGGCCACTGGGTGCCGGGCGCCACTGTCTTCCTCGACAACCGGCAGATGCGGGGCCGGCCCGGATTTTTCATGCTGACGCCGCTGCGGCTGGCCAGCGGTGACGCCGTGCTGGTGCAACGCGGCTGGGCGCCACGCGACCAGCTGGACCGCACGCGGCTGCCGAGCGTGCCGACGCCCGAAGGCGAGGTGCGGGTCACGGGCCGCGTGGCGCCCTGGCCGTCACGTCTGACGCAACTGGGGGAAGACGCGTCCGGCCCGATCCGCCAGAACCTGGACCGTGACGCTTTTGCCGCGCAGCAGGGCCTGGCGCTGCGGCCGCTGTCGGTCCAGGCCTTGGCGCCGATGTCGCTGGCCGGCGCACCGCAGGACGACGGCTTGCTGCGCGACTGGCCGCAGCCGGCGGTGGACGTCGCCAAGCATTACGGTTACGCATCCCAATGGTTTGTTTTCTGCGCCATGATCGCGGGTCTTTATGTCTGGTTCCAACTCATTCGACCCCGCCGTGCCCAGGCATGATCCGCTGGCCATGACGGTGCATACACCGGCTGTGACGCTGCCCGACGCGCAACGCAGGCGTGGCCGCGCGACCATGCTGCTGGTGCTGCTGGCCTGTTTGGCACCGGTGGCGGCGTCCTACTTCCTGTATTTCGTGGTGAGGCCGCAGACGCGCAGCAACTACGCCGAGCTGATCCAGCCCACGCGCAGCCTGCCGGCTGACCTGCCGCTGCGCACGCTGGGCGGCCAGCCGGTGCCGGCCGGCAGCCTGAAGGATCAATGGCTGATGGTCGTGGTGGCCGGTGGTGGCTGCGACGGCCGCTGCGAGGCGCTGCTGTACGACCAGCGCCAGCTGCGCGAGATGATGGGCCGCGAGAAGGACCGGATCGACCGTGTCTGGCTGGTGACCGACGACGCGCCGTTGCGCCCGCCCATCGCGCAGGCCATGCAGGCTGGCGCACCCGCCACGGTGCTGCGCGTGCCGCGCGAAGCGCTGGTGGCCTGGCTGCAGCCGGCGCCCGGCCAGGCACTGGAAAGCCACCTCTACCTGGTCGACCCGATGGGCGAGTGGATGATGCGCACCCCCGTGCCGCTGGCGCCGGAGAAGTTCAAGAAGGACCTGGAGCGCCTGCTGCGCGCCTCGGCTTTCTGGGACCGGCCTGGCCGGGAGCCACGCTGATGCTGGACCCGCGCTGGGCGGTCTTCGTGCCGTTGCTGCTGGGCGCTGCCACGCTGGCGCTGCTGCCGCTGGGCTGGGTCTGGCTGCGCCGCCGCGGGGCGGACACGCCGGCCCGGCTGGCCGCGTTGACAGCCTTGACGCTGTTCCTCACCTTCGACTTGATTGCCTTTGGCGCCTTCACCCGGCTGACCGATTCCGGCCTCGGTTGCCCGGACTGGCCCGGCTGCTATGGCGAGGCCAGCCCGCTGCAGGCGCAGGACGAGATCCACGCCGCGCAGACGGCCATGCCCAGCGGCCCGGTGACCTGGCACAAGGCCTGGATCGAGATGGTGCACCGCTACCTGGCGATGGTCGTCGGCGCGCTGTGCCTGGTGCTGGCCGTCGTCAGCTACGCGGCGCGCAAGCGCCTGCCGCATTCGCTGGCCTGGCCGGTGCTCACGCTGGTCTGGGTCATCGTGCAAGGCATGTTCGGCAAGTACACCGTGACACTGAAGCTGTACCCGGCGGTGGTCACCGGCCATCTGCTGGGCGCGATGCTGCTGCTGGCCTTGCTGATGCTGCAGCACCAGGCCTATCGGGACCGGCCGCTGCTGCTGTCGCCCGGCCTGCGCCGCGGCGCCGCGGTGGTGTTGGGCCTGCTGGTGCTGCAGATCGCCCTGGGCGGCTGGGTCAGCACCAACTATGCCGTGGTGGCCTGCCAGGGCTTTCCGCAGTGCAACGGCCAGTGGTGGCCGCAGGCCGATTTCCACCAGGGCTTCACGCTGCTGCGCGAACTGGGCCGGGCAGGGCATGGCGGCTACCTGACGCTGGACGCGCTGGTGGCCATCCACTTGGGGCACAGGCTGGTGGCGATGCTGCTGAGCGTGGCAATGCTCGCGCTCATCGTGGCCGTGTGGCGCCGCGGTGGCGAAGCGCGCGGCTACGCGCAAGCCTTGCTTGCCTTGCTCGCGCTGCAGGTGGCCAGCGGCATTGGCAACGTGGTCTTGCAGTGGCCTTTGCTGGGGGCTTTGGCCCACAGTGCTGGCGCTGCCGCACTGTTGGCGACAATGGTGGGCTTGCTCGCCCGTGCCAGGTTGGCGCGGGTGCAGCGGGTGTCGTCTTCTCCGGCCGGCGCTGCGTCGCGCGGCCCTGCCTTGTCCACATGAGTTTGCCCATGGCCGCCGCGCCCGCCGTCTCGCCCTCCGCACCGATGTCCAAATGGGCCCAGTACCGCGCCCTGACCAAGCCGCGCGTGGTACAGCTGATCGTCTTCTGCGCGGTGATCGGCATGCTGCTGGCCAGCCCTGGCATCCCGCCCTGGCGGGTGCTGGTGGCTGGCACGTTGGGCATCTGGCTGGTGGCGGGCGCGGCAGCAGCGTTCAACTGCCTGATCGAGGCCAAGATCGACCAGCGCATGAAACGCACGGCCTGGCGGCCGACCGCCAAGGGCGAGCTGGCGCCACGCGACACGCTGTTGTTCTCCGGTGTGCTGTGCCTGGGCGGCTGCCTGATGCTGTGGATCTGGGTCAACCCGCTGACCACCTGGCTCACGCTGGCCACCTTCGTCGGCTACGCCGTCATTTACACCGTGGTGCTGAAGCCGCGCACACCGCAGAACATCGTCATCGGCGGCGCTTCGGGCGCGATGCCGCCGGTGCTGGGGTGGGCCGCGGTGCGGGGCGACGCCGGAGCAGAGGCATGGCTGTTGTGCCTGATCATCTTCCTGTGGACCCCGCCGCACTTCTGGGCGCTGGCGCTGTACCGCGCCGACGACTACCGCCGCTCCGGCCTGCCGATGCTGCCGGTGACACACGGTGCCGAGCTGACGCGGCTGCACATCTTCCTCTACACCATCGTGCTGCTGGCCGGCACCCTGATGCCGTTTGTGTATGGCATGAGCGGCTGGATCTACCTGGCCAGCGCGCTGGTGCTGGGCTTCTGGTTCATCGCCTACGGTTTCCGGCTCTGGCGCAACTATTCGGACGCGCTGGCTCGCCGCACCTTCTTCTTCTCCATCCTCTACCTGGCGCTGCTGTTTGCCGCGCTGCTGGTGGATCACTACCTGAGTCCGCTGCTGGCCGGCTTGCGCTGAGCCTGCCGCGTCGCAACCCGCTGTTCCGCTCGATGAACCCTCAAGCAACCGCCTGGTCCCGCCGCCGCTGGCTGGCCGCCGCCACCGCACTGGCGCTCGCTGCCTGCGACCGCCCAGGCGCCACCGCCGGCTTCAAGGGCGTCGACATCACCGGCGCCGAGTACGCCAGCGGCCTCAGCCTGCAGGATGTGGACGGCCAGCCGCGCACGCTGGCCCAGTACAAGGGCAAGGTGCTGGTGGTGTTCTTCGGCTACACCCAGTGCCCGGATGTCTGCCCGACGACGATGGGCGAGCTGGCCGCCGTGAAGCAGCAACTCGGTGAGCAGGGCAAGGACGTGCTGCCGATCTTTGTCACGCTGGACCCGGAGCGCGACACCGGTCCGGTGCTGAAGGCCTACATGGCCAACTTCGGGCCGGACTTCATCGCGCTGCGCGGCACGCCCGAGCAGACGCTGGCCGCGGCCAAGAGCTTCAAGGTGTTTTTCGCCAAGGTGCCGGGCAAGACAGAGAGCAGCTACACGCTGGACCATACCGCCGGCTCCTACCTGTTCGATCGCCAGGGCAGGGTGCGTGTGTTCACCCGCTACGGCGGCGGGCCGGACGTGCTGGCACAGGACTTGAAACACCTGCTGGCAGAAGGCTGAGCGCCGCCCGGTGGCCCAATGAAAAACGGCTCCCGAGGGAGCCATTTTTCATCGCGGCACGGAAGTGCTCAGGCCGCTTCCAGCGCCTTGCGCATCTTCTTCATGGCCGCCACTTCGATCTGGCGAATGCGCTCGGCGCTGACGCCGTAGTCGGTCGCCAGCTCGTGCAGCGTCATGCCGCCGGAGCTGTCGTCATTGACCTTCAGCCAGCGCTCTTCGACGATGCGGCGGCTGCGCGCATCCAGCTGATCCAGCGCGTGCGCAATGCCGTCGCTTCCCAGCCAGTCACGGCTGCGGGCTTCCAGCACGCGGGTCGGCTCTTGCGTGTCGTCGGCCAGGTAGGCGATGGGAGCGAAGCTTTCTTCGCCTTCGTCGCCCTGCGGCTCGAAAGCCACGTCACCACCCGACAGCCGGGTTTCCATCTCGACGACTTCTTCCGGCTTGACATTCAGGTCGCGCGCCATGGTGGCCACTTCATCCGGCGTCAGCGTCGCGCGAAAGCTTTGGTCGCCAGACTTGCTCTTCAGTGTCTGCTTCATCGAGCGCAGGTTGAAGAACAGCTTGCGCTGGGACTTGGTCGTTGCGACCTTGACCATGCGCCAGTTCTTCAGGATGTACTCGTGGATCTCGGCCTTGATCCAGTGCAGCGCGTAGCTGACCAGACGCACGCCTTGCTCCGGGTCGAAGCGGCGCACCGCCTTCATCAGGCCGACGTTGCCTTCCTGGATCAGGTCGCCCTGCGGCAACCCGTAACCCAGGTATTGGCGCGAGACCGAGACGACCAGACGCAGGTGCGACAGCACCAGCCGGCCGGCAGCCTGCAGGTCGTCCTTGTCGCGCAGCTGGCGCGCAAACTCACCTTCTTCTTCCGGCGTGAGCAGCGGAATGCGGTTGACCGCGGTGATGTAGGCGTCCAGGTTGCCGAGGGGCGGCACCAGGGCCCACGGATCACGCAAGGCCAGGGCGTTGGTGGAGGGCAGTGTCATGCGGTGATGGACTCGTAGACCAGGGAATTGGTTCCGCGGATATTAGCACTCCATCTGTTTGAGTGCTAAGACTGGCCCGCATGCACCCGCTGACACCGGTTGAAGCACGATTCCCCCTAGAACGAAGGGTATGGCAGACCATAATTTCTCTGAGAGACCTCTTGAAGAATGAAAGATGGCTGGCTACATTCGGTTCACGGTACCGGGTGTGGTGATGGATTGCACGCCGGCAACGAGCTTGTGGGCCAGCAACAGCGGCCTTCGTGTGGATGGATTGAGTCTGAGCATAGAGGGGTTCGAAATGTTGATGAGCAAGTCCTTGCCGGCCACCGGCGTGATCGCCGTGGCCATCGCCGCACTGTCGCCTTCGCTGGCACTGGCCCAGACGGCCACCGCGGTGCAGATCTGCGAATGCCTGGTGACCGATCTGTCGAGCGACGGCCAGGCCGCCACCGGCCTGCTCAACGGCGCCTACGAAACCTTCTACTGGAGCGCCCAGGGTGGGCTGCAGGCGCTGGGCCGCGCCACCTTGCCGGTCATCGGCACCATGTCCGGCCTGCCGGCCATTTCGGGCGACGGCAAGAAGGTGGCCGCCACCGTGCTGGACGACACTGGCAGCTACGCCACGCAAGGCGCCTGGACGGCCACCAAGGGCTGGCAGATGCTGAGCAAGACCCTGCCGCCGGACGGCGGAATCATGGACACCGAGGACAGCTCGGTCTACGGCATGTCGCGCGACGGCAAGATCGTCACTGGCCTGTACTGGCGCCCGAACCAGAGTGGTGGCTCTGCCCATGGCAGCGTCTGGCAGGCCAAGGTCGGCATGACCGGCCTGCCCACTGCCGGCGGCTCCGCCCGCATCGACGATGCGAACAAGGACGGCAGCGTGCTGGCCGGCTGGGAAGAAGACCCGGTGAATGGCAGCCGGCTGCCTGCCGTGTGGGTGAACGGCGAGCGCACCTTGCTGGACCTGAACTACGGCGAAGCCGAGGCTGTCAACGGTGACGGCGACATCCTGGTCGGCCAGGCGCCCGACCCGGAGACCGGCATTGGCGCAGCCGCCCGCTGGAAATGGGATGGCAAGAAGTGGGAAACCAAGATCCTGGGCATCCTGCCCAACAGCGATTGGGGCGGCATGGCCTATGCCAATGCGCTGTCTGACGACGGCAAGCTGGTCGGCGGCCTGGCCCGCACCACCTTCACGCCGGCCACCAGCGGCTTCCTCTGGACCAAGGCCACCGGCCTGGTCCTGGCGGCCGATTTCCTGAAGACCTATGGCTACTCGGCGCGGAACTACAACCTGACCAATGTGATTGCCATCACCCCCAAGGGCGACAAGCTGGTCATCGTCGAAGTCATGAAGCGCTCGCCGTACACGATGCGCAGCATGCTGATCACGCTGCCGCCGGCTGCACTGGCCCCCTGAGCTCAACGATACTGGCGGTCGGCCTGTTCCTGTCTGAAGCCGCCGCCAGGGTCTCCATGTCCGTCATTGAACTTTCGCCCGCGCCTGCGCCCGCAGTGGCTGCCGCAACGACCGTTGCCACGGTGGCTGCCGCATTGCGTGCGGCGCTGGCCCCGCTGATCGCCGCGCTGGCTGGCGTGCCCCCGAGGCCGGTGCGGCTGATGCGCAGCGCCGGGCTGGACAAGAGCCTGGCCAGCCGGCTGGTGCAGGCCACGCGCGCCGAGTCCGATGCCGAATTCCTGCACCGCCTGCCGTCGCCCACCGGCTTGCGCATGCTGATCGACGGCGCCCAGGGCCATGCTGATGAGGCGCTGGTCGACGCGCTGGCGCTGGCCATCGACGCCTTCCAGTCGCTGCTGGACCGCCTGCCAGGTGGCCGCCAGGGCCTGGACGCCCAGCTCGGCGCCAACGAGGAAGACGTGCGGGCCCGCCGCGAGCACATGGCCCGCCAGGCTTCGTTCAAGGCCGTGTCCTTCCTGTTCGGCCACTATGCCGAGACCGTCAGCACCGCGCTGTTCATCGTGCCAAACCCGAACGGCCGGCACCTGGATTTCATCGAGGTGCACCGCCGCATCGGCCTGCAGCGCGTGACGCCCGGCACTGCGGTGCCGTTGCTGAGCCTGCATGTGCAGGACGATGTGGCGCCTGACGATGAAGAGCCGCGCATGACCAGCCTGTCTGGCCGGCCGGGCGCGGGCGACGCGCTGGATTTCATCCTCACCGAAGCCAGCGGCCAACCGCTGCCCGCATTGCAGCTGGAGCGCGAAGGACGCATCAACACCTTCGTGCTGCCCGGCGACAGCGCCGCGATGCCAAGCCCCCTGACCACCGGTTTCCGCGCCGACCGCGCGCACCGGCTGGACGAACCTGGCAGCAGCCAGATCCTGCGCATCTACATGCTGCACACCCCGTGCCACCGTCTGGTGCGGGACGTCTTCGTGGCCGAAAGCCTGTGGCCGCGGGCGCGCCCGCGCATCAGCTTCTTCCTGCCCGGGCCGACCGGCGTGCCACTGGCGCCCCCGGACCCCGGCCGCCGCCACTACCGCGAGCTCAACCTCAGCGCCACCATCGATCCGCTGCCGCACGGCATGCCCGACGACAGCAAACCCTGGGCGCTGGCCGGCGTGCCGGACCACCAGGACACACTGGCCTTGGCGCTGCAGCGCGCCGGCCTCGCGAGCCAGCGCTTCCGGGGCTGGCGCTGCGAGATGGCCTACCCGGTGCCGCTGATCGAGATGCACATCGTGGTCGACAACATCGAACCCCCAGCCGGCGGTCAGGCCTAGAAGCTCAGGCCTTCCGGCAGCGTGTAGCGGAAGCGCTTGGCGTCGAACACCAGTTGCCAGGTCTTCTGTGGCCGCTGTTCGCCGTTGACCAGCCCGCCGCCGGTGACGCTGAAGCTCAGCAGCCCCTGCGCCGGCACCGGGCCGGCGCGGTAAGTCCAGCGGGCGTGGCTGCAGCGCCGCTGTCCTTCGGCGCCACCTGGCGCTTCGTCCACCCTGTCATCCGGTTCGGTCGCCGGCGCTTTGGCCGGACTCGCGGCCGGCTCGCAGCCCTTGCCAGGGCCGTCTTCCAGCGAGGCCGGGAAACGCACCAACTCGGCCATGTCGACGCCTTGCGGCGCCATCACCACCTGCCAGGTGGCGGCCGGCTTGTCGTCGGCCTTGGTGGCGTAATGCGTCGTCAGCACCCAGCCCCAGGTCTTGCTGCCCAGCGCCAGGAACTTCACGTCCTGCGGCTGCAGCGGTACGGCGCCCTGTTCCTGCCGCAGCGGCGTGCTGATCTCCAGCAGCGAACCGTCGCGCTTGTCCATGTCGCCCTTGACCTGGAACAGCCCGGTCAGCGCTGGCTCCGGCTGGGTGGGCCGCAGCGGCGTGCCGGCGGCAACAAAATACAGCTCGTCATCCCCTTGCGCGCCGTCTTCCGGCTCCACCTTGGCCCGCTGCACCACCTGCATCAGGTAGGGCGCGTGCTGCGGTCCGGTCCACAGCCAGCCCTTTTGCGCCGGCGAGTAAGCGCCGTAGTTGCGCTGCATGACGGCTTCGATGACCTCGTCCGCATCGATGCGGATCGGTGCATGGTGGCGCTGCGCCTGGACCCAGAAGACCGTGGTGGCCGCGGCCAGCGCGCCCACCGCGAGCAGCGCATGGGGCAGCCAGGCCCGTGGCGCCCGACGCACCGCGACAGGCCGGGGCGGCAGCCGGGAGTCTTGCGAGGAGTCCAGTGAGCTGGAGTCGTAGTCGTCGATCGGCATGGCCAACCATTGTGGCCCGCATTGGCCATGTGCCCGCAGGCCCTGCCGTTGCCGGACTGACATGGCGATCGAAATTCTCTCAGAGAGATCTTGTAGATTTTTAGCACTTTGGCTACATTGTTTTCACGCGCTGCGTCCGACCGGTTCGGTCCAGCAAATTCACGGTTCGGTCGGCATGGTGCCGGCTTGTCTTTGAGGTGTGAGAGATGAATACACGCAAGTTCCTGCAGGGTGCAGGCCTGGTTGCTTCCTTCGCTACCCTGACGCCTTTGGCTGTCCAGGCCCAGGAGGCGGTGGGGCATGTGGTCTGCACCGACTGCTACCTGGAAGGCATGTCGGCCGACACCAAATTCGCCACCGGCCGCATGCTGAACAACTACGAGACCTTCCTGTGGTCGCACAAGACCGGCACCACCGAGCGCCTGGGCCGCAGCACGCTGGATGTGCTGGGCGTGTCCGGCGGCCATCCAGTGATCTCGGCGGACGGCAAGGTCGTCGCGTCGATGATCCTGTCGGACGACGGCACCTACGGCACCGCTGGCCGCTGGACCCGCAAGAGGGGCTGGTCCACGATTCAGCCGCTGCCGGCCGACGCCGCCGTCTCGGACGCCACCGACAGCTCGGTCTGGTCCATCTCAGGGGATGGCAAGACGGTTGGCGGCCTGTACTGGCTGACCAGTGGCAAAGCGCACGGCTTCTACACCGATGCCAGTGGCATGGTGGGCCTGCCCACCGACGGCGGCTCGTCGCGCATCAACGCCATCAACCAGGACGGCACCGTGCTGGTGGGCTGGGAGGAAAACCCGAGCAGCGGCACCTGGCGCACGCTGATCTGGTCGCACGGCAGCAAGACGGTGATGGGCACCGCGGACGACCTGCCGGGCACCGCCGAAGCGGTCAACGCCGCCGGCACCATGGTGGTCGGCCAGAGCCTGGACACCAACACCTTCTTCAACTCGGCCGCGCTGTGGCGCTGGAGCGAGAAGAAACAGGCCTGGAAGAGCGAGATCCTGGGCGTGTGCCCGGGCACCACGATGGGCGGCATGGCCAGCGCAGCCGCGTTGACCGAAGACGGCAAGACCGTCACCGGCATGTGCCGGCTGTACTTCAGCCCCGTGTCCAGCGGCTTCATCTGGACTCAGAAGGCCGGCATGCAGACCGCCAAGGACTACCTGGCAGCGCGCGGCTACAGCAACAGCGCCTACGACATCATGCACGTGCCGCTGGTCTCGGCCGACGGCAAGGCCTTCGCGCTGTGGGAAAAGAAGAAGACCTCGCCGTACACCATCCGCGGCGTGATCGTGCGCCTGAAGAAAACCGCCTCCGATTGAGCTGTGAGCCGGGGGAGGCGACCGGTTTTGGCGGTGGCCGGCCGCGTCCCCGGGCTCTCAGCCCGCAACGTGCGTGAGCATCTCGTGCACGTCGTGCGCCATCACCGCCAGGAAGCCGGCCAGCGCAAGGTAGCAGAAGCCGTATTCCAGCTTCACCGCGGTTGAAACTGCGTAGTAGCTGTTGGCTTCCGGGCCATTCGCGTCGTACTTCCACGCCTTCCATGCCTGCGGTGCCGCGAGCAGGGCCATCAGGATCAGCAGCGGGCTGGGCCGCCACAAGAACAATGCGATCAGCACCGGCACGCCCAGCAGCCAGATGCGCGGCGACAGCACCGCGGTGATGCGGCCGCCATCGAACGGCGAGATCGGGATCAGGTTGAATAGGTTCAGGAAGAAGCCGCTGTAGGCCACGGCCAGCAGCCAGCGCGTGTCGTGGCCGTCGCGCGCGAGGAAATACGCGACCAGCGCGCCCACCGTGCCCAGCAGCGGCCCGGCCAGGCCAACGAAGGCCTCGGTTTCGGCGTCGTGCGGCTGGTCCTTCAGTTCCACCCAGGCCCCGACAAGGGGGATGAAGGTCGGCAGGCCGACATTCAGGCCCTTGTGCCGGGCGGCCCAGAAGTGGCCCATCTCGTGCACGAACAGCAGCACGATGAAACCGGCGGCATAGCGCCAGCCATAAACCCAGGCATAGACCACCAGCGACAGCAGCATGGTGCTGCCGGTCGCCAGCAGCTTGCCGAACTTCAGGCCCGAGAAGAGCAGGAACAGCAGCTTGATCATGGTGGGCGATCTCCTGATCGCTCAGGCCGGATTACTCTTGTTGAGGAGGATCAACGGCATGAACCTGGCTGCGAGCGTGGGTAGGACGGCCAACAGCAGGGCGGGCCGCAGGCGCCGCCACGGGGGCGTTCGTGGGGTGTCAGACGTTGAACAGGAAGTTCAGCACGTCGCCGTCCTTGACCACGTATTCCTTGCCTTCGGCGCGCATCTTGCCGGCGTCCTTCGCGCCCTGTTCGCCCTTGAACTTGATGAAGTCGTCGAAGGCGATGGTCTGGGCGCGGATGAAGCCGCGTTCGAAGTCGGTGTGGATCACGCCGGCGGCCTGCGGCGCGGTGTCGCCGACATGGATGGTCCAGGCGCGCACTTCCTTCACGCCGGCGGTGAAGTAGGTCTGAAGGCCCAGCAGCTTGAACGCGGCGCGGATCAACCGGTTCAGGCCCGGCTCGTCCTGGCCCATCTCGGCCAGGAACAGCGCGCGGTCCTCGTCTTCCATTTCCGACAGCTCGGCTTCGGTCTTGGCGCAGATGGCCACGACCGGGGCGTTCTGCTTGGCTGCGTATTCCTTCAGCCGGTCCAGGAAGGGGTTGTTCTCGAAGCCGGATTCATCGACGTTGCCGACGAACATCGCCGGCTTGGCGGTGATCAGGCACAGCGGCTTGACCAGCACCCATTCTTCCTTGCTGAAAGGAATGGCGCGCACCGGCTGGGCCTGGTCCAGTGCGGCCTGGCACTTCTCGAGGATCTTGACCAGTGCCGCGGCTTCCTTGTCGCCGGAGCGGGCGTTCTTGTTGTAGCGGTGCAGGCTTTTCTCGACGGTGCCCAGGTCGGCCAGGCACAGCTCCGTCTGGATGACCTCGATGTCGGAGATCGGGTCGACCTTGCCGTTGACGTGGATCACGTTCTCGTCTTCGAAGCAGCGCACCACGTTGACGATGGCGTCCGTCTCGCGGATGTGGCTGAGGAACTGATTGCCCAGGCCTTCGCCCTTGCTGGCACCGGCCACCAGGCCGGCGATGTCGACGAACTCGACAATGGCAGGCAGGATGCGCTCGGGCTTGACGATCTCGGCCAGCGCCTGCAGCCGCGGGTCCGGCAGCTCCACCACGCCCACGTTGGGCTCGATGGTGCAGAAGGGGTAGTTCTCGGCAGCGATGCCGGCCTTGGTCAGGGCATTGAAAAGGGTGGACTTGCCGACATTGGGCAGGCCGACGATGCCGCACTTCAGGCTCATGGGGGACTTTCGGAGAGGAGAGAGAGGGACAGGCCTGCAGGCAAATTTCCGTTCGTCGCTGAAAGAAAACCGTCGCGGCACTGTCAAAAGAAGGATTTTAGGGCGTCCCTACAATGGCCACATGACCGCTTTCGACGTGCGCATCCTGGGCTCCGGCATTGTCAGCCGTGCCATGGCGCTGAGCCTGGCCCGCCAGGGCTTGCGTGTGGCGCTGCAAGCCAAACCGCCCGCGCAAGCCAGTGAACGGCGTCCGGACGTGCGGGCTTACGCGCTGAACCCGGCGTCGGTCACGCTGCTGGAAGGCCTGCGGGCCTGGCAAGCGCTGCCGGAAGACGCCCGCAGCGCGGTGCTGGACATGCGGGTGCATGGCGACGCGCCTGGCGCGGCCATCGAGTTTTCCGCCTGGCAGCAGGCGGTGCCGGCGCTGGCCTGGATCGTTGACGCAGCGGCGCTGGAAGCGGTGCTGGAGTCGGCCGCGAGCTTCGCACCGCTGGTCACGCTGCAGCCCGAACCCGGCAATGCGCCGCTGACGCTGATCGCCGAAGGCAAGGCCTCGGCCGAACGCGAGCGGCGTGGCGTCGGTTTCGAGCGCCATGCCTACGGGCACCGCGCGGTCGCCGCCCGGCTGGTCAGCGACCGGCCGCACGGCGGCACCGCGTTGCAATGGTTCCGCAGCCCCGACATCCTGGCGCTGCTGCCGTTTGACCGGCCGCAGCCGCAGCATGCCTACGGCCTCGTGTGGTCGCTGCCCGAGGCGCAGGCCGAGCAGTGGCTGGCCGCGCCGGTGGCCGAATTTGAAGCCGAGCTGAACCAGGCCACCGGCGGTGCCGCCGGCACGCTGAAGCTGGCCAGCGAGCGCATGAGCTGGCCATTGGCCATTGGCCAGGCGGAAGCCGTGACCGGCCCGGGCTGGGCGCTGCTGGGCGACGCCGCCCACCAGGTGCACCCGCTGGCGGGCCAGGGCCTGAACCTGGGCTTGGCCGACGTGGCCGCGCTGGCGCAAGTGCTGGCCGAGCGCGAGTCCTGGCGCAGCCTCGGCGACGCCGCGCTGCTGCGCCGCTACGCCCGCCGCCGCGGCCCGGCCCAATGGGCCATGGCCCGCGCCACCGATGGTTTATGGAATTTGTTCACGCCCGATCACCCAGGGCTGCGGGAACTTCGCAACCGCGGCCTGAGTCTCGTCAACCAGCTGGCGCCCGTGAAGCGCTGGCTCGCCAGCCATGCGCTGGATGTCTGAAGCCCCACCAGGATTTGAAATGACCTCCTTTTCCCGCGCGGCCACTGCCGCATTGCTGGGCGCACTGGCGCTGACCTTCGCCGGCACCGCGCTGGCCGACGAAGCGGCGATCCGCAAGACCCTGGCCGACCGCATGCCCAACCTGCCGAAGATCGACGAGGTCAGCAAGACCTCGATGCCAGGGCTTTGGGAAGTGCGCATGGGCACCGACGTGGTGTACAGCGACGACACCGGCAACTACATCATCGAAGGTTCGCTGTTCGAGACCAGGACCAAGAGCGACCTGACCAAGGCCCGCATCGACAAGCTGACCGCGATCGACTTCGACCAGCTGCCGGTCAAGGACGCGCTGGTGGTGAAGCAGGGCACCGGCGCCCGCAAGATCGCCGTCTTTGCCGACCCGAATTGCGGTTACTGCAAGCGCCTGGAAAAGGACTTGCTGACGCTCAAGGACGTGACGATCTACACCTACGTGATTCCCATCCTGGGTGGCGATTCGCCGGCCAAGTCGCGTGACATCTGGTGCGCCAAGGATTCGATGAAGACCTGGCGCAACTGGATGATCGACGGCGCGCAGCCGCCGAAGTCGATTGGCGAGTGCGATTCCACCGCCATCAGCCGCAATTCCGAGCTGGCGCGCAAGTACAAGGTCAACGGCACGCCGGCCATCGTCTTCGAAGACGGCACGCGTTCGCCAGGCGCGATGCCGGCTGCAGCCATCGAGAAGCAACTCGGTGCCCAGAAGGTCAGCAGCAAGGGCTGAACGCCGGCCCGGAAACTGGCCAAAGGAAGCGGTGGGAAGCCTGTCTTTTTCCCGCTTCTGTGTTGCGCAGCAGCCGTTGCCGCGGCTTGACATGCGGTCACAATGGCGGTTCATGAACCTCCTGTCCGCCTCCGGTCCTGCCCACCCCACCTTGCCAGAGGCGGCCGAGCCGCCACCCAGGGCTCGCTGGCTGGCTTACCTGGGCCTGCTGCCGTTTTTCCTCGGCGCGCTGGTGATCTGGAACCTGCAAGGCGAGAACCGGGAGCGCCTGGCCCTGGTCCTGGCGAGCTACGCGGGGGTCATCGTGGCTTTCCTCGGCGGCATTCACTGGGGCCTGGCGATGCGTGTCAATCCGGAGGGGCCGCGCAGTTTCGGCTGGGCGGTGGTGCCGCCCATCGTCGCCGGTGTCGGCATGGCGATGCCGGCTTCGGCCGGGCTGGCCTTGTTGGGGCTGGCGCTGGTGGTCTGCTATCTGGTTGACCGCCGCTTGTACCCCGCAGGCGGCATGGCCCACTGGCTGACGCTGCGCTTTCGCCTGAGCATGCTCGCAGCGCTGTGCTGCTTCCTCGGTGCCGCTGGCGCCTGAGCTTCGGCGGACCCTCCGTCAGACATCCACTGCACGATGATCGCCTACCGCATTGACGTGGCCGACGCGGCCACGCACCGTTTCCGCGTCACGCTGAGCGTGCCGGCACCCGAAGCCCAAACCACGCTGAGCCTGCCGGTGTGGATCCCGGGCAGCTACATGGTGCGCGAGTTCGGCCGCCACCTCAGCCAACTGCAAGCCACGCAGGGCAAGCAACCGGTGGTGCTGGAACAGCTGGACAAGACCACCTGGCGCGCCGCCTGCACCGGCCGCGGCACGCTCACCGTGCAGTACGAGGCCTATGCCTTCGACACGTCCGTGCGCACCGCCTACCTGGACGACAGCCGCGGCTTCTTCAATGCCACCGGCCTGTGCCTGCGTGTGCATGGCCAGGAAGCGCAGCCGCACCAGGTGCAGATCGGCACGCTGCCCAAGGGCTGGCAAGTTGCCACGGCGATGCCGCCGGCCACCGCCATGCCCGTGGCCGGCGGCAAGCGCAGCTACCTGAGCGCCGACTACGACGAACTGGTCGACCACCCGTTCGAGCTGGGCACCTTCTGGCGCGGCGAGTTCGAGACCAACGGTGTGCGCCATGAATTTGTCGTCTCCGGTGCCTGGCCGGGCTTTGACGGTGAGCGTCTGCTGGCCGACACCAAGCGCATTTGTGCCACCCAGATCGGCTTTTGGCACGGCAAGAAAAAGCCGCCGTTCAAGCACTACGTGTTCATGCTGAACGCGGTGGAAGAGGGCTACGGCGGCCTGGAGCACCGCGCCAGCACCGCCTTGATCGCCAACCGCCGCGACCTGCCGCGCGCCGGCATGGAAGGCCTGCCGGACGGCTACCTGACGCTGCTGGGCTTGATCAGCCATGAATACTTCCACACCTGGAACGTCAAGCGCCTGAAGCCTCGCGAATTCCTGCGCTACGACTACACGCAGGAAAACTACACCCGGCTGCTGTGGCTGTTCGAGGGCTTCACCTCCTACTACGACGACCTGATGCTGGTACGCGCCGGCATCCTGGACGCACCGCGCTACCTGAAGCTGCTGGCCCGCACCGTCAACGGCGTGGCCGCTTCCCCCGGCCGCCAAGTGCAGAGCGTGGCCCAGTCCAGCTTCGATGCCTGGGTCAAGTACTACCGCAGCGACGAGAACACGCCGAACGCGACCATCAGCTACTACACCAAGGGCTCGCTGATCGCCTTGCTGCTGGACCTGCGGCTGCGCGCCAACGGCAAGACGACGCTGGACGAGCTGATGCGCCACCTGTGGGCGCAGCACCTGGCCAGTGGCGTCACCGAAGACGCGGTGTTCGCCGCGGTCAGCGAGCTGGACGGCGCTGCGCTGGCCGACGACCTGCGCAGCTGGGTGCATGGCCGCGACGAACTGCCGCTGCCGGCCGTGCTCGCAAGTGCCGGCATCACCCAGGGCAGCGAAGCCGCGGGCTGGGCGCCGTCCTTCGGGCTCAAGCTCAGCGAAGGGCCCATCACAGGCGTGCAGGTCAAGGGCGTGATGGCCGGCAGCGCCGCCGCGGCGGCCGGCCTGTCGGCAGGCGACGAATTGCTGGCCATCGACGGTTGGCGCATTCGCCGTTTCGACGACGCGCGCGCCTGGGTCGCCCCGGGTGCGGCGATGCAGCTGACCCTGGTGCGTGGCCAGCGCTTGCGCGAGCTGACGCTGAAGCCCGCCACCACGCCGCTGATCGCGCCCCTCACGCTGTCATTGGCCGACAAGCCCGAGGCTGCGGCCCAGGCCCTGCGCCAGGCCTGGCTGGGCCGCTGAGCGCGGACCCTGCGCAAGATGCGGGCGGGCAAGGTGGCCGTAGTGGCCGCCGGTCACCAGCCGAAGTTGTGTGATCAAGTGAGCTGCAGGTGACGCCTCCCAAGCCTTCGCATCGGCGCCGAGGCGCGCTGGCCGCGCTCGCCATGGCGGTGCTGGGACTGCACCTGTGGCTGGCCAATGGTGCGCTGCAGGACCGGCTGGGCGAGGGCGCGTCCGACCGCTCGCCTGCGGCCATTGAAGTCGCTTTCGTCAAGGCACTGGCACCCAGCCTGCCGCCGGTGGCCGTGGCGCCGCCGCCTCCTGCACCGCGTCCGGCGGCCCGGCCAGCCGTCATTGCGCCGCAGCCGGCAGCGTCCGCCCCCGAGCCCGAAACAGCGCTGGCCGATCCGGCGATGGCACCTGGCCTGCCCGACGTGGGTGTGTCGCAGCCTGAGCCGGCGGCCTCCGACGCACCGGCGGTCGTTGCCGAAGCGGCGTCGGCGGCCAGCGAGCCGGCGTCAGCCCCTGTGGTCGCCAGCGTCGCTTCCGCCGCTTCTGCCGCTTCCGCGCCTGAAGCCTTCGACTGGCCGCCGTCCACCCGGCTCAGCTACAAGCTCACGCTGACCAACTACAGCGTGCGGCCGATCTTCGGCAGCGCCCGGGTCGAATGGCTGCGCCAGGGCGAGCGCTACCAGGTGCGCGTAACCGCCAAGGTGCCGGGCCTGGTCGAGCGCCGTCTGCTGAGCGATGGCCTGCTCGGCCCCGAAGGCCTGGTGCCGCAGCGCTTCGACCAGGAGACCGATGCGCTGATGCTGGCCACCCGGCGCGAAACCGTGTTCTTCCGCAACGGCAAGGTCGAGTTCACCAACGGCAAGGTCCTGCCTGTGGTGCCCGGTTTGCAGGATTCGTCCAGCCAGTTCGTGCAGACCTCATGGTGGTTCCTGACCCACCCGGAGCTGCTGAAGCCCGGCCAGGTGCTGGACGTTCCGCTGGCGCTGACGCGGCGCCTGGGCGTCTGGCGCTACATCGTGCAGCCGCCCGAGACCTTGCAGCTGCCAATGGGCCCGGTGCAGGCCTACATGCTCAAGCCCGAGCTGGCCAACCGCAAGGCCAATGAGCTGCTGATCACGATGTGGATCGCGCCCAGCCTGCAGTACCTGCCCGTCAAGGTGACGATGCTGCAGGACCCGAACGTCCTGCTCGAAATGGTGCTCGAAGGCGCGCCGCTGCAGTCGAAATGACGCACCTGGTCCTGCGGGTACGCAGGCCCACCCGCCGGGCGGGTTGCGCGGTCCGCTTGGGGCGGCCCGGCGCTGGACCGCGGCGCGCTGCACGCATGGCGATCACGTAAGCCTCGCTCAATTCCTTTGGCTTCGGCTAGCCTTGTGTTTTTCGAGTAAGAGCCAGGAGACCCTGATGGACTACGAATGCATCCTGACCGAGGTGCGCGGCGAGAGCGCGCTGAAGACCGGGCTGATCACGCTGAACCGGCCCAAGCAGATGAATGCGCTGAACGACCGGCTGATGGACGAGCTGGGCGCGGCGCTGCTGGCCTTCGACGCCGATGCCGGCATCGGCTGCATCATCGTCACCGGCAGCGAGAAGGCCTTTGCCGCAGGTGCCGACATTGCCGCGATGGTCACGCTGGGCCACATGGACGCCTGGAAGGCCGGCTACATCTCGCGCAACTGGGAAACCATCCGCCAGGTGAAAAAGCCGGTAATCGCCGCGGTGGCCGGCTTTGCGCTGGGCGGCGGCTGCGAGGTGGCGATGATGTGCGACATCGTGCTGGCGGCCGACACCGCCAAGTTCGGCCAGCCCGAGATCAAGCTGGGCATCGTGCCGGGCGCCGGCGGCACCCAGCGCCTGCCGCGCGCCATCGGCAAGGCCAAGGCCATGGACATGCTGTTGACCGGCCGCATGATGGGCGCCGAAGAGGCTGAGCGTGCCGGGCTGGTGTCGCGCATCGTGCCGGCCGCCGGCTTGCTGGACGAGGCTTTTGCGACGGCAGAGCTGATCAACGCGCTGGGCGCGCCCAGCATCGCGCTGACCAAGGAATTGGTCAACGAAGCCTTCGAGAGTGGCCTGTCCTCCGGCGTGAAGGCCGAGCGCCGGGTGTTCCATTCGCTGTTCGGTACCGAGGACCAGCGCGAGGGCATGGAGGCCTTCCTGGCCAAGCGCAAACCGACCTTCAAGCACCGTTGATCGCACCGCCGAGGTGCGCTGGAAGCGGCTGGCAAGGCGGGCCGGGAAATCCTGCAGATGGCGGCTTAACCCTGGCGGGGCGTGGCCGATAAGGACTCATCATCAGACTGAGATCTGGAACCATCGTCATGCAGGTCGTCGCAGCCCACACCGCCATCCCTTCCCCGTGTCCCGAAGCCTCGCGCCCGCCGGTCGCCGCCGAGCTTCGCCAGGTCAGCCGCGAAATGCCGGACGCTTGCGAGCGCCTGGAATACGTCGGCAAGATGACCGAGAAGGCCGCCAACAAGGTGCTGGCCTCCATCGACGCTGCCAAACCGGCATGCGAGCAATTGGTCAAGCGCGGCGAAGACCTGGCCGCGGTGATGCGCCGCCAGGCCGACCAGCCCGAGATGACCGTCGAGAAGGCGCGGGCGCTGATGCGCATGTGCGCCGACTACGTGGACAACACCACCAAGTTCGCCCGCCAGCAGAACGACTGCCTGACCGACATCATGATGGCCCAGGATTTCCAGGACCTGTCTGGCCAGGTCATCAAGAAGGTCACCGACATCCTGCTGCGTGCCGAGGCCGAACTGCGCCACATCGTCGAAGACGAACTGCCCAACGGCTGGAGCGAGGCAGACATCGTGCAGCCCGAGTTGGCTGGTGTGCAGACGCCGGACCGCGCCATGCAGCAGGACGACGTCGACGCGCTGCTCGCCGCGATGGATTTCTGAACGAAGCGCCCCGTCAGGGCTTCTTCGTCACGGTTGCAGCCAACAAGGCTCGGCACCTGCCGAGAACCGGGCGCGCCGGTGGCCGCCGGGTGCCAGGCCCAACCAGTCCAGCTTGCGGACCTCGCCCATCACCATTGCAAAGTATTCGCGGCTGCTCAAAGCGGGCGTCTGCAGCGCTGCCGTCGCCGCTTGCGCGGCAGGATCGATGGTCGCTGGCAGGTCCTGCGGCGCCAGCGTGGTGCCGGGGGCGCGCTGTGACAGGTAGTCCAGTGCAGCAGGCGTCAGCTTCAGTTGGGCCCAGCGCGAAGAGGCGGCGAGGCCCTCCTCGTGAACCTCGCAGTCCAGCGTCAACCGCAGCTGCCAGGCCAGGCGCGGGCACCACATCAGCAGCATCGCCTGTGGCTGGTGGCGCAGGTGGGTCACCTTGGGCGCGCGTGCATCGGTGAAGAAGCACAACCGGCGCATCGCAGGGTCCACCTCGCGCAGCACCACGTTGCGCGCGTCCGGCAGCCCGTCCGGCCCGACGGTGGCCAGCGCGGCAATGCGCCAGCCATGGCCCTTGGTCGCCGCCGCAAGGCTCAGTTCCTGCCACAGCCTTTCTTCCAGCGCGGCCAGGCCGCCCGGGCCTTGCCATGCGGCCTCGTCCGCCAGCAGCGGGGTGGCAATGTCGGCGTTGTGGTTCATCGGTCCTTACCCAGGTCTACTGCAAAAGGCAAAACGCAAAAGCACTGAATGCAGACTCGAGAACGCCGCCGCTCGTTCCCTTCTTGCGCTTTCTTAACCTTCGCGGCGCAGCGCAGGGAACAGGATCACGTCGCGGATGCTGGGCGAATCGGTCAGCAGCATCATCAGCCGGTCGATGCCGATGCCGCAGCCACCCGTCGGCGGCATGCCGTATTCCAGCGCGCGGATGAAGTCCGCGTCGTAGAACATGGCTTCTTCGTCGCCGGCGTCCTTGTTGGCCACTTGCGACTGGAAGCGCGCGGCCTGGTCCTCGGCATCATTCAGCTCGGAGAAGCCGTTGGCGTATTCGCGGCCGGTGATGAACAGCTCGAAACGTTCGGTGATGGCCGGGTTCGCGTCCGAGGCCCGGGCCAGCGGGCTGACTTCCACCGGGTAGTCGATGATGAAGGTCGGCTGCCAGAGCTTTTCTTCCACCGTCGCCTCGAACAGTCCGAATTGCAGCTGTGCCAGGCCCCAGTGCTTGGGCGGCTCTTCGCCCAGGCGCTTGAGCGCCGCATGCACGGCTTCGGCCGAATCGGCTTCGGCTTCGGTCAGCCCGGCGTGGGCGACCAGTGAGTCGCGCACCGACAGGCGGGCGAACGGCTGATCCAGGTGCACTTCCTTGCCGGCGTAGGTCACGCGGGCCGAGCCGGTGGCCTGCTCGGCCGCATGGCGCAGCACGCCTTCGGTGAAGTCCATCAGGTCGTGGTGGTTCCAGAAGGCCGCGTAGAACTCCATCATCGTGAATTCGGGGTTGTGCCGAACCGAGATGCCTTCATTGCGGAAACTGCGGTTGATCTCGAACACGCGCTCGAAGCCACCCACGATCAGGCGCTTCAGGTACAGCTCGGGCGCGATGCGCAGGAACATTTCCTGGTCCAGCGCGTTGTGGTGCGTCACGAAAGGCCGGGCGTTCGCGCCACCCGGGATCGGGTGCAGCATCGGCGTTTCCACTTCCATGAACTGGTTCGCCACCATGAACTGGCGGATCGAGCTCAGGGCCTTGCTGCGCGCGGCAAAGCGGTTGCGCGCCTTTTCGTCGGTGATCAGGTCGACGTAGCGCTGGCGGTACTTCTGCTCCTGGTCGGCCATGCCGTAGAAGTCGCTGGGCAGCGGCCGCAGGCTCTTGGTCAGCATGCGGATGGACGTGGCCTTGACCGACAGCTCGCCGGTCTTGGTCTTGAACAGCCTGCCTTCGCAGGCCAGGATGTCGCCCAGGTCCCACTGCTTGAAGGCGGCCAGCACTTCGGGGCCGACGGCGTCCTGCGTGATGTAGAACTGGATCCGGCCGGTGGCGTCCTGCACCGTGGCGAAACAGGCCTTGCCCATCACGCGCTTGAGCATCATGCGGCCCGCCACGCTGACCTTCACCGCCTGCGGCTCCAGCGCCTCGTTGGCCAGGCTGTCGTAGGCCTCGTGCAGCGCCGCGGCGCGGTGCTCGGGCTTGAAGTCGTTCGGAAACACGGCCGTGCCGGCGGCCTTGGCCTGCGCGCGCATCCCAGCCAGTTTCTCGCGGCGTTCGGCGATCAGCTGGTTGTCGTCGGGTGGCACGGGAGGCTGGGTGTCGTGGCTCATGGCACTGGGCAGGCAGGCGAAGGCGCGGGGCGTCTCGCGGGGAACAACAGGGTCGGTGGCCGGGCGTCAAGCCGGGGCGCCACCGGAAGAACCCGCGATTTTAAGCGGCCAGGGCCGGGGCGCCGCAGCGCCCGGTCCTAAAATCGCCCGCTTTGACACGCCTGGGCGCCGCTTCGGCATCTTTCCTCATGCATCGCAAACTTGCCGTGGTCGGTCTGGGCTACGTGGGCCTGCCGGTGGCCGTGGCCTTTGGCCGGAGCCATCACGTGGTCGGCTTCGACATCCAGGCCAGCCGCATCGCCGAACTGCAGACCGGCCATGACCGCACCGGCGAGGTCACGCCCGAGGCCTTGCGCGAAGCGGACATCCGCTACACAGCCGACATCGCCGACCTGCATGCTGCGGACTTCTTCATCGTCGCCGTGCCCACGCCAGTGGACAAGGCCAACAAGCCGGACCTGTCGCCGCTGATCTCGGCTTCGAAGAGCGTCGGCCAGGCGCTGAAGAAGGGCGACATCGTCGTCTACGAGTCCACCGTGTACCCCGGCGCCACCGAGGAAGACTGTGTGCCGGTGCTGGAGCAGGTTTCCGGCCTGAAGCATGGCGTGGACTTCTTCTGCGGCTACAGCCCGGAGCGCATCAACCCCGGTGACCGCGAGCACCGCTTCGAGACCATCAAGAAGGTGGTTTCGGGCTGCGACGCGGCCACGCTGGACACGGTCGCCGAGGTCTATGCCTCGGTGGTCACTGCCGGCGTGCACCGCGCCCCCAGCATCAAGGTGGCCGAGGCCGCCAAAGTGATCGAGAACACCCAGCGCGACCTGAACATCGCGCTGATGAACGAGCTCTCGGTGCTGTTCGCCCGCATGGGGATCGACACCGCCGAGGTGCTGGCCGCGGCAGGCAGCAAGTGGAACTTCCTGCCATTCCGACCCGGGCTGGTGGGTGGCCACTGCATTGGCGTGGACCCGTATTACCTGACCTACAAGGCTGAGCAGCACGGCTACATCCCGCAGGTCATCCTGGCGGGCCGTCGCATCAACGACAACATGGGCCGCTATGTGGCGCGCAACACCGTCAAGCTGATGCTGCAAAAAGGCATGGACGTGCCGCGTTGCCGCGTTGGCGTGCTGGGCATCACCTTCAAGGAAAACTGCCCGGACATCCGCAACTCCAAGGTCGTGGACCTCGTGCGCGAGCTGCGCGACCACGGCACCACGGTGGTGGTGATGGACCCCTGGGCTGACGCCGCCGAGGTGCAGCACGAATGCGGCTTCGCGCTGGCCGACCCGGCGCTTGAGGCGCCATTCGACGCGCTGGTTGTCGCCGTGGCCCACCGCGAATACCGCGCGTTGACCGTGCTGCAGCTGCGCGCCATGCTGCGCGGCGAGCAGCCGGTGCTGGCCGACGTGAAAGCCCTGTTCCCGCGCGACGAACTGGCCGCAGCCGGCGTCAGCGTCTTCCGTTTGTGATTCGAATGAACAAGAACTTCGCGCTGATCGGCGCCGCCGGCTACATCGCGCCGCGCCACATGCGCGCCATCAAGGACCTGGGCCACACGCTGGCCGTGGCCTACGACATCAACGATTCGGTCGGCATCATCGACAGCCAGCATCCGCAGGCCGAGTTCTTCACCGAGTTCGAGTGTTTCCTGGAACACGCGAACCAGCGCAAGCGCACGCCTGGCAAGGCGCTGGATTACGTGGCCGTCTGCAGCCCCAACCACCTGCACCACCCGCACATCGCGGCTGGCCTGCGGCTGGGTGCGGACGTGATCTGCGAGAAGCCGCTGGTGCCCACGGTGGCATTGCTGGACGAGCTGCAACGCGTCGAGGCCGAGACCGGCAAGCGTGTCTTCAACATCCTGCAGCTGCGCCACCATGACGCGATCTTGAAGCTGCGCGACAAGGTGGCCGCTGCCCCAAAGGACACCAAGTTCGACGTGGAGCTGACCTACATCACCTCGCGCGGCAAGTGGTATGCGCAGAGCTGGAAGGGCGACCCGCGCAAGAGCTTTGGTGTCGCGACCAACATCGGCGTGCACTTCTTCGACATGCTGCATTTCATCTTCGGCCAGCTGCAGCAAAGCGTGGTGCACCTGAACGAAGAAGCGCGCGCCGCTGGCTTCCTGGAGTACGAACGGGCGCGGGTGCGCTGGTTCCTGTCGATTGACGCGAACGACCTGCCGGCCGAGGTGCAGGGCAAGAAGACCACCTTCCGCAACATCGACATCTCCGGCGAGCAGCTCGAATTTTCCGAAGGCTTCACCGACCTGCACACCGTGAGCTACCGCGAGATCCTGGCCGGCCACGGCTACGGGCTGGCCGATGCGCGGCATTGCATCGAGACGGTCGCCGCGATCCGCACCGCCAGCGCTGCCGCGCTAGGCGCGGATGCGCATCCGTTCCTGAAACGATGAGCGACGTTTTCTGGGCCCACGCCAGCGCCATCGTCGATGACGGCGCGCAGCTCGGCGCCGGCACCAAGGTCTGGCACTTCAGCCACGTCTGCGCCGGTGCACGCATTGGCGACAACTGCTCGCTGGGCCAGAACGTGTTTGTCGCCAACGACGTGACCATCGGCCACGGCGTGAAGGTCCAGAACAACGTTTCGGTCTATGACGCAGTGACGCTGGAAGACGATGTGTTTGTCGGTCCCAGCGTGGTCTTTACCAACGTCTTCAACCCGCGCGCCGCCGTGCCGCGCAAGGCCGAGTACCGGCGAACCTTGGTCAGGCGCGGCGCGTCGCTCGGTGCCAACAGCACGCTGGTCTGCGGCGCCACGGTTGGTGAATACGCCTTCGTCGGCGCCGGCGCGGTGGTCACCAAGGACGTGCCGGCCTTTGCGCTGGTGACCGGCGTGCCGGCCAGGCAAACCGGCTGGATCAGCCGCGTCGGCGAGAAGCTGGCGCTGCCGGTGCGTGCGGTGGACGGCGCCGAAGCCGTGTGCCCGGCCAGCGGCGAGCGCTACCGGCTGGTGGCCGGCGCGCTGCTGCCGCTCGACTGATCAATCCAGCTCGGCCAGCTGCTGCTGCAGCCGGCGGCGCCACTCGGCGTCCTTCTCGGCGGCGATCAGCCGCTTCAGGATCTCGACCTGGGCCAAATCGAGCGCCTTCTTTTCAGAAACCTCAATGTCCGGCTTCACGCCAACGCCTTCCCAGTCGGTGTGCGTGACCGGGCTCACGCTGAGCCCGGTCGGCACGTTCATCATGAAATGCGCGGTCAGCCGGCGGCGGTCGCCAGGGTGGGCGCCGCCACCGGTCACTTCGCCGACCAGCGTCGCCCGGCCGGTGTCCTTCAACGCCATCGCGAAGTCCTCGCCGGCCGAGAAGGTGTCCTCGCTGGTCAGCAGGTAGACCGGGCGCGACTGGCCGTAGCGCTTGCCCGGCACCTTGGCGGTGGTCCAGCGCGCCTCGGTGCGGTTGTTCTCGCGCGGCCAAACGATGTCGTTCAGGTGTGTGGGCTGGTCGAACAGGTAGCTGGCCAGCAGCATCACGCTTTCCGGATCGCCACCTCCGTTGCGGCGCAGGTCGATGACCAGTGCTTGCGTGTCGGCCAGCAGCGTCATCGCTGCGGCAATTCTCTCGGCCACGAATTGCGGCCGACCGAACTGGTGCAGGTCCAGGTAGCCGATGTTGCCGCGCAGCCGCCGGACCTCGGCAAAGCCGAAATTGAGGCGCTGCGATCGGATGAAGTCCCTGGCCTGGTCTTCCTGTGTCTCGTCCTGGCCCGTGTCTTCGGGAATGGCCTGCTCGAAGTAGCGCATTTCCAGGTGCTTGTCGTGCAGCTGCTGCTGCATCGCCTCGGTCAAGGTTTCGGCCAGCTTCTGCGCGCTGGTGATGCGGTCGAAATCGCCTTGCTGCAGGCGGGTCTGCAGCGCCTGCGCAAGCTGCCTCGCCTTGGCCTCGTCCACATAGTGGCGCTGCATCTGCGCGTTCAGCTGCGTGATGACCTCCCGCCGCATCGACGCGTCCAGCGGCATGTCCTTTTGCGGCGGGCCCGACTGGGCCATGCCCAGCTGCCAGGCCAAGCCGGCCCCCACCGCTGCCAGCAACATGGCCGCACCAGCCACCCGCTTCTTCGTTCCTGTCTTCATTGCGCTGCTCCAGTTGAGACCGCGTGATGGCGGTCGACAACAGCAGCATCGCGACAGAGTGTGGAGAAACTATGGAGACGAGGGCGCGGGCAAGGCACCAGGCGCCGCCGGCAGCTCGACCCGGTAGCCCAGTCCGTAGACCGACTGCACCACGTCTGCCTCTGGCCAGTGCGCGGCGATCTTGCGGCGCAGGTTCTTGACGTGGCTGTCGATCGCGCGGTCGGTCACGTCCAGTGCGTCACCGCGGATCAGGTCCAGCAGCTGCGCGCGCGACCAGATCGCCCCTGGCCGCCGCGCCATCGCGGCGAACAAGGCGTATTCGGTGGGCGTGAGCAGCAGCGACTGCGAATGCATGGTCACGCTGCGTGTCTCGTCGCTGACGATCCAGGGCGGCTCGGGCGCCGTGGTCATGGGCAGCCTGCGCCGCAGCACGGCCTTGATGCGCGCCACCAGTTCGCGTGGGCTGAAGGGTTTGCACAGGTAGTCGTCTGCCCCCAGATCCAGCCCGTGCAGCCGGTCGATCTCCTCGACACGCGCGGTGACCATGATGATGGGCACGTCCGACTGTTCGCGCACGGCCTTGCAAAGCGACAGGCCGTCCATGCCGGGCAGCATCAGGTCCAGCACGATCAGGTCCGGCATCTGCTGCAGCACGCGGGCCAACGCCTCGCGGCCGTCGGCCAGCACCTGGGCCTGGTGGCCGGCGGCGGTGATGTAGTCGGCCACGATGGCCGCCAGGTCTGCTTCGTCTTCCACGACGAGGATGCTCGCCATTCAACAACTCTCCAGCGGCAGCACAAGGCGGGCCCGCAATCCGCCCAAGGGCGACGGGCTGAACAGCAGCCGGCCGCCATTGGCTTCGATGATCTGCCGGCTCAGCGCCAGCCCCAGCCCTGCGCCGCCGCTGCGCCGGTCACGCGAGGCTTCGACCCGGAAAAAACGCTCGCCCAGCCGCGCCAGCGAAGCCGCCGGCACACCGGGCGCGCTGTCGTCGATGTCCAGCTGCAAGGCCTGATCCTGCACTTGGGCATGGAGCTCGATGCTGCCGCCATGCGCGGTGTAGCGCACGCAATTTTCCAGCAGGTTGCCCAGCACCTGGCGCAGCCGGTCCGGGTCGCAGCGAACCGTGCTGGCCGCGGGCGCCACGCCGCTGCGGGCGTGCAGGCCAGCCTCGGCGAATCGCGGTGCAAAGGCCTGCAGCACGTCGAGGGCCAGCGGCCAGGCATCGACCGGCACAGCGGTGTTGGCCAGCTGGCCGACATCGGCCTTGGCCAGCTCGTGCAACTCGTCGACCAGCCGGGCCAGCGCCAGCACCTGCCGGTGCATCAGCGCCAGGTGCTCGGGGCTTGTGTTGCGCACGCCGTCCTGCAGCGCCTCCAGCTGGCTGCGCAAGACGGCCAGCGGCGTGCGCAGCTCGTGCGAGGTGTTGGCCACCCACTGGCGGCGGCTGTCTTCGGCCGCAGCCAGCTGGGCGGCAAGTTGGTTGAAGCTGCGTGCGAGTTCGCCCAGTTCGTCCTGGCGGCTGTCGGCCAGCCGGGCTTCGAAATGCCCGGCGCCGAGCTGTCGCGCGCCGTGCACCAGTTGCTGCACCGGTCGGCGGAAGCTGGCTGCCAGCGCTGCCGCTGCCAGTGCCGCCATCAGGACGCCGATGGTTGCCAGCACAGCCAGCGAGCGCTGCTGCTGGACCAGGAAGGCAACGGCCAGGTTGTCGGCCGGGTTCTCGGCACGCGCCAGCAGCAGCGAGCCGACCACGGCGCCGTCGACCACGACCGGGCGTTCCAGGGTGTCGATGGAGGCGAGCGCGATCAGGCCTCGGTGCGCCTTCACGCCAGCCAGCAGCTGGCGCTGCGTGTTCAGCAGGCCCAGGCGCTCGCCGAGCGCGGCGGGAGCCAGCGTGTCGCGCAGCCAGGCCTTGCGCTGGGCCGCATCGGCCGGCAGGAAGGACCAGTCGCCGTGCTGGCTGAAGCGTTCGGCCAGCGCCTGGGCCAGCAAGTCCAGTGCAGCCCGGTCTGGCGCCGATGACGCCTGGGCTCCGCCCGACAGGCTCCAGCGCACCAGGCCCACGCCTGCCGCGCCCACCAGGAGGAAGGCGGCCAGGATGGACACGAACAGGCGCTGGCCGATCGAGAGCTTCAGGCGGGTGAACACGGGGCGAGGCGGGGTGCGAGCTGCGTGGAAAGGGTCGCATCATCGCGGGCCTTGGCTTGTCCGACAATCGGCCCATGCAATTCACCGACCTGCAGGCCCAGTATGCGGCGCTGAAAACCGAGATCAATGCGCGCATGCAGCGTGTGCTGGACCATGGCCAGTACATCATGGGCCCCGAAGTCGCCGAGCTGGAGACGGCACTCGCGGCCCGCACGGGGGTGCGCCATTGCATCACGGTGGCCAGCGGCACCGAGGCGCTGCTGATCGCGCTGATGACGCTGAGGCTGCAGCCTGGAGACGAGGTCGTCACCACGCCGTTCACCTTCGCCGCGACGGCCGAAGTCATCGTGCTGCTGGGCGGTGTGCCGGTGTTCGTGGACGTGGAGCCGGACACCGGGCTGATCGACGCGGCGCGCATCGAGGCGGCCATCACGCCGCGCACTCGCGCGCTGATGCCGGTGAGCCTCTACGGGCAGGTCGCGGACATGGCGGCGATCCAGGCCGTGGCCAACCGGTACGGCCTGTCGGTCATCGAAGACGCGGCGCAAAGCCTGGGCGCCACCTACCTGGGCCAGGAAAGTTGCAGCCTGTCCACATGGGGTGCGACCAGTTTCTTTCCCAGCAAGCCGCTGGGTTGCTACGGTGACGGCGGCGCGCTGTTCACCAACGACGACGCGCTGGCGCAAGCCGCGCGCGAGATCCGCGTGCATGGCCAGAGCGCCCGCTACACGCACACCCGGCTGGGCGTGGGCGGCCGCATGGACACGCTGCAATGCGCCGTGCTGCTGGCCAAGTTGCCGCGCTTCGAGTGGGAGCTGCAGCGGCGCGCGGCGCTGGGCCAGCGTTACCGAGAGGCGCTGGCCGGGCTGAACCTGGACCTGCTCGCTGTGCGCCCTGAGCGAACCTGCGTCTGGGGCCAGTTCACTGTGATGGTGGACGGCCGTGACGAGGTCGTGGCTGCACTGAAAGCCGCCGGCATTCCGACAGCAGTGCACTACCCACGCCCGCTCCACCGCCAGCCCGCCTACGAGCGATACGCCGCTGGCGCGTTCTGCCCTGTCAGCGAACAGCTGGCCGCGCGCGTGCTGAGCCTGCCGATGAGCGCGGACCTGACCGAGTTGGACCAGGACCGTGTGATCGCGGCTTTGTCCGCCGCCGTGGGCCTGCGCGGCTGAACCGGCCTGGATGCGCGACACCGCCACACCACCGCTGCAGGGCCTGCTGCGTGCCAGCCTGACACTGCTGGCCGGCGGCGCGCTGGCGCAGGCGCTGCCGCTGCTCTTGGGGCCGCTGCTCACGCGGCTGTTCACGCCGGCCCAGTTCGGCCAGTACCACCTGTTTGCCGCTGTCGCGGCCAACCTGGGCGTGGTGGCCTGCGCGCGCTATGAATTCGCGCTGCCGCTGGCGCGGTCCGACGACGAAGCGCAGGCGCTGCGCGTGCTGTCGCTGCGCATCCTGCTGGGCGTGACGCTGGCCAGTGCGCTTGGCGCGCTGGGCTGGGCTGCGTTGGGTGGTGGTGCCTGGGTGGCGTGGCTGCCACTGGCGGTCGCGGCGGCTGGCGTGGTGTCGCTGGCGACGCTTTGGGCCACCCGCGAGCAGCGCTTCTCGGCGCTGGCTGCGGCGCGGGTGCTGCAGTACGGCGGCGCGGCGCTGGCGCAGGTGGCGGCGGGCTGGGCAGGCGCGGGTGTGGCCGGGCTGATCGCCGCGCCCATCGCGGCGACCTTGCTGGCGACTGCCTGGCTGCGGCTGCCGCTGGGCGGCGCGGCGACCGGGCTGCGCGCGGCGGCGGGTCAGCACCGTGTCTTTCCATTGCTGAACACGCCGCATGCTTTTACCGGCGCGCTGCAGGACACGCTGGGCGTGGCCTTGATCGCCGCCAGTCTGGGCCCCACGGCGGCTGGTTTCTGGGGCCTGGGCCTGCGCTACCTGAAGGCACCGGCCACGCTGGTGGGCAGCGCGGTCTCGCAGGCGCTGTACCCGAAGCTGGCGCTGGCTGGCACACGGCCCACGCGCGCGGCGCGCGCGGCGCTGCGCAGGGTCATGCTGGCGTTGGCTGCGCTGGCGCTGCCGCTGGTGGCGCTGCTGTGGGCGCTGGCGCCCTGGGGCTTTGCCTGGCTGTTCGGTGCCGAATGGCGCGAGGCCGGCGAGCTGGCGCGGGCGCTGGCGGTCTACATCGGGCTGCATTTCATCTCGGCGCCGTTGGCCGTGGTGACCATGGCCTGGCAGGCGCAAGCCTGGGCGCTGAAGCTGGCGCTGGTGGGGCAGGTGGCCTTCGTCGCCGCGCTGGCAGCCGGGCTGCACTGGGGCGGGCTGACCGGGGCGGGCTGGGCGGTTTCAGGCGCAATGCTGCTGTACTTTGGCTTTTACCTGCTGCAACTGGCGTTCTGGCCGGTGGACGACGACACGGCCACCTCGCCAGTGGTGAAAGAATCGCGGCTGTGACTTCGTTCAATGCCTTCCTGAATCGCTGCCGCCGGCGCGTGGTGCGCTCGCTGCTGTTCCGCGTCGTCTTCGGCGAACGCTCCGGCGGCAAGCTGCTGCCGCACACCCGCATCTCACCTGCCGCCCACCTGGAGGCGGAGGACAAGCTGGTGATGGGCGACCACGTCTACATCGGTCCGTTCAATTACCTGGAGGCCAGCGGCGGCATCACGCTGGGCGAGGGCGTGCAGATCACCAGCCACTGCGCCATCGTGACCCACAGCTCGCACCGCTCGGCGCGTTTGATGGGCGAAGGTTTCGTGCGCTGGCCGGCGGCAGGTTTCGGCGAGCGGCCGGGCTGGATCGCCGGGCCGGTGGAGATTGGCGCGTACAGCTTCATCGGCCCGCATTCGCTGATCGAAGCGAACACCAGGCTGGGCCGCGGCACGCTGGTCTGCGCCGGCAGCTTCGTGCGAGGCGAATTCCCGGACTTTGTGATCCTCGAAGGCCGGCCCGCCCGTGTGGTCGGCGACAGCCGGCGCGCTGACGAGCGGCTGCTGGAACGTTTCCCCGAACTGCGCCCGCTGTATGACGCCTGGGCCGGGCCTGTGGCGTGAACCCCTTGCGAATTCCGCTCCGGCTGGTGCTGATCGGCGACGGCGAGAGCCCGCACCTGCTGAAGTGGGTGCGGACACTGGCCGCGTTGTCGCAGCAGGTCGAGCTGCATGCCGTTTCCAGCCGCGGTTTCCTGCCCGAGATCGAGGCCTTGCTGCCGGCCGAGCGCCGGCTGGCGCTGGGTCATGCGATGCAGTTCGAGGGTGGCAATGGCGCGCTGCTGCGCCAGTTGCCGCGACTGGCGCGCTGGCTGAAAGCGGTGCAGCCCGACTGGCTGGCGCCGCATTACCTGACTTCGCACGGCACGCTGGCCTGGCTGACGGTGCGGGTGTTCGGCGTGCACGCCCGCATCGCCGGCTCGGCCTGGGGTTCGGACATCCTCGTCACGCCCGGGCGCAGCGCGCTGATGCGCTGGGTCACCGGCCGCGTGCTGCGGGCCTGCACGCTTTGCACCAGTGACTCGCAGCACATGACAGCGCGCATGCAGGCGCTGGGCGCGGGGGAGGTGATGACCTTTCCGTTTGGCCTCGAAGCGCTGCCGCCGGCACCTGGCACGAAGGACGCGAACCTGTTTTTCGCCAACCGCGGCCTGGAACCCATCTACCAGCCGCAGCGTGTGCTGGCGGTGTTCGCCGCGCTGGCGGTCGACTGGCCCGAGGCTAGGCTGGTGCTCGCGCATGACGGCTCGCTGCGCGCCGAGCTGGAGGCGCAGGTGGCGCGAGATCGCCAGTTGCAGGGCCGCGTGCGCTTCGTAGGCCGGCTGGACGCCGCGACCCAGGCCCGCTGGTATGCGCGCGCTGGCTGGTACCTCAGCCTGCCACAGAGCGATTCGGTGTCGGTCTCGGTGCTGGAGGCCATGGCCCACGGCTGCGTGCCCATCCTGTCGGACCTGCCAGCCAACCGCGAGCTGGTGGCCGATGGCCGCAATGGCATGGTCCTGGCGGACGGCGAAGTGCCGTCGCCTTCGCGGCTGGCCGAGCTGTCTCTGCGGGCTGCCGACGTGGCGGCGGCCAACCGCGCCTGGGTCGGCGGACACGCCTTGTTTCCCGCAAGCGTTGCCGTTTATGTGCAGCGACTGCAAGCCCTGTCATGAACATCCTGTACCTCAATCACTACGCCGGCTCCCCCGAGCTGGGCATGGAATACCGGCCGTATTACCTGGCGCGCGAATGGGTGCGCGCCGGCCATGCCGTCACGATGCTGGCGGCCAGCTTCTCGCATGTGCGGGCCAAGCAGCCGAAGCTGGACCCGAACGCCGGGGCAGACGGCACGCGCGAGACGATTGACGGCATTGCCTACCGCTGGTTCGACACCCCTGCCTACCAGGGCAACGGCATGGGCCGCATGCGCAACATTGCCAGCTTCCTGGCCCAGGTCTGGCAGCAGGCGGATGCGCTGGTGGCCGAGCTGAAGCCGCAGGTGGTGATTGCGTCCAGCACCTATCCGATGGACATCTGGATCGCGCAGCGCCTGGCGCGAAAGGCGGGGGCGAAGCTGGTCTTCGAGGTACACGACCTGTGGCCGCTGTCACCCATCGAGCTGTCGGGCATGTCGCCCTGGCACCCGTTTGCGCTGATCTGCAGCAGCGCCGAGCGCGCGGCTTACCGGGATGCGGACGTGGTGGTCTCGATGCTGCCCAAGGTGCACGAGCACATGGCCTCGCGCGGCCTGGACCTGAAGAAGCTGGTCATCGTGCCCAACGGCATTTCGCCCGAGGAATGGGACGGCAGGCCCGAGCCGCTGAAGCCCGAGGTGGCCGCCTGCATCGGCACCGCGCACAAGGCCGGCCGCCACGTGATCGGCTACGCCGGCTCGATGGGCCGGCCGAACGCGCTGGACACGTTGCTGGACGGCGCCAAGCTGTTGGCCGATTCGCCGGTCGAGTTCGTGCTGGTGGGCGACGGGCACGAGCGCGAGCGGCTGGTCAGGCGCATCGAACAGGAAGGCTTGTCCGCCCGGGTGCACTGGTGCGGGACGATTCCGAAGGCGCAGATCCCGTCCTTCCTCGGCGCCATCGAGGTCGCCTACATCGGCTGGCAGCGTGTGCCCATCTACCGCTTCGGCATCGCGCCGAACAAGCTGATGGACTACATGATGGCCGGCTGCCCGGTGCTGCATGCGGTGGAGGCGGGCAACGATCCGGTCGCCGAAGCGGGGGCCGGCATCACCGTGCCGCCCGAGTCGCCCGAGGCCGTGGCCGAAGGCATCAAGCGCCTGCTGTGCCTGCCGGCGGCCACGCGCAAGGCCATGGGCAGGCAGGGCAGGGCGTTTGTGCTGGCCGAGCATGCCTACCCGGTGCTGGCCAAACGTTTTCTCGCGGCTTGCACGCCGCCGGCGCCCAAGCCGGGGCAGGCGACAATCCAGGGTTTGCCGCCCCGTCCTTCCCAATCTCCTCGCCGCCCATGAGCACTGAACCGTTGCCCTTCCTGCCGTTCGCCTTGCCCGAGATCGGCGAGGAGGAGATTGCCGAAGTGGTGGACACGCTGCGCTCCGGCTGGGTCACCACCGGCCCCAAGGCCAAGCGTTTCGAGGCGATGTTCACCGAGTTCCTGGGCGATGCGTCGCTGCAGTCCATTGCGGTGAATTCGGCCACCGCCGGCCTGCACCTGGCGCTGGAGGCGCTGGGCGTGGGCCCGGGCGACGAGGTCATCACGACCACGCACACCTTCACCGCTTCGGCCGAAGTGGCGCGCTACCTGGGCGCAGACGTCAAGCTGGTGGACATCGACCCGGCGACGCTGTGCATCGACCCGACCAAGATCGAGGCGGCGATCACGCCGCGCACCAAGTGCCTCGTTCCCGTGCACTACGGCGGCCTGGCCTGCGACATGACGGCGATCCTGGCGATTGCGAAAAAGCATGGCCTGAAGGTGGTCGAAGACGCTGCGCACGCGCTGCCCACCACGCTGAACGGCGAGCTCGTCGGCACGCTGCAAAGCGACGCCACGGTCTTCAGCTTCTACGCCAACAAGACCATGACGACCGGCGAAGGCGGCATGCTGGTCACCCGAAACCCTGAACTGGCCGCGCGGGCCAAGGTCATGCGCCTGCACGGCATCAGCCGCGACGCGTTCGACCGATTCACGGCCAAGGTGCCGAGCTGGTACTACGAGATCGTCGCCCCTGGCTTCAAGTACAACCTGACCGACATTGCCGCAGCGTTGGGGCTGCATCAGCTGGGCCGCGCGCATGGTTTCCAGCAACGCCGTGCCGAACTGGCTGCGCAGTACAACGAGGCGCTGTCCGAGTTGCCTGTCATCCTGCCGCCGCAACCGCCCGCGGACGAACTGCACAGCTGGCACCTCTACCCGATCCGCTTGGCCGAAGGCGCGCGCATCGGCCGGGACGCCGTGATCGAGGCGCTGTTCAACGACGGCATTGGCTGCAGCGTGCACTACATCCCGCTGCACCAGCAGCCGTACTGGCGCGACCGCTACCAGCTGCGTGCAGAGGACTTCCCGCAAAGCCAGCTGGCCTACGAGCGCATGCTGAGCCTGCCGCTGTACACGCGCATGACGGACGCTGACGTGATCCGCGTGGTGGCCTCGCTGCGGCGCGCACTGGTGGACTGAGGGCTTTGGCGCAGTGGCAAAGCGGCTGTTTGACTTGCTGGCGGCATTGCTGGGCCTGGCCTTGCTGCTGCTGCCGGGGCTGGTCGTGGCGCTGCTGATCAAGCTGGACTCGCCCGGCCCGGTCCTCTTCCGTCAGCAGCGCGTGGGCCGCTTCGGCGCGCCGTTCCGCATCCACAAGTTCCGCACGATGCGAGTCGATGCCGAAGCGGCAGGCCAGCTGACGCTGGGCGCCGATGCGCGCGTCACACGGGTCGGCGCCTGGCTGCGCGCGCACCGCGTGGACGAACTGCCGCAGCTGATCGACGTGCTGCAGGGCACGATGAGCCTGGTGGGCCCGCGCCCCGAGGTGCCGCGCTACGTCGCGCTGTATCCCGAAGCTTTGAAGGCCCAGGTGCTGGCCGTGCGCCCCGGCATCACCGATCCTGCCTCGCTGCGCTTTCGCAACGAAGGCGAACAACTGGCGGCCGCGGCCGACCCCGAGCGCGAATACCGCGAGGTGATCCTGCCGGCCAAGCTGGCCTGCGCGGCCGAATACGCGGTTCGCGCGTCGCTGTGGACCGACCTGGGCGTGTTGCTGCGCTCGCTGCGTGTCTTGTTGCGAGGCTGAAGCCTTGCCGTCTGGAAACCAATGAACTCCTCGAAACTCATCGGCCGACCGACCCGTCGTCAGCTGCTTGGCGCTGTTGCCGCACTGAGCCTTGCGGGCGCGCTGCCGTCGCAGGGCTCAGCCGCTACGGCGACACCGCTGGTGCTGGCCTACACCGACGGCCAGGTGCCCGCGGCCTACACCAACCTGCAGGCGTTCTACGCGCAGCTGGGTGCGGTTGGTCTGGGCTCGACCTGGTCGCTGCTGGCGGACGGTTCGCTGAGCGACGTGGGGATGAGCAGCACCACGCAGAAGATCATCAAGTTCGCGAAGAAGAAGGCGCTTCCGCTGTACCCCACGGTGTCGGACTACAGCGACGCGCTGGGCGACTTCGACCCAGCCGTGTCGCGCGGCATCCTGGCGAACGCCGCCGCGCGTGAAGCCGCGCTGGGCGCGATGCTGCAACTGGCCGTGAGCCAGGGCTTTGCCGGCATCGACCTGGACTGGGAAGCGGTGGAAGAGGGCAATGCCGCAGCGTTCTCGTCCTTTGTGGCGGACCTTGCCACGCGCCTGCATGCGCAAGGGCTGAAGCTCATCCTCAGCGTGCCGCCGAAGTTCGACGACACATCCTCGCCCTGGCTGGCCGGTTACGACTACGCGGCGCTGGGCGCCTCAGTCGACTGGCTGCAGGTGATGACTTACGACGAGGTCGGCCCCGGCTGGTGCACCACCGGCTTCAACCACGGCAAATGGCCAGGCCCGGAGTCCGGCCTGGACTGGCAGCAGGCGGTGCTGGGCTACACGCTGGCGCGCGTGCTGGCAGCCAAAGTGCTGTCCGGTCTGCCGGCCTATGGCTACGACTACAGCACCGGCAAGGTTGTGCATTGGTCCAAGTACGGCAAGACGATTGCTGCTCACGCTGGCGCGGTGGCGGTGCGCGATGGCGCCTCGGCCACGCCGTCTGCCAGCTGGGGTGCGGTGACACCGCAGCGCGACGGCAAGCCCTGGAGCAAGGCCACCCGCCAACCCGTGCTGTGGTTCGACGACGCGCAAAGCCTGGCTGCCAAGACCGCGCTGGTGCGCAGCCTGGGCCTGGGCGGCACCAGCGTCTGGGCCATGGGCTATGAAGATGCGGCGTTCTGGGGCGCCGTTCGCAGCGGCCTTGCGCCCTGAGCCCGCCAACACCGTCGACCCGATGACTGTCCCCACTGCTTCGCGCTGGCTGCGCCTGGAACAACTGCTGGCCCGGCTGCGGCCGCATCGTGCGCCGCTGAGCCTGGCCATTGACGCGCTGATGGTGGCGTTGGCCTGGAATGCCACCTACCTGTTTCGCCTCGGTTTCGAACGCTGGTGGGAAGCGCGGCCGTGGTACGACAGCTGGGTGCTGCTGGGTGTGGTCGCGGCTTACCTGGCCGCGTTTGCGCTGCTGAAGGTGCCGCAAAGCATGTGGCGCTTCTCCGGCTTCGGCGAGGTCAAGCGGCTGACATTTGCGTGTGGCGCCGCCGGCCTCGCGAGCGCCGCGGTGGTCATGGGCCTGCAGCTCTACCAGGTGCCTCGCTCGGTGCTCGCACTGCACCCGCTGTTCAGCCTGATGGCCGTCTGCATGGTGCGTGTGGCCTACCGCATGCTGTACGAACATGCGCGCGCACGGATCGCCGGCAGCAACGGCGCAGAGCCGCGCCGCGCGCTGGTGTTGGGCGCGGGCGAGGCTGCAAAGCGCCTGTTGGCCGGCATTCAGCACCAGGGCTGGATCGTCACCGGGCTGCTGGACGATGATCCCGCGAAGCAGGGTGCGCGCATTGCGGGTGTGCCGGTGCTCGGGCCGCTGGAGGCGATCCGCGAGCGCGGCGTGCGCGGCGATGCGACGCACCTGATCATCGCGCTTCCCTCGGCCACGGCCGCCCAGCGTCGCCGCGCTGTGGAACTGGCCAGCGCGCTGGGTCTGCCGGTGCTCACCGTGCCGTCGGCAGAGGAACTGCGCAGCGGCGAGGCGGCGGTCGACCGGGTGCGCGACATTGAGCCCGAAGACCTGCTGGGCCGCGAGCCGGTGCAGCTGGACGAAGCTGGCATCGGCGAAGTGCTGCGCGGCAAGACCGTGCTGATCACCGGCGGCGGCGGCAGCATCGGCTCCGAGCTGTGCCGCCAGGTGGCGCGCTTCCAGCCTGCGAAGCTGGTCATCGTCGAACTCTCGGAGTTCAATCTCTACACCATCGAGCAGGACCTCAGCCTGCGTTTCCCAGCGCTGCCGGTGGTCAAGCTGATCGGCGACGTGAAGGACCTGGACGGCCTGCGCGCCATCTTCGAGCGCGAACGTCCGCAAGTCGTCTTCCACGCCGCAGCCTACAAGCACGTGCCTTTGATGGAGGTCGACAACGCCTGGGCCGCGCTGCGCAACAACACGCTGGGCACCTACCACGCCGCGCTCGCCGCCGCTGAAGTCAAGGCAGAACGCTTCGTGCTGATCAGCACCGACAAGGCCGTCAACCCCACCAACGTGATGGGGGCCACCAAGCGTGCGGCCGAGCTGGTCGTCTCCGCAATGGCCGCCGAACACGCCAGTACCCGCTTCATGGCCGTGCGCTTCGGCAACGTGCTCGGTTCCTCCGGCAGCGTGATCCCGAAGTTCAAGCAACAGATCGCCGCCGGCGGCCCGATCACCGTCACCCACCCCGACATCATTCGCTACTTCATGACCATCCCCGAGGCCGCGCGCCTGGTGCTGCAGGCCGCAGCCATCGGCGAAAGCGGCCAGGTGCTGGTGCTGGACATGGGCGAACCGGTGAAGATCGTCGACCTCGCCAAGACCATGATCCGGCTCGCCGGCAAGAGCGAACAGGAGATCCGCATCGTCTTCACCGGGTTGAGGCCGGGGGAGAAGTTGTATGAGGAGTTGCTGGCGGATGGGGACTTGACGGTGGCCACCGCGGTCAAGGAATTGCGGCTCGCGCGGTTGGACGACTCGCTCGAAGGCGCGCAGCGATTGCTGGCTTGGGTCGCAAGTTCACCGGTGCAGTCGGCCGATCTGGTGCGAGAGGCGTTGAGCACCCTTGTCAAGGAATACGGGCGGCGCTGATCACCTGCTTGCGCCGAATGCCCGACAACAGTGTTGTTTTCACTTCTTTACCTTTGGGGTCGCGGGGATAATGCTTGGTTTTGGGCCTAACCCGCCAGCTCCGAGAGCTCGTTGCGCACCGAGCCCTTTGTCGAGAGGAACGACATGTACAGAGATGATGGCCCCCGCGATCTGGGTGGCTCGCATCCGGCATCCAGCGCAGGTGTTTCGGAAGCATTGAGCATGAATGATGTCCAGGAGGCGCAACAGATTGGCCTCGGCCCCTTCAGCTTCGCGCTCAAGCGCTTGTTCGACCTGATCAGCATTGTCGTGATCCTTGCCCTGTTTGGCTGGCTCATGATCCTGATCGCGCTTGCGGTGCGGCTCAGCAGCGGTCCTGGCGTTATCTACGGCCACCAGCGGGTCGGCAAGGACGGGCGACTGTTCAACTGCTACAAGTTTCGCTCGATGGTCGCCAATTCGGATGAGGTACTTCAAGAACTGCTTGATGGCAGCCCTGAAGCTCGCGCCGAATGGGAGCGCGACTTCAAGCTCAAGGACGATCCCCGCATCACGCGCGTCGGTCGTTTCATCCGCAAGACCAGCCTGGACGAGTTGCCGCAGTTGTGGAACGTGGTCTGCGGCGAAATGAGCATTGTCGGGCCCCGCCCAGTGGTGCAGGCTGAGCTTGATCGCTATTACGGCGATGCGAAAGCGCACTACCACAGCGTGCCGCCCGGCCTGACCGGTCTTTGGCAGGTGAGCGGTCGAAACGACCTCGACTATGACCAGCGCGTGCAGCTCGACAAGGCTTACGTGGAGAACTGGAACGTGTTCACTGACTTCATGATCGTGATGCGCACGGTCAAGGTCATGGTGGGGCGCCACGGGGCGTATTGATCCCAGGCGCTTTGATCGCGTGGGGGCGGGCGGCCCTGTGGGGCCCCCGACTGTTGTCGATGACGGCGGAACCCGTTGGGTTACAATCGCAGTTCAATGGTTGAACACTCGCCTTCCGACAGATCGGACACTCAAGGCTCGCATTTGGAATTGTTGAGTCTGATCGAGCAGCACCCTGAGTACTCTCAGAGGCGGCTGGCGCAGGCCATGGGCATCAGTCTCGGCAAAGCGCACTACTTGCTGAAGGCCTTGTTCGACAAGGGTTTGGTGAAGGCAGGCAATTTTCGGCGTAGTGACAGCAAGTTGAGTTACCTCTATGTGTTGACGCCGGATGGCGTGCGCCATCGCTTGCAACTGACGCAAAGCTTTCTTCGTCGCAAGGAGCAAGAGTTCGAGTTGTTGCGTGACGAGATTGATCGTCTGCGGGCGGTCCTGGGTGAGCAAGCTTCAGGTTCACGCGCGCCTGACACTGTCAATTGAGCCATTGGGCACGTTCTTATTCATGACCATCGTGACCTTGGCCAGTGGCCTCCAGTTTATCTCCGAGCCCGGCAGCACGGTGTTGGATGCAGCCTTGTCTCAGCAGGTTGTCATTGAGCACAGTTGCCGCACCGGTCGTTGTGGCAGTTGCAAGGCCAAAGTGATATCAGGCCATGTGGGGCTGCTGCGTGAGGCTACGGCCTTGTCTCAGCAGGAAGCCGAAGCGGGGTGGATCCTGACCTGTGCACACGAGGCGCGCAGCGATCTGCAGTTGGACATCGAAGACCTTGGCGCATTGGCCGGCATCGCGTCCAAGACCTTGCCAGCGCGCATCGCCTCGCTGGATCGTTTGGCACCAGATGTGTTGCGCGTGGTGCTGCGCCTGCCGCCAACTGCGGCTTTCCGCTTTCTGGCAGGGCAGTACATTGACCTGACCAGCCCGACAGGCGTGCGTCGCAGCTACTCAATCGCGAGTGCGGCGGCGAGAGCTGGACAGCTTGAGCTGCAGATCCGGCAGGTGGAGCACGGTGAGTTCAGCCGCTACTTGTTCGAGCAGGCCAAGGCCAACGACTTGCTCCGCTTTGTCGGGCCGCGCGGCACCTTCTTCCTTCGTCCGGTAGCAGGACTGGACCTCATGTTGTTGTGCACCGGCACCGGCATTGCGCCGATGTTGTCCATGCTGGCGCAAGTGGCCGAGATGCCTGCAGAAGTGCAGCCGGCCTCTGTGACCCTGTATTGGGGCGGTCGACAGTCTTCCGACCTATACGTTGATCCTGCTGCATCGCTCGCCACACTGCGATACGTGCCTGTGCTGTCTCGTGCCGATGCAAGTTGGACGGGTGCACGCGGCCATGTGCAGGACGTGCTGCTGGCCGAAGTTCGGAACTTGGCGAACGCGGCGGTCTACGCATGCGGCTCAGAACAGATGATCCACGGTGCGCAGCAGAAGCTGTTGGCGGCCGGGCTGGATCCCAAACGGTTTTTCTTTGATGCCTTTGTCAGCTCCAACTGAGCCGGCTTTTTTCCCCTGTAGGTGAGGACTCCAATGAAGGCAGTGATTCTGGCCGGCGGCCTTGGCACCCGGCTCAGCGAGGAAACAGCGACACGGCCCAAGCCCATGGTCGAGATCGGCGGCAAGCCTATCCTTTGGCACATCCTGAAGATGTACTCCCACCACGGCATTAACGACTTCGTGATTTGCTGCGGCTACAAAGGCTATGTGATCAAGGAGTACTTCGCCAACTACTTCCTGCACATGTCCGACGTCACTTTCGACATGGCGCACAACAAGATGGAAGTGCACAGCAAGCGCGCGGAGCCGTGGAGCGTGACGCTGGTAGACACCGGCGATGACTCGATGACCGGCGGCCGCTTGCGCCGCGTGGCCAAGTACGTCGAAAACGAGGAGGCCTTCTGCTTCACCTACGGCGACGGCGTGAGCGACATCGACATCTCGGCGTCGATCGCGTTCCACCGTGCGCACGGTAAGGCGGCCACGCTTACCGCTACTTTCCCTCCAGGCCGCTTCGGTGCGCTGGACATGAAGGACGGCCGCGTCAACAGCTTCCGCGAGAAGCCCAAGGGCGACGGCGCAATGATCAACGGCGGTTTCTTCGTGCTGTCGCCCAAGGTGCTCTCGGAACTGAAAGACGACTCGACCATCTGGGAGCAAGAGCCGCTGGTCAACCTGGCTGACCGGGGCGAGTTGATGGCGTTCGAGCACGGCGGCTTCTGGCAGCCGATGGACACCTTGCGCGACAAGCACCACCTCGAAGAGCTGTGGGCTTCCGGACGCGCGCCGTGGAAGAAATGGGACTGAGCGCATGAGCGTCGACGCATCGTTCTGGCGCGGCAAGCGCGTCTTCCTGACCGGTCACACCGGCTTCAAGGGCGGCTGGCTGAGCCTGTGGCTGCAGAGTCTGGGCGCGGAGCTGCAAGGCCTGGCGCTGGCGCCCGAGGGCCCGCATAACCTGTTCACCGAGGCGCGCGTCGGCCACGGCATGGCAAGTTCGGTGGGCGACATCCGCGACCTGGAGACCTTGCGCTCGGCGATGGTGGCGTTCCGGCCCGACATCGTCATCCACATGGCGGCACAGCCGCTGGTGCGGCTGTCGTACGCCGAGCCGGTGCAGACCTATGCCACCAACGTCATGGGCACGGTCCATCTGCTGGAAGCCGTGCGCCAGACGCCCAGCGTGCGCGTGGTCGTCAACGTGACCACCGACAAGTGCTACGAGAACAAGGAGTGGGCCTGGGGCTACCGTGAAGACGAACCCATGGGCGGCTACGACCCTTACAGCAACAGCAAGGGTTGTGCCGAGCTTGTCTCCAGTGCCTACCGCCAGTCCTTCTTCCAGCAGGGCGGCCCGGCGCTGGCGACCGCACGCGCGGGCAATGTCATTGGCGGCGGCGACTGGGCGACCGACCGCCTGGTGCCCGACATCCTGCGCGCGTTCGAGCGCAACGAGCCGGCGGTGATTCGCAACCCGCATTCCACGCGCCCCTGGCAGCACGTGCTGGAGCCGCTGGCCGGCTACCTCGTGCTGGCTCAGCGGCTGTGGGAAGGTGGCGCCTCCTTCGCTGAAGGCTGGAACCTAGGCCCGCGCGAAGAGGATGCACGCCCGGTGCAGTGGATCGTCGAGCAGCTCGTCGACCAGTGGGGTCGCGGCGCCCGCTGGCAGCTCGACGGCGGCACGCATCCGCACGAAGCCAACTACCTCAAGCTCGACATTTCCAAGGCCAGGGCTCGCCTGGGCTGGCAACCCAGCTGGCGCCTTGCCGACGCACTGCGCCACATCGTCACCTGGCATCAGGCCTGGCTGGCCAAGCAGGACGTGCGCGCCCTGTGCCTGCAGCAGATTGCCCAATACACACACGACTCGAAGAGCATTGCATGACGACCGCAGCCCCCATCAATTTCGTCAAGAAGACCCCCGATCAATTGCGCGCCGAGATCGCGGCGCTGGTCCAGCAGTTCTCCGATGTGGTGCACGCCCCCCGGCCATTCGTGCCGGGCGAGAGTGCGGTGCCTGTTTCGGGCAAGGTCATCGGCGCAAAGGAACTGCAGTTGATGGTCGAGGCCAGCCTTGACGGTTGGCTTACCACGGGCCGCTTCAACGCGATGTTCGAGGAACGCCTCGCGAAATTCCTCGGTGTAAAGCACCTGATCACCGTTAATTCCGGCTCGTCCGCGAACCTGGTGGCTTTCTCGACGCTAACTTCCGATCGCCTGGGTGAGCGCGCGATCAAGCCGGGTGATGAGGTCATTGGCGTCGCTGCCGGCTTTCCGACGACCGTCAACCCGATCCTGCAGTTCGGCGCCGTGCCGGTCTTTGTAGACGTCGATCTCGCGACGCACAACATCGACGCCTCGAAGATCGAAGCCGCCATCTCGCCAAAGACCAAGGCGATCATGCTGGCGCACAGCCTGGGCAATCCGTTCAATTTGGATGTTGTCACCGCGATCTGCAAGAAGCACGGGCTGTGGCTCGTCGAGGACTGCTGCGACGCACTCGGGGCGAAGTACAACGGCCAGTTGGTCGGCACCTTCGGTGACATCGGCACGCTCAGCTTTTACCCCGCGCACCACATCACGATGGGCGAGGGCGGCGCAGTGTTCACCAATGACCCCGAGCTGAAGCTCATTGCCGAATCATTCCGCGACTGGGGTCGCGACTGCTATTGCCCGCCCGGCAAGGACAACACTTGCAACAAGCGCTTCTGCTGGAAGCTGGGCGAGCTGCCGGAAGGCTACGACCACAAGTACACCTACAGTCACCTCGGCTACAACCTGAAGATCAGCGACATGCAGGCTGCCTGCGCGCTGGCGCAGATGGACCGGGTGGAGGACTTCATCGCCGCGCGCAAGGCGAACTTCAAGTACTTGAAGGAACGCCTGGCCAGCTGCGGGCAGTTCCTGCACCTGCCCGAGGCGACGCCCAACTCTGAGCCGTCGTGGTTCGGCTTCCCGCTGGTGCTCAAGGAGGACGCCGGCGTCAAGCGCGCCGACCTCATCAACTTCCTCGACCAGAACAAGATCGCCACGCGCCTGCTGTTCGCAGGCAACCTGACGCGCCAGCCTTACATGATCGGCCGCAACTTCCGCGTCAGCGGTGAGCTGACGAACACCGACACGGTGATGAACCAGACGTTCTGGCTGGGCGTGTGGCCGGGTTTGACCCACGAACAGCTCGACTACGTTGTCGACAAGCTCGAAGAGTTCTTCGGCCTCAATTTCTGATCACCATGACCAACGAAGTCAAAGTCAGCGACCAGGTTGCGATCCTGCTCGAGGAACTGGGCATCCGCCACGCGTTCGGCATCATCGGCGCGGGCAATGTTCACCTGTTCGAATCGATCAGCCGGCACGGCTACACCGAGATCGTCTGCGTCCACCACGAGCAGGCTGCGACGATGGCCATGCAGACCTACTACCGCATGCACGGCAAGCTCGCCGCTGCGCTGCTGACCACGGGCGGTGGCGCTACCAACGGCGTGACGGGAATCGTCTCGGCCTGGGCCGACTCGATTCCCGGCCTGGTCATCGCTGGCAACGAGAACTCGAAGTACATGACCAGCGACAGCCCGCTGCTGCGCATGTGGGGCGTGCAAGGCTACGATTCGTCGGGCATGGTCGAGAAGGTCACCAAGAGCTCGGTGCGCGTGCTTGATCCGGCGCTGACGCTGCTGGAGCTGGAGAAGGCGGCACACGTCGCGCTCGAAGGCCGGCCGGGTCCGACCTACGTCGAGATCCCGATGAACATTCAGTCGACGCGCATCGACGCCAGCAAGCTCCAGCGTTTCATATCGCCGACCGACAAGCCGACACCGGTGCCTGCGGGCGCCATGGCGCGCATCGTCGAGGCACTGCGCAAGGCCGAGCGGCCATTGCTGTGGCTGGGCAACGGCATCCGACTGGCCGGCGCCGTCGAGGAACTGCCTGCGCTGCTCGACAAACTCGACCTGCCGGCACTCGTGAGTTGGGCGGGCATCGACATGCTCGACTCCAGCCATCCGCGCGTTGCCGGCCGCGCTGGCGTCTACGGCCAGCGCGCGGCGAATTTCACGCTGCAGAACTGCGACTACGTGCTGGCGATCGGTACCCGTCTGGCTATTCCCCAAGTTGGCTACGACCTCACCGAGTTGGCGCGTGGCGCGCAGATCGACGTGGTGGACATCGACCTTGAGGAGGGCCGCAAGCTGGCCTCGCGCGTTCGGGAATACATCCGCGCGGACGCTGGCGTGTTCGTGCGTGAGCTTTCCGAAGCCGTCACCGGCGGCGTGGGTTCCAAGGCGGCATGGAATGAGCGCTGTACGGCCTACCAGCGCGAGTTCCCGTGGGTGGGCGAGGAGCATGCCGACCCGGCAGGCTTCATCAATTCGTACCGTTTCATGGAGCGCCTGAACGGCTTCTTCAAGCCCGATCAGGTCGTGGTCACCGACATGGGCACCGCGCTGCTCTGTGGCCACCAGGTACTAAAGTTCGGCCCGGGCCAGCGTCTGATGACTTCGACCGGCCTCGGCGAGATGGGCTATGGCCTGCCGGCGGCGATCGGCGCGTCGTTTGCCACCGATCGCGGCGAGGTGATGTGCCTGAACTGCGACGGCGGCATGATGATGAACCTGCAGGAGCTGCAGACCATCGTGCACCATCAGTTGCCGATCAAGCTGTTCATCTTCAACAACGACGGCTATCTGATGATCAAGCATACGCAGAACGCGCTGTTCAACAAGGCGGGCTACGTGGGCACCACCAAGTCCTCCGGCATTTCGTGTCCTGACTTCAGCAAACTCGCCGCGGCTTTCGACATGCCGGCGTTCCAGATCCGCGGCTGGGAAGAGTGCGATGACGTGCTGGCGAAGGTCCAGGCCTGTGAAGGCCCCGTCATCTGCGAGGTTTTCATGCACCCCGAACAGCTCTTCACGCCGAAGCTGGGTCTCGTTGCCAAGCCCAACGGCGATCTCGTGTCGCCACCGCTCGAGGACCTGTCACCGCTCGTGTCGCTCGAGGCGCTGACCGACGCCATGATCGTTGGCGTGCATCCGAAGTCGACGTCGTTGCGTTGAGCCCAAGAAGGAAATTCATGATCAAGAAAGCGCGTGTTGCCATCCTCGGCACCGGCAACATCGGTACCGACCTGTTGATTAAGGCCATGCGGTCCGAGGCGCTGGAATGCACCCTTTTCGTCGGTCGCAACTTCCGATCCGACGGCATGCAGAAGGCCAGTAACCTAGGCGTCAACATCTCCGACCGTGGCCTCGACGGCATCGTGGCGCAGGCCGACGATATCGACATCGTCTTCGACGCGACTTCCGCAGCCGCGCATCTCGAACACTGGCCCGTGCTGCAGAGGTTGGGCAAGACCGTGATCGACATGACGCCCGCCAAGGTCGGCGATCTGTGCGTGCCGGCCATCAATTCCGAACAGATCGTGGCCAGCGGCGCGCGCAACATCAACATGATCACCTGCGGCGGCCAGGCGTCGGTGCCGATCGCCAATGCGATCGCAGCTGTTCAGGACGACATCGACTACATCGAAGTCGCCTCCAGCATCTCATCGCGCAGTGCGGGGCCAGCCACCCGCGCAAATCTGGACGAATACATCGAGACGACCGAACAGGCTTTGCTGAAATTCAGTGGCGCAAAGCAGGCCAAGGCCATTTTGATCCTGAATCCAGCACGGCCGCCCATCGACATGCAGACGACCATCTACGCGAAGATCCGCAATCCGGACCTGAAGACAATTCGAGCCTCGGTCGATGAAATGATGGCTCGCATCGTCGCGTACGTGCCGGGCTATCAGCTGATCGTGCCGCCCACAATCGAAGGCGGCAAGGTCATGACAACCGTCAAGGTTCTGGGCAACGGTGACTACTTGCCGCGGTACGCTGGCAACCTTGACATCATCAACTGTGCCGCCATTGGCATCGCTGAAACTATCGCCCGCCAGGGTGGGAGGTGACCGACATGAGCAAGCAGATCCTCATCAGCGACCCGACCCTGCGGGACGGCAATCACGCTGTGCGCCATCAGATCACCAAGGAAAACTTTGCTGCCTACTGCAAGGCGGCCGACAACGCTGGCGTTCCCATCGTCGAAGTAGGACACGGCAACGGCCTTGGGGCCTCGTCCATGTTGGTGGGCGAATGCCTGCTGACCGACGAAACAATTCTTCGCACGGCGCGTGAGAGCTTGACAAAGTCCAAGATGGCCATCCACGCCATTCCGGGTTTCTGCACCATCCATCGCCACCTCACGATGGCGCTGGAACTTGGCGTAGATGTCTTCCGCATCGCCTCGCACTGCACCGAGGCCGACATCACGCAGCGCCACATTGACTTCGCCCGAAAAAGCGGCAAGGAGGTCTACGGCGTATTGATGATGAGCCACATGGCCTCGCCCGAGACGCTCGCGGACGAGGCGCGCAAGATGGAAGCCTACGGCGCCGAGGGTCTGGTGATCATGGATTCGGCGGGTGCCTACCTGCCGGCCGAGGTTACACGCCGTATCCGCGCGCTGGTCGACGCGCTCAACATCCCCGTGGGCTTCCACGCGCACAACAACCTCGGCATGGGCATCGCAAATTCTGTAGCGGCCGTCGAGGCGGGCGCCACGATCATTGACGGCAGTGCGCGCGGGTTCGGCGCCGGAGCCGGCAATGCCCAACTCGAGGTGCTGGTCGCCGTGTTTCAGCAGATGGGCTATTCGACAGGAATCGACCTTTACAAGATGCTCGATGCGGCTGACCTCGCCGAGAAAACAATGATTCCTTCGCTGCCGTACATCTCTTCGACGAGCATCGTCAGTGGCATGTCCGGCGTGTTCTCCGGGTTCATCAAGCAGGTGAACAGCATTGGAGCGGAACACGGCGTTGATCCGCGAGACATCTTCTTCGAGCTCGGGCGGCGCAACGCTGTTGCGGGCCAGGAGAGCCTGATCCTCGAAGTGGCGCTGGAGCTGAAGGCCAGCAAAGCCCGCGAAGGCGCTGAACATGCTTGACGAGCTCCAGCAATCGTTGCGCAATGACTGTCTTGTTTCGCTGGGGGGCTTGGGGGACTTATCCAAGCGCTTGACCGGGCATCGCATCGCCGTCGTCGGAGGCACAGGATTCGTTGGAGCCTGGCTTGCCGAGGCCGTTGCCGCGCTCAATAAGGACCTTGGCAGCCAAGTGCGCATCGACCTGCTTGGCCGCAGCGCTGCGGCTTGGCTGGAGGCACATCCTCACCTGAACCATGATTTCGTATCAGCGCAGACGATGGACGTGCGCTCGCCGTTCGAGCTCGCACGCGACACCACGCTTGTGCTGTTCGCCGCAGGCCATGCAGATCCGCGCATGCACGCCTCGGACCCGCGCCAGGTGTTTGAGACCAGCGTGCACGGTGTCGGTCACGCGCTGGCGGCCGCTGCGCGACTCGAACTTCTGCAGCGTTTCGTGAACATCAGTTCCGGCTTGGTGCTCGGCGGGGTGCCGGGCGATCGGGCGCTCAATGAGAGCGCCATCGGCGCGCTCGATTTCACGCGTTTGCACAACGTGTACGCGGAAGCGAGGCGGTCCGCTGAGAGCTTGACTACGGCCTACGCAAGCCAATATCGAATTCCGGTGAGCACCGCTCGCGCATTCACGTTCATTGGGCCTTACCAAGCGCTTGACGCACCGTGGGCACTGAACAACTTCATGCGCGACGCACTTTCAGGCAACAACATCCGCATTCACGGAGATGGTGCGACGCGGCGCGGCTACCTGTACGGCAGCGACGCGGCGGCATGGTTGTTGAAACTTCTGCTCGATGGGCGAGACGGTGAGGCCTACAACCTCGGCGGAGAGGAGCCCATTAGCCATTCCGATGTGGCGTCGCTCGTCGCATCCCTGATTGCATCCGCTCCGGAGCAGGTCCATAAGAGCCGGCCCGGAGCCAGCGGCCGAAATCACGATTTCTTTCCCGATCTTGCGCACACCATGGCAACCCTGGGTGTGCGCCAGACCGTTGGCGTGAAGGCTGCTATCGAAAAGTCCTTGCATTGGCATGCGCGACGCCTGGGTGTGATGCGTCGCCTGCGGGACCATCAGGGAGTCAGATGAGCGTGGCCATGAATCCGGTGATCGCGGAGGATGTGCAGCGCATCCTGGCCCAGCCCTTGCCTTGGGACGAACTCAACGGTTCGACCGTCCTTATCTCCGGCGCCTCGGGCTTCCTGCCTGCGTACATGGTGGAGACACTGGCCGTCCTTAATAGGCGTGGCGCCGGGATGCGGATCGTCGGCTTGGTGCGTAGCCGCGAGCGCGCCGCCGCGAGGTTGGCGCACCTGCTCGATGCTGGCCTGACGCTGGTGGAGCACGACGTATCGACGCCATTGCCGCCCGATCTCATGGCCGCCGACTACATCGTCCATGCGGCGAGCCAGGCCAGCCCTCGCTTCTACGGCGTCGACCCAGTCGGCACGCTGGAAGCCAACACCATCGGCACGAGTCACCTGCTGCGGCACGCTGCTGGCGGCGAGACCCGCTCTTTCCTCTTTTTCAGCAGCGGCGAGGTTTACGGCGTGCCCGTCGATAGCTCGCGTCGACTCACCGAGACTGACTTCGGCTTTCTCGATCCGGCTACCGTGCGTGCCTGTTACGGCGAGAGCAAGCGCATGGGTGAAACCTTGTGCGTCTCGTGGGCCCAACAATTTGGGGTGCCCGCCCGCATCGTTCGCCCGTTCCATACCTACGGCCCCGGTATGAGTCTGACCGATGGACGGGTGTTCGCTGATTTTGTGGCGGATGTCGTGGCGCGACGCGATATCGTGCTCAAGAGCGATGGCCTCGCGATGCGGCCGTTCTGCTATCTGGCGGACGCGACGACTGGCTTCTTCACTGCGTTGCTCAAGGGCGAGGCAGGCAAGGCATACAACGTCGGCAATCCGGCTGCCGAGACATCGATACGGGATCTGGCTCATTTGATGACACAGCTGTTTCCGGATCTGGGTCTCAAGGTAGAGCTGGCAGGCTCGACGGCTGCACCGACTGGCTATCTGCAAAGCCAGGTCAATCGATCCGTTCCTGATGTGGCTCGTATCGAGGCGCTTGGGTGGCAAGCAATGACAGGTCTTTCGGAAGGGTTTCGGCGTACCGTCCGCAGTTTTGACCCTCGATTAGTCTGATGTCCCGCGACATCTTGTCATTCATGAATAAATTGCCAGTGTTATCTGAAATTGAGGACATGGGTACAGAGTTTAAGGGCGGGGACACCTCAAGCCATTCTTGCGGTTTGACAGTGGCACTGCGTTGCTTCTTGTCACTTGGTTCTCATGGGATTTGTCCCCCATTTCTATCTATTCGTCCCTGATATTTCCTTAGGAAGCTTGATGAGCTCGCTGTATCTTGACAATCTAAAAGAACATCTCGCGTTGTTCGCCGAGCTGCATAGCTTGTCGGCCGATGTGGACGCCGCTGCCGCTGTGCTTGTTGAATCGCTGCGTGCAGGCAATAAAGTCATGTTTTGCGGCAATGGCGGTTCGGCGGCTGACAGTCAGCATCTTGCCGCAGAACTCACGGGCCGGTTCGTTGATGACCGTCGTCCGCTCGCAGCGATTGCGCTCAGCACTGACACGTCGGCGCTGACCTGCATCGCCAATGACTACTCGTTTGCCCACGTCTTTGATCGCCAGGTGCGAGGACTGGGACGTCCCGGGGATTGCTTGGTTGGCATCTCGACTTCAGGCAACTCTGAGAACGTGCTGCGCGCAGTGACTTCTGCAAAGGAAATGGGTATCCACACGATTGGCTTGCTGGGGCGCTCGGGTGGCAAGCTGAGGGCGCTGTGCGACGTGACCATCATCGTGTCGAGCCCGACCACAGCGCGAATCCAGGAGGCCCACATTCTCATCGGCCACACCCTGTGTGGCCAGATTGAGCGAGGCCTTGGCCTCTGCGCTGCGGAGTGAGCATGCCCATGACCGTGCCCGACAAGTCCCGCCTTGCCAAGTCACGCGTCCTTGTCGTGGGTGATGCCATGTTGGACCGCTACTGGTTCGGTGACGTGGAGCGAATTTCGCCAGAGGCACCTGTGCCGGTTGTGCGTGTCACGCGCGAGGAAGACCGCCTCGGCGGGGCCGCAAATGTGGCGCTTAACGTGCGGCGTCTCGGTGTTTCTTCGACGCTGATGACAGTGGTTGGCGAAGACGCTCCCGCCGCAGCGCTCGAGCGTTTGCTGGAACGCGAGGGCGTCTCGACGCTCCTGGGACGGGACGCTCAACTGATGACTGTGGTGAAGCTGCGTGTCATAGGTCGCGCTCAGCAACTCATGCGTGTCGATTTTGAGAACAAGCCGGACCACGAAGTGCTGGCGCAGATGCTGGTTTCCTTCGAGAAGGCCCTGGCCGATTGCGACGCCATCCTGTTCAGTGATTACGGCAAGGGCGGCTTGACCCACATTCCGCGCATGATCGAGCTGGCCCGCAAGGCAGGTAAACCGGTACTCGTTGATCCGAAGGGTAGTGACTACGCCCGCTACGCCGACGCGACGGTGTTGACGCCCAACCGTGCCGAACTCGCCGAAGTTGTTGGCCGTTGGCATGATGAAGCGGACCTTGAACAACGTGCGCAATCGCTGCGTCACAAGCTGGGCCTAGAGGCATTGCTCCTGACGCGATCAGAAGAAGGCATGACGTTGTTTACGGCCGGCGCCCGGCTCGACGTTCCAGCGCAGGCGCTCGAGGTTTTTGATGTCACAGGGGCTGGCGACACGGTCATTGCTACGCTGGCAGCAATGCTCGCTTGCGGCGTTGGCCTGCGCGACGCGGTTCCTATCGCCAACCGGGCCGGCTCGATCGTGGTCGGCAAGTTCGGCACAGCGAGCGTTTCCTACGAGGAGTTGTTTGCATGAGAGTGGTTGTGACAGGGGCTGCCGGTTTCATCGGCGCCAATCTCGTCCGCGGACTGAATGCAATCGGCATCGACGACGTCATTGCGGTCGATGACCTGACGGATGGTCACAAGTATCAAAATCTCAGCGGGGCGACGATCTCTGACTACTTTGATCGTTCAGAGTTTTATGGACAGTTCGCTGCAGGGGCTTTCGGGAAGGTGGACGCGGTATTTCATGAGGGAGCCTGCTCCGACACGATGGAGCACGACGGCCGATATATGCTCGAGAACAACTACCGTTGCTCGAAAAATCTGCTCGACGCTTGCATGGCTCAGGGGACACGTTTGCTGTACGCGTCCTCTGCGGCAACCTACGGCGGTAGCGACACCTTTCGTGAGGAGCCGGCGTACGAGCAGCCGTTGAACGTCTATGGCTATTCGAAGCTGTTGTTCGACAACGTTGTACGCCGCATGATCGAAGCTGCACCGCAGCAGGTAGTGGGCTTCCGCTACTTCAACGTCTACGGCCCGCACGAGCAGCACAAGGGCCGCATGGCTTCAGTCGCGTTTCATCACTACAACCAGTTCCGTGACGAGGGATGCGTACGCCTCTTCGGTGAGTACGGTGGTTACGGGCCGGGCGCGCAGTCGCGTGACTTTGTGTTTGTGGACGACCTTGTCGCCGTGAACCTATGGTTCCTGCAGAACCCAGGTGCACGCGGTATTTTCAACCTTGGCACGGGTCGGGCTCAGCCGTTCAATGAGATTGCGCTCGCGAGTGTCAATACCGCGCGCGAACTGAGTGGCGAGGCGCCATTGCCTCTCGCTGAGTTGGTGCGGCACGGGCTGGTTGAGTACATACCGTTTCCCGACGCGCTGGTCGGCAAGTACCAGTGCCTTACGCGAGCGGACCTTGGCAACCTGCGCCGCGCGGGCTGCCATCACGAGTTCGCTGATGTCGCCACCGGCGTTTCTCGCTATGCACGCTGGCTGCACGAGAACGATGAATCTCGTCGGGGGCAAGCATGACGCGCTTGCTCTTGGAAAAGATTGTCGTCGACGACTCGATGCTTGCATCGCGTGTCGCAGCGCTGCCGCGTCCGCTTGTGTTCACCAATGGCGTTTTCGACATTTTGCACCGTGGTCACGTCAGCTATCTGCACCAAGCGCGAGCATTAGGCGCCGCGCTTGTCGTAGGCCTCAATAGTGATGTTTCCGCGCGCATGCTTGGCAAAGGCCCGGATCGCCCACTGAACGCGGAGATGGATCGTGCTTTCGTGCTCTCGGCGCTTTCGTCGGTCGACCTTGTCGCGTTCTTCGACTCGCGCACGCCTGTGCAGCTGCTCGCGCAGTTACGTCCCGACATCTACGTCAAAGGAGGCGACTACGACATGGAGGCACTTGATGAGACGGCATTGACCCGCTCGTGGGGTGGTCGATCTCTTGCGATTCCGTTTGTTGATGGCTATTCCACGAGCTCACTGGTGCGACGTATTCGCGCAGATGCCGTCCCTGGCCCAGTTACAGAGCTGCGCGAATGAGGGCGGCATTCCTCGACCGCGACGGTGTGGTGAACATCGACCGTGGCTACGTGCATCGCTGGGAGGAGTTCGAGTTCGTCCCCGGCGCGGCGCAGGCCATGGCGCGGTTGCAGCGAGCAGGATGGAGGCTTGTCATCGTGACGAACCAGTCAGGCATTGCGCGCGGCTACTTTAACGAGGCCCAGTTCCAAGCGCTCACCGGGCGCATGCTCCAGGCTTTGGCTGAAGCGGGCGTCGATGCTGCGGCGGTTGCCGTCTACCACTGCCCGCACCACCCACATGGGCGTGTGCCGACGCTGGCCGTCGATTGCGATTGTCGCAAGCCTGCACCCGGCATGATCTTACGCGCAGCGGCTGAGCATGGCCTATCGCTGGCGGACTCTATCCTCGTCGGCGACAAACCTTCCGACATTGCCGCGGCCCGTTTAGCTGGCGTCGGGCGAGCGTTCTTGGTTCACTCCGATAATCCGGAGTCTGTTGTCGCCCTTGCAAAAGCAGATGTCGACGCGGTTTTTGACAAATTGACCGATTGCGTGGACATGCTGCTCTCGGCGGCCGATTGGGCGCAATGACGTGTGATCTTCCAGTGGCCTGCGCGCGGAGTACTCGGCGGAGTCCGTTTGTCAGAGCTGATCCATTCCAAGTGCACTGAATAACAATTAGATCCATGCCCAAGTTCGACCCCCATGTCCTTTTTACTTTGCTGCAGCGGGGATGGACAATCTTGGCTGGCGGTATCACCCTGGTCCTGATTCCGTATCAGTTCAGCCCGGTTGAGCAAGGCTATTACTACACGTTCGCCAGCTTGATTGGAATGCAGGTATTTTTCGACCTCGGTTTCAACTCGGTCATTGTCCAATTCGTTAGCCACGAGTACTCGCATCTTAGGCGAAATCAGGATGGTCGGTTGATTGGGGAAGCCTCGCATATCTCTCGTCTTGCATCGCTGTCCCATCTCTTGCGACGTTGGTATCGGATCGCGGCGGCCTTGTTCTTTGTCTGTATTTGCCCATTCGGCTATCTATTTTTCCAGTCCAAGGGTGAGTTGGATCCGCAGGTGTGGCTGGGGCCATGGGCACTTCAATTGCTTTTCACATCCTTCAATCTCTATTTCAGTCCATTCTTGGCAGTCGCAGAGGGGCAGGGCGAAGTTGGCGCCGTAGCGCAATTGCGGCTGAGGCAATCGATCATTGGCTACTTCATTTTCTGGGCGCTTATCGCGGTTGGCGCCGGTCTTTGGGTTGCTCCAGTTCTTCCAGCCGCCTCCGCCATCGGTACGGCGATCTGGTTGCGCTGCCGTCGTGAGAGCCTTAATTCCTTCGGTAACGATATTGGGGCTGACTCTCCGCGCATCAGCTGGTATCGAGAGATTTTTCCGTTTCAGTGGCGTATTGCACTGAGTTGGGTTAGTGGGTATTTCATCTTCTCATTCTTTACGCCAATGGTCTTCCGCCATCAAGGTCCGATCCAGGCGGGCCAAGTGGGGATGACCTTGACGATCTTCAGCTCTCTTGTTGTGCTGGGAATGAGTTGGGTTTCGGCGAAGGTTCCCAATTTCTCCATGCTCATCGCACGGGGGCAGCGTTCGGAATTGAATCGGCTGTTCAGGGCGGTGCTTTGGAAGTCATTTCTATTTACGGCCTTGAGTTGTGCGGCAGTGATCATGGGCATTTGCATTTTGCGGGCTTATGACTTTGCGCCCATGAAGCGCATCGCCAGCTTGCCGGTGTTGCTTTGTTTGATGGCAGTCACGATGACCAATATTTTAATATTCTCTGCCGCGGCATATATGCGTGCCCACAAAGAAGAGCCAATGCTGATGAACTCCGTGACCATGGGCATCGCGGTGCTGGTTGCGGTGTGGTTTTGCTCGCAGATTAGCGTCATTGCAACCATGGCGAGCTATGCGGCGCTGGTCATGCTGCTAGGCCTCCCCTGGACGCTCAGGATGTTTTTTCGCGATTATTACCGCAGGACTGCCTAGATGGCCAGATGTAGCGACTTGCGGTTTTATTGATCGACTTTGACTTCCTCATGACAACGACCTTGATTCCCTTGTTGACGATAGCAATTCCGACTTACAACCGGAGCCGATATCTGCGGCAGTGCCTTGCTGCGCTGATGCCTCAGGTCGCTGAAGCCAGCGGAGATGTGACTGTCTTGGTGATCGATAATGCGTCAACTGATGACACGCCCCATGTGCTCTCCGAATACCGGGCCATGTTTCCGGATAATTTCAGGGTGATGCGCAACACGGAAAATATAGGGGGTGATAATAACATTGCGAAATGCTATGGCGAGTGTGCAACGAAATATGCCTGGATATTTGGTGACGACGACGTGCTGATGCCCGGAGCGATTGGGGTCTTGCTTCCCCGGATGAAACGTCAGGACTTTGGTGTTATTCATATTCGTGCGTTTCCTTATAAGGGTGATCCCGTAGACTATTTACCCAAGAGGCCGGCGGGGCGGTATCAGACCTTTTCAAAGGATAGCCTTGAGGACATGCTCTACGAAGTGAGTGACATGTTCTCGTTCATCACTGGCAACATCGTTAATAAGTCGTTCGTCTCGCCAGGCATGGATATTTATCGGTACGTAGAAACTCGCTACAACCAGATTCAGTGGATTTTCGAAGCCCTGTTTTCTGCCGATGATAATCTGCTTGTTGATGACGGATTGCTGGCCGTAAACAATGAGGGTAATAGTGGTGGCTATCCGTTTTGCCGGGTCTTTGGTACCAACTATAATTTGTTATTCCGGGAGTTTGAGCGGCGTGGTGTGCCGGCGCCTTATTTTGATGTTATCAATAAGCGCATGGCGCGTGAACTCTTCGCTGGCCTGATTTATTTCGCTCGCAAGTCGAATGGCACGTTTCGCAACTATTCCCCGGAAGACTATTTTGGCGAGTTGAGACCCAGTTACGGCAAGTATTGGGAGTTTTGGCTATTCATTGCGCCCATGTGCAAACTGCCGAAGGCCTTGCTATATCCTCACTTCTTTGCCGTTCGCGTGATCAACAGGATTTACAGGGCGCTGAGATGAGATTTTCTCTCATTGTAGCCACCTTTGGCCGGAATGTTGAGGTTGCGACCCTCCTGGACAGCTTTGCTGCGCAGCAATATCGGGATTTTGAGGTCATTGTGGTCGACCAGAACGCGCCGGGATTTCTATCCGATATTCGTGCTCGCCATGCGGGTTCGTTCAAGCGACTGGTCTGGAGTCACGTCGATTTCAGGGCGGCCAATATGGCGCGCAATCATGGACTGGACAAGGCCAGCGGTGATGTGGTGACCTTCGCGGACGATGATTGCGAATACCACCCTGACACGCTGTCGACCGTGGCACGGCTTTTTCGCGAACATCCACACTGTTCGGTGCTGACGGGCAAGGCGGTTGACCGAGCGACCGGCGTCGACAGCATGTCGATTTGGCCGGCTCAGCCCCAGGTGCTCGGGCTGCGAAACATCCTGAACCTCTCGCTTGAATTCACGACTTTCTATCGCCGGACCGCGCTCGCCAACGAACGCCTGGACCCGCGCTTCGGCCCGGGGACTCGCTTTGGTTCGCGCGAAGGCCCCGACCTGATGCTGCGCCTGTTCTATCGTGAGCTGCGCATGCGGTACGAACCGTCCATTTCGATCTTTCACCCGGAGAAGTTCACGAGCATTGCAGATCCAGTCTTTCTCCGGCGCACACAGAGCTACGAAATCGGCTTCGGCGCTTTGCTGGCCAAGCACCTCGCGTTGCGGCGCTCTGTTGGGGTCATCGCGATGCTTGCTTGGCGTGCACTGGTCGAGGGGATTTTGGGTTGGCTGAAAAACATCGTGCTGCTGCGGTTTGCCAAGGCCCGTTTCTGGCGGTTGCTGCTGACGTCCCGGATTCGCGGGTTTCAGGACTATCGTGCGGGGCGCTGACGTGGGCTCGCCGTTGTTGTCGCATGCTGTGCGAGCTGACCAGGCCCCCCAGCAGCCCCAGCGTGGTCGGTATTTCGTTCGCAACCGGTGGGCAAATGCATTGTTTCGGGCAGTTGATGCCGTGCTTGTTCTGGCGACCTTGGGTCGGAGGGCGCCGCCGTCACAATCCGTGAAACGTGTGCTGATCACCAACGGAGCCCATCTTGGTGATGTAGTTTTGTCCACTGCGGTCCTTCCAGTGCTCAAGGCGGCATTCCCTGGCGTCCGGATCGGGATGCTGGTCGGGAACTGGTCTCGGCCTGTCGTGGATGAACATCCTCTACTGGACTGGATTCATCGTGTCGACCATTGGAAGATCAGCCGAGCAGATCTGTCCCGCTTTGAGAGGTTCAGGGTGTACTGGCGTACACGCCGGCAGGCGCTGCGCGAGATCCGTGAGGTCGGATACGACGTGGCGATAGACCTCTATTTCTATTTCCCCAACTCCGTCGGGTTGCTCTGGCAGGCGGGCATTCCGCGCCGCATCGGTTACACCAGCGCAGGATTGGGGCCGTTGCTGCATCACCGGCTCGATCTCGATCTCGGGCGAAGCGACCGATCCATCGTTGAGCTTCACCTTGACTTGGTGCGGCTGATTCCGGGGTGCCCGCCGCTGCAGACGGCGCTGGCCAAGCCGGTGCTTCCGCGTCGCGACCTGGACACCACGCATCTGACAGGCGGTGGCGATTACATCGTTTTGCACATGGGGTCCGGCTCCGCGCTCAAGGATTGGCCAGAGCCGTCGTGGCAGACGCTGGCGCGCCGCCTCGTGGACGAGGGTTGCCGCGTCGTGCTAACCGGCAGCGGCGCCGGCGAGAAGGCGCGAATCGTGCGCCTGAAGGACCAGGTGCCGGAGGCGATCGACCTCTGCGACAGGGCGAAGTGGGGCGAATTCATTGAAATCGTGGCGGGTGCGCGGTTGTTGGTTGGCGTCGACTCTGTCGCAGGGCATGCTGCAGCGGCCGTTGGTACGCCTGTGGTCATCGCAAGACACGGCATGAACAACCTGGCACTGTGGCGCCCTGTAGGTGCACGCAGTGTGCTGCTGATGCACGTCGTACCCTGTGCTCCGTGCTACCGCAAGCAAGGATGCTCGACAATGGACTGTCTGCGCCAATTGGCACCGGATACCGTTCTCGCGGGGGTCGCCGACCTCCAGACTCGCTGACTGAGCCATGTCGACCGTCCAGATCTTTATCAACCTGTTTGCCTACTTCTGCTTCAATTTGGGAGCACTGGTTGTCTGGCCAAGCCGGCGCAACGTGGTGGCCTGGTTGGGGCTGCCATTTTTCGTTGTCGCCTACCTGATTCCGCTGTTCGTTGTCGACTACACCGAGGTCGCTTCGCTGCAGACCATCGCCGAACTGACCATGATGAACGGCATTGGCGCCATTGCAATGCTGGCTGGTCTGGTTCTGGGTGGGCGCATGAAGATACCTTCGCTGAGACGGTTCAGGCCGCGACTCGGGAAGCTCGGTGGATCGTCCCAATCGGCATCGCCACAGGCCAGAACTTTCGGCGTGTTGATCGCAGGATGTGTTCTCATGAGCCTGTGCTTCGTCTGGATGGGTGTGGTGCCAATCCTGGCGCCCGATCCATTCCTCGCGAAGTTTTTCCGTGGGCAGTACAAGGAAAAGTACGATCAGGTCGCGGTCTTCTATCGCCTGTCCCAAACCCTGATGGCCACGGCGCTGCCGTTGGCCATGGCTTTCTTCGCGGACCGGCGCGAGGTCAAGCTGTTAATTTTCGTCCTGTGGTCGATTGGGTTGTTCGCGGCAGGTCTGAACCGGGGCACTGTCGTCGCCAGCATCGTTCTGCTAGGAGCGATATGGGCGAGCCGAAGGTCCTTGCGAATGACGGTTTTCCTGGCGCTCTCGACGGTTCTGTACTGTCTGGGCAGCAGCATCTACGTGGTGCTCGGCATCGTTGTTCCTGACGACTTCGACCTCTGGGCGGAAATCGCGCGCGGCGCGCCGGACATCAAGGATCACCTGAGCTTCCTCGGCGCGTTTGACCCCGACAGCCAGCTTACTTATGGCCTCAGCTTCATCGGCGGTCTGGTGCCGGGCAACTTTCGCTACAACCCCTCTGTTTACACGCTTGCGATCGTCAACGGCACCTTCGACGTAAGCGAAATCGCATCAGGCGGCTTCCGACTGCCGCCTTCGATGTCAGGGTACATGGCATTTTCCTGGGTCGGTGTCGCGGTTGTTTCCTGGCTGACAGGGGTGCTCACCGGCTGCTTTACGGCCTACCTGCGCCGGCTGCCGCGTGAAAATTTCGCCCAGCAGGTGGCTGGCCTGATCTGGTTCCAGACCGTCGCGGGGTTCTGGATAGGGTTTTATGCGCTTAGCTATCAGGGGCTCATCGCATTGGTTCTTTTCGCCTATCTCGTACCACGGGTGGAAGGTTTAACCACGAGTGAGCCGTCGCGCAGGCATTCCTGGCTGAATTCGCGACTACGCAGGCCGCGTGCCGTCCAGCGCATCGATGTGCCGACTCTCGGATGAGCCCACCCAAGACACTCTGCCTGATCGCCGCCCGTAATCTGGGCGATATCACGATCGTCAGCACGTATTTCCGCCAGCTCGTCGAGCAGGGGCTTGCAGATCGCTACGTCGTTTGGACGCGTCCCGCTACGGCCTTCCTGTTCGATGGCCTCCCGAACTGCAAGTTGGTCAGGTCCGATTTCCCAGTGGGGACGGGTCGTGGGCCAATGCACAAGGCATTCATCGACATGCTACGCGGAGCACGACTCGTGTGGCGTGAGCGGCCGGATTGTTCGCTTGACTACGTCGGGGATTTCCGCGAGCGACAGTTCGCGCGATTGGCGGGCGTGTGTCGCCAATTGCACATCGGCTGGGCGCCTGAGCACGCGCACAGCCGGATTATCCGCAACCCCCTGGGTCCCGGCGCTCCGCTCTATGTCGTGCCGTCGGACGTGCCAAACGTCTACGCTGCCTACCAAGCTTTCAACGACCGGCTGCTCGCCTTGCGCGGTCTGTCGTCACCCGGTAGTGCCGCAGTGCCGTCAGCCGTACGTGCGTCGGCGGAACCGCTTGCTGTTGGTCTGCACCCGTTCGCGTCGCAGGACTGCCGGAAATGGCCCTTCATTTCGTGGACCACGTTGGTAGAAGCACTGTTGCGCGCCGGCATCGCGCCGACGGCCTTCGGCGCACCGTCTGACCTGCCGGCGCTGCAGGCAATGTTCGGCCGGTTCGGCGATCAGGTCCGGCTGGTAACGGGCAGCATTCCGGAGTTCGCGCAGGAACTCGGGAGGCTGGATCTCATGGTGGGCCTCGATAGCTTTTCCGTGCACATGGCCGAGCGGCTGGGGGTCGATTCTATTTTCATCAACGGGGCCAACGATCCGACGCTGTTCTCGCCTCCCCGGGCAGCAGTGCTGCAAAGCAGCGGCGGTTGCGCTGCATGGCCTTGCTACAACAAGCCGACCTGCGTCGGCATGGTGAACGAGTACGCATGCATACGCTCAGTCAGCGTGAATGATGTTTACAGTGCGATCACGGAGCGTTTGCTATCACGGCGGGGCATTAAGCTGCCTCTTCTGCATCAGGAGGCGGCTTGAGCGTTTCAGGCGGCGCGTATGAGGTGCCTCAAGCTGGCGTACCGCGTGTGCTGGTGCTGCTGGCTGCACGTAACGGCGCGGCTGTGATTGAGCGGCAGATCGTGTCTGTGCTTGCGCAGCGGGACGTGTCGGTCGTGATCAATGTTCGCGACGACGGGTCTTCGGATGCCACCCGCGAGATCGTTGCCATGCTCGCGGCAGCAGATACACGCATCTGTCTGCTAGCGGACAACGAGCCCTCAGGGTCGGCGTCTGGCAACTTCTTCCGCTTGGTCGCCGCAGCCAATGCAGATACCTTCGACCTTGTCGCGTTCTCCGATCAGGACGACGAATGGTTCCCGAACAAGCTTGAGCGTGCCGTGCAGGGATTGGCCCGCTCGCAGGCGCAGGGCTATTCGGCTGCCACGCTCGCACGCTGGCCGAACGGCCGCGAACGCGTGCTGTCGCAGAAGACACGGCAGCGTGCTGCCGACTATCTCTTCGAAGGGGCGGGGCAAGGCTGTACCTTTGTCATGACGACTCGGCTGTTCCACCAGTTCCGGGACGCCATCCTGCGCCATCCCGGTGCGGCCGCAGCCCTGCACTACCACGATTGGGCCGTGTTCGCGCTCGCGCGTTCGCTTGGTATGGACTGGCACATCGACCACGAAGCGGTGATGATCTACCAACAACATGATGCCAACGACACAGGTGCGCGTTCGTCATTCTCGGGTGTGGTCCGTCGCCTGGTAGCCATCCGTGAAGGCTGGTATCGCGGGCAAATCCATGCGATCTGTCATTTCGTTCTGGCCTGTCACCCCTCCGATGTCTGGGCCGCGCGCTGGCTGGGGCTGTCTGAGCGTCGCGGCTTGGTCGCTGCCTGCGGGCGGCTCATGTTCATCGCTCGCCACGGCCGTCGCCGGCTGTCTGATCGGTTAGTCCAGGCAGCTGCAGTAATGGCGGATTGCCTCTAAAGCGCGGGATGCAGATCTGCCGCCCGCAGGCGAAGCCATACCGACTCATTGATGCGGCGATGAGTTCGAGGGCGGGCTGGGTACAGCCGAGGTGTCGCGTGTTGGCGGCTGCGTCGCCAGCATGCGACCCAGTCTCTGCAGCGGCAGTTCGACACGGCGATGAGTGAAGGCTGCGGCCGCCAGCGTGATCGGTAGTGAGATGGCCAGCAGCGCCACGCTGCAGACGAACCCGTGCGTATTCACGAAGGTGGCGCCCAACACGGTGGCGAGGCTGCTGGAGATGATCCAAAGGATGGGCATGTGCAGTACGTACAGCCCGTAGGACAGCTCGCCGAGCCAGAGCACTCCGGGTGCATCCAGCCAGAGGCAGTCAGGCCGTTTTACGTATGCTGAACGGATGACAATCAGCGCGCAGATCGTCTCCGGCAGAATGAACCAGGCCCTGTTCATGCCGGCGGGTTCTACGAGCCGGCGCGCCGCCATCAGAACGACCACCGCCACAAGTAGCAGGGGTGTTTCCCAGCGCTCTAGGTCGCGGCGCAGCACCTCGTGTCTCGGCAGCGCAGCGCCGAGCACGAATGCCAACACAGCTTGCCTTGTGGTGTCGTGACGCAGGAAGTCGGCGAAGATCAGCAGGATCCCGAGCAGGATCGCGATCATCAGCGGCAGCGGCCGTCGGGTGAGTGCGTAGATCAGCGGAAAGGCGATCGACAGGTATATCTCGACTTTCAACGACCAAAGTGGGGGATCCAGGTCGTTGGAGAGCATCACCAGGTTCTTCACGATCTCCAATGCGCTGACGGACTGAGTCATCGCATCGGCTGAACCGGGTGGGAGCTGCGCAAACCAACGTGGCAACGCTAGGACGACGGCCAAGCCCAGCAGCACGGCGACGATTGCCAACGGGTAGATTCGGAACACCCTGCGGATGTAGAAGCTCCACGTTCCTCCCCAGCTTTGCGGCATGCGTTCCATCTGCATGGCAAGCACGCATCCGCTGAGCGTGAAGAAAACCATGACGGCGGCGTCGCCGTTGAACAAGACTCCCAGGATCTGCTGAACAAACTCCAGGGTCGACTGCGGCCACAACAGGCTGCCACTGGCCGCAGCGCCGGGGATGATCGGGAAGATGCCCAGGCAATGGCCGATGATCACCACCATGCAAGCCACGCCACGCATGGACGTTAGACGGATTTGATGGGTGATCATGCTGCGATTCTGTGATGGTGGTGTCACTCGCAATGGCGAGTGGGATGCCGTCTGGCATGGGTGCGTCCGGCTCGTCTGGCCGAGGTCGCGTACCTCGAAGCCTGGCCGCGCCTTCAGGGTGCTACAAGCCCCAAGCCGATTCTTGCAATCACGTCGGCGGCATTCTCGTGCGCCGTGACATCAGGGGCGCGGGTGCTTGGTCCATGACTCATGAGCACGACATGGTCATGCTGAGCCTTGGGCAATAGCTGGCGCGCATTGTGGTCCGACATCACCACCAGACGCGTTGGTCGTGTGTGGTCGGCCAATGCCTGGGCGATGAACGCGTCGACTGCTGCGAATTGTGAAAGATAGCCCTGCTCTGTCATCTTGAAGGCAGTCGGTACCGCAAGCCAGCCGAGCCGCTCGTTGATCAGTGGCAGGTGTGGGACGTTGAGGTGGGCGTAGATGAAGTCGGCGCGCGGGTCCGCCATCTGCGCCGCCAGCCATTCACGTGCGCTGGTCAGGGTGGCCCGGTGGAAGGCGACAGCTGCTGGAGACTTCAGGTATTCGAACGGGACTTCCGCTGGCAGCAAGGCAATGTTTGTCCACCAGGGATCGATGATCGAGAAGCCGTTGTGCAGCGTGCGCGGGTTGTAGATGCTGGTGGCGTGACACTCGTCCGCGGCGCGTGCAAACGTCTGGCAGTAGTCGTGGTACCAGCCCCAGATCCGCACCGACTGGCCCTGTCGACGCAGCGCATTGACCAGACCATCGGGGGCGGCCGTGGTCGCACCGAAAAGTGCAGGAATGGCGAACTGGGTGCCGCCGCCGAGCAGATGTGCATCGCGATAAAGCGTCGCTTCAGTGCGCAGGCGTGCCAGCGCCGGCCAGGGCGAAAGGTCCTTTGCGCGCTGGCCGTAGAGATAATCGACCGACAGTTCATCGAACAGCAGGACGACTGTTCGTTGCTTGGCTCCGGCGGTAAATGTTGGCGCGGATGCAGGGAATGCAGGTGTCGAGATCGTGGGGGCCGGTGATGGCGACAGGCCGGCACGTTGATGCTCCGATAACGACGGTGCGCGTAGCAAGTGGAACGCGAACAGCAATGGCAGTGGCCAAAGGATGGTTAATACGCGCTGCACTCGGGAGATCGGGTGTGGGCCTGGTCGCAGCACCGCCCATGCGCCAACGGTGACCAGCAGTGGCGTCAGCGTGGCGAAAACCCAGCCTGCGCTGGTTCGATGCGCGCGCAGGGTCTCGTCGAGCGCGGACAGGCGGATGATCGAGACGATCGCGAACATGCTGCCCGTCAGAAGCCAAAGAGCCCCGATAGCGTCCGCGCCGCGTCTGCCCGCCAGGTGGCGGGCGAGGAGCAGAGTCAGTGCAATCAGGGTGGCTGTCACAGTCCATGAGGCGGCGGCCTCTAGACTGTCAAAGGCCGTCCAGTGCATCCAGGCGGGCGTGGTCGCAAGCGCGTCGAGCAACGGAAAGAAGCTGAGTGTCGCCAGCACCGCGCCGCCGAGCGACGCCCGCCGCCAGTCCGATGCTGTTGCGCTCATCCTCTGCGCTTGAAGTGATGCACGATGCGCCCACCGGCCAGCGGTGCACTGTGTGCGAGAGACTCGAAATGCGGCTCGAAGGCTGCTCGGAAGGCATCCGCCGACAAGGTTTCGAGATAGCTCGTGGTGATGCCAGTGCGGGCGGCCAGCAACTGCCGGGCCATGGGGTCCTCTGGCGGGACATATTCGACGATTGCGTGCGGCGCCAGCTCTACTAGGTACGCGGCGATGGCCTCGAATGGCACTTGGCGCGAGATCGACAAGTGATGGATAAGCGCCAGCGACAAGCTGAGGTCGCAGCGCAAGCGTTGAGCAAACGAGGCGCGCTCGCGGCCCGCCCAGCCATGGTTGGGCGTTGGATTGGCCAAATCTACCCGCATGGTGTTGAGCAGCAGGCCATGCGGCGCGGCAAGGCTGCTTTCGTAGATTGCGTCTGCGCACGCGGCGTCAAGCTCGACCGCCGTGCAGGCGACGCCTCGGGCTGTCAGTGCGCGCGCGTAGTGGCCGTCGTTAGCGCCGAGGTCGACGCTGCGCCGCGGCTCGGCGCGTTCGACTGCAGCGAGTATGAATGCCAGTTTTGACTGTTCATCGGCTTTCGAGTATGTGTTGTCGTGCCGATAGTTCGACCAGTTGGAGGTCGCAGAGGAGCGCGGCGCAAGCGCTTGTACGGCCGTCTCGAGAGACTCGGCGAGTCGCAATCCGAACTGCGCTTCGCGGTTCGGCGAAGTGGCGCGTGCCGGTTGGACCGACGACTCTAGCGTGGCATCGTTTGCCCGTTGCGCCGCACGCGCATGGAGATGGATGTGCAGCATCAATCCTGGCTTGAGCCAAGTGTATGTCGGCAGCGTGGCCGACGCCAGCGCGAGAGGAAGACCATCGAGGCTCGTGCTCGGCAGCCCCTGTGAGCTGGGGACGTGACGATGCACGGCGAGCGGCCCAAGGAAGTGCTCACAGAACTGGCGGTAGCCGAGCCAGCGACCGTCGTCAGACAGGCGCGTGAACGAAAGAAGGTCGATGAAGACGGGACGTGGACCGCAAAACTGCACATTGAACGCACTTGCATCTTTCAGCGTCATGCCGCGGCGCAGCGCGTGGCGCAGCACTTCGAGCGTGATCAGTGCCGCTGCGCGCAACTGGGCGTCGCTCCACTCCGAGGGATAGCTGATGATGGGCAGTTTCTCGGCTTCCCAGGCAGCCCAGCCAACTGGCAACTCTGGTGGCAGCTGTTCCACCTTACGGTGCGGCACGAGCATGCCGGCGGCGACAAGTTCGTCGTGAAGCCCGCACTCGAACAGCATTTGCATGTCGCTGATCGCATCGGGATGGACGGCGCGCAGCACCCTACCGTCCTGTTCCAGGACAAAACCTGCAGGATCGCGAAACGACGCGGGGTGACGATGGGCGGGGGTTGGAGCGCCGGTCATTCAGCGGCGTCGTCCTCGTCTGCGCGACCGCGCCGCGACAGTGAGTTCCACTTGCCGCGCAGCCATGTCTTCACCACCCGAAGTCCAACGCCAATGCCAAACACCACGGCAAGCAATGACTGGAATATCAGGCTGCCTGAGCCAGGGTCCAAATAGGCGTGGGCTGCGATCGGTGCAGCAGCAAGCGCACCCCCGCAAAGGACTGCGCGCAGCACATTTGTCAGTCCAAAGCGGAAGCGGGCGAAGTTATCAGACATGCATGCGTCCTCAAAGTTCAGCCAAGTCGAGCTTCGTTGCGCTACGGCGGCTGCGGACTCCTATCGCCGCGGCACTGAACACGAGCCCCAGCGCGAAACCGGCCATGCCCCAATTCAGCCGTGTTGGCGAAGACTTGCGCTCTGGTGGAGTTGCCGGATCCAGCACTTGGATCAGTGCACCTTCGCGGCTTTCGTCGACGCGAGCTGCCTCATAGTCGTGCGCGAAAAGGTTGAACAGCGCTTCCTGGTATTTGTATTCGCGATACCGGTTGACATAGTCGCCTGTCGACTTGGGTGCGCTTTCTTGCGACTCCATTCTGGCCAATTGCCCTGCCAATGCGTTGACGGTCTCGCGTTGATTGCGTACCTCGGCAGAGCCTTCGGCCATGCCATTCCTCAGCACTTGCAGTTTCACTTCTGCTGCTGTGAGCTCGGCGCGGATGCGCGCATAGCCCTCGGCTGCGTTGCGCGGCTCAGCGTTCAGTGCGCCGGCGGTGTAACCGCCTGTTTCCAGTGCGCTCTGGGCCGCCGCGAGCTTGTCGCGCGTCTGTTGCAGCAATTGTTCGAAAAAGGCGCGACGTTGCTGCGCCTCGGTGATCGCCATCGTGTTGGTGAGGGCGCGCAATTCCTCGACATACTGATTGGCGATTTCCGCTGCACGCGCCGGATCGGGATCTGTTGCTGCAATCCGAATCAGGCCGTCCTTCTTGCCGACAGCGATGGCTACGGTGGCCGCAAGGCGTCGCCGGGCATCGACCTGGAACTTCATTGCCCAATGATTGCGCAGGTCGAATTTCTTGATGATGCGATCACTGACGGTTGCGCTCTGCATCAGAGCGATGTACTGGTCTGGCGAACGTCGCGTGCCGCCACCGGCCGAGACCCCCGCGAAATCTGAGAGCGCACCAAGCGACGCGAGCGCACTTGCAGCCGCGCTCTGCGGTGGCTGTGGGCTCAAAATGACGACCGTGGCCGTGAAATTGGGTTTGGCGGAGTAGCTGGCTCCTACGCCTAGGCCGCCGGCGACCATTGCCGAGGCCAGTACGGTTTTCCAACGAGTCGTTATCGGGGCAAGCAGTGCCAACAGGTCCAGGCCGTCATCCTCTTGGAGCGTACGCGATTGTTGAGCCTGAGATGAAGCGGCTTCACTCATGTCACAGCCCCAACGACTTGATGCCGGCAACACCCAGGCCGAACTGATACAAGATCTGCGTCCAGTCCTTGGCGTCTTGTACGAACGTGGTCTTGTTCGTTTCCTCTGGCACAAACACCGTGTCGCCCGGAAGCACGGTTTGAGCCTCGAAAGTTCGCTCTCCGTTTTGGCGGGCGCTGACCACGGTGCCGTTGGCGCGGATCAGGAACATGCTTGCCGGATCGGCGCCGCGCGTGGGGCCGCCCGCTTGGTCCACGTAGTGCGAGATGGGCTTGTCATTCGCATAGATGAAACTGCCCGAATTGAATACGCTGCCGAACACGCCGACAGAAGTACTCTTCGCGGGAATGCTGAGGCGGTCTCCATCTTCGAGGCCCATTGCTGGCAGCGCGGTTGCTTGGGGTGGCAATTGAAGGACCACTCGTCCGGTGGGGCGGACTTGGCGAAGGCGATCCACGAGGCGGGCATTTGCTGTGTCAGCAGCCGCCAGCGTCGCGACTTCTTCGGTTGTTGCGACGCGTCGGCTTGATGCGCCTTTCGCCAGGTCGGTTTCGAGGTCGCGGAGCGCTCGGTCAAAGTTCTGCTGCTGGGCCTGCCGAACGCTTTCTCTTGTGAATTCTGTGCCGTACAGGTACGCGTCTGGGGTGAGGCCGCCAGCAGCCTGCACCGCATCCGCGAGGCTGCTGTTCGGAGGCAGCACATAGTCGCCCGGACGTGCAACTTCGCCTTCTACGCGCACACGTTTGTTCTGCTTTTCCTGCGGCAATGTGGCGCTGATCGCGCTGAAGACCCGCACGAGGTCGCCCGCACCCAGCGCACTGCGGGAGCCTTCCGCAGTCAGCATGGACACTTGCGCGACCCGGCCCGCTGCGCGATCTGCAAGGCGCTCAACAGCCACGCGGGAACGATCCGCCACCGCATTGAAGCCACCCACCATCGCAATTGCGTCCACCAGTGTCTCGCCGGACTTGAGTTCGACCACCGCCGGCAGGTTCACGCTGCCGATCACACCCACCTGGGGTCCGACCGGACCAATGTGGATCACGTCATCTGGTTGAACCCATTGATCGCCGCCGCGGTCGCCTCTGACGATGAGGTCATACAGATCCAGTTTGGCAACGACCTTGCCGCCTCGCCGCAGCGTGATGTCACGGAAGCTTCCGGCTGCCCCAGGGCCTCCTGCGCGCATCACCGCCTGCAGGATGGACGACAGGGCACTGACGCTGACGCTGCCGGGGCGCTGGGCGAAGCCGGTGACGAACACGCGCACCGAGCGCAGTTGGCTCACGTTCGCGGACAGTTGGAAATTGCGGAAGACCTGGGAGACTCGGCGGCTGATGACGTTTCCAAGTTCTGCCTGACGCGTGCCGGCCACGGCGACGGTGCCCACACGCGGCACAGCAATCTGTCCCGATCGGTCGACAGGCAGGCGCAGGTTGGCATCTGCCGAGCCCCACATTGTCAAGGCGATTTCGTCGCCCGGCTTGACGATGTAGTCGTCCGGTACCTGGGGCAGGGGATCCTGGTTGCCCAAGCCATCTGGCAAATCCGTCAGCAGGTCCGCGCCCAGGCGGCGAATCTGTTCGCCATTGCTGTTGCCCGATGCGTTGTTAGGTGACGCGTTGTTGGATGACGCATTGTTGGGTGACAACTGGCTCAGTCGGTTCGCCTGCGTCTGCACGTACCGTTCGAACTCGTTCGGAACATACGGCGCGCGCTGAATGACGATTTGACTGTCCCGCCGATTGCGGGCGGAATTCAGCGTGTTGGCTGTTTGGTCCGCTGTGGTGGACCTCAGCTGCGTCGAGCTTGTGTCCTGTTCGGCAGATGCGTTTGGGCTGCCTGGCGACTGTTCTCGGTCACTGTTCTGCTCTGCCAGCGCTGAGGAGAGCAGGCCATGAAAGGCCAGCAACATCAAACCGCAACGGGCCAGATGCTTCACCGGCGAGGTGCCGGAAGTGTGCGAGGAATGCATTGATGACAGCGAGGTCGTTTTGATTTCGCAGCGCGCTGATGGGTGGCTGCACAGCCTGCGATTCTAGCGGGCATCCGTCCGGTGAAACCTGAGGTTGCCAGAGGCGGAAATTCCCTGAAGCCCCTTCGCCACGATGCTGCATGCCGCCTTCCTCCGTGCGTGTCAAGCCTTTCCAGGCGATAATGGAAAGCAATGACCAATGAAACCGCCGCCCTTGTGCCGCCGGACGCCGTTGAGGCGCCGACCCCTCCCGCTCGTTTTGACACCCTGCCGCTGGATCCCAAGCTGCTGCGGGCCGTGGCCGATCAGGGCTATGCGTTCATGACGCCCATTCAGGCGAAGGCCATTCCCCTCGTGCTGGAAGGCAAGGATGTGATGGGGGCGGCGCAGACCGGCACTGGCAAGACGGCCGCCTTCTCGATTCCGCTGCTGCAGAAGATGATGCGGCATGAAACCAGCAGCGTGTCGCCTGCCCGGCATCCTGTGCGGGCATTGGTGCTGGCACCGACGCGGGAACTGGCCGACCAGGTCGCGAACAGTGTGAAGGCCTACGCCAAGCACAGCAACCTGCGGGCTGCGGTGGTGTTTGGCGGCGTGGACATGAAGCCGCAGACGCTGGAGCTCAAGGGCGGCGTTGAGGTGCTGATCGCCACGCCGGGCCGCTTGCTGGATCACATCGAGGCCAAGAACTGCGTGCTGAACCAGGTCGAGTACGTGGTGCTGGACGAGGCCGACCGCATGCTGGACATCGGTTTCCTGCCGGACCTGCAGCGCATCCTGAGCTACCTTCCGAAGCAGCGCCAGACCTTGCTGTTCTCGGCGACTTTCTCGCCCGAGATCAAGCGCCTGGCCAACAGCTACCTGCAGGACCCCATCCTGGTGGAAGTGGCGCGTGCGAATGCCACGGCGACCAATGTGGAGCAGCGCTTCATCAGCGTCACCGACGACGACAAGCGCGCCACCGTGCTGAAGGTGCTGCGTGATCGCGGCATCAAGCAGGCCATCATCTTTGTGAATTCCAAGCTGGGCGCGGCCCGGCTGGCGCGTTCGTTCGAGCGTGACGGCCTGCGCACGGCCGCCTTGCATGGTGACAAGTCGCAAGATGAGCGCTTGAAGTCCCTGGCGGCCTTCAAGGCGGGCGAGGTGGACATCCTGGTCGCGACCGATGTTGCGGCGCGCGGGCTGGACATTGCCGACCTGCCGGCGGTCTTCAATTTCGACGTGCCGTTCAACGCAGAAGACTATGTGCACCGCATCGGCCGCACCGGCCGCGCGGGTGCGTCAGGGGTGGCGATCACGCTGGTGACGCGTGATGACACGCGCCTGATCGGCGACATCGAAAAGCTGATCAAGAAAAAGATCGAACTGGATGCGGTGGAGTTGGACGAGGAGCGTCCGCGCCGCAGCAGCTGGCAGCGCGACGAAAGCCGTGCCAGCGAGCCGCGCGCCGAGTACCGCGCGGAGCCGCGGACTGAATCCCGCTCGGCTGCTTCGGGTGGAGAGGGGGCCGAGTCCCGTCGGCCTTTCCCGCCGCGCCGCAGCGAGTCGCGTTCCGCGCCTCGTGATCCGTTCTTCGATCGGCCCTACGAGCCCACCGCCAGCCTGGATGGCCCGGCGGCATGGGAAAAGTCTGCGCCGGCCGTGCCTTCGGCAGCCCGCCTTTCGCCCAACATCCGACCCAAGCGCAAGCTTGCTGCCTTGCTGGGTGGCGCAAAAAGCTGACGCTTGCTGCACCGTGAACGGCGCCCTGCGGGGCGCCGTTTTACTGGTAGCCTGCGGCTTGGTCTGAGGCCTTCAGCCCTGCCACATGAAGACGGCCGGGAGCTTGTCTGGCAGTTCCGGTTTGGCTGCGCGCCAATTCGCGACCGACTGGGTTTTGCACCAGCCCGCGGGCGACGTCAGGCCACATGCCACGCTGAGCATGGTCTCGGCTTGTAGCAGTTGCATCAGCGCCGTCATCAAAGCCTGGTTGCGGTAAGGCGTTTCGATGACCAGCTGCGTCTGGCCTTCGCGCCGTGAGCGCTGCTCCAGCTCACGCACCCTTTGCGCTCGGCTGCTGGCCTCCTGTGGCAGATAGCCTTCGAATGCAAAGCGCTGGCCGTTGAGTCCGCTGGCGGCCAGGGCCAGCGTCAGCGAACTGGCGCCGGGAAGGGGTTGCACTGTCACGCCTGCGGCATGCGCCGCTTGCACCAGTGCCGCACCGGGGTCGGCCACCGCAGGCAGGCCCGCTTCTGACAGCAGGCCCAGGTCATGGCCTGCCAGCGCGGGCGCAAGCAGTGCGCGCCAGGCCTGCGCGTCGATCTGCGCATTCGGGTCGCCCTTGCGCGGCCGCGGCAGCTCCACGATCTGCAGGCTTTGCAGCGGCGCGTGCAATGGCACGCAAACATCGACGCGTTTGAGGAATGCGCGTGCGCTCTTGGCGTTTTCCACCACCCAGTGATCCAGCCGGGCAGCAATGGCCAGGATGGCCGGGCTGAGCACCGTCTCGATGGCTTCCGGCTCGGTGCCAAGGTCCAGTGTGTTCGGAACCAGCAGCAGTCGGCCGGTTGGGTTATTTGTGGCGCTCATGGCTTTGCTTTCAAAGGGTCCAGCCCAGCGCTGCGCAGCAGCTCACAGGTGCGCATCAGCGGCAGGCCGATCAGCGCGGTCGGGTCGTCGGATTCGATGGCCGACAGCAGTGCAATGCCCAACGTTTCGCACTTGGCGCTGCCGGCGCAGTCATACGGCTGTTCGAGCCGGAGGTAGAACTCGATCTCTGCCTCGCTCAAGGTGCGGAACTGCACATTCACCGGTGCCAGCCGGACCTCTGCGAAACGGGCGCTGGCGCGCACCACGGCGACTGCGGTCTGGAACACGATGCGGCGCCCGCTCATCTGGCGCAGTTGCTGCACCGCTCGCTCGTGCGTGCCGGGTTTGCCGATCGGCTGGCCGCCCACATCCGCCACCTGGTCCGAGCCGATGACGATCGCATCCTGGTGCCGGGCGGCCACCGCGTGGGCCTTGGCCAGTGCCAGTCGCTGGGCCAGCGCGGCCGGCGCTTCGCCGGGTTGTGGCGTCTCGTCGACCTCTGGCGAAACCATCTCGAATGGCAGGCGCAGGCGTTCCAGCAACTCGCGCCGATAGCGGGAAGTGGATGCCAGGATCAGGCGAGGCGCTGCCTGTGAAGGGGGTGGGGCGGCGGACAACTCGGTCATCGCGGGATTGTCCCATCCGCCACCGCCGTACACTGGCGGCATGAGTGTTTCCGCGTCTTCTTCTACACCTGACCCGCTGCGTCTGGATGTGGCTGCCCTGGCTGAGCAGGGGCGTTCGATTTCTGGGCAATGGCCGGTTGGCGAGTTGTCTCGGCTGGACGAGGCTCAGCTGTTGACGGGCGATGTTGCGCCCGCCGTGGTGCGTTGGCAGGCCGAAGGCGAGCAGCGCCCGGTGACGGGTGGTACGCCCGAGGTCTGGTTGCACCTGCAGGCCGAGGTGAACTTGAGCCTTTGCTGCCAGCGCTGCCTGGGGCCGGTGGTCAGTGATGTGGCTGTGGATTGCTCGCTGCGTTTCGTGTCGGACGAGGCGTCCGCCGCCGAGATGGACGCCGACAGCGAGGACGACGTGCTGGCCTTGCAGCGCTGGATGGACCTGCGCGAGCTTGTCGAGGACGAGCTGTTGCTGGCCTTGCCGCTGGTGCCGCGCCATGAGGTGTGTCCCGAGCCGCTGCCTTTGCCGGAAGACGAGGTTGAGGCAGACGAGGCGCAGCCCAATCCTTTTGCCGTGCTGGCGCAGCTGAGGAAGAAGCAGGACTGAGCGGCGCGGCGGCCTCGCTGGCTGTTTGGAGCAGTCGATCCATGCTATGATCCGCGGCTTTTCCGCATTGCCTTTGGCTAACAGCCGATGGGCGGTCGAGTTGGCCGCATCGGCCGGATGTCTCGGTCAGATTCTTGGCTGAGCTTCTGGTCAAAGGCCTTGAGCGATTTGGCTTGCCCCCTGTGGGCTGGTCATGGACTCGGCGGATGCGGTGCGGTGACCTCAGGTCTCACCGATTTCATTGACTTTGGCGCTTTGCGCGGCCGCTCTGTAGGGCTGGCTCGCTGCAGCAGCGTCGTTATTCGCCGGGGCCCCGGCGTCCCAGGAGAATTCCATGGCCGTTCAGCAAAACAAGAAATCGCCCTCCAAGCGTGGCATGCACCGTTCGCACAATGCGCTGACCCAGCCGGGCACCGCTGTCGAATCGACCACCGGCGAAATCCATCTGCGCCACCACATCAGCCCGACCGGCTTTTACCGTGGTCGCAAGGTCCTGAAGACCAAGGCAGACGCCTGAGCTGTCCGCTCGGGCCATGGGTCGGCCCTGTGCCTGCCCTGAGTGTGTGCCGCCTGCGTCAAGGGCGGCAATTCACTCCCCAATTCAAATCCCGCGCCGCCTTGCTGTCCTGAAGCCAGTTCGCGCGGGTTTTGTCATGTCTGTTTCGTTGTGAGTCGGGCCGTTCGGCCTGAGATTACCGTGTCCGAATCTGTTTCCTTGACGCCGCTGAGCCGCGTCCGCCTGGCGGTGGACTGCATGGGTGGCGACCACGGACCCTCGGTCACGCTGCCTGCTTGCCGCGCCTTCCTGGATTCGCATCCCGAGGTCGAGTTGCTGCTGGTCGGTACCGCCGACGCGCTGGCGCCGGCCGCGCAATGGCCGCGTTGCACGCTGGTCACCGCCACCGAGGTGGTGGCGATGGACGATCCGGTCGAAGTGGCATTGCGCCGCAAGAAGGATTCGTCCATGCGCATTGCGATCTCGCAGCTGAAGTTGCGCGACGGGTTCGCCAAAGCCGATGCCTGCATTTCGGCTGGCAACACCGGTGCCTTGATGGCATTGGCGCGTTACCTGCTGAAGACGCTGGAAGGCATCGACCGTCCGGCGATCGCCTCGGTCATCCCGAACGTGCGCGGCGAGTTCACCACCATGCTCGATCTGGGTGCCAACGTGGATTGCTCGGCGGAGCACCTGCTGCAGTTCGCCATCATGGGCAGCGCGCTGGTCGCGGCGGTAGAGGGCAAGCCCAATCCGACCGTCGGCCTGCTGAACATCGGCTCCGAGGTCATCAAGGGCAGTGAAACCATCAAGCGTGCCGGCGACCTGCTGCGTGCTGCGGCGGCCAGCGGACACCTGAACTATCACGGCAACGTCGAAGGCAATGACATCTTCGAAGGCACGGCGGACATCGTGGTCTGCGATGGCTTCGTCGGCAATGTCGCGCTGAAGACCACCGAAGGCCTCGCACATGCGCTGAGCCAGTTCATCCGCGAAGAATTCACCCGCAACTGGTGGACCAAGCTGGCAGCGCTGGTTGCCATGCCTGTGCTCAAGCGCTTTCGGGCCCGGGTCGACCCGCGCAGCTACAACGGCGCGGCCTTGCTGGGTCTGCAGGGGCTGGTGTTCAAGAGCCATGGGTCAGCTGACGCTTACGCCTTTGGGCGGGCCTTGTCGCGGGCTTATGATGCGGCGCACAACCGTTTGCTCGACCAGGTCCATGACCGCATCGTCGAGACCCTGCAGGCCATGCCTGCGCTTCCCGGTGATCAGCCGGTTCGACCTGCTGCATGACGCTTTCTTCTGCTTCCTCGGGTGGCGCCGCCCCCGGCGCCTCGCTGCCCAGTCCTCAGTTCCCGGCTGTGACGGCGCCCGCTCTTCATGCCCGCATCACCGGCACGGGCAGCATGCTGCCGTCGCGCCGTGTGAGCAACGAGGAACTGGCGACCGAGTTGGCCGCGCGCGGCCTGGAGACTTCGGACACCTGGATCGTCGAGCGCACTGGCATTCGGGCGCGCCACTTTGCGGCCGCCGAACAATGCGCCAGTGACCTGGGCCTGGGCGCGGCGCTGAATGCGCTGGAGGCCGCCGGCCGGCGCGCCGACGAGGTCGACCTGATCATCGTCGCCACGTCCACGCCGGACATGGTCTTTCCGTCGACCGCCAGCATCATCCAGCGCAAGCTGGGCGTGCACGGTTGCCCGGTCTTCGACCTGCAGGCGGTGTGCTCCGGCTTTGTCTACGCGCTCTCGGTAGCGGATTCGATGATCCGCACGGGCGCTGCGCGTTGTGCGCTGGTGATCGGTGCCGAAGTGTTCTCGCGCATCCTGGACTTCAACGACCGCACGACATGCGTGCTGTTTGGTGACGGCGCTGGCGCAGTGGTGCTGGAAGCCTCGGACGAGCCTGGCATCCTGGCCAGCCGCATGCATGCGGATGGTCGCTACCGCGAGATCCTGTGCGTGCCGGGTACAGTCGCGGGCGGTCAGGTGCTGGGCGATCCCTTGCTGAAGATGGATGGTCAAGCCGTGTTCAAGCTGGCAGTGTCGGTGCTGGAAAGCGTGGCGCGGGAAACCCTGGCCGCTGCTGGACGCACCGAGGCCGACATCGACTGGCTGATTCCGCACCAGGCCAACATCCGCATCATGCAGGGCACGGCGCGCAAGCTGAAGCTCGGCGCCGACAAGCTGATCGTCACGGTGGACGAGCATGGCAACACTTCTGCTGCGTCCATTCCGCTGGCGCTGGACCATGCCGTGCGTTCCGGCCGCGTGCAACGTGGGCAGACCATCTTGCTCGAAGGGGTGGGCGGCGGCTTCACCTGGGGCGCTGTGCTGCTGGATTTCTGAAGATTCGACCCAAGCTGGTGTGATCCCATGAAACGATTTGCCGTTGTCTTTCCCGGGCAGGGTTCCCAAGCCGTCGGCATGCTCGACGCATGGGGCGATCACCCTGCCGTGCAGCAGACGCTGGATGAGTCCAGCAGCGTGCTCGACCGCGACCTGCGCACACTGATACGGCAAGGCCCGAAAGAGCAGCTGGACTTGACCATCAACACCCAACTGGTGATGCTGGTGGCCGGTTTGGCCTGCTACCGCGCCTGGTCTGCCGAAACCGGTTTCGCGCCGGTGGCCATGGCCGGCCATTCGTTGGGTGAGTACACCGCACTGGTCGCGTCTGGCAGCCTGACATTGGCAGATGCCTTGGTGCTGGTGCGGCTTCGCTCGCAGGCCATGCAGGACGCCGTGCCGGTCGGGCAGGGTGGCATGGCGGCCATCCTGGGACTGGACGCGCAGATTGTCCGGGCCGGTTGCGCTGAGGCCATGCAGGCTTGCGGCGAGATGGTCGAGGCGGTCAATTTCAACGATCCGAAGCAGACCGTGATCGCTGGCACCAAGCTGGGCGTGGACACGGCCTGCGCCACGCTGAAGGGCATGGGCGCCAAGCGTGCCTTGCTGCTGTCGGTCTCGGCACCTTTTCATTCGACCCTGATGAAGCCCGCTGCCGAAGCACTGAAGGTGAAGCTGGCGGAAATCGCTTTCGCTGCGCCGTCGGTGCCAGTGGTCAACAACATTGACGTGCGGGTCGAGACCAGCGCTGAAGCGATCCGCGACGCGCTGTACCGCCAGGCCTTTGGCCCGGTGCGCTGGGTCGAGGTCGTGCAGACCTTGCGTGCGCAAGGCCTGACCGATGTGATCGAGTCTGGCCCTGGTCGTGCGCTGACCGGCATGGTCAAGCGCATCGAACCTGAGCTGAACGCGGTTTGCGTATTCGATCCGGCCAGCCTGGCCCTGGCCAAGGAGGCATTGGCATGAGCATGGTTGCAAGTACTTCTGCAGCATCCGCGCAGGTTGCGTTGGTGACAGGCGCCACGCGCGGCATTGGCCGGGCGATCGCCTTGACCCTCGCTGCGCGCGGCTTTCGCGTGTTGGGCACCGCGACCACCGATGCCGGTGCTCAGGCCATCCGCGACGCACTGGCCGAATTCCCTGGCTGTGATGGCTTGAAGCTGGATGTGACCGACGCCGCCGCGGTGGACGCCTGCATGGACCAACTGGTCAAGGACCAGGGCGGCCTGCATGTGCTGGTCAACAACGCTGGCATCACGCGGGACCAGTTGGCCATGCGCATGAAGGATGACGACTGGGATGCCGTGATGGACACCAACCTGCGCGCCGTCTTCCGGCTCTCGCGGGCGGCGATCCGCCCGATGATGAAGCAGCGCTTCGGCCGCATCATCAGCATCACTTCGGTGGTGGGTGCTTCCGGCAACCCGGGCCAGGCCAACTACGCGGCCGCCAAGGCCGGTGTGGCCGGCATGACGCGGGCGCTGGCGCGTGAGCTCGGCAGCCGGAGCATCACAGTGAATTGTGTCGCCCCTGGCTTCATTGCCACTGACATGACCGACACTCTGCCCGAGGCGCAGAAGGCTGCGCTGTTGCAGCAAATCCCGCTGCAGCGCCTGGGCCAGCCTGAGGAGATCGCGCATGCGGTCGCCTTCCTTGCCGGCCCTGAAGCGGCTTACATCACCGGAACAGAGCTGCACGTCAATGGCGGCATGTTCATGAACTGATCCCCCCGCCGGGCTCCGCGCTTGCCAGCGTAGAATCCGGCCCGTTTTACGCAATCCCTCCTGGAGGAGTCATGAGCGACATCGAAGCACGCGTCAAGAAAATCATCGCAGAGCAACTGGGTGTTCCGGAAGCCGACGTCACCAACGAAAAGGCCTTCGTGGCCGACCTGGGTGCCGACTCGCTCGACACCGTCGAACTGGTGATGGCACTGGAAGATGAATTCGGCATTGAGATTCCTGATGAGGAAGCCGAGAAGATCACCACCGTCCAGCTGGCGATCGACTATGCCAAGGGCAATGCCAAGGCCTGACAAGGCCTTGTGCAGTTCCGCCCCATAACGATCTGATCTGAACGCATGACCCGTCGACGTGTCGTCATCACCGGCCTGGGGCTCATCAGCCCGGTCGGCAACACGGTTTCCGAGGGCTGGAGCAACCTGCTTGCAGGTCGTTCCGGCATCGCGCCCATCACCAAGTTCGATGCTTCAGGCATCGCCTGCCGTTTTGCAGGCGAGGTCAAGGGCTTCAATGTCGAGGAATACGTTCCCGGCAAGGAAGCCAAGCACATGGACAGCTTCATCCACTTTGGCGTGGCCGCTGCCATCCAGGCCGTGCAGGATGCCGGCCTGCCCACTGGCGACGCGCTGACCGAGGAAACGGCCGAACGCATCGGCTGCATGATCGGCTCGGGCATCGGCGGTCTGCCGGAGATCGAACAGACCGCTCGCATGGTCGTCGACCGCGGCCCGCGCCGCATCTCACCATTTTTCGTCCCGGCCTCGATCATCAACATGATCTCCGGCCATGTGTCGATCCGCTTCGGTTTCACCGGCCCGAACCTGGCCGTGGTTACGGCCTGCACCACCGGCCTGCATTGCATTGGCCAGTCGGCCCGCATGATCGGCTATGGCGACGCCGATGTCATGGTCGCCGGAGGCGCCGAGGCCACGGTGTCGATGCTGGGCGTTGGTGGCTTTGCGGCCGCACGCGCCCTGTCAACCCGCAACGACGACCCAGCCACCGCTTCGCGGCCCTGGGACCGCGACCGCGACGGCTTCGTGCTGGGCGAGGGCGGTGGCGTGGTGGTGCTGGAAGAATACGAATACGCCAAGAAGCGCGGCGCCAGGATCTACGCGGAAGTGATCGGCTTCGGCATGGGCGGCGACGCGTATCACATGACCGCGCCCAACGTGGACGGTCCGAAGCGCTCGATGAAGGCCGCGCTGCGCGACGCCGGCATCAACGCCGATGCGGTGCAGTACCTCAATGCCCATGGCACGTCGACGCCGTTGGGGGACCTGAACGAGACCAACGCGATCAAGCTGGCCTTTGGCGACCATGCCAAGCGCCTGGTCGTGAACTCGACCAAGTCGATGACCGGTCACCTGCTGGGTGGCGCGGGTGGCATCGAGTCGGTGTTCACCGTGCTGGCGCTGCATCACCAGATTTCGCCACCGACCATCAACATCTTCAACCAGGATCCCGAGTGCGACCTGGACTACTGCGCCAACACCGCGCGCGCGATGAAGATCGACATTGCGGTGAAGAACAACTTCGGCTTCGGCGGCACCAACGGCACGCTGGTGTTCAGGCGCATTTGAGCGCCGACACGCAAGCCAAGTTGTTGCATCGCCCCATGCTGTCGAGGCGGGCCTGATGCGCCGCGTACCGCCTCCTACCGATTGCCTGCTGGCCAGCCGCGGCCTCTGGTCCGCGCTGGCTGCTGTTGCCACTGGCCTTGCTGCCAGTGCCTTCATGGGTTGGTTGTGGATGCATTGGTGCCAGCAGGCGGGCCGGCCGGTGAGCGGTGCATTGCCGGGTGGCGGTGGCATGTCTGCACTGCTGGTGGCCAGTGCCTTGCTGGCCGTGGGGCTTTATCGATACTTGATGGCGCGACCCGTCTCGCGCCTGCGCTGGGACGGCGCGGGCTGGGGGTTGCTGGCTGCGGATGGCCGCCTGCTGGACGCGGCTGGCGTGCCGACCTTGATGCTGGATTGGGGTGACTGGATGCTGCTGCGCTGGCGCAGCGATGCCGCGCAGCCATCGCGCTGGTTGCCCATGTCTCGCGGTGCCGCTGGGGCGACAGCCTGGCATGCGCTGCGTGTCGCGGTGGGTGCACCGCCGGTGCAGGTGCGGTTGCCGAAGCCCGTTTTGGGTGCGGGAGCGCCCGCCGCATGAGCAGCCTTCAGCCCGATGTCGACGCCGCGCTGGTTGAGCGCGTCAAGCAAGGCGATGTCAAGGCTTTCGAAATGCTGGTGGTCAAGTACCAGCGCCGCATCGAGCGGCTGATCGGCCGCATGGTGCGTGACAGCGACCTGGTGTTTGACATTGCCCAGGAGACCTTCATCCGTGCCTACCGCGCACTGCCGCAGTTCCGTGGCGAGAGTGCGTTTTACACCTGGCTCTACCGGATCGCGGTCAACACTGCGAAGAAGGCGCTGGTCGATTTGAAGCGGGATCCCGTGATCACCGAAGCCGCAATGGCAACAGGGGATGACGATGACGAAACTTCCCGGCCGCAAATGGAACAAATCGACATGGCCACGCCTGAGGCGCTGTTGGCGAGCAAGGAAATTGCATCCACGGTGAACGCGGCGATCGAGGCCTTGTCCGAAGACTTGCGGCAGGCCATCACGCTGCGTGAGATCGAAGGACTGAGTTACGAAGAGATTGCTGACGTGATGAATTGCCCGATCGGTACCGTTCGATCGCGGATTTTTCGCGCCCGGGAAGCGATCGCACAGCGCTTGAAACCGCTGTTGGATACACAAAACGGTGAACGTTGGTGACCTGGATTTGGTCGAGCCTGACCGCTGTCTGGAGCTGAGATGATGTTGGAGCCGTCGAACGATCATGAGCGCATGCTGCAGGGCCTTTCGGCCTTGAGCGATGGCGAGGCCGATGGGCGCGAACTGCGCCTCTCGGTGGACGCCTGGCGCCAAGACCCCGAGTTGCGCGCGAGCTGGCACAGCTATGCGCTGATCGGGGATGTGCTGCGCTCGGACGACCTTGCGTCGGCGCCGCGGCGGGACGCTGCATTCCTGCTCGCCCTGCGTGGCAGGCTGGTCCAGGAACCCGTGGTGCTGGCGCCTGCGGTGCTGGTCGCGCCGCCGTCCAAGCCGGCAGTGGTGGCTGCGGGGGGCGGAGGCGCTCAAGTGGCCTCCATTGGCCGCGCGCGACGTGGCTGGACCACGACGGCGGCGGTTGCCGCCAGCTTCATGGTGGTGGCTGGTGTGTCGCTGGTCTGGCGTGCCGGGCCATCGTCCGAGGCGCCAGTTGCTGCCGAGCTGGCCCAGGCCGATGGAAGCGCTTCGATGCCCGCTGCGCTGATCGAATCGGGCAATGCGATGGAGCGCAGCCCGGACCTGGACCGTTATCTCGCGGCACATCGCCAGTTTGCGCAAGGGCCTTCGCTGGCGGCGCCCGGTGGTGTGCGCCAGGTTGCGCTCACGCCTGAAGGCCGCTGACCGCAAGATGACAGCGGAGAGCAGGCCTTGGGTCGCAAGGCGGATGGCGGGTGCGGCTTGGATCGGCGCCTCGCTGGCGCCATGGCGGGTTTGGCCAGGGGTGTTGGTGTCTTGCCTGCTGGCCAGCGGGTCGGCGGTGGCATTTGCGCAGGCGGCCAGTGATGCGGCCGGTACGCTGGATGCGCGTGCCTGGCTGATGCGAAGCAGCGAAGCTGCGGCTTCGCGAAACTACCAGGGCACGTTGGTGGTCAGCGGCGGCGGGTCAGTGAGCAGCTCGCGCGTTGCACACTATTTCGATGGCACCCAGCAATACGAGCGTGTTGAAGCGCTGGACGGTGAGCCGCGCAGCATCTGGCGCCACAACGACGAGGTGCAGACGCTGTGGCCCCGTGCCCGCGTGGCGTTGATTGAACGTCGCGATCCTCGCGCCACTTTCCCGTCGCTGCTGTCAGGCTCGGAGCGCCGCGTGCTGGAATGGTACGAATTGCGTTCGCTTGGCCGTGACCGCGTTGCCGGCCTGGACGCCGACGTGGTACTGCTGAAAGCCAAGGACAGCGCCCGCTTCAGTCAGCGGCTGTGGGCCGAGCATCAGACTGGCCTGCTGCTGCGCGCCGAGGTGCTTGGCAGCGGCGGGCAGACTTTGGAGTCGGCCGCATTCTCGGAGTTGGTCATTGGCGTCAAACCCCAGCCCGACCAGGTACTGGCCGGCATGAAAAAGCGCGACGGCTACCGCGTGCTGCGACCTGCCGTGCTGCCGACCTCGCTGGATGCCGAAGGCTGGACACTGGGCGCGCTGCCTGCCGGTTTTCGCGAAGTGCATTGCGCCAAGCGATCCCTGGATCCGACCGGCGCTCCTGATTCGCCCATCGTGCTGCAAGCCATCTATTCCGATGGGCTGACCCACGTGTCGGTGTTCATTGAACCTTTCCAGGCCGAGCGGCACCAACGCGAAGTCCATGCGGCCATTGGGGCAACCCATACCTTGATGGCCAGGCGCGATGATCAATGGGTGACCGTGATGGGCGACGTGCCCATGGACACCCTGAAAAGGATCGCGGCCGCGCTGGACCACAGGCGTTGAGACCTTGAGGTTTTTCAGTCCGCTCGCCAGAGGCGGTGGTTCCCAAGAAGGAGAAGGCATGTTTGGGGGTGTTGTTTCGTCGGTGCGCGAGCGTGCGCGCGTTGGTGTGGCCGCAGCGCTGCTGAGTGTTTCCGCGCTGGGTTTGCTTGCGCCGGCACAGGCTTGGTCACAAACCCGGGTGCTGCCCGATTTCACCGACCTTGTCGAGCAGGTCGGACCGGCAGTGGTGAACATCCGCACCACCGAGAAGGCGCATCTGGGCAGCGGTGGCGCTGGTGCCGGCCCGCAGATGGATCCTGGCCTGGAAGAGTTCTTCAAGCGCTTTGGCATTCCGATGCCGCGCAATGCGCCGCGTGGCGGCGGCAATGGTGACGATGACGACGAGCCGACGCGGCGCGGCATCGGCTCCGGTTTCATCCTGAGTGCCGACGGTCTGGTGATGACCAATGCGCACGTGGTCGACGGTGCCGACGAATTGCTGGTGAGGCTAGCCGACAAGCGCGAGTTCAAGGGCAAGGTCATTGGCGCCGACAAGCGCAGCGACGTGGCCGTCGTCAAGATCGAAGCGACCGGCCTGCCGTTCGTCAAGGTTGGCGATGTTGGCAAGCTGAAGGTCGGGGAATGGGTCATGGCGATCGGCTCGCCGTTTGACCTCGATAACACGGTGACTGCCGGCATCGTCAGCGCCAAGCAGCGCGACACCGGTGAGTTGCTGCCCTTCATCCAGACCGACGTGGCGATCAATCCCGGCAACTCCGGCGGCCCGCTGATCAACATGCGCGGCGAAGTAGTCGGCATCAATTCCCAGATCTACAGCCCGTCTGGCGGGTACGCCGGCATCTCGTTCTCGATCCCGATCGACGAAGCGATGCGCGTGGCCGATCAATTGCGCGCCACCGGCCGGGTGATCCGGGGCCGCATTGGCGTGGCAATTGCGCCGGTGACCAAGGAGGTCGCGGAATCGATCGGGCTCGGCAAGGCGAACGGCGCGATGGTGCAGTCGGTCGAAGCCGGCCAGCCGGCCGAGAAGGCCGGGCTGGAGGCTGGCGACATCATCGTCAAGGTCGATGGCAAGGCGGTGGAGCGGGCGACCGATCTGCCGCGCATGATCAGTGCCGTGAAGCCTGGCAGCAAGGTCACCTTGCAGTTGTTCCGGCGCGGTGCTTACAAGGACGTGGCCGTGACCGTGGGTGAGTTCGATGCAGAAAAACCGACCGTGCCTGCAACGCCGGTGAAGGCTTCGCTGGGCCTGAACGTGGTGGACCTGAGCGAGGCAGAGAAGCGCGACTTGCGGGTCAAGGGCGGTGTGAAGATCGAGGGTGTCGAGGGCGCGGCGGCCAAGGCCGGCCTGCGCGAGGGCGACGTGATCCTGTCGGTCGAGAATGTGCAGATCACTGATGCCAAGCAGTTTGGGGGTGTGGTCGCCAAGCTGGACAAGGCCAAGCGCGTCACGGTGCTGGTGCGCCGCGGCGAGTGGGTCAACTACGTGGTGATCCAGCCGGTGCGCTGAAGGTTGATGTCGAGCGGGTCGACCCGCCGCCTCCGCTCAAAGACCCGCCAACCTACTGGGATGGCGGGTCTTTTCATTGGATGAGAAGCTGTTGCCATGTTTGTAATCGCCAACCATGTTTCAATAGCTCGATGCTTGAGTCGTTCGATGTGCGAGTGAGTGCTGACCTGGCGTTGGGTCGCGGCGATTGTGATGACCGGGCGATACAATCCAGGCTTGTTACCGGTCATTCGGTACGTTGCCGCAATCTCTTCGTGGCGTTGGCGCCACGAGTCTGCGGGCTGCCAACGCCTGTGAATAAGGTGTGAACAATTATCGTCCGCGGCCCTTGTTGGTGGTCTGCAACGACCCCGGTTCCCTCCAAGACGGCCTTTGGACTCGGGCCCTTTTGGCTACAATGAAGGCCCAACAAGCAGTTGCCATACGTTTTGTTGGAAGGCGCGTCTTCTATTGGACGTGCCTTTTTTTTGACTCTTTGCCCGCTTTCCCCGCCTTGATGCGGCTTGCCTCTGCCATTGCGACCAAGCGTGTGGCCAGGGTGAGCTTTGGGCGCTTGTTCAGCAGCTTTCCAGCTGTTTCCGCTGCGCGCGCATCTGTGTGGCTGGCGTGTGCCGAACTCGGCACCTGCTGTTTTTCTCCGGCGCCACGCCGGGCCCTTGCCGCTCATGGACCACATCAGAAATTTCTCCATCATTGCCCACATTGACCACGGCAAGAGCACGCTGGCCGATCGCATCATCCAGCGCTGCGGCGGCCTGAGCGACCGAGAGATGGAAGCCCAGGTGCTGGACTCGATGGACATCGAGCGCGAGCGCGGCATCACGATCAAAGCGCAAACCGCGGCCTTGCAGTACAAGGCCCGTGATGGCCGCACTTACAACCTGAACCTGATCGACACGCCCGGGCATGTGGACTTCTCTTATGAAGTGAGCCGCTCGCTCTCGGCCTGCGAAGGTGCGCTGCTGGTGGTCGACGCCAGCCAGGGCGTTGAGGCGCAGACGGTGGCCAACTGCTACACCGCACTCGACCTCGGGGTGCTGGTCGTGCCGGTGCTCAACAAGATGGACCTGCCGCAGGCGGATCCGGACAACGCCAAGGCCGAGATCGAAGACGTGATCGGCATTGACGCCGATGACGCGATCCCGTGCTCAGCCAAGACCGGCATGGGCATCGACGAGATCATCGAGGCGGTGATCACTCGCATGCCGGCGCCACGCGGCCAGCCCGACGGCGCGCCTCGCGCGATGATCATCGACAGCTGGTTCGACAATTACGTCGGCGTCGTGATGCTGGTGCGGGTGGTGGATGGCGAGCTGAAGAAGGGCGAGCGCATCCGGATGATGGCGACCAACACCGTCTACCCGATTGAGCACCTGGGCGTGTTCACGCCCAAGAGCGAGAACCGCGAGTCGCTGAAGGCTGGCGAGGTCGGTTTCATCATCGCCGGCATCAAGGAGCTGCAGGCTGCCAAGGTGGGTGACACCATCACCCTGGAAAAGAAACTGCCGAACAATGCGGGCCCGGCCACCGAGGCGCTGCCCGGCTTCAAGGAAATCCAGCCGCAGGTGTTTGCAGGCTTGTATCCCACCGAGGCCAGCGAATACGACCAGCTGCGCGACGCGTTGGAGAAGCTCAAGCTCAACGATGCATCGCTGCGCTACGAGCCGGAAGTCTCGCAAGCCTTGGGCTTCGGCTTTCGCTGCGGCTTCCTTGGCCTGCTGCACATGGAGATCGTGCAGGAGCGGCTGGAGCGCGAGTTCGACCAGGACCTGATCACGACCGCGCCCAGCGTGGTGTATCAGGTCGAGCTGAACGACGGCGAAGTCATCCAGGTCGAGAACCCGTCGAAGATGCCGGACCTGGGTCGCATCCGCGAGATCCGCGAGCCCATCGTCACGATGCACCTCTACATGCCGCAGGACTACGTCGGCGTGGTGATGACGCTGGCCAACCAGAAGCGTGGCGTGCAGCTCAACATGGCCTACCACGGCCGCCAGGTCATGCTGACCTACGAGATGCCGCTGGCCGAGATCGTGCTGGACTTCTTCGACAAGTTGAAGAGCGTGTCGCGCGGCTATGCGTCGATGGACTACGAGTTCAAGGAATACCGCGCCTCCGATGTCGTGAAGGTCGACATCCTGATCAACGGCGACCGGGTCGATGCGCTGTCCATCATCGTGCACCGGGCGCAGAGCCAGTTCCGTGGCCGCGGCGTGGCTGCGAAGATGCGTGAACACATTCCGCGCCAGATGTACGACGTGGCCATCCAGGCGGCGATCGGGGCCAACATCATCTCGCGCGAGAACATCAAGGCGCTGCGCAAGAACGTGCTGGCAAAATGCTACGGTGGCGACATTTCCCGCAAGCGCAAGCTGCTCGAAAAGCAGAAAGCCGGCAAGAAGCGCATGAAGCAGATCGGCTCCGTCGAGGTGCCGCAGGAAGCCTTCTTGGCCATTCTTCAAGTGGATGACTGACAACAACAAACCGATGAGTGCTCTCACCGCCGCCTTGTATGGCGCCCTGATCGTCTACCTTGGCGGTTGGTACCTGGATTACTGGTACGGCAATTTCTCGCTGCTGCTGTTCATCCTTTCCGCAGTGACCTGCGCCTTCTGGCTGGCCGAGCGTTTCCGCTTCCGGCCGGCACGCGAGAGGGCGGCCGCTCAACTCGAGTCCAGTGACGCCGCCCGCCGCGCCGAACTGGCCCGGCTGGGCATCGAGAAGGTCGACGGCGATGTCGCCGAAGCCCGCGACCGGGCGCTGCAGCAGCCCTGGTGGCTGGACTGGACGGCAGGCCTGTTCCCGGTGATCATCGTCGTGTTCGTGATGCGCTCGTTCCTCTTCGAGCCCTTCAAGATCCCGTCCGGCTCGATGATTCCCACCTTGCAGATCGGTGACCTGATCCTGGTGAACAAATTCCACTACGGCATTCGCCTGCCGGTGATCAACAAGAAGATCATCAGCAACCATGAGTTGCAGCGCGGCGACGTGGTGGTGTTCCGTTATCCGGTGGACCCGCGCATGGACTACATCAAGCGTGTGGTCGGCCTGCCTGGCGACGAAGTCTCCTACCTGAACGCACAGCTGAAGATCAATGGCCAACCCGCTGCGTTGACCTCGCTGGGCGAAGCCTACGATGACGAGAGCATCCACTACATGGCCCAGTTCAGCGAGCAGCTCGGGCCGGTGGAACACCGCATCCAGCGCCAGAAGCAGATCGCGCCGTTCAACGAGATGCAGGTCAGCCGCTTTCCTCAGCGCGAACTGTGCCGCTACAGCATCGAAGGTTTCGTCTGCAAGGTGCCGGCCGGGCATTACTTCATGATGGGCGACAACCGCGACAACTCGCTGGACTCGCGCTACTGGGGTTTCGTGCCGGACGAAAACGTGGTCGGCAAGGCGTTTTTCATCTGGATGAACTTCGGCAACCTCGGTCGCATCGGCGGCTTCCATTGATCCAACTTCCACTGACCTCAGGCGTTTGACGACAAGGGTGACATGGCCACAGCTAGCTTGATCCGAGCCCCCCGTGCCGCTGGCGCTGCCCGTCAGCGCGGCATCTCCTTCATGGGCATGGTGTTCCTGGCGATCCTCATTGCCTTTGTCGGCGTGGTGGCCATCAAGGTCCTGCCCACGCTGAACGAGTACTTCACAATCCGCCGCGCGGTGCAGAAGATCGCCGACAGCGGTGCATCCAGCGTGCCGGAGATCCGCCGGGCCTTCGAGACGCAAAAGCAGATCGAATATTCGATCAGCGACATTGGCGGCAGCGACCTGGAGATCGACACCACGGGTGACAAGGTGAAGATCCGTTTCGCCTATGACAAGGAAGTGGAGATCATGGATCCTGTCTTCCTGCTGATCAAATACCGGGGCGGCAACCGCTGAGCCAGCGCAAGCACCCAGACACGATGGATTCCCGCCACGACGCCCTGCAGAAACGACTCGGTCACCGGTTCAGCCGGCCCGAGCTGCTGCATCGCGCGCTGACCCATCGCAGCTTCGGTGCGGAGCACAATGAGCGGTTGGAGTTCCTGGGCGACGCGATGCTGAACCTGGCGGTGTCTCGCCTGCTGTTTGACCGCTTTGGCGAGTCCGACGAAGGTGATCTGACCCGCGTGCGAGCCCACCTGGTGCGCGAGGAAAGCCTGCACAAGGTGGCGCTCCAGCTGCGGCTGCCTGAAGAGCTGCGCATGTCCGAAGGTGAGGCCAGAGGCGGTGGCGCGCAGCGCGCATCCATCCTGGCCGATGCCGCTGAGGCCGTGATCGGTGCGGTCTACCTGGACGGTGGCTACGAGGCTGCGCACGGCCTGGTCGAGCAGTTGTTCGGTGAGATCATCGTCTCGACCACGGCTGACAGCTGGCGCAAGGACGCCAAGACCGAATTGCAGGAATGGCTGCAGGGCCGGCGGGTGCCGGTGCCCACCTACCGCATTTCAGCCACCCGCGGCCAGGCCCATGCGCAGACCTTCGAGGTCGAGTGTGCGGTGCCCAGCCTGCAAGTGCTGGAAACCGGCGAAGGGCGCTCGCGCCGTGCCGCCGAGCAAGATGCCGCGCACAAGGTGCTGGCCCGTTTGCAGGCCGACGAGGCCGCTCAGCACCGGCCGCCACGCGGCTGAGAGTCCAATGGCGTCCTGACAGCGGCGCTTTTCCTTTTTTCCTGCCCGCGCGCGGCTTTTGCGTCGCCGGCCCTTTGCCCTCAGAATCCCGCCGTGGACCCAGACATGCCCCCCATTCCTCCGTTGCCATCGCTGGACGACGCCGTTGACGACAGCGCAACCCCGGCTACCGCAATGAGCGCCGCCGATGCCGATACCGCGAATCCAAATGGCCAGCGCTGCGGCCTGATCGCGATCGTCGGCAGGCCCAATGTTGGCAAGTCCACGCTGATGAATGCGCTGGTGGGCCAGAAGATCAGCATCACCTCGAAGAAGGCGCAGACCACGCGGCACCGCATCACTGGCGTGCGCACGGTCGAGGAGGCACAGTTTGTCTTCGTCGACACGCCCGGCTTCCAGATGCAGCATGCCAACGCGCTGAACCGCACGTTGAACCGCACCGTGCAGTCGACGCTGGGCGACGTGGACCTGGTGCTGTTCCTGGTCGAGGCCGGCCGCTTCGGCATGGCAGACGCCAAGGTGCTGGCGCTGGTGCCCGAAGGCAAGCCGACGGTGCTGATCGCCAACAAGCTCGATGCAGTCCAGCGCCGCAACGACATGCTGCCCTGGCTCAAGAGCATGCAGGACCGGCATGCCTTCGCCGAGTTCGTGCCGATGTCGGCCCAGAAGCAGAGCGACGTGGACCGCCTGTTTGCCATCCTGAAGCCCTACCTGCCCGAGCAGGGCTGGTTCTACGAAGAAGACGCGCTGACCGACCGCAGCGAGAAATTCCTCGCCAGCGAGATCATCCGCGAGAAGCTGTTCCGCCTGACCGGCGACGAGTTGCCCTACACCTCTACCGTCGTGATCGACCAGTGGAAGGAAGAGGGCAACCTGCGCCGCATCGCCGCGACCATCGTCGTTGAGCGCGACGCGCACAAGGGCATGATCATTGGCGAAGGCGGCGAGCGCCTGAAGCGCATCGGCAGCGAGGCGCGCCAGGAACTGGAGCGCCTGATGGAGGCCAAGGTCTTCCTGGAACTGTTCGTCAAGGTGCGCTCCGGCTGGGCTGCAACCGAAGAACACCTGCGCAGCTACGGCTACGAATGACCGTGCCGGCGGACGCTGGCGGCCCGGTCAAGGCCAAGCCGCGGGCTGCAGCCAGTGCGCGCAGCCGTGCCAAGACCGCCGCGCTGCCACGCAGCCGCAACGCACCCGCGCCTGCCTACGTGCTGCACCGCTACGACTGGAGCGAGACCAGCCTGATCCTGGACATCTTCAGCCGCGAGCAGGGGCGCATCACCGTGGCCGCCAAAGGGGCCAAGCGGCCTTATTCGCAGCTGCGGCCAGTGCTGCTGCCGTTCCAGCGCCTGCTGGTCGCCGCCAGTCGGCCATCGCGTGACGAGACTGCCGACGTGCTGACGCTGCGCAGCGCCGAATGGGCAGGCGGCGGGCCCATGCTCTCTGGCGCCGCACTGTTCTCCGGCTTCTACCTGAACGAGCTGCTGATGAAGCTGCTGGCCCGGCACGACCCGCACCCGGTGCTGTTCGACGCCTATGCCGCCTCGATGCCGGCGCTGGCTGCGGCCGACGACACGCTGACCCAGGCGGCCTTGCGCGCCTTCGAGATCGTGCTGCTGCGCGAGATCGGCCTGCTGCCGCAACTGGACCGGCTGACGGGCAACGGCGCCGCGTTGGCCGCCGATGCAGCCTACCAGCTGCGGCCCGAGCTGGGCCTGATCGCCCAAGCGCAAGGCGAAGCGCCATTGGCCGGCCGCCAGCTGCTGGCCCTCCAGCAGGCATTGGATGCTGGCGAGATGGGGCGGCTGCAACGCCTGTGTGCCGACAACCTGCCGGCCCTCAAGACGACCTTGCGCGGCCTGCTTCACTATCATCTGGGCTCGCCCCGGCTGCGCACACGCGACGTGATGATCGACGCGCAGCAGCTGATGGACCGGCCCTCGCCGCGCGGCTGACCGACCGCTGCGTTCCCCGACCGCCTTCCCGCCGTTCGCGCCCACCCCGATGAATCCACTCGTTGCCCCCGAAGCCGCCGCCCATCCACTGGCTGGCCTGACCGCGCTGTCGGTCAACCTGAACAAGGTCGCGCTGCTGCGAAACACCCGCCACCTGGGCATTCCCAGCGTGCTGCGGGCCGCCGAGCTGGTGCTGCAGGCCGGCGCGCAAGGCATCACCGTGCATCCGCGGCCGGACGAGCGCCACGTCCGCGGCAGCGACGTGCATGAGCTGGCCGCGATGCTGCGTGAGCAGTGGCCGCAGGTCGAATACAACATCGAAGGCAATCCGCTGCAGAACCTGATGGACTTCGTGCGCGCCGTGCGCCCGCACCAGGCCACTTTTGTGCCCGACAGCGAAGGGCAGTTCACCTCCGATCACGGTTGGAACCTGCCGGCCGATGCCGACACGCTGCGTCCGCTGATCGCCGAATGCCACGCTTTGGGTGTGCGCGTCAGCTTGTTCATGGACCCGCTGCCCGACGCGATGGCGCATGCCCGCGCGGCTGGTGCAGACCGGGTCGAGCTCTATACCGAGACCTGGGCGAGTTCGTTTGGCACGCCGCGGCAGGCCGAGGTAGGTGCGGCCTTCGAGGCGACTGCCAAGGCCGCGTTGGCTGCCGGCCTGGGCGTCAACGCCGGCCACGACCTGAACCGCGACAACCTCGCGGAGTTCCTGCGCCTGGCTGCCGGCACCGCGGAGGTGTCGATCGGCCACGCGTTGATCGCCGATGCGCTGGAACTGGGCTATGCCGAGACGGTTCGCGCCTACCTGGCTTGCATTCACCAAGCCTCGCAATCGAAATGATCGTCGGCATCGGCACCGATGTCTGCGACATCCGCCGCATCGTCGCCACGCTGCAGCGCCGCGGTGATCGCTTTGCCGAGAAGGTGCTGGGGCCGGCCGAATGGCAGGTCTTCCAGCACCGTCGCGGTCGTGTCGAATCGCGGGGCCTCGCTTACCTGGCCACGCGCTTTTCGGCCAAGGAATCCTTCTCCAAGGCCATCGGGTTGGGCCTGCACATGCCCATGACGTGGCGCGCCTGCGAGATCCTGAACCACCCCAGCGGCCAGCCCTTCATCCGGCTGAATGGCGGCCTCGCCGACTGGTTTGCCGCTCGCGGCTGGCGCGCCCACGTCACACTCAGCGACGAGACCGACTACGTTTCCAGCTTCGTGGTCGTCGAGACCGATCCTGGTCGCGACGACGCCGCCCCGCCGCCTTGCATGCCTTCCTCTTCTTTCACCAAGCCATCTTGATGAGCGACCATCGCCCCGTCATCCTCGACATCGCCGGCATCACGCTGGACGCCAACGACCGCCGCCGCCTGGCGCATCCGCTGACCGGTGGGCTGATCCTGTTCACCCGCAACTGGCAGGACCGGCGCCAGCTCACCGAGCTGGTGGCCGAGGTCAAGGCCATCCGCGAGGACCTGCTGGTCACCATCGACCACGAAGGCGGCCGTGTGCAGCGCATCCGCAGCGATGGTTTCACCCACCTGCCGGCCATGCGCCACTACGGCGAGCTGTGGATGAAAGATGCCATGCGCGCCACCGCGGCGGCCAGTGCCGCCGGCCACGTGCTGGCCAGCGAGCTGCGTGCCTGCGGCGTGGACTTCAGCTTCACGCCGGTGCTGGACCTGGACCACGGCCGCAGCGAAGTCGTCGGCGACCGGGCCTTCCACCGCGATGCGCGTGTCGCCACGCTGCTGGCGCAAAGCCTGATGCTGGGCCTGCTGCAGGCCGGCATGCAAAGCTGCGGCAAGCACTTCCCCGGCCACGGCTACGCCACCGCCGACAGCCATGTGGCGCAGCCGGTCGACAAGCGCTCGAGGAAAGCCATCCTGGCCGAAGACGCCAAGCCTTATGGCTGGCTCTCGGGCTCGCTGACCGCCGTGATGCCGGCCCACATCATTTATCCCAAGGTGGATGAGCTGCCGGCCGGTTACTCGGCCACCTGGCTGCAGGACATCCTGCGGGGCCAGCTCGGCTATGCCGGCGCCATCATCAGCGACGACCTCAGCATGGAAGGCGGTCGCTGGTTGCGCGGCCAGCTGGTCAGCCCGACGGAAGCGGCAATTGCCGCGCTGAACGCCGGCTGCGACCAGGTGCTGCTGTGCAACCAGTCGCGGGTGGATGGTGGTGCGCCGCTGGACGCGCTGCTGGACGGCGTGAGCGAAGCGCAGGCGAAGGGGCGCTGGCAGGCCGACCCGCTGGCCGAAAGCCGCCGCGCGGCCTTGTTTCCGGCCACCACGCCGCTGCCCTGGGATGAGCTGATGCACCACGCGCCTTACCAGCTGGCACTGGAGCGCCTGCAAGGCTGAACCCAACGTTTCGATCAAGCGAAAAAAAGCCGCCCGGCCTCACGACCCGGCGGCTTTTTCATGCCCGCGCAGCTTCAGGCGGCGCGGGGGGCCGGCTTCAGTTGGAAGCCGAAGCGTCGAACGGCAGGTGCACCTGGTTCAGGTCCTTGCGGGTCTCGACCAGCACCAGCGGGCCTTCGTCGGCAAGTACCACCGGCGGCCGTTCGCGCGGCACGTGCACCGGCTTCGGTTCGGCGGCGATGGCAGCTTGCGCCGCCTGGATCTTGTCCACGTCCGAGTTGACCCAGGTCAGGCCTGCACCTTCGGCGATGCGCTGCAGGTCGTCCATCGGCAGCTCGAAGTGCACCGGGGCCGGCGCGGCCACCGGGGCGGCGACTGGCGCTGCGACCTTGGCCAGCACCACAGGCGCGGCCATTTCGGGCACTTCGACCACAGCTTCCGGCGCAGCAGTCAGCGCGGTTTCCACCGGGGCTGCAGACGGTTCGAAGCGGGCTTGCGGTGCGTCGCCATCGGTCTCGCCCTGGGCCACGGTTTCGCCGGCCTCGTTGCGCTCGCGGCGTGGCCGGTTGCGGCCACCGCGGCGGCGGGTGCCGTCTTCGGTGCCGGCGGGTTCGTCCGTTTCGACATTCGCTTCGACCGCTTCGTCGGCATTGCCGCCGGCTTCGCCTTCGTCGTTCACACCGTCTTCAGACGCTGCGCCAGCTTCGCCGCGTTCGCCGTCACGGCCACGGCCACCACGGCGGCGGCGGCGGCGGCGGCCTTCGCGGTCTGCATCGCTGCCCGCTTCGCCGGCTGGCAATTCGGCATCGGCACCGCCTGCGGCCAGTGCGGCCTCGGCGGTCTGGGCTTGCAACAAGGTCTCGTCGCTCACCGGCGCTTGCGGTTCACGTGCCGGGCGCTCGGTGCGCTCGCCGCGTTCGGCACCGCGCTCTGCGCGGTCGCCCCGTTCACCCCGTTCCGGACGCTCGCCGCGCGGCTTGCGGTCACCGCGCTCGGCCACTGGCGGCGTGCCGCCAGCGTCCAACGCCATCACGTCGGTGCGTTCGCCGCGGCGATTGCCGTCTCGGCCTTCGCGGTTTTCGCGCCCTTCGCGTGCCTCGCGGCCACCTTCGCGGCGCTTGTTGCTGCCGTCCGGGCGCGCTGCGCCTTCACCGCGGCCACCCTGGCGGGCACCTTGGCCTTCGCGGGCTTGCTCCGGCTTGCCGGCGCCATCACGCGGGCCGCGTTCATTGCGCTCGCCACGTTCACCGCGTTCGTTGCGGCGGCCGTTGCCATTGCCACCGCCTTGGCCGGCGCCGCGCGGCTTGTTGCCGTCGCGCTGGCCGTCACGGCCGCTGGGGCCAGGCTTGTTGGCGGTGTCGCTGTCTGCCCGCTTGACCGGTGCAGGCGCCGGGGCGCCGCCAAACAGGTTCTTCAGCCAGCCGAAGAAGCCGCCACCTGCAGCGGGTGTGGGTGCCGGCGCCGGGGCTGGTGCACGAGCGGGAGCAGCCACCGGTGCGGCGGCAGCCGGCACGGGGGGCGCAACCGGCGCGGCGATCGGGGCAGGCTGGTCGGGCAGCACACCCTTGATCACCGGTTCCTGCTTGGGCTTGGCCTTTTCGCGGCGCGAGATCGAGACCTCGTCGTCCGGCTCCTCGATCATCGTGTAGCTCGCCTGCAGGTTTTCCAGGCGCGGATCGTCGTGGCGCAGGCGCTCCAGCTTGTAGTTCGGCGTCTCCAGGTGCTTGTTGGGCACCAGCAGCACGGTCGTGCGCTGCTTCAGCTCGATCTTGGTGATCTCGGTGCGCTTCTCGTTCAGCAGGAAGGAGGTCACTTCCACCGGCACCTGCACGTGCACGGCGGCGGTGTTTTCCTTCATCGACTCTTCCTGGATGATGCGCAGGATCTGCAGCGCGGAAGATTCGGTGTCGCGGATGTGGCCGGTGCCGTTGCAGCGCGGGCAGGTGATGTGGCTGCCTTCGGACAGCGCCGGGCGCAGGCGCTGGCGGCTCAGTTCCAGCAGGCCGAACTTGCTGATCGACGAGAACTGCACGCGGGCGCGGTCGAAGCGCAGTGCGTCCTTGAGGCGCTGTTCCACCTCGCGGCGGTTCTTGCTGTCCTCCATGTCGATGAAGTCGACCACGATCAGGCCGCCCAGGTCGCGCAGCCGGCACTGGCGGGCGATTTCGTCGGCAGCTTCCAGGTTGGTGCGGGTGGCGGTTTCCTCGATGTCGCTGCCACGGGTGGCGCGGGCCGAGTTGACGTCCACGGCGACCAGCGCCTCGGTGTGGTCGATCACGATGGCGCCGCCGGACGGCAGGTTCACCGTGCGGCTGAACGCCGTTTCGATCTGGTGCTCGATCTGGAAGCGTGAGAACAGCGGCGCGTCGTCGCGGTAGCGCTTCACCCGTGAGGCCGATTCCGGCATCACGTGGTTCATGAACTGCTGGGCCTGATCGTAGATGTCGTCGGTGTCGATCAGGATTTCGCCGATGTCCGACGTGAAGTAGTCGCGGATCGCGCGGATCACCAGCGACGATTCCTGGTAGATCAGGAACGCACCCTTGCCGGCCTTGGAAGCGCCGTCGATGGCCTCCCAGAGCTTGAGCATGTAGTTCAGGTCCCACTGCAGTTCGGGCGCCGAGCGGCCGATGCCGGCGGTGCGGGCGATCAGGCTCATGCCCTTGGGATATTCGAGCTGGTCGAGGTTTTCCTTCAGCTCTTCGCGCTGCTCACCCTCGATGCGGCGCGAAACGCCACCACCACGCGGGTTGTTGGGCATCAGCACCAGGTAGCGGCCGGCCAGCGAGACGAAAGTCGTCAGCGCCGCGCCCTTGTTGCCGCGTTCTTCCTTCTCGACCTGGACCAGCAGTTCCTGGCCGTTCGAGATGCAGTCCTGGATCTTCGCGTCGCGAACGCTGACGCCTTCGCGGAAGTAGGTCTTGGCGATTTCCTTGAACGGCAGGAAGCCGTGGCGGTCTTCGCCGTAGTCGACAAAACAGGCTTCGAGCGAAGGCTCGACGCGCGTCACGACGGCCTTGTAGATGTTGCCCTTGCGCTGTTCGCGCCCTTCGATCTCGGTCTCGAAGTCGAGCAGTTTCTGCCCGTCGACGATGGCCAGACGCCGCTCTTCCGGC
>NZ_JBGGNH010000068.1:0-205498 GCF_041287625.1 Ideonella sp.
GGCCGCCACGCGGTGCGCGCCGCGCTGGCCGACGCCCCGCGCGCCGGCCAGCCGCTGCTGCTGGACGGCGTGGCCCTGGTGGCGGCCACCTCGTGGAGCGCGCCCAGCTACTTTGGCCACGACGCTGCGCAGCATCTGGGCCTGGCCGCGCCCGCCGGCCCGGCGCACGCGCCCGAGGCCCAGCTGGCCGCGCTGGCACCCGAGCTGGGCGGCCCGCGCCTGGCGGTGGACACCGCCTGCGCTTCCTCGCTCTATGCCCTGGACCTTGCCGCCGGGCTGCTCGAAAGCGGCCAGGCGCGGGCCGTCGTCGTGCTGGGCCTGAACGTGCTGATGCCGCCATTCCTGTTCATCGGGTTTTCCAAGCTGATGGCCTTGTCGCCGGCCTCGCGCATTGCGCCGTTTGCGGCCGATGCGTCAGGCATCGTGCCCGGCGAATGCGCTGCGGCACTGGTGCTGGAGCCGCTGCACCTGGCGCGCGCCGCCGGCCGTCAGGTCGTGGGCCTGGTGCGCGCGGTGGGGCTGGCGGCCGATGGCGCCGAGCGCTCGGTATTCGCGCCAGGTGCCGACGGCCAACGGCTGGCCTACGAGCGCGCCTTCGAGGGCCTGGACCGGCATGCGGTGGACTACGTCGAGGCCCACGGCACGGCGACCACGGTGGGCGACGAAACTGAAATCCACACGCTGCAGGCCTTTTTCGGCGCCGGCCGCGACCGGCCCTTGCCCATCGGTTCGGTCAAGGGCCTGATCGGCCACACGCTGGCCGCCGCCGGCATCGCCTCGGTCATCAAGGGCCTGAAGATGCTGGCCACGCGCACGCTGCCGCCGCACCTGCCGGTCACGCCGCATGCCGGCCTGGCCGACACGCTGCTGACGCTGGCCACCGCACCCCAGGTGCTGGGCGAGCTGGGCCGGCCGATGCGGGTCGGCATCTCGGGCTTTGGCTTTGGCGGTGCGAATGCACACGTGGTGCTGGAGGAGGCGCCAGCGATGGACCCGGGGCCCATCACGGCCGCGCCCGCCGAACCGGCCGAGGCCCTGGCCATCGTCGACTTCGAGGCCGCCTTCGCCGGTGTCAACGGTGCCGCTTCTTTGGCCATGGCCGCACGGGGCGGCGAGTGGCCCGCCGGCCGCTTCCCCGCCACGCTGCGGGTGGACGCCCAAGGCCTGCGCATGGGCCCGAACTTCCTGCGCCGGCTGGACCCGCTGCAACTGCTGGCCACCCACCTGACCCGCGAGCTGCTGGCCCGCCATCCCGGCAGCAGCGGCTCGGCGGCCACCGGCATCGTGCTGACCAGCAACCTCGGCGGCGAGATGAGCCTGCGCCTGTCGCGCAAGTACGCCGCGCTGTTTGCCGACCGGGCCGCTGCCGACGCGCCGGAAACCAGCATCGAAGCGATTGCCTCGGCGCTGCCGACCATGTGCTCGGGCTACCCGGCCTATCACCTGGACCTGCGCGGCTTTCACGAAACCCTGGCCGGCGAGCCCGGCAGTTTCTGGACCTCGCTGCGGCTGGCGCCGCGCTGGCTGGCCGGCAGTTGCCAGGCCCTGGTGCTGGGCGCGGCGCGGCAGGTCAAGAGCCCGCTGGAGGCGCAGCAGGCCGGCGCGCAGGACGGTGTGGGCCTGTTCCTGCTGAAGACCGAGGCCCAGGCCCGCGCAGCGGGTGAGCCGCTGCTGGCGCTGCTGCGCCCGCTGGCGCCGGGGCTGGCGCTGCCGGCGGCCTGCGCGCAGGCGGGGCTGGACCTGGCCAGCATTGCGCTGCGCCTGCGCTGTGAGCTGCACCAGGCCGAGCTGGGCGAGGCGGCCGGTGTCGAGCTGCTGGCCCAGGCGCTGCTGGCGCCGGAGCGCCGCGTGGCGATCGAGGTCTGCCGGCAAGGCCAGCCGGTGCAGGCCTGGGTGCTGGACAAGGAGGCGGCGTTCAGCGCTGCCCCGCGCCAGCCGCAGCTGCCGCTGGAGATTCGCTTCGCGCCGCATGGCCGCATGGCCGAGGAAATATTGCCGCTGCCGCCCATCGTGCCGTCCCGGCCCATCCTGGCGGCCTCGCTGCCTGCCTCGCCTGTGACCGAGCCCAGCGCTTCGGCTGCGCGCTGGGCGCAGCAGGCCGGCCAGGCCTTGCAGGCGTTTTTCGCTGCCCAGCGCCGCGCGCTGGACCTGCTGCCGGGCCCGCTGTCGATGTCGATGCCTGTGTTGCCGCCGGCCGTGGCCATGCCCGACTTTGGTGTGCTGCAGGCCATCGCCAGCACCGCGCAAGGCCTGTCCGCCGAGCTGCGGGTGGACGAAGAAGACCCGTATTTCTTCGACCATGCGCTGGACCATGTGCCCGGCATCCTGATGGTCGAAGGCATCGTGCAGCTGGCCCTGCACCGTGCGCCCGGCCACTGGGTGCGCCGGCTGGCGCTGAAGTTCCGCCGCTTCTGCGAGAAGCAGCATGCGGTGCACATCGAGCTGTTGCCGCGGCCCGGCGCGCTGTGTTTTGGCGGCCAGGTGCTGCAGCACGGCCAGGCTGTGGGCAGCTTCGAGATCGAGCTGGGCACGCCGCCGCTGTTGCCGGTGGGCACCGCGGCGCCGGTCCGCCCGGTGGACCAGCCGCAGCTGCTGCACAAGCGGCATGCGGCCAACGTGCTGGTCGGGCCGCTGGCCGAAGGCGCCCGCGGCCATGACACGGCGCTGGTGCCGCCACCGGCCGGCCACCGCTTCGCGCACGGTGCGCCGGGCTTCCATGGCCCGCTGTACCTGCTGGAGACCGCGCGCCAGGCGGTGATGCTGGGCGCCCACGGCGTGATGGGCATTCCGCTGGGCCTGCCGATGAACCTGCTGGCGCTGGAGCTGCGCCTGGCCGAGCCGGCCCCACGCGCCGCCAGCCTGGCCTACCGCCTGCAGCCGCAGCCGCTGCGCAAGGTCGACACGATGACGCTGGCCGACGTGCGCACCGTGCTGCTGGAGGGCGAGCGGGTGCTGGGCGAGGTGCTGATCAAGGCCCAGGTGGTGGACGCCGACACCTACGAGCAGCAGCGCGGCCGCGAGCCGGCGCCGCAGGCCGGGGCCGCGGCGCTGGAACGGAGCGCAGGATGACGGCCGGCATTGCAGGACCCGCGGGTCCGATCGAACGCCTGCTGGCGCAGGTCGAGATCCGGCCGGACGCGCCGGCCATCGAGATGGAAGCCAGCGGCCAGGTGCTGAGCTACCGCGGCCTGCAGGGGCTGATCGAGGACGTGCGCGCGGCCTTGCAGGCGCTGGGCGTGGGCGAGGGCGACGCGGTGCTGGTGGCCCTGCCGGCCTGCCCGGAGCTGGTGGCGGCGTTCTATGCGCTGGCTTCGCTGTCGGCCTTGTTCGTGCCGGTGGCCGAAGACCTGACGCCCTTCGAACTCGCCCCTGTGCTGGCCGATGCCAGGCCCAAGGGCGTGATCGTCGCCGAAGCCGGCATGCTGGCCCGCGTGCTGGGCCCCAGCGTGGGCTTTGCGCTGCTGCTGCAGGGCCAGGCGCCGGTGGTGCAGGCGATCGACGGCGTGCGCGTGGCGGTGCTGGCGCAGTGGCTGGCTCAGCCGCAAGGCCGGCGCCCCGCGCTGCAGCCACCGCCGGGCAATCCGCTGGTCAGCTGCCACTTCACCTACAAGGGCCTGGGCTACCCGCTGGGCGTGCTGCACCGCTATGCCAGCTACGGCGCCTGCATCGAAGGCCTGCTGGCCAGTGCCGGTGTGCGGGCCGGCTCGGTGCACCTGGCGCTGCTGCCGCTGCACCCGATCTATGCGCTGCTGGCCAGCGTGTTGTCGCCGCTGTCGCTGGGCGCGCATGTGATCGTGGTCAGCGGCTCGGGGCGGCGCCATGTGCTGGCGCTGCTGAGCCGGCGGCAGGTCGAATGTGCCTCGCTGGTGCCCACCATCTACCGCCTGCTGGTGGCCCAGGCGCGCTCGCCGGGCCGGCACAAGGCCGGCGCGTTGCACCCCGAGCTGCTGCTGGTGACCGGCGGCAGCCACATGAGCCCCGAGGCCATGGCCGAGGTGGAAGAAACCGTGGGCGTGCGGCCCTGCCAGGGCTACGGGCTGACCGAGGCCTTGCTGGTCTGCGCCAATTTCCGTGGCACCGAACAGCCGCATTCGCTCGGTCAGCCGCTGCACGGCGGCGTGCAGGTGGCGGTGCTGGATGCGCAGGGCCAGCCGCTGCCGGCCGGCCGGGTTGGAGAGATCGTCGTCAGCGGGCCCAGCCTGATGCAGGGCTACCTGGGCCGGCCGCGCGAAACCGCGCGCTTCCTCAAGGGGGGCCGCATGCACACCGGCGACCTTGGCCACCTGGACGCCCAGGGCCACCTGCATTTCGACGGCCGGGCCATGCCCTTCACCAAGAGCGCGGCGCAGATGGTGGACCTGCCGGAGATCGAGGCGGTGCTGCGCCGCCACCCGCTGGTGGCCGACGCCCGCGCCTCGGTGCGCAACGACCCGCTGCGGGGCGAACGCGTCGACGCCTCGGTGGTGCTGCGCGCCGGCGCGGCGATCCAGGGCGAGGACCTGGTCGCGTTTGCGCGCGGCTACCTGTCGCCCCACAAGGTGCCGCGCTCGGTGCGGCTGTTCCAGCGCGGCCTGGTGGCCACCGGCGCGCAAGACTTCCAGGAGGGGGCATGACCCAGGTTTCCGTGACGACTGCGGCCGCTGCCGCCCGTGGCAAGGCCTTGCGCGCAGCCATGCCGCTGCTGCTGACGGTTGGCGGCTTCGTGCTGATCGGCGGGCTGTGCGGTTACCGGCTCTACCAGCTCGGGCCCACGCCGCAGGCGGCGATGTGCGCGGCAGCGGTGGCGCTGTATGCCGGCTGGCTGGGCTGGGAGTCGCGCGTGTCGGTGGCCGAGGTCGGCAAGCGCACGGCCGATCACGACCGCGGCACGATGGAGATGGCCGCCGCCGCCAAGATCACGCTGCTGCTGGCCGCGCTGCTGCCGCCCAGCCACGTGATGGCCGCGGCCGCGCTGCCTGGGCTGGCGCTGATGGCGCTGGGCATCGCGCTGCGCACCACGGCCATCCGCCAACTGGGTGCGGCCTACAGCCACCGCATCCGCGTGCCGGCGCTGCCGCTGGTCGAGCGCGGGCTGTATGCGCGCTTGCGCCACCCGGCCTACCTTGGCACCTTGCTGGCCCATGCCGGCGTGGCGCTGGTCTTCTTCAACCCCTGGTCCCTGGCCGCGCTGGCGCTGTTGTGGGCGCCAGCGGTGCTGATGCGAACACTGGTCGAAGACCGCTGCCTGATGGCCTTGCTGCCCGAATACGCCGCCTACGCGCGACGCGTGCCCGCCCTGCTGTTGCCCGGGCTGTATTGAACCGAACCCCACCGAACCGGAGCTCCCATGAAACATCTGCAAGAGCGCTTGCCGCTCATCCTGTCGATCTCGTTTGTCACTGCCATCCTGGTGCTCACGCTGTGGCGGCTGTCGGCCTGGGCCGATCCGGCGCGGCTGCTGGCCTTTGCCTTTGTCGGCGCCTACCTGCTGTGGCTGGCGGTCGAGGCGCGCGTCGCGGTCGGTGAAATCGGCAAGGGCCAGACCGGGCTGGACCGCGGCACGCTGGAGCTGTATGCCTTCGGCCGGGCCGTCACGGTGCTGGCGGCGCTGGCCCTCGCGCCGGCCCAGCAAGCCATCAGCGCCCAGGCGGCCGGTGGCTTTGTGCTGTTTGTCGCCGCGGTGCTGTGGCGGCTGAACGCGATCCGCGAGCTGGGCCGCTTCTATTCGCACCGGGTGCGGCTGCGCGGCGACCACCAGATCGTCGACACCGGGCCCTATCGCTTCGTGCGCCACCCGGCCTACACCGGGATGATCTTCGCCCACCTCGGGCTGGTGCTGTTCTTCTTCAGCTGGCCCGCCGCCGCGCTGCTGGCGCTGCTGTTCGTGCCGGCGGTGGTGCTGCGCATCCTGGTCGAGGAAAAAGCCTTGATGAGCACGCTGGCCGGCTACCGCGAATTCAGCCAGGGCCGGCCACGGCTGCTGCCGCTGGTGTGGTGAGCGGCGAGCGCATGGCCCCGCTGGCGCTGGCCATCACCGGTGCCACCGGCTTCACCGGCGGCGCGCTGCTGCGCCGGCTGGCCGCCGAGCCGCCCGGCAGCGTCAGCGCGCGGGCGCTGGTGCGGGGCGAGGGCAGCCGCGTGGCGAGTGCCTGCGTCACGCCAGTCATCGGCGCCTTGCCGGCGCTGTCGGACGGCGCTGCCGAACAGCTCTTTCCCGCGGGGCCGCATGTGCTGGTGCACCTGGCCAACCACAACGTGGGCGACGCGGCCAGCTTCGAGGCGGTGAACGTGGAAGGCACGCGCCGGCTGCTGGCCGCGCTGCCGGCCTCGTGCCAGGGCATCGTCTATGGCAGCTCGCTGTCGGTGCTGGGCCAGGCCGCGCAAGAGGGCGTGGACGAGCGCGCGCCGGTGGCGCCGCAGACCGCGCTGGCCCGCTCGCGGCTGGCGGCCGAGCAACTGGTGCTGGCCGCGGCGCAGGCGCGCGGCATTGGCGCCTACCTGCTGCGCCCGCGCTTCGTGCTGGGCCGCGGCGACGCGGCCACGCTGCCCGGCCTGCTGCGGCTGGCCAGGCGCGGCCTGGCGCTGGGCAGCGGCGCGCAGCGCTGGTCGGTGATCGACGTGGACGACCATGCCGAGATCATGCTGCGCCTGTGCCGCCGGCTGCAGGCAGGCAGCCAGGTGCGCGGCCCGCTGCACATCGGCTATTCGCGGCCGATCAGCTTCGACGAAGTGCGCAGCGCGCTGGGCGAAGCCTTTGCGCTGCCGCCGGTGCGCCGCCGGGTGCCGGTCTCGGTGGGGGTGACGCACCTGATGTCGCGCCTGCCGCTGGCCGGGCTGCGCCGCCTGGCGACCCAGCTGGAGCTGGTGGGCCTGTCGCATTTCTCGGCCACCGACCGGCTGCAGGCCGAGGTCGGCACCGACCTGCTGGGCAAGGACCCGCGTGCCGTGGTGGCGCAGGCCGCCCGGCTTCTTTCACAGTCTTGAGGTCTTCGCCATGAGCGCATCCCGTCAGATCATGCCGGTCCCGTCCGGGCGGCCGCCGTTGCCACGCCGCATTGGCGCCCGCATTGCCACCGAGGCCCAGTTGCGCGACCACCAGGCGGTGGGCGGCAAGCTGGCCCGCCAGCGCGTGATGCGCGAAAAAGGCCTGGCCGTGCCGCCGTTTTTCGCGCTGACCGCAGCCTTCTTCGACGAGCTGTTCTGGCCGCTGCGCGAGGAGGTGAGCCACCTGCTCGCCAAGCTGGACTTCAGCGACGGCCAGGCCGTGCGGCAAGCGGCCGCGGCGATTCGCGAGCGCTTTGTCGCGCTGTCTCTGAGCGCCGAGCAGGAGGCCGCGGTGCTGGCCAGCTTCGACCGTCATTTCCCGGCCGACGCGCTGGTGGCGGTGCGCGCCTCGACCATCGGCCACCGGCTTGATGAAAGCGAGGACTCGGCGGATAACCCGTTCGCCGGCATGAGCGAGACCTTCCTCTACGTGCGGCGCAGCGAAGTGCTGACCAAGCTGCGGCTGTGTTGGGCCAGCGGCTTCAGCGCCGAGTCGCTGGTCTACCGCCAGGCCCAGGGCATGGACCTGCTGGGCTTCAGCGTCGGCGTGGCGGTGCAGCAGATGGTGCTGGGCCAGCGATCCTTCGTGCTGTTCACCGTCAACCCGCGCACCGCCGCCCGCGAGACGGTGATCGCCGCCGGCCACGGCATTGGCGAGGGCGTGGTGCAGGACAAGGTGGCGACCGATCACTACTTCGTGCATGGCAGCAGCGGCGAGATCCGCGCCGAGGTGGTTGAGAAGACCGAGATGCTGGGGCTGGACCCGGTGCTGGGCAGCGGGCTGGCCATGCTGGCCGTGCCGCTGGCGCTGCAGCAGGCGCCTGTGCTGTCGGACGACGAGATCCGCGCGCTGGTGCAGCTGGGCCGCCGCATCGAGGCGGTGTTTGGCGCACCGCAGGACATCGAGGGCACGATCGATGCGCAAGGCCAGGTGCATGTGCTGCAGTCGCGCCCGATCGCGCTGGACTACCGCCGCATGCGCGTGTGGACCAATGCCAACGTGACCGAGAGCTTCCCCGGCGTGACCACCGCGCTGACCTACTCGTTCTCGCGCTACTTCTACCGCGTGATCTTCCACGACTGCTACCGCCGGCTGGGCATGAGCGAGCGCGGACTGCACGATGAACACGAGGCGCTGGACCGCATGATCGGCTTCGTGGGCGGCCGCGTGTATTACTGCCTGACCCACTTCTACCACCTGCATTCGCGCAGCCCGCTGTTCCCGGTCTTCCGCGCGCACTGGGAAAAGATGATGGGTTTCCGCGCCTCCTACGAGGCGGCGCCCGCCGGCATCTTCGGCCGCGCGCTGCGCGCCACCGGCAAGGCCCTGGCGACTGCGTCTGCCGGCGCCGTGGTGCTGTACCGCTACTTCACGCATGAGCGCGCGATGCGCCATTTCCACGCCTGGTGGGAAGGCCTGATCGCGCCGCTGCGTGGCCGGGACTTCGACGAACAGGACCTGCTGGTGCTGGAACACGAGTTCCACCGGGTGTGGCGCGAGGTCGGCAATGAATGGGGCGTCACGCTGCTGAACGACACCTACCTGCCCGTCCTGTATGGGTTGACAGAAAACCTGTTCAAGCAATGGGGCCTGGCCGAAGACGAGGCGCTGATGAGCGACCTGCTGTGCGGCGACGAGGACCTGATGAGCGTCGAGATCGTGCGCAGCGCCGTGCGGCTGGCCGAGCGGGTGCGCGCGGTGCCGGCGCTGCGCCAGGCCTTTGCCCACATGCAGCCGCAGGCGCTGTGGGACGCGGTGGCCGCCGACGCGCTGGACGCCGAGTTCTGCGCCGCTGCGAAGCGCCATTGCCACCGCTACGGTGACCGAGGCCTGCAGGAGCTGAAGATCGAGCAGCCCAACATGCGCCACACGCCGCAGTTGCTGATGCAGATGGTGCAGGGCTATGTGGGCGGCGAGGTCACGGTGCAGGGCTTGCGCGAGCGCGAGCAGGCGCTGCGCCAGGCGGCCGAGCTGCGGCTCAAGGAACTGTTGGCCGATGCGCCGGTCAAGCGCCTGGTGCTGGCCTACCTGCTGCCCAAGGTGCGCGGGCTGATCCGCCATCGCGAGAACAGCCGCTATTGCCGCAGCGAGCTGTTCGGCTTCAGCAAGAACGTGTTCCGGGCCATGGGCCGGCGGCTGGTGGCACAAGGCGTGCTGCGCAGCGCAGACGATGTCTACCACCTGTCTCAGGACGACTTGTTCGGCTGGCTGGACGGCAGCGGCGTGACCCAGGACCTGCAGGCGCTGGCCGACCTGCGGCGGCGGGAATTCAGCCAGAACGAGAAGGCCGAGACCGCGATGGACCTGACCACGCTGGGTCCGCTGCACGACAACGTGCTGCTGGCGCCCAGCCAGGAAACGCCCACCGAAGGCGAGCTGCGCGGGCTGGGCTCCAGCACCGGCAAGGTCCGCGGCCGGGCGCGGGTGGTGATCGACCCGAACAGCGTGGGCGCGCTGGGCGAGGGCGCCATCCTGGTCGCGCGCGAGACCGACCCTGGCTGGCTGTTCCTGATGCTGTCTGCCAAGGGCATGGTGGTGGAGCGCGGCAGCATGCTCTCGCACACGGCGATCACCGGCCGCAAGTTCGGCATCCCGACCATCGTCGCGCTGCCGGGCGCGACCACGCGCATTCCCGATGGCGCGCTGATCGAGATGGACGGTGCCAGCGGCCGGGTCGAGATCATCGAACTGCCGGTGGCCGGTGACGCACCCGCCATGGCCGAGGCCGCGTGACGACGACCACCCGCGCCGCAGGCCCGCGCTGGCCGCTGCTCGGCTTCCTGCGCGAGGTCTATGCGCCCGGGCTTCACCTGGCCTACGCCGCCGCCTGGTACCTGGCGCTGGAAGGCACCTTGAGCGGGCTGGCAGGCCTGCCGTGGCGGCCCGACGCGCGCAGCCTGGCCTGCATCGCCACCTTCTTCCTGGTGCTGTTCTTCCTGCGCGTGGCCGACGAATGGAAGGACCTGGCCTACGACCGCGTGCACAACCCGGATCGCCCGCTGGTGCGCGGCCTGGTCACGCTGCGCGACCTGTATCGCTACCTCTGGGTCGCGGCGCTGCTGGTGCTGGCGATCAACAGCCTGCTGGCGCCGTGGCCGCTGTTCATCGTGCTGGCCGACCTGGGCTGGGGCCTGGCGCTGGTTGCGCTGGAGCGCCGCTCGGCGGCGCTGCGCGACGGCATGCTGCTGAACCTGCTGCTGACCTATCCGGTGAACGTCGCGCTGAGTGTCCATGCCTATGCCGCCTTCCTGGCCAAGACAGGTGCTGCGCCCTCGGCCCGCGGCGTGTTGGTGATCGCCGCGTTTGCGCTGGCCTTCCTGGTCTACGAGCTGCTGCGCAAGACCGCCTGGCCGGCGCTGGCGCGGCCGGGCGAACGCCTGTATTCGCAGGTGCTGGGCGGCGGTGGCGCAATGGCGCTGGTGCTGGCCTGCGCGCTGGGCGCCAGCTTCACGCTGTTCGCGCTGTGGCTGCAGCAAGGCATGGCCCCGGCGCTGGCGTCGCTCACCTTGCTGCCGCTGCTGCCGGCGGGCCGGGCCGCGTGGCGCTTCCTGCGCGAGCGGCGGCAGCGCGTCAAGCTCACGGGTTTGGGCATGCAGAGCCTGCTGCTGTTCTACGGCGGGCTGTGCCTGCTGGCGCTGTGGCGCGCGCTGGCCTGAGCGGGGTTGACCCGGGTCAGGAATCTTGTTTATGATTGAGTAATCACTCAACTAAGCAAGCATTGTTTCCCGGCATGGCCAGACCCCGCAGCGAAGACAAGCGCAACGCCATCCTGCAGGCCGCGATCGACGAGTTCGCGGCGCGCGGCGTGTGGCACACGCCCACTTCCGCCATTTCCAAGGCGGCCGGCGTGGCCGAGGGCACGCTGTTCACCTACTTCGCCAGCAAGGACGAGCTGGTCAACGCGCTGTACCGGCAGCTCAAGGGCGAGCTGGCCGAGCGCATGCTGGCCGGCTATCCGGCCGGTGACGGCGCCGGGGCGGTCAAAGCCGGCTTCGGCCATGTTTTCAGGACCTATGTGGCCTGGGGCGCGGCCAACCCGGCGCGCTTCAAGGTGATGGCCCAGCTGAAGCACTCGGACCAGGTCACGGCCGAGAGCCGCGCCGCCGGCCTGGCGCCTTTTGCCAGGCTGGGCGAAGCCGCGGCGCAGGCCATTGCGCAGGGCATCGTGCGCCCGCTGCCGTTCGACTTCGTCTGCGCGCTGCTGGGCGGCATGGCCGAGGCGACGATGGGCTTTGTCGCCACCGCGGCGCCGGGCGATCCGGACCACGCGGCCGCGGCTTTCGAGGTCTTCTGGCGCGGCGTCGTGATGCCCGCCGGCTTGGGAAAGTGAAACGATGCGATTGCTGATCATCGGTGCCACCGGCATGGTGGGCCAGGCGGTGCTGCGCGAGGCCTTGCTGGCCGACGACGTGAGCCAGGTCCACACGCTGGGCCGCTCGCCGGCCGGCACCGCGACCTGGGCCCGCACTTCCCAAGCTGCCAAGCTGCGCGAGCACCTGCACCCGGACCTGTTTGCGCTGTTCGGCGTGGGCGCGCCAGGTGGCGAAGCGGTGCTGACCGAGCCGCTGGCGGCCGAGCTGCGCGAGGTGGACGCCTGCTGCTTCTGCCTGGGCGTGTCGGCGGCCGGGCTGGACGAAGCCGCCTACGCGCGCTTCAACCATGACCTGCCGCTGGCGGCCGCCCGTGCGCTGCAGGTACTGAACCCGGCGATGACCTTCCTGTACGTCTCGGGCGCTGGAACAGACACGACCGAGCAGGGCCGCTCGATGTGGGCGCGCGTGAAGGGCCGCACCGAAAACGCACTGCAGCGCGTCGGCTTCCGCAGCGTCTACCTGCTGCGGCCTGGCGTCATCGTGCCGCTGGATGGCATCCGCTCCAAGACCGGTTTCTACGACGGGTTCTACCGCCTGGCGCGGCCGCTGCTGGGACTGGCGCTGCGGGCCTTGCCCGGCCAGGTCCTGGACACCCGCCGCCTGGGCCGCGCGATGCTGGTGCTGGCGTCCCGTGGTGCTCCGAAGCCGGTGCTGGAGTCACCAGATTTGCAGGCGCTGTCGCTCTTGCGGCCGGCCACTTCGGGAGGTGCAAGCCGTGGTTGAACGCAGCGCAGTGAAGCGCCGGCTCTGGCGCTGGCTGTTGCTCGCCGTGGCGGGCACCGTCGTTGGCACCGTGGCGGGCCTGAGTGGCTGCGCCATGCTGGACCATTGGGGCACGCCACATGACGAAGCGGCGCAGGCGGACGCGCGCAAGGCCGAGTCGCCGCAGTGGCACGACGGCGAGTTCCACAACCCGCAGCCGATGTGGAACAACACGCTGCAGGCGCTGACCGGCGTGCTGTTCAACGAGACCCCGGCCCGTGCGCCCGAGTCGCCCGTGCCGGTGCTGGCGAGTGAAGGCGAAGCGCTGGCCCAGCCGCCGGCCAGCGGCCTGCGCGTGACCTGGTTCGGCCATTCGTCCACGCTGCTGGAGATCGACGGTCAAAAGGTCTTGCTGGACCCGATCTGGAGCCAGCGCCCGTCGCCCGTCAGCTGGGCCGGGCCGCAGCGCTGGTTCACACCGCCCATCGCGCTGGACAAGCTGCCGCGCATCGACGCGGTGCTGGTCTCGCACGACCACTACGACCACCTGGATGCGCCGACCATCCAGGCGTTGAACGCGCGCCCAGAGCCGCCGCGCTTCATCGTGCCGCTGGGCATTGGCGAGCGGCTGCGCCTGTGGGGTGTGCCGGCCGGGCGCATCACCGAGCTGGACTGGTGGCAGGCCACCACGTTGGGCGAGCTGCAGGTCACCGCCACGCCGGCCCGCCATGCCTCGGGTCGCTTGAACCCGCGCAGCAACCACACGCTGTGGGCCGGCTATGCCTTCACCGGCCCGCAGCACAAGGCCTGGTACTCGGGTGACACGGGGTTGCACGACACGCTGCGCGAGATCGGCCAGCGCCTGGGCCCGTTCGACCTGACGCTGATCGAATCCGGCCAGTACGACGCCGACTGGCCCGACTGGCATCTGGGCCCGGAGCAGGCTGTGCTGGCCAACCAGTGGGTGGGCGGCAAGGTGATGATGCCGGTGCATTGGGGCCTGTTCGCGCTGGCCAACCACGGCTGGACCGAGCCGGTCGAACGTGTGCTGGCGGCGGCACGCTGCAACGGCACGCAGCTGCTCACGCCGCGCCCCGGCGAAAGCGTGCAGCCCACGCTGGCGGATGGCCCCGGCCACACGCCGTGGTGGCCGCAGCAGCCCTGGCGCAATGCCGCGGAAAAGCCGGTGCGCGCCACGCAGGCCGGCGACCCGGCGCAGCGCATGCTGCAGCTGGATTGCAAGCCCGGCGCTTGAGCCTCAAGTGCTGGGCACTGCTTCCACGAAGCGCTTGCGCAGCCAGCTCAAACCCGGGTCCTGCTGGGCCCGCGGGTGCCAGGCCATGGCCAGGTTGAAGCGCGGCATCTCGAAGGGCAGGTCCAGCACGTCGACGATGGCCGCGTAGCGCTGCAGCAGCTGGCTGGGCAGCGTGGCCACGCAGTCGGTCTGCGCCAGCACCAGCGCCACCTGGTTGTAGCTGGGCACGGTGACGGCGACTTGGCGATGGCGCGAGAGCGTCGCCAGCACGTCGTCGGTGGGGCTGTGGAAGTCCGCCTTCTGCGAGACGATGACGTGCGGCAGCCGGCAGTATTCGTCCAGCGTGGCGGGCTGCAGCCCGCGCGGGTGCTGCTTGCGCTGCGCCATCTGGAAACCATCGCTCATCAGGAAGCGGGCCTTCAGCGTGTCGGGCACCTTGCCCGAGTCGCCAAGGAACAGGTCCACCTCGCCGCGCGCCATGCGCGCCACCAGCGTGTCGCCGCCATCGGCCGGAATCACCGCCAGGCGCAGCGCCGGGTTCTGCTGCTGGATCACCGCGGCCATCACCGTCAGCCCGATGATGGTGAACACGCTGTCGTTGGCCGCCACGACAAAGGTGCGGCGCGAGCGCGTCGGGTCGAAGGCCGGCTCGCTGGCCACCGCATCGCGCAGCATCGCCAGCGCCTCCCCCAGCCGCGGCTTCAGCTCCAGCGCACGTTCGGTCGGCACCATGCCGCGGCCGGTTTCGGAGGGCACCAGCAGCGGGTCGCCAAACACTTCGCGCAGCCGCGCCAGCTGGCCCGACAACGCCGACTGGCTGATGCTCAGCCGCCTGGCGGCGCGCGTCACGTTCAGCTCCGCCAGCAGCGCGTCCAGCGAAATCAGCAGCGGGAGCTCGGACCGTTTGATATCCATTTTTCCGATGCCTCGTATTGGAATTTGCCACTCACCATTGTGAATGGTGATGGGTAACCTGACGGCCGTTGCCACTTCTTTCCGCCAGTTTTCCATGAACAAGACTTCTGCCATCCGTTCCGCTGCCTTCGTGCTGAGCACGCTCGTGGCCGCCGCCTTCACACCCTTTTCGACCGCTGCCGAGCCGGCCAGCGCCGCCGTCACGCAACACGTGCAAGCTGGCGTCTACCGCCACAAGCTCGGCGACTTCGAGATCACCGCGCTGTCAGACGGCTCGGTGCCGCAGGACCTGCATGCGCTGCTCAAGGGCGCCAGCCAGGGCGAGGTGGACGGCTTGCTGGCCCGGTCCTTCCTCGCCAGCCCGGTCGAGGCTTCGATCAATGCCTTCCTGATCGACACCGGCTCGCGCCTGGTGCTGGTGGACGTGGGCGCCGGCGACTTCTTCGGCCCCGGCTACGGCGGCAAGCTGCTGAGCCGGCTGCGCGCTGTGGGCGAGTCCCCGGCCGACATCACCGACATCCTGCTGACCCATGTGCACACCGACCACAGCGGCGGCCTGGTGCACGAGGGCAAGGCGGTGTTCCCGAAGGCCGTGCTGCACGTGGGCCAGCCGGACGTGGACTTCTTCCTCGCGCCGGCCAACCAGCAAGGCGTGGGCGGCTACGACAAGGCCTATTTCGCGCAGGCCACCGCGGCGCTCACGCCTTACAAGGCCTCGGGCCAGCTGCAACCGTTCAGCGGCGTGAGCACGCTGCTGCCCGGCATCACCGCCATCCCCACGCCAGGCCACACGCCCGGCCATGCGTTCTACCGCGTCGAGAGCCACGGCGAGGCCATGACCTTCATCGGCGACGTGGTGCACGTGCAGGCCGTGCAGTTCCCGCAGCCGGCCATCACCATCACCTACGACGTGGACCAGCCGGCCGCCGCCCGGCAGCGGCAGGCCCAGTTCCAGAAGCTGGCCGACGAACGTGCGCTGGTCGCAGCGCCGCACCTGCCGTTCCCGGGCCTGGGCCATGTGCGCCAGGAAAAGACCGGCTTCAGCTTCGTGCTGGTGGACCATCACGACCGCGAGGGTCAGTGAGGCGTGGCCCGCAGCGTGGCGGGCCTCAAGCCTTTGGGTTGGTGTCCGCGGTGCCTGCAGCAGGCGGCGCGGCAAGCGCGGGCGCCGTCAGCGTCAGCAGGATGTCGGCATACCAGGCGCAGTTCAGGCCCAGCGATTCGTCCAGCACCAGATCGCGCGTGCCCATGTCCATGCGCGAGGCGTGAACGCCCAGCAGGCGCCAGGGAAGCGTGGCGCCCAGCGCCGCGTCGCGCATCACCACAGGCGCGCCGCTGGCGCCTCGGTGGGTGCGGGCATCGGTCAGGAAAAAGCCCTGGCCCTGGAAGCGCACGCCAAAGGCCGAGGCCACGCTGGCCTGGCGCACCACCGGCAGGTGGTGCAGCGTGTCGTGGAAGCCCAGCGGGAAGCCCACCACCAGCAGCGGCTGGCCGACCTCCACGTCCGGCTGGGTGTGCTGCACATGGGCTGGCGTGAAGCAGCGCAGCACCGTGCCGGCGGGCAAGGACGCGCGCGGCAGCGGCAGCACCGCCACGTCGATCTCGCCGCCGCCGTCGCTGGCCTGGCGCCACAGGCTCAAGCCCTCGTGGTAGGTGAACAGCGACAGCACCTGCATGGCCCGCAGGTCCACCTCGTCGGTGTGCAGCTCGATCTCGATGCGGTTTGGGTGATGCTTGCTGGCCGCGTCGATGAACACATGCCGGCTGGTCACCAGGAACAGCTGATCCCCGCGCTCGAAGAAAAATCCGGTCGCACCGGTCAGCACCCGGTCGCCGTCATAGGTGGTGATGCGTGTGGTGCTGAGCAACAAAGGTTCGGTCATCGGCATTTCTCCCATCTGGCTCGATGATGGCATGGGCCGTGCCCGGTCGCCGTACAGCCAGCGTATGTGTCCCAGCGCACCGACGGTTGCCAGGCCGCAGGCGATGCTGCCTAGCGGGGCGGCCAGCGAGCATCCCGAACCACCAGGCAACGGAGACGCGATGAGCACAGAGGCTTTTTTCCACCTTCCTTCCGGCACGGTGCGCTTCTGGGTGCAGGTGCAGGACACCGAGGTCGGTGCCAGCATCGGCAAGGAGGTGTTGCACTACCGCTACCAGTCCGCCAGCCTGGACGACGACCCGCTGGCCACCTACCTGGCGCATGCCGCCGAGCTGCATGCCGCGGTGCAAAAACGCGTGGCCGGCGGCTCGGTCGAACCGGTCATGCTGCGCGACGGTGACGTGAGGCGCTGAGCCAAGGCCGCCGAGCGCTTTTGATGTTTTTTGAACATTCCGCGTGAGGAGCATGCACGGTCTGGCGTCAAATCGATGCCAGCGTCCTGACCAACTTCGATATCGCCATGCGCCCGCCGGCTTCCGCCCATTTCCCTCACGGCAACGATCGCGTGCCATGCCATTGCGAGGGGTAAGTGCGCGGCTTTCTGCTTGAAGACGATCCGCGGCATGCGGCCCATGTGATCGACTGCCTGGCAGCCACCGACATCGAGATTTCGCATTTCTCGACGGCCGGCGCCTTCTTCAAAGGACTGGCCGCGGCCACGCCGCAGATGATCGTGCTGGACTGGGGCCTGCCGGACCTCAACGGCTTCGAGGTGCTGCGCAAGGTGCGGGAACACCATGGTTTGCGCATTCCCATCGTGATGCTGACTTCGGTCGACAGCGAGGATCTTGTCGTTGCGGCGCTCGAAGCCGGTGCCGATGACTTTCTCACCAAGCCGGTGGCCCGTCCCGTCCTTCGCGCGCGGCTCCAGGCACTGGCGCGGCGTGTCTCGCAAGTGCCTGTCATCTACCGGGGACGCTTGACCTTTGGGTCGTTCCACCTCGACTATGCAGGTCAGAGCGTGGTGGATGTCGATGCGCCCGAAGAGCGCTTCGCCCTGACGCCACGCGAATTCGACCTGATCTGGCTGCTGATGAACAATCCGGACCGCTTCATCCCGCGCGCTGAACTGCTCGCCGCTGTTTGGGGCAAGGCGAGTGAAGTCGCCACCCACACCCTGGCCCAACATGTGCATGCGGTTCGCAAGAAGCTGGGACTCGCACGGCGCGGGATTCGGCTCGTGGCCGTCTACGGTTCCGGTTACCGCCTCGAGTCGCCTGCTGGCTGAGCGCCTGAAGCCCTCCTTCCGGTCATGGCCCCGACGCATGCCCTCGTGAACCCGACGCCCTCCCTGGTCGATGTGCCATCGTCACCGACACCTGCGGCCCCCGAAGTCACCCCGCTGGTGGTGGTCGACGACCTCGTGGCCGCTTGGCAGGCGCACCTCGATGACTTGACCGGCGAGGCGCGGACCCGTTTGCTGGTCACGCTGGCATGGCACCTGCGCCAGCGCGATCCTGTGCAGGCGCGGCGCTTGGCAGACGAGGCGTCTCCTTTGCTGACCGCCGCGCCAGCCGCAGAAGCTGCATCGCTGCTCGGCCGGCTGCAACTGGTGGTTGGCGAGCAGGCCCTGCTCGCCGCCGATTTCGACCTGGCGCGCACGCACGCCGATGCAGCCCTCGACCTGTTCGCGAACGCCGGTGACGCAGTTGGCGCCGCGGACGCGCACAGCCTGCTCGCTTCGCTGGAGACGGACCTGGGCCGCCACGATGAGCGCGACGCCGCGCTGAGCCGGGCACGAGCTGCGGCGCTGGCCGCCCACGACCCGCAGCGCCTGGCGCTCATCGATGCTGCGATCGGCTACAACGTCACGGTCGCGCAAAGAGGGCATTCGGCGAGCGATTGGGCCGCGGCCACCGACGCGCAGCTGGCGGGCGAGATCCCGGCACGGGTGGCCTACGCCAACGACCAGCGCGTGTTGATGGCTTTTCAACGGGCCGAATACGGCCTTGCCATCACCTGGCTGCGCGACCAGCTGGAGGCGGCGCGCATTTGTGGCATGGTGCGCAAGCAGATCACGACTGCAGCGAACCTGAGCCTGGCGTTCGCCATGTTCAATGACCACGGCACTGCCCTGGAGTGGGCCCAGGCGTCGCTGGACATCGCACGCGCCGCGGGGTGGCCGGTCCTGGTTGGCACGGCGCTGCTGCAGACGGCCCAGGTCCTGAATGACCTGGGCCAGGACGCCCCGGCGCAGGCCATGCTGGACGAATCGCTGGCCGTCCTGACGCGACAGTCCGGCGCCCGCCTGCATCTGGAGGTGCTCGCCTTCCAGGGCCGTCTCGCGCTGGCGCGCGGCGACGCGGCGGCCGCGCTGCAGGCCAGCGACGACCTGGCGCGCTTCTCGCAAGGTCACTATCGCGAAAACTACCTGTTCTTCGTTCGCTACTGTCGTGCGCGTGCGCTGATGCTGATGGGGCGCGCGTTGGAAGCGGAGCGCGGTGCGTTCGAAGCGCTCGAGAGCGCGCAGAAGATGCAATGGCAGCACGGGCAGATCGAAGCGCTCGAACTGCTGGCGAGCCTGCATGACCGCCATGCCTTGAACCCGCCGGCGCCGCTGGAGGCCGCGACGGCGCCGCTGCACTACCTCGGGCGTGCGCTGGCCGTCGCCGTCGCGATCCCTGGTTTCCAGGTGCCCGACAGCCTGTTCGCGCAGTTGGCCGAGCAGCATGCCAAGGCGGGTGACCATGCGGCGGCCTATGCGCGTTCGCTGGACGCGGCAGCGGCCCGGGAGGCGACGCACAGCCGCGAGGTGCGCAATCGCGCCATGGCAGCACAGTTGCGTCACGAGGCGGAATCGGCCCGGGCTGAACGCGATCATCAACGGCGGGTTGCCGACATCGAGGTCGAGCGCGCACGCTCGCTGCAACACGCCCTGTCCGAACTGCAGGCCGCGCAGGACGAACTGATGCAGCGCAATGCCGAGCAGGCGCGCATGCACACCGAACGCGAGGAGACGCTGGCCTTTCTGGCCCATGACCTTCGCGCCCCGTTGTTTGCACTGGGTCCGGCGCTGCAGAACGTGACGCCGAGGGACGAAGCGCAACTTGCGGAACGCCTCGCCGAGAGGGCCCTGGCGATGACGGACCGCTTTCTGGCCGTCGCCCGCCTCAGCCAGCTTCCGACAGCCGATCGCGTGCCGCTGGACCTCGCTTCCCTCGTGGACGCCGCCTGCGAGACCTTCGAGCGCCGCGCGATCGACGAGGGCCGGCTGCTGGAGCAGGACCTGGTCTTCGGCGTCGCCATCGTGGGGCACCGCGAGACCCTGATGCGTGCGTTCTGCAACCTCGTCGACAACGCCCTGAAGTTTTCGCAGGACCGCGGCCGGGTGGACGTCTCGATGGTCTTCACCGAACACGAGGCCGCGATGGTGGTGACGGATGACGGCCCCGGCATGTCCGCCGCCGCACAGCAGGTGCTGCTTCGCACCGGCGGCGAGCGCTCGGTCTTTTCGGGTGGCCGCCTCGGCCTGGCGATCGTCGCGGAGGTGGCCAAGGTGCACGAAGCCCGCATCGCGGTCCACGCCGGGCCGCAGGGCACGCGCATCGAGTTCTGGCTGCAGCGCGTGGCCACTTGAACCAATTATCAGCAACTATCAAGTGCAGGCGTGGCTTGTCATCGGTTGGCCATGCGAAGGGTTTCGCAAGCAGGGCGCGCTGACTACATTGGGGTATCACTTAACCCGCATTGGAAAGTCCCATGTTCGATCGAGAAGTTGTGTTGTCCTCGGCAAGCCCTGGTGGCCATCGGAAGACCTTCGGAGCGCTGGTCGCCAGCGTGGCCTTCACGGCCGGCGCATTGGTGCTGCCCACCGTCCATGCCGGCGAGAACGGCCCGAAATTCGAGCTGCTCTACACCTTCACCGGCGGCAATGACGGGGCCTGGCCCGCCGGCAACCTGGTGGCCGACAAGAAGGGCAACCTCTACGGCACGACTTCTGCCGGCGGCCCCAATGGTGCGGGCACCATCTACAAGCTGGCGCCGGACGGCACCCAGACGGTGATCCACGCCTTCAACGGGATGGATGGCAACCTCGCGATGTCCGGCCTGCTGAAGGGCTCGGACGGCAATTTCTACGGCGTGACCGAGATCGGCGGCCGCAACGGCGCAGGCAATGTGTACAAGGTGACGCCAAAAGGCGTGCTGACCTCGATCTACGATTTCGGGGCCAGCGACGTCGACGGGTACACGCCCGCCAGCGATCTCATCTGGGGCTTGGATGGCGCGTTGCTGGGCACGACGGTCAACGGCGGCGCCAACCACCTCGGCACGGTCTACAAGGTCACGCTGGACGGCAAGCTCACCATCCTGCACAGCTTCAACGGCGTTGACGGCAAATATCCCGCCGCCAGCCTGGTGATGGATGCGGCTGGCAACCTCTACGGCACCACGTCGAACACCGCCAGCGGCAGCTCGGGCACGGTGTACAAGATCGACGCCAAGGGCGTCTTCAGCGTGCTCAAGACCTTCGACCATGCGTCGGGCTTCTTCTCGCATGTCCCGCTGACACTGGACGCCGAGGGCAACCTCTACGGCGCCACCGGTGCGGGCGGCGCGACCGGCAACGGTGCGGTGTTCAAGCTGACGCCGAGTGGCACGTTCAGCGTGCTGTATGACTTCACCGGCGGCGCCGATGGCTCGGAACCGGAGGCGGGGCTGATGCTCGACGGGCAGGGCAATCTGCTGGGCACCACCAACTGGGGTGGCTACCAGTACAACGGCACGGTGTTCAAGCTCTCGCCGGACGGCAAGCTGAAGACGCTGCACTCGTTCGACGGCGTCACCGGCAGCTATTCGCGGGCCGCCCTGCTGCGCGACAAGGCCACGGACGTGCACTGGTTCTACGGCACCACGTATGCCGGCGGCTCGGGCAGCGGCGTGGTCTACCGCGTGATGAAAAACTGATCGAAGAAACCGGCTCGGCTGGGCGCACGAGCCGCATCGCCAACAGAACTTCCGCCACGCCATGCCTCATCGGCACGTGGCGCCTCGGTTCCTGTGAAGTCTGACTGACTGATGGCCAGGTTTCGAAGATGCAGGCCCCGGAGCTTTGTGCAGCTGACGCTCAGCCCGTACGCTGCGCCTGGAACATCGTCATCCGAGCCAGCAGCCAGTCCAGCAGTTCATTCGCCGCGGCCACCAGCGGCCGGCCGGCGCGCACCAGCAGCCTGGCCTGCGCGTTGCGGAACAGCGGGTGGTCCACGGGCAGGGCGACCAGCTCGCCGGACTCGATCTCGCGCTGCGCGGCGAACTCGCCGATCAGCGTCAGGAAGTTGCCGCTGGCGGCCATGCGCTTGAGCGCGGTCAGTGAGTTGGTGGTCAGCGTGGGGCGGATGGCGATGCCCTCGGTGAAGGCCAGCATCTCGATGAGTTTGCCCACGCCGAAGCTGGCCGGCATCAGCGCCAGCGGATGTGCCAGCAGGTCCTGCAGGCCGGCCGGGCCACCGCGCTGCGCGAGCGCGTGCCGTGGGTGCATCACCAGCATCACCGGCTGGGCTGAACTGGCGCGGGCGGTGATGTGCTCGTGCGGTGGCGGGTTGTAGGCCAGGCCGATGTGGGCCCGGCCCTCGGCCACCTCGGCCTGCAGCGCGTCCATCGACAGCATCTCGATCTCGACCTCCAGCTTCGGGTAGCGGGTGCAAAAGTCCGACAGCACCTCGGCCACCAGCAGGTCCACATAGCCTTCGCTGATGACCACCCGCACGTGGCCAAGCTGCAGCCCCTTGATGGCCTGCAGCCGGTCTTCCAGCCGCTCCTGGTGCGAGCGGTAGCCGCGCCAGAACTCCAGCAGGTGGGCCGCCGCCTCGGTGGGCTTCACGCCGCGCGCTTCGCGCTCGAACAACTGCGCGCCCAGCTCGTCTTCCAGCAGCCGGATCTGCCGGGTGATGACCGAAGGCGCGGTGTTCAGGCTGTCGGCCGCGCCGCGGATCGTGCCTTGCGCCACCACCTCGCGGAAATAGCGCAGGCGCTGCTGGTTGATCTCTCGCATCCCGTGGCTCCTTGATTGCTTGTTGCCTGTTGAGCAACGAAGTGTGACTTTAGTTGCTCTTGTTCGAATGAGGTGGCGCGCGGACCATTCGCCCCGTGCTCACCCCATCCGCCTCAGCTTCAGCCACCTCACAGGAGAACCGCATGACTTCCGCGCCGCAGCCCACCCGCCGCCACTTCCTCGGCAGCACCGCCCTCGGCCTGGCCGCCACCGCCGGGCTGGCCTGGACCGGCGCCGCACGGGCGCAGGTCGCTGGCGTTGCCGCCTCGGCCGCCGCGTCGTTCGGCCCCATCCGCCAGGTCGAGGCCGGCCTGCTGGACGTGGGTTATGCCGAGCTGGGGCCGGCGAACGGCCCGGTGGTCGTGCTGCTGCACGGCTGGCCGTATGACATCCACAGCTTCGTCGAGGTGGCGCCGCGGCTGGCCTCGGCCGGCTACCGGGTCATCGTGCCGCACCTGCGCGGCCATGGCAGCACGCGCTTCCTGTCGACTGAGAGTTTCCGCAACGGCCAGCAGGCCGCGGTGGCGCAGGACATCATGGCCCTGCTGGATGCGTTGAAGATGCCGCGTGCGCTGTTCGCCGGCTTCGACTGGGGCGCGCGCACGGCCGGCATCATTGCCGCGTTGTGGCCCGAGCGCTGCGAGGCATTGGTCTCGGTGAGTGGCTACTTGATCGGCAGCCGCGAGGCCAACAAGGCGCCGCTGCCGCCGGCCGCCGAGCTGGCCTGGTGGTACCAGTACTACTTCGCCACCGAGCGTGGCCGCCTGGGCTACGAGAAGAACCGCGATGCCTTCGCCCGGCTGATCTGGCAGACGGCCTCGCCGAAGTGGCAGTTCGACGAAGCGACCTTCGCGCGCAGCGCCGCCTCGCTGGCCAACCCGGACCATGTGGCCATCGTGATCCACAACTACCGCTGGCGCCTGGGCCTGGCCGAAGGCGAGGCCCGCTACGACGCGCTGGAGCAGCGCCTGGCCGCCGGCCCCGCCATCACCGTGCCCAGCATCGTGCTCGAAGGGGACGCCAATGGCGCGCCGCATTTCGATGGCGACGCTGCCTTCCGCCGCAAGTTCACCGGCAAGTACCAGTTCCGGCTGATCGAAGGCGGCATCGGCCACAACCTGCCGCAGGAAGCGCCCGCCGCCTTTGCGCAGGCCGTGCTCGACGTGGCGCGCCTCTGAACCTGAATCTGAACCCTTCCACCCGACAAAAGGAGTACCTCATGTCCCGCATCACCGACGTTCTCTACACCGGCCGTACCCGCACTCAGGGCGGTCGCGACGGCAGTGCCCGCAGCGACGATGGCCGCCTCGACATCTGCCTCAGCCCGCCCGGCAGCGCCGGCCAGGGCACCAACCCCGAGCAGCTGTTCGCCGCCGGCTGGTCCGCCTGCTTCATCGGCGCGATGGGCCATGCCGCGCGCCGCATGAAGGTGGCCCTGCCGGCCGAAGTGGCCGTGGCCGCCGAGGTGGACCTGGGCACCGGCGAAGGCGGCTATTTCCTGCAGGCCCGGCTCGCGGTGAGCCTGCCCGGCCTGGCGCCGGACGTGGCGCGTGCGCTGGTGGACGAAGCTCACGCCACCTGCCCGTATTCCAAGGCCACGCGCGGCAACATCGACGTGGCGTTCTCGGTCAACTGACCGAACCGAACCCGCAGATCCGAAAGGCTGGATGGCCATGCTCCCTGTTCGTTTGTCCCGCGCCCGCGGTTGGGTGGTCCGCGCACTGGCGCTGCTGCTGGCCCTCTGGCTGGCCTTGATGGGCCACGGTACGGCCACGGCCGGCAGTGGCTGGGTGGGCGCGGCCCTCAGCGGGCAGCAGCTGCTGCCTGCGCTGGACGGCGCCACCGCCTGGCTCAACTCAGCCCCGCTGGACGCCCAGGCCCTGCGCGGCAAGGTGGTGCTGGTGGACTTCTGGACCTACTCCTGCATCAACTGCCTGCGCACCTTGCCCTATGTGCGCGCCTGGGCGCAGAAGTACGGTCCGTCCGGCCTGGTGGTGCTGGGCGTGCACACGCCCGAGTTCGACTTCGAGCGCGCGCTGCCCAATGTGCAGCGTGCGGTGAAGGACCTGGGCATCACCTACCCGGTCGCGGTGGACAGCCAGCAGGCGCTGTGGCGCGCCTTCGGCAACCGGGCCTGGCCGGCGTTCTACTTCGTCGACGCGAGCGGCAGGATCCGCGATCGCCAGCTTGGCGAAGGCCGCTATGAGCGGGCCGAACGCATGATCCAGCAACTGCTGCGCGAAGCCGGCCGCCGCAACGTGCCAGAAGACCTGGTGGCACCGCAAGGCGAGGGCACGCAAGCCGCAGCCGGCCCGCGGGCGCCAGCGTCCGACGAGACCTACCTCGGCGCCGCCCGCGCCGAAGGCTTCGTGGCCACGCTGGGCCAACTGCGCACCGGTGGTCGCCCGCAACGCTTCTCGCCCGCGCCGCGGCTGGACCTGAACCAATGGACGCTGGCCGGCAACTGGCGCGTGGGCGAGGAACAGATCGAAGCCCCGCAGGCCGGCGCCCACATCAGCTACCGCTTCCGCGCCCGAGACCTGCACCTGGTCCTCGGCCCCGGCCAACCCGGTCGCAGCCTGCGCTTCAGGGTCCGCATCGACGGCAAGGCCCCAGGCGCGGACCACGGCAGCGACACCGACGCCGAAGGCAACGGCCGCATCGATGCCCAGCGGCTGTACCAACTGGTCCGCCAGTCCACCGATGGCCGCGAGCGGCTGTTCGACATCGAGTTCCTGGACGAGGGCGCGCAGGCGTTTTCGGTCACGTTTGGGTAGCGGCGCGTGAGTGTTACGCTGCTGCGGCCTTGAACAAATTGCCTTCAATCTCACCGCGAGCTAGGCATCCATCGCGTGTCCCGCCCAGTGTGAGGGTATGAGCGCGCGATGAGCGACATGCCCCTCTCGGTCGCCGCCGGCTCCTTCGAGTTGGCAGTGCCCGCCGGGGTGTGAGCACGCCGCGTGGAGAGCTTCGACCGATGAGCGCACCGTCCTGCTGGTGGTCCTGTCTGGGCTGCGAAATGACCAATGAAGGATCAGCCGAGGTCTCGCGCAGAAGCGACCTCTGCGAGATATGCCACAAAGGCTTTAACGGCGGGGTTGTTCTGCCGGCTCTGCGGCCAAACGGCATGGATGGCGGAGCTGGTGACCCAGTACGGCTCCAGGATCGGCATCAGTAGGTGGCGCTCGACATAGGGCGCGGCTATCCACGATGCAGCCATGCCAATGCCGGCGCCGGCCGCCAGCAACTCGACAACGGCATCGCTGACGTCGACGACGATGGCCGCGTCTGGCCGTAGCTCTACCGCTCGCTCCCCAACGGCGAACGCCCAACTCAGCAACTTGCCGGAGTTCTGGTATCGGAAGTTAACGCAGTCGTGGTCCGCGATCTCTTCGGGGCGTTGAGGGATTCCGCGCTCAGAGAGATATGCTGGCGAGGCGTAAGCCCCGAGGCGAACAGGTGCGAGCGTTCGCGATATCAGATTGGAGTCGGGTAGGTGGCCAATTCGAATGGCGACATCGATCCGCTCTTCCACCAGGTTGACGAAGTGATCACTGAGCCGGAGGTCCAGCTTCACCTTGGGAAATCGGCGGCGAAACCCAGGCAGGGTCGGTGCCAGCAGCCGCGTGCCAATGGGCAGTGGGGCCGCAATCTTCAGCGTGCCGCTCGGTTCAGCTTGAGATGCGGTTGCTGCCTGGACGACGCTCTCCGCGGCCTGGAGCAACTGCAGTGCCTTGTCCTGCAGTTCATGCCCTTCGGGCGTCAGCACGAGCGACCTGGTCGTGCGGGTGAAGAGCTTGACCCCCAGAAGCAACTCAAGGCGCTGTATCGACTTGCTGACGGCTGATGGCGAAATGGACAGCGACTTGGCGGCCGCAGTGAAGCTGCCGAGGGAGGCTGCGCGTGAGAACGCAATGATTCCGGTCAGGCGCTCAAAGCTGATTTGTTCCGTCATGGAATATCTATATCAATGAACAGACCGATTATCAATGGCGAGGAACATTGCCACACTGCCCTCATCGCGGCAAAAGACCGCCATTCCATGAGGTAATCAACGATGAGTGCGCAAGTGATGAAGGCAGTTCGACAACATGCATTTGGCGGCCCGGAAGTTTTGACGTACGAGGACGCGCCGATGCCAACACTCGCCGCAGGCGAAGTCCTCATTCGGGTGCACGCCGTGGGCCTGAACCCGCCCGACTGGTATCTGCGCGACGGCTACAGGATGCTCCCGCCCGAGTGGCAGCCCAAGGTCCACTTTCCGCTCATTCTCGGGACGGACGTCTCCGGCGTTGTGGAGGCCGTTGCCCATGACGTCGCGGACTTCAAGCCGGGCGACGATGTCTATTCGATGGTTCGCTTCCCTGACGGCCTGGCTGGGCAGAGCCGTGGCTACGCTGAGTATGTGACCGCCCCAGCCAGCGAGGTCGCTCTGAAACCGGCCCGCATTGACCACGCACATGCCGCTGCGGCTCCCATGTCGCTGCTGACGGCATGGCAATTTCTCATCGAACTGGGTCACGATGTTCAGAATCCCCTCCAGCCCCACCGTCACGAGCCGGTGCCGCTTGAAGGCAGGGTGGTGCTGATCAACGGCGCCGGTGGCGGTGTTGGGCACTTTGCGGTCCAGCTCGCCAAGTGGAAGGGCGCCAAGGTCGTCGCTGTCGCCTCCGGGCGCCAGGAACAGTTCGTGCGGAGTCTGGGCGCCGACGAGTTCATCGACTACACGCGCACAGCGCCAGAAGAGCACGTTTCGGATGTCGATTTGGTCGTCGACGGTGTCGGAGGCCCCACGACTGGCCGCTTCTTGAAAGTGTTGAAGCGGGGCGGGGCGTTGTTCCCCATCTTTCCGCTGGGCTTCAATGGCGCCGACGAAGCGGCGAAGCTGGGTGTGATGGTGTCGTCAACTCAGGTGCGTTCCAGCGGCAAGCAGTTGGCCACTCTCGCGGGTCTGCTTGACGCCGGAGTCGTACGCGTCGCCATTGACAGTGCTTACAAGCTCCAGGACGCGCGTGCCGCCCACGAGCGGGCGGCTGCAGGTCACATTGCCGGCAAGTTGGTGCTGACCGTCCGCCAGGAGTCCGGCGATGTCTTCAAGACACAGGCTCAAGCGGGCGATCGACGACCTGCTGGATACTTCAATCGACCTCGAGGTCGCGCTTGACCGGCACTTCTCGCCAGTCTTCGTTCAGACCGTCAACGGGCAGAGGGTAGACAGACCTGCCTTCGCGACCGGGATTGCGCTGTTGCGCGGCCAGTTGTATCGGGCCAATGTCACCGTACTCGACGAGATCGCGGTGGCAAATCGATACGCCCAGCGTCATCGGATAGAGCTTGAATTCACGGACGGGTCTCGGCTGGCACGGGAGGTCTACGTCTTTGCTCAGTTCGACGCTGACATGAAATTTGCGAGCATCCATGAAGCCTCTCATGAACTCAGCGGTCCTTGAGCCCAAGGTCAAGCCGACCGTGGAACGAGGCGGGCCGCCCAAATGTCCGTCAACGCAAGGTGGATGGCGCAACAGGAATCGCCTGGAACGCCTTCGAGTCATGAGCTGCAATCGCGATGATCTGCGGATACTTCTCGCGTGCCGCACGAATGAGCGCAATGTCGTGCCGTACTTCATTGTCACGCTCGCCAATGATGCGCCGCATCATCCATGGCTTTTCAGCGGGAAGATCGATGCCTTCCATTTGGAACGTGAGGTCGCCGAGGAATGCGAGCCGCTTGCCTGATGGCAGGTTAACGAAGACAACCACCGAGTCCGGCGTGTGTCCCGGTGCGGGAACGATCACGACCGATCCATCACCCCAAACGTCATGGCTCCGGGGGAAGCCGAGGTATGAGCCTCCATCGAACTTGTACTCAATGAACCGGACATTCTGAAAGCTGCGCAATAGCTTCGTGTCCTCGGTCTCAGAGGCGATGAACATTCGCGCCCGGTCGCTGATCAGTACAGGAACATCCTTCAAATCCTGGAGACCGCTGATGTGGTCCCAGTGTGCGTGGGTGGGAATCACGCCAGCAACGTCGCCCGGCTTCATGCCAAGCGCTGCCAACTGCTCAATCGCTGGCGTGCCTCGCCGGTAGGGCGTTCGCTGCATCGCCGGCAGCGTAAGGACATGTGAATCCACGTTGGTACCTGCCCCGGCATCGATCAACAGATTTCCTTTGGGGTGCCGGATGAGCACCTGCGTCATTGCCATGTGACGGGTCTCGCGCCAAGAGCCTCCCCGGAAGGTGAGCGCGGCCGGACTGTCATACGAGCCGGTCGGCAGCGAGGTGACAGACATTGCCGACGGGGGCAAGGCCGGCGGGAGTACGCCGACGTCGGGATCATCAAGTCTGAGACTTGCGGGAGTGAACGATTGCCACGCCGCGACGCTGGCTACAACCGCGCAGGCGATGAAGACTACGAAAGACCCGGTCAGGATCTTCTTGATATTGAGAGTCGGGTTCGAACTGGGCATGGGGAGCGCCTTTGCTGGTCGTCTGGTCTTGCTGAATCATGTCAATTCGACCATGCCGACATTCCTGACCAACGCCTTGATCCTGTCAAGATATTGCACAATCCTGCCAACTCGCCCAAATGAGGACAGACGTTGAATCCCCTCGTCCTTGATGACCTTTCTGCTCTCATCCGGCGCCATCACAAGGCGACCAACACCCTGAACACGTTCCCGAGACTGCATCTCACATATTCGGAGGAGCCTGCTCTGTCGTACTCACAGCTCTGCGAGCCGATGTTCGCGCTGGTCGCCCAGGGAAGCAGCTCTATCACCCTTGGCCCGCGGAGCATCGAATGCAGCGCCGGCCAGTGCGTCGTGGTTCCTGTTGACTTGCCGCTCACTGCCTATGTGACCAAAGCAGACTTGCAGCGCCCATTCTTGGGCTTGGGTTTTCGGCTGGATCCGGCGGCCATCGCCGCGCTGATTCTTGAGTCCGATCCAGCACGGCCCACCGTTTCGGACTTCTCGCAGGGACTTACCGTCAGCCCACTGTCTCTGGAGCTACTTGACCCGCTGGTTCGACTGCTGCGACTGGCAGATCGTCCTCAAGACATTCCCATTCTTGCCCCAGCGATCGAGCGAGAACTGCTGTGGCGACTCATGACCGGTCAACAAGGGAAGGTCGTGCGGCAGATCGGACTCGCTGACGGAAGGTTGACGCGCCTGAACCGCGTGATCCGCTGGATACGCTCAAATTTCGATCGCACGCTTCGCATCAGTGAGATGGCCGGCATCGCCGATATGAGCGTGACATCCTTTCACCGACACTTCTTGCGCGCCACGTCCCTCACACCCTTGCAGTTTCAAAAGCAGATCCGGCTGCAAGAGGCACGCATGAAGCTTTTGTCAGGGGCCCTCAGTGCAGAGGAGGTCTGCTATTCAGTGGGCTACAGCAGCCCGTCACAATTCAGTCGCGAGTACCGGCGACTGTTTGGCCGTGCACCCGGCGCCGGCAGGCAGTCTCACAAATGGGGCGCGACCTGACCTCGATCCAGCCCGCGCGTGTTGTGTCATCTGGTTTTCCGACTGGGACGGCGTGTGCGTATTCCGATCCTATTGATCATCAGGTCCAGTTGTGCGCATCACAGGGTCCGGCACTCCTGAACAGTGCCTTGTAAACCCGTTAGCTCAACAGCGGTGGGCAACGCAAAGCGTTGTCCAAGGCCCCAGGGCGCGCAGCGCCCGCCCCCTCTTGCATCACTCACTGCAATGCGCAGTTCCACTCAGGCGAGCGCTTGCAACGCCTCGACCACATTCCGGCACTGCCGCTTCAGGTTCCGTGACGGCGGTGCCCCAAAACAGCCGGCCGCATCCGCGGGTGGACTGTGACAAGCTTTCGTGGACGCGCTGGCCGACGCTGTTGGTCTCGGTGGACCGGGACACAGCGGGCGCCTGACCTGCCAGCGCGCGCCCCGCTGCCCAAGTAAAAAAGGCCGCGCCCGTTGCCGGGTGCGGCCTTTGCGATCCGGTCAGGCCTGGATCACGGGCGGTTCACGGCCGTCCATGCAGCCTTGACGGCTTCGGTCTCCGGCGAGGTTTCGCCGAACAGGTCGGTCGCGGCGCTGATGGTGGCGGCGCGGGCGGCGGCGTAGTCGGTGCTGCTGGTCATGTAGACGGTCAGCGCGCGGTACCAGATCTTGGCGGCCTTCTTGCGGCCGACGCCGGTCAGCGTGGCCGAGCCGGTGGCGGTCCTGGTGTCGCCCGAGACGCAGGTCTTGGACGGCGCACCGGCGGTGGTGCCTTCGGCCAGCAGGAAGTAGAAGTGGTTGGCCACGCCGGACGAGTAGTGCACATCCAGGTTGCCCACGCCGCTGTACCAGCAGTCGGCCGAGCCGCCGTCCTTGCTGGGCTGCTGCATGTAGCGCAGGGCCTTGCCGCTGCCGGCCGGGTAGAGCTCTTCACCGATCAGGTAGTCGCCCACGTCGTTTTCGTTCTGGGCAAAGAACTCGACCATGCTGCCCATGATGTCCGAGGTGCCTTCGTTGAGGCCGCCGGACTCGCCGGAGTAGATCAGCGCGGCGGTGCGCGAGGTCACGCCGTGGGTCATCTCATGGCCGGCCACGTCCAGCGAGACCAGCGGGGTGAAGCTGTTGCCGTCGCCGTAGGTCATGCAGAAGCAGTCGTCGCTCCAGAAGGCGTTGTCGTAGTTGCGGCTGTAGTGCACGCGGGAGTAGGCGCCCTGGCCGTCGTCGGCAATGCCATTGCGGCCAAAGGTCTTCTGGTAGTAGTCCCAGGTCATGTTCTGGCCGTAGGCGGCATCTGCAGCCACCGTCTCGTTGCTGGTCTCGGTGTTGTCGCCCCAGAACTTGTCGGTGCCGGTGAAGACGGTGCCGGTGCCGAACTGGCGGCTCTTCATGTCCACCACGTAGTGGCCGCCGCGGTTCAGGTCCTTCAGCGTGTAGGTGGTGTCGGCCAGGTCCGAATGCAGCGGTACGTTGCCGGAGTACAGGGTCTTGCCCTTGCCCTTGACGTCGGCCGTCTCGATGTCGTCCCACTGGTCGAGCAGGGTGTTGCCGGTGGCGCTGATGATCAGGTGGGCCTGGCTGGGCGTGCCGTCAGGCTGCACGCCGTCCACGCGCACGTCCCAGGCCAACTGCGGTTGGCTGCCGCGGGCGTAGATCACCAGTTCCTTGTGCTTCACGCTGCCGGCGGAAGCCAGCGAGGTGGTGGCGGCGAGCGCGGTCCTGGCGGCCAGGGCGGCTTCGACCTTGGGCGTCAGGTCGAGCTGGATCATGGCCTTCTGGGTGAGGCTCAGGCCTTGCAGGCTGCCGTCCGCACGGCTGTGCACCACCAGGTCGCCACCGATCACGCGCAGCCCGTTGTGGGTGCGGGCAAAGCGCACGTGCTCGCTGCCGTCGGCATCGACGACCAGGTCACGCGCCGAATAGGCGTCCGCGCCCGAACCATGGGCCGAGGCCAGGGCCTGGCCGTTCAGGTGCGCGAGGGCGCGTTGCACGGCGGGGTGCTCGGCGGCGGGTTGTGCCGCCAGGGCCGACTGGCCCATGCAGATGGCGATCGCCGCAGCGGCGATCAGGCGCAGGGAAGGATTCTTCATGATGACGTCTGTCTTTGTGATGGAAGGGGCTGGGTGGTAAAGCGGTTCAGCGCGCACTGGCGCTGCGTGCCTTGGGTGTCAGCGTGGCGGTGCCGCTGGCGTCGATGAGGGTGGCCTTCGGGTCCTTCGCCGGCTTCTGGCCGAACAGGAAGCGAGCCGAAGGGCCGGCGTCGCTGAACGAAACGAAATCGGCGCTGACCACGTCGGCTTTGCCGTCGCCATTGAAGTCGCCCACGGCCAGGGCATGCGGCTCGTCGGCGATGAACGCGGCGAAGTCGCGGGTCAGCGCGGGCGCATCGGCACCGGGGGCGGTCTTGTTCAGGTAGATCACCATCGCGCCGTTGGAGAAGTCGTCGGCGACGAGGTTGGTGAACACCAGGTCGGGCTTGCCGTCGCCGTCCATGTCTGCCAGGCGCACTTCGTAGGGGGCGCCGTCCGAGCGTGAGCTGACGGTGAACACCGGCCGGGCGCTGCCGGTGGGCGTGCGGTTCAGCAGCACGCTGAAGGTGCTGCCGGTCTGCTGCGAGTCGTTGTCCGCGGTGACGATGTCGGGCCGGCCGTCTCCGTCCAGGTCGGCCACGTCCATGCCGCTGACCCCGCCGGGCAGGCTCACGGCGATGGGCGGTGCAAAGCGGATCGGCCCGCCAGCGGGCGTGGTGTTCAACAGCAGCGACACGTCCGCCGACAGCAGGTTGCCCACGGCGATGTCAGGCTTGCCGTCGCCGTTGACGTCCAGCGTGCGAACCACATAGCTGTAGGAGCCGGCCTGCGGGCTGCCCGGCAACGATGCAGCCAGGGTCAGCGTGGGCTGGGTGGCACCGGCGGGCGTGGTGTTGCGCAGCACAAGCGCCTTGCTCCCGAAGCCGGTGGCGAGCACCACGTCGACGACACCGTCGCCGTCGAAGTCGGCGAAGGCAACGTCGGTGGTCGCGCTGTCGCCCAGCGCCACATCGCTGCGGTCGAAGCGCAGGTCGGCGGCGCCGACGGGGGTGGTGTTCAGGAAGACCGAGATGGCCGTGGTGTCGGTGACCGAGGTCACCAGGTCGGGCCTGCCATCGCGGTTCAGGTCGGCGCTGCCCAGCCGCATCGGTGCGGCGACCACCGGCAGCGAGGCCAGCGCGGTGAAGTTGGCCTGTTTGGCCTTCTTCGCGGTGTCGTTGCGCAGCAATGTGATGGCGGGTGCGCTGCTGGTGGCCGAGGACATGGCGACATCCGGCAAGCCATCGCCGTTGAAATCGGCCACGACCGCGCCTTGCGGGGAGCGCCCGATGCTGGCCGAGCCGGCTTCGACCCAGACACGCCCTGTTGCCGGCTGCGCCACCGGGTTGGACAAGGCGAGCGTGAAGCTGCGGGCCTGGGGCACGGGCTTGCCGACCAGCGGCACGTCCACCACCAGTTGCACCTGCCCCGGCGCGAAGCTCAAGGTGCCGTGGGTGCTGGTGTAGTCACGGCCCGCCAGTGCGGTGCCGTCGACGGTGGCGTAGTCGACCAGCGCGGCAAAGCCGGTGTTGCCGCTGCGGGTGACGACGAACTGCAAGAAGCTGGTGAAGCGGCTGGGTTCGATGGACGTGTCGTTCACGGCCAGGTTGGCGGCGGCGAAGGCTGGGGCACTGGCCAGCAGGCCCAGGCCCCATGAAAGTGTCGTGGCGGCGGCTGTCTTGCGAAGCAGGTGGCAGGTCATGGGCGTGGGGATACGAAGTGAATGGGGGCCTGCGCCGCGTGGGCGATGCCGCAGGCGGCGCAGGCAGCTCGCAGCGATCAGGGCTGCAGCTTCCCGATGCCGCTTTGCAGGATGGTCACCGGCGTGCTGCTGCGCGACTGCAGCGCCACTTGCAGCTTGGCGCGGCTGTTGATCACCGTGTCGGCCGTGACCACGTCGGGCAGGCCGTCCTGGTTCAGGTCGACCGCGGCCAGCGCATGCGGCTCGTCGGTGCCGGTCACGAAGTTGGCCTGGATGAAGCTGGGGTTGTCGCTGCCGGCGGTGCTGCGATTGAGCAGCACGCCGACGGCGCCGGCGGGGGTGTTGCCCACGCCCAGGTAGCTCACCAGCACGTCGGTGCGTCCGTCCAGGTCCATGTCGGCGGTGGTCACGCCGTAGGGAATGCCGCCGATCTCGCGCACGTTGGGGGCGAAGACCGGTGTGGTGGCGCCGGCCGGGGTGCGGTTGAGCAGCAAGGCCCAGGTGCTGCCGGCGGTGCCGTTGTTGTTGACGGTGACGATGTCCAGCTTGCCGTCGCCGTCGATGTCCAGCGTGGCCATGTCGGACGCAGGCTCGACGGTCTCGAAGGTGATGGCCGGTGCGAAGCTGATCTTCGAGGAACCGGCGGGCGTGGTGTTGAGCAGGATGGCGACGGTGGCGTGGTTGGCGTCGTAGCCGTTGCCCAGTGCGATGTCGGGCTTGCCGTCGCCGTTGAAGTCGCCGGTGACCACGGTCTGCGGGAACGAGAAGCTGCTGGTGGGGTCGGCCGAGAAGCCCAGCGGCGCGTCCAGCGCCACGCCGGTCTCGCCGCGTTTGGTCAGGTTGCGGAAGACGATGGCGCGGTTGGTGTCGGCCGCCGAGGGCGAGCCGAAGCCCGCGCCGACGATGTCGATCTTGCCGTCGCCGTCGAAGTCGGCGCAGGCCATCTGGTTCATGTAGCCCCAGGGCAGCGAAACCACGTCGGTCCGCACGAAGCTCAGTGCGCCGGGCTGCGAGGTGTTCATGTGCACCGTGAACTGGTTGATGCCGGCGCCGGCGGCCACCAGGTCGGCCAGGCCGTCGCCGTTCAGGTCGCAGGTGACCGGCTTGTTCGGTGCCGAGATCATGCCCAGTGCCAGCGGCGTGGCCAGCACCGGTGCGGTGGTGGCGCCGGCGGCGGTCTTGTTGAGCATCACGTCCAGGGTGCCGGCCGTGTAGTTGGCCAGCGCCAGGTCAGGCTTGCCGTCACCGTCCAGGTCGGCGCTGGCCATGCCGTAGATGTACTGGCCGATGGTGGCAGCGGGCTTGGTGGTGGTCAGCGCCAGCGTGTCCAGGCTGCCGACGGTCTCGATGGCCTGGTCCAGCTGCAGCGTGAATTTGCCCAGCTTGCGGTGCTTGGCGTCCTTGCCCAGCACCTGCACCGGCACCGTGACGCTGGTGGCGCCTGCCGGGATGGTGGCAATGCCGCTGGTGGGCCAGTAATCCTTGCCGGCCTTGGCCGAGCCGTCCACGGTCTGGTAGTGCACGCTGACGGCATTCGTGGTGTCGCCCTGGCGCACGATCTTCATCGGCAGCACGGTGGGCTGGTCGCCCAGCGTGACCGCGCCGTTCTTGCCGTTCAGGGCGGCGGCGGACTGGGCATGGGCCGAGTCGCCCAGGGCAAGCACGGCCAGCGCGGCGGCCAGCAACTGGACGGCGGGCAGGAGACGGAAACAGGCAACAACGGCGGGCACGGGCAAACTCCTAGCGGACAGGCTTCTGGGATGTGGGGGATGCCCGGGCGGGTGGCCCGGGCCCCGCCAGGTGGCGGTCGGGCGGCAGTGGGTGATCTGCAGCTCGAGCACGAAGATAGGCGCCACCGCCAGGCAAGTCCTGCCCAATTGATGACCAAACCATGACTGCGGGGTGCAGTCCCCGAGCGCTGGCGCTTCAGCGCAGCTCAGAGCAGCGTCAGCAGGCGAGGTGCGCGAGGCGGCGCGAGCGCGTCCTGGGTCGCCGCATAGATCGGGCCCAGCGCGGCCAGGAAGGGCGGTGAGCGGTGGCGCATGGCCTCCATTGCGGCCTGGTGCAGCTCGCCGGCTTCGTCGCGCCGGCCCTGGGCCAGCGCCAGCCGGGCGGCCACCGCCAGGCCCAGCGGGTGCTCGCGCAGCCAGGGGCCGATGTCGCGCAGCAGGCGGGCGGCCTCGGCCGGCTGGCCGGCTTCGAGCTGCAGCCAGGCGGCGTCCAGCTGGGCATGGGCGCGGGTGCTGCCCAGCGGCGCCATCTGGCGTGTCTGGGCCAGCAGCGCCAGGGCCTGGGTGTCATCGCCCTGTTCCTGGGCCTGGGCGGCCCGGGCGTGCCGCTCGGCGGCTTGCAGCGGCAGGTCTTCGGCCCAGCGGGGCAACGCGTGCCAGGCCGCCTGCCAGGCGGCTTTTTGCGCCAGCAGCTCGGCGGCCGGGCGCAGCCGCAGCCAGAGGCCCAGGCGCCAGCGCTGGAACAGGTGCACGCTTTCGGCATAGCCGTTGTCCTGCGACTGGGCCAGCGCGTTCTGGCAATGCGCCTCGGCGCCGGCGAGGTCGCCCTCGTGCGCCGCGCGGTAGGCCCAGGCCACGGCCAGCGCCGCCAGCACGCGGCGCAGCGTGCCATCGCCCAGGTGGGCGGCGGCGTGGAAAGCGCGTTCGGCCAGGTCGCCCGGCGAGCGCAGTTCGAAAGCCAGCTGAGCGGCGATCAGCAGCACCCAGGCGGCGCTGTCGTGTTCGTTGGCCGGCAGCTCTGCGAGGCGGGCCATCGCGGCTTCGCAGCGTGCAGTGGCCTGGCGGAACAGGCCCAGCCCGGCCTCGGCCAGCGCCAGGCAGGCGAGGGCGTCCACGCTGTTGGCGCGCAGGCCGTGGCGCTCGCACAGCGCCAGCGCCTGCTCGGCCAGGTCGCGCGCCACCAGCAGGTCGCCGGCATGGTGCGAGAGCACCGCATGGTTGGTCAGGATCACCGCCCGGCGCAGCTGGTTGCCAGCCCGTTCGTTGGCGCGCCAGGCCAGGTCGTAGAAGCGCCGGGCGCGTTCGTAGTCGCGTTCGACCTGGGCGGCAATCGCCTGGCCCAGGTAGATGCGGATCACCCAGTCCTCGTCGTCGAACGGGCGGGCCAGTGCCAGCGCGGTGTCCAGGTGCTGGCGGGCACGGGCGATGCCGGGTGCATCCGCCGCGCTGTTGAACAGCGCCCGGCCCAGGCCTTCGTGCGCGGCGGCCGTCAGGCGCAGGTCGCCAGCCCGTTCGGCATCGGCCACCAGCGCCAGGCCGATGCGCTCGGCTTCGGCGTCGTTCAGGTTGGCCAGCGCGCGCAGGTGGTGCAACCGGGCGTAGAGGTCGTCGGGGTTGAAGTCCAGCACCACGCGCAGCAGCCGGGCCGCCACTTCCCAGCGTTCCTGCCCACCGACCTCGATGGCGCGCGCAAAAGCCTGGCTGGCCAGCGGATCGGGCGTGGCGCGCTGGGCGGTGTTGCGCAGCGCGGTTTCGGGAAACAGGCCGGCGGCCAGCGCGTCGGCCAGCTGCCCGCCCAGCGCGCCGGGCTCGGTCGCTTTCAGGCTGCCGCGCAGCTCGTGCCGGCCCACGCTGTGGTAGTCCAGCCGCAGCCGTTCGCCGCTGCGGCGCAGGCTGGCCAGCACCACGCTTTGCGCGCCGGTCAGTTCGGCGAGCTGCAGTGCCAGGGCCTCGTCTGGCTTGGCAGACCTGGCGGCGGGCAGCTGGCTCAGCGCGTGCTGCACCGTCTCGGTGGCCAGGATGCTGAGGCGGGTGTCGCCGTCCAGCGCCTGCGCGGACAGCAGCGGCAGGCCCCAGGCGGTCCAGTCCAGCGTGCTGTCGCCGCTGGCGTTGTGCACCGGCAGCAGGGCCAGGCGCGGGCGTGCAGCGGCGGGAGATGGCCCTTCAGGCGCGGCCGGGCCGTCGCCCGGTGCCGCGGTGCTCACGCCGCCCGGCGGCTGGAAGCGGTAGCCCACGCGGTGCACCGTGCGCAGGAGCAGCGGTTCGTCGCCGGTGTCGCCCAGGGCCTGGCGCACCTTCATCACGGTGCGGGCCAGCACGTTGTCCGACACATCGGCCCCGCGCCACACGGCGTCCAGCAGCTCGGCCTTGGGCACCACGCGGTCCCGCTGCCGCACCAGGTGCAGCAGCAGCTCGAAGGCCTTGGGTGGCAGCGGTTGCGGCTGGCCGCGCCAGAGCAGCTCGCGCCCGGCCGGCCTCAGCACGCAATCGCCAAAGATCAGCTCGTCCGATTCACCATCCACCATCACACCCAATGCCGTGCCGACCTGTTCGCCGCATCATCGCACGCGGGTTCGGGCGGGCTTTCGGCGCATGAGTTTCAGCGTGCGAGCGCCAGCCGCAGCTGCGGCCGCACCCGGTCCGGCTCGCCTTCGATGGGGGCGGGCAGGCTGCCCACGCGCTGGGCGCCGCGGGCCAGGTAGAAAGACTCGGCGTAGGGGTCGGCGTCTATCGTCAGCCCGGCGGCACCGGCCGCGCCCGCCAGCCGAGCGGATTGCGCCAGCAGCGCCCGGCCCACGCCGCGGCCGATCTGCGCGGGCAGCACCCAGCAATGCTGCAGCGCCCAGTCGGGCGAGCCGGGCTGCAGCACGACAAAGCCGGCAATCAGCGCGTCTGGCAGCTCGGCGGCGCCGTGGTCCACCCGCTCGGCCACCCAGCAGCAGCCTGTCGCCAGCGTGGCCTCGTCAATGCGCAGGTCATCGGCCCAGGCCGCCAGCTGGGCGGTGCTGTAGGGCCAGAAGGCCTTGGAAGCCTGCGCCAGCGCGCTCAGCGCCTCGGCCTCGCCTGGGCGGGCAGGGCGGAGCGAAAAGTGCAGCGAAAAGGCGGTGGGCGCCATGTCCGGCGCGGGCAGGATGCTCGGGCTGGTCAGGTTCTGGATGGGCATGGAAGAGGAGGCCATGCCTGTTCGACCCGGGGTGCGCGATTCGGTTCGAGCGGAAATGTCTCAGCTTTTGGAAGCGTCGGCCCTGGCGTCGGCATCTGCCGTCAATGGGCCGGGCCAGACAACGGCCTGGGCGACGACCACGTGCTCGCCATTGAAGGTCGCCGAGGGCGCGCTGCGCAGCCGGTAGCCCAGGCTCAAGGCCGCGGAAACACGGTGACAGAAGGCCGCATCGTCCACGCCGGTCAGCAGGCGGTAGACGGGCATGCCTTCCGGCGGGCCGGCGGGGGTGACGGGCGTGGCGTCCGGCGCGGGCGAGAGGGTGCCGTCACCAAAGCGCAGGTCGGCAGCGTTGACCGCGCGGATCTCCGGGCCGAAGCTGGCGATGTCGGGCAGCGTGGCGTTGTGGTGGGCGCGGATGGCCGCGGCGCTGGCGTGGGCCTTGTCGTGCGTGGTGTGCGCGTCGGCCACCAGCAGCACGGGAAAGCTCAGCGCGGCGGCGCGGCGCGTCGTGGTGTCCACGCAGAACTCGGTCGCGTAGCCGCAGATGGCGAGCTGCTGCACGCCCCAGCCCTTGAGCAGCTCCAGCAGATCGGTGCGCAGGAACGAGTCTGGCGTGGTCTTGCGCACAAAGCTGTCGCCGGCATCGGTCTTCAGACGGCGCTCCAGCTGCCAGCCGTCGCTGCCATGGGCCAGCGGGCCGCTGGCGCGCTCGTGCTGGATGAAGACCACCGGCACGCCGGCCGTGCGGGCCTGTGCGGTCAGGGCGTTGATGCGGTCGATGACCGCGTCGGCCTCGAAGGGGCGCGGCGAGTCGTCGAACAGGCCGCATTGCACATCGATCACGAGCAGGGCAGTTTTCATGGCGCTGGGTCTGTCGTTCAGGAGGAAGCTTGATTCTCGGCGACCTTCTCCGCGGCCGGGACGCCAGCCCGGCCAGCGGGGCGGTCTTTGCGCCTGCGCTGGCTCAGGAATGCCAGATCGTGTTGACCGTCAGTGTGCGCAGCCCCGCCTGCTCGCAGCCGAGGTGGCTGGGGGAGCCGTGTGCCACATCGGTGAAAGCCCAAGCCAGCCCCAGTTCGCGGGCGCGCTGCAGGCGGGCCTGCAGCAGCGCGCGGTGGTGGCCTTGCCGGCGATGCGCTGACAGCGTGAAGCTGTTGCCCAGGAAGCCGGCGCCGCCGGCCACATGCAGCGTGGCCCAGGCGCAGGGTTGGCCGGCGTTGTCCCGGGACAGGAAGACCTGAAACTCGTCCGTGGCGTAGAAGTGGCGCTTGCGGGCGCGCTTCTCGGCGCTGAGCTGCAGGCCTTCATGTTGCTGCAGCAGGTCCAGGAAAAGATCGGCCTGGTCGGGGCGCAGCAACTCCACCTGCGCTGTGGCCGGCTGGGGCGCCAGCGCTGCGGGTTGCACGGCCAGGTAGCACAGCGCGTACGCGGGCCGGTAGCCCAGGCCTTGCAGAAACGCGCTGGTGCTGGCGCCCACGCTGTCCGGCCACAGTTCCCAGGCCGCGGCCTGTTCCGCCTCGGGGCTGAGTTCCAGGTCCTCCAGCGCGGCGATTTCGCGTGCCACCGCGCGGTGGTAGTAGCTGCTGTGCGGGCGCGCCGGGTCGCACACCCAGGGCACGGCGTCGGCCGGTGCGCACTGCACGGCGGCTTCGTCGCCGTCGGTGGTGCGGCGGGCATTGAAGGCGGCGTAGACCAACTCGGCGGGCACCAGCGCCCGGGCGGCGGCCTGCCAGTCCATCAGGCCCATCAGGCACCCTTCACCGGGTACACGCCCTCGCCGTGCGCTGCGGCGCGGAAGGCGGGCAACTGCTCGGCCTGGGCCGACCAGGCAGCCAGCCGCGGGTAGCGCTCGGCATGGACCTGCTCGGGCTGCATCTGCTGCGCGAAGTGCGCGGCGACAGCCAGCGTGATGCCGGCTTGCTGCAGCTCGCCGCTGGCCAGCGACAGCAGCTTGGCCTGAGGCGACTGCGGTGCCAGCGCGGCTTCGAGCAGGCCGAAGGCGCTGTGCATCTGACCGGTGACCCGCTCAAGCCATGGTGCGTGAACCTTTTCGGCCGGGCGAATGCCGTGTTCGTAGACGATCTGCACGCTCTTCTCGGTGGCGGCCAGCGCCAGGCCGATCAGGTGCAGCGCCTGCTGGCGCGCGGGCAGCGCGGCCGGCATCAGGCTGCGGGGCGCTGCCAGCGCTTCGGCGTAGTCGAGGATCAGCGTCGAATCCATCAGCACCGTGCCGTCGTCACAGACCAGCGTGGGTGCCTTGACGACCGGGTTGATCTGCCCGAAGGCGTCGAAGCCGCGGAAGACCGAGACCGAGCGGTGTTCAAACGGCAGCTGCAACAGCTGCAGGGAGACGGCGACGCGCCGCACGTAAGGCGAGTCCAGCATGCCGATGAGTTGCATGGGAAGGTTCCTGAAGGTCGGCTGCAGAGTCTACGGTGCAGCCGGCGCGAGGGCCAGTCTTGCGCCCGCCTGTTTTGGCAACGCAACCTGCGTGCCGGGTACGATGCCGCATGCGGGTCTGCTTTCGTGTGCTGTTGTGGGGCTGGCTCTGGCTGCTGCCGGCCGCGCTGGCATTTGCCCAGCTCCCCAGCCTGAGCGACCAGGAACGCAACTGGATTGCGCAGCAGGGCGCCGTGCCGGTGGTGGTGGTGGACGGCAACGCGCCGTACTACAGCCGGCGCGCAGACGGCATGCCGGTGGGGTTTGCCATCGACATGATGGACCGCATCAGCGAGCGCACCGGCTTGCGCTGGGCCTACCGCTGGGTGCCTTCGGCACAGGCGGCCGCGCCGCTGCTGGCCAGCGGCGAGGTGCAGATGACGCCGCTGGCCGCCCCCAGTCCCGGGCGGGCGCCTTTTGTCACCTTCCCCGGCCCCTTGCTGGACGCCGAGCTGGTGCTGGTGACCCGCAGCGACGTGACCGACGTGTCCGAAGCCCAGAACTTCGCCGGCCGACGCGTGGCCATCGTGCAGGCCCAGGTGCCGGGCGAAATGCTGGTGCGCGAGTTCCCGGGCACGCGGGTCCTGTCCTTCGAGACCACCCAGCAAGCCCTGCAGGCCGTGGCCACCGGGCAGGCCGACCTGTGCGTGGCCTGGCTGCACGAGGCGCTTTACCACATCGAGGCCAATCTGCTGGCCAACCTGCGCGTGCGCCGGGAGGACCGGGCCGGGCGCAGCTTCCTCGGGCCTGCGGTGTCGCGCCAGCAGCCCTTGCTGGACAGCATCATGCGCAAGGCACTGGAGAGCATCAGCCCGGCCGAGCGGGCCGCGGCGGCGCGCCGCTGGTTGCCGGTGGGGTCGTCGGCGCTGTGGGTGCCCGGCAAGGTCGAGCTCAGCGATGTCGAGCGCAACTGGGTGCAGCGCGCGGGCGATGTCCGCATTGGCTTCGACCGCGAGTTCGCGCCCTTCACCAGCAGCACCGGCCTGGGCCGCTTCGAAGGGCTGGGGGCGGACATGTTCCGGCTCGCGGCGCAGAAGGTCGGCCTGCGCGTGATCGAGCAAAGCGGCGCCAGCTTTGCCGACACCTATGAACGCGCCGCGCGGGGCGAGCTGGACGTGATCGTCGGCATGGCGCGCACCGAGTCGCGCCGGGCGCTGTTCGACTTTGTCGGGCCGTTCTCGTCTTCGCCCACCGTGCTGGTCATGCGCAGCAGCGACCCGCGCCAATGGCGCACGCCAGACGACATCGAAGGCGGCTCGCTGGGCTTGCTGAAGGAGCATTTCCTGCTGCCGCAGCTGCACTCGCGCCGCCCCGGGCTGGTGCTGGCCGAGTTCTCGTCGCAGGCCGACATGCTGGCCGCGCTGGACACCGGCGCGGTGGCCGCGGCCCTGGGCAACGCCACCGTCATCAACCGCCTGATCGATGCGCGCTACACCGGCCGCCTGCGCCTGACCGGGGTGCTGCCGGATGCCGACAGCGAGCTGTTCTTCGGTGTGCGCAAGTCCAGGCCCGAGCTCGCGCGCTTGCTGGAAAAGGGCTTCGAGGCCATCACGCCCGGCGAGGCGGCCGACATCCAGCGGCGCTGGCTGCTGGTCTCGGTGCAGCCCGGGCTGACCTGGGCGGACGTCACGGGCTGGGCGGTGCCGATTGCGCTGGCCGGCCTGCTGGTGATCGGCATGATGTGGCTGGCCAACCGCCGGCTGAAGCGGGCCCACCTGGCCGAGCGCGAAGCGCGTGCTGACGCGGAACGGGCGATCGAAGCGCACCGGCGGGCAGAAGCCCTGCTGAACGACGTCGCTGCCCATGTGCCGGGCATCGTCTTTCGCTACGTTGTCCGGCCGGATGGCAGCTTCGCCCACCGCTACACCTCGCCCGGCACGATGCGCTTCATGGGCGTCCAGCAGCTGGATCCGACGCGCTCCATCCTGCGCGAGGTGATTGACCGGGTGCGCGAGGACCACCGGGCCGGCGCCCTGGCTGCCGAGCGGGCGTCGATGCGCACCGGGCAGCCTTTCAAGCTGACGGTGGCCTACCTGGACCCGGAGCGCGGCAGCCGCTGGGTGCATGCGGAAGCGGTGCAGCGCACCGAGCCGGACGGCACGCGGGTCTGGACCGGGTACGTGGTCGACGTGAGCGCCGAGCGTGAACTGCAGGCCAGGCTGGCGCGCGAGGCCGAGTCGCGCAACCTGCTGATGGCCTCGGCCAGCCATGAGCTGCGCGCACCCACGCACCTGCTGTCGCTGGCCCTGCAGTCGGTCAGCGAGCGGGGGCTGGACGAGCAGCAGGCCGGCGCGCTGGAGATTGCCCGCCAGTCCGCGCAGACCTTGACCCAGCTGCTCAACGACGTGTTAGACGCCGCACGCTTTTCCACCGACGCCATCAAGCTGCGCCCGCGCAGCTTCGACCTGCAGGCCCTGCTCACCGAAGTGGCCGGGGCCTGGCGCGCGGCGGCCGGCAGCAAGGGCCTGCTGTTCGAGCTGCATGCCTCGCCGGACCTGCCGCGCCGCGTGGTGCTGGACCCGTTGCGGCTCAAGCAGCTGCTGACCAACCTGCTCAGCAACGCCTGCAAGTACACCGCCGCCGGCCGGGTCTGGCTGGAAGCCTCGCGCGCCGCAGATGGCAGCCTGCGCTTCGTGGTGGGCGACACGGGAGTGGGCATCGACGCGAAGCTGCGCGCGACCTTGTTCGAGCCCTATGCCACCGCCGAACGCGAGGCCGGGCCGGCGACGCCCGAGGGCAGCACCGGCCTGGGCCTGGCCATCTGCCGCCAGCTCTGCACGCTGATGGGCGGCCGCATCGAGCTGCACAGCGAAGCCGGCCGGGGCACCGAGGTCACGCTGCAGATTCCGTTGCAGGACGAGCTGGCACCCGCTTTGACCGGGCCGCGCAGCGGCGCGGTGCTGGTCTGCGACGACGACCCGGTCAGCCGGCTGATGATGACCGAGATGCTGTGCCGCCTGGGCTTCGAGGCCGAGGGCGCCGCCGACGCCCGCGACGCGCTGGCCCGCTGGCGGCGCGGCGGCGTGGGCGCCATCGTCACCGACCTGGACATGCCCGGCCTCGGTGGCCTGGAGCTGATCCGCGAAGTGCGGCAGGCCGAGCTCGGCCGCGAACACCCGACCGTGATGGTGGTCTGCTCGGGCAGCGAGGTGCCTGAGCTGCAGTCGACCGAGCGCAGCGCGCAACACGACGCCTACCTGCTCAAGCCGGTGCAGATGGACCTGCTGGCGCAGACGCTGCGCGACCTGGGCCTGATGGGCGCCTGATCGGCGCCGGTCTTTTCAGGGCACCACGGCGTCTGCCGCCCGCGGCGCGGCGCCGGCCGCCGGCTTGAACTGGTTGGGAAACCAGCGCTCGCGCAGCCGCAGCCCCGGGCGCTCCACCAGGTAATGCAACAAGGCTGCCACGGCCAGGCAGGCCAGCGTGACCAACGCCAGCCGCAAGCCAGGTGCCGCCGCCAGCCCCGCGCCACCGGCCGTGGCCACGATGTAGGCCACCGGCTTGTGCGAGAGGTACAGCGGATAGGACCAGGCCGCCAGCGTGGCCGCACCCGGCACGCGGGTGCGCTGCAGCCAGCTGCCCGGCCGCATGGCCGCGGCCACCAGCAGGCCGAAGCTCATCGCCACCAGCGAATAGCCGGCAATGCTCATGAAGCCGCCATAGCCGTAGCCGTCGATGTAGTAGTGCTGCAGCACGCCGTGGCCCATGGCGAGCAGCGCCAGCAACGCGGCAGGCAACAGCCAGCGGCCCGCCGCCCCCATCAGCCGGCGCCAGGTCCCGGGGTGCAGGTGCTTGAGCATTGCCAGCGCAACCCCGGGCAGGAATTCGTCGAAGCGGCACAGCGTGCCGTAGTACACCCAGGGGTAGTAGTGGTCCGCCAGCGGGCTGTCCTCCCGCCCGTACCAGCTCCACAGCAGCGCGCGCGTGCCCACGCCCAGCGCCAGCAGCAACGCCAGCGCGCCCCAGGCCTGCCGCCGGCCCCAGCCCCAGGTCTTCACCGCAAAAGCGCCCAGCAGCGCCGCCAGCGGCAGCGTCGCGTAGAACTGCTCCTCGATGCACAGCGACCAGGCATGCGAAAACGCGGTGCCCGGCTGCAGCCCCCAGTTCTGCGTGAACGTGAGGAAGCGCCACAGCGGCGGCGGCGCCTTGCCGCCCATCAACGCAGGCGCCAGAAAATACGCCGCCACCACCAGCCAGTACACCGGCCAAGTGCGGAAAATGCGCCGCGCATAAAACCCGCCCAGGTCCAGCGCCCGCCCCCGCACCAGCCCGCCCAGCAGGCCGTTGGCAATCAGGTAGCCACTGAGAACGAAGAACAGGTCCACCCCCACCCAGCCCACCTCGCTGAGCCAACCGAACGTCGCCTCCCGCGAGACAAAGACTTCGTAGTGGTACATGAAGACCAGCGCGATGGCGATGGCACGCAAGGTGTCCAGGCCGGCCTGGTGCTGGGGGATGCGTGGCTCAGGGGCGGTCATGGTGTGGCGGACAGGAGCTGGGAGGCGCTTGCGCTTGCAGGCGCCGCTCGTTGAGCAGGTAGATCGGGAAGATGGCCAGGGCCAGCAGACACAGCACGCTGGCGAGCAGCGTTGCGGAATGATCGAGCAGCGCGCCGCCCATGGCTGGGCCTGCAAAGAAGCCGAGGTAACGCAGGTCGACCAGGCCCATCAGCCGGCCACGGTTCTCGTTCGTCGCGAGCCGCGCCGCGGCGATGTCCGGCAGCGGAAACAGGATCACCTCGCCCAGCGTGAACAGCACTGCGCCCAGGTCCACGCACCACTGTGCGGGCGCAGCGCCAAACAGCAGCCAGAGTGCGGCCGTCAGGGCCGCCACGCCAATGGCCACTTGCAGGTGCATGGGGAGCTTGGCGATGGTGCGGTCGCTGAGGTACATCGCCGGAATGGCCAGCGCAGCATTGACGAACAGCGCTCGGCGGTAAAGCGGCCCACCCTCTGGTGCGAACGCCATGTCCAGCCGCAGCGACAACGTGGACTCGTATTGCGAGAAGACCAGGAAGAAGACAAAGCCCAGCGCGATGAGCCCGGCCATGGCCCAGCGGTCGACGGCCAGCGGCGCAGCGCCAGCGCGGGCGGGCGCTGGCCCGGCACGCAGGCGCGTGCTCGTCGCCAGAAACAGCGCAAAAACCGCAGCGGCCAGCGAGAAGCAGGACTGCGGCCCGTAGGGTGCCATGGCGGTGGCCAGCAAAGGCCCGAGCATCGCGCCGCCAACCAAACTCATGTAGCGCAGCTTGAACAGTCGGCCGCTGCCATCGTCGTACTGCACCAGCGCGGACTTCAGCGCCGGCTCCATCAGCAACCGGCACAGGCCGATCAGCAGGATCAGCCCGATGGCCGCTTCAGCGCTGCGCGCCGCAAACAGCGCGGCAAAAACCAGCACATAGAGCGCCGCGGCCAGGCGCAGCATGGGCAGCCAGCCCAGCCGGTCGGCCAGCATGCCGCCTGCCCAGGCGCCGCCGGAAGACACCAGCGCGATGCTGCCAACGACCAGTCCCGCAGCCGAGTTGCTGAGAGCGAACTGCTGCTTCAGGTACAGCGCCAGGTAAGGCAGCAACGCAAACAGTGCGGTTGCGGACAGGCCCATCAGCACAATGAGGACCAGCCTTGGTTGCCGGCGCTCTGGAGGAAGTGGCGGGTCCTCGCGTGTCGAGCTGGTATCCGGCATGGGTGGGCAAGAAGCTGGGCGGTCTGCGGCGGCCGCGCATTGTGACCCAGCTGGCCCCTGCGAGAGGCTTCGACCGGCTCAGCCCGAACGGGATGTTCAGGCGCCGAATCGGGGGTGGCTTCAGCCGGCCTCGACCGTCACGCCCGGCCAGCGCTTGGTGTATTGCTTGGTGGCCACGCGTTGGCGGTAGGTTTGTTCGCTGACGCGCACCGGGTTGCGGCGCACGCGCAGTGCGAACAGGTCGGCCAGGCCGTAGGGGGCGATGATGCGCAGGCTGTCGTCTGGCCGCAGCGCGATGGCGACCGAGGTGCAGTATTCCGGCCAGCTGGCGACCGCTTCTTCCAGGCTGTCCAGCGGGGCCACCGCGTGGCCGAAGATGGCTTCGAACCAGTGGTGCACGCCGGCCTGGTTGGTCACTTCCCAGGTCAGCTCGGGGCAGGCGCGGGTGAGTTGCTGTTGCAGGGCCTGGTCGCGGGCTTGGCGACAGTCGGCGGCGTCGAAGAAGACGACGTCCCAGTCGGCCACGGGCGAGGCCTCCGCGTGGCCGTGCAGGTGGTCCCAGACCAGGGTGCGGATGGCGCCTGCGCCAATGCAGGCGTCCGGCGGCGCGACTGCACGCACGGCGCGCAGCGCGGTCATGAAGGTGGGCGAGGACTGGACGATGTGCTGCAGGCGCAGCGTCAAGGTCGCATCGGATTCAGGCAACAGCGTCGTCATTGGGGAGACACATCCATCAGCGTTTCGAGGAAGCGGCGCTGCCAAGCGTGCACGTCGTGCTCGCGGATGTTCGCCAGCATGCGCTGGTGGCGCAGCTGGCGTTCCTGCAGCGGCATTTTGAGCGCGTGCAGGATGGCCTCGGCCGTGGCGTCGGTGTCGTAGGGGTTGACCAGCAGCGCGTCGGTCAGCTGCTCGGCTGCGCCGGCAAAGCGGGACAGCACCAGCACGCCAGGGTCGGCCGGATCTTGCGCGGCGACGAATTCCTTGGCGACCAGGTTCATGCCGTCGCGCAGCGGCGTGACCAGCGCGACCTTGGCGGCGCGGTAGAGGCCGGGCACGGCGTCGCGCTCCAATGGCTTGTGCAGGTAGCGGATCGGCGTCCAGTCCAGCTCGCCGAAGTCGCCGTTGATCGCGCCGCACAAGCTCTCCAGCTCGCGCCGGATGTCGCCATAGGCCTCGACCTCCTCGCGTGACGGTGCGGCGATCTGGACCAGCGTGGCCTGCTGGCGGACTTCGGGGTGGCGCTCCAGCAGCGTGCGGAAGGCGACCATGCGCTGCGGCAGGCCCTTGGAATAGTCCAGGCGGTCAATGCCGACCAGCAGCTGGCGCTGCGCGTACTGCTGGCGCAGCGTGGCCAGGGTTTCCTGGGCCGGCGGGGCTGCAGTCATCGCGATGAAGCTGTCCACGTCCAGCCCGATCGGGAAAGCACCGGCGCGCAGCATGCGGTTGAAGGCGCCGAAGGAATGTTCTGAGAGTTCTTCGGCATGCGCCTCGGCCACCAGGTAGCGCCGCAGGTGCACCATGTCGGCTTCGCTCTGCAGGCCCACCAGGTCGTAGGCGAACAGTGCACGCATCAGCCAGTCGTGCCCGGGCAGCGCGGCCAGGATCAGCTGCGGCGGCAGGGGAATGTGCAGGAAGAAGCCGATGCGCTGCTGGCAGCCCAGCGCGCGCAGCTCGGCGGCCAGCGGGATCAGGTGGTAATCGTGCACCCAGAGGACGTCGTCCGGCTTCAGCAGCGACGCCAGCGCCTGGGCGAACTGCCGGTTCACGCGGCGGTAGGCATCCAGGTGGCCGGCCTCGAAGTGGGCCAGGTCCAGCCGGTAGTGGAAGACCGGCCACAGCACGCCGTTGGCATAGCCGCGGTAGTAGCCGTCGTAGTCTTCGCGGCTGAGGTCCAGCGTGGCCAGCGTCACGTTGTTGTCCAGCGGCTTGATGTGCAGCCGCTGGTCGGACGGCGTGGCCGCGTCGACCACATCGCCCGCGCCGAACCACAGGCCACCGGACCTTGTGAGGGCGTCCCCCAGCGCGACCGCGAGGCCACCCGAAGAGGGCTTGCTCGGGTCTCCGACCCGGTTGGACACCGCGACAAGCCGGCTCATCGCGTGAACCTCTCGGGCTGTTGTGCGCCGAGCTGGGCCGCGGCGGCGGCCAGCCAATCGTGCAGTTCGGCCGGGTTGGCCAGGCGGTGCGAGGCCAGCGTTTCGCCTTCACCGATCTTGATCGCCACGCCGCCCATGCTCTGCACCAGTTCGAAGGCGCTCTCGTCGGTCACGTCGTCGCCAAAGAACCAGGGGCGGCGCAGGCGGAAAGGTTTGTAGTCCATCAAGGCATGCACCGCGGCGGCCTTGGTCGCACGGCTGGGTTTCATTTCGACAACGAACTTGCCGCGCAGCAGGGCCATGCCCTCCGCATGCAGCAAGGCTTCTTCCATCACCGCCAGGCACATGTCTTCCAGCGCGGGGACCTGCCGGTAGTGCAGCGCAATCGCACCGGGCTTGCGCTCCATCAGCAGCGCCGGGTGCTGTTCGCACAGCTGCGCGATGACGGTTGCGGCCTGGTCCAGCGAGGCCACCGGCATGCGCCGCATGGGGCCTTCGGCAACGCGCAATTCGGTGCCGTGCACGCCCGCCACGGTGAGCTTCAGCGAGTGCAGGTAATGGTCAATCTCGCTGACTGGCCGGCCGCTGACGATGGCCAGCGCGCCGTTGAGTGCGAGCTTCAACTGGAACAGCAATTCAGCCGTGCGCGGCAGCACGGCAATGGTGTCGGGCGTGGGCGCCAGATCGACCAGCGTGCCATCGAAATCAAAGAACAGCGCGCATTCGCTGCCAGGCAGATCGGGAGCCTTCATGCGTGCTCCGCGGGCATGCCGAAGCCGGCCCGTTGCCGTAAGTGCGCATTCCGTTTTCCGATCTTCATCCCTGGGGTGCGTTCATGAGCCATCTGCATGCCGGGGACTATAAAAGTTGCCCGCCGGCCTCCGTGTAGGCGCAGGCCTGATATCGCAGCGCGCTGCCCCTGGCGGGTCAGGCTTCGCACCCGCAAAATGCATGCATGCAAGTTGCAACGACTGTTTCAAACATGCTGTTTGACCCCGTGCGCCACGAGGGCTTGAACGGGCCGCCGTGGGACGAGGCTGCGGCAAGCGCCGCGGTGCAACGCATGGTGCAGGACGCGCTGCAGGACTTCTCGCCGCAGGGGCTTTGGCCGGCTCATGCGCTGGACGATCCGGCCACGCCTGACACGCGCTACTCGATGCTGTATTTCGGCGCTGGGGGCATCGTCTGGGCGCTGCATCGCCTGTCCAGGCAAGGCCACGTGGCGCCGGCCGAACTGACCCGTTTCGACGCCACCCTTCCGACGCTGGTCCAGCGCAACCGGGAGGTCGGCGAGACCCACCTCGCCGGCACGCAGTCGCTGTTCATGGGTGACGCGGGCCTGCTGCTGTTGCAATGGCAAGCCGCGCCTTCGCAAGCCATCGCCGACCGGCTGTTCGACGTGGTGCAGGACAACCTGCACCACCCGGCGCGCGAGATGCTGTGGGGCTCTCCCGGCACGCTGGTGGCGGCCATCCACATGGCGGAGGCGACCGGCGAGCCGCGCTGGGCCGAGCTGTTCACGCGCGGGGTGAACATCCTGTGGGACGAGATGGTGTTCGAGCCGGTGGCTGGCACCTGGCTCTGGCGCCAGGACCTGTATGGCCGCGACAGCTGCTACCTCGGTGCCGGCCACGGTTTTGCCGGCAACCTGTCCCCGGTGATGCGGGGTGCGGCGCTGCTGCCCGAAGCCGTGGTGAACGCCTTTGCCGAGCGGGCCTTGCAGACGCTGCAGGTGCTGGCACGGCGCGCCGACGGCTGCGCCAACTGGCCGCCGTCCCACCCGCCGGATGCCAACGGCAAGATGCTGGTGCAGGACTGCCACGGCGCGCCCGGCATCGTCTGCCGGCTGGCTGCCGCGCCGCGCACGCCAGGCTGGGACGCGCTGCTGCTGGAAGCCGGCGAGATGACCTGGCGCGCCGGCCCGCTGGCCAAAGGCTCGGGCCTGTGCCACGGCACTGCAGGCAACGGCTACGCGCTGCTGAAGCTCTGGCATCGCAGCGGGGACGCGCTGTGGCTGGCGCGCGCACAAGCCTTTGCGATGCACGCGGCGGCGCAGGTGGACGCGCAGCGCGAGGCCAGCGGCCACGCCCGCCATTCGCTGTGGACCGGCGACATCGGCGTGGCGCTGTTCATCGCCAGTTGCCTTCAGCAAGACAGCCGCTTGCCGATGCTGGACGTGTTCTGAGCCAGGGCCGGTTCACGCCACTGCAGCAGCTTGCACCGGCCGATGGCACTTTCAGGATCCGCATTTCGTTAGGAGGTTCAGGAGCGTGGCCTCGGAGGGTTGTGCCGAAGGTGACGGGAGTCTTGCGAAATGGGTTCGATGTTGCGGGTGGCCAAGGGGCTGCTCTGTCTGGCCGCCATGTCGGCGGTGTTGGCGGTGCCGGCGGTGAAGGGTGAAACGCCGGCTTCGCCGCCGCCCACCTGGGTGCTGCAGGCGCGAGTCATCGCCACCGGCCTGCCCGGAGGTTTCGGGCTGCGCCAGGTGGGCCGCTTCCACAGCGGCGGGCCCATCCCGTCCAACCCCGAGTTCCTGCTGCAGACCCAGGCCGGCCATGTGCTGGACCCGGAGCGCCTGCTGGTGGCCGTGGCCGGCAACCTGGGCGCGGCGCCCGGCAATGCGGCGCATGCGACCGGCAGCGTGCTGTCCATCGACCCGCGCGCGGCCCGCGAAGGCGCGCCGCTGCAGGTGCCGCCCGAGCTCGCGCGCCGCCCGCCGCCGCCGGGCTCGCCGGTGCAGCTGTACAGCGCGCAGAGCGAAGCCTTCCTGAACCAGCGCCACAACGACGGCGCCCGCACGGCGATGTTCGGCGCCGTCTCGGGGCCGCGCTACCTGTCGGTCAACAACGCCTTCGGCCGGCCCTGGGTGGCCAATGCGCCGTTCGGCTTGGCCGGCCCCGGCAGCGAGAGCGTGGTGGACCCGGACGGCACGCCGCTGGCCAACGCGCCCAGCGAAAGCGCTGGCGGCGTGTTTGTCGGCGACCGGAGCGGCCGGGCCAGCGTGCCCAAGGCCGTGCGCAGCGGCTGGTGGGCCTCGCTGTGGAACCGGCGCGACAGCGGCCAGCTCACGCCTGGCGTGATCGGGCGCGGCGCGCTGGGCACCGCGCTGCTGGGCGCCTCGCCGGACGGCAGCGGCTTTGCGGTGTTCGCCGTGGTCACTGGCGACGGCGCGGTCGTGCAGGTGCATGTGCAGGACGGCGTGGACGGGCTGGCGCCGCCCGGCACGGTGGACGTCGGCGGGGTCGATCCCGGCGTCATCGGCATGGCCTTCAAGTGGATGCCCGGCCGCGCGCTGTACCTGGCCGACGCGCGGCGCAACCGCATCACGGTGCTGCAGTTGGCGGACGATGGGCGGCAGTTCACAACCCGCCGCACCGAGCAGTTGAACTCGCCGTGGCTGCGCCAGCCGGTGGACCTGGCCGCCACGCTGCCCGAGATCGCCAACCCGCGCTTTGCCAGCCAGACCACGCTGTCCGGCGGCTCGGACCTGTACGTGCTCAACCGAGGCGACGGCAGCCTGCTGCGGCTGCGCCAGGACGGCCAGGCGGCCGCCCGCGCACTGGTGGACTGGCCCGGCGTGGGCCGCATCGGCGCGGACAGCCTGCGTGCGCTGGCCGTCTCGGCCGACGCGCAGCGCATCTGGCTGATGGCGCAGCCGCCGGGCAGCGCCACGGCCACGCTGCTGGAGGTGAACGCCTTCGACGCAGCGGGTCAATTTACGCCCATCGCCGCAGCCATGACCGCCGCGGCGTCCGGGATGGCGCGGGCCGCCGGTACCTCGGCCGCCGCCATGGCTCACGGCGCGAGCCTGTTCGCCACCAGCTTCTCGCCGCGCGAAGGCCTGGGCCCGCTGTTCAACGCGCCTTCGTGCGTGGCCTGCCATCCCGGAGGCGGCGCCAGCGCCGATGAGGCGCATTTCGCACGCCGCCTGGCCCGCATGGACCCGGTGAGCGGCCGGCTGGTGCCGCAGGCCGGTCAGCTCAGCAGCGTGGCGCCGCGCCGCTCGGTGCGCGAACTCGGCGTGGCAGGCGCGCCTTCTGCTGACGCACCGCGCGAGGCCAACGTGGTCTCGCTGCGCATGCCATTGGCGCTGCAGGCGGCCAGCCGGCTCGACGAGATCCCGGACGCGGTGATCGCCGCCCAAGCCGTCAGCAAGGGCGACGGCATCAAGGGTCGGGTGCAGCGGGTCACCACCGCCAGCGGCGAGCAGCGGGTGGGCCGCTATGGCTGGAAGGCCGACGTGGCGACGCTGGAAGACATGGTGGCCGAGGCCATGGGCAATGAGATGGGCATCACCAGCGCGCTGGCGCTGCACCCTGTGGCCCAGCCCAAGGACGATGGCGCGATGGTGCGTTCGCTGGCCGCCTACCTGCGCACGCTGGGACCGCCCGCACATGCGCCCGGCGGGGCAATGGCCTCGGCGAAGAACGCTGCGACGGAGCGGGCACGATGAGCATTCAACTGGAACCGCCGGCGGGTGTTGCGCTGGCAGCCCGCCCGGCCGCATGGCGGGCATGGCGGACATGGTGGCCGGCGCTCGAACTGCGCGCCCGCTGGCCCGGCGTGGCCGCTGCCGCGGCGCTGGCGCTGGCCGCCAGCTGGATGGCCGGTGGCCTGGGCGACCCGCTGGCGCGCAACCCGGTGCTGGTGGCGATGCTGTTCGGCCTGCTGCTGGGCAGCGTGCTGGGGTGCCCGGCGGTGCTGCAGCCAGGCCTGGCCTTCACCAAGCGCCAGTTGTTGCGCCTGGGCGTGATGCTGCTGGGCTTTCGCATCACCGTGCTGCTGCTGGTTTCGCTCGGGCTGGTGCCCATCCTGATCGCTGCCGTCGAGCTGGTGGCGGTGCTGCTGCTGGTGCGCTGGGCGGGGCGCCGCTGGTTCGGGCTGGACCCGGCGCTGGCGCTGCTGGTCGCGGTGGGTTCATCCGTCTGTGGGGCGGCAGCCATTCTTTCGGTGGCGGCGCTCGCGCCGGGCCGCGAGAAGCATGCCGGCCTGGCCATCAGCCTGATCACCGTCAGCGGTACCGTGGCGCTGCTGCTGTTTCCGGTGGCCTTCAGCGCGGGCTGGCTGCCGGGTCTGGACGAACATGGCTTCGGCATCACCGTGGGCGCCAGCATTTTCGAGCTGGCCCAGGTCTATGGCGCTTCGTTCGCCATCTCCGAGGGCGCGCTGAACACCGCCACGCTGGTCAAGCTCAGCAAGGTGGTGATGCTGATCCCGCTGCTGCTGGTGATGGGGCTGCAGCGCCAGTCGGTGACAGGCGGCGAGGGCGGCGCGGGCGAGCAGGCCGGCGCGGCGCGCCCTCGCGTGGCCGTGCCATGGTTTGTTGTGGGCTTCCTGGCGGTGCTGCTGCTGAACTCCAGCATCACGCTGCATCCGCAGGTGCGCGCGAGCCTGCTGCAGTTCGACCAGTTCCTGTTCCTGATGGTGATGATCGCGCTGGGCCTGAGCACACCGCTGCGCCTGCCTCGCCAGCCAGCGCAGGCCTTGCGGCTGGCGGGCCTGTGTGCACTGGCGCTGGCCCTGTCGGCCGGGCTGGCCTATGCGATGGTGCGCCTGACGGGCAGCGGGGCCGATGTGCCCGCGGATGCTGCCGGGACAGCCGGCGGGCAACTGGCCCTGGCCCAGCGGCTGGACGTTGGCGGCCGCGTCTTCGACGCCGTGGGCTGCGCCAAGTGCCATGTGCCGTCATTGCCTGGCATTCATGGCGACGTGCCGCTGTATTCGGACCTGCTGCTGCACGACATGGGCCCTGCGCTGGACGACAAGATCGTGCAGGGCGACGCGACTGGCGCCGACTGGCGCACCACGCCGCTGGTCGGCCTGCACATGCGCCAGCGCTACCTGCATGACGGCCGCGCCGAGACCCTGCGCGACGCCGTGCTGGCCCACGGCGGCGAAGCCGAGATCGTGCGCCAGCGCTTCTTCGAGCTGGACGAGGCCGAGCAGCAGGCCGTCTACCGCTTCCTGTCCGGCCTGTAGCCCTGCCTGCCAGGGACTGGCCTTCTCAGAGCCCCAGCGCGCTCAGGGTGCCGTTGGCGCTGATGTAGACCATGCCGCCGGACAGGCTCAGGCGCGCGTAGCTGCCGGAGATCGACACCGGCACGCTGGCCACCAGCTTGCCGTTGCCAGCCTTCAGCGCGACCACCGCCGTCTCGCTGCTGGCGTTCTGGGCCAGCAGGTAGACCAGCCCATTGGCCCAGACGAGGTTGGAGATGGCACCCTGGCCGCTGGGCAGCGGGCGGGTCCACAGCGTGTTGCCGGTGGCCGCGTCCAGCGCCAGCACGCTGGTGCCCACCGGCACGTAGACCGCCTGGCCGTGCAACGCCATCGCGGTGCCCACGAAGCCCACGGTGCGCGACCAGCTCAGCGCGCCGGTGGCGGCGTCGTAGGCATTGACCAGGCCGGAGTCGGTCGTGACCACGACCTTGTCGCCCAGCGGCTGCGCCGGGCGCTGCATGTTGCTCGCCGCGACCTCGGTCGCCCACAATTCGACGCCAGTCTCCGCGTCATACGCATGCAGCTTGCGCGGCCCGTTGCCGCAGCATTCCAGCCAGGTGCTGACGAACACCCGGCCGCCAGCGACGGCAGGATCGTTGTTCATCACGCCGTTGCCGCCGGTGGTGGCGCGCCAGGCCTGCTGGCCCGTGGCCGTGTCCAGCGCCACGACCTGCCCGCGGTTGCTGCTGACGTACAGCCGGCCCTGGCTCAACGCTGCGTCCGCATTCAGCCCCATGTCCGCGCTGCTGGCCATCAGGTCCGTTTCCCACAGCACATGCCCGCTGGCCGTGTCCAGCGCGCTGACCACGTTGCGGTAGTTCGGCGACAGCGCCGAGCTGACGAGAAAGGTCTGCCCACCCGCCGTGGCCGGCGTACCGCAGTTGCCCACGCCCGCCAGCTGGTCCCACTTGCTGGCACCACCGGCAAGCTGCAGTGCCGACACGTCGTACAGGTTCGAGCACGCCAGCAACTGCGGCCCGGCCTGCGTGACCGCGCTCGCATAGAACTGCCCCAGCTGCCGCTGCCACTTCAGCTGCAACCCTGCCACGTTGCGAGCCGTCAACGTGGCCTCGTCGGTATTGGCCTGGCTCTTGGCTGCGCTGTAGCCCTCTTGCGGCCACTTGGCGAAGGCGGGCGTTGCAGCGGCACAGGCGGCGGCTGCAAGCAGCGCCAGGGACAAGAATCGTGGGATCGGCATGGGCAGGACTCTCAATGAAATTCGGCCCAATCTATCCGCTGCCCATGAATGCTGCGTGGCGGTTTGCCCTGGGATCCCTAGGTTGAGATGGGCTTGAGATGTGCGAAGTGGCCGCCGTAGCGGTGTCTCGTTGTGCGGCCAAGATCGATTCGGCGCATCGCCAAATTGTCCGCAAACCTCTCTCCCCCGCACCAGCCTGCTCACCCTGCGGGTTTGCTCTCCACCGGCGTGGGGTCACGGATTCAGGATCCTTGCTCTCCTCATGGCTGCATTTTTCTCAACGAGAGATGCCTCCCGAAGTTACGAGCGTTCACATCCGGTGCAGAAAGATTACTGACACGTTACGGCGGTGCAAGCTCGCTGCCCGAAAAACTCGACCGCAACAACACGCCGTCTTCAGTGCTGCGGGAGGATGGCGATCTTGGAATCCTTACTGTGCAGGACGCGCTCCCTCCTGGTCGAGTTGTACGATCTGGCACGGCGCCAAGTTCTCGGCTGATACTGGCTTTCGGTTGTGGGCTCCTTTTGGGTGCCGTGGTCGACATCCGCGGATGAACCCTCTCTAAAAACTGACGGAATCTGAATGACGACGACTCCCATCACCATCTCGGATCTCACCACAGCAAACACCAATGGCACAGGCGTCTTCGACATCCTGATGCGATCGGTCCAGGGCTACTTGGACAGCGAGGTGACGCAGGGACGCATCAAGGAACCCGAATACGCCACGGCCTACTTGGCATCGATGAGCCTGGCCATGCAGACGGGACTGCAGTTCGTGCTCGCGCAGCAGAAGACGGCCCTAGATGCGCAGCTGCTCGAGCAGCAGATCACGCTGGCAAGCTTGGAAGTCCAGAAGGCACAGATCGAACTTGCCATCCTGACGGCCGACCAAGCCAAGGTTCCTGCTGAGCTTGCTGAGATCCCGGCTCAGATGGCTTTAGCGGACCAGCAGAAGTCAAAGTTGGAGACGCTCCACGTGCTGCCCAAGCAAGGCTTGACGTTGGATGCGCAGAAGACCCTGGCCACACCGCAAACACTGAGTCAGGCCGATGCGGACCATGAGCGCACACAGGCCTCGTTCGGCAAGTCGAGCCAGGAAACGGCAACGCCGGCTCAGAAGGCCGCCACTGAGCAGGTTGAAACATCCGTCGTGACCACTGACAGCGAAACTGTGGTGACCAGTGTGGGCGGCATGACCGGGGCGGTCACGCTGCGACAGATTGGCCTGCCGCCGGCTTATGCGAAAGATGTGGTGGGCGACGGTATCGTGGATGATTACCCAGCTATGCAGGCGATGGTGAATAGCCTTCGGATACTTTCGCCTATCACCCCCGTCACAGCAATGGCGACGACCTCGCCGACCACGATCGACCTGAGCGGCCGAACCATCAAACTGAGTCAGCCGCTGGACCTTAATAACCTCTACAACATCAAGTTTATCAACGGCAAGTTCATCGCTGACTCTACTGTGAGTTGGACAGGTAAATCGTTGATCAGCCTCGTGAGCTATTCCGGCGCGACGCCGGGCTCCACGTGGCGACAACACCGGATTAAGTACATCAGTTTCGAGAACATTGAGTTCGACGGAAACAATGTGACGCCGGTGGTTGTGAAGTTGCAAACCACTTACGAGGTGTCGTTCTATCGCTGCCGGGCAGTCCACTGGCAGATTGACGGAAAGGGCTGGTACACGGTCCCCAGTCCGACCCCCGACGCTAATAACCAAGGTTCCTATCTGACCAACAACACGCAGCTGCGCCTATCGCACTGCAATGCGTCGTGGCGGCAGCATGGCGAAGAGGATGGCTCTTCTTCAGGAACCGGCATCGAGATCAATACCTCGGACTGCCACATCGACAGCTGCGTGAACTTCGGCTGCGATATCGGCTTCGCTTTCGATCATTGCTACAACGTCAAGTTCTCGAACTGCCACAGCTACGTCGGTTCGGATAAATACTGTCTGGTGATCGGGCCAGATGCCCATAGCGTGTGGTCCACAGACTTCTACGGCGATACCGGCATCATCGAACTGCGCTCGTTCTGCCACTCGTTCGTTGGCGGTGGCTTTGTTGCCAATTCGAAGTTCCGTCTGCATGTCTCGCAAGCGGACGAGGCCCTGGACGGGCTGGTGCTTCAGGGTGTTCAGTTCGCGAATCAGCCTACCGTGGAATACGAGGGTTCCGGCTCACTGTCGCAACGACTGCGCGCCAGCTTCAACAATTGCCGCCGGCCTGACGGTTCGCCGATCCGCGGCGTCGGCTCTACGTCGTACTGGCTTGGTGACGTCACGGCGCCAACCATCGTCTTCAACGACTTCGCTGGCGTCTACTCCACAACCGGCTTTTACTCACCGACACCGAATCAGGTTGCACTCACCGCGGAGTCAACCGCGCAGGTGATGTGGAACGCCGAAGGCACGGTGCTGACGAACCGCGGCACGATCAGCCGGCCGTCGCTGCGGTGGGGTGACAGCGCCAACTCTGTTGACAGCACTTCTGGTTGGTATTCGCCGCAGGCAAACCGCATCTCTACCGTCAGCAACGGCATCGTGATGCAGGCCGTTAGCGAAACTGGCCACCAGTTCTACCGCGGCACGCGCGCGGTGCCTTCGCTCAGGTTCCGCGACGCAACAACTTTCGACAGCGATTCTGGCTTCTATTCGCCGGCGTCAGACCAGGTGGCCTTTGCAGCCAGCGACGTGCGCATCATTCGATTAGACCGCACTGGCGTGTTGATGAAGCGCGGCACGGTCAGCAGCCCGACACTGCGCTTTGGCAACGACCCGAGTGATGACACGGGTTCGGGCTGGTACTCTCAAGCAGTTGACGAATGGGCTTTGGGCAGTGCCGGTGTGATGCGTTTTGCCAGCCGGCCGAATGGTGTGGTGCTGGGCGGCCAACTCGGAGTTTCACTGCCCGCCCCAACGCTGACCATCTCCGGCGGCACGCTGACGCTCACGACCGGCACGCAGGTTTTTTTTGCCGGCGGCGGCACGCTCAACACCATCACGGTGCCGAGCCTATTCTCCGGCGGCGGCGGCTACGCAACCATCATCCCGACAGCGTCGATCACCACCACGACGGCCGGCAACATCAAAGAGGCACTGACGATGGTGGCCAACAAGCAGTACCGTCTTTATTACGATAGCGACGCCGGCAAATGGTTCTTCTGATTCACATCCGATTTGACGGATGTCAGCGCATGAGCGCCGCGGCGGCAACACGGCGTTCGGCCAACCCAGGCACCAGCCAATGCCCAACAGGGCCACGACCAGCAGCATCGCACCGACGACCCGTGCCGTGCTGTGGCTCTCGGCATACGGATCCAGTTTCCGACTCGTCCCCCGGGGGCAGCTTCGCCTCTTCGGATGGCGACGCGCCCAACCGTACCTTCAGCCGCATGCGGCCATTGATGGCCCAGCCGCTGGCGTTGAGGATGGGGCCGAGGCTGCGTTGGCGGAGCTTGAGCCAGGCGATGAGCATGCTGGGGCCTGAGATGGATAGCACGATGCCTTCGGCACAGTGGGTTTGCGTCAGCAGCGAGTAGAGGAGTTCACCTCGTCGGTCACGGGGTGTCCGGATCCTGGTCTTGGGCCGCGGGTGATTCGTCGTGCCGCACACCAATCAGGCGCTTTTCCCGTGCGATCTCCGCCACCAGTTCCGCTTCGGTGGGCAGCACGCGCTGGTACTTGGAGGCAAAGAGCTGCTGGCTTTCCTGGATCACCGAATACTTGACGACGGTTTCATCCTTGCTGTCGCACAGGATGATGCCGATGGTGGGGTTGTCATCCTCGCCGCGCTTGAGGTCATCGAACATGCGCACATACATGTCCATTTGGCCGATGTCCTGGTGGCTGAGCTTGCCCGTCTTCAGGTCGATGATGACAAAGCACTTGAGCAGGTAGTTGTAGAACACCAGGTCCATGAAGAAGTGGCTGGTCTCGGTGCTGATGCGCATCTGCCGCGCCACGAACGAGAAGCCCTTGCCCAGCTCCAGCAGGAATTTCTGCAGCTCGTCGATGATGGCCTGGTCCAACTCGCTCTCCCTGAGCCGAGCCGATTCCGGCAACTGCAAGAACTCCAGCACGTAGGGGTCCTTGATGAAGTCGCCCAACGATTCAAGGTTGCCTGCGCCGCTGGTTTCGCTCTTGCCTTGGGACGACAGCAGGCGCTGAAAACTACGGCTTTGCATGTTGCGCTCCAGCTGCCGCACCGTCCACTGCTGCGCGGCGCCCTCGGCGAGGTAGTAGGCCCTGGCCTCGGGGTCGTCCTCCCGCATGATGAGCCGGTTGTGGCTCCAGCTCAATTTGCTACACGCTGTGTAGCAAATTTCCCTGTCGGGGTAGGTCAGGTAGAACTGGCGGAAGTTGCGCAAGTTGGCATAGGAAAACCCCTTGCCAAAGTTCTCAGTCAGCGCCCGGGACAAGTTCTCCAGCAGCCGCGTGCCGTACTGGGCTTTGTGCTTTCCTTGCTGTTCTTCCTGCACGATGCGCTGGCCGATCAGCCAATAAGCCTCCACCATGGCCGAGTTCACCGCCGAGCGCGCCTTGCTGCGCGCCTGCTCCAGGATGGACTTGATGTCCGCGTGGAAGGTGGTCAGTTCGCTCATGGCAACGGGGGCGGGAATGGAGGCATCGCAATGCGCGGTGGTGTTCGCCCATTGTGACTTCCAGCGCGCCACTGGACATCACGCGGTTGGCGTTGAAAGTCGGCGGCGCGCCATGGCAAGGATGCAGGCGTCGTCGAGCTGAATCGACTTCTCTCCACTGGGCGCACCGGACGGCTATTTCGTCACGGCAGCAACCGCCGCCCCATGCCGCAACGCCTCCGGCAACACCCCATTCAACCACCCCATCCGCCAGCCCAGGGCCAACAGCACGACGACCAGCACCAGCGCGCTCACGGTCCACGCCGTGCCATGGCGTTCTGCATACGGATCTGGCTTGCGGCTCGCGCCCGGCGGCAGCTTGGCTTCCTCGGAGAGGGACGCGCCCAGCCGCACGTTCAGCCGCATGCGCCCATTGATCGCCCAGCCGCTGGCGTCCAGGATGGGGCCGAGGCTGCGTTGGCGGAGTTTGAGCCAGGCGATGAGCATGCTGGGGCCGGAGATGGACAGGACGATGCCGATCAGGGCGACGGGGATCCACCAGCCCAGTTCGACGAACTTGCCGAACACGCCGACGATGACGGCGCTGATGCTGCCCAGCGCCACGCCCAAGGCGGCGACGGTGCCGACGTCGATGCGGCGGGCGTTCAGCGCGGCCGCTGAAGCGGCTGGCGCAGCGGGTGCGGGCGGCGTGGCCTTGTCCAGCGTGGCGACCTGGCCGGCCAGGCCGCCGAGCTTGCCTTGCTGGGTCGCGTCACTCGCGGCGGCGCGCTTGGCGACCTGTTCCTCGATCAGGCGCAGGAACTTCTTGTACGGCAGCAGGAAGGCCTGCCGGATGCCGATCGGGTTCTCGATCACCTTGACGATGCGGGCGTCCCAGTCGCGGCCCTCGCGGTCGTAGAAGACGCCGTTCCGTCCGACAAAGAGGAAGTCCACGTCGCCGGCGGTGAAGGCCGCGACGATGGTCATCTTCTCGCTGCCGCGCACACATTCGCAATACGCCAGGTAGGCCTTGGCGAGGCCGGCGATCACCGCATGCTGGCCGGCGTCGTTGACCTGCACCACCAGGTCGCAGCTGCGGCCGTCCAGGTAGAGCCTTCCGGCCTGGAAGATCGCGCCTTCGCGGCGGTAGAAGGCCTCGAACGAGACGAAGTTGCGCAGCAGCGGCAGCAGGTCGCGCTGCAGGCGCAGCAGCTTCTCCAGGTCGTTGACGTGGCCGTGCTGCGGCGCGGCGGCTTCGTCTTCTTCGATCAGCGCAAGCAGGCGGGCGCGGCTGGCGGCCAGGTCCTGGCCGAGCAGGGCCAGCAGCTTGTCGGCGCCCAGTGCGGCCACCTTGCCGGGCGGCCGCGTGGCGAGCCAGTCGCGGCAATGCGTCACGCGGCTTTTCAGGTCCTGCCATTCGGCTTCGGCCAGCGTGTTGCGCTCGCTGCCCAGCAGCGGGGCGACGGCCAGCTGGCGCAGGTCCTGCAGCGCGGTTTGCCAGGCCGGGTTGGCGCCGTGGTCCAGCGGCAGTGGGCGGCCGGCGCTGACGGGGGCCAGCGGCAGCTGGCGCAACGGATCGGCCGACAGCGAGAGGGACTGCAGCGCATACCCCTGCAGGGTTTCGGGTGCGGGCAGGTTCAGCGCCTCGGCGGCGCCTGCGGCGTAGCTGGCCAGGCGGCAGCGGGCGAAGAAGTCCTCGACCTTGTCGTGCACCGCGTCGACCGCCTGCGCGGCGCTGCGCATGTCGCCGCAGTCGCTCTCGCCCTGGTGGTGCCAGGCCAGCAAGGCTTCGGCGGCGTCGAAAAAGGCCGTGGCCTGGTCGACGCCGATGCCGGCTTCGCCGCCAGCGTCCTTCACGCTGCCCTGGATCTCGATGACCTGCTCGATCAGGCCGCGCAATGCGGTGTCGTCGCCAGCGTTCGCGGCGGTGACGATGCCGTCGCCGTTCAGCCGCTCGTCGGCCAGGTGCTGCTGGCGCTCGGCAATGGCTTCCAGGCCGATATCGCCAGCCTTGGCTTCGGCGCTGTCCAGGCGGGCCAGCGTGCGGCGGGCTTCTTCGGCCAGCGCGCGGCCTTCTTCGTTGTCGGCCAGCGAGGCCAGTGCGAGGCGCTCGCCGCCGCGCACCAGCTGCTCTGGGTCTGCCAGCCGTTCGCAGGCCCATTCGCAGGCGGCCAGCAGCTCGGGCGCGCGGATGCGGCCGTCGTGGTCGGTGTCGATCAGGTCCAGCGTGCGCGCATCGAAGTGGGTGCCGCGAGTCGGGCAGGCCAGCGCGACCCAGAGCTTCTGGTCGAGTTCGCGCAGGTGGGCGATGTCCTCGCCGCTGGCGATGAGCACCTGGTCGACGCCACCGGCGCGGAAGAATTGCCAAGCATGGTTCATGGAGGACGGGGGCAGGCGCCGGGCCGGACGCCGCAGAAGGTCAAAGATTGCTGAAGTGTCGCCCGGTGCCAGGTGCTGCTGTGTAGGACCAGGCCGAAGTGAGGCTGCCAACAGGTCGCCGCGAGGAATTCGTCACCGCCGTGTCTGCTTGAAGCGCGCCATCTCGTATGGAGGGTAGAAGGGCGCCACGCAGCGAGCATGGCAACCGAGCCCATTTTTCAACATCACACTCATCGACCCGTCATGCGTGACCCCGTCCGACAACTCGCGCACTCGGCCCGCTACCGTCTTTCGCATGAATACGAGACGGTGTGGCTGACGCGCGAAGGTGCAAGGCCCACCGAAATCGGTGATTTCTACGGCGACCCCCACACGGCCATCATCGATGGTGCCGAAAGATGGTGTGCCGTCGGCGGCAATGGCCTCATCGTCTATTTCTTCGAAGAGCCGTTCGAGGCCTACCAACCCGGCCGGCCGTCTGCCCAGTATTTCGAGCTCGGCCGGAAGGAGCGGGACACCTGGTGGGTGGAGAGAATCCAGCAAACCGGTCCGTGGGAAATCCAGGTCCTGCTTGAGACCGGCCTCACTCAACGCATCACGTTCAAGCGGACCAGCGAAGGCTGTGCCTTTGTGGTTCACGAAGGCGGGCGGGACGCCGGCCTGCCGAGGCCGTGAGCTTCAGCCCCAGCGGCTGCGCAGCTTCTCGCGCAGGTCCATGACCTGCGTGGTCGGGCGCGTGGGTTCGCTGCCGTCGGCGCGCGGTGTGGCCGGCGTGAACAGCGGCAGCAGTTCGGGCGGCAGGAAGCGGCTGCGGGCGCCGTACATGTGGCGGTCGCCGTGGCGGTGCTGCTGGGTGACGTAGAAGCGCTGCGGCACCATCAGGTCCAGGTGCTGGCGGGCGCGGGTCATGGCGACGTAGAGCAGCCGGCGCTCTTCCTCCAGCTCGGCCGTGGTGCCCACGCCGAGGTCGCCCGGCACGCAGCCATCGACCACGTTCAGCAGCGTCACCGCTTGCCATTCCTGGCCCTTGGCGGCGTGAATGGTGGAGAGGATCAGGTAGTCCTCGTCCAGCGACGGGTCGCCTGCGTTGTCGCTGCTGGCCTCGGGCGGGTCCAGCGCCAGCTCGGTGAGGAAACGCTCGCGGCTGCGCTGGCCGCGGGCCAGTTGCACCAGCTGGTCGATGTCGGTCTGGCGTGCGGCGGCGTGTTCGTGCAGGCGCTCGAGCTGCGGGGCGTACCAGTCGGCAATCGCCTGCAGCTCGCTGGGCCAGCCCGGCTCGCCGCGGCGCAGCGCGAGCCACAGCGTGGCCAGGGCCTGCCATTCGACCGCGGCAGCAGCGGGCGGTTGCCAGGTGGCCATTGCGGCGCCGGGGTCCGCGGCGGCGGCCAGCGTGTCCAGCAGCCGGCGTGCATGCGCCGGGCCGATGCCCGGCACCAGCAGCGCCACGCGCAGACCGGCCAGCCGGTTGCGCGGGTTCTCGGCCCAGCGCAGCACGGCCAGCACGTCTTTGACATGCGCGGCTTCGAGGAATTTCAGGCCGCCGTACTTGACGAACGGGATGCGCCGGCGCGCGAGCTCCAGCTCCAGCGCGGCGCTGTGGTGCGAGGTGCGGAACAGCACCGCCTGGCGCTTCAGCGTGAGCCCTTGTTCGCGCCGCGCCAGCACCTGCTCGCAGACCCAGCGCGCCTGCGTCGGCTCGTCTTCCACGGTGACCAGGCGCGGCTTCTCGGCCGAGGCGCGGTCGGTCCACAGCGTCTTGGCAAAACGTTCTGGCGCGAGTGCGATCACCGCGTTGGCCGCGTCCAGCAGCGGCTGCGTGGAGCGGTAGTTGCGCTCCAGCGTGACGACCCGCGCCGGCGGCGAATACTGGCCGGGGAAGTCCAGGATGTTGCGCACTTCGGCGGCGCGGAAAGCGTAGATGGCCTGCGCGTCGTCACCCACCACGGTGACGCCTTCGCCGCCCGGCTTCAGTGCGCGCAGGATGCCGGCCTGCAGCCGGTTGGTGTCCTGGTATTCGTCGACCAGCACCTGCTGGAAGCGCTCGGAAAGCGGGCCGGCAATCGCCGGCTCCTGCATCATCGTGTGCCACCACAGCAGCAGGTCGTCGTAGTCCAGCACCTGCTGGTCTTGCTTGGCGGCTTCGTAGTCGGCGAACAGGGCTTGCAGTTCGCCGACCCAGTCCAGGCACCACGGGAAGACCTGCTGCACCACCGGGCCCACGGCGCTCTGGCTGTTCACGCAGCGCGAGTAGATGGACAGGCAGGTGCCTTTCATCGGGAAGCGCTTGGCGGTGGCGGCCAGGCCGCGCTGCTGGCGTGCCAGCGCCATCAGATCCTCGGCGTCGCCGCGGTCCAGCACGGTGAACTGCTCGGACAGGCCGATGGCCACGGCCTGCTCGCGCAGCAGCCGGGCGCCCACGCTGTGGAAGGTGCCGGCCCAGGGCAACACTGGCGCGGCCTGGCTGGGCTTCAGGCCCAGCGCCTGGTGCAGCAACGCGGCGCAGCGGCGCTGCAGTTCCAGCGCGGCGCGGCGCGAGAAGGTGAGCAGCAGCAGGCGCTGCGGGTCGGCGCCGTTCAGCACCAGGTGAGCCACGCGCGCGGCCAGCGTCAGCGTCTTGCCCGAACCGGCGCCGGCAATCACCAGCAGCGGGCCGCCCTGGTGGGCGGCGGCTTCTCGCTGGGCATCGTTCAGCGCAGCCAGCGGGTCGGTGCCAGCGGGCGGCGGCACATCGGGGCGGGTCAGGGTCTGCATCGCGGCTGCGAGCATACTGGATGAATCAACAGCCGGGATGGGGCGGCCTGGCGGCGGCTTGGTTCGCCGCCTGTCTCCGTGTAACACTTCGCCGATTCACGTCGGCCGACATCACAAGCCGCGAGCCCCACCCAGGCGCGCGTGCCGCACGGGTGGCCCAAATGCCACCCGCGCACAGGACGGCCGTGGCGCAGCAGGTGAGGCCGCATGCCCGTTCCAAGACCCCCATCCCGGCGACTGTCCGACTGGCTGCCCTACGCCATCGTGGCGGCGCTGGTGGCCGTGTTGCTGATGGCGCTGGCAGGGGTGTCCATCTGGCAGGAACGGGTGCGCCAGCGCGAGCGGGCCGCAGCCGCCACGCAGAACCTGGCCCGTCTGCTCGAAGGCCGCGTGGCCGACGTCTTCACCCAGTTCGACCTGGTGCTGCAGGTGGCTGCCTACCATGCGGTGGACCACCTGCTGGACGACGCCAGCAGCCCGTTCGACGCGGAGCGCGAGCTGCAGGCCTACCGGTCCGCGGCACCAGGCATTGCCGGCATGGCCGTGGTCGACGCGATGGGCCAGCGGCGCTACGGCCAGGGCGCGCTTGGCCCGCGCCTGTCGCAGCGCGAAGATTTCGTGCGTGCCCGTGATGGCGGCGAATCTGGTTTGTTGATCGCCGGCCCGCTGCGGCATGACGAAACCGGTCCGTGGGTGATGCTGCTGAGCCGCGCGCTGCGCGGCCGGCAGGGCGAGTTCCTCGGCATGGTCACGGCGGACTTGCCGGTCGACCTGTTCGGTCCGGTGTTCCGAGACGTGGACCTGGGCGCGCATGGCGCGGCCACGCTGCGCACCGCCGGGCTGGCGCTGGTCTACCGCCAACCCTGGCCGGACAGCGGGCGCAGCGGCATCGGTCGCAGCGAGGTTTCGCCTGCGCTACGCGAGGCCATCGCGGTGCGGCCGGAGGCGGGCGAATACGTGGCCGCCACCGCGCTGGACGGGGTCTCGCGCATCAATGCCTACCGCAAGCTGCGCGGCCATCCGCTGTACCTGGTGGTCGGCCTGCCGGAGGCGGATTTCCCCAGCGGCTGGAACCGCATCGACACCAGCATCGTGCTGCTGGCAGCGACCACGCTGGCGGTGGCCGGCTTTGCGGTGCTGCAGCTGCGCCGCGCCTCGCGCCGGCAGCTGGACGCTGCGCAGCGCCGCTTCGAGGCCATCGTCGAGTCCTCGCACGACGCCATCATCTCCAAGACACTGGACGGCAAGGTCACCAGCTGGAACCGCGGCGCCGAGCAGATCTTCGGCTACAGCCCGGCCGAGATGCTGGGCCAGCCGCTGCAGCGCCTGTTCCCGCCCGAGCGGCGCGACGAGGAGGCGGCCATCATCGAGCGCCTGCGCAGCGGCGAGCCGGTCTCGCATTTCGAGACCGAGCGGCTGCACAAGAGCGGCCGGCGGGTGCCGGTGTCGGTGACCATTTCGCCGCTGGTCGACCAGGCTGGCGAACTGGTCGGTGCGTCGATGATCGGGCGCGACATCAGCCACCACAAGGCGATGGAAGAAGAGGTGCGCAGCCTGGCCTTCCACGACCCGCTGACCCGGCTGCCCAACCGCCGCCTGCTGCTCGACCGCCTGCGCCATGCCCAGCAGACCAGCCGCCGGTTGAACAGCCACGGCGCGGTGCTGTTCATCGACCTGGACCAGTTCAAGGAGCTCAACGACCGCCACGGCCACGACGCGGGCGACCGCTTGCTGGTGGAGGTGGCGCGCCGGCTGCGCAGCGCCGTGCGCGAGAGCGACACCGTGGCCCGGCTGGGCGGCGACGAGTTCGTCGTGATCTGCGAGAACCTGGGCCAGGAAGTGGCCGCGGCCAGCGAGGCCGCTGACGGCGTGCGCGAGAAGATCGCCCAGGCCCTGGCGCAGCCGTGGCTGCTGAGCATGGGCATGGCCCCCTGCGTCGGCGCGAGCGTCGGCGTTCGGCTGTTTTTCGGCGTGGACGATGACCTGGACCAGCTGATCCAGGACGCCGACCGGGCCATGTACGACGACAAGGCCAGGCGCCGCGCCGGCCGTGGCCAGGCGCACGCCTGAGCCCGCGCCCGCTGGGGATTCAGAGCAGGCCGCTGGTGTGCGCGCTCAGGCCGGCAGCGCCTCGCCGGCGGTTGGTTGCCGCGGGTCCTGCACCTGGCCGGCCAGCGCCTGCCGCGCCTGCTGCACGCCTTGCGCCATCAGCCTGGCCACGCGCTCGGGCGAATAGTCGAACTGGCCGCCAATCCCGTCCTCGGGCAGCGAAGGCCGCATGATGCGCAGCCAGGGCTGGAAGCGCGAAGCCAGCAGCGGCTGCGGCGCCAGCTTGTCGAACATCAGCAGGTGCAGGGTGCGGTCCAGCATCGCGATCGAGCTCAGCGGCAGTTCCGCCGGCGCGGGCGCGAACTGCTCGATCGTCACCAGCTGCACCGGCTCGTCCGCCTGCACCCGGCCATTGGCGCACAGCCGCTCCCACAGCAGCTGCAGCGCCGGCTCGCGGCTGACTTCGCCGTCCCAGTACAACCGGCCGTCCATCTCGACCGACGGGAACATCAGCGGCATCGCCGCGCTCGCCGTCAGCGCCGGCACCTGGACCGCTTCGTCATCGCTGCAGAACAGGCGCAGCCGGCCGCTGGCCACGTCGGTCGCGGCGACCGCCAGCATCGGGCCCTCGCCAGGCCGGCTGCGGTAGCCCTCGCTGCCGACCAGGGTCTCGAACAGCTGCTGCAGCGCCAGCGGCCGGTACAGCGGGCGCTCGCGGCGGCGCAGCGCGCCCAGCACATTCCAGTTTGCGAACTCGGGATGGAACAAGCCGCGGTTGCCCCACAGCAGGCCGGTCAGCAGCCCATTGGTGGCGCGCAGTTGTTGCGCGGTCAGCGAATCACCCAGCGGCAGTCCGAGGAAGGGGAAAGACGGCATCGCGATGCGTTCCTCCCAAAGTTGCTGCAACTGGCTGCGGCCGTGGTCTGCGCTGTGGAACGCGGTGGCCACCGTGCAGGCGTTCAGCGCCCCGATGGAAGCGCCGGCCACCGCGATCAGCTCGTGGCCACTGGCGGCCAGCCACGGCGCGAGCGCCTGCCAGGCGCCACAGCCAAAGGCGCCCAGCGGGCCGCCGCCCTGGAACAGCACCACGGTCTTGATCGGCGAGCGGGAAGGGGCGGCAACGGGGCGGCGTGGCATGGGGCGGCTGGCGCAGTGGTCGGTGTGGCTGTGCTGCGTTGCAGCAATCGACGGTCCCGGCCCTGGCGCCAGCGCACCAATGCGGCGGCGCCAGGACCGTCGATTGCTCGGCTGCGCCATCCCAGCAACGCTGGCTGCCAATCTCACCACCGGAACATCTTCATGCGATTCAACACCTGGCTCCTGGCGCTGACCGCCACCGGCATCGCCGTGCACACGCTGCGCAAGGCGGCGAACCGTGGCTCCACCACCGCCCTCACCACCAGCGGCTCCCGGCCCGGCGACGGCGCCGCCGCTGGCTTCACCGCCGGCAACGGCTCGCCCAACGCGGCCGAGCGGCTGCCTGACATGGGGCTGAACACCGGCCGCATGCGCAAGCCGCATCCCACTGACAGCGACGAGGCCGCGCCCGGCCTCGCGGACTTCGCCCGCGGCGCCTGAAAGGAACCGACATGCTTGCCATGGACTATCGAGGCCCGTACCGGATCCGCGCGCGGCAGAAGGCGGATCCGGTGATCGAACACCCGGGTGACGCGATCGTGCAGGTCACCCGCGCCTGTATCTGCGGCTCGGATCTGCACCTCTACCATGGGCTGGTGCCCGACACCCGCGTGGGCACCACCTTCGGCCACGAGTTCATCGGCCGCGTGGTCGAGGTCGGCCCGGCGGTGCAGCAGTTGAAGAAGGGCGACATGGTGCTGGTGCCGTTCAACGTCTTCTGCGGTGCCTGCTACTTCTGCCAGCGCGAGCTGTACAGCAATTGCCACAGCACCAATCCCGAGGCCACCGCGGTGGGCGGCATCTATGGCTACTCGCACACCACCGGCGGCTATGACGGCGGCCAGGCCGAGTACGTGCGCGTGCCGCTGGCGGACATCGGCCCGACCAAGATTCCGGACCAGCTGCACCATGACGACGCGGTGCTGCTGACCGATGCGCTGCCCACCGGCTACCAGGCCGCCGAGATGGGCGACATCGAGGAAGGCGACACGGTGGTGATCTTCGGCGCCGGGCCGGTGGGCATCTTCGCTGCCAAGTCGGCCTGGCTGATGGGCGCGGGCCGGGTGATCGTGGTCGACCATGTCGAGTACCGGCTGGCCTTCGTGCAGCAGTACGCGCAGTGCGAAGTGGTCAACTTCAAGGAGGTGGCCGACATGGCCCTGCACCTGAAGAAGATGACCGACTGGCTGGGGCCGGACGTGTGCATCGACTGCGTCGGCTGCGAGGCCGCGGGCAGCGCGTTGCAGCGGCTGACCGGCGTGAAGCTGAAGCTGCAGGGCGGGGCGGCCACGGTGCTGCACTGGGCCATCAACTCGGTGCGCAAGGGCGGCAGGGTGTCCATCGTCGGCGTGTACGGCCCGACCTTCAATGCGGTGCCGATCGGCAATGCGGTCAACAAGGGGCTGACGCTGCGCATGAACCAGGCCAGCGTGAAGCGGCACCTGCCGCGGCTGATCGAGCACATCCTCGCGGGCCGGCTGGTGCCGCGCGAGGTCATCACCTACCGCGTGCCGCTGGAAGAGGTGGCCGATGCCTACCACCTGTTCTCCAGCAAGCTCGATGGCTGCATCAAGCCGGTGCTGATTCCGCCCGGCGCGGCCCATTGAGCGCCGCCGTCTGCCACCCGACTGCCAGGAGACTGCCATGTCCGTCCGTCGAGCCGAGCCGTATCCGCACGCCGAACCCCACGGTCACGACCACTCCCATGCCGAGCCGCATGGCGCGGCAGCCGTGGCGCCTCATGCCCCGGATGGCGTGCCGCCACGCCAGCCGGTGCGCCGCGAGGCCTTTGCCCACATCCCTGGCTGGGGCGCCGACCTGGCCAAGGCCGACCGCCCTGCGTACCCGATGGAGCGCCAGCCGCCGCGGCTGGACCCGCTGCCCAGCGGCCGCCCGGTGCAGCAGCGGCCATCGGTCGAAGTGCTGCATTCGACTGAGCGGCCGGGCCTGACGCCGGTCTTCGGCACCGGCCAGCCGCCCAAGGGCCTCAGCGGCATGCTGCGGCGCGTGGCCTTCAAGTTCAGCGAAAGCGACCTGCGGCACTGGCTGGTGCTGCTGTTTGCCGACCGGGTCAACATGGTCGAAGGCGTCTGCAGCGACCTGGCGCATGGCCATGTGCCCAGGGTCTATGCCGAGATGGGCGGCCGCGCCGAACTGAAGCACAACCCGGCTGGCGCGGCGCGCAAGGCGGCCGCCGTGGTGGCGGTCGCGGGGCTCGCGTACCTACTGCTGCGCAGCCGGCAGCGCCGTCGCCAGCTGCGCTGAAGAAGCGCCGAGCCTGGGGCCGGCGCTCAGGCCCGCGAACGGGCCCGGCGTTCCTGCCACACGGCGGCGGCGAACACGCCCATGCCGCCCAGCGCCAGCAGCACGCCGACCCAGCCGGTGGAGGTCCAGCCCATGCCGGCGGCAATGGCGGCGCCGCCGAGCAGCGCGCCCAGCGCGTTGGCGGTGTTGAAGGCCGAGTGGTTCAGTGCGGCGGCCAGCGTTTGCGCATGGCCGGCCACGTCCATCAGCCGGATCTGCAGCGCCGGGCCGATGGCGACGATGCTGCCGACCAGGAACACTGCCAGCGCCGCGGTGACCGGGTGATGGGCCATCGGCACGAAGGCGGCCATCACCGCGGCGTCCCACACCAGCAGCCAGCCGATGGTGGGCATCAGCGCGTGGTCGGCCAGGCGCGAGCCGACCAGGTTGCCGGCGACCATGCCCAGGCCGAACAGCGTCAGCACCAGCGGCACTGCGTCGATCGAGAAGCCCGAGACTTCCATCAGCGTGGGCTTGATGTAGCTGAAGACCGCGAACATGCCACCAAAGCCGATCGCGGCAATGCCCAGCGTCAACCAGACCTGCGGCTGGGCCAGGGCGCTCAGTTCGCGCAGCGGGCTGGCGCCGTGGGCGGCCGGGATGTTGGGCACGCCGCGCTGCACCAGCACGCAGGCCAACGCGGCGATCGCGCCCACCAGCACAAAGGCCGCGCGCCAGCCCCAGTGCTGGCCCAGCCAGGCAGCGAGCGGCACGCCGACCAGCGTCGCGCTGGTCAGGCCCAGCATCACCAGGCCGACGGCGCTGGCGCGGCGGTTGGGCGGCGCCAGCGCAGCCGCCACCAGCGCGGCCACACCGAAATAGGTGCCGTGCGGCAGTCCGGCCACGAAGCGCAGCAGGTTCAGCGACAGGTAGCCCGGCGCCAGCGCGCTGGCGAAGTTGCCCACGGCGAACAAGGCCATCATCGCGACCAGCAGCGTGCGCCGCGGCCAGCCGGCGGCCAGCACCGCCAGCAGCGGCGCGCCGAGCACCACGCCCAGCGCATAGGCGCTGATCACATGGCCGGCCTCGGGAATGCTGACCTGCATGTCGGCCGCCACTTCGGGCAGCAGGCCCATGATGACGAATTCGCCGGTGCCGATCGCAAAACCGCCGACGCCCAGCGCGATGATCGCGGGCCAGAACGCCCCTGCCTGGCGGATGGTCGGGACATCGGTGAGGGTCGGCGCAGCGGGATTCATCGAGTTGGGGTGGGCAGGCGAGGAGGCGGGGCAGGGGCCCGGCGCGGCAGCGACAGGTGTCGCATTGTGTTGCAGTGCAGCAAGCCCCCGCTGGCTGACGGTTACTTGGCGGTTACGCACACTGGCTGCGATTCAACTTTTGCCCCCACGAACCGATACTGTCTGGGCCGGCGGCAACTGCCAGCGCACACGAACCTGTCCCACTGCCGAACTGCCGACCGACCGCCCATGCCGATGCCAAAACCTGCCGATCTACACCGCTGGGGCCTGGTTGAGCAAGTTGCGGGCTTCGCCGTCTGGGACCTGGATGTCCCGGCACAGCAGGTGCTCTATTCCCCCCAGTGGAAGGGCTGGCTGGGCTATCCGGCAGAGGACAGTGCGGACCCCGTCGAGACTTGGCGCTCACGCGTGCACCCGGACGACCTTGGCGCGATGGTGCAGGCGCTGTCCACCCACATCGACGGGCAGGAGCCGAGTTACGAGCATGAGTTCCGGCTGCGTGCGGCTGACGGCGCTTATCGACGGGTGCTCTCGCGAGGCCAGGTGGTGGCCAGAGACGGGCATGGCGCCGCGCTGCGTGCCGTGGGCACGCTGACGGACCTCGGCAAGCGGCGCCAGGCACAGGAAGCTCGCCAGCCGGCGCATGGGCCTGTCGATGGCGATGGCGTCAGCGATGCGCAGCGGCAGTTCTGGCTGCGGGTGAGCCACGAATTTCGCACGCCCCTGAACGCCGTGCTCGGTTTTTCCCAGCTGCTGGCCACGCGCCTGGGCGCGGATGACCTGCCCACCCAGCGCCTGTACCTGGCGCATGTGGAAAAAGCGGGTTGGCAGCTGCTGAAGCTGGTGGAAGAGGCCATGGCCGAAGGGGGCCATCCGGCGTCCACCCCGGCTGGCCTGGCAGACCGCGCGCTGCCCGGGACGGACGAAAGCCCTGGCGGCTGACGAGCCGCTCAGCGCTCAGGCCGCGCTTGGCGTTTCCACCTGCAGCACGCCGCGCTTGACCTGGTCGCGCTCGATGGACTGGAACAGGGCCTTGAAATTGCCTTCGCCAAAGCCATCGTCGCCCTTGCGCTGGATGAATTCGAAGAAGACCGGGCCCAGCATCGTGGCCGAGAAGATCTGCAGCAGCAGGCGAGGGCGTCCGTTGTCGGTCGAGCCGTCCAGCAGGATGCCGCGCGTCTGCAGTGCCTTGGCGTCTTCGCCGTGGCCGGGCAGGCGCTCGCTGAGCATCTCGTAATAGGCCTCGTTCGGCGCTGTCATCAGCGGCACGCCGGCGAGTTGCAGCTGGTCGATGGTGGCCAGCAGGTCATCGCTCAGCAGCGCCACGTGCTGGATGCCTTCGCCGTTGAACTGCATCAGGAATTCCTCGATCTGGCCGGAGCCCTTCTTGGATTCCTCGTTCAGCGGAATGCGGATCTTGCCGTCCGGCGCAGTCATGGCCTTGGAGGTCAGGCCGGTGTATTCGCCCTGGATGTCGAAGTAGCGGATCTCGCGGAAGTTGAACAGGCGCTCGTAGAAGCTGGCCCAGAAGGCCATGCGGCCGCGGTAGACGTTGTGCGTCAAATGGTCGATCAGCTTCAGGCCATGGCCGACCGGATGTCGGGCCACGCCTTCGACGTATTCGAAGTCGATGTCGTAGATGGACTTGCCGTCCTCGAAGCGGTCGATCAGGTACAGCGGCGCACCGCCAATGCCCTTGATGGCCGGCAGCCGCAGCTCCATCGGGCCAGTGGGGATCTCGACCGGCTGGGCGCCCAGTTCAAGCGCGCGGGCATAGGCCTTGTGCGAGTCCCTGACGCGGAATGCCATTCCGCAAGCCGATGGGCCATGCTCGGCCGCGAAGTACGCGGCGTGGCTCTTGGGCTCGTTGTTGATGATGAAATTGATCTCGCCCTGGCGGTACAGCAGCACCTGCTTGGAGCGGTGGCGCGCCACCAGCGAGAAGCCCATGGCTTCGAACAGCGGCTCCAGCTGGCCGGGAGTGGGCGAGGCGAATTCGACGAATTCGAAGCCCATCAGGCCCATGGGGTTGTCAAACAGATCAGCCATGGTTTGGCTCCTGGAAAAGATGTCGTTGATCAAGCGGCAAGCGGCCTGCCCGGTGACGGACCGGTGCAGGCCTGCAGCCATGCGAAAGGGAAAAGGAAGGAGAAGGGAAGCGGGTGAGGGCGCCGGAGCGGCGCTCAGCGCGCTTCAGGCCGGCGCGTGGGCGCTCGGCGGCGCGCACGGCACGCCGCGCACGCTGCGGGCGAGGTGGTCACCGATGATCAACTGGCAGACGGTGGTCGTCATGGGGCGCATGGTAACCAGCCCGGCGCGGCCCGTACAGCGACTGCGCAATGGCAGCAACCAAATACCGCCAAACTGGCTTGGCAGGCTGTGCCTCACGCAGTTGAGGCAGCACCAGAGGAAGCAGCGTGCCGTCCGAAGACATCAGCAACCCGACGGAGACGGCAAGCTGGCGCTGAGTGCAGGCGGGGTCTGCCTCAGGCCAACGCAGCCTGCCGGATCGCCGGCTGCAGCTTGGCCTGGAACTGGTCCATCGTCAGCTCGCGCAAGTCCACGGCCTTGGCCCCGCCACCGGCCACGACCGTCACCTCGGTGATGCCAATGACCTTCAGGATCAAGCGCAGGTACTGCGTGGCGATGTCCCGGTCCTGGATCGGTGACCCCGCCTCGTAGCTGCCGCCCGAAGCCAGCAGCAGCGTCGCCCGTTTCCCCTTGAGCAAGCCCTGGCCGTCAAACCCGAGCGTCAGGCCCTTGCGCACGATGTGATCGATCCAGGCCTTGAGCGCGGCCGGCACGTTGTAGTTGTAGACGGGGCTGGCGATGACCAGGTGGTCCGCGGCCAGCAGTTCCGCCACCAGCGCATCGGACAGCCGCAGCAGGTCCTTCACCTCCGACGTCTGCTGTGCTTCAGGTGTGAAGTAGGCCTGCAGCCAGGGGCCGGTGACAAAGGCCAGGGCGGTCTCGGCGAGGTCGCGGCGAACGACCTCGCCATCGTGGTGCGCAGCCTGCCATTCGGCGACGAAGTGGCGGGTCATCTGGCGCGAGATGGAAGATTCGCCGCGCGGGCTGGTCTCCACGACAAGAAGTCGGGACATCAAGAATTCTCCTGTGCAGGTTCGCAACCGCCGGATGGCGGCACAGGGCGAATTGAAGCCCTCGCAGGACTTCGGCGGAAGTGATAAAAATCCGATCTGTTCCATCAGGATTGGAGATAGATCGTGATCGGCAGCCTGACCCTGGACCAATTGCGCGTGCTGGTGACCATTGCCGACCTGGGCAGCTTCTCGGCCGCGGGCCGGCACCTGCTCCGGGCCCAGTCCGCCATCAGCCAGGCCGTGGCCACGCTGGAGGCGCTGCAAGGCATTGCCGTGTTCGACCGCCAAGGTCGCCGGCCGCAACTGACCGAGACCGGCCGCGTGCTGGTCGATCAGGCGCGCCTGGTGCTGGCCAGCGCTGCACGCTTCGAGGCGGTCGCCGCTGGCGCGCGGGGCGGCCTGGAGCCGGAGCTTGCATTGGCAATCGATCCGCTGGTGCCCACCGCGCCGCTGATCGAGAGCCTGCGCGCGCTCAACGCCACCTTCCCGGATCTGCCGGTGAGCTTCTCGACCGAAGGGCTGGGCGGCGCGCTTCGGCGCCTGCGCAGCGGCAGCGCCGCTTTGGCCATCTGCCTGCTGCTGCCTGCGGTGCCCGAAGACATCGTCGCCCATCCGCTGATGCGGATCCGCATGCTGCCGGTGGTTGCGCCTGGGCATCCGCTCGCGCTGCTCGACCGGCCTGCAACCGCCAGTGACCTGGAGTCCCATGTGCAACTGGTGCTGTCGGATCCGGTGGCACCAGCCGGCGCCAACTACGGGCTGTCCAGCGCCAGACTGTGGCGCTTCGTCGACCTGGCCCGTCGGCTCGATTTCCTGCTCGCCGGCTTTGGCTGGTGCCGCATGCCTGAACACCTGGTCGCCAGCCTGATTGCCGCGGGCCAGCTGAAAGCGCTGCAGCTGCAGGACGATCCCACGCCGCCTGAAGGACTCGTCATCCACGCCGCACACCGGCGGGACCGCGCACTGGGGCCCGCCGCGCGCTGGCTGCTCGAAGTGCTCCAGCAGCGCCTGGGAGTCTGACCGCACGGGCGGTCTGCCGTCGAGCCCGTCGAGTTTTCTCATCCCCCTCGGGGGGCTTGACGCGAAACAGCGTCTTGATGTTTCGGCACATGGCTCACTCCGGGAGTCGATTCATGGCGCGCTGCGGGCAAATGGCAGCTTGAATGCGGCAGGGCAGAGCCAGCCCAGCACCAGCGCGACGATGAACAGGGCGGGCACGTCGCCGATCAGGTGGCCGGCGTGGGCCGGATTGGCCATGGCCTGCACGGCCATGACGGCTGCATGAACGATGCTGGACCAGATGGTGAAGGCGATCAGGCTGAGATGCTGGCCGGGATTGCGGGAGGCCATCAGCAGGAAGACGCCGAGCGTGGCGTACAAGGCGATGATCATCTCGATGTACTCGGAGCGGCCGTGGTGCCACACCCAGCCTGCAGGCCACAGCACCGTCAGCGGGTACACCCCGAAGATGAAGATCAGGCCGCAGGCGATCAGTGCAGCGCGAAGCGGCCTCAATGAATGATTCGCGTCCATTGTTTGCATTGCGTGATTCTGCAACCTGGCCTCGGCAGTTTTCCTTTCCGGCTTTTGGCGGGGGTCGGCCGACAGGGTCCGTGGAAGGCGCTGAGCTGGCGCTTGCTGCGGGTTTTCGGGGCCGGCGAATGCCTGATTTGCCTGCGAATCCGGGCTTGTGACGATTTTGGTCTGGCATTGATCGTGCATCATCCGGCCCAGCGGCTGCCCGGCCCCAGGCTTCTCCGGGCACACGCTGCATGGCATGAGAAGTTTTGACCCCCTCGCTGCCGCGGTAGCCGTCCGCTTGCTTGCGCGCGCAGTGCCTTCGGCGCTGCTGCTGTCCCTTGTCGGTTGTACGCATGTGCCGCTGGTGGGGGGCTGGCTGGGCGGCGACCGGGGCAGCGCTGCGCCGGCGCCTCCGCCGCCGGCACCGGTGCAGCCCTACCAGGCGACCGGGCACGAGCCGGAATGGCGCATCGATCTCGGTGAGCAAGGCGTGATGCGCCTGCCTTTGCAGCCGCCGTTGAGCTGGGTGCAGCCGCCGCCCGAATGGGCCGGCACGGCGCGCCGCTGGCAGGCCGAGGTCAATGGCAAGCCGCTGGAACTCACCGCCACGCCCGGGCTGTGCCGCGACAGCATGAGTGGCATGCCGAGGCCCGATGGCGTGAGCGTGCGCTGGGGCGATGCGCGCTGGCGCGGTTGCGGCGGCGAGGCGGCCAGCCTGTTGCTGGGACCGGAATGGCTGGTGGTGAGCGTGCAGGGCCAGCCGCTGATCGACCGCAGCCGGGCCACGTTGCGTTTCACGCCCGAGGGCCGCTTCACCGGCCTGGCCTCGTGCAACCACTTCACCGGCGCCTGGCGCCTGGGCAGCGAAAGCCTGCTGCTGAACCCGCCGGCGGTGACGATGATGGCCTGCGCGCCATTGGTGATGGCGCAGGAAGACCGGCTGCTGGCGGTACTGAAGGCCGTCAACCGCTTCGACTTCTCGCCCAAAGGCGAGTTGCTGCTGCTGACGGCCGATGGTCGCCAGTTGGCAGCACGCCGGAACTGAAAGCGGCCGCTTGCGCTCAGGCGTGCGCTTCCTGCTCTTCCTCTGTGTAGGCTTCGACCACCAGGGCGCCGCTGTCCACATAGCGCTGGAAGTCGGGCAGCGGGATGGCGGCTGAGCCGCGTGCATCGCCGTCCTGCCAGCCCAGGGTCACGTCCAGCTTGGTTTCCTCGATCTCGCAATTGCCTTGCGGGATCTTCATGTCCATGCCGTCGCCTTCGCGGTAGCTCACCTCACCCACCACTTTGCCGTGTAGCTTGCTCATGTCAGTGCTCCTGCAGGGTTGGTCGAGTGCCTAGACTAGGGCTCGGCGGCAATGTCGGCAATCGGTGCAGGCCGACAACCCTGTAGGACGCGGGGTGCAGCGCAACAAAGGCTTACGCGGCCACGCGCGGCGCGGCGGCTGGTTGCACGAAGTCGGCGTGGAATTCGCGCGGCCTGCGCTGGGCCGGGAAGCGGATGCGCACCACCTCGCCGGCCAGCGCAATGACTTCGCCGCTGCCATGGCGCTTGACCTCGACCCAGTCGCCAACCGCCAGCGGCTGGCGCTCCGCTGGGGCCGGCGCTTCAACCGCGGCTTCCGTCGGAAAGGTCAACGGTGCTTCGGGCTGGATGTCGGCCAGGGCCTGCAGCCGCAGGCAGCTGTCGCAATGGCCGCAGCGGCCACTTTCCGACTCCGGCAGCGGCTGGTCGAAGTGGGCCAGCAGCATCTGCCAGCGGCAGCCGCCTGACTGGGCGTAGTCCATCATCGCTTCCAGCCGCTGGCGGTCCTGGTCCTTGCGCTGGTCGTAGCTCTCGGCCACCTGTTCCACCACCTCGGCCACCGAATGGCTGGCGTCCACCGTCACCCTGCCGTCGCGGCCCAGGCGCACCAGGCGCAGGCCGCGCAGCGCATTGAGCACCTGGCGCGTCTTGGCCAGTGGGGCGTCCACCGCATCGCGCAGCGCGCTGGTCAGCCAGCCGCCCGGCGGGCCAGGCTGGGTCAGGGTTTGCCACAGCGCCCGCACGTCGTTTTTGGACGGGTAGCGGCCGACCAGGAAGAAGCGTTGCACCGCACGGTCGGCGCGCAGGAACATCAGCGTGCAGGTGGCCTTTTCGCCATCGCGTCCGGCACGGCCGCTCTCCTGGTAATACGCGTCCAGCGAGGCCGGCAGCTGGGCATGCACCACAAAGCGGATGTCGGGCTTGTCGATGCCCATGCCGAAGGCCGGCGTGGCCACCATCACGCGCACCTGGCCCCGCATGAAGGCGTCCTGGCTGCGGGTGCGCTCGGCAGCGCCCATCTGGCCGTGGTACAGCGCCACGTCTTCACCGGCCTCGGCCAGCATCGCGTGCAGCTGCTTGGCGCTGCGCACCGTGCTGGCGTAAACAATGCCGGCGCCTTCGCTGTCGTGCACCAATGCCTGGATGCGGCGCAGCCGGGTGGCTTCTTCGTCGACCAGCTCGACCTGGTAGTCGAGGTTGGCCCGGTAGACGCCGGTACACAGCACGCCTGCCGCGGGGATTTGCAGCGCGCGGCAGATCTCGCGCTGCACCGGCGAAGCGGCAGTGGCCGTCAGCGCCAGCACCGGCACGCCCAGCGCCTGGCGCAGTGCGCCCAGCTCGGCGAAGGCCGGCCGGAAGTCGTGGCCCCACTGGGCAATGCAATGCGCCTCGTCCACCACCATCAGCCCCAGGCGCGCCGGCCCCACGCCCTTCAGCAGCTCGCGAAACGAGGGCTCGCCAGCCCGCTCCGGCGTGGTGAAGACGATGCGGGCGCTGCCGCTGGCCACCGCCTGCTCGGCCTCTTCCAGCGCCGCCACGTCCACACCCGAATGCAGGCGCACGGCCGGCACGCCCAGCGCGTTCAGCGTGTCGCACTGGTCCTTCATCAGCGCGATCAAGGGCGAAATGACCAGCGTCATCCTGTCTGACAGCACGGCGGGCAATTGGTAGCACAGCGACTTGCCGGCGCCAGTCGGCATCACCGCCAGTGTCGACAGGCCGGCCAGCACGCGTTGCATCACCTCCTCCTGCCCTGGCCGCAAGCGGCGCAGGCCGAAGACCTCGCGCAGCGTACGCATGGCCTCGGTGGACAGGCCCGGTGCGGCGTCGGCCGGTTCATGGGGGGCAGGGCCGCGCGGCCGGCGGGCAGCACGCGGCGTGGACGAAGTCAGGCTGGAGGGCATGGCAACAACAGTCAGGTCACGGGCTGCAAGGCGCACAAGCAGGGCTGCGGGCCGCCAAGGACGGCACGCAGCGCTGCAGCTGCTACTGCAGCGAATCCTGGGGCCAGCGGTGTGGCACGGTCGCGCGTGCAGCGCCCATTCGGGCGTAGGAATGCGCCTACCTGGCCGGCCTGGCGATGGCTTCGCCCGGCAGCGCCAGGCCCGGTCCCTGCAAAGCCAGGCGCCAGTCTTCGCTGTCGATCAGCCTGGTTCGCCCGGCACGCCGATCATCCAGGCCACGCCGAAGCGGTCGGTCAGCATGCCGAAGCAGGGCGTCCAGAAGGTCTTGGCCAGCGGCATCTGCACGCTGCCGCCTTCGCCCAGCGCAGCGAACACGCGCTGGGCCTCGTCTTCGGTCCTGGCCTTGAAGAACAGCGAGAAGCCGGCGAAATGGGCGCCCGGCTCGCAGTTGTCGGAAGCCATGATCAGCGAGTCGCCGATGTGGAAGGACGCGTGCATCACCTTGTCCTTGAAGCCTTCGGGCAAGGGCGTCGGCGGCGGCTCCGGGCTGTCGCTGCTGCACAGTTCGCTCCCCGGGGCAAGGGTTGCGGCCGCTAAAGTGCAGGGATGACGCACACAGGCCCAGACATGCCACTGCCGCGGCTCGTGTTGCGTGGCTTGGTGGGCGTGCGCCAAGGGCGCCGGCTGTGGGGGCCTTTGAACGTGATGCTGCAGGCCGGCAGCGCGCTGCACCTGCAAGGCCCCAACGGCAGCGGCAAGACCACGCTGCTGCGCATCCTGGCCGGGTTGCGCGCGCCGGCGGCCGGCCACTGCGGGCGAGACGGTGAAGCCTGGTTCATCGGCCATGCCCTGCCGCTGGCAGACGAGCTGGACGCGCTGGCCAACCTGCGCGGCTGGCTGGGGCTTTCAGCGCGGGTTGACGATGCCGTGCTGCAGGCCTGGCTGGACCAGATGCAGGTCCCTCGCCAGCGCCCGCTGCGGCAGCTCTCGGCGGGTCAGCGCCGCCGGCTTGCGCTGGCACCGCTGGCACTGCAGCCGCGGCCGCTGTGGCTGCTGGACGAACCGTTCGACGCGCTGGACGCCGCCGGCCAATCGGCGCTGTGCGCGCTGGCGCAGTCGCACCTGGCCAGTGGCGGCGCACTGGTGCTCAGCGCGCACCAGGGCCTGCCCGCGGGCTTTCCTGCCTGCGAGGCGCTGCGGCTGGGGCCGGCCGACTGGGTCGGTACAGTCGTCCCATGAACCTCTGCCTGGCCATCCTGCGGCGCGAGCTGGCGCTGGCCTGGCAGCGGCCGGCCGAGCTGGCGCGGCATGCGCTGTTTTTCGTGATGGTCGCCGCGCTGTTCCCGCTGTCGCTGCGGCCGGACCCGGCGACGCTGGCGCTGCTGGGCCCAGGCGTGTTGTGGGCCGCGGCCTTGCTCGCGGTGCTGCTGGCCTGCGGCCGCTGGTTCGATGAAGACCTGCGGAATGGCTGGCTGGACCAGTGCCAGCTCGCTGCGCAGTCGGCCGAACTGCCGCTGGCCTTGCCGCTGGCGGCGCGCTTTGTCGCGCAATGGCTGCTGGTGGCCGTGCCGGTGCTGCTGGCCGCGCCGCTGGTGGCCTTGCAGTTCGACCTTCAAGGCCCCGCGCTGGTGGCACTGATGGCCTCGCTGCTGCTGGGCAGTGCGGTGCTGGTGCAACTGGCCGGCGTGGCTGCGGCGCTGGCCGCCGGGCTGCGCGGCGCCAGCCTGCTCACGCTGATGATGGTCTTGCCGCTGGCCACGCCAGCGCTGGTGCTGGGCACGCTGGCCGTGCATGCGGCGCAGCAAGGCCTGCCGGCCGGCCCGGCGCTTCAGTTGCTTGCCGCCTTGCTTGCGCTGGCCTGCATCGCCTGCCCGTGGCTGGGCGCCGTGGCCCTGAAGCAGGCAGTGGGCGACTGAATTGCTCAGGCGCCGCGGGTGGTGTCCGCCAGCGCTTCGGCCAACAGGTCCAGCCGGTCCTGGCCCCAGAAGATCTCGCCATCCAGCACGTAGCTGGGCGCGCCGAAGACCTGGGCGTCGATCGCTTCGCGGCTGTAGCGCTCGTAGACCTCGGCCACTTCCGACATGGTCGATTCGGCCAGGCGTTCGGCGGGCAGCCTGCACTCGGCCAGCAGCGCGGCCAGCGTGGCCGTGTCGGCGATGTTGCGCTCCTGCACCCACACGGCGTTCAGCAGCGCGCCACTGAGTCGCAGCGCGGCCTCGGTGCCGTCCTTCAGGTCCACCGCGATGATCAGCAGCGAAGCCGGTCCGGTGGCCACCGGAAAGAACTTCGGCTCGATGACCATCGGCAGACCCAGGCTCTTCGAGATGCGGCGCAGCTCGACCAGCCGGTAGGCCTGGCGCTGCGGCGCACGCTGCGCGAGCGGCAGGCCGCCCGAGACCGGGAAGACCTTGCCCAGGTCGATGGGCCGCACGCGGATGCTGGCCCCATGGGCGCGTGCCAGCGCCACGAAGCGGTCATGCCCGAGGCAGGTCCAGGGGCTGTGCGGGGCGAGGTGATAGTCGATGACGCGGCTCAAGAACGGCTCCATGCGCAGGTGGGTGCGAGGAATTTCGCACCGACCGGTTTATAGGCCAAATCGCCGAACCGTTCGCACACAAAACGCGCTTCAGGCGTCCCGCCACATGCGCAGGCTGCGCCCATCGTCTTCCTCGCCGGTCACATGAAAGCCCAGGCGCTCGTACAGGCGGCGCGCCGGGTTGTTGACCAGCACCGAAAGCAGCATGGGCCGGCCCTGGTCCGAGGCTTGCGCACACAAGGCGCCCAACAGTGCACTGGCCAGGCCACGGCCCTGGTGGGCGGGCAGCAGCTGGACTTGCACGATGTGCCAGGCCTCGGGCTCGTCGCGCCACTTCAACATGCCGGCCGGCTCGCCCTGCCACAGCAGCAGCTGGATGTCCTCGAAGAACAGCATGACCCGCGCCAGCGCGTCTTCGGCGGTGGGCTGGTAGCCGGCGTCGCGCAGCCGTTCCGTCATCGTCTGCTCTCGCAGGGCCAGCAGGAAGGGCAGGTCGGTTTGCGTGGCGGGCCGCAGCGTCAGCCCGGCGGGCAGCGGCGAGATGGAAGGCAGGCGCATGCCTGTCAGCATAGCCATTGCTGTTCGTTGGCGCGCCACAACGCAGCAGGCCTCTCCCGCTTGCGCACTCCCGGCGAGTGCCTTCATCATTCGCACCCCATTGCTGGAGGCGCCCACGACAGCGCCCGCATCACGGAGATCCCCCTATGTCCTCGTTGTTCATCTCCACCATCGACTGAACACGGTTCCCGCGCCCCGGCCGAACCGTGTCTGTTCATTCACAGATACGGCTCAGACCGCGCGGCAAGCAAAGCCCCGCAGCCTGACGGCCGGGGCTTTTGCTTTTCGGAAACCGAATGAGTGCACAACTCCGTTCCCGCGCCCTCGAGGAGGGGCGGGTCAAGGCCCTGCGCCGCATGAAACAGCCGATGACGCTGGTGCTCGAAACGAGCCCCGGCGCGCGCGACCCCGTGGCGCGTGCGTTGGCCCAGCGCGGCTTGCGTGGCGCAGGCCAACACATCCAAAGCCGCGGCGCCCAGCGCCGTGCAGACCGCGTGGCGCTGCAAGCGCTGCTGCGAAGAGAGGATTGGGATGAATGATCCCCAGCAACTGCGCGACCAGCTGGCGCAAAAAAACCAACAGCTGCAGAACGTCGCTGCCCAGCTCAAGACCGAGCTGTTCGGCATCGACGCCATCATCGACCGCGTCATCGATTCGGTGCGCGCTTGGGTACTGATGCCCGAGCTCGTCTCGCGGCCCGTCATCGTCTGCCTCTGGGGCCTGACGGGCACCGGCAAGACGCAACTGGTGCGCCGCCTGGCGCAGCTGCTGGGCTTCTACGACCGCTTTGTCGAGGTGCAGATGGACGGCTTCTCCAACGGTGCGGGCTGGCGCGGCGCGCAGAGCATCTCGGGCATGCTGGGGCAGTCCGGCGTGCGCGAGGGCGAGCCGGGCATCCTCGCGCTGGACGAGTTCCAGCGCTTTCGCACCATCGACAACAAGCGCGCCGAAGTGCGCGTCGAGCGCTACCAGGACGTCTGGGCGCTGCTGTCAGACGGCCGGCTGCCGCCGTCGCTCTCGCTGCTGGGCGACATCGAATCGTCCCTCGCCGAGGCAGCCTTCGATGCCGAACGCGCGGAGGCCAGCGAAACCCAGCGGCGCTTCAAGCTGCGCAGCTGGGAGGCCAAGGAACTCAAGCGCAACATGAAGCTCGACGAGCCTTTGCTGCAGATCATGGCCTGGACCCCCGAGCAGGTGCAGCAGCGCCTGCGCGAATTTCGTGACAGCGGCCAGCAGCAATGGGAGACCGACTACAGCCGGCTGCTGGTCTTCGTCTGCGGCAACCTCGACGAAATGTACGAGGACCTGGCCACCAGCGTGGACGATTGCGACAGCGACGCCGACACCTTCCACGCCATCACCGGCAAGCTGAGCGTCATCGACGTGAAGCAGGCGCTCAACAAGCGCTTCAAGCCCGAACAGGTGGCACGGCTGGGCAACGAGCATGTGATCTACCCCTCGCTCTCGCGCCGCGCCTACGAGCAATTGATCGAGCAGAACTGCGCCCGCTATGCAAGCGAGACGGCGGGCCGCTGCGGCCTGCATTTCGAGCTGGCCGCCAGCGTGCGCGAGCAGATCTACGCCAACGCCGTCTTCCCGGCGCAGGGCACCCGGCCGCTGTTCTCATCGCTGCACGCCATCCTCGGCGCTGGCCTGGCCAAGGCCGCGCTGTGGGCGCTGGAGGGCGGCGCCGAGGCCGGCGACAGCGTGGGCCTCACGGCCGATGGCCGCAGCCTGATCGCGCACTGGCGCGGCCAGTCGCACGCCATCGCCGCACCCTTCGAGATCACGCGCCTGCGCCAGCGCAACAACGCCGACTTCCGCGCGCTGCTGGCCGTGCACGAGGCCGGCCACGGCCTGGTGCATGCGCTGCTGTTCGGCCGTGCGCCGCAGGAGATCAAAATCCACGTCGCCAGCTTCGAGGGCGGCTACAACGCCTACACCTCGCGCAAGGTCTGGTCGCGCCGCAACCTGCTGGATTCGATCTGCACCAGCCTGGCCGGCCGCGCTGCCGAGCTGCTGGTCTTTGGGCGGGACATGAGCTCCAGCGGCGCCGAGAGCGACCTGCGCAAGGCCACCGAAACGGCGGCCCGCATGCAGCGTCACCTGGGGCAGGGCGAGCGCATTGGCCGCAGCGACGTATCCGCCAACAGCGAAGACAACCTCTGCACCGACGTCGAAGCCAGCAACGCGCCGATCGAAGCGTTGCTGCAGTCCGAGCACGCCCGCGCCACTGGTCTGCTTGAAATCCACCGCGGCGCGCTGCTGTCGCTGGTGGACGAACTGATGGCCCAAGGCCAAGTCACGCCCGCGCGCTTTGCCGTGGTGGTGGGGCTGCCGCTGGGCAGGCCGGAGGACGCACTGGACCCGTATGCGGAGCGGCTGGCGGCGTTTCGGGCGGAGGGCTGCGAGCGGCTGAGGGCTTAGGGCGCGGCCGGTTTGTTTGGCTGCTGCATCACGTTTGCATTACATTGTGGGCATGAAGACCGCTACCTTGCCTGCCGTGCGTGTCGAACCTGCGCTTCGCAGCGATGCCGAGGCTGTTCTCGACGAGGGCGAATCCCTCTCCGATTTCGTGGCCTCGTGTGTTCGCGACGGCGTCGCCTGGCGGCGTACGCAAGACGCATTTCTCACGCGCGCCCGGGACGCGGTCGAGCGATCCGAGCGTGAAGGCACCGGGATTCCGCCCCAGGAGGTGCTGCGTCGGATGGACGACCGGCTGGAGGCGGCGCGCAAGCAACTGGCGGCAGGCAAGCCAAGCGCGGGGAAGTGATCAGCTACCGCGTCCTCCTGACGGAAGAGGCTGCCGACGACTTGCTGCGGATCGAGGCGTTCACCATCGATCGCGAACTCGCCAGCGAGACGCCTGATCTGGACGTTGTTCAGCGCCTCAGAGACGCCGTTGACCACGCACTTCGACTGCTGGCGTTCTCACCGTATGCCTGCCGCAGGGCCGCTCGCGCCCTTAACGACAAGCAGCGTGAACTCATCGTGCCATTCGGAAACGCCGGGCTGATTGCCGCTTTTGAAGTGCGTGGCGACGCGGTCTGGATCGGCGCCATTCGGCACCAGCTTGAGCAGGACTACCACTGAGAAGCTTTGACGCCACCACCATGATCCGCCACCTCGTGTTGCTGAAGTTCACTGACGAAGCCACGGCCGAGCGCCGCGACAGCCTGTCCGCCGCCTTCGCCGGCCTGGCCGCCCAGATCCCCGAAGTGCATTCGATGGAGTGGGGCCCCAACGCCAGCCCCGAAGGCCTGGACAAGGGCTTCACCCACTGCTTCCTGGTCACCTTCCAGGATGAAGCAGGTCGCGACGCCTACCTGCCGCATCCGGCGCACCTGGCCTTTGTGGACGAGTTGAAGCCATGGTTGGCCGATGTGCTGGTGGTGGACTACGCGGTGCCGTGAGGTGTGTGTTGTTGGGCTCGGGACTTGTGGTGACAGGATCCGGCCAGGAGCGGTCCTTCACCAAGTGATGTTCGACAGCCTGTTTCCTGCACGATTCACGTGCTCAAGAGTTCGGTAAGAATCGTTGAAGATCCACCTACAACGCGTGCAAACCTTGGAATCAGCGTTATGAGTTACGACTTGATGGTTTTTGCCCCCGAAGCAGCTCCGAAAGATCGAGAAGCCTTCATGGAGTGGTACGACAGCCAGTCCGAGTGGGAGGAAGAGCATTCGTACGACAACCCCGAGGTTTCTGCGCCGGGGCTTCGAGCTTGGTTCCTTGAAATGATCCAATCATTTCCTGCCATGAACGGACCATTTTCCTCGGATGATCTTCCGGAAGATGAAGCGTCTGTCACCGACTACAGCGTTGGACAGTCTGTCATTTACGCCGCATTTGCTTGGTCTAAGGCCGAGCAGGCGTATGAAGCGATGTTTAGCCTCGCCGCCAAGCATGGCGTCGGGTTCTTCAACGCGAGTTCGGAGAACGCCGAAGTCTGGCTACCTGATGGCAAGGGCGGTTTGTCGCTCACACACACCGCGTGAAAGGTTTCAGGTGCCTCTATTTAGTCGCACCAGCTTCCGCAACGGGTCGTAAGGCGCCCAATGAAGTCCCCTGTTAACGGCGGCGTTACAGCCCGCCGTCTTTCCCAGATCCCGTCTCGCATTCCGCGCTGACGTCCTTCTGCGTCGCTCCTCACCCGCTCACGCCCCGTCTGGCAACTCCGCGCTCTCGCGCAGCTCTTCCGGCGTGGCGGTGCCGAAGCCGAAGAACTCCAGGTAGGCGGGGATCATTTCGAAGAGCATGTCGGTGCCGACCTGGATGGGGCAGCCGCGGGCTTGGGCGGCGGCCAGCAGCGGGGTGATGCGTTGGCGCATCACCACCTCGCCGACGAAGGTGGTGGGGGCAATGCGGTCCACGTCGAAGGGCAGGGGGTCGCCTTCGCGCGAGCCCAGCGGCGTGGCGTTGACGATCAGGTCCATGCCGGCGGGGTCGTTGCGGCCGAGGCCGACTTTGAGCTGCGGGTAGTGCTGGGCGAGGCGGCCCGCCAGCGCCTCGGAGGCGGCTGCGTTTGAGTCGAAGAGGTGCATCTCGGCCACGCCGGCGGCGACGAGCGATGCAGCAATGGCGCAGCCTACGCCGCCGCTGCCGGAGACCAGCACGCGCTTGCCGGCCAGCGCAAAGCCTTTGCGCTGCAGGCCGCGCACGAAGCCGGCCCCGTCGAATTGGTCGCCGAGCAGGCTGCCGTCTGGCCGCATCAGGATGGCGTTGCAGGCGCCGGCCACCGCGGCGGTGGGCGTGACCTCGTCCATCAGCGCCAGCGTGGCGACCTTGTGCGGCATGGTGACCAACGCGCCGCGCAGGTTGGTCAGGCGCCGCAGGCCGTTGAGGCCGGCGGCATAGTCCTCGGGCTTGAAGCCCATGGGCACGACGACCGCGTCAATGCCGCGGCGCTCGAACCAGGGGTTGTAGATCATCGGGGCCTTGAAGCCCGCGGTCGGGTAGCCCAGGTGGGCGATCAGGGTGGTCTTGCCAGTGATCATTGCAGCGGCCATGTGGGGGGGGCAGGCGCGCGCCGGGCGGCGGGCTCTGAATGGGCATCACGATAGGCAGGCGCGGCACGGGCGACAAGCGAATCGCGCGATAATCGCGCGATCCGGGCGCTGATCGTGCCCAACGCGGGTTTCCCCGTATCTTTTTTCTTCGCCGCCATGGATGACACACCGCCGTTCGAGATCGATCGCAAGGACGTGATCGACGGCCTGGGCAAAGGCCTGCGCGTCATCGAGGCCTTCGATGACGACCACGTGCGCATGACCGCCAGCGAAATGGGCGTGCGCGCCGGCATCACCCGCACGGCCGCGCGGCGCTACCTGCTGTCGCTGGTGCACTTCGGCTTCATGGCGACCGACGGCAAGTTTTTCTGGCTCACGCCGCGTGTGCTGCGGCTGGGACAGAGTTACCTCAATGCCTCGCGCCTGCCGCGCCTGGTGCAGCCTTTCATCCAGCGCGTGTCCATGCAGTGCGGCGAGACGGTCAATGTCAGCGTGCTGGACGGGCACGAGGTGATCTACGTGGCGCGCAGCAATTCGCCGCGGCTGGTGTCCATCGGCCACCATGTAGGCGCGCGGGCCCCGGCGCATGTGGTGACGCCGGGCACCGCCATGCTGTCGACCTGGAGCGACGAGGCGCTGAAGGCCTGGGCGGCAGTGCACGAGTTCAGCAGCTACACCGGCCAGACGGTGACCGACCCGCAGCGCTTCCTGGACAACTGCCGCACCGCACGCGCGCTGGGCTACTGGATCACCGAGCGCCAGCTGGACATGAACCTGGTGGGCATTGCGGTGCCGCTGCTCAACCGCAAGGGCGAATGCAAGGCGGCCATGAGCTGCACCGTGCAGGCGGTCACCCACACCACCGAGGACCTGGCCGTGCGGTTGCTGCCCTTGCTGCGGGAGGCTGCGCTGGGGCTGGCGCCCCTGATCTGAAGCGAGACCGGGCGCGCTCGGCGCTCAGTGAAAACCCCTTTTTGGTTCGCAGAGCGCGCAGGCTGCGCGATCATCGCGCAGTGCGCTGGTGTCTTCCCGGCACCGGTGCTGGAATCGAGTCTCTTGGCGGGCGACAGCCGTGCGGGGCCGCGACTTCAGGCCCCTTGTCTCCGCCCCATAACAGGAGACACCGATGAGCCCGTCCCCCGCGAAGTCTTTTCCCGACGCCCACGCCGCCAGCCAGACCCGCAAAGCCACGGCCAGCGGCTGGATCGGCTCGGTGCTGGAGTACTACGACTTCTTCATCTATGCGACGGCCGCGGCGCTGATCTTTCCGCAGATCTTCTTCCCCGCCGGCAACCCGACGATTGCCATCGTCACCTCGCTGGCCACCTACGGCGTGGGCTACGTGGCCCGCCCGATCGGTGCGATGGTGCTGGGCCACTACGGCGACACGCACGGCCGCAAGAACGTGCTGGTGCTGTGCATGTTCCTGATGGGCTTCTCGACCATGGCCGTGGGCCTGCTGCCGACCTACGCGCAGGCGGGCCTGTGGGCACCGGTGCTGCTGGTGGTGATGCGGCTGATCCAGGGCTTCGCGGTGGCGGGTGAAATCTCCGGCTCCAGCTCGATGATCCTGGAGCACGCGCCTTACGGCCAGCGCGGCTACTACGCCAGCTTCACGCTGCAAGGCGTGCAGGCCGGCCAGATCCTGGCAGCAGCCGTCTTCCTGCCGCTGGCGCACTTCCTGCCCAGCGAGGACTTCAACACCTGGGGCTGGCGCATTCCGTTTCTGCTCAGCTTCGTCGTCATCGTCGCGGGCTACTTCATCCGCAAGGAGGTCGACGAGACGCCCGCGTTTGCCGAGGTGGCGAAGAAGGGCGAGAAGCTGCGCGCGCCCATCACCCAGTCCTTTGCCAGCAACAAGGCCGACATGTTCCGCGTCGTCTGCATGGCGCTGATGAACGTGATCCCGGTCGTGGCGACGATCTTCGGCGGCGCCTACGCGGTGCAGAAGGCCTACGGCATCGGCTTCGACAAGGAGGTCTACCTGTGGATCCCGGTGGCCGGCAACATCCTGGCCGTGATCGTGATTCCGTTCGTCGGCAAGCTCTCCGATCGCATTGGCCGGCGCCCGCCAATGATCGTCGGCGCGCTCGCCGCCGGCCTGCTGTCCTTCGCCTACCTTTACGCGATCAGCATTGCCAACGTGCCGCTGGCGGTGCTGATGTCGCTGCTGATGTGGGGCGTGGTCTACCAGGGCTACAACGCGGTATTCCCCAGCTTCTTCCCCGAGCTGTTCCCCACCCGCACGCGTGTCACCGCGATGGCGCTGTCGCAGAACGTGGGCACCGCCATCACCGCGATGCTGCCGGCGCTGTTCGCCACCGTGGCGCCTCCCGGCACGCAGAACATCCCGCTGATCGTCGGCTCGCTGACGCTGGGCATCTGCGCGATTGCCGCAACCGCCTGCTGGTCGGCTCGCGAAACCTACCGCGTCCAGATGCACGACCTGGGTCGCCCTGGCGCCACGCCTGCTGCCGGCGACGGGCTGCACGCGCCGCACAAGTCGCACACCCTGGCCTCTTGACACCTCACCCACTGCTGCCATGACGCTTGCCCAGACCCTGCCCGCCACGCTCCAGCGCGAACCGGTGATCGACGCCAACCCGCTGGGGCTGGACGGCATCGAGTTCATCGAATACACCACCCGGCGGCCGCAGGCCCTGGGCCAGGTGCTGGAGGACATGGGCTTCCAGCCGGTGGCCCGCCACCGCTCGCGCGAAGTTCTGCTCTACCGCCAGGGCGGCATGAACGTGGTGATCAACGCCCACACCGGCACGGTGGCCGGCGGCCCGCACCTGGGCGAGCAGCCCGAGATCGCCGCCATTGCGCTGCGCGTGCGCGATGCCTCCGAGGCCTACCGCCAGGTGCTGGCACGTGGCGCCTGGGGCGTGCCGGCGCAGGTCGAGGTGATGGAGTTGAACATTCCGGCCATCCACGGCGTGGGCAGCAGCCGCATCTACTTCGTCGACCGCTACCGCGAGTTCTCGATCTACGACGTGGACTTCGTGCCGATTCCCGGCGTCAACCAGCAGCCACCGGCGCTGCAGGGACTGCACTGGTTCGGCCTGGTGCAGTACATCGGCAACGACCGCATGAACGACTGGGTCGAGTTCTACCGCGAGCTGTTCAGCTTCACCGAACTGCCCGACGAGCAGCGCTTCGGCATCCTGCCCAAGGGCCACATCCTGCAAAGCCCTTGCCGCTCGTTCTACCTGCAGCTGATCGAGCCCGAGCTGTTTGTCATCGAGTCCAGCGAGCGCTTCGCGCGGCTGGGCCTGGGCACCCCCGATGTGCCGGCTGCCGTGCAGGCCCTGGCGGCCCGCGGCGTGGCCTTCCAGACCGATCTGCAAGGCGAGGCACCCGCCCGGCATCCCGAGCGCGGTGCGCTGACCCGCACCTGGCTGGGCAGCGTCAGCTTCGAGCTGGTCCATGACGAGGCGGGCCAATGAACGCCGGCAGCCAGCCGGCAGCCAGCGCGCACGCCGCAGGCAACTTCCGCGACTTCGGCATGGACACCATCACGCTGGCCGGCCCGCTGGAAGCGCGCCTGGCGGCCATGCATGCGGCAGGTTTCGAGCAGGTGATGCTCTCGGCACGCGACCTGGTCGGCCACCCGCAAGGCGTGGACGCCGCGGTGCAGGCGGTGCGCGACAGCGGCCTGCGGGTCACCGGCTTCCAGGTGCTGCGCGACTTCGAGGGCCTGTCCGGCCACCTGCACGCCTACAAGGTGGACGTTGCCAAATCCATGCTGGAGATGTGCCACGCAGTGGGCGCCAAGGTGCTGCTGGCGTGTTCGTCCACCTCCAGCCATGCCAGCGACAGCGTGGCCGACATGGCGCGCGACCTGCGCAAGCTGGCGATGCTGGCGGTGCCCATGGGCATCCGCGTGGCGTTCGAGGCGCTGTCCTGGGGCCGCAGCGTCAATGAGTTCACGCAGGCCTGGGAGATCGTCGAGCGGGCCGATGCACCCAACCTCGGCCTGGGGCTGGACGCCTTCCACCTGCTGGCGATGAAGACCCCGCTGGAAGCACTGGACCTGGTCGACCCCGACAAGATCTTCCTGGTGCAACTGGCCGACTTCATGTGGCAGGAGATCCGCTCGGTGGAAGAGCGCATCAGCACCGCCCGCCACTTCCGCGTCTTCCCCGGCGAAGGCGTGCACAACGAAGCGCTGGCCGACCTGGTCACCCGGCTCAGCCGGATGGGCTATCGTGGCGACTACAGTTTCGAGGTCTTCAACGACGACTACCAGCAAATGCCGCTGCCCACCGTGGCCGCGCGTGCGCGGCGCTCGGCGGACTGGCTGACCGAAGGCGTGCTCAGGCGCTCGGTGCCCTTGCCGGGCAGCATGCAGCTGAAGGCCTTGCGATAGACAATCGCCCTCGTCCATCAAGCCCCGCTCGCGGGGCTTTCCTTTTCCTGCCTGCTCGCGCCGATGCTGAACATCCTGCTGCTGACCGCCCCGATCTACCTGCTGATGGCGCTCGGCTATGCCATTGCCCGCGGCGGCCTGTTCGACGCACCGGACTTCCGTACCATCGGCCGCTTCGTCGTCAACGTGGCGCTGCCCTGCATGCTGTTCCACGCGCTGGCGCGCCAGCCCATCGCGCAGATCTTCGACGTGCACTACCTCGGCGCCTATGCCGCCGGTTCGCTGCTGATGCTGCTGGGCACCACCGCGTGGGCCCGGCTGCGCCAGGGCCGCACCATGCCCCATTCAGCGCTGCTGGCCATGGGCGTGTCGTCCTCCAACAGCGCCTACGTGGGCTACCCGATCGCGGTGCAGTGGCTGGGCCCGGTGGCCGGCGTGGCGCTGGCGCTGAGCATGCTGGTCGAGAACCTCATCATCATCCCGCTGGCCCTGGTGTTGGCCGCGCAGGGCGACGCCGAAGTGCCCTGGCGCGCCACCTTGCGGCGTGTCTTCGGTCAGCTGGTGCGCACGCCGCTGATCGTTGCGATGGCGCTGGGCGTGCTGTTCTCGCTGACCGGCCTCACGCTGCCGGACCTGCTGATGCGCCCGCTGCAGATGATGGCCGTGGTCGCGTCACCGGTCTCGCTGTTCGTGATCGGCGGCTCGCTGCACGGCGCGAAGCTGGAAGGCCAGCGCAGCACGATGGCTGCGGTCATGCTGGGCAAGCTGGTGATGCACCCGCTCGCCGTGGCGCTGGCCTTCTGGCTGTTGCCCGCCGTGTCGCCCGAGCTGCGCAACGCCGGCCTGATGCTGGCCGCCGCGCCCATGCTCAGCATCTACCCGATGATGGCGCTGCGCTACCACTGGGAAGGCTTCTGCGCCGCGGTGCTGCTCATCACCACGCTGGCCAGCTTCATCACCGCCAGCGGCTGGCTGTGGCTGTTGAAAACCTGGGCGCCCGGCGGATGAGCCCGGGTCCGGTTCCACGAGAATAGGCGCCTGCCGCGCCCGCGGCGTCTTTCCTGCGCCGCATGCCCGCCTCTGTCTGCCTCCCCGTTGCCTTGCATCAGCCTTCGCCCGCAAGGTGCTTGCCGGCGGCTGCTCGATGAACGCCAGCCGCTGGCTGTTCTACTTCGCCGCGCCGCCGCGCCTGGCCGCGTTGGCCGCCCGGCTGGTGCGCCCGCTGCTGGCACTGGCCGTGTTTTTCGCGCTCGCCGGGCTGTGGCTGGGCTTTGGCGTGGCGCCGGCGGATGCCGTGCAGGGCCAGGGTTACCGGCTGATCTACCTGCACGTGCCAGCGGCGTGGATGAGCATGTTCCTCTACGCGCTGATGGCAGGCTGGAGCTTTGTCGGCCTGGTCTGGCGGGTGCGCACGGCGTTCTGGCTCTCGCATGCGCTGGCGCCCACCGGCGCGGTGTTCGCCGCTTTGAGCCTGGCCACCGGCTCGCTGTGGGGCCAGCCGATGTGGGGCACCTGGTGGGTGTGGGACGCGCGGCTGTCCACCTCGCTGCTGCTGTTTTTCCTCTACCTCGGCTACCTGGCCTTGCTGCAGGCCCATGACGAGCCCGAGCGGGCCGACCGTGGCTGCGCGGTGCTGGCGCTGCTGGGCGCGCTGAACCTGCCGGTCATCTATTTTTCGGTGCGCTGGTGGAACACCTTGCACCAGGGCGCGACGCTCACGCCCGGCCAGGCGCAGATGGCGCCTGTGATGCTGGCCGGCCTGCTGCTGATGACCGCTGCCGCCTGGGCCTATGCCGCGGCCACGGCGCTGCGCCGGGTGCAGCTCGTCATCGCCGAACGCCAACTGCAAATGCGCTGGCAGGACGAACTGCCGCAAGCGGAGGCGCTGCATGCCTGAGTGGCTGCAACCCGCCTGGCAAGACTGGGCCAGCTTCTGGCAGATGGGCCGGCACGGCGTGTTCGTCTGGTCCGGCGTGGCGCTGGTGGCTGCAGCCTTGGCTGGCGAATGGCTGGCGCTGGCGATCCGCGCGCGGCGCTTGCGTGCGGCGCAGGCAACTGCAGAAGGGGAGTGGCGATGAGCCGGCGCCAGCGGCGTTTTGCGATCTGGGCCACGGTGCTGCTGTTGGCTGGCGCAGCCGTGGCGCTGGCGCTGTCTGCCTTCAAGCAAAACCTGGTCTTCTACCTGACGCCCAGCGAACTGGCCGCCAAGCCACAGTCCACAGACGTGGCGCTGCGCATTGGCGGCTATGTGCAGCCCGGCTCGCTGCAGCGCGAGGCAGACAGCCTGGCGGTGCGCTTCGTTCTGGCCGATGCCGGCCACACGCTGGCGGTGCACTACCGCGGCGTGCTGCCGGACCTGTTCGCCGAAGGCAAGGGCGCCATCGTGCAGGGCCGGCTGGCGGCCGACGGCAGCCTGCAGGCCCAGGACGTGCTGGCCAAGCACGACGAGAACTACACCCCGCCGGGCCTGGCCCCGGCCAGCCCGGCTTCCGCGCCATGAGCGCCATCGGCTGGCTGGGCAACACGCTGTTGTGGCTGGCGGTGGCGGCCGGGCTGCTGCAGGCCGGCGCCGGCATCGGGCCATGGCTGGCGCGGCCCTCTGCTGCAAGCCGGGCACGGCGCCTGGTCCACATGGGGCTGGTGGCGCAGGCCGTGAGCCTGCTGGCCGCGCTGGCCGTGCTGGCCTGGGCGCTGGCGGCGCAGGACCTGAGCATCGCCTACGTCGTGCACCACAGCCACCGCGCGATGCCGCTGGTCTACCGGCTGGCGGCGGTGTGGGGCGGCCACGAAGGTTCGTTGCTGCTCTGGGCCGGGTTGCTGGCCGGCTGGAGCGCCGTGGCGGCCTGGGGCCTGCGCGCGGCCGAGCCGGCCTGGGCCAGCCGGGTGCTGGGTGTGCTGGGCGCCTTGAGCCTGGGGCTGCTGGCCCTGCTGCTGGGCGGCGCGAACCCGTTCGAGGCCTGGCAAGGCGCCGCCGCGCTGCGCGAAGGCATGGGCCTGAACCCGCTGCTGCAGGACCCGGCGATGGCGCTGCACCCGCCGCTGCTGTACCTCGGCTACGCCGGCACCGCGCTGCCGTTTGCGATGACGCTGGCCACGCTGGCCTGGGGTGCGCCGGCCGACTGGGTGCGGCGCGCGCGGCCGTTCACCGCGGCGGCGCTGGCCTGCCTGTCGGTGGGCATCACGCTGGGTTCCTGGTGGTCTTACTACGAGCTGGGCTGGGGCGGCTGGTGGTTCTGGGACCCGGTGGAAAACGCCTCGCTGCTGCCCTGGCTGGCGCTGGCGGCGCTGCTGCACGTGCAGGCCGGGCGCGATCAGCGCGGGCGCTTCGCCCATGCGAGCGCATTGCTGGCGATGGCCGCCTGGGCGCTGGCCTTGCTCGGTACGTTCCTCGTTCGCTCGGGTGTGCTCACGTCGGTGCATGCCTTTGCCAGCGACCCGCTGCGCGGCAGCGCTTTGCTGGGCCTGATGGCGCTGACGCTGCTCGTCTGCTTCGTGCTGTATGCGCGCCACCCCGAGCGGCTGCTGCCGGCCAAGGCTGCGCCGCTGCCGGCGGCGGTGTCGCGCGAAAGCGTGCTGGCGCTGAACAACCTGCTGCTCGTCGTGGCCTGCGCCAGCGTGGCGCTGGGCACGCTGTACCCGCTGGTGATGGAGGTGCTGGGCCTTGGGCGGCTGTCGGTCGGTGCGCCTTATTTCGAGCGGGTGCTGGGGCCGCTGTTGGGCCTGGCGCTGGCGCTGCTGGTGCCGGCGGCGTGGCTGCGCTGGGGCGCTTCGCCATGGCGGGAATTGCTCACGCGCTTGCGGCCAGTGGGCTTGCTGATGGCACTGGGCGCTGTCGCGGTGCCACTGACGTTGTGGTTGGCCTTCGGCCGCTGGCAATGGGGCAGCTTGCTGGCGCTGTGGCTGGCTTGGGGCGTGGCGGGCAGCACGCTGGCCTGGGCCTGGCAACGCATGCACAGCGTCGGCTGGCGCGGCTTTGGCGCGTCGCCCGGCGGCATGGTGCTGGCGCACCTGGGGGTGGCTGTGTTCACCGCTGGCGTGGCACTGTCCAACGGCTACGGCCAGGAGCGCGATGTGCGGCTGGCGCCCGGTGAATCCGCCCCGCTGGCCGGCTGCCCGCTGAAGTTCGAGGGCCTGCACGATGAGATCGGCCCGAACTACCTGGCCCGCGTCGGCCAGTTCCGCTGGGGCTGCGAAGGCGATGCGCCGCGCCTGCTGCGGGCCGAGAAGCGCGTCTACATCGGCGGCGGCCGGCCCACCACCGAGGCCGCGATTGCGCCCGGCTTGTGGCGCGACCTTTACGTGGCGATGGGCGAACCGCTGGGCCAGGGGCTGTCGGCCGCCTGGAGCCTGCGGGTGCAGCACAAGCCCGGCGTGCGCTGGATCTGGGCGGGCGCGCTGCTGATGGCCACGGGCGCGGCGCTTTCTGCCTTGGCACGGCGCGGACGGCCGCCGCGGGCATTGCCGCAGGGGGCGCCTGCATGAGCCGGCCGCGCTGGGGTCTCTGGTTGGCAGGGCTGCTGCTCGCGGGGCTGTTGCTGCTGCTGGCGTCTGCGCTGTGGCAGGGCCGGCCGCGCACGCTGCCTGCCGCCCGGCTGGGGGCCGCGTTCCCGGCCTTGCCGCGCCCTGTGCTGGGCCGCTCGCCCGGCCTGCTGCAGACCGTGGTGGCCGACGGGCAGCCGCGGCTGGTCAACCTCTGGGCCTCGTGGTGCGGCCCTTGCCGGCAGGAGCAGCCGCTGCTGATGAAGCTGGCCGAACGACTGCAGGCGAAGGGCCAGGGCGGCCGGCTGGTGGGCCTGAACTACCGCGACACGCCTCAGGACGCCACCGCCTTCCTGGCCGAGCTCGGCAACCCCTTTGCTGTGACGCTGGTGGACGCCGATGGCCGCCTGGCCATCGAGCTCGGCGCCTACGGCGCGCCCGAAACCTACCTGGTGGACGCCGAGGGCCACATCGCCTTCCGCCATGTGGGCGCACTGACCCAGCAGGTCATCGACCGCGACCTGCTGCCCAAGCTGGAGGCGCCATGAAGCCAAGCCTCACCTGGCTGTCGACGCTGCCGGCCGCCGCGCTGGCCCAGCCCGCGTCTGCCCCCGAGCTGGACCCCGAACGCCTGCAGGCGCTGTACCGCCGGCTGCGCTGCCTGGTCTGCCAGAACGGCTCGCTGGCCGACTCGCAGGCACCGCTGGCACTGGACCTGAAGCGCGAGATCGCACAACGCATGGCGGCTGGCGACAGCGACCGCGGCATCATCGATTTCCTGGTCCAGCGTTACGGCGAATTCATCAGCTACCAGCCGCCTTGGGAGCCCGCGACCTGGCTGCTGTGGCTGGGACCGCTGGCGCTGTTGCTGGGCGGTGCGGCGTGGCTGTTCCGCCAGCGCCGCCATGGCCCCGTCGAACCCGAAGAACCGGTGGACCCACGATGACCTCAGACGCCTCGCCCGAACCTGCCACCACGCTGGCGGCCCTGATGCAGGCCCGCCAGCACACCGGGCCGAAACACCTGGTCGAACCCGGCCCGGGCGAGGCTGCGCTGCGTGCGCTGTTCAGCGCCGCGGCCACCGCGCCGGACCACGGCCGCCTCTTGCCCTGGCGCTTCATCGTGCTCGGGCTCGAAGGCCGCGAACGGCTGTCACAAGCCTTTGCCGAAGCACTGCACGAGCGCGACCCCACCGCCACCGAAGACCAGCTCGGCGAGGCCCGCGCCAAGGCCGCGCGCGGCCCGGTGCTGGTGCTGGCCGTTGCGCGGCTTCAGTCGGGCCATGCGCAGGTGCCGCCCGAGGAACAACTCGTCTCGCTCGGTGCGGCCCTCCAGAACCTGCTGCTCGCCGCCGAAGCAAACGGCTTCGCCAGCGGCCTGTCCAGCGGCCGCGGCATGCACAGCGAGGCCATGCGCCGGGCTTTTTCGCTGGCCGAGGGCGAGCAGGCAATCTGCTGCATCACGCTGGGCACGGCGGCCAGGCGCAAGCCGCCGCGCGAGCGGCCGCGGCCTGATGATTTCGTGACCTGGCTTTGACGCCGACTCGGCGCTGCATGCCGACATAGACTGCGCGGCAGCACCTCAACTTCGGTCACGCATGCCTGCCACTGGTCCCCATCTTCGCTACCGATTCGGCCGCTTCGAGCTGCAACCGCAAGAGCGCCGGCTGTTGGAAAACGGCGTGCCGGTGGACCTTCGGCCGCGGGCTTTGGACCTGCTGAGCGCGCTGGTCCAGCGGGCTGGCCACCTGGTCGGCAAGGACGAACTGTTCCGCGAGGTCTGGCCCAGGGTGGTGGTGGACGACAGCGCCTTGCAGGTGCAGGTTTCGGCCTTGCGCAAGGTGCTGGGCAAGGCGGCGCTGGCGACCGTGTCGGGCAGTGGCTACCGCTTCGTGATGGCGGTCGGCGTGGTGGAAGCGCAGCCAGAGCCGAGCACTGCGCTGCCCAGGCACAACCTGCCACTCGCGTTGACCAGCTTCGTCGGCCGCGAGGCGGCGCTCACGCGGCTGGCGCAGTCGCTGGCGCGGGCACGTTTGCTCACGCTGACAGGGGCTGGTGGCTGTGGCAAGACGCGCTTGGCGTTGCAGGCTGCAGCGGCCGTGCTGGACCGCTACCCCGATGGCGTGTGGCTGGTGGAGCTGGCCGCGCTGGCCGACGCTTCGCTGGTGCCGCAGGCGGCGATGGCCGCGCTGGCCCTGGAAGAAGCGCCGGGCGTGGCGCCGATGCAGACGCTGACCGCGCACCTGGCTTCGCGCAAGCTGCTGCTGTTGCTGGACAACGCAGAGCACCTGCTGGCCGGCTGCGCCGCGCTGTGCGATGCCTTGCTGCGCGACTGCCCGGCGGTGACGTTGCTGGTCACCAGCCGAGAGAAGCTGGGCCTGGTGGGCGAGCTGAGCTACCGCGTGCCGTCGCTGTCGGTGCCGGATGCGGCAGCGTCGCCCGAGGCGCTGCTGGCGGCTGAGTCGGCCCGGCTGTTTGTGGACCGCGCCCGCCTGCTGAAGCCGCACTTCTCGCCCACGCCGCAAAACGCCGCGGCACTGGCGGCGATCTGCCGCCGGCTGGACGGCATTCCGCTGGCCATCGAGCTGGCGGCGGGGCGCATGCGCGCGATGTCGGCCGAGGAGCTGAGCCAGCGGCTGGACCAGCGCTTCAGCCTGTTGGCGGGCGCCTCGCCAGGGTCGCATCCCGCGCAGTCGCGGCACCGCACCTTGCGGTCCTTGATCGACTGGAGTTTCGACCTGCTCAGCGAGGCCGAGCAGGCCTTGCTGTGCCGGCTGTCGGTCTTTGCGGGCGGCTGCACGCTGCAGGCGGCCGAGGCGGTCTGCAGCGAACGGCCCGAGGATGTGCCGCAGGTGCTGGACCTGCTGGCCGCGTTGTCCGACAAGAGCCTGCTCGTCGCCGAGGACCAGGCCCACATCACGCGCTACCGGCTGCTGGAAACCGTGCTGGCTTATGCACGCGAGCGGCTGCAGGAGCGCGGCGAGGCGGCGCGCTGGCATGACCGCCATGTCGTGCACTTCGTGGCGCTGGCCGAAACGGCTTGGCCGCATTTGCGCGGGCCGGACAAGCGCACCTGGGTCGACACGCTGGCGGCGGACCAGGACAACCTGCGTGCGGCGCTGGCCTGGTCGCTGGCCGTGCCGGAACGCACCGAGAGCGGCCTGCGCTTGGTGGCGGCCCTGGTCAGTTTCTGGCTGATCCGCGGCCAGCTCTCGGAGGGGCGGCGCTGGCATGCGCTGGCGCTGTCCGTGGCGCCGCAGGACGGTGACCCGGCGTTGCGGGCGACCGTGCTCAACCGGGGCGGCATCCTCGCTTTCCAGCAGGGAGACCTCGAAGCCGCCAGGCCGCTGTTTGCGCAGGCGATTGCCATCGACCGCCAATTGGGCAACCAGGTCGGCATGGCCTCGGCGCTGAGCAACCTCGGCGGCGTGGTACTGGAGCTGGGCGATCTGGCCGAGGCACGCGCACTACAGGAGGAAAGCGCTGCGCTGTTTCGCGTGCTGGGCGACCAGGGCCGGCTGGCGCAAACACTGCTCAACCTGGGATCCACGGCGCTCGCGCAGGAGGACTGGATGGCAGCCCAGGCCGCGCTGTCTGAAGCGGTGGCCATCATGCGCAGCCTGGGCGACCACCATGGCGTGGGCAATGCATTGGGCCCCCTCGCCGTGCTGGCCACGCAACGCGGTGAGCACGCGCAGGCGCGCGGGATGCTGCTGGAGGCCTTGGCCATCTTCGGCGAGACTGGCGACCCCCGCGAGACCGCCGAGCTGCTGGAGGAGCTGGCCCACGTCGAGTCCCTGGTCACGCCGGACCTGCGCGCGGCGCGGCTGTGGGGCGCGGCCGAGCAGTTGCGCACGGCGGCCGGCACGCCGCTGCCGCGCAACGAGCTGGCGACGCACGCGAAGAGGGTCGCGGCGGCGCGCCTGGCGCTGGCCGATGACGCCGCGTTCGACCGGGCCTGGCGCGAAGGCGCGGCCATGAGCCTGGCGCAGGCCTTGCAGGCCCTGCCCATCTGAGCTCCCGCGTTCCTGGTTCGACGCCATGTGCCACAGCTCGGCGTGCATTTTCAGGAAACGCTCAGGAAAATTTCAGGCTCCGCGGGGTGTGGGCTGCCTGGCAGCGTGGACAGTCGCATCTCATGGCCGTGCGCCGAAGCCGGGTGCAGAACACCCGGCATCGCCGGCCATGCCAAACGATGCAACCAGCACTTGCGCCGCCGCGGCAGGCTGCGGACTTGCACGGTGATGCCGTGTGGACCTTCGGTCCGTTCGAGCTGCGCCAGTCGACGCGGCAGCTGCTGTCCCATGGCCGGCCGTTGCCACTGGGCAGCCGCGCGTTCGACCTGCTGTGCGCGCTGGTGGAGCGGGCCGGCGAGGTGCTGAGCCGGGAAGTGCTGGTCGCCCGTGTCTGGCCGCGCACCATCGTCGAGGACAGCAGCCTGCGGGTGCACATCGTGGCGCTGCGAAAGCTGCTGGGCGAGGGACGGGATGGCGCGCGCTACATCGCCAACGTGCCCGGCCGCGGCTATGGTTTTGTCGCGCCGGTGCAGCTAGCCGGTGCCGTGTCCCATCCGGCGTCCGCGCTGGTGCCGGTCCTGGCAGCGGCACCCTGGGTGGCTGCGCCTGGCTTGCCCCGGCCGCTGACGCGCCTGGTGGGCCGCGCGGAAACGGTTGCAGCCTTGAGCGCCCAGCTGGCGCGCTGCCGCCTGGTCAGCATCGTCGGCCCGGGCGGCGTGGGCAAGACGGCGCTGGCGCTGGCCGTCGCCCACGCGAGCCTGGCCAGTTACGAACAGGGTGTGTGTTTCCTGGACCTGGCGCGGGTGAGCACCGCGGCACAGTTGCCCGCGGCGCTGGCCGCTGCGCTGGGCATCAAGCTGCCGGCAGGCGACGCGTGGCCAGGGGTGATGGCGCACCTGCACCCGCGCCGCATGTTGATCGTGCTGGACAACTGCGAGCAGCTGATCGGCATCGCGGCAAGCGTGGCCGAGCGCGTGCTGAAGCAGGCGCCTGGCGTGCACATGCTCACCACCAGCCACGAGGCGCTGGACGCCGAAGGCGAGCGCGTGCACCGCCTGGCGCCGCTGGCTTTTCCCGAGCGCACCGAGCATGCCGGGTTCGCCGCGCCGCCGGACCTGGCGTCCGCCCTGGCGTTTCCCGCCATCCAGCTGTTTGTCCAGCGTGCGATGGCCAACACCTGCAGCTTCGCGCTGACCGACCAGAACCTGGTCCTGGTGCTGCAGCTGTGCCGGCAGCTGGACGGCATGCCGCTGGCCATCGAACTGGCCGCGGCCCGGGTCCACGCCCTGGGTCTGCAAGGGCTGGCCAGGCCGGCAGACGAACTGTTGCGCCTGCTCACCCGCGGCCGGCGCACGGCTGCGCCGCGCCACCAGAGCCTGCAGGCCATGCTGGACTGGAGCCACGCGCTGCTGAGCGAGACCGAACGCGTGGTGCTGCGGCGCCTGGCGGTGTTTCGCGCCGGCTTCACGCTGGCAGCGGCCACCAGCGTGGTGGGCGACGAACAGCTGCGTCCGGGCGCGGTGATCGAGGGCTTGCTGGGCCTGTGCGCCAAATCGCTGCTCGCCATCGACTCCCGCGACGACAGCTTCGGCTATCGCCTGCAGCACATGACACGGGTGCATGCGATGGGCAAGCTGGTTGAAAGCGGAGAGCGCCAGGCGGTGGCGCAGCGGCTCGCCGAGTCGGGCCACGAGCGCGGCCCCGGCCGCCAGTGGCCACCGGCACTTCACCTGGTGTTGTTCAGGGCGTGACGACCGTCACCGTCGGCACCAGGTCGAAGCCCACGATCTCGAAGGGCTTGTCGGGGGTGGACAGCCACAGCGAAGGGAAGTACTGCGCGCCGGACTGGAGCTTGGTGACTTGCGGCAGCGGCTTGGCGATGTTGCGGGTTTCACCGGGCTGCAGCGTGATCAGGCTCTGCGCCTGGCCGCCGTCGCCGGGCACGCTGAAGGCGGTGGTGTTGGCGGGCGAGCCGGTGGGCTGGACCAGGGCCGAGGTCCAGGAGGCGACGGTCCTGGCGGTGCTGCCGGTGTTGGTCAGGTCGTAGCTGTAGCTGCACTTGCTGCCGGCCGGCAGGGCGTCGCCGTTGACGCAGCCCTTCACATTGCTCACCACGATGTGCTTGGGCGGGATGGTGAAGCTGGTCGCCGCGGGCGCGGTCTTGCCGTCGTAGTCGAAGGTGGCCGAGTAGCCGATGTCGAAACCGGTGGAGCCGGTGGCCCAGAACTGGTAGCGGCCGGCGGCGAGCTTGCGGGTGTCGATGCTGAAGCTGCCGTCCTGGCCGGCCTGGGCGCCATCGATGTAGCCGGTGCACAGCGCATAGCCGGGCTGGGCGCAGGCGTACAGGTTGACGTAGGGCGGGAAGGGCTGGGTCACCGGTGCGCCGGTGTCGGCGTTCAGCAGGGTGCCGGTGAAGTTGACAGTGGTGGCGCCGGCAACGGACTTGCGGGCGCCCGGCGTGGCTTGGCGGGCCGCCTTTTCGCGGCGCTGGTTGGCCTCGCGGATCAGCGCGGCCTGCGTCAGGCCGATGTTGCTGGTGCCGCGCGCGGTGACGGTGAAGCCGAAGCCGGTCTGGCCCATGGTGGCCAGCGGTTTGCCGGTCTTGCCGACGTAGACGGTGGCCTGGCCGGAGACGCCGGTGGGCGCGGCGGCAATCGGCATGAGCTGGCTGACCACCGCCGAAGCGCCTGCCGCGATTTGCACATGCGCCGGCGTGTAGGCCGCGGCGCCGGTCATGAAGTTGGTGGTGCCGTAAGGCGCGCCGTTCGGGCTGGCATCGACCACGGTCCAAACGTCGGCGTCGATGGCCGACGCGGTGGTGTTGGTGACCGTGACGCTGAAGCTGCAGTCGCTGCCTTGCGTGCTGCGCTTGCAGGCGGTGGGCGAAGACAGCGTGACCGGCAGCGGCTTGACCTTCAGCGCGATCTTGGCAACGGTCTCCGGGCCTTCGTAGGCGAAGGGGGCGGAGTAGGTGCTGCTGTAGCCGTTGGGCGCCGTGCGCAGCTGGTAGTGGCCGGGGTCCATGCCGCCCAGCGACAGCGCGAAGCTGCCGTCCGAGGAGACCGGCAGCGTGACCACTTCGTCGCGGCAGGTGTCGTAGCCCGGGCCGTCGCAGTGCAGCAGCGAGACGGGGCCGAGGTTGGGCGGCAGCGGTTGGCCGGTGCCGGCTTCGGTGACGCTGCCGGTCAGGTAGGGCGCGGCCGGCTTGATCACCTTGAGGGTGTAGGTGCCCAGTTCGTAAGGGCTGCCCTCGAAGAAGAAGTCCGGGAAACCGGCGGCGGCGAAGATCACCACGCCGTCGGCCGGCACCTTGAACAGCACGCGCGAGTCCATGTCGGGGCCGGCATGGTCGTTCATCGCGATCTGCTGGCAGCTGCTGTCGAACACGCCAATGATGCTGTCGAGCAGCGAGCCGCCGCCGCCCAGGTTGGCCGACAGGTTGGCCTGCAGCAGCTTGCCGGGCGTGGCGGTGACGCGGTAGAAGTCCACGTCGCCGGTGACGATTTCGCCGGTGACCGAGGTGCCGGGCGCGGCGCCGATGTCCTGCGCGATGGCGCAAGTGCTGTTGGGTTCGACTTCGGCCACCTTGGCCTGGACCCAGGGGCTGAGGGCGGCCAGCGCCAGGGCGATGACGGTCTGGCGGGGAACTGCTTGGCTCATGATGAAGAGACTCCGGTGGTGCGCATCACCGAGCGGATGCCGGTGTGTGTGGCCATCAGTTTCGCAACCGGTGTTCCTCGGGTCAGCACCCGGCCGGCCGATCCAGCTAAAACCCAGGGAATCGAGAAAAAAACCAGTCCGGCAGCCATGTCACGGTCGCCGGACCGCCGGCCGTTGCCTTTTCGTGTCCTGCCGTGGCGCGCCGGGCGGGCGGCGGGCAGGCCCAGGTCCAGCGGCGCTGCCCGACGGCGGTGCGGCGGCGGCTGCGGACTGGTGCGCGGTTCAGGGCGCTTCGGGCACGCGCATCAGGTCGGCCTGCGCCGAGCCTTGCCGGCTGACCAGGGCCTGGCCGCGCGCGTCGATCGACAGCGAGCGGAACGGGCCGACCGAGCCGGCTGGCAGTTCGAGCACGGCCTGCTCGCGGCCGCTGGCGTCGCGGCGCAGCAGGCGGTCGGCGCCGGGGCTGCGCGAAATGCGCCAGAGCTGGCCGTCACGCCACAGCCAGTTGCCCCAGTCCTGCAGCGCAAGGTCTTCCACCACCAGCTGGCCGGGCCCGGTGGTGCGGCCGTCTTCGCTCAGCGGCCGGCGCCAGATGCCGCGGTGGCTGTCGCGGCTGAAGTACAGCCAGCGCCGGCCTTCGGTGCGGATTTCGCGGCCGAAGCGGGCCTGCTCATCGGCCAGCGCCGTCAGGCTGTGGCGGCCCAGGTCGTAGCGCCACAGCGCCGCACTGCCATTGCTGTCGCCCGAGATCAGCAGCAGCGACTGGCCGTCTTCGCTCCAGCTGACGTTGGACAGCATGGCCGGCAGCTCGATCACCTCGGGCTTCGCATCCACCAGGCCGTCCAGCCGGCCGACCACCAGGCGGTTGCCCGTTTGGCCGGGCGTGGGCGTCAGCGCGGTGGCGTAGCGATGGCCGTCCGGGCTGCAGGCCGCCGGCTCGGGAATGCCATCGTCCGGCAGTGGCAGTTCGCGTGGCTCGGCCTGGGCGCCGTCCCGGTACCACAGGCCAATGCGGCGGGCGCGGAAGGAGATGAACAGCGGGTGCTCGGCGTCGGTGCAGGCGCTGCCGTACAGGTCGCGGCTGGTGGAACGGATGGTTTCGCGCAGCTGCGGTGGTGCCGAACCATCGCCCAGCGCATAGCGCTCAATGTGGTCGTCGAACAGGCGCACGCTGGCGGCCATGTCGCCCGAGCCGTCGGGGATGGCGACCAGGCTGGTGGCGTTTTCCACGCGCGAGAAGCGCCGCGGCGGGCCGCCGTCGGTGCCCACCTGCCAGAGCGCGAAGTCGCCAGCCATGCCGGCCGAGAAGACCACTGCGCTGTCGTCCTGCCGCCAGGCCATGGCCCAGATCGGCTTGTCGGCATTGGTCAGCTGCAGCACCGCGCCGCTCTGCACGTCCACCCGCAGCAGGTCGCCCACGGTGTCCTTGAGCCGCAGCACCGCCAGGTGCCTGCCGTCGTGCGACCAGCTCATCTGCCCGTAGCCCAGGCCGGCGGGCTCCTGCGCCAGCGTGCGTTCCTGGCCGTCCGCCAGGCGGCGCAGCTGCAGCAGCTGGCCGCCGGAGGTCTGCGCCGAGCGGCGGGTGAAGGCCAGCCAGGCGCCGTCCGGCGAGGCAGCGAGGGCCGCCGCGCCACGCAGGAACAGGCAGTCGGTCAGCTCGCGCGGGTTGCTGCCGTCCTGCAGCGCCAGCGTCATGACCCGGCAGTGCTCGCCATGCACGGCCTGCAGGTAGGCCAGCTGGTTCGCACCCAGCCAGACCGGCCGCTCCATCAGGTTCTTCGGGTCGCTGAACTCGCGCGGCGGCGCGGCAGGCTGCTTCAGGTCCACCACGCGCAGGCGCGGATTGCCGCCGGTGCGGCGCCAGACGTAGGCCAGGAAGCGGCCGTCGGGTGAATAGCTGGGCCACTGCTCCACGCCTTCCAGCGTGGTCATCGGCCGCGGGCCGGGCGCGGCCTGGGTGCTGGCGCTGCTGGCCGGCCGGCGCGTCCACCCCAGCGCTGCGGCCAGCGCGAGCAGGGCCAGCAGCGAGACCAGGCCGGCCCGTTGCCGCAGCGACAGCCTGCGCGGCGCTGCGGCAGCGGGCGGCCCGTGCGAAGGCTCGGCCGGCGCCGGCACGGCGGCCAGCAGCGTGGCCTCGGCCACCGGCGCCCGGCGCTGAGCCGGCCAGAGCAGGCGATAGCCGGACTTGGAGATGGTCTCGATCGGCGCGTCGTCCGGCGCCGTCGCGCGCAGGCTGCGGCGCAGCTGGGAGACGGTGTGGGTCAGCGCGGTGGCACCGGTGTAGGCATTGCCGTCCCACACTTCTGCGATCAGCTGTTCGCGGCTGAGGACCTGGCCGGCGTGTTCGGCCAGCAGCTGCAGCACCCGCGCTGCCTTGCCCGAAATGCGCTCGCTGCTGCCCTCTGCACACAGCGTGCGCGCAGCGGGGTCGAACACGAACCGCCCGATCTGCCATTGCCGCAGCTGGGCTTGGGGAGCCGGGTCGGCAACCGTGTCCATGTCCTCCAGCAAAACTGCGCCACCATGCCAATCGAGTGAGGGAAGCCAAGCGTACCGCACGGCATTGGGACCGGCGGCTGCCGGGCTGACGTGCACCAGCCGCCGCGGAAGAAGTCCGCGAAACGGGGCTGTCTCGGGGCTGGCGTTGCCATTCCGTTGCCTCCGGGGTGCTTCCGATGCCCCGCCGGCCCAAAACCAAGAAAAAACATAGCCCCAGGCGGCTGCCTTGCAAGCGGTGGGCCAACACACTGGCCACTTCCCCCAGCTCTTGCAGCCTCGCCACCATGTTGTATTTCCTGTTTCCTCGCCGCCTCAGCCCGGCCGGGCTGGCCGCCAGCCTGTTGATGGCCACCGCCTCGTTCGCCGCCCATGCGGCCTCGACTGAAACCGAGCCCAACAACGACTGCGCCAGCGCGCAGCTGCTGGGCAAGCTGTCCAGCGGCGCAGACCTGGCCGGCCAGATCACCGAAGGCGATGTCGACTACTTCCAGTTCACCGGCAACCCGGGCAAGTGGATGGAGGTGGAGGTGGTGCGCGACAGCAGCACGCCCGGCAACGACATGATGGCCGGCATCGTCGACAACACCTGCCTGGTCTCCGCGGCCAACAACGTGACCGTGATGGGCATGGTGCCAGCCGACGGCAAGCTCGTCTTCGCCGCTGCAGGTTATGGCGACTGGTCCTTCCACGGCTTGCCGGCCGAGTTCGGCAGCTATCACATGATCGCCGGCGCACCGCGGCATGCCTACCTGGTGGGGACCGTGCTGGACGGCAGCACCGGCGCAGCGCCGGCCTATTTCTCGGCCCTGGTCACGCTGCTGGCCTGCACCAGCAGCGACCCGGCCAGTTGCACCCAGGCCGTCAACTCCGCCTACGCTTCGGACCGGGACGGCAGCTACTACCTGCCGCTGGGCGACCTGCCCACCGGGCCGTACAGGGTCAAGATGTCGGCCAACGGCTTTCACGACCCGAAGTACACCCAGGTCATGACGCTGGGCCCCGACGCCGGGCTGGTCACGCAGAACTTCAAGCTGAAACCCCCGTCCTTGCCGGTGGGCTTCAGCGACTTCAGCGCGTGCACCTACATCAAGGCCGGCAGCGAGTGCGAGTTCAGCTACCAGGTCAAGAACACCACCGGCGCGCCGGTCGCCATCGACGTGTGGGCCCACACCGTCGTGGCGCAGACGATTGGCGCCATCGAGGCGGTCGAGCTGGATGCCGGCAAGGGCGGCCGCCAGGCCAAGCGCATCGAGCTGCAGCCCGGTGAGAAGCTGAAGCTCAAGCAGGCACTGGGCGTGGCGGGCATGCCCTCGGGCATCGCCGGCACGACCATGCTGTATGCCGCGCTGGCCGACCATCCTACCGAGCTGGTTGGCATGTTCCCCGGCTTCGACTGGCGCATCACCGAAACCGGCACAGCTTCGCCGCTGTGGCCACAACCGCATGCCTCGCTGAAGCGCGCACGGCGCATCACGCTGGCGAAGGCGACGGCCGCCGATGCCGGCGCCATCAGCGGCAGCATCGTCGACGCCAGCGGCCAGCCCGTCTCGGCCCACCTGACGCTGCGCTGGTGCTGGGACAACGCCGACACCGTCTGCGCCCAGTCCACGCTGAGCACCAAGTCGCTGGCCAACGGCCGCTACAGCTTCAAGGACGCGCCGACCTGGCCGGCCGGCCGCTACCAGGTGTGGGTCGACGATTCGGCCTACGACCAGGCCTACAGCCCCGCGTTTGCCTACGATACCGTCAACTCGGTCAAGCTCGCCCCGGTGCTGGCGCAGCCGCGCAGCATCACCATCCAGGACGTGACCACCTGCTACGGCATGCCGGCCGAAATCCTGGTGCAGTACGCCGTGCGCCTGGGCGACGCCTGCACCATCGGCTACAGCCTGACCAACCACGCCACGGCGCCGATGACCGTGGACGCGTGGATCCGCGTGTTGAGCGACCGCAGCGGCAGCGTCGACAACAGCGACTCGCGCTTCCTGCAGATCACCGCCTTCAGCACCGGCAAGAAGGCCGGCTTCGTGCCGCAGCGCATCACGCTGCAGCCCGGCGAAACGCGGGTCATGTCGCAAGCCGTGAACCTGGCGGACGAGCCGCTGTACGCCGGCGGCGGCCTGGCGATCTGGGTCTCCCCGGCTGACCAGCCGCTCAAGCCTGCTGCCACCTGGAACCAGCAGATCTTCGCGATCGTGCCTTGAGGTGCAAAGCGGCGCTGGCGCCACGCCCGTGCCGCAGCCCTCCGCGGTCAGGACTTGCCCCAGCCTGGCTTCGCCGCCGCCTGCCGAATCCAGTCCACCATCTGCGCCTCGTCGAAGTCGCCCTCGTGGACATCGACCCAGCGCGCCTCCTTGCCGGTGCCGCCCGGCGGCACGGGTTGCAAGTCCGTGCCCTTGAAGAAGCTCACCTTCACAAACCGCGTGAACACGTGAAACGCCAGGAACCAGCCCTGGCCTTCAACGCCATAAAACGGCGAATTCCATTTCACTGCCTTGCGCGCATGCGGCACCTGCTGCATGACCAGCGCATCGAGCCGCTGCCCGATGTTCCGCTTCCAATCCGGCATGGCGTCGATGTAGGCCTGCACCGGCGCATCGCCATCGGCCTTGGCGATTTGCGGGTTGCCGCCGGAGAGCAGGATTCGCTTCATGGCCTTGGGCTTTGCTGCACTAAAAATAACCAACTAGGTTATGATTTTCAAATGAAGGGCAAACCTCATTGCAAGTTGAGGCTTGTACATGCGCTCGTCCGCGCGGAAAAGGTGAGGGCCACCCGTTCGGCGATGGATGGTGCCGGTGAACTGGGCATTTCCACATTGGCCGCCATGTGCGAAGTGGTGCTCAGGCTGGAGTTAAGGCAAGGCTGAACAAGTCCTGCGTGCCGCGGCGGATTCAGGCGGGATGCCAGGCTAGGCGCGAGCCGCCGCCCAGGCTCATGCCTGGGCAAGGTTCGCAACGACGCCTGGCGCCCGCCTGAACCGCCCCGGAGGGCTGACGAGAGAACGGGCCGCCTCGGTCGTTGCGCCGCTCGGCGTCGGGCGGACAGCCCGACCTTCGCGTCGCGCCTACGATCCGGCCCGTTCTCTCGCCAGCGCGGCATGCAGGACTTGTTCAGCGTTGCCTTAACCCACTCCTACAAGAGCATGACGACTCATGCCGATCACCGGATTTGGCAGGACGTTTATCGGATGTGCGTGGCTGACGTCGAGGTGTACATCAAGCTGACGGTGGTGGATGACCTCCTCATCGTTTCGTTCAAGGAGCTGTGATCATGAAATGCCCGAACTGTGGCGCCGCTGAACTGGTGCACGACACACGAGATGTCCCGTACACCTACAAGGCAGCAACGACCTTGATCCCTGCTGTGGCGGGCGACCATTGCCCGGCTTGCGGCGAGCTTGTGCTGGATCGTGGCGCAGACGATCGCTATGGCGCGTTGACCGCGCAGTTTCGCCAGCAGGTGAATGCCGCCTACGTGTCTCCCACCTACATCGCGCAGGTGCGCAAGAAGCTGGAACTGGGGCAGCGCGAAGCTGGCGAATTGTTCGGCGGAGGCGTCAATGCCTTTTCCCGCTACGAGCGAGGCAAGACCCGACCGCCACTGGCCCTGGTGCAATTGCTGAAGATTCTGGACCGGCATCCCGACTTGCTGGACGAGGTCAGGGCGAGCTGATTGAGTGGAAAGTGGAAGGGGCGGGGATGCTGAGCCGTGTCTATTCGACGCTGCTGGGTGCGGCGGCAGGCGCCATGCTGTACCTGGGCTTCGACCTGTTGGGTCGCCATGGCCTCGATCACTGGTCGATTCACGGGCCGGTACGATGGTGTGCACTGATCGGGGCGCTCGTCGGGTTGATCGGCGGGCCGGCCATCGCGGAGCGGTTGTGGTCGACGGCCACGGATGACGTGCGCGACGATGCGACCTGGACGATCGGCATGGGCACGGTGATGATTGTTTTTGCGATCGTGGTCGGCGTGGGTCTCTACTGCGCCGCGGGTTGAACAATGGGTCGCAGTTGTCTCCCGAACGGTTTTCCAGCGCTCACGTGCTTGGCGATTCGCTGCTGGCACTGAACCTGCGCCACCGTGCCATTGAGCCGCCCTGTCCGTCTCAGCCTTAGCGGCTCAGTGACCGCTGCCTTCCGACTCTCCAGCCGGCGCGGCGGTTGTGGGCACCTTTTTGGCCAGGCCGACGTTCCAATGGCCACCTTCGGCCTGATGAAGCTGCAGCAGGTCGTATGTCTTGAGCATGCTCAAGAGGCCGGAGTGACCGAAGTTGCGCGGGGAAAAGGCGGGGTCGGTGCGCTTGAGGTATTGGCCCAACTGGCCGACACCCACCCTGCCGTCGGGTGTGTCGCCAACCAGCAGCACCACGGCATTCACGACTGAACGCGGCCGCATTTTGGGCGGTGGTTTGGCTGGCAATGCGGCGGCCGCGGCGCCGGGCGGTGACGCTGCTGGCAATGGGAGGGGCAGTGCCTGGGGGAGGACTTCAGGCGGCGACGCGATCCATTCGAAGAATTGATCGCTGGCATTTCGCAAGGCAAGCGGCGTCTTGGGTTCGCCGACGATGAGCACCGAGGCGCCTCGCTCTTTCAGCTTGCGGCACAGGTAGGCGAAGTCCGAGTCGCTGGTCACCAGGCAGAAAGTGTCGGCCCGGCGGTCGAACATCGCCTCCAGCGCGTCCAGGGCCAGCGCGATGTCGGCAGTGTTCTTGCCCGCTGCGTATTGGTATTGCAGACAAGGCGTGAAGGCCAGCCGCACCAGCGCCTCCTGCCACTTGTTGGCCAACGTGCTGTGGTTGCCATAGCCCCGGCGAAGCACCACCCGGCCAAACTGCGCGACCACATCCAAAGCATGTTGCAGGACTTCCGGACTGATGTTGTCGCAATCCACCAGCACCGCAACGCGGCTGTCAGTGCCTTGGTCGATGGTGCCCACTTCCGCCCCCTGAGATTGTTCTGCCCCGGTTCAGTATCGTCGTGGGGCGCTCTCGTTCCAAGTCCTCGGGGTGAAGGTTCGCCCGTCGGCGCCCGGGACTTGCGATGGCGAGTGCCAGGCCGTTGAGAATCAAGTCAGTCGATGGCGTTTGCGATGGCTGCAGGCGCCGCGTCCCACCCCAACCCCAAACTCTTGTGCAAGGCTGCAAAGTCCTGCAGCAGCGCGGCTTCAGCGGCCAGGCTGTCGCGGCGGGCGTCGATCTGGGTGCGTTGGGCGTCCTGCAAGTCCAACTGGCTGGCGGTGCCGGCCTGGCGGCGTTGGGTGGTGAGTTTCAGGCTGCGTTCGGCGGAGGCCTGCTGGGCCAGCAGGCTGCGCAGGGAGTTGCGCTGGTGGCCGTAGCGGGTGAGGGCGAGGTTGGCGTCGCGCAGGGCTTGCAGCACGGTGGACTCGTATTTGGCCAGGGCTTCATCGCGGCCGGCTTCGGCCTTGCGCACGGCGGCTGCGGTGCGGCCGAAGTCCAGCACGTTCCAGGACAGGTAGGGCGCACCCAGCAGCACCAGGCTGTTTTGCTTGAGCAACTGGCCGGGCTCGGTGGCGCCCAGGCCAATGTCGCCCAGCAAGCTCAGCTTGGGGAAGTAGCCGGCCTGCTGTTGGCCGATCTGCGCGGTGCTGGCGGCCAGGCGGCGCTCGGCGGCGCGGATGTCCGGGCGGTGTTGCAGCAGGGCGGTGACGTCGCCGACTGCCAGCTCGCGCGGCACCTGCGGCAGCGTGGCCGGCACAGACAGCTGCGCGTCCAGCGTGCCCGGCGCCTGGCCGCACAGCAGCGCCAGCCGGTCCAGCGTTTCTGTGACGGCGCCTTCGGCTTCCTGCACGCCGCGCCGCGTGGCCTGCTCGCGGCCGAGCTGGCGCTCCACGTCCAGCATGTTGGCCACGCCGCGTTCCTGGCGTTGGCGGGTCAGTGCCAGCGACTGCCCGTCCAATGCGGCGGCCTCGCGCGAGAGAAGCACGCGTTGCTGGCCGGCGCGCAGCTCGGCGTAGGCCTGTACCACTTCGGCGGCGAGCGAGACCTGGGCATCGGCGAACTCGGCCTGCACCTGGCCGGACTGCGCCTCGGCGGCTTCCACCGCGCGGCGCGTGCCGCCGAACAGGTCGATCTCCCAGCTGGCATCGAAGCCCACGTTGTAGAAGTGCAGGTCTTGCGCGGCCGAGGTGTTCGGCGCGCTGCTCAGGCCGAGTGCGAGTGCGCTGGCCGAGCCCTTGGGCTGGGCGTTGGCCTGCTGCTGGTTCAGGCTGGCGCGAGCCTGGCGCAGCCGGGCTTGGGCGGCGCGCAGGTCAGGGCTGTTGGCCAGTGCCTGGTCGACCAGCGTGTCCAGCGTCGCGTCGCCCAGGCTGCGCCACCAGGGCGCGGCTGCGGGCGTGGTGCCGCTGGCGCCTGCCTGCGCGGCGCGCACCAGCGGGCCGGGCCTGGCGGACGGCAACGCCGGCGCGCCGGCATAGTCCGGGCCAACTGTGGCGCAGGCGGTGAGCAGCAACGCGGCGGCCAGGGCCACGCTGCGCGGAGGGAAAGGCAGAGGTCGAAGCGACATCGCGTTCTTTCTGAAAAGGTGCCTCAATGTGCGGCCTCCGCGGCCGGCGCCGGCGTGCGGGGCGTCTTGATCAGCAGCGCCAGCGGCACGCACAGCAGCATCACCAGGCCCAGCGCGTAGAAGGTCTCGGAGTAGGTCATGACCAGCGCTTCCAGCCGGATCTGGCCGGCCAGCTCGGCCAGGGCCTGCAGCTGGGCGTGGGCGAAGTCGCCGACCTGGGCCAGGTGGCCGGCGGTGCTGGCGGCGATGCGTGACTGCGTGATCTCGGCATTGGCACTCACCGAGCTGTTGATCACGTCGACATGGAAGGCATCGCGCCGGTCGATGAAGGTGCCGATCAAGGCCAGGCCGACCGAGCCGCCGAGGTTGCGCGCCATGTTGTACAGGCCTGCGGCGTCGCCCGATTCCTCGCGCGCTACCGAGGCCATCGCGGCCTGGTTCAGCGGCATCATCGCCAGGATCTGGCCCAGGCCGCGCAGCAGCTGCGACCAGGTGAACTCGCCCGCGGCGCTCTGGGCCGTGAGGCTGCTGTCCAGCCAGCAACTGCCGAAGATGAGCAGCAAGCCTGCGATGACCAGCACCGAGAAGCGCATGCGGCCCAGCAGGCGCGGCAGCATCGGCATCATCAGGATGGCCGGGATGCCGCTGAGCAGCATCACCGCACCGGCCTGCTGCGCGTTGTAGCCTGAGATCTGCGCCAGGAACTGCGGCACCAGGTAGGACACGCCGTAGAACGCCGCGCCCACGGTGAAGACGATGAAGATCACGCTGGCGTAGCTCTTGTTGCGCAGCAGGCTCAGCCGCAGGATGGGCCGCGCAGCCAGCCGCTGCGAGAGCGCCACCATCGCCATGCCGATGGCCGACGCCAGGCTGAGCACGATGATGAGGTCGGACTCGAACCAGCGCTCGCGCTGGCCTTCTTCCAGCACCGCGGTGAGCGTGCTCAGGCCCAGCGCCAGGCCGGCGATGCCCAGCCAGTCGGCGCCGACGAATTCGCCCAGGTGCGGCTTGTCGGCCGGCAGGCCCCACAGCAGCAGCCCGACCAGGCCCACGCAGATCGGCACGTTGATGAAAAAGCACCAATGCCAGCTGATGTTCTCGGTCAGCCAGCCGCCGATGACCGGGCCCAGCAGCGGCCCGAGCAGCACCGTGAGACCGAACAGCGTCATGCCGGCCGGCAGCTGGTGGCGCGGCAGCCGGGTGCGCACGATGGTCTGTGCCGTGGGGATCATCGCGCCACCGGTCAGCCCCTGGCCGATGCGCGCGGCGATCAGCATGCCCAGGCTGGTCGACAGGCCGCACAGCGCCGAGAACAGCGTGAACAGCAGCGCCACGCCGACCAGGAAGTTGCGCAGGCCAAAGACCCGCGTGAGCCAGGCCGAGAGCGGGATCACGACGATCTCGGCCATCAGGTAGCCGGTCGAGATCCAGGTGCCTTCGGTGCCGGTGGCGCCGATGGAGCCCTGCACCTGCGGCAGCGCCGAGTTGGTGATGGAAATGTCCAGCACGGCCATCAGCGCGCCCAAAGCGCCGGCCGTCACCGCGATCCAGTCGTTCAGGCTGGCGTTGGGTTCACGGGCTGGCGCGGGCGGCGCCGCCACGGCCTCTTCAGCCATGGTCTGCGGCTCCGCGGGTGTCCACGTCGGCCGTCACCGACAGGCCGGGCAGCAGGCGGGCGCGCTGCCTGGTGTCCAGGTCCAGCCGGATGCGCACCGGCACGCGCTGCACGATCTTGGTGAAGTTGCCGGTGGCGTTTTCTGGTGGCAGCAGCGCGAACTGCGCGCCGGTGCCGGGCGAGAAGCTTTCCACCACGCCGCGCAGCGTCTCGCCAGGCCAGGCGTCCACATGCAGCTGCACCGGCTGGCCGGCCTGCATGCGGCCGATCTGGGTTTCCTTGAAATTCGCCACCAGGTAGGTCTGCTGCACCGGCACGATGCTCATCAGCCGCGTGCCGGGCTGCGCGAACTGGCCCACGCGCACCGACAGGTCGCCCACGCGGCCGGCCTGCGCGCTGCGCAGCAGCGTGTCGTCCACGTCCAGCGTGCTCTGCCGGCGCGAGGCCTCGGCCGCGCGGGACTGGGCCTCGGCCTGCGCGACCTGGGCCTGGCTGGTGCCGAGCTTGCTGCGCGCGGCTTTCAGCGCGGCGCTGGCCGAGACGAGGTTGGCCTGGGCCTGCGCCAGCGTGTTGCGCAGCTCGGCCAGGCGTTCGTCGGTGGCGGCGCCGGTGGTGACCAGCGGGGCGTAGCGCTCGACCTCGTCGTGCGCATGGTGTTCGGCCAGCCGCGCCACGGTCTCCTGGGCCTGCGCCTGCTCGATCTGTGCCTGCTGCTGCACCAGCTCGGCCTTCACGCGCTGCAGGTCGGCCTCGCGGGCTTCGAGCTGGGCCTTGGCCTGGTCGAACAGCGCCTCGTACTGGCGCCGGTCCAGCCTCACCAGCGGCGTGCCCTGCTGCACCACCTGGTTGGCCTGCACCAGCACCTCGGCCACGTAGCCGCCGACCTTGGGCGTGACGACCACCGCGTCAGCCTTCAGGTAGGCGTCGTCGGTGCTTTCGATGAATCGGCCGACCTGCCACCAGTGCAGGCCCCAGGCACCGCCGGCCAGCAGCGCGCCCAGGCCGAACACCCAGGCCACAACGCGGCCGCGCATCTTTCTTGGCGGTTTCGAGGCGGCGGCCGGCTTGGGCTGGTCAGGCGTGGACATGCGGAACTCCAAATTCGTACGGTTGATAGATTTTTTCCAGATGGAAGAAATCTGTCAACTGCTATATTTTTGGAAATGGCCAAGCCAGACGTTCCCGCCACCCCAGAACCGGCCCGACCGCGCCACCGCGCCGACGGGGGCTACGCGCGCGGCGAGGAAACGCGCCAGCGCTTGATCGAAGCGGCCATCCGGTTGTTCGGCGAGCGGGGTTATGAAGGCGCGTCCACGCGCGACATCGCGCGCATGGCCGGCGTCAATGCGCCGGCGCTGCAGTACTACTTCGACAGCAAGGAAGGCCTGTACAAGGCCTGCATGGCGGACCTGTCCTGCAGCGCAGAGGCGCATTTCGCACCCGCTCTGGCGGCGATGGAGGCCGCGCTGGCGGACCCTAAGGCATCACGCGAGACGCTGATGGAAGCCTTCTTCCTGATGCAGGACGCGACGGCCGACCGGCTGCTGCTGAGCGACGAAGCCCAGCACCGCCGCCTGTTCATCGCCCAGGACCAGGCCGGGCGCGGTGCGCTGGCCGAAGTGCAGGAAAGCCCGGGCAAGCAGCGCCTGAAGCGGGCTGTGGCCGAGGTGGTGGCCCGCCTCAGCGGCCGGCCTGCCAACGATCCGCTGACCCTGCTGCGCATGATGACGGCGCAGGGGCAGCTGCTGGTCTTCCACGTGGTGCCGAAGACCGCACTGCAGTCGCTCGGCTGGGTGCAACTGGACGGCGAGCACCTCGCGCTGCTCAAGCAAACGGTGCGCGACCAGACGCGGGCGCTGATCGACAGCTGGGCGCCGCCGCGCGGCGATTAACCCGCGGCGCGTTGCAGCGCCAGCACCGGCGCGCGCTCGGCGAACATGCCGTTCCAGTATGGATAGTGCGGATAAGGTGGTGTGGTCGCACTGGCGGTGGTCAGCTTGTCCATCTGCGCCGCGCTCAACTGCCAGCCCAGCGCGCCCAGGTTCTGCTTCAGCTGTTCCTCGGTGCGTGCACCGATCAGCACGCTGCTGACGGTGGGCCGCTGCAGCAGCCAGTTCAAGGCGATCTGCGGCAGCGTCTTGCCGGTTTCCTCTGCCACCTCGCTCATCGCGTCGATCACGCGGTAGAGCCGCTCGTCCTCCACCGGCGGCGCGAAGCCGGCGGTCTCGTGCAGGCGGCTGCCTTCGGGCAAGGGCTGGCCGCGGCGGATCTTGCCGGTCAGGCGGCCCCAGCCCAGCGGGCTCCAGACGATGGCGCCCACGCCCTGGTCCTGGCCCAGCGGCATCAGCTCGTGCTCGTAGTCGCGGCCAATCAGCGAGTAGTACGCCTGGTTGGCCACGTAGCGCTGCAGGCCCAGGCGCTCGGACGCGGCGAGGGACTTCATCAGCTGCCAGCCCGCGAAGTTGGACACGCCGAGGTAGCGCACCTTGCCGCTGCGCACCAGGTCGTCCAGCGTGCGCAGCACCTGCTCGACTGGGGTCATCGCGTCGAAGGCATGCAGTTGCAGGATGTCGATGTGATCGGTGTCCAGCCGCTTCAGCGCGGCGTTCACGCCTTCGATCAAATGGTGGCGCGACGAGCCGGCGTCGTTCGGGCCGTCGCCACTGCGCAGCGACAGCTTGGTCGACAGGATGGCCTGGTGGCGCCGGCCTTTCAGCGCGGCGCCGAGGATGGTTTCGGACGCGCCGTTGGAATACACGTCAGCCGTGTCGAACAGGTTCACGCCGGCGTCCAGGCAGATGTCGATGATGCGGCGGGCGCCGTCCACGTCGGTGTTGCCCCAGGCGCTGAACAGCGGGCCCTGGCCGCCGAAGGTGCCGGCGCCAAAACCGAGGGCCGGCACCTTGAAGCCGGAGTTGCCGAGAAAGCGGTGTTCCATTTGAGATTCCTGAATGAGAGAGAAAAGATGGGACTCAGGCCGCGCGCGAGAGCCGCGCCGGAACCGGCCGGCCGCGCTGTTCCAGCCGGCGGCTGATGAGCGCCAGACCCAGCCCGGCCAGCGTCAGCAGCGCGGCCACGCCGCCCAGCGAGCGCAGGCCGGGGCCGTGCGTCAGCGCCACGCCGCCCAGCCAGGCGCCCAGCGCGTTGCCGAGGTTGAAGGCGGCGATGTTCAGGCTGGCGGCCAGGTTCTGCCCGGCGCCTGCGGCCTGCTCCAGCACGCGCATTTGCAGCGGCGCCACCGTGGCGAAAGCGGCCACGCCAAACACTGCGATGAAGCCGGTCACCGCGATGGGGTTGTCGATGAACAGCGGCGTGGCGAGCAGCACCACCGCCAGCGCTGCCAAGCTGCCCAGCACCGCAGGCATCAGCGCCCGGTCGGCTAGCTTGCCGCCCAGCAGGTTGCCGGCGGCCAGGCCGCCGCCGAAGACCAGCAGCAGGGCCGAGACGGTGGTGTCCGACACGCCGGTGACCTGCGTCAGCAGCGGCTGGATGTAGGTGAACAGCGCAAACACGCCGGCAAAGCCCAGCACCGTCATCGCCAGGCCCAACAGCACCTGCGGGCGGGCCAGCACAGCGACCTCGTCACGCAGCTTCACCGGCTCGGCATTGGCGTCTTCACCCGCCTTGGCCGGCACGAAGAGCGCGATGACGGCGAAGGCCAGCATGCCGATCACGGTCACGGCCCAGCAGGTGGCGCGCCCGCCGAACTGCAGGCCCAGCCAGGCACCGGCCGGCACGCCCAGCAGCGTGGCGGCGGTGAGGCCGGTGAACATGATGGCGATGGCCGAGGCGCGGCGCTGCGGCGGCACCAGGCCGGTGGCCACCACCGAGCCGACGCCGAAGAAGGTGCCGTGCGCCAGCGCGGTGAGCACCCGCGCGGCCATCAGCCAGCCGTAGCCGGGCGCCAGCGCGCAGGCCAGGTTGCCCAGCGTGAAGATGGCCATCAGCGCCAGCAGCACGGTCTTGCGCGGCAGGCTGCGGGTGGCCAGCGTGAGCAGCGGCGCGCCAACGGCCACGCCCAGCGCATAGCCGGAGATGAGCAGGCCGGCGCCGGCGACGGTGACATGCAGGTCCGCCGAGACCTGCAGCAGCAGGCCCATGATGACGAACTCGGTGGTGCCGATGCCAAAGGCGCCGGCTGTCAATGCCAGCAAGGCAATCGGCAGGCGAGGGGAGGTGGAAGCGGTTTTCATGGTGAGGCAACTTTGCTGCATCGCCGCATCGTTGACTAGAATGCCGCTCGGACAATCACCTGTGATTTGAATTCACATCACTCGCCCGATGCCACGCCTCGATGTCAACCGCTCCGGCGAAATGGAAGCCTTTGTGCAGGTGGTCGAGCGCGGCGGCTTTTCGGCCGCGGCGCGCGTGCTGGGCATGACGCCTTCGGCCATCAGCAAGCTGGTCGGCCGGCTCGAAGCGCGGCTGGGCACGCAGCTGGTGCATCGCTCCACGCGCAAGCTGCAGCTCAGCGCCGAGGGTCAGCAGTTCTACGAGCGCGCGGTGCAGGTGCTGGCCGACCTGGACGAGGCCGAGCGCGCGGCCGGGGCCGACGCCGAGCCGCGTGGCCGCGTCACGCTGAACACCAGCGTGTCCTTCGGCACCCATGTGCTGGTGCCGCTGGTGCCCAGGTTCCTGGCGCAGCATCCGCAGCTCTCGCTGGACGTGGCGTTGACCGACCGCGTGATCGACCTGATGGACGAGCGGGCCGACATCGCGATCCGCTGGGGCCCGCTGCCGGCGTCCGACCTGGTGGCGCGCCGCCTGGGCGAAACCGGCCAGGTCATCGTCGGCTCGCCGGCCTACCTGGCCGAGCGCGGCACGCCGCAACAACCCGCCGATCTGGCCGCGCACCACTTGCTGGACTTCAGCTACCGCCGCCGCATGCCGGACTGGCCGCTGCTGCTGGGCAGCAAGCCGCTGGATGTGCCGGTGCGCGGCCGCATCCGCGCCAGCGACGGTGAAACCCTGCGCAACCTGGCGCTGGCCGGTGCCGGCCTGGCGCGGCTGTCCCGGTACCACATCCAGCACGACCTGGATGCCGGCCGCCTCATCCCCGTGCTGGAGCGCTTCAACCCCGACGAGCGTGCGCCCATCCACGCCGTCTACCTGGGCCGCAGCGAGCGCCTGCCTGCGCGGGTGCGCGCGGTGCTGGCCTTCCTGGTCGAGCACGTCGGCTGCGACCCTCGCTTCACGACCAAGCCGCCGCTCAATCCGCGGTGATGTGCCCGGTGTCGATGACCTTCTTCCAGCGCGCGAACTCGGTCGCCTGGAAGGCGGTGAACTGCTCGGGCGTGTTGGCGACGATCTCGAAGCCCAGGTCCAGCAGGCCGGCCTTGACCTGCGGATCGTTCAGCGCCTTGACGATGCCGTCGCGCAGCCTGGCCTTGATGTCTGCCGGCAGGCCTTTGGGCGCGGCCACGGCCTGCCAGGAATAGACGGTGACGCCGGGCAGGCCCAGCTCGGTCATCGTCGGCACCTGGGGCAGCACCGGCGAGCGCTGGTTGCTGGTGATGGCCAGGGCGCGCAGCTTGCCGGCCTTGATGTGCGGCACGGCGGTGTTGACGTTCATGAAGGTTGCGTCCACCTGGCCGCCGATCAGGTCAGACATGGCCGGCGCGCCGCCCTTGTAGGGCACGTGCACCGCTTCGGTGGCCGTCTGCTGCCAGAACAGCTCGGCGGTGAGGTGGTCGCTGGTGCCGTTGCCGGCCGAGGCGAAGCTCATCTTGCCGGGGTGGGCCTTCTCGTAGGCGATGACTTCGGCCACGCTCTTGAACGGCGAGTTCGCCGGCACGGCCAGCACGTTGGGCGACTGCACGGCAACGGTGACGTAGTCGAAGTCCTTCAGCGCGTCGTAGCTCACGCCTTTCTGCAGGTGCGGCGCGATCACGAACGGCCCCAGCGACGCGACCAGCAGCGTGTAGCCGTCCGGCGCCGCGCGCTTGGCCTGGCCGGCACCGATGGTGCCGGCGGCACCGGCCTTGTTGTCGACCACGAAGGTCGCGCCCAGGCTTTGCTGCAGCTGGGCGCCGAGCAGGCGCGCGATGTTGTCGGTCGAGCCGCCGGGCGGGAAGGGCACCAGCAGCGTGACGGGCTTGTCCGGCCAGGCGGCCGAGGCGGGAGCGATGCCGGCGGCCAGGCCGAGCAGCAAGCCGGCGAAGGTGTGCTTGAGGTTCATGAGGCTTGTCTCCGTTGATGTGTTTTGTGAAGGAAGAGCTCGCTCAATGGCGCTGGCCGAGCTCGACCCTCTCCCGCGTCCAGGCCCGTGCCTGCTCGCTCAGGCTGATGCCCAGGCCGGGCCGCTTGGGCACCCGCATGCGGCCGCGCGCTATCTCCAGCCGTTCGTTGAACAGCGGCTCCAGCCAGTCGAAGTGCTCGACCCAGGGCTCGCGCGGGTAGGCCGCGGCCAGGTGCACGTGCAGCTCCATCGCGAAGTGCGGCGCCAGCATCAGGCCTGCGTGTTCGGCTTGCGCCGCCACCTTCAGGAAGGGCGTGATGCCGCCCACGCGCGGCGCGTCCGGCATCAGGTAGTCGGCCGCGCGGTGGCGGATCAGGTCGCCGTGCTCGGCGGCGCTGGTCAGCATCTCGCCGGGTGCAATCGGCGTGTCGAACGCGGCGGCCAGCGCGGTGTGGCCTTCGTGGTCGTAGGCATCATGAGGCTCCTCAATCCACACCAGGTCGAAGGACTCGAAGATGCGGCACATGCGCTGCGCGGTCGGCCGGTCCCATTGCTGGTTGGCGTCCACCATGATGGGCACGCCGTCGCCCAGGTGCTTGCGCACGGCTTCCACGCGGCGGATGTCCAGCGCACGGTCCGGCTGGCCGACCTTCAGCTTGATGCCGCCGATGCCGCGTTCCACCGAGGCCGCGGCGTTCACCAGCAGCTGTTCCAGGGGGGTGTGCAGGAAGCCGCCCGAGGTGTTGTAGCAGCGCACCGAGTCGCGGTGCGCGCCCAGCAGCTTGGCCAGCGGCAGGCCGGCACGGCGGGCCTTCAGGTCCCACAGCGCCACGTCGAACGCGCCGATGGCTTGCGTGGACAGGCCGCTGCGGCCGACCGACGCGCCGGCCCAGCAAAGCTTGTCCCACAGCTTGCCGATGTCGCTCGGGTCTTCGCCGAGCAGCGCCGGGGCGATCTCGCAGGCATGGGCGAACTGGCCCGGCCCGCCAGCCCGCTTCGAGTAGCTGAAGCCCAGGCCTTCGGCGCCCTGTTCGGTCTGCAGCTCGACGAACAGCATCGCCACCTCGGTCATCGGTTTTTGCCGGCCGGTCAGCACCTTGGCGTCGCTGATGGGCGTGGCCAGCGGCAGGTAGCAGGAGGAGATGCGCAGCCAGGCGATGCGGTCGTCGGCGGCCAGGACGGGGAGTGCAGAAGCGTTCATGGGCGGGAAGTGAATCAAATTGGTAACGTTGTCATTTCGAGCGGTAAGATTTCGACATTCCGGTCGCTGCCATCGCCATCTGGTCAACAGTCATGGCAAGGTCGGGCCAAGACCGAAGATTGAAGCGCTCGCTTGGCAAAATGGTAACGTTGTCATTTAGGCGAGTCAAGCGACCCATCGGAGGTGTCGGACAATGCGCAGGCTCACGCCGCCGCCATGCCCAACGCCTTTTCCGCTTCCGACACCACGCCCGCCTCGCCACGTGCCGCCACGCTGCACGACGTGGCGCGCTCGGCAGGTGTGTCGCTGATCACCGCGTCCCGCGCGCTGGGCAACCCGGACCTGGTCTCCGAGAAGACCATCGCGAAGGTGCGCCAGGCCGTCGAGGCGACCGGCTACATCCCCAACTTGCTGGCCGGCGGCCTGAAGTCGCGCCGCAGCATGACGGTCGCGGCACTGGTGCCGGCGATCTCGGTCGCGCAGTTCCTGCCCACGGTGCAGACGCTCACCGAAACCCTGGCCGCCGCGGGCTACCAGCTGATCCTCGGCCAGAGCGGCTACGACCATGCGCGCGAAGAAGCGCTGGTGAACACGCTGGCCAGCCGCCGGCCGGACGGCATCGTCTTCGCCGGCCTGGTGCATTCGCCCAAGGCGCGCGAGCAACTGCGCCGGCTGGGCACGCCGGTGGTCGAGATCTGGGACCTGAGCGAGCGGCCGGTCGACATGATGGTCGGCTTCTCGCACCTCAAGGTGGGGGCCGCGGTCGCCGGCTATTTCCTCGCCAGGGGCTGGCAGCAGGTCGGCATCGCGACCGGGGACGACCAGCGCGCTTCGGTGCGGCGCGAAGGTTTTCTCTCCGTCATCGGGCGCGAGGTGCCCACGGTGGTGGTGCCGGCGCCCAGCAGCCTGGCGCTGGGGCGGCGCGCGCTGGGCGAGCTGTTGCAGCAGTCGCCCGGCGTGCGCGCCATCTACTGCAGTTCGGACCAGCTCGCGCAAGGCGTGTTGACCGAAGCCGCCGTGCGCGGCCTGCGCGTGCCGCGGGACCTGGCCGTCTGCGGCTTTGGCGACGCTGACTTCGCCGCCCACATGGCGCCTTCGTTGACCACCGTGCAGGTCGACGGCCCGGCCATCGGCCGCCAGGCCGCCGAGCTGCTGCTGGCCCGTTGCCGCGGCGAAACCCCGGCCCGGCCGGTGGTGGACGTGGGCTTCCGCATCGTCGAGCGCGAGTCCACCGGCGGCGCTTGAAAGCAAGGCTGCGGGAGCGGGCCGGTGGCAGCTGACGGCCGCAGCTAAATAAATTGGGGCTGGCAGCGCCTGGGCTTTGGCGTGATGGAAGCCGCCGTAGGACCAGAGCCGGTGAAGCCGATGCGCGCCGGGTCCTGCGCGGGCACGCCACCTGCCCGGCTGAAACAAGCCCACTGTTGACGGAGACTCCCATGAGGATGCCTGGCCGGAAGATCCGCACCCATTCGCCCCTGCCGCCCCATCTGCAGGCTCCTCTCCACGCGCACTTGCCGCCAACCGAGCCGACGATGCCCCCGCCGCCCGAAATCCCGCCCGCGCCGCCACCCATCGGCGACCCGCCACCTTACGGTGTGCCACCCATTGCGCCGCCGCCGCCCATGCCGAGTCCGCCGGCCCAGCCGCCGATGCTGGTGCTGGACGGGGACGCGGGCGTGCGCGGCTGCGACGGCACAAGCTGCGGCACGAATTGCCGCGCCGGCCAGCCGGTGCAAGCGCCCGGATCGGCCGCGCCCAAGGGCTTGCCGCGGCGCATGGCGCTGATGGCGATTGCGCTGGCCGGCTGCGATCCGAAGCAGCCGAAGACCGACCCTCGCGGCACCGCGGGTCAAAGCCGGGAAGGCCTTGCCACCGGCAAGGCGCATGCCTGGAGGTCCTAGACCAGGCCTTGCGCGCTGCCTTCGTGGCGCGTGTCGTGGCCTGCCGCGTCGTCCACGCGGCGCAGGCCGTAGGCGTTGGCGTCGTCAGGCACCACGTGGCGGCTGTCCCAGGGCTCGGTGTCGCGCGACATGCACAGCCGGCCCTCCGTCTGGACCTGTTCGTTGCAGGTCATGCAGGGCGCCTGCCGGGCCTGCGTGGCCTGCGCCGCGTCCGGTACAGCGACTGGCGCGGCAAATGGCGTCGGCGCGATGGGCGCGGACGGGGGGCGCTGCATCATGGGACGGTCTCCTGTCTGATGACCAAAGAGATAGCCGAAGATGGCCGGACACGGGCCGGACGGCCTTGACTCTACGCCGCCCGGCACCGCTTGGGCAGCGTTGGCCCGTCCGGCGACGGGTCTTGTGCGGCCCTTCAGTAGGCGCCGCGCTTGGACTCCACCGCCTCGCCCTTTTCGGCCTGGCGGCGCCCGGTCTGGCCCAGCGGGGGCGTGAACCGGTCCGGATCCTGGCTGGCCAGCGGCACGCCTTGCGGCTGGCCTTTGTCGCCGGCTGGCTTCTGAGTGCGTTCGTCCAGCCATTCGCGCGGGCTTTCGCTGTCGGGCAGCGTGGTGGTCGCCGGGTCCGGGCCGACCGAGGTGCTGGTGCCGGGGCCGCCAGCGCCTGCGTGGTCCGAGCCGCCGGGGGCGTGGCAGCGGGGAGGCAATCGGTTCATGGGCAACTCCTTCGGTGCCGGCGTCAGTGCGAAGCCATCAGCTCGGCCTTGCGGGCAGCCAGCTGGGCGCCCACGGCCTTGGTGTCCATGCCGGCCTTCTTGACCTTGGGGAACATCTCGTCCTGCTCTTCCTTGACATGGTGGTCGATCAGCTCGCCCAGCACCTTGACCTTGGCGTCGTACAGCGCGTCGTCCGGCTTGCCGGCCTCGATCTGCGCGATCAGGTCCTTGGCGCTGGCATGTTCCACGGTGGCTTCGTCCACCAGATCGCCTTCGGGCAGCACTTCGCGGGCGGCGGGATAAAAGATCTCTTCTTCGATCTGGGCGTGCACCGTCAGCATCTCGCAGATGCTCAGCGCCATGCTGCTGCGATCCTCGGCCGGGGCTTCGGCCTTGGCCAGCTTCTCGTATTCCTTGAACAGCTTCTTGACCTCGGCGTGGTCAGCACGCAGCAGCGTGATCGCGTCAGGCGCGCGGCCAGTGGTCTTGCCGGCAGCGGGTGAGCGCGACTTGGCGGGGCTGGCAGTGTGGCTGGCGGTGGTGCGCATGGGAAGAACTCCAGTTGGCGGAACTTGCATCGCGGTTCCTGGGTTGATGAGAGTGCCCCCAGACCTGCCGCTGAGCGTCAGGCCCCCCGAGGGGTGAGGAAACTCGGGACGGCCCGGCGTTTCCTCATGAGGCAGTGGGGCCACTCTAGGGCGCATTGGCAGGCCATGGCGCGATTGGGGCCACGGTTGCGACACCGGCTGACGCGGGCGCTTCGCCTGGGCCTACAGGAGGCTCAGGCGCGAGCTCGCCGCCTCGGGGCAGCGGATGCGGCCGCCGCATCCAGCAGGGCAGCGGCACTGCGCTGCAGCAGCTCGCGCAGCCAGCGCAGCGCAGGGTCGCCATCGTGGCGGGCGTGCCAGACGCAGGACAGCGTGTAGTCAGGCAGCTTCAGCGGCGGCGCTGCCGCCTGCAGCCCGAAGCGCTGGCGCCAGCCCGGCACCAGCAGCTCCGGCACCGTGGCCACCACCGGCAGGCGGGCCAGCAGCCCCGGCAGCGAGCCGAAGTGCGGGGTGGAATACAGCACCCTGCGTTGCGCGCCGAGGGCCGCCAGCGCGGTGTCGACCTGGCCTTCGAAGTCCCCCTGGTAGGAGATGAACAGGTGCGGCAGCCGCAGGAAGTGCGCCAGCGTCAGCCGGCCCGAGAGCGGCAACTTCACCTGATCGGGGTGGTAGACGCAGCGGTAGTTGCGCGTGGCCAGTGCGGCCATGCGTTGCCAGGCCGGGCCGGGGTCGAACACCGACAGGCCCAGGTCCATCTCGCCGGCTTCCAGCATGCGGCTGGCGCGGGAGCGGTCCGACGCGCGCACCGCCAGCCGCACGCCCGGGGCCTGCTGCGCCACCTCGGCCAGCACGCCGGGCATCAGCCAGGCCTCCATCCAGTCGGGCATGCCCAGGCGGAAGCTGCGCTCGCCGCGGGAAGGGTCAAAGCCGCCAGATTCGGTCAAGGCGCCGCGCACGCTTTCCAGCGCCGGCGCCAGTTGGTCCGCCAGCGCCAGCGCGCGGGGTGTGGGCACCATGCCTCGCGCGGTGCGCACCAGCAGCTCGTCACCGGTCAGCTCGCGCAGCCTGGCCAGCGCGCCGCTGACGGCCGGCTGGCCGAGGAACAGCTTGGCCGCCGCGCGCGAGACGCTGCGCTCGCGCACCAGCACCAGGAAGCTGACCAGCAGGTTCAGGTCCACGCCCCTGAAATCGCGTTCGATGATGTGGCTCATGAATCCAATCGATTTGCCTGATGCGGTATTGGCGGGAATTATGACGACCCATGCCAGCAGCTTTGCGGGCACTTCAGGAGAGAAACATCATGGGCAAGAAAAAAGTGTTGATCGTCGGGGCCAACGGCACCGTGGGACAGGCCGTGGCGCAGGCCGGCGATGGCCTCTGGCAGCTGGTCACGGCCGGCCGCAGCAGCGGCGAGCATCGCGTGGACCTGACCCAGGGCCGCAGCATCCATGCGCTGTTCGAGGCCGTCGGCCGGGTCGACGCGATCATCGCGACCGCGGGCAAGGTGCACTTCGGCCCGCTGGCCGAAATGAGCGCCGAGCAGTTCAACGTCGGCCTGCAGGACAAGCTGCTGGGCCAGGTCAACCTGGCGCTGATCGGCCAGCACCAGCTGAACGACGGCGGCTCCATCACGCTGACCAGCGGCATCCTGTCGGAAGCGCCGATCCGCCTGGGCGCGAATGCCACTGCGGTGAACGCCGCGGTCGAAGGTTTCGTGCGCGCGGCGGCCTGCGAGCTGCAGCGCGGCCTGCGCATCAACGTGGTCAGCCCGACGGTGCTGACCGAATCGCTGGGCGCCTATGGGGCGTTTTTCCAGGGCTTCGAGCCGGTGTCCGCTGCGCGTGCTGCCCAGGCCTACCTGCGCAGTGTCGAAGGCGTGCAGACCGGGCAGGTGTTCAAGGTCTGGTGATCTCTGCCGGGCGTGAGACGGGGCGACCGGGAGGCCCCCCGTCTTGATGTCTTCTTGATGCCCACCGGCGCAGTCTTGGCACCGTCTTGAGGCGGCGATTCCTAGGATGACCTCCATGTTTGAAGGAGGGCGTCCCATGGATGTCGTTTACATCGCCTTGAGCCTCGCTTGCTGGCTGTTGCTGGTCGGCATGGCGCGCGGCTGCGCGAAGCTGGAAGGGGCCAAGTCATGACTGGCCTCGTCATCCTGAGTGGCCTGGTTGCCGCCGGCCTGCTGGTCTACCTGGTGGCAGTGCTGCTGCAACCGGAGAAGTTTTCATGAGCGCGCCGGGCCGTTCCCAAGCGCTCATGCCGGAGCGCGCAGCGCGGAGGGTCGTCCAATGACCGCGCATGGCTGGACTTTGCTGGCGGTCTACAGCGCCGTGCTGTGGCTGCTGGCCATGCCGATGGGGCGCTACATCGCCGCGGTGATGGAGGGGCGGCTGCGCTGGGCCGGCCGCATCGAGGCCGGGCTGTACCGGCTGTGCGGCGTGAAGCCCGAGGCCGAGATGGGCTGGCTGCAATACGCGCTTGCGCTGCTGCTGTTCAACGGCCTGGGCGTGCTGGCGGTGTATGTGCTGCAGCGGCTGCAACTGTGGCTGCCGCTGAACCCGCAGGGCATGGCCAACGTGTCGCCCGACTCGTCTTTCAACACCGCGATCAGCTTCGCCACCAACACCAACTGGCAGGGCTACGCGGGCGAGACCACGATGAGCGACCTGACCCAGATGCTGGGCCTGGCGGTGCAGAACTTCTTCTCTGCCGCGACCGGCATCGTGGTGGTGATTGCCTTGATCCGCGGCTTTGCACGGCACTCGGCCAAGGCCATCGGCAACCTGTGGGTGGACCTGACGCGGGCCACGCTGTGGCTGCTGCTGCCGCTGTGCATCGTCTACGCGGTGTTCCTGGCGCAACAAGGCGTGGTGCAGAACTTCGACGCGTATCCGGTGGTGCAGACCGTCGAGACGCAGCACTACGAAACGCCGAAGCTGGACGCCGATGGCCAGCCCATCAAGGGCGCTGATGGCCAGCCGGTGACGGAGCCGCAGCAGACCCGCGAGCAGACGCTGGCGATGGGCCCGATTGCCTCGCAGGAGGCGATCAAGATGCTGGGCACCAATGGCGGCGGCTTCCTGAATGCCAACTCGGCGCATCCGTTCGAGAACCCGACGCCGCTGACCAACTTCGTTCAGATGCTGTCGATTTTCCTGATCCCGGCCGGGCTGTGCTTTGCGTTCGGTCGCATGGTGCAGGACAGGCGCCAGGGCTGGACGGTGGCCGCGGCAATGGGCGTGCTGTTCCTGATCGGCGCTGTGGCCGCGATGAGCTTCGAGCAGCAGGGCAACCCGTTGCTGGTACCGCTGGGTGTGGACCAGGGCACGAGCCTGGCCCAGGCCGGCGGGAACATGGAAGGCAAGGAGGCGCGCTTCGGCATTGCCGACACCGCCTTGTTCGCCACCATCACGACCGACGCCTCCTGCGGCGCGGTCAACGGCTGGCACGACTCGTTCACGCCGCTGGGCGGGCTGGTGCCGCTGGTCAACATGCAGCTGGGCGAGGTGGTGTTCGGCGGCGTGGGCACGGGGCTGTACGGCATGCTGGTCTTCGCGATCCTGGCGGTCTTCATCGCCGGGCTGATGATCGGCCGCACGCCGGAATACCTGGGCAAGAAGATCGAGGCGCACGAGATGAAGATGAGCTCGATTGCCATCCTCGTCACGCCGCTGCTGGTGCTGCTGGGCACCGCCATCGCGGTGCTGAGCCCTGCCGGGCAGGCGGGCGTGGCCAACCCTGGCGCGCACGGCTTCTCCGAGATCCTCTACGCCTTCACCTCGGCGGCCAACAACAACGGCAGCGCGTTCGGCGGTCTGTCGGCCAACACGCCGTTCTACAACGTGCTGCTGGGCATTGCGATGTGGTTCGGCCGCTTCGGCGTGATCGTGCCGGTGCTGGCAATCGCCGGCTCGCTGGCAGCGAAAAAGCGCATCGCCACGACATCCGGCACCTTGCCCACGCATGGCCTGCTGTTCGGCGGGCTGCTGATCGGCATCGTGCTGCTGGTGGGCTTGCTGAACTACGTGCCGGCGCTGGCACTCGGCCCGGTCGTCGAGCACCTGGTGCTCTGGAAGTGAGTGAGTTCCCCATGACACGCAAGAGCTTTTCATTGTTCGACCCTGCGCTGGCCAGGCCGGCCGTGGTCGACGCCTTTCGCAAGCTGAGCCCGCGGGTGCAGTGGCGCAACCCGGTGATGTTCGTGGTCTACGTCGGCAGCATCCTGACCACCGGCCTGTGGCTGCAAGCCGCGTTTGGTGGCGGCGCAGCCCAAGGATCGCCGGGCTTCACGCTGGCTGTCGCCCTGTGGCTCTGGTTCACGGTGCTGTTCGCCAACTTCGCCGAGGCCTTGGCCGAAGGCCGCAGCAAGGCCCAGGCGGCTTCGCTGCGCGGGCTGAAGAAGCAGACCTGGGCGAAGAAGTTGGAGGAACCGCGCCATGGGTCGTCGTGGCACCCGTTGGAGTCGACCGAGCTGCGCAAGGGCGCGGTGGTGCTGGTCGAGGCGGGTGACGTGGTCCCGGCAGATGGCGAGGTCATCGAAGGCGTGGCCTCGGTGGACGAGAGCGCCATCACCGGCGAATCGGCCCCGGTGATCCGCGAGTCTGGCGGGGACTTCAGCGCGGTGACCGGCGGCACCCGCGTGCTGTCGGACTGGATCGTGGTGCGCGTGAGCGCCAACCCCGGCGAAACCTTCATCGACCGCATGATCGCGATGGTCGAAGGCGCCAAGCGCCAGAAGACGCCCAACGAGATCGCGCTGACGATTCTGCTGGTCGCGCTGACCATCGTCTTCCTGGCGGTCACCGTCACGCTGCTGCCTTTTTCGGTGTTCAGCGTGCAGGTGGCCGGCGCCGGCACGCCCATCAGCGTGACCGTGCTGATCGCGCTGCTGGTCTGCCTGATCCCGACGACCATCGCCGGCCTGCTCTCGGCCATCGGCGTGGCCGGCATGAGCCGCATGATGCAGGCCAACGTGATCGCCACCTCCGGCCGCGCGGTCGAAGCCGCGGGCGACGTGGACGTGCTGCTGCTGGACAAGACCGGCACCATCACGCTGGGCAACCGCCAGGCCTCGGCCTTCATCCCGGCGCCTGGCGTGAGCGACGTGGAGCTGGCCGATGCGGCCCAGCTCGCGTCGCTGGCCGACGAGACGCCCGAGGGCCGCAGCATCGTGGTGCTGGCGAAGCAACTGCACCCGATGCGCGATCCCGGCGCCCAGGCCGAAGGCGCGAGCTTTGTGCAGTTCAGCGCGCAGACCCGCATGAGCGGCGTGGACCTCCCGGGCGTTGGAAGCACACGCCAGATCCGCAAGGGCGCGGCCGATGCGCTGCGCCGCCACGTCGAGGCGCTCGGCGGCAGCTTCCCGCCCAACCTGGCGGCCACGGTGGAAGACGTGGCGCGCCGCGGCAGCACGCCCTTGGCTGTTTCAGACGGCGCCCGCGTGCTCGGCATCATCGAGCTGAAGGACGTGGTCAAGAGCGGCATCAAGGAGCGTTTTGCCGAGCTGCGCCGCATGGGCATCAAGACCATCATGGTGACCGGCGACAACCGGCTCACTGCCGCGGCGATTGCCGCCGAAGCCGGCGTGGACGACTTCCTCTCCGAGGCCACGCCGGAGCAGAAGCTGGCGCTGATCCGCCAGCACCAGGCCGAGGGCCGGCTGGTGGCGATGACCGGAGACGGCACCAACGACGCGCCCGCGCTGGCCCAGGCCGACGTGGCGGTGGCGATGAATTCCGGCACCCAGGCGGCCAAGGAGGCCGGCAACATGGTGGACCTGGACAGCAACCCGACCAAGCTGATCGAGGTGGTGGAAACCGGCAAGCAGATGCTGATGACCCGCGGCTCGCTGACCACCTTCAGCATTGCCAACGACCTGGCCAAGTACTTCGCCATCATCCCGGCGGCTTTCGTCAGCACCTACCCGCAGCTGGGCGCGCTGAACGTGATGCAGCTGGCCAGCCCGAACTCTGCCGTGATGTCGGCCGTGATCTTCAACGCGCTGATCATCGTCTTCCTGATCCCGCTGGCGCTCAAGGGCGTGCGCTACCGGCCGCTCGGTGCCGCGGTGCTGCTGCGCCGCAACCTCGCGGTCTACGGCCTGGGCGGCGTCATCGTGCCCTTCATCGGCATCAAGGCCATTGACCTGCTGCTCAGTGCCGCCGGTTGGGTCTGAACTCGAAAGCGAACATCATGAAGAACCTCCTCCGCCCCGCCGTCAGCCTGTTCGTGGTGCTCACCGCGATCACCGGCCTGGCCTATCCGCTGGTCGTCACCGCCGTCGCGCAGACGGCCTTTCCCGAACAGTCCCACGGCAGCCTGCTGCGCAATGCTGCCGGCCAGACTGTGGGCTCCAAGCTGATCGGCCAGGCCTTCAGCGAGCCGAAATACTTCTGGGGCAGGCCCTCTGCCACCAGCCCGATGGCCAACAACGCCGCCAACTCCGGCGGCAGCAACGTCGGCCCGCTGAACCCGGCGCTGGTGGACGCGGTGAAGGCCCGCGTGGCCGCGCTGCAGGCCGCCGACCCGGGCAACACGCAGCCCGTGCCGGTGGACCTGGTGACCACCTCGGCCAGCGGCGTGGACCCGCACATCAGCCCGGCCGCGGCCGAGTACCAGTCGGCCCGCGTGGCGCGAGAACGCAAGCTGCCGCTGGCGGCTGTGCAGGCCCTGATCGCCGCGCACACCGAAGGCCGCACGCTGGGCCTGCTCGGTGAGCCGCGGGTCAATGTGCTGCTGCTGAACCTGGCACTGGACCAGCAGGCTGCGTCCTGACGCAGGCCCCCTGATGCGATCCTGATGCGTGGTCTCCTATGCTCTTGCTGTGACTGACACCCGGCCCGACCCTGACCAGCTGCTGGCCCGCCTGCAGGCCGACGAGGCACAAGCCGCGCGCGGCAAGCTGAAGATCTTCTTCGGCGCCAGCGCCGGCGTGGGCAAGACCTTCGCGATGCTGCAGCGTGCGCAGGACCTGCGCCGCCAGGGCGTGGCGGTGCTGCTGGGCCTGGTCGAAACCCACGGCCGGGCCGACACCGAAGCGCTGGTGCAGGGGCTGGACCGGCTGCCGTTGCGCAGCGTCGAGCACAAGGGCCGCAGCCTGCAGGAGTTCGACCTGGACGGCGCGCTGAAACGCCGGCCGGCCCTGCTGCTGCTGGACGAGCTGGCGCATTCCAACGTGCCCGGCTCGCGCCACCCCAAGCGCTGGCACGACGTGGAGGAACTGCTGGACGCCGGCATCGACGTCTGGACGACGATGAACGTCCAGCACCTCGAAAGCCTCAACGACGTGGTCACCGGCATCACCGGCATCCGCGTCTGGGAGACGGTGCCGGACCGCATCTTCGACGAGGCCGACGAGGTCGTCATCGTCGACCTGCCGCCGGACGAATTGCTGCTGCGCCTGAAGCAGGGCAAGGTCTACCTGCCGCAGCAGGCCGCCACGGCGGTGCGCAACTTCTTTCGCAAGGGCAACCTGATCGCGCTGCGCGAACTGGCGCTGCGCCGCACGGCGGACCGGGTCGACGACGAGATGCTGCAGTACCGCCGCACCCGTTCGGTCGCGCCGGTCTGGCAGACCCGCGAGGCGCTGCTGCTGTGCATCGGCCCCGGCGACGGGGCCGACAAGCTGGTGCGCGCCGCTTCGCGCATGGCCGCGCAGCTGGGCGTGCCCTGGCACTGCCTGTACGTGGAGACGCCGCGCCTGCAGCGCCTGCCGGACGCCGTGCGCCAGCGCACGCTGCGCCTGCTGACGCTGGCCGAAGAAGCCGGCGCGACGACCGCCACGCTGTCCGGCCGCTCTTTGCCGGAAGAGGTCGTGCGCTATGCCCAGGCGCACAACCTTTCGCGTGTGCTGCTGGGCCGCGACACGCGGCATTGGCCGCGGCCGTGGCGGCTGACGCTGGCCGAGGCCGTGGGCGCAATGGGGCCGGACCTGGATGTCATCCAGATCGCCTTGCCCGCGCGCCAGGACGAGCGCGCGGCGCGTCCCTGGTGGGCCTGGGGGGCGCCTGCGCCCGAGATGCAGGGCTGGCGGCCGTATGCGATGGCGGCGCTGTGCTGCGCGGCCGCTGCGGCCCTGGCCGCGCCACTGCACTCGGTCTTCGAACTGACCAACATCGTGATGCTGTTCCTGCTGGCCGTGGTGGTGGCGGCCGTGCGCTACGGGCGTGGCCCGGCCGTGATGGCGGCCTTCCTCAGCGTGGCGGCGTTCGACTTCCTGTACGTGGAGCCCCGCTATTCGTTCAGCGTGAGCGACGCGCAGTACCTGCTGACCTTTTCCGTGATGCTGGTGGTGGCCTTGGTCATCGGGCAGATGACGGCCGGCCTGAAGTTCCAGGCCCTGGTGGCCACGCGGCGCGAGGCGCGGGTGGGTGCGCTGTACGCGATGTCGCGGGACCTCTCGGGCGCCTTGATGGCCGAGCAGGTGGCCGAGATCGCCGCGAATTTCCTGGCCTCGCAGTTCGACGCGCGCAGCACGCTGCTGGTGGCGGACGCGAATGACCGGCTGGTCGCCTCGCATGGGGCGGAGGCCGAAAAGGCGGTCGACCTTGGTGTCGCCCAGTGGGCCTACGACCATGCCGAAGCGGCCGGGCAGGGCACCAATACCTTGCCCGCAGCGGCCATGCTGTACCTGCCGCTGAAGGCGCCAATGCGCATGCGCGGCGTGCTGGCGGTCGCGCCGCAGCAGCCGGCGCGGCTGGTCGGCCCGGAGCAGCAGCGGCTGCTGGCGACCTGCGCTTCGCTGCTGGCGCTGTCGCTGGAGCGCATCCATTACGTGGAAGTGGCGCAGCAGACGACGGTGCAGGTCGAGTCCGAGCGCCTGCGCAATTCGCTGCTGGCGGCCATCTCGCATGACCTGCGCACGCCGCTGGCAGCCATGGTCGGCATGGCCGAGTCGCTGACCATGCAACCTCTCGCTGAGCCCGCGCGGCAGGCCGAGTTGGCGCATGCAATGCGCGAGTCCGCGCTGCGCATGCGCTCGCAGGTGCACAACCTGCTGGACATGGCGCGGCTGCAGTCCGGCCAAGTGCATTTGCACCGCCAGTGGCTGCCGCTGGAAGAAGCGCTGGGCAGCGCCTTGCGGGCGATGGATGGCACGCTGGAAGCCGGCCGCGTGAAGACCCGGCTGCCGGCCGACCTGCCACTGCTGCAGGTGGACCCGGCGCTGTTCGAGCGCGTGTTGTGCAACTTGCTGGAAAACGCCGCCAAGTACACGCCGCCAGGCAGCCCGCTGAGCTTTGGCGCCGAGGTGGCGGGGGAGTGGGTGCGCATCACGCTGGACGATGAAGGCCCCGGCTTGCCGCTTGGCCGCGAGCAGGCCATCTTCGAGATGTTCGAGCGTGGCCGGCGCGAGAGCGCCACGCCGGGCGTGGGCCTGGGGCTGGCGATCTGCCGTGCCATCGTCGAGGCGCATGGCGGCCGCATCCGCGCCGAGAATCGGCCCGCGGGCGGTGCGCGCTTCATCATCGAGCTGCCGCGCGGCGAGCCACCGGCGATGGTGGCCGACGAGGCCTGGCCCGCTGAAGACATTACAGAAGGACCCAGCGCATGAGTGAACCGGTGCCCCGCGTGCTGATCGTCGAAGACGAGGCCGAGATCCGCCGCTTTGTCAGCCAGTCGCTGGCGCGCGAAGGCTTCGAGGTGCACCAGGCCGAGACGCTGGAACGCGGCCTGATCGAGGCCGGCACGCGCCGGCCCGACATGGTGGTGCTGGACCTGGGCCTGCCGGACGGCGACGGCGTGGCCCTGATCCGCGAACTGCGCGGCTGGTCCGACGTGCCGGTGCTGGTGCTCTCGGCCCGCACCGGCGAGACCGACAAGATCGAGGCGCTGGACGCCGGTGCCGACGACTACCTCGTCAAGCCCTTCAGCACCGGCGAGCTGCTGGCGCGGGTGCGCGCCCACCTGCGCCGCCGCGCCACGCCGGCTGCGGCAGGCGCGAACGCGGTCGGCAGCGCGATCGAGTTCGGCGAGGTGCGCATCGACCTGGGCCGCCGCACGGTGGAGCGAAGCGGCGAGGCCTTGCACATCACGCCCATCGAGTACCGGCTGCTGACGCACCTGGCCGCGCACCCGCACTGCGTGCTGACGCACCGCCAGCTGCTGCGCTCGGTCTGGGGCCCCAGCCATGCGGACGACACGCACTACCTGCGCGTCTACATGGCGCAGCTGCGCAAGAAGCTGGAAGCCGACCCGGCGCAGCCGCGGCATTTGCTGACCGAAACAGGCATTGGCTACCGCTTCGTGCCTTGAAGCGGAGCGAGCGGGTTGATCAGTCCGCTGGCGTGACCAGCACCTGCACGCCCAGCGCGGCCAGCTCGGGCCATGGGCGGTCGCTCACCAGCGTGTGCACCTGGTGCCACTGCGCCACGCCAAAGGGCGAGACCTTGTCCAGCTTGGTGTGGTCGGCCAGGATCAGCGTGCGGGTGGCTGCGGCGATCATCGCCTGCTTGGTGGCAGCATCCGCCTCGTCGGTCACGGTGGTGCCCATGCGCAGGTCCACCGCGCAGGCGCCGGGCACGGCCCAGTCGGCCCGGCAGCGGGCCAGCATCTCGCAGGCGGCCGGGCCCCACAGCGCGCGCGACTGCGGCTGCCAGCTGCCGCCGGTCAGCACCAGCTGTACCTGTGGGTCGCGGTCGAACAGCGCGGCCACGTCCAGCGCGTTGGTGATGATGGTCAGCGGGCGGGCGACGAGGGCGCGGGCCAGGCTGAGCGAGGTGGAGCCGGCGTCGATGATGACGGTCTGGCCCGGCTCGATCAGCGTGGCGGCCAGTTGGCCGATGGCCAGCTTGGCACTGACCTGCACGCTGCTGCGCGCGGCGAAGTCCAGCCGGGCGGTGTCCAGCGTCACGGCGCCGCCGTGGGTCTTGTGCAGCTTGCCCTGGGCCTGCAGGTCCAGCAGGTCGCGGCGGATGGTGTGCTCGGACACTTCCAGCAGGCGCGCCAGCCCCGGCACTTCGACGCGGCCTTTGGCCTGCAACTCTTCCAGGATGCGGGCGCGGCGTTCTTCGCTGAACTGAGGCGAGGCGGAAGTCTTGCGGTCCATGGGGCGATTCTAGGCAGCTTGCGGTGGCTTGCTTGCTCAAGTATGCTCGTTTAATTGTGAATTTGCTCGATTGAGCGCAGATCTGGAGCTTCTGACCGAATGGCCGCTACCCTTGAAGCTGGCGCTGCGGCGCCCCGTACCGAACACCTGGCGATGGCCGCGGTCTTCTTCGCCAACGGCGCGGCTTTTGCCAGCTGGGTCTCGCGCATTCCTGCCGTGCGGGACAGCTTGCACCTGAACGAAGGGCAGCTGGGCTTGGCACTGCTGGCCATGGGTGCGGGTGCGCTGGTGGCCTTCCAGCTGGCCGGCCGCGGCATTGCCCACCTGGGCGCGCGGGCGCTGACGCTGGCCACCGGCCTGATGTGCTTTTACGTGCTGCCGCACCCGGTCATCGTCGGTTCACTGCTGGCACTGGCGTTTTCGCTGTTCATGCTGGGCGCGGCCAACGGGGCGATGGACGTGGCGATGAACGCGCTGGCGGTGGAGGTCGAGACGCGCCAGCGCAAGCCCATCATGTCCGGCCTGCACGGGCTGTGGAGCGCGGGTGGCCTGTGCGGCGCGGCGTTGGGCGGCGCGATGGCGCATGCAGACGTCTCGCCGTTCTGGCACCTGACCGGCGTGGCGGTGGTGCTGGCGCTGGTCACCTTGCTGGCGCGCCGCTGGCTGCCGGCCACGCCGCCTGCGCCGATGCCCGAAGGCCCGCGTTTCGCGCGCCCGGAGCCCGGCATGCTGGGCCTGGGCGCCATCGTCTTCTGCGCTTTCCTGGTCGAAGGCGCCATGGCCGACTGGAGCGCCGTCTACCTGACCGGCACGCTGGGCACCACGGCGGCCGTGGGCGCGTTCGGCTACGCGGCGTTTGCGTTCGCAATGATGGCCATGCGCCTGGCGGGCGACAAGCTGCTGCTGCGCTGGCAGGCGACCAGCTTGCTGCGCTTGGCCAATGCGCTGGGCGCGGCGGTGCTGACCATGGCGCTGGCGGCCCAGCAGCTGGGGCTGACGATGGTGGCTTTTGTCGCGGTGGCGCTGGGCGTGGCCACGGTGGCGCCGCTGGCCTTCGGCGCCGCGGCCCGGCGCTCGCGCCGCGGCCCTGGCCACGGCATTGCCGCGATGGCCACCATGGGCTACGGTGGCTTCCTGCTCGGCCCGCCGCTGATCGGCTGGCTGGCGCACGCCACCAGCCTGCGCTTCGGGCTGCTGGTGCTCGCGGTGTTGGCGGCCGTCATCTCGGTGCTGGCGCCGCAGTTGGCGGAGCCCGCGCCAGAGGTGCAAGCCGCCTGAAGTGGGGTGAAGCACCGGCGCCCTGGGCTGCGCCTAAAATCCGCCCCCTTCGCGTGCGCCGCTGGCCTGCGCGGCAACTCAATGAAAGAGCAGCGATGGGCGCGCAGTGGAAAGCAAAGCACAAGGACCTGGCGTCCAACGCCAAGGGGCGCTTGTTCGGCAAGTTGGCCAAGGACATCATGATTGCCGCCCGCCACGGCGCCGACCCTGCCGCCAATTCGCGGCTGCGCCTGGTGGTGGAGCAGGCCCGCAAGGTTTCGATGCCCAAGGACACGCTGGAGCGCGCGATCAAGAAGGGCGCCGGCCTGACCGGTGAAACCGTGCACTTCGACTACGCGCTCTACGAGGGTTTCGCGCCGCACCGCGTGCCGGTGATGGTCGAGTGCCTGACCGACAACGTGAACCGCGCCGCTTCCGACATGCGGGTGCTGTTCCGCAAGGGCCAGCTCGGCACCTCCGGCTCGGTCGCCTGGGACTTCGACCATGTCGGCATGATCGAGGCCGAACCGGTGGCCCCGGGCGCCGACCCCGAGATGGCCGCCATCGAAGCCGGCGCACAGGACCTGGAGCCCGGCGAAGACGGCACCACCGTGTTCCTCACCGACCCGACCGACCTGGACCTGGTCAGCCGCGCGCTGCAGGGCCAGGGCTTCAATGTGCTGTCGGCCAAGCTGGGTTACAAGCCCAAGAACCCGGTCGACCCGGCGACGCTGAATGCCGAGCAGCTCGAAGAAGTCGAAACCTTCCTCGCCGCGCTGGACGCCAACGAAGACGTGCAGAACGTCTTCGCCGGCCTGGCCGGCTGAACTTCACCACTGAATCAACAAGCGCCCATGACCGACGACACCACGACCGCTGCCACCCCGACGCCCGCCGAGCGTCCCGCGCTGCCCGATCACCTCTCCACCGACCCGCGCAGCCCGCACCACAACGCCAAGGTCTTCGAGCACGACATCGGCATCCGCTTCAACGACAAGGAGCGTTTCGACGTCGAGGAATACTGCATCAGCGAAGGCTGGATCGCGGTGGCCGCCGGCAAGGCCAAGGACCGCAAGGGCCAGCCGCTGAAGATCAAGCTGAAGGGCAGGGTCGAGGCGTTCTACCGCTGAGCCGGCCCCGGGGCTGTCAAGGCAGCTCGACGATCTCCACCCAGTTCGGGTTCTTGCCCAGCGCGTAGCGCTGGACCTGGCTCAGCGTGCCGTTGGCCGGGTCGATGGCATGCACCGCCACGCCGTGTGACTCCTGTCCGGTGGACAGCAGCCAGCGGCCCGAAGGGTCGATCGCGAAACCACGCGGGGTCTTTTCGGTCGGCACGTGGTTGACCAGTTGCACCAGGCCGGTGGCCGGGTTGACCTGGAAGGTGGCCAGCGTGCTGGTGGTGCGCTCCGAGGCGTAGAGGAAACGGCCGTCGTTGCCGAGGTGCAGGTCCGCTGCCCAGGGCTTGCCGCTGAAACCGGGCGGCAGCACCGTGCTGCGCTGCAGCTGGCGCAGCGTGCCGGCCGCGGCGTCATAGGCATAGACGTAGAGCGAAGCGTCCAGCTCGCAGAGCACGTACATGAACTTCTGCGCCTTGTCCCAGACGAAGTGGCGCGGGCCGGTCTTGGGGTCAGTGAGCGTCAGCGGCTGGCTGTTGGCGCTGAGCTGGCCGGTGGCTTCGTCGAAGCGCCAGGCCGAGAGTTGGTCGCCGCCCAGGCTGGTGGCGAAGACGCTGCGGTTGGTGGCGTCCGCATGGATTGCATGCGCGTTCGGCGCGGTCGGAATCAGCTGCTGGATCGCGCCGACGGCGCCGTCCTTGCCGATGCTGTTGACGGTGATCTTGTGGCCCGGGTACGAGGCCGCGAACAGCCACTTGCCGCTGCGGTCGGTGTCGATGTTGGCCATGCTGTCGGCCAGCGGCGCTTCGCCCAGCTTGCGCAGCTTGCCGCTGGTCGGGTCGATGGCAAAGCTCAGCACCCGGAACGGCTGCGAACGCAGCGCCGCGTAAAGCACCTTCTTGTCCGGACTGACGGCCAGCGGCATCACGGTGCCGCCCACCGGCACGGTTTCGATGGTGCTCAGCGTGCCCTTGGCCGGGTCCAGCGCCAGCACGGAAATCTCCTGGCTGTCTGCGTTGGCGATGTAGGCGTATTCGGCTGCGTGCGCCGCAGAGAGCGACAGGAGTGCCAAAGCGGCGACACCGGCCACTTTGCGGGAACGAACGGGGTGGGCAGGCATCATGGCGGTGTTGGGTTGTATGTTGTCTGTTGTCGTACAACAAAGCACCGAATGTCCGACAGATGGCCAGTGTGTGGCCTTGGTGCTTTCCCGCAAAGGGCGGCTGCGACAGCTTCCCGATGGCTTCAGCGGACCTGATCCCAGCCCAGCCCGAACTTCTGCAGGTACTTGCGCAGCCGGTCTGCGTCGTTGACCACGCTGCGCTGCGTGCGGCTGACGTGGAACAGCTGCCGGCCGGCGTCTGACAGGGTCTTGGCGCTGCGGCACACGCGCAGCACGGCCTGCAACTGCAGCCGGTCGAACAGGTCCAGCGCCTCAGCCGCTTCGTCGCCCAGCAGGGCGTGCAGGTCGACCTCGGTTTCCGTGCCTTGGCTGGGCGCATCCTGCCGCTTCCACAGCCAGCGCAGCCGCGCGATCTCTGCGTCCACCAGGTCCACGCCAATGCGCCCGCCTTCGGCCAGCGTCGCCAGCCGGGTGACCGAGGCGCTGAGGTCGCGGAAGTTGCCGTTCCAGGTGGCTTCGGGCGACTGGGCAAAGCGCAGGTAGCGGGCCTTGGCTTCGGCGTTGAAGCGCACCGCGCGGCCGGTGTCCTGCGCGCTCAAGGCCAGCAGGTGTTCGGTGTTGGGCTCGATGTCCTCGGTGCGCTGCGCCAGGCCGGGCAGGTCGTAGGTCCAGAGGTTGATGCGGGCGAACAGGTCGTCGCGGAAGCGGCCGGCGGCCACTTCGGCGCGCAGGTCGCGGTTGGTGCCGGCCAGCAGCTGGAAGTCGCTCGCCACCTCGCGGTCGCTGCCCATCGGGAAAAAGCGCTTCTCTTCGATGGCCTTCAGCAGCATGGCCTGCTCGTCCAGGCCGAGTTCACCAATCTCGTCGAGGAACAGCAGCCCGCCGTCTGCCGTGCGCAGCAGGCCCGCGCGCTCGGCCGCGGCGCCGGTGAAGGCGCCTTTCTTGTGGCCGAACAGTGCCGAGGCCGCCCCGTCGCCGCGCAGCGTGGCGCAGTTCACTTCGACGAAGCTGCCTTCGAGCTGGTGCCGCGCCTTCTTCAGCTCGTACATGCGCCGCGCCAGGAAGGACTTGCCGGCGCCCGTGGGGCCGACCAGCAGGATGGGCGCCTTCGAGCGCACCGCCACCCGCTCGATCTCGGCGATCAGCGTGTTGAAGCGTGGGTTGCGCGTGGCAATGCCGCTCTTCAGGAACGCCACCGCATCGCTCTGCTCCTGGTGGAAGCGCTTGGCAATGCCGTCGTAGCGGGACAGGTCCAGGTCGATCAGCGCGATGTTGCCGGGCTCACCCGCGCGCTGCTTGCGCGGCGGCGAGCTTTGCAACAACACGCCCGGCAACTGGCGCGACTCGACCAGCAGGAACATGCAGATCTGCGCGACGTGCGTGCCGGTGGTGATGTGCGCCCAGTAGCGCTCGCGCTCGGCATCGAAGCGGTAGCCCTTGGCCCAGTCGTACAGCGCGGTGTAGACCTCGCCGAAGTCCCAGGGGTCGGCCAGGTCCAGCGCCACCAGGTTGACCGTGGTTTCGGGCGAGACATTGGCAATGTCTGCCTTCATCAGCTGCGCCAGCGCCAGGTGCTGCTTCGTGTAGAGCAGCTCCAGCCGGTGGACCACCGTGTCCTCGCGCTGCACCAGCGAAATCGTCGGCCGCCATTTTTCCCAGCGGCCGGCGCCCTGGCCCGAGTCCAGCTGCGTGCCGAGGAATCCGATGACGACAGTTTTCTGGCTGGTTTTCATTTTTGCTAGATGGCTAGCTTATATTCTAGCAATCCATAAATCGATGATCGGATCTGATTGCCGATCGGTAGTCCGTATCGAGAATATTTCCTTTCATATCAATCACTTAATGAATGATTGAAGTTCTTCAGCAAGGCTTGGCACACCCGTTGCAATAAGAAAGCAAGCAAGACGAACTGACGAACAAGACACAAGAAAGCCCGAGGAGAGAAGCCATGTTGAAGACGCTCTTCACCACTGCCCGCGGCCTGCAACTGCCGGCCGCCACCGCGCTGAACCAGGCCCAGGCCCCCGCCTATGCCTACAGCGCCAAGCACCGCCTGGCGCAGCTGGCGGCCACCGGCTCCCTGGGCCAGACCTACTACGCCTCGGCCGATGCGCAACTGGACGCCGTGCAGCAACTGGCTGCCGAGCTGCCGTCGCTGTTCGTGGCCAAGGCAGCCATCTACGCCCGCCAGGCCGGTTACATGAAAGACATGCCGGCGCTGCTGGCGGCGGTGCTGGCGCAGCGTGACGTGGCCTTGTTGCGGGCGGTGTTCCCGCGGGTGATCGACAACGGCAAGATGCTGCGCAACTTCGTGCAGATCGTGCGCAGTGGCGCGGTGGGCCGCAAGTCGCTGGGTTCGCGTCCGAAGAAGCTGGTGCAGCAATGGCTGCTGGCGGCTTCCGAAGCGCAGCTGCTGCATGCGGCCGTGGGCACCACGCCTTCGCTGGCGGACGTGGTGAAGATGGTTCACCCGAAGCCGGTGGAGGCTTGGCGCGGTGCCTGGTTCGCTTGGCTGATTGGCCGTGCGCACGACGAAGCGGCTTTGCCGCCCGCCACGCAAGCCTTCGAGCGCTTCAAGCGTGCGTTGGCTTCCGGCGAGGTGGTGAACGAGCTGCCCGACGTGCCGTTCCAGATGTTGACGGCCTTGCCGCTGACGACCGCTCACTGGTGCGCGATTGCCCGCCAGGGGTCGTGGCAGATGGTGCGGCAGAACCTGGCCACGTTTGCGCGGCATGGTGTCTTCGAGGAACCCGGCATGGTCGAAGCTGTGGCTGCGAAGCTGCGCGACGTGCAGGCCATTGCCAAGGCACGTGTGCTGCCGTACCAGCTGATGGCGGCCTACAAGGCTGCAAGCGGTCTGGCGGGCGAACTGAGCGAGGCGCTGCAAGACGCGATGGAAGCTGCGTTGGCCAATGTGCCGGCGCTGCCAGGTCGTGTTGTCATCTGCCCGGACGTGTCCGGTTCGATGGCTTCGCCGGTGACCGGGCATCGCGGCTCGGCGACCAGCACTGTGCGCTGCATCGACGTGGCCGCGCTGGTGGCAGCGGCGCTGGTGCGCAAGAACAGTGGCGCCGTGGTGCTGCCGTTCGAGCAGAAGGTCGTGTCGCTGCAGTTGAATCCACGGGATTCGGTGATGAGCAACGCGGCCAGGCTGGCGGGCGTTGGCGGTGGCGGGACCAACGTGAGCGCACCGCTGGCGCTGTTGAACCAGCAGCGCGCCGAGGTGGACCTGGTGGTGATCGTGTCGGACAACGAGTCGTGGATCGACGCGCGCCGCCACGGTGCCACCGAGACCATGCGCCAATGGGCCGCGCTGAAGCAGCGTTGCCCGCAGGCGCGCCTGGTGTGCGTGGACCTGCAGCCGGGTGCGACCACCCAGGCCGCGGAGCAGTCCGACGTGATGAACGTTGGCGGTTTCTCGGACGCGGTGTTCGGCTTGATCGCGGCCTTCGCGCATGGCGCCACCGGTGCTGAGCACTGGGTGCGCGTGATCGAGGACGTGGCGCTGCCGCAGAAGGATTGAAGCAATCAACCCGAGGGAGGGAGTCGTCGCGTGGCGAATGCAGGAAGGACTACATCCAATCAGTCTTTCCGGCTGTTGGTCGCCACGCGGGGAGGCCCGACCTCACCCGCAACGAATTGAATTGTTTTTTTGGCGAATGCCGGTGGAACTACAGACTCTTAATCTCGTGGTCGCGGGTTCGAATCCCGCCGGTCAGCTTCCGGGTTGACCGTAGCTCAGTCTGGTAGAGCACGACGTTTCACCAACCCTTGTCGCCAATTTTTTCGCGGTGAATGCAGATGGAATTACTGGTAGACGCACGTGGCGAAAAAGCTGCGTGTCTCAAGCGTGATCTTGAGACGCCCGGGTTCAATTCCCGGTCCAGAAATGGATGGCGGAGTGAAGATTCCATCGACCCTTGTCACCGCACCTTTGCTAGCGTCTGGCATCGCGCCGGGCCCAGATGAACGAATGAAGAGAACACCATGAACTACAACGAAGAACAAGTCGAAGGCGGCGTGCCCATCAAGATGTGGACCCGCGGCGTGCCGGTGGAACCCGAGGCGCATGCGCAGCTGAGCAATGCCGCGCGCCTGCCCATCGTCTTCAAGCACGTGGCGGCGATGCCGGACGTGCACCTGGGCATCGGCGCCACCGTGGGCTCCGTGATCCCGACGCTGAAGGCCATCATTCCCGCTGCGGTGGGGGTGGACATTGGCTGCGGGATGATGGCTTGCAAGACCACGCTGCGTGCCGAGGACCTGCCGGACAACCTGGGGCCGCTGCGTTCGGCCATCGAGAAGGCCGTGCCGCATGGCCGTTCGCCCAAGGGCTGGCGCCGTGACGAAGGCGCCTGGGAGAACCCGCCCAACCTGGTGGACCAGGCCTGGGCGGGATTGGTGGACGAGTTCGAAGCGCTGTGCGAAGACCACCCGCGCCTGAAGAACACCAACAACCGCAAGCACCTGGGAACGCTGGGCACCGGGAACCACTTCATCGAGGTCTGCCTGGATGAAGCGGGGGCCGTGTGGTTCATGCTGCACTCCGGTTCGCGTGGGGTGGGGAACGCCATCGGCACCCACTTCATCGAGCTGGCGAAGAAGGACGCGGAAGTCCACCAGCGCAACCTGCCGGACCAGGACCTGGCGTACTTCGAGGAAGGCGCGCAGTACTTCGGCGACTACGTGCGTGCAGTCGGCTGGGCGCAGAAGTTCGCGGCGAAGAACCGCGAGGTGATGATGGCCAACCTGATCGCCACCGTGCGCCACGTGATCACCAAGCCTTTCGAGGCCCATGTGGAAGCGGTGAACTGCCACCACAACTACGTGCAGCAGGAGCGCCACTTCGGTGAAGACGTGTTCGTGACCCGCAAGGGCGCGGTGAGCGCGAAGAAGGGCCAGCTGGGGATCATCCCCGGCTCGATGGGTGCGCGCAGCTTCATCGTGCGCGGCCTGGGGAACCCGGAAAGCTTCGAGAGCTGCAGCCACGGCGCCGGCCGCGTGATGAGCCGCACCAAGGCCAAGAAGCTGTTCACCGTGGCCGACCAGATCAAGGCGACCGAAGGCGTGGAATGCCGGAAGGACGAAGCCGTCATCGACGAGATCCCGATGGCCTACAAGGACATCGACGCGGTGATGGCCGCGCAGAAGGACTTGGTGGAAGTGGTCTACACCTTGAAGCAGGTGGTGTGCGTGAAGGGGTAGAAGACCGGGCCGGCATGATCGGCCGGGTCGCCAAAGGCAAGAAAGGAGGGCGGCATGTCGTTCGCCGAGTTCATGAACAAGGTGCTGGGCCGTCAGGTTGATTCCGCCACCGGTGCTGTAGCGCCTGATCAGGGCCCGGCCAGCAGGGCGCTGGCCTTGCTCGACCAGTTGACCTCGTACAGCGGCTGGGAGCGGGAGGCTGCGCTCAAGACGCTGACGCGGGAGCCGCAGGCAGCGGCCTTGCCGCTACTGCTGGTGCGGGTCAACGACTGGGTGCCGCAGGTTCGCGCCGCGGCGCGCGAGGCCGTGCGTGCGATGCTGCGTCCGGCCGACAGTGCCGCCTGGGCACGGGCGCTGCCGGAGGTCGTGGCGCTCACGCGCGCCGGTCGGGCAGACCATGCCGAGCTGTTGAACGAGATCGACACCTTCCTCTCGTCGCCCGCCGTCCTGCCGGCCCTGCAGTCCGCGGTATCGCCAGACATGCCGCTGACGGTGCGGCGCCATGTGCGCCGCCTTGAATGGCAGGCTGCGCGCGATGCTCTCGACCGCATGGCATGGCTGCACGCCGCACTGGTCGGGCGCGACATCCCGTTGGCGCACTGGGCCATGGCGAATGTTTCGTCGTTGGCGGAAGCAAGCGACCGAGCTCGCCTGTGGACGGCGGCGATGGCATCCCCGTTTTCGCGCATCCGGCTCGCGGCCTTGGCTTGCTTGCGCAAGGACGCGCCAGAAGGCTTGCCGAGTGAGCTGCTGCAGGATCTGGCGCTGAGCGCGCATGCGGCGCTGCGCCGCTCGGCGTGGGCACTGCTGCCTGCGGCGCAGCAGGCGCAGGTGAACGCCCGGGCCATGGCGCGCGTGGTCGACACAAGCGTGTCTGCGCGCCACCGGGTGGCTGCGCTGGGCCTGTTGGCGGAGACGGACTTCGAGCGCGTGCGCCCGCTGTGTCAGGCGTGGGGTGCCGAGCCCTTGCCCTCGGTGCGCGTGGCCTTGCTGGCCGCGCTGCGTGCGCACGCGGACGATGCACAAGTCGAGGCCTTGGTGTGGGCAGCCTGGGCCGACAGTGTGCCGCGGCTGCAGCAGTACGCGATGCGGCAGGTCCAGCAGGGCGTGTATCTCGCTGATCCGGCACGGGTGCTGGAACAGGCTTTTCAGCATCAGACCGCTCTGGCATTGCGCCGTGCGCGGGAGATCCTCCGGCGCGGTGAGCCGTGGGCGGTGCTGCTGCTCTGGCTGCAGGCGATGCGCCTGTCATTGGAGGCTGACCGCGAGGCGGAGGTCGCTGATGCAGTGGCCTGCTGGCAGCGGGACATGCAGCACATCTGCATGCCGCCAAAGCCTGCGCAGGCGCAAGCCATCAAGGCGGCCTGGCTCCAGGTGGTGGCGCGCCTGCCGCGTGGGCTGCAGTCGTCATTGGGCTTTGTGCTGGCGACAGCGGGAGCGCTGAACTGAGGCGGGCCATGCCGCGACAAGAACAAGAATGAAGAGAACAACAATGCAAGACGTGATGGACAAGATGATTGAACTGGATGGCGCCGCGGGTGAGGGTGGCGGGCAGATCCTGCGCAGCGCGTTGGCGCTGGCGATGTGCACGGGCCAGGCGTTTGCGCTGCATGACATTCGCGGGCGCCGGCCCAAGCCGGGGCTGATGCGGCAGCACCTGGCTTGCGTGAATGCGGCGCAGGCGGTGAGCGGGGCGACCGTGCACGGTGCGGAGCTGGGCTCGCGGGAACTGGTGTTCGAGCCGGGTACGGTGAAGGCGGGCGAGTACCGTTTTGCGGTCGGCTCGGCAGGCAGCTGCATGCTGGTGCTGCAGACGGTGTTGCCGGCGTTGATGCTGGCGGACGGGCCCAGCCGGTTGGCGCTGCAGGGTGGCACGCACAACCCGATGGCGCCGAACTTCCATTTCATCGAGCGCTCGTTTGCGCCGCTGTTGCGCCGCATGGGCGTGGGGCTGGATGTGGCGCTGCGGCGCCATGGCTTCTACCCGGCTGGCGGCGGCGAGTTGACCGCCGACGTGACCCCTGCCGCACCGGGTGCGTTGCAACCGTTCGAGCTGCTGCAGCGCGGGCCCTTGCAGGAAGCCTACGCCGAATGCCTGGCGCCTGGCCTGGCACGCAGCGTGGCCACGCGCGAGCTGGAGCTGCTGGGCGAAGCGATGGGCTGGGAAGGCGCGCAGTTGCGCACGCCGCCGGCGAGGCAGAACGAAGGCCCGGGCAATGCGCTGATGGCGACACTGGTGCATGCGCATGTCACCGAGGTCTTCACCAGCTTCGGCGAGCGCAGCCTGGCAGCCGAGCAGGTGGTCAAGAAGCTGGTGCAGCAGGTGCGTGGCTACCAGGCCAGCCGGCAGGGTGACGAAGCGGCCGCCGCCGGCCCGTACCTGGCGGACCAGCTGACCTTGCCACTGGCGCTCGCGGTGCAGGCCAGCGGCCATGCGGGCCGCTACACCGCCACCGAACTGACGCTGCACGCGCAGACCAACTTCGAGGTCATCCAGCGTTTCCTGCCGGTGCGCTGCGGCAGTGAGCGGGCCGGCCTTGGCTGGCGCGTGACTGTCGAGCCGGATTTGGATGGCGCGCCGGCCGTCTGACCGGGCCAGGATGTGGCATCGTGTCGGCCTGTTCTCCGGGTCACACGCATGCACATCCTCCTGGTCGAAGACGACAGCCCCCTGGCCGCATCCATCGCGGCGGCCATGCGCGCCCAAGGCTGGCGCGCCGACGTGAGCGACCGCGGCGAGCCGGTGCCCGCTTCGCTGCTGCAGGACGCCTACGACGTGCTGGTGCTGGACATCGAGCTGCCCGGCATCGACGGGCTGGAGACGCTGCGCCGCGTGCGCGAGCAGGGCTCCAGCCTGCCGGTGCTGATGCTCACCGCACGCGACGGCGTGGACGACCGCGTGCGCGGGCTGGAAGGCGGCGCGGACGACTACCTCGTCAAGCCGTTTGCCTTGAGCGAGCTGCTGGCCCGCTTGCGCGCGCTGGTGCGGCGCCACGAGCTGCGGCGCAGCGAGATGCTGGTGCTGTCCATGCTGAGCTTCGACGCAGGCGCCCGGCGGGCCCAGGTGGACGGTCAGCCGGTGCACCTGTCGGCGCGCGAATGCATCGTGCTGCAGTACCTGATGCTGAAGACCGGCCAGATCGTGCCGCGCGACCAGCTGGCCGCGCTGGTGCCTGGCTGGGATGCGGCCACCTCGGCCAATGCGCTGGAGCTGCTGATCTCGCGCCTGCGGACCAAGATCGAGCCCGGCGGGGTGCGGCTGCGTACCGTGCGCGGCCTGGGCTACCTGCTGGACGCTGCGCCGTCGCCATGACCCAGGGCAACGGCACGGCGCCGCCCAGCCTGCGCCGCACCCTGCTGATCTGGCTGCTGGCGCCGCTGGTGGGGCTGGTGCCGCTGACGGCCGCGCTGATCTACCTTCTGGCCCGCAGCCCGGCGCTGGACGCGCTGGACCGCGCGCTGACCGGCACCACGGTGGCACTGGCCGAGATCATCGAGTTCAAGGACGGGCAGGTGACGCTGCCGCTGAGCCCGCAGACGGCGCGCGCGCTGTCGGCCGACGTGGTCGACGAAACCGTCTTCGCGGTCAAGGCGCCGGATGGCCGGCTGCTGGGCGGCAGCTTTGACCTGGCCGCGTTGGCGCCGCCGATGCAGGCCGACGAGTGGCGCTTCCAGCTCGCCTGGCTGACCGGCAAGCCGGTGCGCCTGGCGGTGCACGGCGCGGCCTGTGGCGCCCGAATGGCCCAGGTCTGCGTCGTCGTCGTGGCCGAAACACTGGGCAAGCGCAACGCCGCGCAGCGTGCCGCCCTGCTCGCCGCTGGCGTGGGCGCCGCCGTGCTGGCGCTGCCGCTGGTCCTGTTCTCGATGCTGGCGATCCGCCGCACGCTGCGGCCGCTCAGCCGTGCCGTGGCGGACGTCGAGTCCTTGATGCCCCACCGCCTGGCCCCCATCGACGCGCAAGGCATGCCGCTCGAAGTGCTGGGCTTTGTGAATGCGCTGAACCGGCTGCTGGCCCGCCTGCACGAGGCGGCCGCGGCCCAGCGCGCCTTCGTCGCCGACGCGGCGCACCAGTTGCGCACCCCTTTGAGCGTGATGCGAGTGGAGACTGCGCAGGCATTGGCCACGCCGCATTCGCCGGACCTGCACCCGGTGCTGGAGCGCCTGCATGCCGGTGCCGAGCGCGGCTCGCGCCTCGCGCAGCAACTGCTGGCGCTGGCGCGCGCCGAGGGCGCCGCGCTGGACCCGGGGCTGAAGGCGCAACGGCTGGACCTGTCCGCCCTGGTCGCCGGCATGGCCGAGCGCTGGCTGCGGCCTGCGCTGGAGGCCGGGCAGGACCTGGGCTTCGAGCTGCAGCCGGCCTGGGTCGAAGGCCACGCCATGCTGCTCGAAGAAGCCATTGGCAACCTGATCGACAACGCCATCAGCCACGCAGGCACCGGCACCAGCATCACCGTGCGCACCGAAACCCGCGAGGGCCGCAGCTGGCTCAGCGTGGAGGACGACGGCCGCGGCGTGCCGCAGGACAACCTGGACGCGCTGTGGCAGCGCTTCCGGCGCGGGCGGGACGCCAGCAGCCCCGGCAGCGGCCTGGGCCTGGCCATCGTGGCCGACATTGCGCGCCTGCATGGCGCCCAGGCCAAGATCGAACCGGCGCCGCATGGGCGGCAGGGTGTGCGTTTCCTGCTCGTGTTCCCGCCTGCGCCGGTGCCATTGGCGCCCTGACGATGAAAAACGCCCGCGGATGCGGGCGTCTGGGAAGACCTCCGGAAAGAGGTCTCTCAATCAGCAGGGCTTCGCTCAGGCCGGCTTGGTCTCTTCGACGGGGCCGAGCGCCGCCGGCACCGCCAGGGCCGGCTTGCCGGCCCGTGAGCTGCGGAAGAACACCACCAGCTGCCAGATGATGAAAGCACCGATCAGCCCGATCAGCGTGCCGCTGATGGGCCGCTCGACGAACACCCCGAAGTGCCCGCGGCTGATCAGCATCGCGCGGCGGAAGTTCTCTTCGAGCATCGGGCCGAGGATGAAGCCCAGCATCAGCGGCGCGGCGTCCATGCCCAGTCGCATGAAGATGTAGCCGCCCAGGCCGAAGGCTGCCGTGGTGAAGATGTCGTCCAGGTTGTTGTTGACGCTGTAGGTGCCGATGCAGCAGAAGAACAGGATGGCCGGGAACAGCGCGTAGTACGGGATCTTGAAGACCGACAGCCAGTAGCGCACCAGCGGCACGTTCAGCACCAGCAGGAAGCAGTTGCCGATCCACATGCTGGCCACCAGGCCCCAGAACAGGTCGGCATGCTCGGTGATCATGTTCGGGCCCGGCTGGATGCCCTTGATGATGAACGCGGCCATCATCAGCGCCATCACCGGGTTCTCCGGAATGCCGATGCTCATCAGCGGGATGAAGCTGGTGCGGGCTGCCGCTTCGTCTGCCGCGGCCTGGCCGGCCACGCCTTCGATCGCGCCGTCGCCAATCTCGTGGCGGTACTTGCTGACCTTCTTGTCCAGCGCGTAGGCCGCGAACTGGGCGATCACCGGGCCACCGCCGGGCAGGATGCCCAGCGCCGAACCCACGATGCTGCCGCGCAGCGCGCTGGGGATGATGCGCTTGAACTCCGCCCAGGTCGGCATCAGCTTGATCGCGCCGTTGAAGGGCGTGCGCTGCTGCTTCTCGTCCAGGTTCTTGGTGATCTCGGCAATGCCGAAGCAGCCCAGCGCCACGCTGACCAGGCCCACGCCGTCGGCCAGCTGCGGCAGGTCGAAGGTGTAGCGCGGCATGCCGCTGGTCACGTCGGTGCCGACCTGGCCGAGCAGCACGCCGATCAGGCACATCGCCAGGCCGTTGAGCAGGCTGCCGGTGGTCACGAAGCTCACGCAGACAAAGCCCACCAGCATCAGCGCGCAGTAGTCGGCCGGCCCGAACAGCAGCGCCACCTCACCCAGCGCCGGCGCCAGGCAGGAGATGACGATGATGGACACGGTGCCGCCGATGAAGCTCGACACGCCGGCCGTGAACAGCGCCAGGCCGGTCTTGCCCTTGAGCGTCATCGCGTAGCCGTCGATGCAGGCCACGATGCTGCTGGCATGCGGGATCTTCATCGTGATCGCGCTCACGCTGTCCCCGTACTGGGCCCCGTAGTAGATGCCGGCCAGCATGATCAGCGCGCCGCCGGTGGGGATGGAATAGGTCAGCGGCAGCAGCAGGCTGATGGTGGCCAGCGGGCCGAGGCCGGGCAGCAGGCCGACCAGCGTGCCGACCGTGCACCCGATGGCGCAATACATCAGGTTCTGGAAGGTCAGCGCCTGGCCGAAGCCAAAAGCGAGGTTGTGCAGGATGTCCATCAGAACAGCGGAAGGTTGAGGCCGAGCAGGTGCTGGAACCCGAACGCGACGGCGATCAGGCTGGCGGAAATGATGCAGTTGCGCTTGAAGGAATACGAGGTGGCCGCGAAGCCCGCCACGAAGACCATGAAGGTGATGCCCACCGCCATGTCCAGCAGCTTGGAGAGGGCGGCAAAGCCGCACAGCGCCACCATCAGCAGGCCGATGTTCTTCATGTTGAAGTGCATCGGGACCTGCGCGACGAAACGCGAGCGCACGATCATTGCCAGCGCGATGAGCAGCAGCAGGCTGCTCACCATCAGCGGGAACAGCCCGGGGCCCGCGCGGTTGAAAGTGCCAAGGGGGTAGTCGATGTACGCCCCCAGCCCGAAGGCGAGTGAAACGGCGGCCAGGAACACGCCGCGGGCAAGGTTTTGGTCTGTCATGGGTTGGGTCCGCATGGAATGCTGAATTGCGGTACGCCAATGTAGGAATGCCCCCTCCGCAGCGTGCGTCGGTTTCCACCTACGACAGGCTTTCGACAGCTTGCGGCGGCCCGCTCGAAGCCGTCGCGCGCTGGCCTACGGTGCCGTGGGCGACACGCCGTCGGCGTGCGTCGCGCGGATGCGGCGCGCCTGCTCGGCCGAGGCCCTGGCGCCCGCGGTATCGCCGGTGCGGGCCTGCGCCAGCGCCAGTGCGGCGAGCGTGTCGGCCACGGCCGGGCTGCGCTGCGGGTCACGCACCTGCTGCGCCAGCACCAGCGCGCGCGCCAGGTTTTCGCGCGCCGGGCCGGCCTCGCCTTGTTGCAACAAGGCCTCGCCCAGCGTGCGCGTGGCATCGGCCTCCAGCTCCGCGCGCCAGGCCCGCTGCGGGTCTTGCGTGACCTGCTGCAGCGCCGCCTGGGCCAGCGCTGCGCTGCGCGCCCCGTCGCCCGCCGCCAGGTGCAGCCGGGCCGCTTCGGTGAGCAGGCCGGGCGCGGCAGACAGCTCGGGATCGGCCGGCTGCTGCCGGGTCACGCGCGCGGCCTGCCAGGCCCGCAACACGGCCGCGGCATGGCCGGCGCGCAGCTCGATGCCGCGGTCCAGCGCCGCCAGCGCGGGCGGCGTGCCGGACTTGCCGAGGTCGAAATACGCATGCGCCTGGCGCGACTCGGCACGCGCCTCGTCCAGCCGGCCCAGGTCCAGCAGCGCCTGGCCGCGGAACAGCCGGATCGAGGCCACCGTTTCGGGCGCGTTGCCACCCGAGCGCTGCTGCAGCGTCAGGCCTTCGTCGTACACCGCCAGGCCCTGCTCCGGCCGGCCGTAGGCCGCGAGCGCGCGGCCGTATTCGACCACCAGCATCGGCGCGATGGTGCCGTAGCCGGCCGGGTTGGCGCGCGCCCAGGCATAGCCCGGCTGGTGCATGGCCACGGCTTCGCGCAGCCGGCCGTAGCGGCGCAGGAAGCTGCCGTAGCGGCGCTCGGCGGTGTGGCGGTAGATCGGCGCGATGCGGTTGCGTTGGTCGGCAATCGCGATGGCGCGCTGGAAGCTCGCGTCGGCCTCGTCCAGCGCGTTCAGGCCCACCTGCGCATCGGCCAGCGACACGTACAGCGCCGAGAGCTGGTTGCCGCCTTGCTTCAGGTCCTGCTCGGCGATGGCGATGGCCTCCTGCGCGCTGTCCCGCGCCAGCGCTTGCTCGCCGGTGCTGGCCGCGATCTCGCTGCGCACCTGCAGCGCGCGCACCAGGTCGCCCCGTGCATGGCGCTGGCGGGCGATGGCCACCGCGCGTTCGGCGGCCGCAAGCCCGGCCGGGTAGTCGGCGCGCTGGCCGATCAATGCACGCGTCATCTCGATGCTGAAGCGCGCGCTGCTGGCGCTGTCGCCCAGCCTATCGAGCAGGCCCGCCGCCTCGTTCACGGCCGCACTGGCTTCGCGCCGCCGGTCCAGCAAGGCCAGCGCGGCGCCTTGCGCGGCCAGCGCCTCGGCGGCTTCGCGGCTGTCGGCACCAAAGCGTGTGCGGGCCAGCGCCACGCGGCGCTGCTGCAGTTCGGCGGCCTTTTCGAGTGCCGCCATGCCGCTGTACATTGCGGCCATGGTGCCCAACAGCCGCAGGTGCGCCTCGGGTGCGTCGGCCAGCGAACTGTCTATGCGGGCTTCGCCGCGCGCCAGCAACTCGCTTGCCGTGGTCTGCCGGGCGCTGTCGGGGTCGTCGGCATCGCCGCCGTTGAGCTGGAAGATGTCTTCGAGGAAGTCCTGAACCGCCTTGGCGGTGGCCGCCTCGGCCAGTGCCTTGTGGGCTTGCAGCCCGGCCTGCCGTGCCTGCCAGAGCGCCACGGTGGCACCCACGGCCAGTGCCAGCACCACGGCCGTGCCGGCGGCCACCGGCACGCGGTGGCGCAGCACGAACTTGGCCGTGCGGTAGCGCCAACCATCGGGCCGCGCCTCCACCGGCTCGCCGGCCAGCCAGCGGCGCAGGTCGCGGGCGAAGGCGTCCATGGTCGGGTAGCGCTCGGCGGTCGCCTTCTTCAGCGCCGTGCCCAGCACCGCGTCCAGGTCGCCGCGCAGTGCGCGGGCGGTGGCGCGGTCCGGCGCTACGTCACTGGCACGCAGTTCCTGCTGCGAGACGATGGCCTCTTCCAGCTCGGCCCGGCTGGCGTGGCGAGTGCGGTAGGGGCGGCCGCCGGCCAGCAGTTCGCAGGCGACCACGCCCAGCGAGTAAATGTCGCTCGCCGTGCCCAGGGGCTCGCCGCGCACCTGCTCCGGGCTGGCATAGGCCAGCGTCATCGCGCGACCGGTCAGCTCGGTCAGTGCGGTCGCGTCGGCCGGGCCGTCGTCCTCCAGCAGCTTGGCAATGCCGAAGTCCAGCAGCTTGGTCTGGCCGGCCGGCGTGACCAGGATGTTGGCCGGCTTCAGGTCGCGGTGCACCACCAGCCGCGCATGCGCATGGGCCACCGCGTCGGCCACCTGCAGCACCAGCGCCACGCGCTCGCGCAGCGTCAGCGCATGCTGGCGGCACCAGGTGTCGATGGCTTCGCCCTCGACGTGCTCCATCGCCAGCCAGGGCCGGCCCGCGTCGTCCTGGCCCACGTCGTAGAGCCGCGCGATGTGGGGGTGCTCCAGCCCGGCGAGGATGCGGCGCTCGCGCGCCAGCCGTTCAGTGAAGGCGTCGTGCCAGGTCACGCGCGGCAGCTTCAGCGCCACGCGGCGGTCCATCAGCCCGTCGGCCCGCTCGGCCAGCCACACGCTGCCCATGCCGCCGCGGCCAATCTCCAAGACCAGCCGCCACGGGCCGACCCGCAGGCCGGGCGCCGGCTCGCCACTGCTGCGGGTGTCGGGCAGCTGCGGCAGCGCCTGCAGGAAATCGCCGCCTTCGAGTTCGGCCTGCGTGGCGAGCAGTTGGCGCAGGGGCTCGCGGTGGGCGGCGTCCGGCCCCGCCAGTGCCGCCAGCCAGGCCTCGCGCTGCGCCAGCGGGAGGGCCAGCGCCTGGTCCAGCAGCGCGCTGATGTGGGGCCAGTCGGCCGAGAGCCGGGACAGCGGCGTCAAGACCGGGTCGCTTTCATCGGGCCTGGAAGGTGCGAAGGTAGGCCAGCAGGTCGGCGATCTTCTGGTCGCCATAACCCCAGCTGGCAAAGCGCATCCTGGTGCCGGGCACCACGCTGTTCTGGTCCTTGATGAAGGCGGCCAGCGTCTGCTCGGTCCAGACGATCTTCGAGTTTTTCATCGCGGCCGAATAGGTGTAGTCCGCCGTGGCGCCTGCCGGCCGGCCGATGATGCCGTTGAGCTGCGGCCCGAAGCCGGCGCGTGCAGAGGGGCCGACCTGGTGGCAGGAGGCGCAGGGCGCAAAGGCCGCCTTGCCGGCAACGGCGTCGCCGGCCGCGTGCGCACGGCACGCGGCCAGGCCGAGTAGCGCCAAGACCCAAAACTTCAGATGCTGCATGGGCGGCATTCTGGCTCGCCCCGCACAATCACATGTCCGCTTCCCTCCGCCCCGCATGTTCAGCCTGATCCGACTCACGATTCAACGCGCCCGCAAGGAGCGCCTGGTGCAGGTCGCTGGCAGCCTGACCTTCACCAGCCTGCTGTCCGCCGTGCCGCTGCTAGCGGTGAGCTTCGCGCTGTTCACGCGGGTGCCGATGTTCAGCCGGCTCGAAGGCGTGATCGACGACTACGTGCTCAAGGGCCTGCTGCCGGCGGACATTTCGCGCACGGTGTTGAAGTACCTGAATCAGTTCGCCGCGAATGCGGACGGCCTGACCTGGCTGGGCTCGCTGTTCCTGCTGGTGACGGCCGTGGCGATGCTGCTCACGGTGGAAAACGCGCTCAACCAGATGTGGCAGGTCAAGCGCAACCGGCCGTTCTTCAAGCGTGTGGGCCTGTACCTGCTGATGCTGGCCGTGGGCCCGCCGGTGCTGGCCTTGAGCCTGTGGGCCAGCTCCTACCTGCTGGGCGCGTCCATGGGCCTGATCGGCGCGCTGCCGCCTTCGCTGCATTTCGTGCTGGACCTGGGGCCGGCGCTGCTGTTCCTGGCCGCGCTGACGGCGCTGTTCCGCTTCGTGCCCAACGCCCAGGTGCCGCTGGGCCACGCATTCTTCGGCGCGCTGCTGGCCAGCGCCGCGCTGGAACTGGGCAAGCGCGGCTTCGCGGCCTACCTGGTCAAGCTGCCGACCTACAAGGCCGTGTACGGCGCCTTCGCGGCCTTCCCGCTGTTCCTGCTGTGGCTGTACTTCTCGTGGCTGGTGCTGCTGCTGGCCGCGATGATCGCGGCCAACCTGTCCGGCGGCGGCGGGCGGGGCGGCAGCAAGGCCGCCCGCGGCGCCGCGCCGGCCAGGGCGCGCCGCGGCTGAACTCACTGCGCCGTGTAGCCGCCGTCCACCGCCACCGACTGGCCCGTCAGGTAGCGCGCCTTGTCGCTGGCCAGGAAGACGATGGTCTGCGCGATCTCCTCGGGCTGCGCCGCGCGGCGGGCCGGGATGGTCGCCAGGAAGCCGGCCTTGTTGGACTCGTTGTTGCCGACGAAGCGGTCCAGCATCTGCGTGGCGACCGGGCCCGGGGCGACTGCGTTGACCCGCACGCCGGCTCCGGCGCCTTCCAGCGCAGCGCTCTTGGTCAGGCCTTCCACCGCATGCTTGCTGGCCACGTAGACCGAAGCGCCTGGGATGCCGACCTGGCCGGCCATGGACGAGACATTGACGATGGCGCCCGCGCCCTGCTTGAGCATCACGCGCATCTGGTGCTTCAGCGCCAGCAAGGTGCCCAGCACATTGGTGCTGAAGGTGGCTTCGTAGTTCTCGGCCGTCTGCTCGGTGACGGCGCCCAGCGTGCCTTCGGTGCCGGCGTTGTTGACGGCCACGTCGAGCCGGCCGAAGCGTTCGACGACCTGGTCGACCAGGCCGCGCACGTCGGCTTCCATGCGCACGTCGGCCCGCAGGTATTCGGCCTGCACGCCCAGCGCGCGCAGCTCCGTGGCCAGCGCCTGGCCGGCTTCGTCGCGGCGGCCGGAGACGACCACGCTGGCGCCTTCGCGGGCAAAGGCCAGCGCCGTGGCGCGGCCAATGCCGGTGAGCGCGCCGGTGATCAGCACGACGGGGGTGTGGGTTGCGGTGTTCATCTGGGTTTCCTTCAAGGGGTGAATCGATGGGTTGGACTGTGATTCGCGCCCGCCAAACGCACTAGCCAGCCAATCCGCCTAACATCCAGTCCTATCTGGAATGAATGAAGGCGAACGACATGGACCGGCTGGCAGCCATGCAGACCTTTGTGCGCGTGGTCGAGAGCGGCAGCTTCTCGGCCGTGGCGCGCGAGACGCAGTCCACGCAGAGCGCGGTGAGCAAGCAGGTGGCGGCGCTGGAGCACGCGCTGGGCGCCAGGCTGCTCAGCCGCACCACGCGCTCGCTGGCGCTGACGGAAGCCGGCAGCCGCTACTTCGAGCAGGCGCGCCGGCTGGTCGGCGAAATCGCCGAGGCCGAAGGCGCGGCACGCGAAGGCGAGCAGCAGCTCAGCGGCTGGCTGCGCGTGGCCTCGTCGGTCGCCTATGGCCGGCTGAAGCTGCTGCCGCTGGTGAAGAGCTTCCTGGCCGCGCATCCGGCGGTGAAGATCGACCTGCGGCTGGACGACGGCTTCGTGGACCTGGTGGAGCAGGGCATCGACGTGGCGGTGCGCATTGGCGAGCTGGCCGACAGTTCGCTGGTGGCGCGTCGCGTGGGCAGCACCCATCGCGTGCTGCTGGCCAGCCGCGAGTACCTGCGCGCGCTACCGCCCGGCCTGCAGGCGCCGCGCCTGCCGGAAGACGTGCTGCAGCACAACTGCATCGTCTACTCCGAACTGAACAGCGCCATCAGCTGGACCTTCACTGCCGGCCCGGGCGCGCCAGTGGCCGTGGGCACCCAGGTCACGTTGCGGGCTCAGGGCAATCTGCAGACCGACAGCAGCGAGGTCATCCGTGCCTCGGTGCTGTCCGGCATGGGCATCGGCCAGGCGCCCACCTGGCTGTTCGAGGCAGAACTGGCTTCCGGCGAGGTGCAGCGGCTGCTGCCGGACTGGCCCGCGCCGCCGCTGCCCATCCACCTGGTGAGCCCGCCGCAGCGCCGCCAGTCGGCCAAGGTGCAGGCTTTTGCGGCGCATGTCGCCGCAGGCAGTTAATCGGCCTTCATCAGCGGCGGCGCGCGGTACACCAGCACCTTCAGTGAGCGCTGGTCAGACACGTCGGCAAACGCCGGCGGGTTGGCCACGCGTTCCACGAACGTCAGCTCCGGCGCCAGTTCACGCATCGGGTCCTGCAGGAAAGCCGGCCCCAGTTCCGGCGCATTGAGGCACAGCAAGACGTGGCCGTCTGGTTCCAGCAGGTCCGGCAGGCGTTTGATGAGCCGGGCGTAGTCCTTGGTCGCGACGAAGCTGCCTTTCTGGTAGCTGGGCGGGTCCACGATGATCAGCCCGTAAGGCCCGCTGCGCGTCACCTTGCCCCAGGAGCTGAACAGGTCGTGCGGCAGGAAACTGGCGTTGGCGGACACGTCATTGAAGCGGTGGTTCTGCTGGCCGATGCCCAGCGCGCCCTGGCTCATGTCCAGGTTCACCACCTGCCGCGCGCCGGCCTGCAGGGCCACCACCGAAAACGCGCAGGTGTAGGCGAACAGGTTCAGCACCCGCACGCGATGGTCTTCGGTGGTGTGTTCGGCCACATGCTTGCGCACCCAGCGCCGGCCCTCGGCCATGTCCAGGAACAGGCCGTGGTTCTGCCCCTTGCCCACGTGCACCCGAAAGCGTGCCCCGTCTTCGCTGACCCAGTGCGGGTCCGGCACCGCGCCGGCCATCAGCTGCGTGCTGCTCTTGCCTTCGTGCCGGCACTGGAAGACCCAGTTCAGCGGCTGGCCCGGCGCCAGCTGTGCCCAGCGCTGCGCCAGCGCTTCGCCCACGGCGGCCAGTTCCTCGTCCGCCACAGGCTGGAAGCTGGTCAGCACCCACACGGGCGGGAAGAAGTCCAGCGACAGGTGTTCGCAACCGGGATGCAGGCCACCGCGGCCGTGGAAGATGCGCTGGGCGTCGGTGGAGAGGGCCATCGTGCGGATGGCGTCGAGCAGGGCTTGCATGAAGGCGTGTGGCGAGGCGGCGAGCGCCAGATTCTCGCTGCTGCCGGCGAGGCAGCTTCAGCGTACCCCCGCCAGCGCCACCGCGTCCGCGCCCGCCGGCAAGCGCACGGGGCACGACGGATCATTCGCCGCGCGCCAGATGGCCGCCACCACATCCTCCGCATGCGTCACCGGGCCTTGCGATTGGCCCATGGCCGTGAAGACGCCTTGCGCGAATTCGGCATACGCCTGCGGCACGCCGCCCTGCATGCGCGGCTGCGCGTTCTTGCCAAACGAGGTCTCGGGCGAGCGCCCTGGCAGCACCAGGTTGACCCGCACATTGAACGGCCTCAACTCCAGCGCAAGCGACTCGGTGAAGGCGTTGACCGCTGCCTTGCTCGCGGTGTAGACCGAGAGCAGCGGCAACGGCAGCAGCGTGGTGCTGGACGACACGTTGACGATGACACCGGACCGCCGCTGCCTGAACTGCGGCAACACCGCCTGCGTCAGCATCAAGGTGCCCATGGTGTTGGTCTCGAAGATCTCGCGGGCCAGGTCCATCGAACTGCCTTCGAAGACGCCCAGCAGGCCGATGCCGGCGTTGTTGACCAGCAGGTCGATCGGCCCTGCCGCCGCCACCGCCTGGCGAATGCTTTCGGGGTCCGCCACGTCCAGCGCCAGCATCCTCAGGCGCTCGGACTTCGGCAGCAGGTCTTCGCGCGGCGTGCGCATCGTGGCGATGACCTGCCAGTCGTTGGCAAGGAAATGCCTGGCGGTTGCCAGGCCAAAGCCGGACGAGCAGCCGGTGATCAGGATGGTTTTCATGAGGGGTCCTTTGAAGGATTGCGGGGACTTGCGATGAACAGACGATAGGTTCTACAGTCCGGACGGTCCACAATCAAAAGTCCGAATTCATTGTTCGGAAGTCCGACGATGGTCGATCCACTGACCGAGGTGGTTTCGCTGCTGCAGCCCGGCGCCCGGTTCTCCAAGATCGCCAGCGGCGCAGGCGCCTGGACCGTGCGCCGCTCGGAAGCCGGCCAGCCGTTCTATTGCGTGATCCTCGAAGGCGCGTGCCGTCTCGAAGCCGACGGCCACGCGCCGATCACGCTCGAACGGGATGACTTCGTGCTGATCCCGTCGGCTCACGGTTTCACGATGTCGGGCCTGGAGTCGCCCACGCCCGGTGGCAACGCCCCATCGACCGTCACGCTGCTGCCTGGCGAAACCCGGCACGGCCGGCCCGGTGGCCCTGCCGAGGTCCGCCTGCTGGTGGGCTACTGCGGCTTTGCCTCGCCAGACGCGGCGCTGCTGGTCACGCTGCTGCCCGAGCTTGTGCACGTGCGCGGCCAAGCCCGGCTGGCCACGCTGGTGCAGCTGGTGGTGGACGAATCGCGCGAGCAGCGGCCGGCGCGCGAGGTGGTGCTGGCGCGCCTGCTCGAAGTGCTGTTCATCGAGGCGCTGCGCTCAGGCGCCGGCAGCGCCAGCTCGCCTGGCCTTGCGCGTGGCCTGGCTGACGCGCGGGTCGCGGTCGCCTTGCGCCACATGCACGAAAGCCCGACCCGGCCGTGGACAGTCGCCTTGCTGGCCAAGGAAGCCGCACTGTCGCGCTCCACCTTCTTCGAGCGCTTCAGCCGCGCGGTGGGCATGGCGCCAATGGCCTACCTGTTGGCCTGGCGCATGGCCATGGCCAAGCAACTGCTGCGCGCCAGGCAAGCCGGCATTGCCGAGGTGGCGCAGCGCGTGGGCTACAGCTCGGCCAGCACCTTCAACGTGGCGTTCACGCGCCACGTGGGCCTGCCGCCCGGGCGCTATCTGCGCGAGCAGCTGGATGCGGCCGGTCCGTAGCGGTGGCGGTGTTCAGCCGCGCGCCTTGGCGCGCCAGAACTCGGCGTCGAACAGCTGCTCGGCGCCGCTGCGCTCGTTGACCAGCCAGAACTGCGTCCCGTCCGGGCTCAGCCGCGAGACCTCGCCGGTGTGGCGCCCGGCGCTCACGCGCAGGCCCAGCGCATTGGCCGGGAAGCCGGGCTGGCGCGCCAGGGCCAGCAGCGGCACGGCTTCGCGTGTGTCGCTGCCCAGCTTCAGGCGCTGCACCAGCGCGGCCAGCATCGGGTTCGTGACGTCTGCCGCCGACAGGTAGACCAGCACCTTGGCCTGCGCCCGGCTGAGCGCCACGTTCAGCAGGCGCTGCGCTTCTTCGGTCTGCAGGAAGGGCTGGGCGCCATCGGCGGGGTCGAACAGGACCGCCGGCGCCTCGCTGCCTTGCGCCCGGTGCACCGTGCTGACCTTCACCGTTTCCGGCACGCCGTGGGCCCACAGCCGCTGGCGGATCAGCGCCCGCTGCGCGCGGAACGGCGTCAGCACGATCAGCTCCTGCGGCTGCCATTTGCCGCTGGCCAGCGCGGCGGCTACTGTGGTGGCGATCAGCTCGGCCGACTCGCGGCGCACCGGCCCGCGCTCCGCGGCCGACCAGGCGCCATCGGTCTTCAGGCGGTGCACATGCACATGCGTGCTGGCGTCCGCGTCGCCCAGCGCGCGCTGGCGTGCCGCCAGCCAGGCAGGCGAGGCCAAGGCGTCGTCGGCCACGCGCTGCGCGCCGTCGTAGAACAGGTCGCTCACCAGCTCGCTGATCGGCCCCGCCATGCGCGACTGTTCGTCCAACAAAGCCACGGAAGCGCCGCGCGGTGGCATCTCACCAAACGCCGAGCGGCCCAGCCAGCGGCGCGCCAGCCGGTCGTCGCTGCGCAGCACCGGCGAGAGCTGCTGCGGGTCGCCGGCAAACAGCCGCGCACGGCCCAGCGGCATCAAGGCCAGCGCATGCGCCAGGCTCACCTGGCTGGCCTCGTCGAACACCAGCAGGTCGAACGGTGGTTCGTCGTCTCCAGGCGCCAGCTCGCGCAGCGTCTTCAGCGTGAAGGCTGCGCGCGTGGTGGTCATGCTCACCAGCCGGCAGCTGCGCAGCACCTTCAGCGACTGGGCGCGCAGCTCCTCGCGCAGCGCGGCCAGCCGGTCCGCCCAGGCTTTCAGCTTCGCGGCCTCCCGCGGGGACGGCCGCGCCGCCTCGGCCCGCGCCAGGCGGCCAATCAGGTCGTGGTCGTCCGTCGGCAGCAGGTGCTCGCGGCCGGCGTAGGCCGCCGCGTCGAAGCGCGTGCCGAGGCGGCGCACGGTCGACCGCAAGGTTTCCCTGCGACCTTTCTGCAGCGCCTTGTCCACCGCCAGCGTCGCCAGGTCCACCGCCTGGTTGGTGGTGGACAGCAGCAGCACGCGCGCCTGCGGCCGGCGCTCCAGGTACTCGGCCAGCATCACACCCAGCGTGGTCGTCTTGCCGGTGCCAGGCGGCCCCCACAGGAAGCCGCTGCTGGCCCTCGGCAGCGACAGCGCCTGCCGCTGCGCCGGCCGCAGCCAGCGAAACGGTTCGCCGGTCAGCACCGCTCCGTCGGCCAGCACTTCCGGCCGCGCCAGATCCGGCAAGCAGTCCAGCGCCCGTTCGGCCCAGGGCGTGTCCCACCAGGCATCCGCCACCGCATTCAGGAAGCGCGGCGGGTACAGGCGGATCAACAGGTCAGTCCCCGGCGGCGGCGAACTCGCGTTCTGCAGCACCAGCTGGTCGTCTTCCACCACCACCGCCAGCACGCTGGCGCCGCCTTTCTCCGGCGAGCCCCACCAGGCCGAAGCCCCATCCAGGCTGTCGTCCAGCAAGGCCTGCGCCGAAGCCTGCCCCGGCCGTTGCCCCTCCGCAAACACATACCCCGGCGCCAGGGTCACGCGCCACAGCGCACCTTCGCGCTCGGTGCGCAGTACCTTGAAGTCGTAGTACTCAGGCGTGGCCGCCAGCTCGGCGTTCAGGGCCGTGCGAAGGTCGGCGAGGCTCATGGGGAAAGCTGGATGAAAGGCCAGTCGGCGGGCAGGGGGCCGGACTATAGCGGGCTGGCCCACGCCACCGCTCATCCCGTCCTGGCAGCGCTCCGCGCCGCCTTCCCTGCAGTTCGTCGCAAGCCGCTCGCGGCGATCGGCCCGGCTTCATAAAGTACATCCATCGACACCCCAACAGCCACTGACTGGAGCCCGCAAATGACCACCACTAACACCCGCTTCTCTGCCGTTTCCAGCACCGCTCGCCTGAGCTTCGCCGGCTTGGCTGCGGTGGTCACGTTGGCTGTCCTGGGCAGCGTCACGCAGATCGCTGGCGCCCAGGTCAAGGAGGCCCAGCTGGCCCAGGCGCGCAGCGATGCAGCGCTGGTCGCGATGGCCCATCAGGCGGACGCGGCGCCGGTGCAGATCGTCGTCGTGACGGGCAAGCGTGCCTGATCTACGCGCCAGAACCCGATTCGCGCTCCCACTCAAAGCCCCGCATTGCGGGGCTTTGTTGTTTGCGCGACCCGCGTCCACTTTGGGGGGCGCATGGAGGCGGCCGACCCGGCGTCCAGACCGCCGGGACGTGAAAGCGTCGTTCAGGCCTTGGCGCGCAGCCTGAAAGTGCCGACCACGCCGGAAAGCCGCACCACCTGGTCTTTCATCGACTGCGCGGCGGCGGCCGATTCCTCCACCAGCGCAGCGTTCTGCTGCGTCATCTGGTCGAGCTGGTTCACCGCCATGTTGATCTGGCCGATGCCCGCTGACTGTTCGCCCGCGGCGCTGGTGATCTCGCCGACGATGTCGGCGACCCGCTGCACCGAGGTGACGATTTCCGTCATCGTGCGGCCGGCATCGGCCACCAGGCGCGAGCCACCTTCCACGTTGTCCACAGAGGCGCCGATCAAGGACTTGATCTCGCGCGCCGCGGTGGCGCTGCGCTGCGCCAGGCTGCGCACTTCGCTGGCAACCACGGCGAAACCGCGGCCCTGTTCACCGGCACGCGCCGCCTCCACTGCGGCGTTCAGCGCCAGGATGTTGGTCTGGAACGCAATGCCGTCGATGACGCCGATGATGTCGGCGATCTTCTTTGAGCTGGTGTTGATCTGGCCCATGGTCGAGACCACCTGCGCCACCACATTGCCACCACGCTGGGCCACCTCGGCCGCCGAAGTGGCCAACTGGTTGGCCTGGTGAGCTGCATCGGCCGCCTGTTTGACGTTGCTGGTGAGCTGCTCCATCGACGAGGCGGTTTCCTGCAGGCTGGAGGCCGTTTGTTCGGTGCGCAGGCTCAGGTCGTGGTTGCCGGTGGCGATTTCGCTGCTGGCGGTGTTGATGCTTTCGGTGCTGGCGTGGACTTGACTCACCAATTCCTGCAGTCGGTGCTGAGTGCGCAGCAGTTCGCCCATCAGGCTGCCGGCCGGGGGCACCACCGCAAGCTCGAAGCCGAGGTCGCCGTCGGCCATGCGGCGCAAGGCCTCGCGGGCCCCGGCGGGATCGCCGCCGAGTTCACGCGCCACCGTGCGGCGCATCGCCCAGCAAAGGCCAACCGCTACCGCAGCCGCCACCACCGCCAGCGCAAGCGTCAGCACCGTCGTCTGGTTGGCGCGCTGCTTGGTTTTGGCATGTGTCTCGATGGCGGTCTTGCGACCGGCGTCAATCTGCTCGAGCAGCTTGGCGCGCAGGCTGCGCCAGGCCGGTGTCTCGCCGGCAGTCAAGGCCTTGGCCGCCGCGGCTGGATCGGTGCTCACCAATCCCAGCACCACCTTCTGTTTGGCGGCCAGCCCCTCGCGCAAGGGCGCCAGGCTGTCCAGGCTGGCCTGGGCCGGCGTGCCACGCACGGCCTGCCCGGTCTCGGCCCTGGCCTTTTCATAGCCGGCTTCGGCGCTCGTGAAGTTGTCGTAAGCCTTCTTGTTGGCAGGGTCGAGCACGATGTTGCGCAGCGCCTGACCCATCTGCAGGCCCTGTGCATACATTTCCGACAGGCCGCTGGCGGCAGCCTGCTCGGTGCTGATGTATCGGTCGAACTCGTCCTGTGTGCGCACCAGGCTCCAGAGGCCGGTGGAGAGTGCGGCGATGAACAGGGCTGCCGGCACCGCGGCGCAGACGAACAATCGAGAGCTGAAGTTCATGCAATGCTTCCAGAAGTGCGGCGCCCATGGCGCCGCTGTGGTGGTTGCCGGGGCTCGGATGGCGCCGCAATGCAGGGATATCGGCTGCCCGGCCAGGTATTTGAGTGCGGCCGGCTCGCGGACCATGGCTGGCGTGCCCCACGCCACCGCTCATCCCGTCCTGGCAGCGCTCCGCGCCGCCTTCCCTGCAGTTCGTCGCAAGCCGCTCGCAGTGATCGGTTTGGTTTCATAAAGTGCATCCATCGACACCCGAACAGCCACTGACTGGAGCCCCTAAATGACCACCGCCAACACCCGCTTCGCCTCTGTTTCCAGCACCGCTCGCCTGAGCTTCGCCGGCCTGGCTGCGGTGGTCACGTTCGCGGTCCTGGGCAGCGTCACGCAGATCGCCAGTGCGCAGGTCAAGGACGCCCAACTGGCCCAGGCCCGCAGCGATGCCGCGCTGGTCGCGATGGCCCGGGTGGCTGATGCAGCCCCGATGCAGATCGTGGTTGTGACGGGCAAGCGTGCCTGAGCTGCCAGTCAGCATCCGATTTGCGCTCCGACTCAAAGCCCCGCATCGCGGGGCTTTGTCGTTTTTGGGTGCCACGGCCTGCATCGACGCTGTCTCTTGGTACAACCCACGGCGGCGGGGCGCTGTTCCCCGCCGGGCAAGTCGCCAAGGCGGACGCCGCCGCGCTTGCTGCCCATGACGAAACGCTCCTTCGATGAAACACCAACAACAACGCATGTCGTGCGGCGCGCTCCTTCTGTTGGCGCTGTGCCTGCAGGTTCACGCGGCCGAGCCCACGGTCTCCGAACCGCCCGCATCAACGGCCGACGAGGCGCGCATTTCACGGGTGGCGCAAGGCCTGTCCACGCGGGTCGTGGTCAAGGATTCGCCGAACCGCAAGATGGCCATCGCCGAGCGCATGGCGTTCCATCAAGTGCCGGCTGTCAGCATTGCCGTGATCGACCACGGCCAGGTCGCATGGGCACGTGCCTACGGCGTGCTCGATGCCGCGAGCCAACGACCCGCGACGACCACCACGCTGTTCCAGGCGGCGTCCGTCAGCAAGGCCGTCAGCGCCATCGGCGCGTTGCGCCTGGTCGAACGGGGCAAGCTCTCGCTGGACGGGGCGGCGAATCGGCAGCTGTCTGCTTGGCAGATTCCGGGCAATGCGTTCACCGCGGGCCATGAGGTCAGCCTGCGCATGCTGCTCAACCACAGCGCGGGCCTGTCGGTGCACGGCTTCGATGGCTATGAAACCGGCCAGAAGATCCCGACGCTGCCGCAGGTGCTCGATGGCCTGCCGCCTGCGAACTCCGCCCCGGTCCGTGTCGAGGCCGTGCCCGGCAGCGCGTGGCGCTATTCCGGCGGCGGCTTCAGCGTCGTCCAGCTGATGATGAGCGAGGCCAGCCAGCAGCCGTTCGAGCAGTACATGCAGGCGGCAGTGTTGAGCCCCTTGGGCATGGCCCACAGCACGTTTGCGCAGTCGCTGCCGCCCGGCTGGCGTGAACTGGCGGCGACCGGCCACAGCGCCGACGGCACGGCCGTCAAAGGCGGCTGGCACGTGTACCCGGAATCCGCCGCGGCCGGTTTGTGGACCACGCCCACTGACCTGGCGCGTGTCATCACCGAAGTCCAGCGTGCGGAGGCCGGCCAGTCCAACAAGCTGCTGTCGCGCGGCATGGCCTCGACCATGCTGACCCGCGGCCTGGGCGAATACGGCCTGGGCTTCTTCGTCGAAAACCTGGGCCAGACCACCAGCTTCAGCCACAGCGGCGGCACCGAAGGCTTTCGCTCGCAGGTCTACGGCTACACCCGCTCCGGCCAAGGCGCCGTGGTGATGACCAACGGCGCAAACGGCGCCGCGCTCATCGACGAAGTCCTCTGCAGCATCGCCGCCGAATACGGCTGGCCCGAATTCCAGGTGACCGAGAAACTGGCCGCCAAGCCGGACGCCGCCGCAAACAAGGCGGTGGCTGGCAGCTACCAACTGCTGGCCAAGCCCGCCCAGGTGATCGCCGAAGGCGAGCACCTTTACTTCCAGAGCGACCTGTTCGGCCCCAAGCGCATGGAACTCTTCCCAGAGTCCAAGACCGCCTACTTCATGACGGCGCAGGACATGTCGATTCGCTTCGAGTTGACGGGCGACGGAACGGCGGCTGGGTTCTCGCTCATTCGCGGGGCGAATTCGTACTCGGGGACGAAGCAGAAGTAGTCCGGGGCTGTCGTCCACCAACGCCTGCGCCGAAGCCTGCTCCAGCCGCTCGCCTGCCGCGTTGCGTACCCACGGGCAAGCCCATTCACCCTTGCCGCCGCTCATCTCCGCCGACAGCGCTCCGCGCCGCCGCCCCTGCAGTTCATCGCAAGTCGCTCGCGGTAGTTGGTCCGTCTTCATAAAGTACATCCATCGACACCCCAACAGCCACTGACTGGAGCCCGCAAATGACCACCGCCACCACCCGCTTCTCTGCCGTTTCCAGCACCGCTCGCCTGAGCTTCGCTGGCTTGGCTGCGGTGGTCACGTTTGCAGTCCTGGGCAGCGTCACGCAGATCGCAGGTGCTCAGGTCAAGGAAGCTCAGCTGGCCCAGGCTCGCAGCGATGCGGCCTTGGTCGCGATGGCCCGGGTGGCTGACGCAGCCCCGCTGCAGATCGTGGTGGTGACGGGCAAGCGTGTCTGAACTGCCAGTCAGCCAGCAACCGATCCGCGCTCTGACTCAAAGCCCCGCATTGCGGGGCTTTGGTGTTTCAGGGAGCGGTAGCCCAGGCGCTTGTCCGAATCTGCATTCCTTCACCGACGGCCTTCCCGCCACTTCACATTTGCACCAGCGGTGTTCGGCGGCGAAATTGAAGGACTGCGGGACGGCGAGGGGGGACCTAGCCCTCGGCGCGGAGGGGTGCAGGCCACGGCCACTCCATGCCGCCAATTCCAGCCTGCGCGCTTGGCGGATAAACGCTATTCGTTAGGCCTCACAGCCCACCCATCGGCAGTAGCTGCTGAGCCCCTTCCTGCAGCACACGGTAAGCTTGTGGGTTGCGGTCCCCACAGGGCCGTGAGGAAAGCTGAATGCAGACTGCAACATTGACGGCCCATGAGGTCGAGAAGCTCTTCGCTATGGTTGAGAGCCACTTCTTGGATTTCAAGGCGAAGGCGATCGCACCTGGAAAGCTGACGCGAAGCATCGCTGCCTTCGCCAACTCGGACGGCGGGGAGTTGTTCGTCGGCATACAAGAGCCCTCTGCAGGTGGACCGAAGACGTGGGACGGCTTTGATGACCAAGAGTCAGCAAACGGCCTCTTGCAAGTCATCAACGCGGTCTTGCCGCTCGGCCAAGGCTGCCGCGTGACGTGGCTCGAGGCTGAGGGGCGGCCGGGCGGTGTTGTTCAAATCGAGGTTCACAAGAACCGCGACATCATTCGCACGACCAACAACGAGGTGTACATCCGCCGAGGTGCCCAGAACCTGCCCATCTCGCAGCCCGAGGCGCTTGAGCGTCTTCGTCTGAACAAGGGACTCTCGTCCTTCGAGACTATGACGGTAGATGCTAAGGATGAGGCAGTCACTAACAGCGAAGAGACGATCAGCTTCATTCTCGAGATTGTTCCGCATCAAGAGCCAGACCGCTGGCTGCGAAAACAGCAACTCATCATTGACGACAAACCAACGGTCGCGGGAGTAGTCCTCTTTGCCGACGAGCCTCAGGCGCTGCTGCCAAAGCGGTGTGGCATCAAGGTGTACCGGTATCGAACCGCTGCCGACGAGGGAACGCGGGAGGCGTTGGACGGGGTTCCGCGTACGGTGGAAGGCTGCGCCTACCGACAAGTCTATGAGGCAGTCGCCATGACCAAGACGATCATCGAGGGCATCCGAAGGATGACCCCGCAGGGACTGGATTCAGTCGAGTATCCCGAAGAGACGCTGCACGAGATCATCACGAACGCTGTTCTTCACCGCGACTACAGCATTCCCGATGACATCCATATTCGGATCTACGACAACCGAGTCGAGGTTGAGAGTCCAGGTAGTCTGCCGGGCCACATTACGCCGCATAACATTCTCGATGAGCGATTCGCTCGTAATGGCAACATCGTTCGGGTCATCAACAAGTTCCCCAATCCCCCAAACAAGGACGTCGGTGAAGGGCTCAACACAGCCTTTCGCGCGATGAAGTTGCTTTATCTGAAAGAGCCAGAGATCGTTCAGAGAGAGTCGAGCGTGCTCGTCGTCATCCGGCATGAGCAGCTTGCATCACCGGAAGAACGAATCATGACGTTCTTGGAGTCGCACGACTCCATCAGCAATGGCGAGGCGCGCGAGATATGCGTGATCCGCGAAGACTGGCGCATCCGTTCGATATTCGCTCGTATGGTCGCCGCCGGGATGATCGAAAAGGTCCCGGGAAGCATGACCAGCAACACGGCCTATCGAAAGATTGGCTAACTAGGGTGGCGCCGATTAGGGCCTTTTTTCAGGGACTTCCTCGCGCGTAAATTCCCGCCGTCGGACTGTCCCAGGAGCCAGGCACCGCGTGCAGTGCCTTCCACATCGTCCTGGCTGATCACCAACCTCCGCGGTTCGATGAACCTGCCGAGTGCTTCGCAGAACGCCTTATTCGCCGCCAACGGTCCCTCAAGAATCAAACTGTCCGCGGCAGCCTGCGGGTCTAAACGCTGAACCATCGCTGCGGTCACCTCCGCACAGTAAAGCGAAGCCAACGCAGGCCGAAGCGCAAGCGGTACGGCATCAATCGAAATTTCGATACCTCGCCGCAGCACCCGCCCCCGCTGCCCCGGAAACGGCCCGCCAGTCTCCGTAAACGCCGGCACCGCCTTCCACCCCTCCCGCATCACCTCCGCCAGCGCCTCCACCGTCGCCAACTCCGGCGACGCCTCTCCACACAACACGGCGAACTCCCGCCCGCCCATGAACCGCGCAGTCGGCACCGGCCGGCCATCGACCGCGACGTTCACGAGTTCATCGCGCGTGGCATCCAGGCCTTCAACCGAAGCCCCCGGCGCCATCAGCACGCACCAGGTGCCGGTTGACAGCACCAGCGCGTTCGGGTCGCTGCGCAGGTAGCGGGCGAGGCAGGCGTTGCTGTCGTGGGAGCCGGCCATGACTTGGATGTCGGGGGGCAGGTCCAGGCGTTGGGCGAGGGCGGGGCGCAGGGTGCCGATGGCTTCCCAGGCGCGGCGGATGGGGGCGAAGCGGGCGGCCAGGCCTGCGCGGTAGGCCCAGGGGCTGAAGTCGGCTTGGGTGGGGGACCAGAGGCCGGTGTGGCAGCCGAGGGACGAGACTTCGCTGCAGGCCACGCCGCTGAACCACCAGGCCCAGTATTGGGGGTAGGGCAGCCAGTGCTGGACGCGGGCGCAGGCCTCGCCGTGGTGGCGCTGCAGCCAGTGCAGTTGCAGGCCGGCGTTCAGGCCCATGGGCAGGAAAGGGGTGCCTGTTTCTTCGAAGGGGTCGGCCAGGGCCTGCCATTCGGCTCGGGTGTCGCCGTAGCCGTCCCATTCGTAGTCCATGGGCGGCAGCACCAGGCCCTTGGCGTCATCAATGCCGCAGAAGGCGGCGCCGTGGGTGGTGATGGACAGGCGGCGGATGGCGCGGCGGCGGGGCAGCTCTGGGATGGTGGCCAACAGCCAAGCTTCCAGTGCAGGCACGCCGAGGGCGGTGTAGCCGGGGCCGGGGGTGCTCTGGTTGGGCTGGACCTGGCGGGCCACGACCTCGCCTGCGGCGTCGATCAGCACCAGCTTGGCGTGGCTCTTGCCGATGTCCAGGACCAGGGTCAGATCGTCGTCGGGGGGCAGGGGCTTGTTCATTTTGAGGTTTTCAGAGTGCCTGACACAGCTCCCCGTTCGGGCTGAGCCTGTCGAAGCCAGACCCTTCGACAAGCTCAGGGCGAACGGTTCAGGAACCTACCCTTCGACAGGCTCAGGGCGAACGGTACGGGAACCGACCCTTCGACGGGCTCAGGGCGAACGGTACTGGAACCGGCCCTTCGACAAGCTCAGGGCGAACGGTAGGGGAGCCGACCCTTCGACGGGCTCAGGGCGAACGGTACGGGAGCGAGACCCTTCGACAGGCTCAGGGCGAACGGATCTAAAACTCAGTTGAACGGATTCAATACGTCTCGGATAAGAGAAACCTCATTCGTCCATGTGGAACATGCAGGGCAGGGGCTCGACGACGGGGGAGCCGTCTTCGTTGGTGCGCATCAGGTCGGCCATGTGGGCCCACCAGCGGCGCATCACCGGGTGTTCGGGCAGGCTGGCTGTCGTGTGGCCGGGGCGCAGGCGTTGCACGGCGAACAGCAGGTGGTATTCGGCGTCCAGGTAGATGCTGTAGTCGTGCACGCCGCTCTCGCGCAGCAGCGCGGCCAGTTCGGGCCAGAGGGCGTCGTGCCGGCGGCGGTATTCGTCCGCCTGGCCGGGGTTCAGGAACATGCGGAAGGCGCGCTTTTCATCGGCCATTGCTTCACGCTCCTTGCACGCGCAGGCCAGTGGGCGCTTTCAGGCGGCGCAGCAGGCGCGGCAGCACCATCGAGACAATGAGCAGCGCGCCGACGATCATGGACATCACGATGCCGGGCACGTTCAGCATGCCCAGGGCGAAGGTGAAGCTGCCCAGCAGCACGGCGGCGAGGACTGTGCCCAGCACGCTGCCGCGCCCGCCTTCGATGGCCACGCCGCCGAGGATCACGATGGTCACCGCGTCCAGCTCCCAGCCCATGGCCAGGTTGGGGCGGGTGCTGCCAATGCGGCCGGTGAGCAGCACGGCGGCCAGCGCGGCCATGATGCCGACGAAGACAAACAGCGCGAAGCGGTAGCGGTTGACCGCCACGCCGGAGAAGCGCGCGGCCACGGCGTTGGCGCCAATCGCGTAGATGCGCCGGCCGTGCACCGTGCGGTGCAGCAGCAGGCCGACCGCGACGGCCGCGAGCAGCAGCACCGCGAACTCGATCGGCACGATCAGCTTCTCCACCCCCAGCAGGTCGCCCAGCGTGCCGTTGCCCCAGGTGCTCAGCGTTTCGGGATAGCCGGTGATGGCCTGGTCGCCCAGCAGCACCAGCGCGAGGCCGCGGTAAAGCGACAGCGTGCCGATGGTGACGACGATGGATGGCAGCTGCAGGCGCGTGACCAGCCAGCCGTTCAGCGCGCCGCAGGCGATGCCGGTGGCGAGGGCAGCCAGCAGCATCAGCGGCAGGCCGGCGCCGGCCTTCATCGCAAAGCCCATCGCCAGCGAACACAGCGCCATCGTGGCGGCAACGGAGAGGTCGATCTCGCCCGAGACGACCAGCAGCGCCATCGCCAGCGCGATCAGCCCCTTCTCGGAGAAGTTGTAGGTGCTGTCGGCCAGCGCAAAGGGCGAGAGGAAGTTGTCCACCGTGAGGCCGAACAGCAGGTAGACCAGCACGATGAGCGCGAGCAGCACGCGCTCCCAGGTGTCGAAAGCTTTCATGCGGCAACTCCTGCGGTGACCGCGGTGTGCTTCGTTTCGAGGATCTGCCGGCCGCCCTTGGCTTGGCTGCGTGCGTTCAGCGCCACCGAGAACAGGATGACGGCGCCGGCAATCGCCTGCTGCCAGAACGGCGAGACCTGGATCACCGGCAGCGCGCCATTGACCACGCCGATGAACAGCACGCCCAGCACCGCACCGGTCACGCTGCCAATGCCGCCGGCAATGCTCACGCCGCCGATGACGCAGGCGGCGATCACCGTCAGCTCGTAGCCCGCGGCGAGCTCGGTGAAGGCGATGGAATAGCGGCCCACCCACAACAGGCCGCTGATGCCGGCGAACAGGCCGGACAGCGTGTAGGCCATCATCACGCGGCGGTTGACCGGGATGCCGGCATAGGTGGCGGCGGAAGGGTTGCCGCCCAGCGCATACAGCTCGCGGCCCTCGCGCCGCCAGCGCAGCAGCCAGGCGGTGGCGGCCACGGCCAGCAGCGCCAGCCACAGCAGGGCCGGCAGGCCGAGCCAGGTTTCGCGCGGCAGGCCTTTGATGAGCGGGTGGATCTGGTGGTCCGAAATCCACGCGCCGCCGCTGGCCAGGAAGATGGCGCCGCGGTAGGCCGACAGCGTGCCCAGCGTGACGACGATGGGCGGCAGCGAAAACGCGGTGATCAGCACGCCGTTGACGGCGCCCAGCAGCGCGCCGATGACGGCTGCCAACAGCAGCAACATCGGCAGCGGCATGCCGGGCCAGGCGCGTGCGGCCAGCGCGCACAGCATGCCGGTGAGCGCCAGGTTGGACGCGGCGGACAGGTCCACGCCGCGTGTGAGCAGCACCAGCATCTGCCCCATCACCAGGATGGCGAGGATGGCCGAGTCGTTGGCAATGTCCAGCGCATTGCGCAGCGTGAGGAACACGGGGGCGCGCAGGCCGACCGCGATGGCGACGACCGCGATGATGGCGAGCAGCACGCCATCGCGCCGGGAGATCAGGGACGTGGCGAGTTTCATGCGGCCAGCTCCGGTGTGCAGGCCTTGGCAGGCACGGCGTCGCGTGGCGCGTGGCCGCCGTCCAGCCCGGAGGCCGCCGCAACGATGGCTTCGGCGTCCGCCTCGCCGCGTGCGAATTCGGCCACCTGCAGGCCGCGGCGCATGACGATGGTGCGGTGCGCCAGGTGCATCACCTCGGGCAGCTCGGACGACACCAGGATGACGGCCAGGCCTTGCGCCACCATCTCGGCAATCAGCTGGTAGACGGCCTGCTTGGCGCCCACGTCGATGCCCTTGGTCGGCTCGTCCAGGATCACGATGCGCGGGTTCAGACCCAGCCACTTGGCGATGACCACCTTCTGCTGGTTGCCGCCCGAGAGCCCGGACAGCGGCGTGTCCGCGCCGGCGCACTTGATGCGCAGCCGCTCGATCATGCGGGCGGCGAGGCTTTGCTCCCGCGCCTGCGAGAGCCACGGGCCGCGCGAGAGCCGCTCGTTGCCGGCCGCACGTGGACCGGCGAGTGCCGCCAGGCTGATGTTGTGCATCACCGAAAACGACAGGATGCCGCCCTGGCGCTGGCGTTCCTCCGGCACATAGGCCAGGCCGGCGCAGATCGCGTCGGCCGGCTCGTTGATCTTCAGCGTCTTGCCGTCCAGCTTGACGTTGCCGGTGACACCGGGGTTCAGCCCCATCAGCGCCAGCATCGCCTCGCTGCGGCCGGCGCCGACCAGGCCGTAGAAGCCCAGGATCTCGCCGCGGTGCAGCTCGAAGTCCAGCCCGTCGAACTCGGTGGGGTGGGACAGGCCCTTGACCTGCAGCAGCAGCTCGCCGCGCTGGTCCGGCACGTGCGGGTAGATGTCTTCGATCTTGCGGCCGGCCATCAGCGCGACCAGCTGCTGCTCGTTGGCCTTGTCCATCGCGCCGGTGCCGACCGAGGCGCCGTCCCGCAGCACCACGTAGCGGTCACACACGGCGAAGATCTCGTCGAACTTGTGGGTGATGAACAGGACGGCAACCCCGCGGCTTTTAAGGCCCTGCACGATGCCGTAGAAGTCGCGGATCTCCGCCTGCGAAAGCGCGGCCGTGGGTTCGTCCAGGATCACCACGCGGGCCTGCTGCGACAGCGCGCGGGCAATCTCGATCAAATGGCGCTGCGCCAGGCTGAGCTGGCGCACCGGCGTGGTGGCGGCAAAGCCTGCGCCCACCTGGTCCAGCGCCTGCTGGGCTTCGCGGTTCATGCGCGCCCAGTCGATCACCCGGAAGCCGCGCGGGCCTTTCATCGGCTGGCGGCCGATGAAGATGTTCTCGGCCGCACTCAGCTCGTCGAACATCACCGTTTCCTGGTGCACCGCGACGATGCCGGCCGCCTGCGCGGCCTGGGCATTGGCAAAGCGCAGTGGCTGGCCGTCCAGCAGGATCTGGCCTTCGTCAGGCGCGTACACGCCGGTCAGCAGCTTGACCAGCGTGGACTTGCCGGCGCCGTTTTCGCCGATCAGGGCCAGCGCCTGGCCGGGCACCAGCTCCAGGTCCACGCCGCGCAGCGCGTGCGTGGGCCCGAAGCGCTTGTGAAGGCCCCGCAGCGAGAGCAGGGGAGGAGATGCGTTCATGAGAAATGCTGTGTTCCGTAGCGGCTGAGCATCCGCCCCCCCGTTCGGGCTGACTACCCCCCCGTTCGCCCTGAGCTTGTCGAAGGGGGCTTCGACAGGCTCAGCCCGAACGGAATTCGGGTGGTCGAGTGTTCCAGGCGCGTGGCCCCACCATCCGTTCGGGCTGACTACCCCTCCGTTCGCCCTGAGCTTGTCGAAGGGGCTTCGACAGGCTCAGCCCGAACGGGGAGGGCGGCTCAGGGCCAACGGTTCAGGAACCCTTCGACAGGCTCAGGGAGAACGGGGAAGGGCTCAGAAAATCTTCGCGAAGCTGTCCACGTTGCTGGCGTCGTAGGTGAAGGGCTCGGCCATCGCGGCTTCGTTGTCCTTGTCCAGCGTGGCGGTGCCCACGCGGCCCATGCTGAGCTTGCCGCCTGGCTCGGCCTTGGCGCCCTTGACCAGCGCTTCGGCGATCTGCACGCTGGCATAGCCCAGGTCGATCGGGTTCCAGATGGCAAAGGACTTGACCGCGCCGCTGTGCACATGGCCGGCCATTTCCGAAGGCAGGCCCAGGCCGGTGACAAACACCTGGCCGACCTTCTTCTCGTCCTGCACGGCCTTGCCCGCGGCGGCCACGCCCACGGTGGTCGGCGCAACGATGGCCTTCAGATTGGGGTAGCTCTTGAACAGGCCTTGGGCCTCACGGTAGCTCTTGTCGGTCTGGTCGTCGCCATAGACGACGTTGACCAGCTTCAGCTTGGCGTGCGAGGGCTGGGCCAGCACCTTCTTCATCTCGGCGATCCAGACGTTCTGGTTGGTGGCCTGCGCGGTGGCGGACAGCACGGCGATCTCGCCGCCGCCGCTGCCGGTGACCTGCTCGGCCATCTTGACGAGCTTCTCGCCGATCAGCGCGTTGTTGGACGGCGCCAGGTGCATCAGCCGGCCGTCCTTGCGGATGCCGGAGTCGAACGAGATGACCTTGATGCCGCGCTGCATCGCCTTCTTGGTGATGGGCACCAGCGCGTCCGGGTCGTTGGCCGAGATGATGATGGCCTTGACGTTCTGGTTGATCAGCGAGTTGATGATCTCGATCTGGCCCTCGGCCGTGGGCTTGGCCGGGCCGGTGTAGATGATCTCGACGTCCTTCAGCTCCTTGGCGGCCTCCAGCGCGCCCTGGTGGGCCGCGTCGAAGAAGCCGATGCCCATGGACTTGACGACCAGTGCGATCTTGTCGACCGCGAAGGCCGGGGCCGTGAGGAACGCGGACAGCGCGACCGCGGCGAGCTTGAATTGAATCTCCATGTCTTGTCTCCTGCTTTCTTTCTCTGTGGTGGCCGGCCGTGGCTGCATGCCCATGACCGGCGGGAACGGGCCGACTGTTGCAGCGGCCTTTTCTTGTGTTTCGTATTCCGAATTCGGTGTTCCGCGTTCCGTTTTCTGTATTCCGTTCGCCCTGAGCCTGTCGAAGGGTTGGTTCCCGAACCGTTCGTCCTGAGCTTGTCGAAGGGGGCTTCGACAAGCTCAGCCTGAACGGGGAAGGGGCTCAGTCCCAATGAAAAGGGGGGCTTCGACAGGCTCAGCCCGAACGGACCTAGACGATCCCGCCGCTGCCACCCTTCACCGCTGGCCGCTCCTCGGCCACGCGCTGACGGTAGCCGCTGGCGCGGTAGGTGGCGATGGGGTCGATCGCGCCGCCGGCGTCCAGGCGCACGCGTTGCAGCAGCGGCGTCACGTCGGTCTGGAAGGCTTTTTGCAGCAGGCCGGTGGCGGTGAGCGCGTCGTTGGCCTGCTGGGCGGCGTCCAGCGCGTCGCGGTCCACCAGCAAAGCTTGGGCGCAGGTGCGCTGCACTTGCGCGGCGCTGCTGATCAGGCTTTCGATCGGGTCGGTCACGTTGTGGCTCTGGTCCAGCATGTAGGCCGGCTCGAAGCCCGCGGCCTTTTCGTGCTCGGCGGCGATCAGCTCGTTGAAGACCAGGAACAGCCGATAAGGCGAGACGCTGCCGGCGTCCAGGTCGTCGTCGCCGTACTTGCTGTCGTTGAAGTGGAAGCCCGCCAACTTGCCGGCGGCAATCAGCCGGGCGACGATCAGTTCGATGTTGACGTTGGGCGCGTGGTGGCCCAGGTCCACCAGGCACTGCGCCTGCGGGCCCAGCGCGCTGGCCGCCAGGAAGCTGGAGCCCCAGTCCTGGATGACGGTGGCGTAGAAAGCCGGCTCGCAGATCTTGTGTTCCAGGAACATGCGCCAGTCGCCCGGCAGCGCGGCGTAGATCTGGCGCGTGCTGTCCAGGTAGCGATCAAACGCGCGGCGGAAGTGCTGCTGGCCGGGGAAGTTGCTGCCGTCGCCAATCCACACGGTGAGCGCCTTCGAGCCCAGCTTGCGGCCGATTTCGATGCAGTCCAGGTTGTGCGCCACCGCCTGCTCGCGCACCGCAGCGTCCACATGCGTGAGGCTGCCGAACTTGTAGCTCAGCGGCTGGCCGGGCTGGTCCGAGAAGGTGTTGGAGTTCATCGCGTCGAAGGCGAGTCCTCCGGCTTCGGCCGCCTGGCGCAGCTCGCTCCAGTCGCTGCAGCGGTCCCAGGGAATGTGCAGCGAGACGGTGGGCGTGGCACGGCCCAGTTGCTGGATGACGGCGCAGTCCTGCAGCTTGTCGAACACATGCCGCGGCTCGCCCTGGCCCGGAAAGCGTGCGAAGCGTGTGCCGCCCGTGCCCACGCCCCAACTCGGAATGGCCACGCCAAACGCGGCCACCCGCGCCCGCACCGTCTCGATGTCGATGTCCCGCCGCGCCAACTGCTCGCCCAGGTGCTCGTAGTCGTGGTGCACATGCCGCGCCAGCTTGTCGTTCTGCGCTGCGATGAAAGCGCTGTCGATCGTCTTCATGTTCTGTGTCTCCTTCCAGTACTGCCGCGGTGGCTCATCTCGTGAACGCCGCCAGATTGCCGGCGTCGACGTTCAGGATGTTGCCGGTGCTCTTGGCCGACAGATGCTCGGCCGCGAAGAAATAAGCGGCCTCGGCAATGTCCTCGGGGTAGACGCTGCGCTTGAGCATCGACCGGTCGCGGTAGAAGGCTTCGAGGTCGGACTCGCTGATCTTGTTGGCCGCGGCGCGTTCTTCGCTCCACTTGCCGGTCCAGATCTTGGAGCCGCGGATCACGGCGTCCGGGTTGACCACGTTGGAGCGGATGCCCAGCGGCGCGCCTTCCAGTGCGAAGCTGCGGCTGAGCTGGATCTCGGCGGCCTTGGCGGCGCAGTAGGCGCTGGCCTGGTTGCTGGCCACCATGCCGTTCTTGCTGGCGATGATGATCATGCAGCCGCCGGTGCCTTGCGCCTTCATCTGCCGGAAGGCTTCGCGGCCGACCAGGAAGTAGCCGGTGGCCAGGATGTCCTGGTTGCGCTTCCACAGTGCGAGCGTCGTGTCTTCGATGGGCGCTGCCGATGCGATGCCGGCATTGCTGACGAGGATGTCCACGCCGCCGAATTCCAGCGCGGTGCGGTCCAGCGCAGCGATCACGCTGGCCTCGTCGGTCACGTCGCAGCGCAGGCCGCGCACGGCGTCCCGGCCGAAGCCCTTGGCCAGCGCGGCTTCCACCTCGTCCAGCGCTTCCTGGTCAATGTCGGCCAGCACCACGCAGGCACCTTCGGCCAGCATGCGCCGCGCAATCGCCTGGCCAATGCCGCCGGCGCCGCCGGTCACCAGCGCCACCTTGCCGACCAGCGGTTTGGGCTTGGGCATGCGCTGCAGCTTGGCTTCTTCGAGCAGCCAGTATTCGATGTCGAAGGCCTCCTGCTCGGGCAGGCCGACGTAGCGGTCCACCGCGTTGGCCTCGCGCATCACGTTGATGGCGTTGACGTAGAACTCGCCGGCAATGCGGGCGGTGGCCTTGTCCTTGGCAATCGTCACCATGCCGATGCGCGGCAGCAGGATCACGACCGGGTTCGGGTCGCGCAGCGGCGGGCTGCTGGGGCGCTTGCAGCGTTCGTAGTAGGCGGCGTAGTCGGCGCGGTAGTCGGCCAGCAGTTCGCCCAGGCGGTCGCGCAGCGCGTCGCCCTGCAGCGTGTAGACGGCCTCGGACACGACCAGCGGGCGGATCTTGGTGCGCAGGAAATGGTCGGGGCAGGAGGTGCCCAGGGCGGCCAGCGGCGCCAGGTCCACCGAGTTGACGAACTCCAGCACCTCGGGCGAGGTGTTCAGGTGCAGCAGCTTCGGCACGCCCTCGGCGCTGAGGCCGCGCAGCACCGGCAGCAGCCGTGCCAGCGCCTGGTTGCGCTGGTCCTCGGGCAGCGAGCTGAACTGCACGCCGCCAAAGGCCTTGGCCTGGCGCGACGAACGCTCGCGCGCCAGCCAGCCCTGGGCACGCTGGATCAGGTCCACCGTGTTTTCGTAGCAGCTCTTGGCGCTGTCGCCCCAGCTGAACAGGCCATGGCCGGCCAGCACGATGCCACGCAGGCCCGGGTGCCGGGCGTCGTATTCGGCCAGGCGCCGGCCCAGCTCGTAGCCGGGCCGCAGCCAGGGCAGCCAGCCGACGGTGCCCTCGAAGACCTGCTGGGTCAGCGCCTCGGAGTTGGCCATCGCCGCGATGGCGATCACCGCGTCCGGGTGCATGTGGTCCACGTGCTTGTAGGGCAGCAGCGAGTGCAGGGGCGTGTCGATGGACGCGGCGCGGCTGTTCAGGTTGAAGGTGCAGTGCGGCAGGTAGCCCACCATCTCGTCTTCATGTTCCAGGCCGCGGTACAGGCTGCTGAGGGCGCGCAGCTTGTCCATGTACAGGGTGGAGAAGCCGTCCAGCTTCATCGAGCCCACGTCGCCGCCGGAGCCTTTCACCCACAGCACCTCGACCGGCTGGCCGGTCAGCGGGTCTGGCTGGGTCAGCTTGGCCGAGGTGTTGCCGCCGCCGTAGTTGGTGATGCGCAGGTCCGAGCCCAGCAGGTTCGAGCGGTAGAGCAGCAGGCCGGGTTCGTCCAGTGTGGCGGCGCGGGTGTCGTCCCAGCGGGGGAAGGGCTTGATCGGCGTGGGGGCCATGGTGGTGTGTGCGGGGTGACCAGGAATGGAGCGAAGCGTAAAAGCCAAGTCCTTCAGCATCAATTGATGAAGCCTGATGGTGAACTTCACGCAATACTGATGTTGCGGTGCTTGGCACCCCGTGTCGGCCGCTTTGTCGGGGTTAGCCCGCGCAAAACCGCCCGATCTGGCTGCCGCCAGCACGGGAAACCCCCAACCGTCTTTTCGCTTGGACATGAAGACCTTCAACCTGCGCCACCTGCACCTGTTCGAGGCCATTGCCAGCGGCGGCAGCTTCTCGCGCGCGGCCGAGTCGCTGTCCATGACGCAGTCGGCCGTCTCGATGCAGATGCGCCAGCTGGAGACCGACCTGGGCCTGAAGCTGTTCGACGGCCCGCGCCGCCAGCGCCTGACCGACGCCGGCCAGGAACTGCTGCAGCATGCGCGCCTGCTGCTGGCCCAGGCGCGCGCGGCCGACCAGGCGCTGGCGCAGCTGCGCGCCGACCCGACGGAGCAGGGCAGCCCGCGCGGCCTGCTGCACCTGGGTGTGGTGTCCACCGCCCACTACTTCGCGCCGCGCCTGCTGCATGCCTTCTGCCAGCGCCACCCGCAGGTCCGGCTGAAGCTCACGGTGGCCAAGCGCAGCGAGGTGCTGGCGATGCTGCAGGAGCACCGCATGGACATTGCCATCGCTGGCCATCCGCCTTCGGAAGCGGACCTGGAAGCGACCCGCTTCGCGCGCCACCCGCACTGCATCGTCGCCGCGCCCAACCATCCGCTGGCAGGCCAGCGCGGGCTGAGCTGGGCCGAGCTGCGCGAGGAAAACTTCATCTTCCGCGAGCCCGGCTCCGCCACCCGCCAGTTCCTCGAACACCTGCTGCAGCAGCAGTCCATCCAGGTGCGCGCCGGCCTGGAGCTGGCCGGCAACGAGACCATCAAGCAGGCGGTGATGTGCGGCATGGGCATCAGCTTCCTGTCGGCCCACAGCTTCCAGGTCGAAGCCGAAACCGGCCGCCTGGCCGTGCTGGACGTGCGCGGCATGCCCAAGCACATCGACTGGTGTTTCCTGCAGCGCAGGGACAGCCAGCTCACCGGCGTGAACGCGGCGTTCCGGCAGTTCGTGCTGGATGAAGGGGCGGGGTATGCGGCTTGTCGCTATACCTGAGCAGGCGCCCAGTCTTCCCTACGTTGGATCGATCACGCCCGCCGCAATCATCCTCAGCGCCGTCAGGCTGGGCACGAAGAAATAGTCGCCGCCGCGGGTTTCGACGAAGCGGGGGATGCGGGGCAGGAAATGCGGGGCGTCCTGGCCGGCGGGGTCGGTCTGCAGCACGGCCTTGCTGGGCTGGGCCGGGTCTTCGCTGTGGTTACCCAGCAGGATGTCCTTGTCGTTGCCGGCCTTGAAGTCGTTGCCGTAGTTCATCCATTGCTGCTGGACGAATTCGAACTGGCGGTTGATGTCGGCATTGACCAGCATGATGACGATGCCGTGGTTGCCGTCGTCGCGGCTGCGGTCCTTCACCTGGCCGTAGGGCAGGCCGCGCCGCAGCATGCGGCGACGGTTGGACAGTGCGCCAGGGGTGTCGAAGGCGTCCACGCTTTGCTTCAGCGAGCCTGGCAGGTCGCCCGCCTCGTGGATCATCTGCAGCGAGCCGCGCGGGTTGCAGCGGCGGATGTGGGCGCTGAACGGGCACTTGGCGCCGCTCATGTCCTGGTTGTAGTCGAAGTCGCTCTGCAGGTCGTCGACCTTGGCCATGTCGCCGGCTTTCAGGGCCGCGTAGAAGTCTGCGTCGAAGCGCGCCTTGGCAGCGGCGTCGGGCGCGCGGGCCAGCGGCGCACCGTTGTCGCGCCAGCGGCCGGCGAACTTGGCGGCCAGCAGTTCCTTGCCGCCGGGGTAGGCGCGGCCCTGCTGTTCCAGGTAGGCCTCGAAGGTGCCGACGTTCTGGTGCAGCTTGCGGTAGATCAGGTAGCTGCCATTGCGCGCCAGCAGCACCGGCTCCGGGCCTGGCGGATATTCGTGCGCTTCGTCCGGATGGCCGAGCAGGAACTCGCCGGTGGCCAGCGGCGCCCAGGTGCCGCCTGGCATGGGCTTGCCACGGCCCTTGGTGCTTTGGGCCGACGGCGGCATGCCTTCGAACACCGGGTCGCTGATGCCGTCGGTGTAGCCGAAGTGTTCCTTGGCGACCGGTTGGCCGTCTTCCACCAGCGCGTGTGCGTCCTGGTAGTCCAGCAAGGCGCCATCGTCGCCCACGTTGCCGCCGAGGATCTGCGCGCCCTCGCCGTAGGTTTCGACGATGGCCTGGAGCTTCGCGTAGCCCTTTGCCAGCGCCTCGGGGCTGACGGCATTCAGCGAGGCGAACACATGCACGTCCTGCGTGTCGCGGTGCTTGCGCCAGATCGGGTCCCAGTGCTGCGGCGCGCTGCTGCCGGTGTCGCCGAGGATGTCCCTGCGCTCGCGCATGCCGGCCGCGAACTCCGGCGAGAAGCTCATCAGCGAGGCAGTGGGCAGGCCGAGCTGGGCCAGGCCGGGGTAGGTGAAGGCGAGGTTCAGGGTCCAGTCCGGGCGCGGCATCTGGCCGGGACCGGGGCCCCAGTCCAGCGAGCCGGTGACGTAGCGGGTCAGGTCGCCCACCAGGGCCCGGCCGGCGGCCGGGTGGTGAACGGCCAGGAACACGTAGCGGGCGACCGGGTAACCGAAGCGGCCGTAGGCCCGCACCACGTTGCCCTGGATGTCCAGCAAGTCCAACTGCTTTGTCATGGCGATGCTCCGGCGGCGATCAAAGGCATTCAAAGGCGATCAAAGGCGGTAGCGGCCGGGCGACCAGGTCGGCCCGGCGATGTTGGGCGGGTCCACGCGCTGCATGAACTCGGCCATGCGCAGGCGCAGCGTGGCCGGGTCCAGGCCCTGGCTGTCGACTGCGAAGCGGGTGAACTCCTGCTTCAGGTAGAGCGCCTTGAGCTGCTCGGCCAGCGGGTCGTCGTTGCTGCCATTGAAGAACAGCGCGGCCGGCAGCTGGCACTTGCGGATGTAGGCGGCAAAGCCTGCACCGTCGGTGACCTGCTCGAAGCCGTGGCACCAGCCCCAGACTTCGCGGATGCGGCTTTCGATGGCGCCCCACATGCCGCGCAGGTAGGCGTCGACATCACCGTCCACCCCGCCGTGCAGCTCCGAGGAAAAGACCAGGTAGCGGCTCTTCAGGTGATCCTCGGCCGGCAGCACGCTTTTGCGCAAGGCATTGGGCAGCACCGGCAGCAGGTCCGACAGCGTGTCCAGCACACCGGCACCGGGCAGCGACTGGTGGTAGACATCGTCGAGCACGAAGAAACGGCACAGGTAGGTGTTGGGCACACCGGTCATCGGGCTGTTGGGCTCGGTGTTCCAGCCCTGCAGCCGGTCCCGCACGACATCGGCGTAGGCAATGCCGTCCGAGGTCCAGCCGTCGCGGATGGGGGACAGGGCGGTCAGGGCGTAGGCCCGGCCGCTGACGTTAGCCGGCATGGCGGGCCTCCTTGCGTTCCTCTGGCAGGCTGGCATGCCAGCGTTCGCGGCGCTCCACCTGGTAGGCCGACATGCTGACGATGGGCGTCGGTGCCATGTCGCCGAGGTCATGCTGCAGCGAGCGCAGCAAGGCCTTGTAGCGTGTCATGAAAGCTTCGTCGCTCACGTCCTCGGCCTGCTGGAAGGCCAGCAGCGCGTTGCGCACCGCATGCGCGCTCTTGACGTCGTTGGAAGTCGCCAGCGGGTAGGCGTTGTAGTAGTGGATCGTCTCGATCTGGTTGAAGCGGATGTACTGGTGGAACGGCGTCAACGCAATCGAGCGTGGGTAGCGCACGTTCCACTTCCAGAACATGTCCAGGCCGGCCGGGATGGCGAAGGAGAAGGAGTCGACGTACTGGTCCCAGCTGCCATTGAAGTTGCTGAAGAACAGCATGTAGGCGTACTTCAGTTCCTCCTTGGGCTGCTGCGGCGACAAGTGCGGGAACTGCTTCGGGCCAATGATGACCCAGCGGGCATAGTGGATCAGCGACAGCGTGATCAGCCCCTTGAGGGTGGACGGGACCTTCAGCGCGACCCAGAAGATCAGCTTGTTCAGCCACGCCGTGTACCAGCGGATCGGCGTGATCACGTTCATCGCGTAGGCCTTGCCTGCCACGTTCGACATGCGTCCTCCCTCGGGTTGCGGGAATGAATGCCCCCTGAACCGCGGGACGGCGCTTGAGTTTCCTCAAGGGCGCGGCGATGGTACGGCCAGGGCCTTGCCGCCGATACCCCTGGTTTCGCGTGGTTTGCGCCGCAAAGAGGCGACGCAGCGGCCGCCCGTCCTCAAGGCAGAGGGGGCGGCGCGTCCATCTCATCAATGGGCCAGCTGATGCGAGCCCCGGCGACGTCAGCGCGGCTTGACGAACTTCAGCGTCATGCGGTCGGATTCGCCAATCGCCAGGAACTCGGCCTTGCCCACCTCGCCGCCCTGCAGCGTGGGCGGCAGGGACCAGACGCCGTTCGGGTGCTCGTGCGTGTCCTTGGCGTTGGCATTGACCTCGCTGGCGCCGGCCGGCTCGAAGCCGGCGGCGCGGGCGCGCGCGGTGAGGAAGTCGACCGGCACGTAGCCGGTGGCGATCACCTTGGCCAGTGGCGTGCCCGGCGTGGCCCGGTGTTCTTCAACGCCGAGCACGCCGCCCGGCTTCAGCACCGTGTAGAAGGCGCGCAGCGTGTCGTCCAGGTTGCCGGCTTCGATCCAGTTGTGGACGTTGCGGAAGGTCAGCACCAGGTCGGCGCCGCCGGGCGGGGCAATGTCGCTGAAACCGGCTTCGGTGGGCATGCTGCCGACCTTGGCATGGCCGTAGACCGCTGGTTCGGCGGCCAGCTTGGCCTCGAAGCGGGCGCGGCCCTTGCGCGCGCCTTCGCTGCCGCCGGTGGCGCTGTTGTGCGCCGCGTAGTAGTGCCCATGGTCGCGCAGATAGGGCGCCAGGATCTCGGTGTACCAGCCGCCGCCGGGGGAGATCTCGATGACGGTCTGCCCCGGCTTCAGGCCGAAGAAGCGCAGCGTCTCGAACGGGTGGCGATAGACGTCACGCGCGCGGTTGGCGGCGCTGCGCTGCGGGCCGGCGATCACGGCCTTCAGCAGCGCGCCATCGGCGTCGGCCGGCGGGGCGGTGGCAGCTCGCGCGGCCAAGGGCAGCGCGGTCAGCAGCGGGCTCAGCAGCAGTGCGCTGGCGGCACGGCGGTCGGGGCGAAAGCTCAGGGTCATGTCGGGGCGCCTTGGGTCGGGTGATCGGAGCGGAGGGCGGCGTGAGTGTCCGACAAGTGCTGCACGCCAGCCATGGCAGGGGCTTTTGGCGGCGCCTGCCTACACTTGCGGCTGTTCCTGCCTGCTTCGTTGTCATGTCTGCCCCTGCCGCCGCGCCGCCTCAGCCCCTGCCCAACACCATCGCTGCGCTGCGCCAGCAGTTCGCCGCTTTGGGTGCACAGCCGGCGCACGCCCAGGGCCTGTTGCGCCACTGGGCCCACGCCAGGCCACTGGACGCGGGCAAGCGCCGCGTGGAAGACTTCCTGCCCAAGCCGCTGCGCGAGGCGCTGCCGGCGCTGCAGCAGCAGCTCGACGGCCTCGTCAGCCTGCGCTCCAGCCACCCGGGCGAAGACGGCTCGGCAAGGCTGCTGGTGGACCTGGCGGACGGCCAGGCGGTCGAAAGCGTGCTGCTGCCGCGCGACGGGCTGTGCGTGTCCACGCAGGTGGGTTGCGCGGTGGGCTGCGTGTTCTGCATGACCGGCAAGGAAGGCTTGATCCGCCAGGTCGGCAGCGCCGAGATCGTGGCCCAGGTGGTGCTGGCGCGCCGCCAGCGCACCGTCAAGAAAGTGGTGTTCATGGGCATGGGCGAGCCGGCGCACAACCTGGACAACGTGATGGAAGCCATCGAGCTGCTGGGCACGGCGGGCGCCATTGGCCACAAGAACCTGGTGTTCTCGACGGTGGGCGATGCGCGTGCGTTCGAACGCCTGCCGCAAGGCCAGGTGAAGCCGGCGCTGGCGCTGTCGCTGCACAGCACGCGGGCCGACCTGCGCGCCGAGCTGCTGCCGCGCGCGCCCCGCATCACGCCGGACGAACTGGTGGAAGCCGGCGAGCGTTATGCCCGTGCCACGGGTTACCCCATCCAGTACCAATGGACGCTGATGGAAGGCATCAACGACAGCGAGGAAGAGATGGACGGCATCGTGCGGCTGCTGCAGGGCAAGTACGCGCTGATGAACCTGATCCCCTACAACACCGTGCCTGAACTGCCGTACCGCCGGCCCGCCTGGGACAAGGCCGCGGCGATGGCGCGCCAGCTGCACCAGCGCGGCGTGCTGACCAAGCTGCGCCAGTCCGCCGGGCAGGACGTGGACGGCGGCTGCGGCCAGCTGCGCGCCCGCGCGGCGGATGGCAGCCAGGCCCGGCCGGTGCGTGTGATGCGTCGCCGCGCGGCGCCTTAAGCCGTTCTGGTGAACTGCCGCCGGTATGCGGCCGGGCTGACCTGGGCCAGCCGGCGGAAGTGCCGGCGCATGGATTCTTCGGCGCCAAAGCCGGCCAGCTCCGCAACCTCGGCCAGTGCGCGTTCCGGGTGGGTCTCCAGCAACTCCTTGGCCAGGCCCACACGCTCGCGGATCAGCCAGTCCACCGGCCCCAGCCCGCTGGCCGCCTGGAACTGGCGCTGCAGGCTGCGTGGGCTCATCGCCGCCTCGGCCGCCATGCTGGCCAGCGTGTGCGGCAGGCGCGGGTTGGCGCGCAGCCAGTCCATCAGCCTGGCCACGCGGCTGCCTTCGTCACTTGGCAAGGGCCGCGGCACGAACTGGGCCTGGCCACCGTCGCGGTGCGGCGGCAGCACCAGCCGCTGCGCCACCTGGTTGGCCACGCGCACGCCGTGGTCGCGCCGCACCAGGTGCAGCAGCATGTCCAGCCCGGCCGCGGAACCGGCCGAGGTGAGGATCTGGCCCTGGCCCACGTACAGCGCGTTGGCGTCCACCTTCAGCGCCGGGTAGCGTGCGGCGAGCTTTTCGGCGTAGCGCCAATGGGTGCTGACGGTCAGCCCGTCCAGCAGGCCGGCGGCGGCCAGCACGAACACGCCCGAGCAGATGCTGCACAGCCGCGCGCCGCGTGCATGGGCCCGGCGCAGCGCGCGCAGCAGCGGCTCGGGTGGGGGCTCGTCCGCACCGCGCCAGCCGGGGATGACGATGGTGTCGGCGCGGGCCAGCGTGCGCAGGCCGTGCCGCGCCAGCACCTGGATGCCGCCAGCCGCACGCAGCGGGCCGGGCTCGGCCGCGCAGACCGCGAACTCGTACCAGGGCACGCCCAGCTCCGGCCGCTGCAGCGCAAACAGCTCCACCGTGCAGCCGAACTCGAAGGTGCACAGCTGGTCGTAGGCGAGGGCGGCGACGAGGTGGTCCTGCATTGGCGCATTGTTGCCGGAGACAGTCGCTAGCGCCACTGGGCCGGAAGCCATCTGCTGCGCACACTGCGGCTGTCTTCAACCCACCCGGAACCTGGCAATGACCAACCCTGTGACCGCCATCCCCGCAGCCGCTTCAGACGAAGCGCTGCGCCACTTCGAAGCCGCTTTCCGCTTCGAGACCGACTGCTGGGACGTGCACGATGCGCTCTCGCAGCCCGAGCCGGGCTTCGTGCTGCTGGACGTGCGCAACGCCGAGTTGTTTGCCGCCGGCCATGTGCCCGGCGCGCTGCACTGGCCACACGGCAAGCTGACCGAGGGCAAGCTGGCGAGCCATCCCGCTGACACGCTGTTCGTCACCTATTGCGCCGGCCCGCATTGCAATGGCGCCCACCGCGGCGCAGCCCGGCTGGCGAAGCTGGGGCGGCCCGTGAAGATGATGGTGGGTGGCATCACCGGCTGGCTGGACGAGGGTTTCGTGCTGGCCCGTGGCAGCGGGCATCACGCCGACTGATAGAGCGTGACGACGCAGGCCCCGCCCAGGCCCAGATTGTGTTGAAGCGCGGTGCGCGCCAGCGGCACCTGGCGCTGCTCGGCCGTGCCCCGCAGTTGGTGGGTCAGCTCGTAGCACTGGGCCAGTCCTGTCGCACCGAGCGGATGCCCCTTGGACAGCAGCCCACCCGACGGGTTGGTCACGACCTTGCCGCCGTAGGTGTTGTCGCCTGCGTCGATGAAGGCGGCGGCCTCGCCTTCGCGGCACAGGCCCAGCGCTTCGTAGGTGATCAGCTCGTTCTGCGCGAAACAGTCGTGCAGCTCGACCACGTCAAGGTCTTCGGCACCGATGCCGGCCTGTTCGTAGACCTGCCTGGCCGCCGCCTGGCTCATGCCGTAGCCGACCAGCTTCATCATGTCGTGGCTTTCGAACGAATCGGGCCGGTCGGTGGTCATGGCCTGCGCCGCGATGAACACGTCGGTGCGCAGGCCATTGCGCTTGGCGAAGGCTTCCGACACCAGCACGGCGGCCGCTGCGCCGCAGGTCGGCGGGCAGGCCATCAGGCGTGTCAGCACGCCGGGCCACAGCATCGGCGCATTCATCACGTCGTCCACCGAGAGTTCCTTGCGCAGCAGCGCGAGCGGGTTGCGCGCCGCATGGCGGCTGGCTTTTGCGCGCACCTTCGCGAAGGCTTCCAGCGGCGTGCCGTGCTTGCTCATGTGCGCCTGGCCGGCGCCGCCGAAGTAGCGCAGTGCGAGCGGCAGCTCGGGCATGCCGACGAGCTCGGCGGCCTCGCGGTCGAAGTCCTCGAATGGGCTGGGCCGGTCGTTGAACACGGTGCCGATGGCGCCGGGGTTCATCTGCTCGAAGCCCAGCGCCAGCACACATTCGGCCGCGCCCGACTCGATGGCCTGCCGCGCGAGGAACAGCGCGGTCGAACCGGTCGAGCAGTTGTTGTTGACGTTGAAGATCGGAATGCCGGTCATGCCCAGCGAATAGACCGCCTTCTGGCCGGCGGTGGAGTCGCCGTACACGTAGCCAACGTAGGCCTGCTGCAAGGCGCCGAACTCGACGCCGGCGTCGGCCAGCGCAAGCCGGCCTGCTTTTGCTGCCATGTGGGGATACGGCTCGTTCGCGCCGGGCTTGACGAACGGGATCATGCCGACCCCTGCGATGAATGCCTTGTTCGACATGGCGTCTTTCAGTGTGGCGCCGGCATGCGTTTCAGCATCTCGGCGCGAATGTCCTTCTTCATCACCTTGCCGACCTTGGAGCGCGGCAGGTCGGCCCAGATTTCGACCAGCTTCGGCGCCTTCACGCTGCCGATGCGGGCCTTCACGAACGCGACGATCTCTTCGGGCTGAACGCTGCGGCCTGCATGCAGCTGCAGCACCGCCACGACCTTCTCGCCCCACTTGTCGTCGGGCAGGCCGATCACCGCGCTGTCCTGCACATCGGGGTGTTGCATCAGCGCCTGCTCGACCTCGACCGAGTAGACGTTGAAGCCGCCGGTGATGATCATGTCCTTGGCGCGGTCGACGATGTAGAGAAAACCCTCGGCGTCGAGCCGGCCGATGTCGCCGGTGTGGTGCCAGCCGAAGCGTCCGGCCTCGTCGGTCGCCTTCGCATCCTTGTAATAGCCCCGCATCACCAGTGAGCTGCGGATCACGATCTCGCCGGTTTCGCCAGTCTTCAGCAGCTGGCCCTCGCTGTTCATGGTCGCCACCTGCACCAGCGGGCCGGGGCGCCCGGCCGACGACAGGCGCGCGCGCGCGACCGAACCATCGGCATTGAAGTGGTCCTTCGGCGCCATCATCGAGATCATCATCGGTGCCTCGGTCTGGCCAAAGAGCTGTGCCATCACCGGGCCGATCTTTGCCAGCGCTTCTTCGAGCCGCGCGGCCGAGATCGGCGCGGCGCCGTACCAGAAGCACTGCAGCGAATCCAGCCGGGTCGCCGCCAGCTTCTCGTGCTGCAGCAGCATGTAGATCAGCGTCGGCGGCAGGAAGGTGTGCGTCACGCGGTGCTTCTCCACCAGCGCGAGGAAGTCGGAAAGGTCCGGCTTGGGCATGATCACGACGCGGCCGCCCAGCGCCATCACCGGGAAGGTGAGCACGCCGGCCGCATGCGTCAGCGGCGCAAGCGCGAGGTAGGTCGGGCGGCCGTCGAACGGGTAGCCCATCAGCGTCAAAGCGCTCATGGTCTCCAGGTTGCGCCCCGAGAGCATCACGCCCTTGGGCTGGCCGGTGGTGCCGCCGGTGCCGGCGATCATCGCGACATCGTCGACCACCGGCACATCGAGCGCTTCGTCGTTCATGCCCTCCAGCCACTGCGCCATCGAGACCGCGAACGGGCTGGCCTGGTCGAGGCAGACGAACAGCTTCACCTTCGGCAGCTGCGCGCGCATCTGCTCGACCATGGGCGCGTACGCGCCGGCGAAGATCAGGCAGCTGCAGTCGAACGCGTCGAGCACGAAGCGGTTTTCGGAGGCCTCGTTGCGCGGGCTGACGGGGCACCACACCGCAGCGGCGCGCGAGATGCCGAACACGCAGGCGAACGCGGTGGCGTCGTTGCTGGCCAGCACGGCAACCTTGTCGCCTGCGTGAATGCCAGAGCGCTGCAGCGCCCGGGCGACGCGGTGGCTGAAGCGCTGCACCTCGCCGTACGAGAGCTCGGTGGTGCTCATCGTCAGGCACGGCGCGTCTTCGCCGAGCGACGCGCCCTTGTCCAGGTAGTCGATCAGTCTCAATGGAGCCCCTTGTCCGGTGAGTACGCCGGCCGATCCCCCGCGGGGATGCGGGCCGGCTTGGGGCGGCCCGGCACTCGGCCCGCCGCGACCTGATGCATCACTGGTGCACGGTCAGTATGGGTGCCTGCACCAGCCCGAAGCTGCGCAGCGCGCCCAGCAACTCGCGGTGCCCGAAGGCCTGGCAGCCCGACGCAAAACCGACCCGCTTCGGTGCCTGCTGCAGCAGCGAGGCGGCGGCGAAGGCCTGCAGCAGCCCCGTCTGCTTGTAGTTGCAGTTGCCGTAGATCACGCAGTGCGCGCGTGCCAGCGGCCCCTGTGCGTGCACTGAGTCGACCGACTTGTTGATGCGTGGGTTCTCGCGCGGCGGCATCGTGTTCATTACGCTCGCGGCGGTTTTCGAAAGGGCGATGTAGCGGTCCTCGTCGTTCATGCCTTCGGTCGCCTTCAACGCCGCCGCGACGATCTGCGGCACCCCCAGCATCAAGGGCTTGTTGAAGACGCCGCCGAGCACCTTGACGTTGGAGACGCGCGGATCCTTGCGGAACCAGACCGGGTGCGAGGTGCCACCCCACGGCAATGCGAGCGCCGCTTCGTGCTGACCGGGGATCGTGACGTGGTAGAGGCCCGCATCGGGTTGCCACTCGACGAACTTGTTCTGTTCGAGGTAGAAGGCCTTCGAGGTGGCCGCGTTGACGAGGATGGTCTGCGTCGACGCGATCGTCGGGCTGCCGCCCCAGAAGACCGCAATGTCCAAGGTGTCGAGGCCGGGCGTTTCGAGGCACAGTTGCGCGGCGATCTCGCCGGTCGTGTACATCTGGGCCAGGCCGGGCGACAGCAGCAGGCCGGCGGCGGCGAACCTGGCGCCGTATTCGTCGTCCAGCGTGATCAGCCAGTCCTGTTCGCCTGTCGTGTCGGTGTAGTGGCACTTCGCGGCCAGGCAGGCCTGCACGACCTCGTGGCCGTACTTCGAAAACGGGCCGACGGTGTTCAGCACGACGGAGGCGCCGCGGAACAGCTCGGTCAGTGCCTCGGTGGTGTGGATCACCTCGACGACTTCGTAGTCGGCCGTCTCGATGCCGGCGACGTTCGACTTCATTGCCGCCTGGATCTTCTCGCCGCTGCGCCCCGCTGCGATGAACGGCACGCCGTACTCGCGAAGGTACTCGCACACCAGCCGGCCGGTGTAGCCGGAAGCGCCGTACACGACCACCGGTTTCTTGTTCTTGCTCATGGTTTTTTCGTCCTTTGTTTGTGAGGCTTACATGCCCATGCCGCCGTCGACCGGCAGCCCTGCGCCGGTGATGAAACGCGCCGCATCCGAGCACAGGAACACGACCGCATCGGCCATGTCGGCAACCTCACCGAGGCGGCCCGAGGGCGTCTGCTCGATGATCGCGCCCACCGCCGCTTCGGGCGAAGAGAACAGGCCTGCCGCGACCACATCGGCGGCGAGCTTCATGCCCATCTCGGTGGGCACCAGTCCCGGATAAATGCAGTTCACGCGCACGCCGTAGCCCAGCTTGCCGGCCTCCATCGCGGCCACGCGCGTCAGGCGGTCAACGGCTGACTTGGTCGCCGAGTAGCCGGCGATGGCCGGGAACGCGATCGTCGCGGCGACCGACGAGAGGTTGACGACCGCGCCGCCCTTGCCAGCCGAGCCGTTCGGCCGCATCGCGCGGAACGCGTGTTTCAAGCCGAGCGCGGTGCCGACGATGTTCACGTCCAGCATCTTGCGCAGTTGATCCGGATCGATCTCCGAGACCAGCGCGGTGACCTCGATGCCTGCGTTGTTGATCAGGATGTCGAAGCCGCCGAGCGTCTCGATGGTGGCCTTCACGGCGGCTGCCCAGTCGGCCTCCTGTGTCACGTCGAGCTTCACGAAGCCGACCTTCGCGCCGTCCGCGGTCAGTCTGCCGGCGGTATCGCGGCCGAGCGAGGTGAGCACGTCACCGATCATCACCGAAGCACCGGCGGCGGCCAGTGCCTGGGCCATGCCTTCACCGAGGCCGCGCGCGCCCCCGGTGACCAGGGCCTTGCGGCCGGTCAAGTCGAACTTCGTCATTGCCTTGTCTCCTGCTGTTTTTTTGGACGCTCGTCAAAGAGCGCGATTCGATGCTAGGAGTGGCCTTGACGAGTGTCAAGATTTATCCTTGACAGTTGTCAAGATCGCGGGTTTGCACCGAGAGGTGCTGGCCTTCCGACGCGCTTCCTTCCTACAATTCATGGCATGGAGAAACTCGCAGCCCCCCGCGCGAAACCGCGCGACGAAAAGTTCACCGAACGCCGTGCGCAGCTCGGCGAGGCGGCGCTGCAGACGCTGGCCGAGCTCGGCTACGCGCGCACCAGCCTGCGCGAGATCGCGCAGAACTCCGAGTTCTCCCATGGCGTGCTGCACTACTACTTCACCGACAAGGTCGACCTGATCCTTTGCAGCGTGCGCCAATACAAGGCGCGCTGCGTGACCCGCTACGACGCGGTCACCACCACCTCGACCACCTTCGAGCAGTTGCTCGACGGCTTTGTCGCTGCGCTCGGCCAGACGGTGCGTGACGAGGCGCCGATGCACCGGCTTTGGTATGACCTGCGTTCGCAATCGCTGTTTGAAGAGGTCTTCCGCGCCGATGTGGCGGCGATTGAAGCGAGCCTGGAGAAGATGATCTGGCGCGTCCTCACGCGCATGTCGGGCCTTGCCGGCGCGCCGCTGCGCGCTCCCAGCAGCGTGGCCTACGCGATGTTCGACGGGATTTTCCAGCAGTGCCTGATCAAGCACCTGTCCGGCGACCGCAAGGCGATTGCCGCGATGCAGTCGAATGCGCGATTGCTTGTTTCTCAGCTGCTGGGCTTGCCGGTTCCGGTCGAGCGCAAAAGGCGCGCATGACGCCGGGCCGCGCAGCGGTCAACGCGGCCGCCATCAGCGCCACGCCCATCAGCTGCACGACGCTGAGCGCCCTGCCATATACCGCCCAGTCCATCACGATGGCCGCAGCCGGGTACACGAACTGCAGCAGTGCGATGCGGCTGGTGGCCAGGCGCGCCATGCCGGCGTAGAGCAGCACGTAGGCCAGCCCGGTGTGGATCACGCCGAGGCCGGCCAGCCAGGCCCAGCTGCTGCCCAACGCCGGCCAGCCGTGCAGGACGGGCCAAGCCAGGAGCGCCAACGTGCCCAGCGCACATTGCCACCATGCGAGCGCAAACGAGCTGACGCCACGCGCCTGCTTGGCGATCAGCGTCACACCGGCGTAGCAGAGCGAAGCGCCAAGGCACATCGCCAGGCCGGTCAGGTAGCCCGGCTGTTGCAGGTGACCGGGGCCTCCAGCGTCCAGCAGCCCGGTGGCCAGTGCCAGCCCGGCCAGTGCCGCCAGCGCGGCACCAGCCTGGCGCCATGACACCCGCTCGCGCAGCCACCATGCACCCAGCGCCAGCACCCACAGCGGCTGCACGTGGAACACCACGGTGGCCACACCGATGGAGGTGCGCGTGATGGCCGCGAAGAACAGCGCCCAGTTGGCCAGCATCAGCACACTGGCGGCCAGTGCCGCGGCGAGCGCCGTGCCCCGCAGCCGCAGCTCCGTCAGCCGCCCGCAGGCCGCGTCCCAGGCCAGCAGCGCCAGCATGCCAAACGCGCAGCGAAACCACACGGTGGTCAACGGGTCCTGGCCAGCCTCTTCGACAAAGCCGCCAATGCTGCCCAGCAGCAGGCCACCGGCCACCATCAGCAGCACCCCCTGGCGCTCGCGTGGCGAGGCCCGGGGAAGCTGCGGGTTCGGCGGCGGTGAAACGGCGCTGGGGGTCGATGTGTGCATGGTGAAGGCCATTGTTCGGATCGGCCCATCACCCGACAAGCGCATTGTGCTGACTGCTAGCATTCGAAAACCGAATACTGGAACAAGCCCCACATGCCTGCCGCCGACCTGCAACTCGACTGGATGCGCGCCTTTGTCGCGGTGGTGGATGCCGGCTCCCTGACCGCCGCTGCGCCGCTGGTGCACCGCTCGCAGTCGGCGCTGAGCATGCAGCTGAAGAAGCTGGAGGACGCGGTGGGCCGGCCGGTGCTGAACCGCGGGCCGCGCCACCTCGAACTCACGCCCACCGGCCTGGCGCTGCTGGGCCATGCGCGGCGGCTGCTGGAAGTGCATGCGCAGGCCCAGGCGGCGCTGCACGGCCCGGCGCTGAGCGGCCGCGTGAGCCTGGGCGTGCCCGACGACTACGCTGCCACCTACCTCACGCCGGTGTTGCGCAGCTTTGCCACGCGGCATGCCGGCGTGGAGATCACGCTTGTCTGCGAGCAGTCCACCTCGCTGCTGCCGAAGATTTCGCGCGGCGAGATCGACCTGGCGCTGGTCTCACGGGACCGGGCCAACCGCGGCACGCTGCTGTTCCGAGAGCCGCTGGTGTGGGTGGGCGCGCCGCAGCACGAGGCCTGGCGGCGCGACCCGCTGCCTGTGGCGACCTACGAGGCTGGCAGCCTGGTGCGCAAGCACGCCTTGGCCGCGCTGGACGCCCAGCGCCGCGCCTACCGCGTGGCCTACAACAGCGCCAGCCTGGCCGGGCAGCTGGCCGCCGTGGAAAGCGGGCTCGCGGTGGCCGTGCTCACGCGATGCTGCATGCCGCCCGGCCTGCAGTTGCTGCAGGAGAAGCACGGCCTGCCGGCGCTGCCTTCAGTGGAAGTGGCGCTGGTGCGCAGCCGCGCGTCGGCGGGTTCGGGCGCGGTGGACGCGCTGCATGCCGAGGTGCTGCGCACCTTGCGGCGGCCGGGCTGAGCGCGAGCTGCCCGTAACATACGCGCGGTCTCACCGCCCCACACCGCCATGCCAGCCAAAGCCGCCCGCGCTGGCGCGCCCCGTCCCGAAACGCCCGCCAAGCGCGTCACGATGACCGATGTCGCGACGCAGGCCGGCGTGTCGCAGTCCACCGTGTCGCTGGTGCTCAACGGCATGACCGGCACGCAGCTGGCCGAGGAAACCCGGGCCCGTGTTGCGCGCGTGGCCGTCGAGCTGGGCTACCAGTTGCCCGAGCGCAAGCCCGAGCGGCGGGCGGCTGCGGCCAAGCGTGTGCCGGCAAACGCGGGGGCCGGCACCGGGCTGATCCTCTACCTGGTCGACGAGGTCTCGACCAGCCCGCATGCGGCGCTGTCCATTGATGGCGCGAAGGACGAGGCCTGGCGCCAGGGCGCGCTGGTCTGCGTGTTCGCCACGCGCTCCAGCAGCGCGGTCGAGGCCGCGGTGCTGGCCACGATGCTGGCCAACCCGCAGTTGCTGGGCGTCGTCTACTCGACCATCTTCACCCGTGCGGTGACGCTGCCGGCGCCGTTGGCCGGCGTGCCCACGGTGCTGCTGAACTGCCACCCGGCCGACGAGGGTGCGGCGCCGGTGGCGCTGTCGATTTCATCGGTGGAGCCGTCGGAGGTGACCGGCGGCCAGGTGGCGACCGAATGCCTGATCGACGCCGGGCACCGCCGCATCGGCTTCGTCAACGGCGAGCCCTGGATGGACGCCGCGCACGACCGGCTGCTGGGCTACCGCCGTGCCCTGGCCAGCGCCGACATCGCCTTCGACCGCAAGCTGGTGCGCGAGGGCGACTGGCACGTGGCGTCCGGCCACGAATGCACGCTGCTGCTGATGCGCCAGGAGCCGCCGCCCACGGCGATCTTCTGCGCCAACGACCTGATGGCCGTGGGCTGCCTGGAGGCGCTGCACGAGCTGGGACTGCGCGTGCCGCAAGACATCTCGGTGATGGGCTACGACGACCAGGAGATCGCCCGCCACACCAGGCCGGCGCTCAGCACGCTGGTGCTGCCGGACTATGAAATGGGGCGGCTGGCGGTGGAGGTGCTGCTGGCCGAAGTGGCCGAGCCGGCGCGCCGCAAGCGCCGCCACAAGGTCGAAGGCAGCCTGGTGCCGCGCGCCACCGTGGCCCCGCCCAAGCCGCGCTGAGCGGCTGACTTCCGGCGCGTGCCAGCTGCCGCGCAGGTGATGCCAATGTCTGTGGCCGCAGGTTGCTGCCAGCAAAGCACCACACACCAACGCTTACATCCTTTCCCTGGTGTCGCCGCCATCCGTTTACTAATAATCTTCGTATTAGCAAATTATTAGTGACGACCGCATGGGGCGAGTCGTCCGGCACACGACAGGAGACACGATGGACCTGAGACTGAGACACTGGTTGGCAGCCTTGACGCTGCCGCTGCTGGCCGCCGGTTGTGGCGGCGGGGCAGGCGACGGCGGTGATGCCGCTGCCGCCGATGCGTCGCGCACGCAGGCGCTCGCTGCCAAGACCACCGCCGCGCCGCTGGCGCCCAGCGCACGCCTCACCACGCCGTGGACAGACGCCGCGCTGCAGGCCGAGGTGCCGCTGCCCGAATACCCCCGGCCGCAAGTGGCCCGCACCGACTGGCTGAACCTGAACGGGACCTGGCGCTATACCGGCGGCGCCGCAGCGCCCGATGCCGAGAACCCACCCGCCACCGCGCCGGCCTTCCCCGCGCAGCCCGAGCAGATCCGTGTGCCGTACCCGGTGGAGTCCTACCTGTCGGGCATCCAGCGCATGAACGAGCGCAACCTCTGGTACCGCCGCACATTCACGGTGCCGCCGGGTTGGAGCGGCAAGCATGTGAAGCTGAACTTCGGCGCGGTGGACCGCAAGGCCACCGTGTACGTCAATGGCCAGCAGGTCGGCCAGCACAGCGGCGGCTACGACGCCTTCAGCTTCGACATCACGCCCTACCTGAAGAGCGGCGACAACGAACTGGTGGTTGGCGCCTTCGACCCGACCACCGGCGACGACATGCTGGGCAAGCAGACGCTGAACCCCGGCGGCATCTTCTACACGCCCACTTCGGGCATCTGGCAGACGGTGTGGCTGGAGCCGGTGACCAAGGCTCACATCACCCGGCTGGACATGACGCCGGACCTGCCGAACAAGCAGCTTCGCATCACCGTGCGCGGCGACAACCTGGCCGGCCTGGTGGTCGACGCGGTTGCGTCAGCCGGCGGCAAGAAGGTCGGCACCGGCAGCGGCGTGGCCGATGTCGAGTTCACCGTGCCGGTGCCCAACGCACACCTCTGGTCGCCCAATGACCCGTTCCTCTACGACCTGAAGGTGCGGCTGCGCAAGAAGCCGGGCGCCAAGGTGCATGACGAGGTGAGCAGCTATTTCGGCATGCGTTCGATCAGCATCGGCACCGTGGACGGCGTGCCGCGGCCGTTGCTGAACGGGCAGTACGTCTTCCAGTACGGCCCGCTGGACCAGGGCTTCTGGCCGGACGGGCTCTACACCGCACCGACAGACGACGCGCTGAAGTCCGACCTGCAGGCCATCAAGGACCTCGGCATGAACATGGTGCGCAAGCACATCAAGGTCGAGCCGCAGCGCTGGTTCTACTGGGCCGACAAGCTGGGCCTGATGGTCTGGCAGGACATGCCGCACGCCTGGGACGCCGAGAGCAATGCGGAGGTGCAGGCCCGCGTGAAGGCCGAGGACAAGGAGATCGTCGACGAGCACCGCTCTTCGCCGGCCGTCGTCACCTGGGTCATCTTCAACGAAAGCTGGGGCGACTTCGACATGGTCGGCATGGCCAACCAGTTCAAGGCCTGGGACGCCAGCCGGCTGATCAACACCCACTCCGGCATCAACTTCGCGCCGGGCGACTCGGGCGCCGGCGACCTGATCGACCTGCACGACTACCCCGGCCCGTCCGCCCCGGCCTGGCAGCCCAACCGGATCTCGGTGCTGGGCGAGTTCGGCGGCAACGGGCTGCGCGTGGACGGCCACATGTGGAACCCGGATTCGACCTGCTGCTACAACCTCTACCCGGACTCGGCGACGCTGACCAATGTCTACACCGCACAGGTCGACAGCCTGCGTGAACTGTCCGCGTCCAAGGGACTGAGTGCGGCGGTCTACACCGAGATCTCCGACGTGGAGGACGAGCTCAACGGCTTCCTGACCTATGACCGCCAGGTCCAGAAGATGGACTTCGCGCGCGTCAAGGCAGCGCACCAGGCGCTGATCGATGGCGTGCCCTACCTGCGCAAGGGCAGCTCGTATTCGTTCCGCAGCGTGAGCCCCGGCGCGGAGGACCGCTACCTGCGCCACGGCGACGGCGGCCTGGGCGTGACCGACGTGGTCGACGCCGGCAGCCCGGCCGCGCTGAAGCAGGACAGCTCGTGGAAGGTCGTCAACGGCCTGGCCGACAGCAGCTGCCTGTCCTTCGAGGCGGTGAACCAGCCCGGCCAGTTCCTGCGCCACGCGGCCGACCGCATGCGCATCGACGCCAACGACAACAGCGATGGCTTCCGCGGCGACGCGACCTTCTGCCCGCGCAAGGCGCTGAACGGTGGCGGCGGGCTGTCGCTGGAAGCCAAGAACCTGCCGGGGCAGTACGTGCGGCACATGAACGCCGAGGTCTGGCTGAATGCCTTCGAGGACAGCAGCAGCTTCCGCGCCGATGCCTCGTGGGCGCAGTCCACCGGCTGGTGGCGCAGCAGCGTGCTGATCAATCCGGGCGACATGCGTTCGCTGCGGGTGCTGACGCCGGGCTACGACAACCGCTATGTGCGGCACCAGGACGGGCTGGCCTTCACCGAAGTGGTGACTGCCGACAGCAGCGACACGCTGAAGCTGGATGCGACCTGGCACATCGTGACCGGCCTGGCCGATGCGAGCTGTTACTCGTTCGAGTCCCGCAACTTCCCGGGCGAGTACCTGCGCCACGCCAACTCACGCGTGCACCGCGACCCGCTGGAAGACTCGGACCTGTACCGTGCCGACGCGACCTTCTGCGCCGAAGGCACGCCGGACGGCAGCAGCGGCACCCGCTTCTCGGCCAGCAACTTCCCGAACCGCTACCTGCGCCACTACGCATCCGAAGTCTGGATTGCCGATGGCACCGGCGGCAGCGACTGGAACACGTCCGGCAGCTACCTGAACGACACCCGCTGGGCGGTGGAGAACGCCTGGGCGCCTTGATCGTGCCGGCTTCGAGACGTTGAGGGCCGTCTCGCCGGAAGTCCCCGTTGGCCCGGTTCATCCCGGGCCTCTTTTCATTGCCAGCCGAAATGCTGGCGGATCAGCTGGGCCGAGCTGTTGACCGGCTGGTGCAGCACATTGGGAAACTGTGCCACGCCGCTCTTCAGGTCCAGCCGCAGCGGATGGGCGCCCAGCACCGCGACCTTGCTGATCTTCCAGCCGGCGCTGCGTAACGCCGCGAGGTAGGCCTGCGCATCCGGCAGGCGTTCGCTGTCGTGCGGATGCGCCTCCGGCCAGAGCGAAAACGCCACCTGCTGGCAGCGGCTGCGTGCCACTTCGTTGATGAACTCGGCTGGATCGGTGCGCGAGTCCTGCAGCGCCGCCACCCGCACATACAGCCTGACCTGGCCGCCGCCGTGCAGCGCGATGTCGCGCACGCTGCGGTTGAAACAGCCGGTCAGGCAGCGCAGCAGCGTCGCCTTGCGGGTGTGGGGATTTCCGACCAGCACATGCGCTTCCACCATCCACGGAGCTCCTTCAAGGGGTTGTCAGAACGGGGCAGCGCCGCCAGCGCGTTCACTGCGGCTTCGGACCATGCGACCCAGGGTCGCGAGCACGAGCCGTGCCCGATGGTGACAGCAGCCGCACCAGCCAGCGCAGGCCCACGCCCATCAGGATCAAGGACAGCACCCACCAGCCCATGCCGATCTGGCCATCGCTGCCAGGTGCAGGCGGCGTGCTGTCGCTGGCCAGCCAGGTGATCAGGCTGTTGTAGGCGATGTGCAGCAGCAGCCCGGGGCCGACCGAGCGGGTGCGCTCGTACAGCCAGCCGGTCAGCACGCCCAGCAGCAGGCCGACCATGAACTGGTAGATGTTCAGGTGCGCCACGCCAAACAGCACGGCCGAGCCGACGATGGCCGGCCAGGCGGCGTATTGCGCCAGGAAGCTGCGCAGGATCACCCCGCGGTACAGCAGTTCCTCGAGCACCGGCGCGATCAGGCAGGCCGTCAGCACGGTGGACAGCGAGGTGTCGCTCATGCGCTTGAACAGCTCGGTGTCATGGCTGGACAGCGGCACCAGGCGGACCAGGATGTCGTCCAGCGTCGAGATGCCCAGCACCAGGCCGGGCGTCATCAGCAGCAGCGGGGCCGCCGTGACGCCCAGCGTGGCCATTGCCGAGCTCGGCCCGGCATGGAACAGCGCGCCGTAGCCGATGCCCTTGCGGTACAGCAGCACGCTGAACAGCAACCCATAGGACAGGATCAGCACCAGCGCCGTGACGTCTGGCTCTGCCAGCCCGAGGTCCTGGCTGGCGCCGTACAGGGCCTCGCCCATCAGGGCCTGCAGCAGCATCAGCACCAACATCAGCCAGACCGCGCCGACGGCCGACGGAAAGCGTGCATCGCGCTCGGGCGGCGGTTCCAGCGGGGCAGGCGGGGGCAAGGGTTCGGACATGTCGGGTGGTCAGGGCGGCAGCGACGCCAGGGGTCTTCACCTGGCGGTCGTGATGCGGGGCAGCATGAGGATGCGCCAAGCTTATCCGCATCGGGCCGGGGCGTAGACTGCGCCGTTTTCGGATGTCCCCTGCAGGAGCTTTTTTGCGCATGTCCAGTCGCTTTTCTGCTACCCGTTTGTCGCCCCGTGCCATCGCTTGCGCGGCCGCTTCGCTGCTGGCGCTGGCCAGCCCGGCCGCCTTGGCCGACGAAGGCATGTGGACCTTCGACAGCCCGCCGCTCGCGGCGATCCAGCAACAGCACGGCGTGGCCCTCAGTGCCCGCTGGCTGCAGCAGCTGCAAAAGGCGGCGGTGAACTTCAGCGGCGCGTCGGCCTCCTTTGTCTCGGCGCAAGGCCTGGTGCTGACCAACCACCATGTGGCGCGCGGCTGCATCGCCCGGCTTTCCACCCCGGAGCGCGACCTGGATGGCCACGGCTTCCTGGCGCGCACGCAGGCCGAGGAGCTGCGCTGCCCGGGCACGGTGCTGAAGGTGCTGCAGTCCAGCGACGACGTGAGCGACAGCCTGCGCCTGGCCACCTCGGCCGTGGCCGACGACGACGCCACCCGCAACCAGGCCCGCAAGCGCGTCATCGCAAAGCTCGAGCATGACTGCCAGCAGAGCACGCGGCTGCACTGCCAGGTCGTGGCGCTGTACGGCGGCGCGCGCTACGCGCTGTACCGCTACAAGGAATGGGACGACGTGCGCCTGGTCTTCGCCCCCGACGCGCAGGCCGCGAACTTCGGCGGCGACGATGACAACTTCGTCTACCCGCGCTTCGCGCTCGATTTCGCGCTGGCCCGCGTCTACGAAAACGGCAAGCCCGCCAAGCCCACCGGCGTGCTGAAGCTGGCCGCCAAGCCGCTGGCCGAGGGCGACCTGGTCTTCGTGGCCGGCCACCCCGGCAGCACCGACCGGCTGCGCACGCTGGCCCAGCTGCGTTTTGCGCGTGACGTGGATTACCCGCGCACGCTGGCCCGGCTGGAGGCCCAGCAGGCGCTGCTGCACGCCTACGCCGGGCGCTCGCCCGAAGCCGCGCGCCAGGCGGCGGATGCGATTGCCGGCGTCGAGAACCGGCTCAAGGCCAAGCGCGGTGAATACGCCGCGTTGCGGGATCCGGAAGTCATGGCGCGCAAGGAGGCTGACGAAACCCGGCTGCGCACCGCCTGGACGCAGCGCAAGCTGCCTGGCGACCCGTGGGCCCTGGTGGAAGCCAGCGTGGCCCGCCATGCCGAGCGTTTCGATGAACTCACCGCCACCGAATACACCTACGGCAGCCTGCTGTCGCTGGCCGGCCTGTTGGTGGACCTGGCGCAGCAGCGCCCGCTGCCCGAGGACCAGCGCCTGGCCGCCTGGCGCGACAGCGAGCTGGTGCAGAACGAACGCCGGCTGCGCGCCAAGGCACCGTTCTACCCCGAGCTCGAAACCGTGCGCCTGGCCTGGGCGCTGGGCGAGGCAAAGAAGGTGCTGGGCGACAGCCATCCCTTCGTGACCGCCGCACTGGGCAGCGACACGCCCGAGGCCGCCGCCCAGCGCCTGGTGCGCGGCACCCAACTCGCCGACCCTGCCGTGCGCGAAGCGCTGATGCGTGGCGGCGAAGCGGCCATCCGGGCCTCGGCCGATCCCTTGGTCGTGCTGGCGCGCACGCTGGCGCCGCAGAAGCTGGCGCTGGCCCACTTCAAGGAAGAAGCGCTGGACACGCCGGCCGAAAAGGCCGCCGCCATGATCGGCCAGGCCCGCTACGCGATGGGCGGCGCCAACCTCCCGCCAGACGCCACCGGCACGCTGCGGCTGTCCTACGGCACGGTCAAGGGCTACAGCGAGCGCGGCGTCCGCACCCCCTGGAAGACCACCTGGGCCGGCCTGCTGGACCGTGCCGACAGTTTCGATAACCGCATGCCCTTCACGCTGTCCACCCCGGCGGCCACGGCCCGCGCCAAGCTCAACCCCCGCACTGCGCTCAACTTCGTCAGCACCGCGGACATCATCGGCGGCAATTCCGGCTCGCCGGTGGTCAACGCCAACGGCGAACTCGTTGGCCTGATCTTCGACGGCAACCTCGCGTCGCTGGGTGGCCGTTACCTCTACCGCGACGAAGCGGCCCGCGCCGTGGCGGTCCACATCGACGCCATCCTCCAGGCGCTGGAGACGGTGTACGGCGCGCCGCAGCTGGCGAAGGAGATGCGGGGCGGCAGGTAACGCAGGGCCCAATGCAACAGGGCCCCCAAGCCAATGGCCTGGGGACCCTGCGCTCGCTGCGGGGGCGAGTCCGTCAGGCGCCGGCCGGGGGCCAGCGACTGCGGATCAGGTCAATCGCTCAGATGCGATCGATCGCGTCCTTGACCTTTTCCTTGGCGTCACCCACGCTGGCCTGGGTCTTGCCGGCGACCTGGTCGACGCGGCCTTCGTTCTTCAGGCGTTCATTGCCCACGGCCTTGCCGGTGGCTTCCTTGATCTTGCCCTTGGCGTCTTCGACACGGCCTTGCACTTGGTCCTTGTTCATGATGATCTCCTTTGAGTCGGCGCTGCGGGGTTCGCAGCGCATGGGCTCACTGTGCCGCCGAGGTCGGGAGGCGTCTGTCGTCCCGGGTCTTGCGTGTCTGTAGGCCCAGTCTGGGGCCCGCAGGAACGCTCAGCTGCCCGCAATGAAGCAATCGACGCGTGCAGCTTCTGCCACCAGGTCGGCGCGGCCGTCCAGCAGGTCCACGGGCCGGCGGTGGCGCAGCCAGGCGTTGGGCGAGGCGAACCACTGGGTCCGGCCCCAACCGTCCAGCGCCCTGGGCAACTCGGCCAGGATGCGCTTCACTTCGGGCCGCAGGGCCAGGCCGCCAGGGCAGAACTGGAACAGCGGCAGCCAGTTCCAGCCGGACCAGTCGAAGCGGATGAGTTCGGCGCTGCCGGCCACCGCTGGCCGCAACTCGGTTGCCCGCGCCAGGCCGCCGGAGCGCCTGTATGCCGCCAGCAGCGCGATGAACTGGCTGTCCTCGCAAGTGCCGCTGGCGTCTTCCAGCCGCAGGGCCGGTCTCGGCCGGTGCGTGGGCAGGGGCGTGCCGCCAAAAGCCAGCAAGGCGTTGGGCAAGGCATTCGGAACGTTGACGGCAAGCGATGAGGCGATCACGGCGGGCTCCTGCAATCGAGTCGGTGGGCAGGCCCATGATCAGCGTCGAGCGGCCGGCGCGCACCCCTCAGGGTGCGGGGCAGCAGGCCCTACTTTCGGGTGAGGTGCGGCCGGCCCGGCCCGTGGCCCACGGCGGGCTCAGCCGCGCTGCTGCCCCAGCCGGGCCTTCACTGCCGCGACAAGCGGCCCGACCACGGACGGCGGAAACGGCGACACGCTGCTGACATTGATCTCGCACAAGACGTAGCCCGGCGTACCGTCCGGTGACGCCTCGCCTGGGATGAAGTCCATGTCCCACAGCAGCGGAAGCCGCTCCTGCGGCACATCCACGCATGCGCGCAGCTGCTCGATCCAACCCGATTCGAGCCGCGCTTTGAGATCCTGAAAGCGCGCATCGTCGGCGCCGTGATACAGGCGCGGGCTGGTGGCGGGTGCCGGCTGATCGCCGCGCGCCGGGTACAGCGCATTGACCGCCTGATGCCCGAACCCACCCACGCGGTCGGCCACCAGGTACGCGCGCACCATGCCGTCAACCAGCCGCGGCTGCCAGGCCTGATCGATCATGTGCCCACCGGCGCAAGCGTCGAAGTACGGCGCCATCGTTCGCGCCAAGGTGTCGAAAGAGACCACCGTCTCCTCGCTGCCACGCTGGGCATGGCGCAGGCGCACGGTGCCGGCGGCCTGGTCTGCGAGCTCGACTCGCCACACGCCTGCGCCGCTGTGGCCCCGATGCTGTTTGAGCACGCGCGCGCCATCGCGCAAGCGCAGCGGCAATTCCTCCTGCAGCTGCCGCAGCGAGTCGATCCGATGCACGTCGCTGCCGAATGGCAGATCGCGGGTCTCGACGAGCACGT
>NZ_JBGGNH010000069.1:0-9730 GCF_041287625.1 Ideonella sp.
GCCGCTCATCGTGCCGGCCAGCTGGTTGCGACGTTCCTTCAACCGCGGGAAGATCGCGAACACCTTGTCGATGTCGGCGTCGATCTCGTGGTCGTCGCGAACGAAGGCACCCATCTGCAGGTTCTCGGTGATCGTCATGCGGGTGAAGGTGCCGCGCCCTTCAGGCACCATCACCAGGCCCTGCTTGACCAGTTCCCAGGCGCCCTGGCCGCGGATCGTTCGGCCGAGGAACTTTATCTCGCTGTCGCGCACCGGCTGCGTGCCGGTGATGGCCTTCAGCGTGGTGGTCTTGCCGGCGCCATTGGCGCCGATCAGGCTGACGAGCTCGCCCTCGTGGACCTCGAAGCTCACGCCCTTGACGGCCTGGATGCCGCCGTAGGCCACCTTCAGGTTGGTGACCTTGAGCAAAGTGGGGGTTGTCATCGTGTGGTTTCCTTGCTCGCGTGCTCAGTGGGCCTTGTGCCCGGCGCCGAGGTAGGCCTCGATCACCTTCTCGTTGCGCTGCACCTCGGCCGGCGTGCCTTCGGCGATCTGCTTGCCGTAATCGAGCACGGTGACGCGATCGCACAGGCCCATCACCAGCTTCACGTCGTGCTCGATGATCAGGATGGTGCGGCCGTCCTTGCGGATCTGGTCGATCAGCTCGCGCAGCACCACCTTCTCGGTCGCGTTCATGCCGGCGGCGGGCTCGTCGAGCGCGATCAGCTTGGGGTCGGTGGCCAGCGCGCGGGCGATCTCGAGCCGGCGCTGGTCACCGTAGCTCAGCGTGCGGGCCTTGTAGTCGGCGAACTTGCCGATGCCGACGTAGTCGAGCAGTTCCTGCGCCCGCTTGCGGATGCCGGCCTCCTCGGCCTTGAAGCCCGCCGTGCGGAAGACCGCGCCGATCAGCCCCGAGTGGCTGCGCACGTGGCGGCCGACCATCACGTTCTCCAGTGCCGTCATGTCGGCGAACAGGCGGATGTTCTGGAAGGTGCGGGCGATGCCGGCCTTGGCCACCTCGTGCACGGTGGTGGGCGCGTAAGGCGCACCGCCGAGCTCGAAGCTGCCGCCGTCCGGCGTGTACAGGCCGGTGATGACGTTGAAGTAGGTGGTCTTGCCGGCGCCGTTGGGGCCGATCAGGCCGTAGACCTGGCCGGGCATGATGGTCATGCTGACGTCGGAGAGGGCTTGCAGGCCGCCGAAGCGTTTGGAGGCACCCTGGACCTTGAGAACGGGGGTCGTCATGGTGGCGTTCCTTTATTTGGCGAGGGCCGGCGTGGGAGCGGCCTTGCCGTGCTCGGGCGAGGGCCACAGGCCGCGCGGACGCAGCAGCATGATGATGATCATGGCCAGCGCGATCAGCAGCTGGCGCAGGATCGCGGCGTCGAGCCGGCCGCCGGTCAGGTGCTGCAACGGGTCGGCCACGTAGCGCAGCACTTCAGGCAGCGCCGACAGCAGCAATGCGCCGAGGATGACCCCGGGGATGTTGCCCAGGCCGCCCAGCACCACCATCGCGACGATCATCACCGACTCGGCCAGCGTGAACGACTCGGGCGACACGAAGCCCTGGAAGGAGGCGAACAAGGCGCCTGAGACGCCGCCGAAGGTGGCGCCCATGCCGAAGGCCAGCAGCTTCAGGTTGCGGGTGTTCAGGCCCATCGCCTTGGCGGCGATCTCGTCCTCGCGGATGGCCATCCACGCGCGCCCGATGCGCGAGTCGGCCAGCCGTAGGCAGATCACCACGCTGGCCACCACCAGCGCGAGAAAGAGCCAGTAGTACATCGTCAACGACGTGACCTGCTCACCGAAGAAGTGAAAGGTCTTGCCCATGTTGAAGCCCAGCAGCTGGATCGGCTCGATCTGGCTGATGCCGCGCGGGCCGTTGGTGATGTTGATCGGGTACTCCAGGTTGTTCATGAAGACCCGGATGATTTCCCCGAAGCCGAGCGTGACGATGGCGAGGTAGTCGCCGCGCAGCTTCAGCGTCGGGGCGCCCAGCACCATGCCGGCCAGGCCGGCGAGCAGCGCCGCCAGCGGTATCACGATCAGCACCGGCATGTGCAGGCCGTTCGGGTACATCGCCTTGATCCACTCGAAGTTGTCGGTCAGGTGGGGCGACGACAGCAGCGCGTAGAGGTAGGCGCCGACGGCATAGAAGGCCACGTAGCCCAGGTCCAGCAGGCCGGCGTAGCCGACCACGATGTTGAGCCCGAGCGCCAGCAGCACGTAGAGCAGCGCGATCGCCATGATGCGCACACCCCCCTGGCTGAAGTGGCCGACGAACAGCGGCAAGGCCAGCAGCAGGCCGGCCGCGACCAGGAAGACGATGAGTTTGGTTTGCTTGTTGTCCATGGGAGTGCTCCTGCGTCAGGCTCGATCGGCCACGCGCTCGCCCATCAGGCCCGAAGGTCTCAGGGTGAGTACCAGGATCAGCACCAGGAAGGCGAAGATCTCCGAGTACTGGCTGCCGAAGACCCCGCCGGTGAGGTCGCCGAGGTAACCCGCGCCGACGGCCTCGATCAAGCCCAGCAGCACCCCGCCGACCATCGCGCCGGTGAGGTTGCCGATACCGCCGAAGACGGCCGCGGTGAAGGCCTTGAGGCCGGGCAGGAAGCCCATCGTGTGCTGCACGGTGCCGTAGTTGGCGGCCCACATCAGGCCGGCGATCGCGGCCAGCGTCGCGCCGATCACGAAGGTGGCCGAGATGATGTGGTCGGGCTGCACGCCCATCAGGCCGGCCACGCGCGGGTTCTCGGAGGTGGCGCGCATCGCCCGGCCCAGCTTGGTGCGGTTGACCAGCCACAGCAGGAAGGCCAGCACCACCACGGTGGTGATCAGGATCAGGATCTGCGTGACCGAGATCACCGGGCCGTCGGCCCAGAGGAAGATCGGGTCTTGCGAGAGCAGCGGCGGGAAGGGCTTGGGATTGGGCTTCCAGACGATCATCGCCAGCGTCTGCAGCAGCAGGCTCATGCCCATCGCGGTGATCAGCGGGGCCAGCCGAGGTGCATTGCGCAGCGGCCGGTAGGCGACTTTCTCGATCGCAAAATTGAGCGCCGAGCAGACGACGATGGCGCACACCAGCGCAATGATCAGCAGCACCCAGCCCGGCAGGCCGGAGCCCTGCATCGTGGTGACCACGGTCCAGGCGACCATCGCGCCGACCATCAGGATCTCGCCATGCGCGAAATTGATCAGGCTGATGATGCCGTAGACCATCGTGTAGCCCAGTGCCACGAGCGCATACATGCTCCCGAGCACCAGACCGTTGATGATCTGTTGCACAAAAGTGTCCATTGAGGGGTCTCCAGGTTGTTGTCCGTCCGGCAGGCACTGCCGGCTCGGTCCCGCCACGGTTGTTGCAAGAATCCCGCCATGCCGTCACACTTTGGTCATCCTGCCATTCAAAGCGCTTCAAATCGCTCCAGGCTGGTGCGAATTCTAGGGATGCCCCACCGAGAATCTTTCGGGAGTTTCCCCCGTAGCGCCGAAGAGAACGCCGCTCAATCGCCGTCCGGGAGCGATTTGTTTGCCTTTGCGTTCAGTTCACGGAGCTGGGCCAGCTTCTCCCCGATGCGCAGTTCCAGCCCGCGCGGCACCGGCTCGTAGAACACCGGCGGGGCCATGCCTTCCGGCCAGTAGGACTCGCCCGCCGCGAAGCCGTCGGCCTCGTCGTGCGCATAGCGGTAGTCCTGTCCGTAGCCCAGGCCCTTCATCAGCTTGGTCGGCGCATTGCGCAGGTGCATGGGCACGGGGCGGGTGCCGTCCTGCTTGACGAAGGCGCGCACGCTGTTCCAGGCCGCGTAGACGGCGTTGGACTTGGGCGCGATGGCGAGGTAAACCACGGCCTGTGCCAGCGTCAGCTCGCCCTCGGGCGTGCCCAGCCGCTCGTAGGTCTCGGCGGCGTCCAGCGTGATGCGCAGCGCGCGCGGGTCGGCATTGCCGATGTCCTCGCTGGCCATGCGCACCATGCGGCGGATGGCGTATTTCGGGTCCACGCCGCCGTCCAGCATGCGGGCCAGCCAGTACATCGCGGCGTCCGGGTCGGAGCCGCGCACGGACTTGTGCAACGCGGAGATCGTGTCGTAGAACTGGTCGCCGCTTTTGTCGTAGCGGCGCAGCTGTTCGCCCAGCGAGCGCTCCAGGATTGCCTCGTCCAGCTCGGGCACGGGCCCCGCCTGCTGGACCAGGTTTTCGTAGGCGTTCAGCAGGCGACGGGCGTCGCCATCGGCATAACCGATCAGGCGCTGGGCAGCGGCCGCGCTGAGCGGCGGCGCCTGCAGCTCGGCCTGGGCGCGGGCGATCAGCGCCTGCATGTCCTCGCCGTCCAGTGCCTTCAGCACATGCACCGTGGCGCGCGACAGCAGCGCGGAGTTGACCTCGAAGGACGGGTTCTCGGTCGTTGCGCCAATGAAGGTGAACAGGCCCGATTCGACGTGTGGCAGGAAGGCGTCCTGCTGGCCCTTGTTGAAGCGGTGCACTTCGTCGACAAAGACGATGGTGCGCTGGCCGGCACCACGCGCGGCCTCGGCCTGCACCACCGCTTCGCGGATGTCCTTCACGCCCGCCAGCACGGCCGACAGCACGATGAAGCGTGCCCGCACCGCGCCTGCCACCAGCCGCGCCAGCGTGGTCTTGCCGACGCCTGGCGGACCCCACAGGATCATCGAATGCAGACGGCCTTGCTCGAAGGCCACGCGCAACGGCTTGCCCGGGCCCAGCAGGTGGCGCTGGCCGATGACTTCATCCAGGTGGCGCGGGCGCAGGCGCTCGGCCAGCGGGGCGTCGCTGGCGATGGGCAGCGCGTTCCCGGCCGTTGGCTCGGAAGGATCGGAATCAAACAGGTCTTGCCGGCTCATGCCGGCATTGTCGATCGATGGCCGGGAATAAGGCCCGGGATGGGGCATTTTTCAGGCTTTGGCTGCAACGCATGGGCGCCAATACTGATGCCCATTCCGAAGCACTGATTCGCCCCCGACCCGACCATCCGCAGGAGCCACGTCCGCATGAGCAGCGCCAACACTTCCACTGAAAACCGCGTCCAGAACGCGATGGGCAGCAACACGCCGAGCGGCGTGACACGTGAATACCTGTCGTTCAAGCTGGGTGACGAGGAATACGGCATCGACATCCTGAAGGTGCAGGAAATCCGGGGCTACGAGCCGCCGACCCGCATTGCCAACGTGCCGCACTTCATCAAGGGTGTCGTGAACCTGCGCGGCGTGATCGTGCCCATCGTCGACATGCGGCTGCGCTTCGAACTGCCGGACGTGCAGTACAACAGCTTCACCGTGGTGATCATCCTGAACATCGGCAACCGCACGGTGGGCATGGTGGTCGACTCGGTCAGCGACGTGCTGGAACTGCCCGCGGGCCAGATCAAGCCGGCACCGGACTTCAATGGCGCGATCGACGCGACCTACATCACAGGCCTGGGCACGCTGAGGAACGGCGATGTCGAGCGCATGCTGATCCTGATGGACATCGAACAGATGATGACCGCGCCCGACATGGGCCTGATGGACAGCGTCATGCACTGAGCGTAATCGTCAACAGACAAGAAGAACAAAAAGGCCGTGGTGCATGCCACGGCCTTTTTGTCGTTTAGGACGCCTTGAACGGCTTCACTGCTCGGCGACGTCGGCGCCGGCAGGCACCGTGAAGCGGAAAGTTTCGGGCGGCAGCGAAGCCTCGATCTGCAAGTCGTTGAACTGCAGCATCGAGCGCTGGCCGAAGCTGTCAGCAATCTCCAGCGCGGCCAGTTGCTTGCCCTTGAAACCGATGCGCAGCGCCTGGATCGCGCCGTCCTTCTGGCGCGGCGTGGCCAGCACCCAGGCCAAGCCATCGGCATCGGGCTGGTTCTTGAGCTCGAAGTCCTTGTCCATGTTCTGGCCGGCCAGCAGCGCGGCGGGCGTGCTGCCCAGCGCATCGCCCAGCTTGCGCACTGTCACCTGGTTCAGGTCCGGGTCATGGAACCACACCTTCTGGCCATCGCTGACGATGGTCTGCGCATACGGCTTTTCGTAAACGAAGCGGAAGCGGTTCGGCCGCGAGAACTCGAACTTGCCGCTGGAGTTCTTGGTCTTCTTGCCGTCGGGCGATTTGACGGTTTGCGTGAAGCTGGCACGGCCGGCCTTGGCGTCGCGCACAAACGCGCGCAGGGCTTCGGTGGCGTCGGTCGCCTGGGCGTGGGCCAGATTGGCCAGGCCAAGGGCTGCCACAAGCAAGCCGCTGGAAAAGACCCGGCGCCGCGGCCAGGCGAGAGACGATGGATGAAGCTTCATTCTTCCCGCTTGGGCAACAGCAGTTCGCGGTTGCCATTGGTTGACATGGACGATACGAGCCCGGATTGCTCCATTTGTTCCAGCAACCGGGCCGCGCGGTTGTAGCCGATGCGCAAATGGCGCTGCACCAGCGAGATCGAGGCCTTGCGGTGCTGCAGCACGATGGCCACGGCCTGGTCGTACATCGGGTCGGCTTCGGCGTCTGCACCGCCGCCACCGGCGCCGCCCTCACCGCCCTCGCCTTCCAGCACGCCGCCTTCGAGAATGCCTTCGATGTAGTTCGGCTCGCCCTGGGCCTTCAGCGCGTCGACCACGCGGTGCACTTCCTCGTCGGACACAAACGCACCGTGGACCCGCACCGGCAGTCCGGTGCCCGAGGCCATGTAAAGCATGTCGCCCATGCCCAGCAGGGCTTCGGCGCCCTGCTGGTCGAGGATGGTGCGGCTGTCGATCTTGCTGGAGACCTGGAAGGAAATGCGGGTCGGGATGTTGGCCTTGATCAGGCCGGTGATGACGTCCACCGATGGCCGCTGCGTGGCCAAAATCAGGTGGATGCCGGCGGCCCGCGCCTTCTGCGCCAAGCGGGCGATCAACTCTTCGATCTTCTTGCCGACGACCATCATCAGGTCGGCCAGTTCGTCGATCACGATGACGATGTGCGGCAGGCGCTCCAGCGGCTCGGGCTGTTCGGGCGTGAGGCTGAACGGGTTGGGCACCAGTTCGCCGCGCGCGCTCGCGTCGTCGATCTTCTTGTTGTAGCCGGCCAGGTTGCGCACGCCCATCTTGCTGAGCAGCTTGTAGCGGCGCTCCATTTCGCCGACACACCAGTTCAGCGCATTGCCGGCCTGCTTCATGTCGGTGACGACCGGGCACAGCAAGTGCGGAATGCCTTCGTAGATGCTCATTTCCAGCATCTTCGGGTCGATCATGATCAGGCGCACATCGCGCGCCTCGGCCTTGTAGAGCAGGCTGAGGATCATGCCGTTGATGCCGACCGACTTGCCCGAGCCGGTGGTGCCGGCCACCAGGCAGTGCGGCATCTTGGCCAGGTCGGCCACCACGGGCAGGCCGATGATGTCCTTGCCCAGCGCCATCGTGAGCAGCGAAGGCGCGTCGTTGTAGACCTGCGAGCCGAGGATCTCTGCCAGGCGGATGGTCTGGCGCTTGGCGTTGGGCAGTTCCAGCGCCATCAGGTTCTTGCCGGGGATCGTCTCGACCACGCGGATGGACACCAGCGACAGCGAGCGCGCCAGGTCCTTGGCCAGGCCGAGAATCTGCGAGCCCTTCACGCCGGTGGCCGGCTCGATCTCGTAGCGGGTGATGACGGGCCCCGGCTGGGCCGCGACCACGCGCACCTCGACGCCGAAATCAGCGAGCTTCTTCTCGATCATCCGGCTGGTCATTTCCAGCGACTCGGGCGTCACCGTCTCGACGCGCGCCGGCGGCTTGTCCAGCAGGTCGACCTGCGGCAGCTTGTTGTTGGCCAGTTCCTTGAACAGCGGCTTCTGGCGCTCGCGCTGCACGCGCTCGGACTTCGGCACTTCCAGCACCGCCGGCTCGATCACGATGGGCATGTGCACATGCTGCTCTTCGCGGTCTTCCTCCAGCTCGATCTCGCGCGCGCGCTGGGCCTGCTCGCCCAGGCGGATGTCCTCAGCCACTTCACGCTGCTGGGTGCGACGCTCGCGCAGCCCGTCCACCCAACCGCCCAGGCCATCGGCCACGCGGACCCAGGAAAACTCCAACGCCAGCGGCAGCGCGATGACCAGCAAGGCGATCCACAGCACACCCGAGCCGACAAAGCCCAGCAGGTGCATGGACAAGGGCCCCAGCGTGAAACCGAGGATGCCGCCGGCGTGTCCCGGCAGGCGCAGCTCCCAGCCATAGACGCGTGTCCATTCCAGCGCGGTGCTGGCCAAGAGCAGCAGCAACAGGCCCAGCCAGCGCACGCCAGGATGCCGGCGCGGCGGCCATTCGCCAGGGTCACTGGGGTCACTGCGCAGCGAGTCTGCCAACGCAGCCAGCCAGGCCCGCGCACCGGCCACCACCAGCCACCAGGCCGAGAAGCCGAACAGCAGCAGCAGCACATCCGCCAGCCAGGCGCCGGGCGCGCCCAGCCAGTTCAGCGGTGGCAGGCCTTCGCCAGAAGTGGAGAAACCGGCATCTCGCGGGTTGCGGCTGGACAGTGCCAGCGTGAAGGCCAGCCAACCCAGGCCCCACAGGCCCAGGCGCAAGCGGTTCAACGGCGAAGCCGGCGCGACGCCGGCAGGTTCGGGCGCGGGCAGGTTGCCCAGGGCGGTGGCGCGGCGCATCAGGCCTGCCCCACGCAAATCGACAAGCGGCTCATCCGGCTACGGTACACCAAGCCACGACCAGGCAGCCCCGCGGGCCGCCTGCCGTTTCATTCGGGTACGCGGTTTTTCAACACCACCGAGCCGGATTCCAGCGTCTCGATCACGCCGCGCTCTTCCAGGTCCTTCATGACGCGGCTGACCATCTCGCGCGAAGCGCCGACGATCTTGGCCATGTCCTGGCGCGAAACCTTGCTGCGCACGATCTTCTCGCCGTCCACGTCTTCGGCCATGTCCAGCAGTGTGCGCGCGACGCGGCCGTAAACGTCCAGCAAGGCCAGGGACTCGATCTGGCGGTCCGCGCTGCGCAGCCGGGTGACCAGGCCGCGCATGATGGCGTAGGACAGGCTGGAGTTTTCCGGCAGGCAGCGGGCGAACTCGGGCCGGCCGAGGATCAGCATGTCGCACTGGATCTCGCAGCGCACGGTGGCCGAGTGCGGCTGGTTGTCAATCAAGCTCATCTCGCCGACATAGTCGCCGGCCTCGAGCACCGCGAGGATGACTTCGCGGCCACGGGAATCGGCTGTCAGCACGCGGGCACGGCCGTTGAGCAGGATGAACAAGGAGTTGCTCTTCTTGCCCTGCTCCACCACCAGCTCACCGCGGCGATAGCGCCGCTTGACCACCCCGTCAGCGACCGCGCGGGCCTGATCGTTGGTCAGCAACGAAAACAGCGGCACCCGGCGAATCAGGTCCAGGTTGGACAACATCGACATTCAATGACCCCCTCGAATGAACGCGTTTGGCAGCCCGCTGCCAGCGTACCGGCAGGGGGTTCTCTAAAATACGTTTTCACCATTCTTGCGCAATATGGCGCGTTGCGAACCCGTGACGCACCCCAGTGTTGCATGGCAGTGCATGCTGCCAGGGCAAACACCCACTTGCGCAGGGTCCAGAAGAGCATCCATGAGCATCACCACCACACACGCCCAGGTCCTGATTCTTGGCTCCGGCCCGGCCGGCTACTCGGCCGCGATCTACGCTGCGCGGGCCAACCTGAAGCCGCTGCTGGTCACCGGCATGGCCCAGGGCGGGCAGCTGATGACGACCACCGAGGTCGACAACTGGCCGGCCGACGTGATGGGCGTGCAAGGCCCGGAGCTGATGCAGCGTTTC
>NZ_JBGGNH010000070.1:0-96594 GCF_041287625.1 Ideonella sp.
ATCATCCGGCAGAAGGACGTGAAGCGCATGTTCGCGTACTCGTCGATCGAGCACATGGGCCTGATGACCTTCGCCTTCGGCATGGGCGGGCCGATCGCCAGCTTCGCCGGGCTGCTGCACATGACGGTGCACTCGCTGATCAAGTCCGGCATCTTCTTCGCCGTCGGCCATGCGACGCAGAAGGCCGGCACGCAGACCATGGACGACATCCGCGGCCTCATCCGCGTCAGCCCCACCGTGGGCTGGGGGCTCATGCTGGGTGCGCTGGCCATCCTGGGCATGCCGCCCTTCGGCGTGTTCGCCAGTGAGTTCCTGATCGTCACCACCGCGATGCGCGACCACGCCTGGGCCACGCCTTTCCTGCTCGTCGCGCTCGGCCTGGCGTTCGCGTCGGTCTTCAGCCGCGTGCAACCGATGGTGTTCGGCGAGACGACGCTCAAGCCGCTGGCCCACCCGCCGGCGCTGGTGCCGGTCTTCGTGCACCTGGGCCTCGGGCTGATGCTGGGCCTGTACGTCCCGCCCTATCTCGATGCCTGGTACCGGCAGGCTGCCGCGATGCTGGCAGGAGGCTGAACGATGTCGATGCTCGTGCCGCTGCCGACGCCCGTGCCCATCCGCCACGGCGTGGTCGACCGCGAGGGCTGGCTCGCCGTGGCCGACGACGTGCAATCGGGCGGCGGCCGGCTGGTTTCGCTGTGGGGCAGCCGGCGCCCGGGCGGCACGGTGGCCTGCGCGGCCTACGCCTTCTCATCCGAGGGCGGGCTGGCGTGGATCGAGCTGCCGCTGGCCGACGCCGACCAGGGCCCAGCAAGCTATCCGGACCTGGCGACGAGGTTCCCCGCCGCCGCCCGCATGCAGCGCGCGGCCCGCGACCTGGACGGCATCCTGGCCGAAGGCGCCGCTGACACCCGGCCCTGGCTCGACCACGGCTTGTGGCAGCTCCCGCCGGGCCGGGACCTGCCCACGCCTTACGATTTCGTGCGAGTCGAGGGCGAGGGTGTGCACGAGATCGCCGTGGGCCCGGTGCACGCCGGCATCATCGAGCCGGGGCACTTCCGCTTCTCGGTCGTCGGCGAGAAGGTGCTGCGGCTGGAAGAGCGCCTGGGCTACACCCACAAGGGCATAGACCGTCGCTTCACCGAGCTCGCGCCGCTGCAGGCGCACCGCCTGGCCGGCCGGGTGTCGGGCGATTCGACGGTCGCCTACGCCTGGGCCTACTGCATGGCGCTCGAAGCCGCCACCGGCTGCACGGTGCCGCGGCGCGCGCAGTGGCTGCGCGCAGTGCTGCTCGAGCGCGAGCGCGTGGCCAACCACCTCGGCGACCTGGGCGCCCTGGGCAACGACGCGGCCTTCGGCGTCGGCATGGCGCAGTTTTCGCGGCTGCGGGAGGACTGGCAGCGCCTGTCCATGCAGCTGTTCGGCCATCGCTTCATGATGGATCGCCTGGTGCCGGGCGGTGTCGCGGTCGACCTCGACGATGCCGGCTGTCGCGCGCTGGTGGCCCAGTGCGACGCCATCGAACCCGAGGTGCGGCTCCTGCACCGCATCTACGACGAGCACGCCGGCCTGCAGGATCGTTTCATCACCACCGGCCAGGTGTCGCCGCCGCTCGCCGCACAGCTCGGTCTCACGGGCCTGGCCGGCCGGGCCAGCGCCCAGGCCTGGGACCTGCGCTGCAACCCTTCGCTGTCGCCTTATGACCAGCTCGACGTGCAGATGGCCACCCACCGCAACGGCGACGTGGCCGCCCGTGTGACTGTGCGCTTCGACGAGGCGCTCGAGTCGCTGCGACTGCTGCGCGAGCTGTGCCGGCGACTGCCGGCCGGGCCGGTGCTCGTCGAGACCGTGCTGCCCGACGGATCGGCGATTGGCGCCGGCTGGGTCGAGGGCTGGCGCGGCGAGGTCTTCGTCGCGCTGGAGCTGGACGACACGGGCCACGCCATCCGGCGCTGCCACTGCCACGACCCCTCGTGGCAGAACTGGCCGGTGCTCGAACATGCGGTGATCGGCAACATCGTTCCCGACTTCCCGCTGATCAACAAGTCCTTCAACCTGAGCTACTCGGGGCACGACCTCTGATGCTTCGGCTTCTGCGTCAGATCATCCGCATCGGCGTCGCCACCGAGAAGCCGCCGCAGGTCGACCCGGCTCCGCCCGGCGAGGCCGGACGCATCCACGAGGAGCTGCTGGCCATCCTCGGCCGGGCGCTGGCGATCCGGCAGGTGGACGCCGGTTCGTGCAACGGCTGCGAGCTCGAAATCCACGCGCTCGGCAACCCGTACTACAACATCGAGGGCCTGGGCATCCGCTTCGTCGCCAGCCCGCGCCACGCCGACCTGCTGCTGGTGACCGGGCCGGTGTCGCGCCACATGGAAGAGGCGCTGCGAAGGACCTACGAGGCCACGCCCGAACCCAAGCTCGTCGTGGCGGTGGGCGACTGCGGCTGCGACGGCGGCATCTTCGGCGAGGACAACCCTGCCACCTGCGGACGCGTCGCGAACGTGATCCCGGTCGACCTGACCGTGCCCGGCTGCCCGCCGGCGCCGCTGGAGATCCTGCAGGGCGTCCTGGCGGCGGTCCGGCGGGGGGTGGCCGGCTAGAATCAGCCCCTCCCCCGCTTGCCGCAAGCACCTGCCATGCCGCTGTTCTGGAAGCCCTACAAGTCCGACGTCACCCAGTTCATCGACGAGATGAGGGCCAAGAAGCCCACGCTGGAGGCCGAGCAGCGCGCCGGCCGCGGCCTGCTGTGGGACCGCCCGCAGGACCGTGAAGCCCTGGCCGAGTTCTCCGCCGCCCGGGTGCCGCAAAAGGCCTACGTCTACCAGACCGAGCCCAAGTGAGCCGCGGGGCGGCCCGGCCGGCCGCAGACGGAAGGGGAGGCGGCCTGCCGCCCCCGGTGGCCCCCGAAGTGGACACGCCACAGGAGATCGACGGCGTCGCGGTAGCCCGCCTGTACGGCGAGCCGCTGTTCGCGCTGCCGACCGATCTCTACATTCCGCCCGATGCGCTGGAGGTCTTCCTGGAGGCCTTCCAGGGCCCGCTGGACCTGCTGCTCTACCTGATCCGCAAGCAGAACTTCAACATCCTCGACATCCCGATGGCGGATGTCACCCGGCAGTACCTGCGCTACGTCGACCAGATCCGCCAGCACAACCTGGAGCTGGCGGCGGACTATCTGCTGATGGCCGCGATGCTGATCGAGATCAAGTCGCGCATGCTGCTGCCGCCCAAGCCCAGCGAAAACGGCCAGGAAGCCGAGGACCCGCGTGCCGAGCTGGTGCGCCGGCTGCTGGAGTACGAGCAGATGAAGCTGGCCGCCGCGCGGCTGGACGCGCTGCCGGTGCTGGGCCGCGACTTCCTGCGGGCCCAGGTCTTTGTCGAACAGGCCACGCAGCCCCGTTTCCCGGACGTGGCGGTGGACGACATCCGCAGCGCCTGGGCCGACATCCTGCGCCGCGCCAAGCTGACCCAGCATCACAAGATCTCGCGTGAGCAGCTGTCGGTGCGGGAATTCATGAGCCAGATGCTGCGCCGCCTGCAGGGCGAACGCTTCGTCGAGTTCCACGACCTGTTCGACGTGAGCCGTGGTTCGCAGGTGATGGTCGTGACCTTCATCGCGATGCTGGAACTGGCCCGCGAACGGCTGCTGGAACTCACACAGGCCGAGGCCTTCGCGCCCATCTACGTGCGCCTGGCCTACCAGCAAACCTAGATGGTGCACCCGGTTCGCGGGGTACCGCGAACCACCCGCCGAGCGGGTTGGCGGGGCCGCTTGGGGCGGCCCGGCGCCGGCCCCGCTGCACCAGCCAGGCAAGCGTTGCCATCAGGCCAGGCGCCGCAGCTTGGCCGCCAGCATCGCGCGCAGCTTGTGCGGCAGCACGGGCTTGAGCAGCAGGTGGCAGTCCTGGTGACGGGCGGCGGCTTCGAGTTCGGCACCCAGCGTGCCGGTGACCAGCACCGCTGGCACCTTGGCACCGAAGACGGCGCGCATCAGTTGCACCACCTCCAGCCCGGTGTGGCCGTCTTCGAGGCGATGGTCGGCCAGCAGCAGGTCCGGCGTGAGCATGGAAGGTTCGACCGCATGGGTCCAGTCCTCGCAGGCGCGGAAACTGTCGAATGCGACCACGCTGGCGCCCCAACCGCCGAGCAACAGCAGCAGGCCTTCGCGCACCGCGGTGTCGTCTTCCACCACCACGATCAAGCGCTGTGCCAGCGACAGCACGCCTTGCGCCTGCGGCAGCGCCGGTGGCAGGCTGCGGCTGGCCTCGCCAGGCGGCAGGCTGAGCATGAACAGGCTGCCGCGACCCGGTGCGGAGCGCAGCACCAGCGGCGCGTCCATCAGCCCGGCCAGCCGGCGCACGATGGACAGGCCCAGCCCCAGGCCCTGGCCGTGCACCGCCCCTGGCGCCTCGCCCACTTGGTAGAACTCGTCGAAGATGCGCTGCTGCTCGGCCGGCGCAATGCCGCGCCCGCTGTCCCATACCTCCAGCCGCAACTGCTTGCCGCGGCGCCGCGCAGCCACCAGCACGCCACCGTCCTCGGTGTAGCGAATCGCGTTGGACAGCAGGTTGCGCACCACGCGCTCCAGCAGCACCGGATCGGCATGCACATGGTGCTGGCCGCCGCGGAAATGCAGCGACAGGCCCTTGTCGAAAGCCACCGGCTCGAAGTGCAGCCGCAGGCGCTGGAAAAGCTCGCCCACGCTGACATGCTCGGGTCGCACCTGCACGCCGCCGCTGTCGATGCGGGTGATGTCCATCAGCTCGGAGAACAGGCCCTCCAGCGCGTCGACGGCGCTGTTGATGCTGGCGGCCAGGCGCTGCACCTCCGGATCCGGCCCGACGCGGCCGCGCAGCGCTTCGGCGAACAGGCCCATCGCGTGCAGCGGCTGGCGCAGGTCGTGGCTCGCGGCCGCGAAGAAGCGGGTCTTGGCCTTGTTGGCCAGTTCGGCGGCCTGGCGCGCAACGTCTGCCGCCTGCTTTTCCTCGCGCAGCTGGGCCAGCAAGGCCTGGGTTTCCTGCTTCAGTGCCACGCCACGCTCGAACTCGCGCCGGGTGCTGCGGCCCAGCACCATCATCGAGCCGAGGATCAGCAGCAGCACGCCCGTCAGCACGGCCGCCCGGTCCTGGCCCGACATGGCCACCCTCAGCACCAGCGGCCCGAAGGCGAGCGCCAGGTAGCCGTAGAACACCGACGGCTTGTGCGCCAGGATGGGCACCGCAGCAATGCAGAAGCTGAAGATGATGATGACCAGCACCGCCTGCGACAGCGGGTCTGCATGGTCGAAGAACAGCCAGGTCGAAACGCCCCACAGCGCGCCCGAGCCCAGCGTCATCAGGTAGCACCCGGCACGCCAGCGCAGCAGTTCGGCATCGGCCTGCGGCGCGGCCGGCAGGCGGTGCCACAACAGTGCCTGGCCGGCGCGCGCGCTCCACAGCAGCAGGGTCAGTGCGCCCCAGGGCCACAGCCACTCGGGCGGCGCCACGCTGTGGAACAGCATCACCATCACGATGATGCCCAGCGCACTGCCAAAGGCGACCGCGGGCGCAAACGAAAACAGCGAATCCACCTGCTCCGCAAGCAGGCCGTCCGGACTTTCTTTCACTCGGCTGCCGGAGCGCGGCGCTGGCGGGTCATCTGCCCGACGGCCAGCACGGCCTGGGTGCGCGAGCTGACGCCCAGCGCACGCAGCACCGCCTGCACATGGTCCTTCACCGTCTCGACCGACAGGCCCAGGCGGCGGGCAATGTCCTTGTTCGGCTTGCCCTGCAACAGCATGCTGAGCACGTCGGCCTGGCGCGGTGTGAGGCCCAGGCGCTCGAAGGACGGCAGGGTCTGGTAGGCCGAATCGTCGTCCGAGGGCTCGGCCACCGGCGCTTCGGCCGCGTGCGTGCTGCCAAGCGACATGGTGGGCACGAAGATGCCGCCATCCATCACCAGGCGCAGCGCGTCGGACAGGCCTTCGGTGCTCATGCGCTTGGGCAGGAAACCCATCGCGCCCAGGTCGATGGCCTGGATCACGTCGCTGGAACGATCAGAGGCGGAAATCACGACCACCGGCATGTCCGGGTAGCTGCGCCGCAGTTCGCCCAGCAGTTCGAAGCCCAGTGCATCGCCGAGCTGCAGGTCCAGCAGCACCAGGTCGTAGTCGTGGTCCACCGCCAGCGAACGGCGGGTGGCGCTGCCGCTGGACAGCGCGGTGACCTGAACGCCCGGCTTGATGCTTTCCATCATCGCCTTCAGGGCGGACAGGATCAGCGGATGGTCGTCGACCAGCAGGACTTTCATCGGAAGGCGCGGTACGGCAGCGTGAGCGGAGCCACATCGTACCGTGACAGGCCGTTTTTTTGGCCACGCCACCCCGTGTTTGGCGGTCGTTCGTCCCCCTATGTCATCAGTTCATATCAGGTCAGATGTAACGCCGGGTGATGGACTCCGCCACGCAGACCGGCTTGGCACCGCCTTCTGCCTCGATCGTGACCTCGACCACGAGTTGCGCCCCACCTTCCAGCGGCTCGTAGCCCAGCAACTTGAAATGCCCGCGCAGCCGGCTGTCGACCGGCACAGGTGCCGGAAACCGCACCCGGTTCAGCCCGTAGTTGACGCCCATGCGCACGTCGTCGACCTCGAAGCCGTGCTCGAACATCCACGGCAGCAGCGACAGCGTCAGGAAGCCGTGGGCAATCGTCGTCTTGTACGGCCCTTGTGCCGCCCGCACGGGGTCGACATGGATCCACTGGTGGTCGCCAGTCGCCTCGGCGAACCGGTCGATGCGCGCCTGGTCGATGGTGATCCAGCCGCTGTGGCCGAGCACCTCGCCCACGCGGCCGGCCAGGTCGGCCAGGTGCGCAATGCGGGTCACGGCAGCGGGCGCCGGGGAAGAAACAGCAGGTTCAGGCGTCATGTGGCGATGCAAGCGGGAAGGATCCAGGAGGCTGTTCAGGCCTGCAAAAACTAACCATGCGGCCCCTGCGCCAAGCCTAGGCGGGAACCCAGGACGAACCTGTCTCAAGCGCGACAAGGCGGCATTGGCGAAAACACCACCAAGGGGACCTCACCCGTGTCCAAGCTCATCGTCAGCAGCGACAGCCAGCCGACAGGCTGCTGGTCTTCCGCACCACGGCCGGGTGCGTTAACTCACCTGCAAGACGGACTCACCGGCCTGCGTTTCCCAGCCCGGCACCGCTTCATGGACATCGACCCACAAGACCTGATCAAGATCGACGACAAAGACGACGCGCGCGAGCGCCGCGCGGACCGCAAGGGCGCAAGGCTCAACACCTTCGTCGCCATCACCGTTGCGCTGCTGGCGACATTCATGGGCATCTGCAAGGTCAAGGACGACAACATCGTGCAGGCCATGCAGCAGGCGCAGGCCGACAAGCTGGACCACTGGAACTTCTACCAGGCGCGCAACATCCGCCAGGACGTGGCCGAGGCCAGCGTCACGCAGCTGAAGCTCGCCAGGCTCGCGGTGCCGGCCGACAAGGCCGCCGGCTACGACGAGGCGATCCAGCACTACCAGGCCAAGGCGGTGCAGGAGGCGCAGAAGAAGCAGGCGCTGAGCGCCTCAGCTGCCGAGGACCAGAAGAACTACGACAGCCTGAACTACCGGGACGACCAGTTCGACCTGTCCGACGCCGCGCTGGCCATCGCGATCTCGCTGCTCGCGGTCACTGCGCTGACCCGGCTGTGGTGGATGTACTGGCTCTCGTGGCTGCCCATTGGCGCAGGCGTGCTGATGGGCCTGTCAGGGCTGCTCGGCTGGGCCGTGCACCCCGACACGCTGACCAAGCTGCTCTCGTGAACCTCAGGCGTTCATCACGCTGACCGTCTTGGTCACTAGGTAGGCTTCCAGCGCCTCCGGGCCACCTTCGGAGCCGTAGCCCGAGTCCTTCACGCCGCCGAACGGCAGCTCGGGCACAGGTGCGGCCGGCTGGTTGACCCAGACCATGCCGACTTCCAGCCGCTGCGACAGTTCGTGCAGCGTCTTCAGCGACTTGGTGAAGGCGTAGCTGGCCAGGCCGAACGGCAGGCGGTTGGACTCGGCGATGGCTTCGTCCAGCGTGTTGAAGCCACGGATGCCGGCGATCGGGCCAAACGGCTCTTCGTTGAAGATGTCGGCTTCCAGCGGCACCTCGTCGAGCACCGTGGCGGCGTAGAAGTTGCCCTTGCTGCCAATGCGCTCGCCGCCGGCCGCGACCTTGGCGCCCTTGCTCAGCGCGTCTTCGGTGATCTTCAGCATTGCCGCCAGGCGGCGCGGGTTGGCCACCGGGCCCATGGTCGTGCCGTCGGCCAGGCCGTCGCCCACCTTCAGGCTGGACGCGTGGGCAGCCAGCGCCTGTGCAAACTCGGCGCGGATGCTGTTGTGCACCAGGAAACGCGTCGGCGAGATGCAGACCTGCCCCGCATTGCGGAACTTCGCCGCACCGGCTGCCTTGACCGCCAGCGCCACGTCCGCGTCTTCGGCAATGATGACCGGCGCGTGGCCGCCCAACTCCATCGTCGCGCGCTTCATGTGCAGGCCGGCCAGCGAGGCCAGGTGCTTGCCCACCGGCGTGGAGCCGGTGAAGGTGATCTTGCGGATCACCGGGTGCGGGACCAGGTAGCTGGAGATCTCGGCCGGGTCGCCATAGACCAGGCCGATGACGCCGGCCGGCACGCCAGCGTCCACAAAGGCCCGCAGCAGCGCGGCCGGCGAGGCAGGGGTTTCTTCCGGTGCCTTCACGATGATGGAGCAGCCGGTGGCCAGCGCCGCCGAGAGCTTGCGCACCACCTGGTTGATCGGGAAGTTCCACGGCGTGAACGCAGCCACCGGGCCGACCGGCTCCTTCAGCACCAGGCTCTGCACCGCGACATTGCGCGAAGGCACGACGCGGCCATAAACACGGCGGCCTTCGTCGGCGAACCATTCGATGATGTCGGCCGAGGACAGCGCTTCGACCTTGGCTTCGGCCAGCGGCTTGCCCTGCTCCTGCGTCATCAGCGCGGCGATCTGCGGCGCGCGCTCGCGCATCAAAACGGCGGCCTTGCGCATGATGGCGGCGCGCTCGTTGGCCGGCACGCGACGCCAGGTTTCGAAGCCACGCTGCGCGGCGGCCAGCGCCCGGTCCAGGTCGGCAATGCTGGCATGGGCCACGCGGCCGATGACTTCGCCGGTGGCGGGGTTGACGACATTCAACGTGCGGCCGCCGGTGGCATCCACCCACTCGCCGTTGATCAGCAACTGGGTGTCTTGATAGGTGGGGTGCGAGGGATTGGACATGGTGTGCTCCACAGTCTCGGGTCAAGGCATGGGCCGCTGCAGCGGGCAAAGCCAGCAGGCTGCAGCGGCGGGCGTGGGCGCAATGTTCGCACCGATGGCAAACCCTTGCAGTTGATGTCGGATGTCCGACATGTGTCAGGGCGCCCCCGGGGAACGGCCCGTCGTCTTCTGACAGCGCCACAATCGACCCGAATGAGCCCCGCGCAGCGTTCCATCCCAGGCGACTGCTTTGCGCCCGACTACGCGCAAGCGAGGCGGCGCTTTCTGCAAGCCGCCGAAGCCGCGAGATTGACCGTGCACAGCGAACCGCATCCGCTGACCGGGCGAGACGGCGAGGCGCTGGCGGTGGACGCGGTGCTGGACGGCCCGGCCGATGCGCAGCGGCTGCTGATCGTCTCCAGCGGCTGCCACGGCATCGAAGGCCACGCCGGCTCGGCCGTGCAGATTGCGCTGCTGCGCGATGCCGCGTTCCGCGAAGCGGCCCACGGGGCTGGCGTGGCGCTGCTGCACCTGCATGCGCTGAATCCGCATGGCTTTTCCTTCAGCCACCGGGTGACCCACGAGAACGTGGACCTGAACCGCAATTTCGTCGACTTCAGCCGGCCGCGGCCCCACAACGCGCTGCTGCCGCGGCTGACCCCTGCGCTGTTGCCCGAGCGCTGGCCGCCCACGCCGGGCAACCGGCTGGCGCTGTATGGCTTTGCCTTGCGCCATGGCATTCGGGCCACGCAGGCCACCATTTCGCAAGGCCAGTACCAGGACCCGGAAGGGCTGTTTTTCGGTGGCAGCGGCCTGAGCTGGAGCCGGCTGGCGCTGGAACGGCTGCTGGCGCGCTTTTGCCACCAGGCTCGCCGCATCGGCTGGATCGATGTTCACACCGGGCTGGGCCCGAACGGCGTGGCCGAGCGCATCCTGGCTGGACGGCCTGAACCGGTGCTGCTCAAGCGTGCGCGGGCCTGGTGGGGCCCTGGGCTCACCTGCACGCAGGAAGGCTCTTCCAGTTCAGCGGTGCTGATGGGCGAGATGTGGCAGGCGGCACCGGCGACCTGCCCGCAGGCTGAACTGACGGCCATGGTGATGGAGGTGGGCACCCAGTCCAAGCTGAAAGTGCTGGACGCCTTGCGCGGCGACCAGTGGCTGCGCCTGCATCCGCAAGCCAGCCGGGCGCAGCGCGCCGCCATTCACCAGCGCATGCGCGAGGCCTTCTACACCGAGACCCCAACCTGGCAGGCGGCCGTGCTGGCGCAGGGCCACGAGGTGGCGCTGCAGGCCGTGCACGGCCTTTCGGCGACCTGACTCAGCCCTTCGCGGCCCAGTCCAGCAGCGGTGCCCACTGCACCAGGTCCTGCGCCACGCGGCCGGGCGCCACGTCCCACAAGGTCAGCCCGTGCGCGGCCAGGTGCACGTAGTTCTGGGTGTCGCGCAGCGTGGCCACGCACGGGGCGGGCAGTGCGGCAAGGTATTGCTGCAGGTGCTCCCGGGCGCGGGTGTGGTCCTTCACCCGCATGCCGACCAGCGCGATCCGCACCTTCCCGCGCCGCGGGTGGCCCAGCAGCTCGTTCAGGAAGGCGTGGGTGGCCTGGATGTCGAACAGGCTGGGCTGCAGCGGGATCAGCACGTGGTCGGCCAGCTGCATCAGCGCGTCCAGCCGCTTGCCGTGCAGGCCTGCGGGGGTGTCGATCACCGCATGCGTCGTGCCCTTGGGCGGGCGCACCACGCTGCTGCCCTCGCGCACTTCCCAGCCCCGGATGGCCGGCAGCTGCGCTGGCCGCAGCGCCAGCCATTGGCGCGAGGACTGCTGGCGGTCCAGGTCACCCAGCATCACCGCATGGCCCTGGTGCGCCAGCGCACCGGCCAGGTTGGTGGCCAAGGTGCTCTTGCCCACGCCGCCTTTGGGATTGGCGATTGCAAACACCGGCATCGACGCCTCCACAATGCAAACCGGGGTATGGTAGCGGCGCCGCGCCGGCCTCCGGCCCCCGCTTTCCCTGCAATGCCAGTTCTCCGCAATCCCGCCGACCGCATGGCCGACATCGTTGTCCTCACCGCCCATCCGCGGCTCGAACATTCACGCGTCAACCTGATGCTGATGGAGGCCGCGCAACAGCTGCCTGCCGAGCGCGTCATGGTGCGCGACCTGTACGCGCTCTATCCCGACTACCTGATCGACATCGCCGCGGAGCGTGCAGTGCTGGCCAGGGCGAAGCTGCTGGTCTGGCAGCATCCGCTGCACTGGTACAGCCTGCCGCCGCTGCTCAAGCTCTGGGTCGACGAAGTCTTCGGCTTCGGCTGGGCCTACGGGCCGGGCGCCAACGCGCTGCGCGGCAAGGACTTGTGGATGGTCGTGTCGACCGGCGGCAGCGCCCAGGCTTACCACCCCAGCGGCCACAACCGCCACTTCATCGACGCCTTCTGGCCCCCGCACGAACAGACCGCCGTGCTGACCGGCATGCGTTTCCTGCCGCCCATGGTGGTGCACGATGCGCACCGCGTGGCCCAGCGCGAGGTCGCCGCCCAAAGCGCGTTGTTTGCCGACCGGCTGGCCAGCTACCCGAACTGGCCGGAGCTGGCCGATTTGCCCGACACCGAGCCCTGCGACGTCGGCCCCGGCGACCGGCCACAGCGCTAGCACGGCCCCGCAACAGGTGTTATGCACCAAACTGGCTGAAAGATCCCGAAACCCGAGGATGCCCAGGATCAAAGACGTCATGACACCCGGCAAGAATGGCCTGGAACATGCTGCAAGCCACCCGCGCCCGCCTGCCGTCCCGAGGCGGTGCGCAGTCGCAGCAGCTGTCCGGGAAAGGTTTCCTCCCTGTCGGAAACCGCAAAAGGAGGTTGTCATGAAAACCACGATCAAAGCAGTCCTGGCCCTGACCTTTGCGCTGATGAACATCAGCGCCCACAGCCTGGTGCTCGATCCGGGCGAAGAAGAATGTGCGGTGTACCTCGACGCCGATGACGACGGCGCGTCCTACACCGAATGCGTGATGAAGAAGAAACACCTGTCCTGAACGTGATCCTTTCAAACCTTTGCAGTCCCCATGACGCCGGTTGAACCTTCCGGCAGCGGTTGGCTGCACCTGGGGTTGGTCTACCTGGGTGCAGCCGTTTTCGCCGTCCCGCTGGCGCGCCTGGCCGGGCTGGGCGCGATCATCGGCTACCTCGCCGCCGGCATTGCCATCGGGCCCTGGGGCCTGCGGCTGGTGACCGATGCGCAGGAGATGCTGCACTTCGCCGAGTTCGGCGTGGTGCTGATGCTGTTCCTGGTCGGCCTGGAACTGGAACCCAGGCGGCTCTGGGCGCTGCGCCGGCCCATCTTCGGCTGGGGCAGCCTGCAACTGCTGGGTTCGGCCGCGCTGATGTGCGGCGCGGCCATGGCCTTCGGCGTGGACTGGCAGCTGGCGCTGGTGGCCTCGCTGGGGCTGGCACTGTCGTCCACCGCCATCGGCCTGGGTGTGCTGGCCGAGCGCAACCTGATGGCCACGGCCGGCGGGCAAAGCGTGCTCAGCGTGGCACTGCTGCAGGACATTGCGGCCATCCCCATCCTTGCGCTGGTGCCGATGCTGGCCGGCGAGCACAGCCGCCACGGCGGTGGCTGGCTGGGCGCGGCCAAGGCAGTTGCGGTGATTGCCATCATCGTGCTGGGGGGCCGGCTGGTGCTGCGCCCCGCGCTGCGCTGGATTGCGCGCAGCAAGACACCCGAGATCTTCACCGCCGCGGCGCTGCTGCTGGTGGTGGCCACCGCTTCGCTGATGCAGGCGGTCGGCCTGTCGATGGCCTTGGGTGCCTTCCTGGCCGGCGTGCTGCTGGCCGAGAGCGAATACCGGCGCGAGCTGGAGACCGACCTGGAGCCGTTCAAGGGCCTGCTGCTGGGGCTGTTCTTCATTGCCGTGGGCATGAGCCTGGACCTCTCGGTGCTGCGCGCGCAGCCGCTGCTGGTGGCCGGGCTGGTGCTGGGTTTCCTGTCCATCAAGGCCCTGGTGCTGTGGGGCATGGGCCGGGCGATGAACCTGCCGCTGGCGCAGCGTGGCGTGTTCGGCGTGCTGCTGGCGCAGGGCGGCGAATTCGGCTTCGTGGTTTTCCAGGCGGCAGAGCATGGCGACGTGATCGAGCCGGCGACCTCGTCGCTGCTGGTCGCGGTGGTCGCGCTGTCGATGCTGCTCTCCCCCCTGCTGCTGGTGCTCAACGACCGCCTGGACAAGCGCCGCGCCGCGCGCAGCGGTGGCCGGGCCACCGGCACCGAGCTGAAGGAGATCGACGAGCCGCAGGAAGCGCCGGTGATCATCGCCGGCTTCGGCCGCTACGGCCAGATCGTCGGCCGGCTGATGTTCGCCAGCGGCATGAAGGCCACGGTGCTGGAACACGACCCGGACCAGGTCGAGAGCCTGCGCAAGTTCGGCTGGCGCGTGTTCTATGGCGACGCCACCCGGCTGGACCTGCTGCGCACCGCCGGTGCCGGCAGCGCCAGGGTGCTGGTGGTGGCGGTGGACGACATGGCGCAAAGCCTGGCCATCGTCGACCTCGCGCAGGCCCACTTCCCGGCGCTGCAACTGGTGGCCCGCGCGCGCAACGCACAGCACTGGTACGAGCTGCACAAGCGCGGCGTGCAGCACATCGAGCGCGAAACCTTCGACTCGGCGCTGATGAGCGGCCGCAGCGTGCTGGAAGGCCTGGGCCTGCGGCCTTACCAGGCGCGCACGCTGGCCCAGCGCTTCCGCCGCCACAGCGTGCAGTTGCTGAAGGACATGGCACCCCACTACGGCAACCAGGCCAGGCTGACGAGCATGGCCAAGGCTGGCCGGCAGCAACTCGAAGAAGCGTTTGCCCGCGAACGCGAGACCCAGGCCGAGCGCGGGCACGGCCATGGCTTTTTCGCACACGACGACGAACCGCCCGAAGAGGCATCAACAGGAGACGACATGAACGAAGAGATGCTGCTGACCCGACCGACCGAGGCCGCGACCCGCGCGCCCAGCCCGCCCACGCCGTCGCCACCGCCGCCACCCCACCCGGCGCCGGTGCCCGTCACCTCGCCGCGCGACCCGCCAGCCGTGCCGCCCCCGCCCCCACCGCCGCCGCCCATCACCAGTCGCTGAGACCGGGGCCCGCGCTGTCCGCCGTGTGGCCGGACAGCGGGTCCGGCGCACCCGCCAGCCGATCAAACAGGCCCAGGACTTCGGCAAAGTTGATCGGCTTGGTCAGGTAGCCCTCGAAGCCACTGTCCAGCGCCGTGCGGACCTGGTGCGGCAGCGCGTCGGCCGACAGTGCGACCAGCCGGGCCGGCGCAGCGCCCGGCAAGGCCTGCAGCTGGGCTGCCAGTTCCAGGCCCGAGACATCGCCCAGGTTCATGTCGATCAGCACCAGGTCGGGCCGCCGCTGCACGAACATTGCCAGTGCACGCGCACCGCTGTTGGCGGCACGGAAGGTGACCCACGAGCGCAGCTTGACCAGCTGCGACATCAGCTCGATGTTGACGTCGTTGTCCTCGGCATAGAGCACGTCCAGCCGAACGGCGGTGCTTGACGCGGACGGTGACCACCGCGGCGGAGCCGGTTCGCGAGGGGCTGCCGCCCAGCGCAAGGTGATGGTGGCCCGGGTGCCCTGGCCGGGCGCGCTCTCCACCGCCAGCTCGCCGCCCATGGCCTGAACCAGCTGACGCGTCAGCACCAGTCCGATGCCGGTGCCTTCCACACCGGAGTGTTCGGCGCCCAGGCGATTGAAGGGTTCGAACAGGTGCGTCAACTGGCTGTCCGTCATGCCGGGGCCCTGGTCCTTCACGCTGAACTGGCAATGGTCGTCCTGCGGCAGCAGGGACAGCGTGACAGGCCCTTCGCGCCCGCCGTACTTGATGGCGTTGCTCAGCAGGTTGATCAGCGACTGCCGCAGGCGCACCTCGTCGGCATGCACCCACAGCGGGCCGGGCGCCGTCACATCGAGCTCGATCCGACCTTCCTCGGAAAGCGTGCCGGCCACCGAACTGGCTTCTTCCGCCACGGCACGGGCCTCCACCGCCTGCAGGCTCAGCGAGAGTCGGCCGGACTCCACCATCGACAGGTCCAGCACGTCGTTCACCAGCGCCAGCAGGTGGGCGCCTGCGCGCTCGATGTGCCGCACCCGCGCCTGGTTGAGCGGATCCAGCGGATGCGCAAGATCGATGTTCATCAGCTGCGCGAACCCGAGCACGGCATTCAGCGGCGTGCGCAGCTCATGGCTCATGCGGGACAGGAACTCCGTTTTGGCGCGGCTGTGAGCCTCCAGCGTCTGGCGCTGCTCACGCTCGCGCCGCATGGCCAGCTGCTCGCTCACATCGCGCAGCACGATGGTGGTCTGCAGCCCCGGGCCGGTGTCCACTCTCGAGAACGTGGCCTCCACCGGGAATGGCACATCGCCCCGCAAGCCCACCAGTTCCAGTGGCTTGCCTCCAGGGCCCGGGGCCGGCGCAGTGCCCACCAGCGGGCCCAACTCCTTGAACAGCTCGGCCACGGGCCGGCCCAGGACCTGCTCGGCAGGCACCCGGAACACCTGTTCGGCCGCACGATTGAACAGCACGACTTGCCCGTGCTCATCGGCGCAGATCACCGCATCGGCCACCGCTTCGATGAGTTTCGAAAGCTTGGCTTCGCTCTTCTCCAGCGCGGCCTTGGTGCGCCGTTGCTCGCTCACGTCGAAGAAGGTCACCACCGCCCCGTCAGGCCGGCCGTCCTGGTGCATTGGGTGGGCCCAGTACTCGACCGGAAACGCCCTGCCCTGCCGGTCCCAGAACTGGCTGGCCTGGCGGTGCGCCGGCTCCATTTTCAGGAAGGTTTGCTGCACCGGGCAGGCCTGTTCGACCGCCACCAGCTCGCAACGAGAATGAATCACCGAATGCACCTCGTGCCCGACCAGTTCGGACTCCTGCTGGTAGCCCAGGCGATCCAGCGCGGCACGGTTCACGAAGGTGCAACGGCCGCGGGTATCGACCCCCAGCAAGCCCTCGGTCGTGGAGTCCAGCAGTTGCTGCAGCAGTTGCTGCCGCCGCCGGATCTCGTGCGCCGCCAGCTCCCTGTCCCGCAGGCCGCGCCGCACGATGCCCAGTCCGAGAAACCCGAGCAATGCGGCCGCCAGCGCGTTGGTGGCAATGGCCCCGCGGCGAAGCAGGCGCGCGTTGAAGGCCAGGCGATCGGAAAAGGTGCGTTCCAGGCTCGTCAGGCGCAGATTGATGTCGGCCACCTTGGCCCGTACTTCCGCGGTGAAGGCCTCGTCAGACCGCCGGGGCGGCGGGGTCAGCTGCAGTTGCTTGTCCACCGCCTGCAGCTCGGCAACGGCCAGGTCGCCTTCGCGCCAGCTGGCAATGGCCTCGGACATCAGCGACGAATCATGGAACCAGCGGTAGAGCCAGATGAGGCCATCGATGTCATCGGGGTGGTTGCCGCCAGCCAGAAAGGCTTGCCTCACCACATCGAAGTCAGGCGCCGCCTTGTCCAGTTCTTCGCGGGCCACGCGGTCGCCCACGGGAATGGCAACGGCGTCCAGGAACTGCCTGTGATGCGCCTCGGTGCCGGACTGCAGGTATTCCAGCAGGTGGATGTGGGCATCCTTGTGGGCCTTGGAATACAGGCTCTCGCCAATCACGTACGACTGCACGGCGGCAAGCAGCTGAATGCTGACGATGGCCAGCAGCACCTGGAACAGGCCGATGGTGCCAAGGGCCACGACGACCCAGGAGATTCGACTGGCGGGGCGGCGTTGCATGATGGGCCAGGGCCGGGGGATCAGCGCCTGCTCCCGAGGTTCCGTCAAACCCGCTCGCGGGCCGCCTCGTAGCGAGAAGGATCCCGCCGCGGCACCAGCACGGGAGACGGGGCTTCCAGGCACTTGTCCAGCGCCATCTGCATGTAGTTGTAGCTGGTCAGCACGCGAGAGCGGATCAGGTCCACGTAGCCGCGGTTGGGCGCCGTGCCCACCAGCGTGCTGATGATTTCCAGCGCCTCCCAGGGATGCGTGTCATCGTATTTGGCATGCAGCTTGAGCCACTTCATGGCCTTGGTGCGGTGCAGCTCGGGCAGGCTTTGCTCGTAGGCATCGCTGGTGCAGACCAGGGTCGCCCATTCACCGGTCGCCCCTTCGATCGCGTAGTTGGTGGCGGCCATGCCTGCGGCCAGCGAGTCGCGCTCACAGCTGTGCCAGCACCAGTGCGACAAGGCCTCGGTGGCGGGCGGCACCGCGCCGTGGATCAGGTCATCCAGCGAGAGCCCGGCCGCCAGCGCCCAGGCCTGCCAATGGTCGGCATGGTTTTGCTCGACGCGGATGTTGCGAATCAGGTACCTGCGCGCCTGGTCGTGCCCGCGCACCCGACCCAGCGCCACCTTCAGCAGGTTCAGCGCCATGTACTGCGGAAACTGCTCAATCACCGGCCAGATGCCGGCGAGGAAATTGCGGGTCTGCCCGGGTGCCAGGCACGCGTCCCGCATCAGGCGGAACAGTTCGTGCCGCGTCACGCCCAGCCGGGTGGGCTCGCATTCGGCGACCAGGTCCTGGACCCAGTCGGGGTAGCTGCGAATGTCCGTCAGCGCGCCCTGCAAGGCGAACTCGTTGTTCATGTTGATCCCTGATCCCTCTTCCTTCTTCGCGGCCATGAGACAGAACAACGGGTCGCCGATTCACTCTAACCACTTGCCAGCCGGCTGACAATCAATGAATCCGGCAAGGAGACCGATGACCCCGTGGCAGGGTCGCAGCCCATCACGCGGCGCCGGGCAACCCCTAAGCTGCAGCCGCGCTGCGGTCCTGCGCCGGCCGCCATCGGCCCTGAACCGAGTTTTCTGCGCCTTGGGCCCTCCTACACTGGCGGGCTGCCCGCGCACCCGTGCGCGGCAGGACGGGATTCGGCAGCGGGCCACGGGCCGGCTGCCAGCGACAGGCAGTGCAATGAGGAGAGACAAGTGACAAAGCCCGCAACCCATGTGCTGGTGGTCAGCGCAGACGAGACCTGGCGGGCCGCCGTGGTCCATGGCCTGAATGCCGCGGCTGCGAAGCTGGACAACCCGTTTGGCCTGCAGGCCATCGCCTGCGCCTGCGATGGCGGCGCGCTGGAAGCCGCACTCGCCACTGCCGCCAGCGCCGACGTGCAGGTCGTGCTGATGGACCACGGCGCACGCGGCAGCGAAGACCACGGCGCGCCCGCCGTGCTCACTGCCCAGCGCATCATCGAAGCCCGGCCCGAGCTGTCGCTCTACATGCTGCTGGAAGACGACAGCGACAAGCTGCTGGTCGAGCAACTGGCCAGCGACGCGGTGGACGGCTACTTCTTCCGCGAGGAAATGGACTTCAACGGCTGGTTCCGCATCCTGGCGGCCGAACTGGCCGAGAAGGCCGATACCCCCTTCTACGACGCGCTGCGCGACTACGTGGCCCAGGCCAAGGACAGCTGGCACACGCCGGGCCACGGTGGCGGCGACTCGTTCAAGAACAGCCCGTGGGTGGGCGACTTCTACGACTTCGTCGGCGAAGAAATGCTGCGCGCCGACCTTTCGGTGAGCGTGCCGGAACTGGACTCGCTGCTGCACCCGACCGGCGTGATCGCGCAGGCCCAGAAGCTCGCTGCCAAGGCCTTTGGCGCGCGCAAGACCTACTTCGCCACCAATGGCACCAGCACCTCGAACAAGGTCATCTTCCAGACCCTGCTGGCGCCCGGCGACAAGCTGCTGCTGGACCGCAACTGCCACAAGTCGGTCCACCACGGCGTGATCCTGTCCGGTGCGATGCCGGTCTACCTCGACTCCTCCGTCAACCGCCACTTCGGCCTGTTCGGCCCGGTGCCCAAGGCGACGATTGCCGCGGCCATTGCGGCCAATCCGGACGCCAAGGTGCTGATCCTGACCAGCTGCACCTACGACGGCCTGCGCTACGACCTGCGCCCCATCATCCAGACGGCACACGAGGCCGGCATCAAGGTCATCGTCGACGAGGCCTGGTACGGCCATGCGCGCTTCCACCCGGAGCTGCGGCCGACCGCGCTGGAGTGCGGCGCCGACTACGCCACGCAAAGCACGCACAAGATCCTCTCGGCCTTCTCGCAGGCCAGCATGATCCATGTGAACGACCCGGCGTTCGACGAGCACCTGTTCCGCGAGAACTTCAACATGCATGCGAGCACCAGCCCGCAGTACAACCTGATCGCAAGTCTCGACGTGGCGCGCAAGCAGGCGGTGATGGAAGGCTACCGGCTGCTGGACCGTTCGCTGAAATTCGCCCACGAACTGCGCCAGAAGATCAACGCCACCGGGGCGTTCCGAGTGCTGGAGCTGGACGAGCTGCTGTCGGACGAAGTCAAGGACGACGGCATCCGCCTGGACCCGACCAAGCTCACCATCGACATCTCGGCCAGCGGCTGGAGCGCGGACGAGTTGCGCGGCGAACTGATCGGCCGCTACAACATCCAGGTCGAGAAAAACACGCACAACACGCTGACGCTGCTGCTGACCATCGGCACCACGCGCAGCAAGGTCTCGCGCCTGTTCGATGCGATGCTGCGCCTGGCCAAGGACCGCCGCACGCCGCTGACCTACGCCCGCATGCCCGAGGCTCCGCGCTTCACGCGCCTCGCCTGCCTGCCGCGGGACGCCTTCTACGAGGCCGGCGAGAAGCTGCCCGTGCTGGACGACAACGGCCGCGCCAACCCGGCGCTGACCGGGCGTATCTGCTGCGACCAGATCGTGCCCTACCCGCCCGGCATTCCGGTGCTGGTGCCGGGCCAGGTGATCGAGCCGGCGATCATTGCCTACCTCGCGCGGCTGCTGCAGACGCAGAAGTCCATCGACCTGCACGGCCTCGCCACGCTGGACGGCGAGCTGCACCTGCGCGTGCTCAGCCAGGCCGAGCAGGCGGCGCTGCCCGGCGTCTGCTGAAGCTGGGGCTTCTCTAGCCGACGCGGTGACCGTCGGCGCCCATCACCGCCAGCTCGATGAAGCGTGACGCGACAAACGGCCCGGCGCCTGCGTACCCCAGGCTGTAGTCGCCCAGGTCCAGTCGCTTGATGCTGGCCAGGGCCTGTCGCAGCTTGTCACGCGTCAGGTCGCGGCCGGCACGGCGCAGGCCTTCCATCATCATCTGGGCATTGACCCAGCCTTCGAAGCTGCTGGCATCGTAGTGCTCGTCGCCCAGCGCCTTCATCTCGGCCTGGTACTGGCGCACCGCAGCCAGCTTGGTCTTCTCGGCGTCCGGAAAAACCTGCGTCATGGCCATGCCCTTGGCGGCCGCACCCAGCCGCGGCAGCTCGGAGGCGATGACCGACACCGACAGCCCGACCATGGGCAGCCCGCCGGACTTGCCGCGCAGCGCCAGCACCAGTGCGGTGGTGGCGCTGCCGGTGGTCAGCAGCAGCACCGCGCCGGGCCGTGCGGCCTGCACCTGGCCAGCCAGTTCGGCGGCATTGGCGCCATTGACGGCCAGCGCGAACTGGCCCACCGACTTCACGCCCTGCAGGTTCAGCGCCGCCTCGGCGTCGCGCGTCACTTCCTTGCCAAACGGGTTGTCCAGGTAGACCAGCGCAATGTCCTTCAGCCCCATGTTCACCAGCTGCTGCACCACGCGCACGGCTTCGTCGCTGTAGCTGGCGCGCACATGGAAAACCTGGCGCAGCTCCGGTCGCCGCAGCGAGGCGGCACCGGTCACCGGGCCCACGCAAGGCACGCCAAGCTGCTCGATCAACGGCAGGATGGCCGCGGTGTTGGCCGTGCCCATGCACGACATCAGCGCAAACGCCGCATTGCCCTCCAGCAAGCCCTTGACGTTTTCGACGGTGCGGGTGGCGACATAGCCATCGTCGCGAACGGCCAGGCGCAGCGTGCGGCCATTGATGCCGCCGGTCTCATTGACCGCACGAAACGCCGCCTTGACGCCGGCCACATGCGCCGTGCCGGCGCCGCCCAGCGGGCCGGTCATGGCCAGCGAACAGCCCAGCGTCACCTGCTGCGCGCCCAGTGCCTCGTCAGCGGCCCGCGCCGCGGGCAGGCCGGTGGCGGCCAGCGCAAGCGCCGAGCTTCGGACAAGGAATTGGCGACGAGGTGACATGGCAGCTCCGGGTTTCGTGAGCACCAAAGTCTAGGCAGCGCAAGGGTCTTGCCTTGTCCCCGGGGCGACAGGCGGGGGCCGCCGCAACACCGGACAAACCATGTGATGCGCCCGACGGCAAGCCCGCTTCAGCGCCTGGCCGCGCTCAGTGCCTGCCAGAACACCGGGTCCTGGCTGGTCGCGAAGTTGATGCGCATCAGCGTGCCGGGCTTGCGCGTGGCCTGGAACAAATGGCCAGGCGCCAGCAGCCAGCCCTGGTCCAGCATCACCTGCGCCAGCGCCTCGGTGTCCACGCCCGTGTCCAGCCAGCCGAACAGGCCGTTGGGCGGCGTGACGAAGCGGCAGCCGTGGGCCTGCGCCAGCTGCACCGTGCGGTGCCGCGCCGCGTCCAGCCGCAGCGTGACGCGCTCGGCGTGGCGGCGCAGGCTGCCCTGCTCCAGGCACAGCGCCACGGCCTGCTCCAGCACGGCCGGCGTGGTCAGCGTGGACAACAGCTTGGTGTCCACCAGCCGCTCCACGACCTGCGGCGGCACCGCCATGTAGCCCACGCGCCAGCTGGGCGTGAGGATCTTCGAGAAGCCGGAGACGTAGAGCGTGCGCTGCAGCCCGTCCAGCGCGCTCATGCGCGGCAGGTGGGCGGGCGCGAGATGCGAGTAGGTGTCGTCTTCCACCACCCAGAAGTCATGTGCCTCGGCCAGCTTCAGCACCTGGTGCGCATGCGCCAGGCTGATGGAATTGCCAGTCGGGTTGTGCAGCACCGGCACCGTCACGTACATGCGCGGCCGGTGCTCGCGGATCAGCGTGGCCATCACGCCCAGGTCCGGCCCGTCCACGCCGCGCGGCACCGGCAGCAGCCGCATGCCGAGCTGGCTCAGCCGGGCGTATTCCACGGCCCAGGCCGGCTCGTCGACCAGCACCGCGTCACCTGGCGACAGCAGCGTGCGCGAGATCAGGTCCAGCGCGTGCGTGGCGCCGGTGGAGGTGATGATCTGCTCGGGCACCGCGCGCACGCCGAAGCTGGCCAGCTTGATCGCCAGCGCGTCGCGCAGCCGCCGGTCGCCGGCCGGGTGGCCGTATTGCAGCGCGATCATCGGGTCGCCCTGCGCCAGCACGCGGCGCAGCGCGCTCGACAGAAGCGGCAGATCCAGCCAGTCCGCTGGCAGCGTGCCCAGGCCGGGCGCGGGCTTGTCCGACTGGCCGTGGAACATGCCGCGGATCAGCGCGGTGGCGTCCACTGGTGCCACGCGCGGCGCGTCCGGCTGCAGCGTCGCGCGAACGGCTTGCGCAGCCCGTTGCTCGCGCACGAAAAAGCCGCGCTGGCGCCGGGCTTCGACCAGGCCTTGCGCCAGCAGCTGGTCATAGGCGGCGACGACGGTGTGCGGGCTGACGCCATGCCGGCTCGCACAGTCGCGCACCGAAGGCAGTCGCGCGCCGGGCGCCAGCAGGCGCTGGCGGATGCGCTCGGCAAACTGCGCGGCCAGCTGCTCGGTCAAGGTCTGGCCGGCGCTGCGGGCCAGCGTGCCAGCCGAAGCCCCTGCGACCGTGCCGCTGTCGCTTGCGGCCAGCGGGCCATCACCCGCGGGGTGGCGGTCATTCAAGGTCAAGGACGAGTCTGCAGGGCTCATGAAAGGCTCATCTGTGTCTGCTCGCCAGCCGGTACAGATTCGGGCTGTGCACCCTTGTACTGTACTGGAACTGTACCGGTGCGTCGCCCTACACTGGCTGCATGGGCAGTTCCGCTTCCGCCAGCTTTTCCTCCTCCGCACCCAGCGCCGCCACGCTGCACCGCAGCCTGTGGCTGGGCGCGCTGGGCGTGCTGATGTTCGCGATGACGCTGCCGATGACGCGCCTGGCCGTCGGCCCGGCCGACGCGCCGCAACTGCCGCCGTTGTTCGTCACCGCCGGCCGTGCCGCCGGCGCCGGGCTGCTAGCCGCCGTCTACCTGCTGCTCACACGCGCCGCCTTGCCGCAGCAGCGCCACCTGCGCGACCTGCTGGTCACCGCGCTGGGCAGCGTGGTTGGCTTCCCGCTGTTCCTCGGCTTGGCGCTGCGCCAGGTGCCTTCGATGCACGCTGCGGTCGTCACCGGCATCCTGCCGCTGGCCACCGCCGCGATGGCAGCGCTGATGCTGCGCCAGCGCGCGCCGCTGGGCTTCTGGCTCTGCGCCAGTGCCGGCTGCGCGCTGGTGCTGGCGTTCGCCGCGTGGGAAGGCCATGGGCAACTGGTGCTGGCCGACGGCTGGCTGCTGCTGGCGGTGCTCAGCGCCTCGGTGGCCTACGTTTCGGGTGCGCGGCTCAGCGCCGGCTGGCAGGCCGAGCAGGTCATCAGCTGGGTGCTGGTGCTGAGCTTGCCAGTGACATTGCCGGTCGCGGCCCTGAGCTGGCCGCAGCACGCAGTGTCGACTGCGGCCTGGGGCGGCTTTGCCTATGTCACGGTGTTTTCGATGTGGGTCGGATTTTTCGCCTGGTACCGGGCGCTGGCCATGGGCGGCACGCTGCGCGTGAGCCAGGTGCAGTTGCTGCAGCCCTTCCTCGCACTGCTGCTGGCGGTGCCGGTGCTGGGCGAGGCTTTGAGCCCGCACACGCTGGGCTTTGCGCTGGCGGTGCTGGCCGTGGTGGTCGTCGGCAAGCGCATGCCGGCGGCCGCCCGGCAAGCCGGCGCAGGCTGAACAAACCGGATGCGCGGATCAAGCCACCCCACGGGACTGCGCAGCTGGGCGCTGCAACGATTCACCAAATTCATCGCACGAGACCAACACAAGGACACGCCATGACCGACAAAAACGCAAGCCCCTGGACCCTCGCGCACCGCGCCGGGCGCATGAACCCGTCCATCATCCGCGAGATCCTGAAGGTCACCGAGCAGCCGGGCGTGCTGTCCATGGCCGGTGGCCTGCCATCGCCGGACACCTTCCCGATCGAGGCGATGCGCGAGGCCAGCGCCAAGGTGCTGGCCGACAGCCCGCGCGAGGCGCTGCAATACGCCGCCAGCGAAGGCTACGGCCCGCTGCGCGAATGGGTGGCCGCGACGCTGAATGCGCAAGGCCAGCAGGTCAGCGCGGACCGGGTGCTGATCACCACCGGCTCGCAGCAGGCGCTGGACCTGATCGCCAAGGTGCTGGTGGACGCTGGCGCGCCGGTCGCCGTCGAAACCCCCACCTACCTCGGCGCGCTGCAGGCCTTTGCGCCCTTCGAGCCGCTGTTCACCAGTGTGGCCAGCGACGACCAGGGCCCGCTGCCGGACGCCATCAGCGCGCTGCCGCACGACGCGCCCGGTACCCGCTTCCTGTACGTGCTGCCGAACTTCCAGAACCCCACCGGCCGGGTGATGGGCGAGGCACGTCGCCAGGCCGTCGTCGCCGCCGCCCAGGCCGCCCGCGTGCCGCTGGTCGAAGACAACCCGTATGGTGACCTGTGGTTCGACCAGGCGCCCGCCGCGCCGCTGGCCGCGCGCTGGCCCGAAGGCACGGTCTACATGGGCTCGTTCTCCAAGGTGCTGGCGCCCGGCCTGCGCCTCGGCTACGTGGTGGCACCGGCCGCGCTCACACCCAAGCTGCTGCAGGCCAAGCAGGCGGCCGACCTGCACACGCCAAGCTTCAACCAGCGCATGGTTTACGAGGTCATCCGCAACGGCTTCCTGGATCAGCACATCCCGACCATCCGCGCCCGCTACAAGACCCAGCGCGACACCATGGCCCAGGCCCTGACCGAGCACATGCCGGCCGGCACCGAATGGGCCGCGCCGCAAGGCGGCATGTTCTTCTGGCTGCGCCTGCCCGCCGGTTGCAACGCGATGGCGCAGCTGCCCAAGGCCGTCGCCGCCGGCGTGGCCTTCGTGCCGGGCGAGCCCTTCTATGCCCATGCGCCGGACATCCGCACGATGCGGCTGTCCTTCGTGACGCTGACGCCCGACGAGATCCGCTATGCGGTGGCGACTTTGGGCAGCGTGCTGAAGAAGCACCTGCAGGAAGACTTGGCTGAGGCCACGCCGTGAGCGGAACTGCGTCGCGCAAGTTCAGCCAGCTCGACGTCTTCACCGACACACCGCTGCGGGGCAATCCGCTGGCCGTGGTGCATGACGCGGACGGTCTCAGCGACACGCAGATGGCCGCCTTCGCCCGCTGGACCAACCTCAGCGAAACGACCTTCCTGCTGAAGCCCACCGAGCCCGGGGCGGACTATCGCGTGCGCATCTTCACGCCCACGCTGGAGCTGCCGTTCGCCGGCCACCCCACCCTGGGCAGCTGCCATGCGTGGCTGGCGGCTGGCGGCCAGCCTGGCCAAGCCGGCGAAGTGGTGCAGCAATGCACCAAAGGCCTGGTGCGCATCCGCCGTGACGGCACGCGCCTGGCGTTCGCCGCGCCACCGTGCGAGCGCCGGGAAGTGGCACCCGCGCTGCTGGCCGCCGTGCTGGACGCCATCGGCCTCGCTGCGGACGAACTGGTCGCCAGCCAGTGGCTGGACAACGGCCCGCAATGGCTCGCGCTGCAGCTGCGCAGCGCCGAGCGCCTGCTGGCGCTGCGGCCGGACAACGCCAAGCTGAAGTCGCTCGCCTGGGTGGGCCTGGTTGCGCCACAACCGGCAGGCGCCGACACGCAGTTTGAAGTGCGCGCCTTCATCGCGCCGGACGGCATCGAAGAGGACCCGGTCACCGGCAGCCTGAACGCCAGCCTGGCGGGGTGGCTGATGGAACGCGGTGAAGCGCCGGCGCAATACGTCGCCGCGCAAGGCAGCGCGATGGGCCGCGCCGGGCGCATCCATGTGCACCAGGACGGCGACAGCCTCTGGATCGGTGGCGACGTGGCGGACTGCATCGAAGGGCAGATCCGGCTCTGAGGGGCCGAATTGCTGTGGCAGCATGCGGACCATGCAACGCCACCACCGCCTCTTCCTGGCCGCCCTCGCGGCCACGGCCGCCACAGCGCAGGCCGCGCCGGTCCGCTACGAGATCGACCCCGCCCACACCTATCCCAGCTTCGAAGCCGATCACCTGAACGGCTTGTCGGTCTGGCGCGGCAAGCTCAACAGCAGCGCCGGCGAGATCACGCTGGACAAGGAAGCCGGCACCGGCACGGTGACGGTGCGCATGGACGCCGACAGCCTGGACTTCGGGCTGGACGCGATGAACCAAGCGGCGCGCGGCGACATGCTGTTCGACACCGCCAAATACCCCAGCATCACCTACGTGGGCAAGCTGGTGAAATTCGTCAATGGCGCGCCCACCGCCGTCGAAGGCGAGTTGCGCCTGCATGGCGTGGCCAGGCCGGTGAACCTGGCGCTCAACAGCTTCAAGTGCATGCCGCACCCGATGTTCAAGCGCGAGGTGTGTGGCGCCGATGCGCTGGCCGTGATCCAGCGGGACGAGTTCGGCATGACGGCAGGCAAGGACTACGGCTTCAAGATGGACGTGACGCTGCGCATCCAGATCGAAGCGATCCAGGCACCGTGAGCTGGCGCGCCGGCATTGCCGCGCTGGCGCTGATCGCCACCAGCGGCCATGCGGCGCCAGTCCGCTTCGCGCTGGACGCGGCGCGCACCGTGGCCAGCTTCGAGGTCGATGCCGGCGTGTCCACGATGGAAGGCAGGCTGACGCGCAGCGCCGGCGAAGTCCTGCTGGACCGCGAGGCCGGTGAGGGCCAGGTCACGGTGCGCATCGAGGCCAACAGCCTGGACTTCGGCTGGGGCCTGTTGAACGAGGTGGCGCGCGGGCCGACGGCCTTCGACACCGCACGCTTCCCGCTCGTCAGCTACCAGGGCCGGCTGGCGAATTTCGTGGACGGTGCACCGACCGCCGTCGAAGGCGAGCTGCAGATGCATGGCGTGACGCAGCCGCTGTCGCTCGCGATCCAGTCCTTCCAGTGCCGGCCAGACGCCGTGCTGCAGCGCGAGGCCTGTAGCGCCAGCGCGCTGGGCCAACTGAAGCGGGACGAATTCGGCATCGACATCGGCAAGGACCTGGGGATGGGCATGGCGGTGACGCTGCGCATCCAGATCGTGGCGCTGGCCTTGCCGGCACCGGCGCCCGTCAGCGCCGAGCCGGCGGCGTCATCGCCTTCAGCGGACGGCGTCCCACAGTAGCTTGCTGCCGGTCAGCGCCATGCCGATGTTGAACAGCCGGTAGAACCAGACCTGGTTGATGCGCCGCACCACATGCAGGCCCAGCCACACGCCCAGCGGCGCAAACGGCGCCAGCGTCAGCGAGGTCCACAGGTTGCGCGTGTCGATCAGGCCGAGGAAGGCGTAGGGAATCCACTTCGACAGGTTCACCGCGGCGAAGAAAACCGCCATGGTGGCAGTGAACCGGATTGGCGAGAGCCGCAGCGGCAGCACGTAGAAGCTGACCGGCGGGCCGCCAGCGTGGGCCACGAAGCTGGTGAAGCCGCTGACCGCACCGAGCAAAAAACCGAGCCAGCGCGGCGGTGGCGGCGCGTCGGCCTTTGGCGGGAAGACCAGGCGGATCGCCAGGAACAGCAGCGTGATGGCGCCGACAACGCCGGCCACCGTGTGAGCTGACAGCACGCCGAACAGCACCGTGCCGATCACCGTGCCCAGCAACCCGGCCGGCAGCAGCAGCTTGATCAGCCCGCGGTCGCACTCGCGCACCAGCGCGGCCAGGCCCATCGCGTCCATCACCGCCAGCAGCGGCAGCATGATGGCCGCGGCCTGCGGCACCGGCACCACCAACGCCATCAGCGGCACCGCCAGCGCGCCGAAGCCTGCGCCAAAGCCGCTTTTGGACAGGCCCATCAGCACCACCGCCGGGATGGCGATGGCATAGAACGACCAACCGTGCGCGAACAGCTCGGTCACAGGACTTGGCAGGCTTCCTCGAAGCTCAGGCGCGGATTGCGCGGGCGCACACCAGCCGGGTCGGCCTTGCCCAGCGTGCAGATGAAGTTGGTGCGCACCGCGGTGCCGGACCAGAAGGCGGCATCCACCGCGGCCGCATTGAAGCCGCCCATCGGGCCGCAGTCCAGCCCCAGCGCGCGGGCGGCGAGCATCAGGTAGGCGCCTTGCAGGCTGCTGTTGCGCAGCGCGGCGTCCGGCACCCGGGCCGGGTTGTCGATGAACATCTTGCGGAAGTCGACCTGCGGGTAGAGCCTGGGCAGGTGCTCGTAGAAGGCCATGTCCATGCCGACGATGGCGGTGACCGGCGCCTGGCCGACCTTGGCCTGGTTGCCGCCGGGCGCCATGCAGGGCACCAGCTTCGCTTTGGCTTCATCGGACGTGACGAAGATCAGCCGCATGGGCGAGCTGTTGGATGCCGTCGGGCCCCACTTGGTCAGCTCATAGAGCTCGCGCAGCGTGGCTTCGGGCATCGGCGTGGGCAGGTAGGCGTTGGCGGTGCGGGCTTCGGTGAACAGCTGTTCCGTGGTGACATTCATGCGGTGCTCGGCGGTGAAAAGGCGAAGAAGCGACAATTCTCGGATGTTCCAGCCATCCCAGCACGACGTTCGCAATTTCTTCTGCCAAACCCTGGCCAAGCAGCGCAATGGGGAACTGCTCTCGCCCCTCGAGACGCTGGCCGCCGGCTGGATCACCGAGCATCCCGAGTACCACGCCGAGCTGGCGGACGTGGAAGCGGCGCTGGCGGCGGTCTACGACGTGGACGAGGGCCGCACCAACCCGTTCCTGCACCTGTCCATGCACCTGAGCATCAGCGAACAGGTCTCGATCGACCAGCCGCGCGGCATCCGCCAGGCCGTCGAACTGCTGGCCGCCAAGCGCAACTCGCTGCACGACGCGCAGCACGAGGTGATGGACTGTCTGGGCGAAATGCTCTGGGCCTCGCAACGCAGCGGCCTGCCGCCGGACGGGCATGCGTACCTGGACGCGGTGCGGCGGCGCGCGACGCGATGAGTCTTCAACACCTTCGAGCGGGCAGGCGTGGCCGGCGCCGGGCCGTCCCAAGGCGGCCACGCAACCCGCTCGGCGGGTGGTTTGCCGTACTCGGCGAACCGGGTGTCAACGTTTCGGCAACTTGTCGCCGGCCCACAGCTCATCCAGCTGCTTGAACCCCCAGGTCGCCGGGTTTTCGCGGCCGACGATCTTGTCGATCGAGCGGGTCAGGTCCAGCAGTTGCGGGTTCAGCGGCATCTGGGACTTGGTCGAGAAGAAGACCTTGACCATCGGGGTCACCAGGGCCTTGGGGTTCTGGTCCACCACCACCGCCAGCTTGCCGCTCTGCAGCTTGACCAGCGAGCCCACCGGATAGATGCCCAGGCTCTTGACGAAGGCCTGGAATATCTTCGGGTCGAAATGGCCCTGCCACGAGGCCATCTTGGCGATGGACTCGGCCGGGTCCCAGCCGGCCTTGTAGGGCCGGTTCGAAGTGATGGCGTCATAGACGTCGCAGACCGAACCCATGCGCGCCAGCAGGCTGATCTGCTCGCCTGGCAGCTTGTGCGGGTAGCCGCTGCCGTCCATTCGCTCATGGTGGTGCAGGCAGACGTCCAGCGCGCCGGCGCTCGCGCCCTTGGCCTCCAGCAGCATTTCGTGGCCTCGGTCGGGGTGCGACTTCATCACGGTGAATTCTTCGTCGGTCAGCTTGCCGGGCTTGTTCAGCACGTCCAGCGGCATCGCAGCCTTGCCCAGGTCGTGCAGCAGGCCGGCCAGGCCGGCGTCCCGGCAGCCAGCCTCGTCCAGGCCGAGTTCGCGGCCCAGCGACACCATCAGTGCGCAGACGGCCACCGAGTGCATGTAGGTGTAGTCGTCCTGGGTCTTGAGCCGCGCCAGGCTGACCAGCGCACCGGGGTTGCGGAACACCGAGTCGGCAATGTCGTTGACCAGCGGCAGGCATTGCTCGGCATCCACTGCCTTGCCCATCCGGGCTTCGGAAAACATCGAGACGACGCGCGCACGGCCTTCCTTGTAGAGCGCGGCGGCCTGGGTGAGCTCGGATTTCAGGTCGCGGTCCGGCTCGGGCGGCATTCTCGAGGCGGGCGCAGCGGGCTGCACCACCGGCGCGGCGGCCGGTGCCTCGACGGCACGGGCCGGCGCCCGCAGGCCCGGCAGGTGCCCGGTCGCATCGGCCAGGTCCAGGCCTTTTTCCGGGTCTATCCACACACCCGGCAGGCCGCTCGAATGCAGCTTGGCCAGATCGTTGTGGTCGCGGATGACGAACTTCGTCTTCCAGAAGGGATGGTCAATCCACGCCCCCTCCAGCGCATGGATGTGCATGCCCAGTCTGACCTGCGAAACCGATATTTTTTTCAGCATGTCCGGCCAATGTGGTCCTGCCCATATGGCTGGGCAACAGACCGTTATCGACCCAACGCGCCCAGGTCTTGAGCCGCCCCCCATGCGGGCGGCGCAGGGCAGCCCCGGTCAGCCCAGCCCCGGAATGCAAAGAGCCGCCAACCCATCACGGGTGGCGGCTCTTTTTCCGGGCAGGCCCGGCTTGCGTGTTCGCAATCCTGCGTCGTTCAGCGGAAGTGTGATTGCGGCACGGTCTTCAACTCGCCGGGCAGCGAGGACAGGAAATCGGCGACCTGGCGGAGTTCGGCTTCGCTGAGTGTCTTGGCCATGGCGTTCATGGTCGGGTTGCTGCGGCCCACCAGGTGGCCGGCGTCGGCCTGGTAGGACTTCAACGTCAGCGTCAGGTAGTCGGCATGCTGGCCGGCCAGGCGTGGGTTGGCCGGGTCGGGGGTGGTGCTGAAGTTGGCACCGTGGCAGGCCACGCAGACGGCCAGCTTGTCTTTCAGCGCGGCCGGCAGTTCGGCCGGCGGCGGCGCGGCGGCACCGGCGTGGCCGTGGTCCGCGTAATAGGCCGCGAGGTCGGCAATGTCCTGGTCGCTCAGCGAGCCGGCAATGGCCCGCATGGTCGGGTGCTTGCGATCGCCCTTGCGGTAGCTGTCCAGCGCCGAGGCGATGTATTTGGCGCTCTGGCCGGAGATCATCGGCACGTGGTAGACCTGCGGGAAGCTGGCCTGGTAGCCGACGATGCCGTGGCACCCGATGCACATCGCATTCTTCTTTTCGCCGGCCTTGGCATCGCCCCTGACCTCCTGGGCCTGGGCCGCTGAAAAGAAGAAGCTGGTCAGCGCCAGCAGCAAAAGGCTTGCCTTGGTTTTCATCGCGGAATGATTCGTCTTGGCGAACGGTTTCGAGGAGGGCCGGTACGGTACACGGCATGGCAGAAACTGCCTGCCTGCCCGCGTCGGCTTGCGATTTGTCAACGATTATAGGCACGACCTTATACTGATCCGCCCCCTGCCAAACCCCTGGCAACACCGCATTTCCAAGCCGCCAAAACCCGGGCTCGCCCCGGCCACACGCCATGAAATTCCAAGGTTCCGACAACTACGTGGCCACCGCCGACCTGATGCTGGCGGTCAATGCGGCAATGACACTGAAGCGCCCGCTGCTGGTCAAGGGCGAGCCAGGCACCGGCAAGACGATGCTGGCCGAAGAAGCCTCCAAGGCGCTGGGCCTGCCGCTGCTGGAGTGGCACATCAAGAGCACCACCAAGGCGCACCAGGGCCTGTACGAATACGACGCGGTGAGCCGCCTGCGCGACAGCCAGCTGGCGGACGTCGAAAATTCGGAGAAGGTCAAGAACATCGCGAACTACATCGTCAAGGGCGTGCTGTGGCAGGCGTTTGAATCGGAGACGCCGGTGGCGCTCTTGATCGACGAGATCGACAAGGCCGACATCGAATTCCCGAACGACCTGCTGCGCGAGATCGACCGCATGGAGTTCCATTGCTACGAGACGCGCCAGACCATCCGCGCGAAGCACCGGCCGCTGGTCTTCATCACCTCGAACAATGAAAAGGAGCTGCCGGACGCCTTCCTGCGCCGCTGCTTCTTCCACTACATCAAGTTCCCCGAAGCCGAGACGATGCAGAAGATCGTCGACGTGCACTTCCCCGGCCTGAAGAAGGAACTGCTGGCCGCGGCGCTGAAAGGCTTCTACGACGTGCGCAACCTGCCCGGCCTGAAGAAGAAGCCTTCCACTTCCGAGCTGATCGACTGGCTCAAGCTGCTGGTGGCCGAGGACATTCCGGCCGAAGTGCTGCAGAGCAAGGACGAGAAGGTTTCGCTGCCGCCGCTGGTCGGCGCACTGCTGAAGAACGAGCAGGACGTGAGCCTGTTCGAGAAGCTGGTCTTCATGCAACGTCAGAATCGCTGAGCCGCCGCGGGCGGCAGAGCCGCGCTATCGTTGAAGGCTTCCGGCGGCGATCCCGCCGAACCAACTGGAGATGCGATTGGCCCGTTCCGACAAGACCTTCACCATCGACGCACTGTGGCAGCTGGAAAGGCTGGGCAACCCCAGCCTGTCGCCCGACGGCGCGCAAGCCGTGGCGACGGTGAGCCGCTACGACATGGAAGAGAACAAGGCCAGCACCACGCTGTGGCTGCTGTCCACGCTGGGCGGCCGGCCACGGGCGCTGACCCACTGCGGCGACAAGGACGGCCAGCCGCGCTTCTCGCCGCATGACCACGCCGTGGGCTTCATCGCCCGCCGCGAGCAGGAAGGCAAGAAGGACGAGACACCGCAGTTCTATGTCATTGCCACCGATGGCGGCGAGGCCCGCCGCATCGGCGAAGTGGCCACCGGCGTCGAAGCCTTCAAGTGGTTCCCGGACGGCAAGCGCATCGCCTTCATCTCCTGGCTCTGGCCCGAGCTGAAGGGCATGAAGGCCCAGGCCAGGCAGCACAAGACCTTCAAGGACCGCAAGGCGACTGGCTACGTGACCAGCGAATCGGCCTACCGCTTCTGGGACCAGAACCTGCCGCAAGGCCGCGTGCCGCATTTGCTGACGCTGGACCTGGCCAGCGGCAAGGTGACCGACCTGTTCGAAGGCACGCCTTACGAGCTGCCGCGCTTCGAGCCGGATGCGACCTGCTTCGACATCTCGCCCGACGGCAAGCGCATCGTCTTCGCCTACGACCCGGCGCCAGAGAAGAAGGTCGACGGTCGCTTCGCGATGGTCGAGCTGGACCTGCGCCGGCGCACCTTCCGCGAGCTGGTGCGCGACGCAGACTGGGACACCGCCGCACCGCGTTACAGCCCCACAGGCGACCGCATCGCCTTCCTCGCCTCGCACCAGGGCCGCAAGCACACGATGCCGGCGCAACTGGCGGTCTTCGAGGACGAGTTCGGCAGCTGGGAAGTGATCAGCGCCCAGTGGGACCACGCGGTGAACGCGCCGCTGCTGTGGGAAGACGATAACCAGGCAGTGCTGTTCACCGCCGAGCAGCAGGGCCGCACGCACCTCTGGCGCTTCGACCTGCCGGACCGCCGCGCCGAAGTCGTCGCGCAAGGCGGCACGGTGACCGGCTTCGACAAGGCTGCCGGCACGCTCGTGAGCCTGGCCGACACGGCCCAGCACCCGGCGCAGCTGTGCGCACATGCACCGGGCGAAGCGCCACGGCGCATCGAAAGCTTCAATGATGACCTGCTGGCCCGCTACACGCTGGGCCACCACGAGGAGGTCTGGTTCACCGGCGCCGAAGGTGACAAGGTGCAGATGTGGCTGCACTTCCCGCCGGGCTTCGACCCGAAGAAGAAATACCCGGTGCTGCACAGCATCCACGGCGGGCCACACACCGGCCCGGGGGACAACTGGCACTACCGCTGGAGCAGCAAGCTGTTTGCGGCGCAAGGCTACGTGGTGGCCAGCGTCAATTACCACGGCTCGTCCGGCTTCGGCCATGCGTTCCTGGACAGCATCACCCACCGCTGGGGCGAACTGGAGCTGCAGGACATCGAGGCCGGCACCGACTGGCTGCTGAGCCAGCGCTGGTGCGACCCGGCGCGGGTGTTCGCGTCCGGCGGCAGCTACGGCGGCTACATGGTGGCCTGGATGAACGGCCATGTGAAACCCGGCCGCTACGCTGCCTATGTCTGCCACGCCGGCTGCTTCGACTGGACGGCCATGTTCGCCGACGACGCCTGGAGCTGGCATGCCAAGGAACTGGGCGCCTGGTACTGGGAAGACCCAGCCAAGGTCGGCGCGCAAAGCCCGCACCTCTACGCCGCGAACTTCAGCACGCCGACGCTGGTCATCCACGGCGCACTGGACTACCGCGTGCCGGACCAGCAGGGCCTGGCCTACTACAACACGCTGAAGGCCCGCGGCATCGACAGCCGGCTGCTGTGGTTCCCGGACGAAAGCCACTGGGTGCTGAAGCCGCGCAACAGCCAGCTCTGGTACCAGGAATTCTTCGCCTGGCTGCACCGCCACGACGTGACGCAGCAAAAAGGCAAGGCCAAGCGCGGCAAGGGCTGAGCGGGCGGCCCGCGGCTCCGGATGCGGCGACAAGCAGCGCCCGCGCCGCCGCTGGTGTCACTCACCGGGTGGGCGCGTTATTCTTGGCCTTCGGCACAATCACCGGGTTACCCATCGCGCCCGCCCTCCTCCTCGCCGCCATGCTGATCAACTTCTTCTACACGCTGCGCGCCGCCAAGCTGCCGGTTTCGGTCAAGGAGTACCTGACGCTGCTGGAAGCCTTGCAACTGGGTGTGATCGGGCCGTCGGTCGACGACTTCTACTTCCTTGCGCGCACCACGCTGGTCAAGGACGAAACCCATTTCGACAAGTTCGACCGGGCCTTCGGCGCCTACTTCAACGGCGTGCAGATGCTGACCGACTTCGGCAAGGAGATTCCTGCCGAGTGGCTGCAGAAGCTGCTGGAAAAGGAACTCACGCCTGAACAGAAGGCCGCCATCGCGAAGATGGACTGGGACGAGCTGATGGAGACGCTCAAAAAGCGGCTCGAAGAGCAGAAGGAGCGCCACGAGGGCGGCAACAAGTGGATCGGCACCGGCGGCACCAGCCCGTTTGGCCATGGCGGCTACAACCCGCAGGGCGTGCGCATTGGCGGCCCGGGCCGCAACAAGAGCGCCGTGAAAGTGTGGGACCAGCGCGCCTTCCAGGACTATGACGACAGCCGCGAGCTGGGCACGCGCAACATCAAGGTGGCGCTGCGCCGGCTGCGCCGTTTCGCCCGCGAAGGCTCGGAGCTGGAACTGGCGCTGGACGACACCATCCACGCCACCGCGGCCAACGCCGGCTTCCTGGACATCAAGATGGTGCCCGAACGGCACAACAAGGTGAAGGTGCTGCTGATGATGGACGTCGGCGGCACGATGGACGAGCACATCCACCGCGTCGAGGAACTGTTCTCGGCCGCCAAGAGCGAGTTCAAGCACCTGGAGTTCCATTACTTCCACAACTGCGTCTACGACTTCATGTGGAAGAACAACCGCCGCCGCTACAGCGAGAAGACCCCGACCTGGGAGCTGATCCGCAAGTACAACAAGGACTGGCGGCTGATCTTCGTCGGCGACGCGACGATGAGCCCGTACGAGATCCTGCAGCCCGGCGGCAGCGTCGAATACAACAACGAGGAGCCCGGCGCCGAATGGTTGCAAAGGCTCACCCATGCCTTCCCCAAATACGCCTGGATCAACCCGGAGCCGCAAGGCGTCTGGCAGTACCGGCAAAGCATCGGCATCGTGCAACAGCTCATGCAGCAGCGCATGTTCCCGCTCACGCTGGCGGGGCTGGAAGGAGCGATGCGGCTGCTCAGCAAATGAAGCGGCTGCGTCACGCTGTCCTGCTGTCGGCGCTGGCCACGGGCGTGTGGCTGGCGACTGGCTGCGCCGACCTGCGCTCGATGGATTCGGCCGCGCAGGCTTCGGCCGCCGCCGCTTCTGCCGCGCCCCCCGGCGCGCTGCCGGTCTCCCCAGCCACGGCCAAACCGGTCACGGTGACCGCCGCGCCCAGCGCCGCAGCAGCGGCTTCTGGCCAGGTCGCGGCGCGGGCTGCGGCCAATGCCGACGAGTCCGCCCAGGCGGCCGGTGCCAACCCGGCCCAGGCGGTGGCCCCGCCCGCCTCGTCTGCCAGTTCCGGCGCGGCGCCCGCTGCGGCCAGCGCAACCGAAGGCGATGCCGAACAGGCCAGCCAGCTCACCGGCCTGGTGCCGAAGTTGACGGTGAAGGCACCGGAGCCGCTCAAGCAACTGCTGGAAAACTACCTGGACCTGCAACGCGCCGCCGCACTGCCCACGGCGCAGCAGATCAGCAACATCGAATGGTCGCGCCTGATCGCCGCACTGCCGGCGCAGGCCGAGGACCTGGCCAGGACCGAGGGCTACTTCTCGGCCAATGCCGTCGTCACGCGCGAGCCGGAAGCCGCGGGCCAACCCCCCAGGATCACCCTCAACGTGGACACCGGCCCGCGCGCGCGGGTCGGCCGGGTGACGCTGGAAGTGCAAGGCCCGCTGGCAGAGCAGGCCGAAGCCGGCACGGCCGGGGCAGCCGAGGCGCAACAGGTGCGCGACGCGCTCAAGCGCGACTGGGCGCTGGCGACCGATGCCGAATTCAGCGCAGACGCCTGGACCGATGCCAAGAACAGCACGCTGGCCCAGCTGCGTGCCGCCGGCTATGCCGCGGCCAGCTGGAGCGGCACGGCGGCGGAAGTCGACGAAGGCGAGCACCGCGTGCGCCTGTTCGTCGTGGCCGACAGCGGCCCGCTTTACCGCGCCGGCGACTTCGAGATCAGCGGCCTGGTCCACCACCAGCCCGAGCAGGTGCGTGGCATGGCGGGCTTCCCGCGCGGCGCCACCTTGACCGAAAACCGGCTGCAGGAATTCCAGGAACGGCTGAGCAAGGCAGGGCTGTTCGACCAGGTCACCGTGACCATGGACCCGGATCCGGCGCAGGCCGACCACGCCACCGTGCAGGTGCACCTGAAGGAAACGCCGCTGCAGTCGGCCGTCACCGCCTTGGGCGTCAGCGCCACCAGCGGGCCGCGCACCACGCTGGAATACACCCACCGCCGCGTGTTCGGCTTTGCCCTCACCTCACGCAACAAGCTCGAATGGGGCCGCAACCGGCAGGCCTACGACGGCGAAGTCTCGACCCATCCGGACGAACGCTTCAGCCGCGACCTGGTGGGCGCTTCGGTCGAGCGCCTGTGGACCGACGACGACATGGTGCTGTCGCAACGGCTGCGCCTGGGCCGCTCGCTGGAAAAGCCGAAGTTCGACCGCTTGAACTATGTCGAAGCAGAGCGCGCGGTCGAATGCGTGCGCGACAGCGGCGTGCTGATCGACTGCGACAAGCTGGCCGCCCTGTCGGCCAACACCCACAACACCTGGCGCGAGGTCGACAACGTGCTGCTGCCCACCGAGGGCTACACGCTGGCCACCGAGTTCGGCGGCGGCCTGGCCGATGGCAGCGCCAGCAAGCGCGGCGTGTTCGCCCGCGCCTACGGCCGTGCCACCGGCTACTGGCCGGTGGGCAGCTGGTACACCCAGGCCAGGCTGGAACTCGGCAAGGTCTTCACGCCGGCCGGCGTGCAGGTGCCGGACTCGCAACGCTTCCGTGCCGGTGGCGACAATTCGGTGCGCGGCTACCCCTGGCGCACCCTGGCCCCGGCCACGGCAGACGGCGGCGTGACTGGCGGTCGCCTGCTCTTCACCTCCAGCGTCGAAGCCGCGCATCCCATCGTCGCCTCGCTGCCCTCGGTCTGGGGCGCGGTGTTCATCGACGCAGGCCGCGCCGCCGACCAGTTGCCCGCGCTCAAACCCGCGCTGGGCTATGGCCTGGGCGTGCGCTGGCGCAGCCCCGTCGGCCCGCTGAGCCTGGACTGGGCCTGGGGCCAGGAACTGCACCGCGGCCGCATCCACCTGAACGTTGGCGTGGCCTTCTGAGCCCCTGCATTGCATGTCCGACTCACCAAGCACTGAAAACGACACCGCGCCCGCTGCGCCCACGCGTGCGCAGCGGCGCTGGCTGCGGCGCCTGGCCTGGTCGCTGGGCGCGTTGTTGCTGGCGCTGGTCGTGCTGGTGGGTGGCGGCGTGGGCTGGTTGTGGCGCAGCGAGCCCGGCACCCACTGGCTGCTGACCCAGGTGCCCGGCCTGAAGCTGGACAACTGGCGCGGCGCGCTGGGCGGTGATGCGCTCACCGCCGATCGCCTCACGCTGACGCTGGGCGCCGGCGAGCTGGTGATGGAGCAGGTCTCGCTGGACGGCCTGCGCTGGACCTGGCGGCCGGACCCGCAGGCCTGGGCCGGCATTGCGATGAATCACCTCAGCGCCCGCAGCGCCCGGTGGCACTCGAAAGCCAGCCCCGCGCCGGCCACGCCCAGCGCCCCCCCCCCGCACCTGCGGCTGCCAATCCAGCTGCGGGTGGACGAACTGCGCGTGGCCGGCCTGCAGGTCGACTCCCTGCCCCTGATGCGCAACCTGCAGGCCAACCTGCACCTGGGCGCCAAGGGCGGCAGCCAGCACCAGATCGCCATCAGCCAGCTCGACACCGACCGTTTCCAGCTCAGCGGCGCCGCCAGCCTGCTGACCGAAGGCACGATGGCGCTGCAGTCCCAGCTGGCGCTGCACAGCCCACCCGGCACCAGCCCGGCCTGGCAGGCCAAGCTGACGGCGCGCGGCCCGCTGGCCGACCTGGCCGCCGAGGCCGAACTGCAAGGCCAACCGGCCGCTGGCAAGCCCGCCCCCAGCGTGCAGCTGCAGACCCGGCTGCAGCCGTTTGCCCCCTGGCCGCTGGGCGAGCTGAACCTGAAGACCGAGGCACTGGACCTGGCAGCGCTGCTCAGCGACGCGCCGCACACCGCCTTGCGCGGCAGCGCCACCTTGCACAGCAGCGGGCTGAGCCAGCCGGCCCAGGCCGAATTGAACCTGCACAACGACCAGCCCGGCCGCTGGGACGAACAACGCCTGCCGGTGCGTGAACTGAGCCTGAGCGCCACCGGCACGCCTCAACCGCTGAGCGAGCTGCGGCTGACGCAGCTGAACATCGAATGGGCCAGCGGCCCCGGCAGCCAGGCCGGCGCCGGCCGCTGGACCGGCGATGGCCGGTACCTGGTCGACGCCAAGGCCGGCAGCGCCCGCGCCGAGCTGGCGCTGAAACTGCAGCAATGGCAGCCCGCCGCGCTGGACAAGCGCTTGCCAGCGCTGCTGCTGAGCGGCCCGATCGAGCTCGCGCTCGCGCCGGTGCCGGCGCCCGGCGCTGCTGCCGAACCAGCCTCGGCCGCGTCGTCGCCAAGCCCGCTGCCAGCCGCCGATCCTGTGCTGTCGGTGCTCGCCAAGCTGACCGGCCAGTTGCAAGGCCGCCAGGGCCCGCCGGGGCAAGGCCGTGGCAACCCGACGCCCCCGGTTTCGCTGCAGCTCGACACCCAGCTCTCCACCCACCAGGCACTGATCAACACGCTGGAGCTGAAGGCCGATGCGGCGTCCGCCTCGCTGAAGGGCCGCATCGAGCGCAGCGCGGACGCCCGTCTGCGCTGGCAGCTCGCCGGCCAGTTGCAGGCGCTGGACCTTCGCGTGTGGTTGCCAGGTGCTGCCGGCAGCACCTGGCAGCAGGCGCCACAGCAGCTCAATGCCAGCCTGGACAGCGAGGCCAGCCTGCCGGAGAGCGCGTTGCCGGCTGCGGCGCAAGACCCCAGCGTGCTCTGGCGCACGCTGCGCGGCCAGCTGGCGCTGAAGCTCGCGCCCAGCACCTTCGCCGGCCTGCCACTGCAAGGCAGCCTGCAGCTGAAGAACGACGACAAGCAACAGCAGGCCGACGCGGAGCTGCTGGCCGACGACGCGAAGCTTCAAGCCAGCTGGCATGACGACCCCGGCAGCGACGGCCGCGGCAGCCTGTCGCTGAAAGCACCTCACCTGGCCACGCTGGCACCACTGGCCAGGCTGCAGGCCGCCGCCAGTGCATGGGCGCCCAGCGCCGGTGGGCTGGACCTGCAACTGGGCCTGCAGGAAACCACCGGCAAGCCGGACCACTGGCAATGGCGCGCCGATGGCACGGTGTCCGCCCTGCAGGCCGGCGCGCTGAAGCTGGACAAGGCGCAACTGCACGGCAAGGGCGACGTGGGCGGCGACTGGCCGCTGGACCTGCAGCTCGACGGCAGCCAGCTCATCGTCGGCCAGGTCAAGCTGAACCAGCTCAAGGCCTCGCTGGCCGGCGGCCTCGCGCAACACCAGTTGCAGTTGGCGCTGGACAGCCCCGTGCAGCCGCCCAACTGGCTGCAGCAGCTGGCCGCCACCGGCCACAAGCCTGGCGCCAAGCTGCAGTTGCAACTGGCCGGCCACTACGCACGCACTCCGCAAGGCAGCGCCGACTGGACCGGCCAGCTGAGCCAGCTGCAGCTGCGTGGCGTGCAGAGCAACAGCCAGGACTGGTTCGGCGCACGCGAGCTCAGCGCGCAACTGCACTGGGAGCCGGACGGCCGGCTCAGCCAGGCCGCGCTGTTGCCCGGCGAGCTCTCGCTGCTGGGCACCGCGCTGCAATGGAGCGAAGCCCGCTTCAGCCAGCCCGCGGCCGACCGGCCTCCACTGCTGGCGCTGCAGGCCAAGCTGAAGGAGACCAGCGTCGCCCCGCTGCTGCAGCGGCTGCAGCCGGATGCCGTGTGGGCTGGCGACCTGAAGCTGGGCGGCCAGCTGCAGCTGCGCTACGACGGCAAGCTGGAGGCTGAAGCCGTGGTCGAGCGCCTGAGCGGCGATCTGGCGTTGGACGAGGACGGGCTGCTGTCCACCGCGCGCCAGTTGCCGCTGGGCTTGACCGACCTGCGGCTGAGCCTGAAGGCCCACGACGGCAGCTGGCAGTTCACCCAGGCGCTGGCCGGCCAGTACCTCGGTGCGCTGGGCGCGGCGCTGTCCATCCAGGCCGCACCGGACCAGCTGTGGCCAGCCACCGGCTCGCCGATGCAGGGCACGCTGACGCTGCAGGTCACCAAGCTCAGCGCCTGGGCACCGTGGATGCCGGCCGGGTGGCGCCTGGGCGGCGAGCTGGCCAGCTCGGCCAAGATCGCCGGCACGCTGGGCGCACCGGAAATCGCCGGCGAACTGACCGGCCAGCGCCTGAGCCTGCAGAACCCGCTGCTGGGCGTGTCGCTCACCAACGGTCAGGCCAGGCTGCTGCTCGAGGGCCAACGCGCCCGGCTGGAGCAGTTGGCCTTCAAGGGCGGTGACGGCAGCATCAGCGCCACCGGCACCGCGGAACTGGGTGCCAAACCTTCAGCGAAGGTGAGCATTGAGGCCCAGAAGTTCAAGGCACTGGGCCGCATCGACCGCACCATCGTCGCCAGCGGCCAGGCCCAGCTCGGGCTGGACAAGGACACGCTGAGCCTGAACGGCAACGTCACGCTGGACGAAGGCCTGATCGACATCAGCCGCGGCGATGGCCCCACGCTGCCCGAAGACGTGGTGATGGCCAGGACCGAAGCCGAGGAAGCCGCACAGGACGACAAGGCCAACGGCCAGAGTCAGCGTGTCACCCAGCTGGCGCTGCAGCTGGACCTGGGCCAGAAACTGCGGCTGCGCGGCAAGGGCATCGACACCGGGCTGCAAGGCGCGCTGAAAATCACCAACCCGCGCGGCAAGCTGGCGGTGGTGGGCACCGTGCGCACCGCCGGTGGCAACTACGCCGCCTACGGCCAGAAGCTGTCGATCGAACGCGGCAGCATCCTGTTCAACGGCCCGGTCGACGACCCGCGGCTGGACATCTACGCCATCCGTCCGAACCTCGATGTGCAGGTCGGCGTGCTGATCACCGGCACCGCGCTGAACCCGCGCGTGCGCCTGGCCAGCGACACCGAGATGAGCGACACCGACAAGCTCAGCTGGCTGGTCATGGGCCGCGCTCCGGAAGGGTTGGGCCAAGCCGACACCGCCATGCTGCAGCGCGCCGCGCTCGCACTGCTGATGGGCAACAGCGGCAGCCCGACCGACAACATCCTCGAAAACATCGGCCTGAGCGACTTCTCCCTGCGCCAGGCCGCCGACGCCAACAACGTGCAGACCACCGTCGTCACCGTCGGCAAACAACTCACGCGGCGCTGGTACGTCGGCTACGAACGCGGCGTCAACGCCGCCGCCGGCACCTGGCAGCTGATCTACCGCATCGCGCAGCGGTTCACGTTGCGTGCGCAGTCAGGTGAAGACAGCGCCCTTGATGCCATCTGGACCTGGCGCTGGGACTAGCGGGGACATCGTGTCCAAGCCCGAGTCGACACCGTTCAGTGACACGGAAGGCGTGGTCAAGGCGCTGGGCGAAGACATCATCTTCGGCCACCTGCCGCCGGGCAGCCGGCTGATCGAAGACCCGCTGATGGCGCGCTTCGGCGTGACGCGGCACGGCGTGCGGCAGGCGCTGGCCGAGCTGGAACGCATCGGCATCGTGGTGCGCGAAAAGAACAAGGGGGCAAGCGTGCGGGCGCTGGCGCCGGCCGAGGTGCGGCAGATCTACGAGGTGCGCGAGCTGCTGCAACGGCAGGCCGCGCTGCACATTCCGCTGCCCGCGGACGGCGCACTGGTCGAGGCGCTGGAGGCCTTGCATGCGCAGTTCCTGCAGCACTTGCAGGCGCGTGACTTCAGCGCGCTGCACCGCGTCAACGACGCCTTCCACCTGACCCTGTTCGGTGGCTGCGGCAACCCGTACCTGGTGGCCTCGATCCGCCACTACATGGGCCTGAGCCTGCCGGTGCGGGCCCAGCGCACCGCCGCGGCGGGCCATTCGGAAGCAGCGGCAGACGCGCACCTGGCGATGATCCAGTTGCTCAAGGGCAGTGACAACGCGGCGCTCGCCGAGCTGTGCGTGGCGCACTTGCAGCTGGCGAAACTCGATTACCTGCAGGGAGCCGATCACCAGAGGTGATGCACCTGCGGCTTGGCGTATTTCTCGTAGATGCGGGTGACTGCCTGCATCGCCGCATCCGGCAGCGGCGGCAGATCAGCAGCCCGCACGTTGTCTTCGACCTGGGATGGCCGGCGGCCACCCGGGATGGCGCAGGTCACCGCCTGCTGCATCAGGATCCAGCGCAACGCGAATTGCGCCAGCGTCTGCCCGGCCGGCACCAGCGGCCGCAAGGCTTCGACCGCCGCCAGCCCGCTGTCGAAGTCCAGCCCCGAGAAGGTCTCGCCCTTGTCGAAGGCCGCGCCTTCGCGGTTGAAGCTGCGGTGGTCGTCGGCCGCGAATTGCGTCTGGCGTGTCACGCCGCCCGACAGCAGGCCGGACGACAGCGGCACCCGCGCCAGGATGCCGACGCGGCGCGCCAGCGTCTCGCGGAACAGCAGCTCGGCCGGGCGCTGGCGGAAGATGTTGTAGATGATCTGCACCGCCTGCACGCCGGGGAATTCGATGGCCTTCAGCGCCTCTTCGACCTTCTCGACGCTGACACCGTAGTGGCGCAGTTTGCCCGCGCGCACCAGGTCGTCCAGCACGCCAAAGACCTCGGGCAGGTAGTAGACCGGCGTTGGCGGGCAGTGCAGCTGCAGCAGGTCGATGGCCTCGGCGTTCAGGTTGCGCAGGCTGCGTTCGACAAACGCCGTCAGGTTCTCCCGGTTGTAGCCCTCGGTCACATGCGGGCTGAGCCGGCGGCCGGCCTTGGTGGCGACGTAGAAGGGCTCGCTGCGCTCCTGGCGCAGCCGGGCGATCAAACGCTCGCTGTGGCCATCGCCGTACACGTCCGCGGTATCGAAGAAGTTGATGCCCAGGTCGAGTGCGCGGTGCAGCGCCGCCATCGATTCGTCGTCGTTCACCTCGCCCCAGGTGCCGCCAATGGCCCAGGCGCCAAAGCTGATGGTCGACACCTGCCAGCCGGTACGGCCGAGTTCGCGGTATTGCATGGGACTGTCTCCAGAGTAGGGGATCTTGATTATCGATAATCTTAACTTGGCAGAGACATGGCCTGCTGATGCCACCGGGGACGCAGCGCAACGCCGCCCAGCTTTGAAGCGGGGATGCAATGAAGACGGGGTTGAACGCGAGATGACGCGCTTGGCGGGGCGGAGAGCCCTTGATTTCGGCCGACATGCGCGCAAATGCCGGATGCGGACAGCGCCGGGCCGCATGCCGACTGGGTCGGCAGCCGAAATGGTGGCCCCACCAGGAATCGAACCTGGATCTGCCCCTTAGGAGGGGGCTGTTCTATCCATTGAACCATGGAGCCGACCGGCGCGCATTGTGCCTCAGCTGCGCCACACTTCAGGACAGCACCGGGGCGCGCAGGCGACCAGCGGACGGCGGGATGGGCACGGCGCGGTGAAGGCAGGCTTGAAAAGCTGGCGCAGTGAGTGTTGGCTCACGCCAATAGCCTTCAAAAACAAGCAACTTTACGGCCAGTTCAAAGTCTTCCTGTGAGTGGCGAGTCCTATACTGACCGCCTGGTCGAATGACTTCTAGTTTGAAAGCGGGACATCACATGGGTGCCAAATTGAAGGTGGCAGGTCTCCTCACGATGGGGGCGCTGGCTGGTGCATTGACGACCATTCAATTCCAGGCCGAGGCGCGCAACACCTACGGCCCGCTGCCGCTGGAGGAAATGCAGCAACTCGCCGCGGTGTTTGGCATGGTCAAGAACGACTACGTCGAACAGGTGGACGAGAAGAAGCTGATCACCGATGCCATCTCCGGCATGGTGGCCGGGCTGGACCCGCATTCCCAGTACTTCGACAAGAAGAGCTTCAAGGAATTCCGCGAAGGCACAACCGGCAAGTTCGTCGGCGTGGGCATCGAGATCGGCATGGAAGACGGCCTGGTCAAGGTGGTCTCCCCGATCGAAGGCTCACCCGCCTTCCGCGCCGGGCTGAAGTCCGGCGACCTGATCACCAAGATCGACGACTCGGCCGTCAAGGGCCTGTCGATGGACCAGGCGGTCAAGCGCATGCGCGGCGAGCCGGCCACCAAGGTCATGCTGACGATTTTCCGCAAGAGCGAGAACCGCAGCTTCCCGGTCACGATCACCCGCGAGGAGATCCGCGTGCAGAGCGTGCGGGCCAAGGAAGTGGAACCCGGCTACGCCTGGATCCGCGTGACCCAGTTCCAGGACCGCACGGTGGAAGACTTCTCGCGCAAGCTGGAAGACATCTACAAGCAGGACCCGAACATCAAGGGCGTGATCCTGGACCTGCGCAACGACCCGGGCGGCCTGCTCGAAGGCGCCGTGGCCATTGCCTCGGCCTTCCTGCCGTCTGACTCGGTGGTCGTCAGCACCAATGGCCAGATCGCCGAATCGAAGGCGACCTTCCGCGCCACGCCTGACAACTACCTGCGCCGCGGCGGCGCAGACCCGCTGAAGAAGCTGCCGGCCTCGCTGAAGACGGTGCCGATGGTCGTGCTGGTCAACGAAGGCTCGGCCTCGGCCAGCGAAATCGTCGCCGGCGCGCTGCAGGACCACAAGCGCGCCACACTGATGGGTGCGCAGACCTTCGGCAAGGGCTCGGTGCAGACCGTGCGCCCGCTGACCGCCGACACCGCGTTGAAGATCACCACTGCGCGCTACTACACGCCCAGTGGCCGCTCGATCCAGGCCAAGGGCATCGTGCCGGACATCTGGCTGGATGAAACGGCCGAAGGCAATGTCTTCGCCGCGCTGCGCACCCGCGAAGCCGACCTGGAAAAGCACCTGGGCAATGGCGACGAAAAGGACGAAGCGCGCGAGAAGGCCCGCGAGGAAGCGCGCAAGAAGCTTGAAGAGCAGGTCGCCAAGTCCAAGGAACCGCCCAAGCCGCTGCCCGAGTTCGGCAGCGCCGAAGACTTCCAGCTGGTCCAGGCCCTGAACCAGCTCAAGGGCAAGCAAGTCATGGTCAGCAAGTCCATGACCGAGCGCAAGGCCGAGGCCGCGACCGAATAAGCGCGCTGCAAGCCACCCGAGGCGAAGCCGGCGGCCCTTGTGCCACCGCTTCGCCTTTGTTGTTTCCGACCCTGCCGGTTGGCCTGAAGAATGACGCAAGACCACGGCCTGAATGACGGCGCAGACGATGGCCTGAGCGACGACGCGCTGCTGCGCTACTCGCGCCACCTGCTGCTCGACGAGATCGGCATCGAAGGCCAGCGCCGGCTGCTGGCCTCGCATGCACTGGTGATCGGCGCTGGCGGACTGGGCTCGCCGGTTGCGCTGTACCTGGGCTCGGCCGGCGTCGGGCGTTTGACCCTGGTCGATGCCGACACGGTGGACACCACCAACCTGCAGCGCCAGATCGCCCACAGCCAGGCCCGCGTCGGCCAGTTGAAAGTTGAATCCGCCCGCGAAGCCGTGCTGGCCTTGAACCCCGGTGCCCAGGTCACCGCCGTGGCGCTGCGTGCCGATGCCGGGTGGCTGGACGCCGCTGTGGCCGAAGCGGACGTGGTGCTGGACTGCAGCGACAACTTCGCCACGCGCCATGCGATCAACCTCGCCTGCGTGCACCACGGCAAGCCGCTGGTGTCCGGCGCCGCCATCGGTTTCGACGGCCAGGTCTCGGTCTACGACCCGCGCCTGCCCGCCTCTTCCTGCTACGCCTGCCTGTTCCCGCCCGACAGCGCGCCCGACGAAGCCCGCTGCGCCACGATGGGCGTGTTTGCACCGCTGGTGGGCATCATCGGCAGCATGCAGGCCGCGGAAGCCTTGAAGCTGCTGGCCGGCATCGGCACCAGCCTCGCCGGCCGGCTGCAGATGCTGGACGCGCGCCGCATGGCCTGGAGCGAGATCCGGCTCGCGCGCCAGGCTGGCTGCCCGGTCTGCAACCCTGGCCCCGCGCCGGGTTAAGCTCCCTTCCCCAGGCGATCGAAACCCCGCTTTTCCGGGGTTCCGGTCACGTCTTCCGATCTAGCCTTGTCTCGATGGACGCCACCACCAAAGCCGACACCGCAAAACCCAAGCTCACGGCCCGCAACTTTCCCAGCGCCGAGCAGGAAGCCTCCCAGGAGGCCACCCAGCTTCTGCCGGCCGCGCCGCGCTACGACGGTCCCGAAAGCAGCTACCGCCTGGCTTTCACCGACACCGATTTCCTGCTGCGGCCCGAGCTGCGCCCCGTGCGCATGCAACTGGAGCTGCTGAAGCCGGAACTGGTGCAGCAGGAACAGGGCATCGAGAGCACCATCGTGATCTTTGGCAGCGCCCGCATTCCGGCGGAAGCGCTGGCCAGCGAGCAACTGGCCACCGCGCAGGCCAGCGGCAACGCGGCGGCGGTCAAGCGCGCCGAGATGCAGCTGCGCATGAGCCGCTTCTACGAAGAAGCGCGCCGCTTCGCGCACCTGGTCACCGCGCGCTCACAGACGCTGGCCACGCCCCTCTACGTGGTCACCGGTGGCGGCCCGGGCATCATGGAAGCCGGCAACCGCGGCGCCTTCGAGTGCGGTGGCAAAAGCATCGGCCTGAACATCGTGCTGCCGCACGAGCAGGCACCGAACCCGTACATCACGCCGGAGCTGTGCTTCCAGTTCCACTACTTCGCGCTGCGGAAGATGCACTTCCTGATGCGCTCGGTCGCACTGGTCGCCTTCCCCGGTGGCTTCGGCACGCTGGACGAGCTGTTCGAGGCCATGACCTTGATGCAGACCGGCAAGTGCCGGCGCCGGCCCATCCTGCTCTTCGGCCGCGAATTCTGGACCCGGCTGATCAACTTCGACTGGCTGGTCGAGACCGGCATGATCAGCCCCGGCGACGTGGACCTGTTCCGCTTCGTCGAGACCGCCGAAGAGGCCTGGCAGATCCTGGCGCAGGACTACGGCCTGCACGCCGGCGACCCGCAAGCACGCGAGTTCGAAGAGGACATTTGAAGCCTCTGATGCGGGCACCGAGCATCCTTCGGCGCAGGCGGGTCAATGGCGCATTGTTCTCGGCCCGTGTCGTCGCACAATCGCGGGCATGCTGAACAAAGTCACCCTCATCGGCGCGCCGACCGACATCGGCGCCGGCGCTCGCGGCGCGAGCATGGGCCCGGAAGCCTTGCGCGTGGCCAACATCGGCGCGATCCTGCAAAGCCACGGCATCGAAGTGCAGGACCGCGGCAACCTCAACGGCCCGCCCAACCCCTGGCTGCCGCCGGACCAGGGCTACCGCCACCTGAGCGAAGTGGCGGCCTGGAACCAGCTGGTGCACGACGCCGTCTACACCGAGCTCAGCGATGGCCGCATGCCCATCCTGCTGGGGGGCGACCATTGCCTGGGCCTGGGCTCCATCAGCGCGGTGGCCCGCCATTGCCGCGACACCGGCAAGAAGCTGCGCGTGCTGTGGCTGGACGCCCATGCCGACTTCAACACCAGCGACCTGACCCCCAGCGGCAACATCCACGGCATGCCTGTGGCCTGCCTGTGCGGCTACGGCCCGACCGAGCTGACCTCCATCGGCGGCCAGGTGCCGGCGATCAGCCCGAAGTGGCTGCGCCAGATCGGCATCCGCAGCGTGGACGCGGGCGAAAAGAAGTTCGTGCACGAGGTGGGCCTGGAGGTCTACGACATGCGCTACATCGACGAAATGGGCATGCGCCACACGATGGAGTTGGCGCTGGCCACGATGGATGCCAACACCCACCTGCACGTCAGCTTCGACGTCGACTTCCTGGACCCGGACCTCGCCCCCGGCGTCGGCACCACGATTCCTGGCGGTCCGACCTACCGCGAAGCCCAGCTCTGCATGGAAATGATCGCCGACACCGGCCGCATGGGCAGCCTGGACGTGATGGAGCTGAACCCGGCACTCGACGTGCGCAACAAGACCGCCGAGATCGCCGTGGACCTCATTGAAAGCCTGTTCGGCAAGAGCACCTTGATGCGCAAGTGAGGCGCTCGGCCGTCCAGGCCGATGCGTCACCAGCTTCAGCTAGCATCGCCCTCCTTCGAATTTCGTTTTGGCCAGGGAGGGCCCATGAAACGTTTCTGCGGTATTTCGGTGGTGGCGCTTGCCGCCGCCATCCTGGGCGGCTGCGGCGGTGGCGACGCCGACGAATCCGGCTCCAGCACGGTTTACGCCACCAATGCGGCCTGGGCCAACCTGTATGCCAGCGCCCACAGCTGGTCGCTGTCGGGCACGGTCAGCGGCTCCGGACAGAACACCGCGGTGCAGTCCACGCTGGACCTGAGCCTGCTCGCCGACGGGACCTTTCCCGGCACCGGTGACGCAGCGAAGATCCGCCGGCTGACCACCACCGCGACCGCCAACGGCGGCTCGTCCAGCGACTACGTCACCCACTACCTGAACGCCAGCAACGCGTTCATTGGCACCGTGAGCTCAGACGGCAGTTGCGCGCTGCCCAGCAACGTTGGCCTGCCGCCGACCTCGGCGGCCATGGGCAGCAGCGGACCGCTCGCCTCGTGGACCGAATACAGCAGCTGCTCGGCGGGCTCGCCGCAGATTGGCACCGGTGCCGCCACCTGGTCGGTTGAGAATGCAAGCAGCACGCCGTACTTCTGCGTCACCAACACCTATACCTCGACGGCAGCCGGCAACAGCTTCAGCTCTACCGAGAAGGACTGCTTCGAGATCAATGCGTCCGGCACCATTGGCTCCTCGGCCAAGATCTCGGCGGTGTACACGCAAAACGGCGTGAACACGACCGTCTCGATGTCGACGTTCTGACCTCCGGAAACCTCAACCCACCGTCACCGCGCTGGTGATCCAGCCTTCCAGCGGGTCCACGCCCGCTGGAAGGCCCAGGCCAGGTTGCTGCTGGGCCCAGGCGGCCTGCAGCAGGCACAGGACGGCGTCCAGCCTGTCGCCGGTGGCGTCGGCCACCAGCGCATCTCGCTGGGCATGGCTGAGGCGCAGGCGCAGGGCCAGGCGCGTGCGGCCTTGCTCCAGCGCGTCCACCAGGTCCTTGCGGGCAATCAGGCGTTCCGGCGTCTGGCGTGCCTTGTCGTCCGCCTTGTACGAACGGTTGCCCAGCAGCTCGCGCGCCAGCAGGCCGGGATAGGCTTCCAGTGCGACACGCTGCGGCGCATCCGGCGCCGGCATCAGGCCCGGCAACCAGGCGCCGGCAGCGCGCAGCAGCGGCACGCCGGCATGCAGCATGTAGGCCACCGGTGGGTTGACCCACTTCATGCTGGGCGATGACCCTGCCGGCCCGTCACAGGCACGGTGCGCGAACTTGCCGCCGACCGGGCGGGCGTCGCAGAAGGCCGAGAAATGGCCACGGATCTGTTCCCGCGTCAGCCCGGCGTAGTGGTCCATCAGCGCGGCCCAGTCGCTGGGCCAGCCGAGCTGGAGCACCAGCTCTCGCGGCAGGCCGAACGGCAGGTCGAAACCGCCGAGCCAGGCAGGCGTGGCGGCGAGCCAGTCGCCAAAACCGCTCAGTGTTTCGTGCGCGTGCAGCCCGTCCAGCCGCACGACCGCCCCAGCCCGTGTGCCACGCGCCACGATGACGGGCTTGCGCTTGCTGGGCGCACTGGAAAAGTCCACGCCCAGCAGCAGCGGCAGCTGCGCCCACACAGGCAGCACCGAAGAGACAGGGTTCGCAGCAGAAGACATCGGCGGATTGTCCGTGGACCCGGGAGTTGAAACAAAATCGCGGCCATGCATGCATTCCATCGCCTGGCCAGGCGACTCTGTCTGTTGCTGCCACTGCTGCTGGCGGCCTGCGGCACGCCGCCGCGCCTCACGCGGCTGACACCGGAGCAGTCGTCGAACATCGCGATCCATGCGATGGGCCTGGTTGGCACACCCTACCGCTACGGCGGCAACACGCCGGAAGGCGGCTTCGACTGCAGCGGCCTTGTCGGCTACGTCTACCGCAACCAGGCAGGGGTGGCGCCGCCGCGCACGGTGGCCGAGCTGAACCAGTTTGGCCAACCCGTCGAGGCTGGCGAGCTGCGCACTGGCGACCTGGTGATCTTCGGCCGCGGCCGGCCCACGCACGCCGGCATCTACGTGGGCGACATGCGCTTCGTGCACGCCCCGTCCACCGGCGGCGAGGTGCGGCTGGACCGGTTGGACAGCGGCTACTGGGCAAAGCAGCCGACCGCCTACCGCCGCCCCTGATCCAACGCTGGCCTCGCAGGCTTGGCGACAATCCGTCCATGGTTCGGATGTCGCGACGTGTCAGGTGGTGGTTGGGCGCAGGCATGGTCGCGCTGGTGGCCCTGGGTGGGCTTTACCAGTTGCTGCTGCACCGGCTGGCCGCCGTGCTGCACGACCATCTCGGCCCGCGCGCCAGCGTTGGCGCCATCTCGGTCGACTGGAACGGGCTGACGGTGCAGGACCTGCGCCTGGCCGCCGCGCCAGGCTGGCCGGCGCCATCCGAGCTGAGCGCCCGCCGCGTCTTTGTGCAACCGGCGCTGCGCAGCCTGTTCTCCGGGCCATGGCAAGTGCACAGCATCGTGGTTGACGGCGCCACCTTGAGCCTGCTGCGCGGTCGGGACGGCAAGCTGCGCCTGCTGCCCGGGCTGCTGCCTGCCGACAGTGCCGCCGCGCCGCCTGCCGCCCCGGCGCGCGTCCGCCCGGCGGCGGCGGTTTCGGCCGCCGGCGCGCCCACCGAACCTGACCATCCCACGCTGGTGATCCGTGAAGTGCAACTGCGCGACCTGCAGATCGATTTCTATGACGATTCGCTGAAGCCGGTCCGCGCCAAGCCCCACCACCTGCAGCTGGACGAACTCGATGCCAGCATCGGCAACCTGCAACTGCCCGCGCTGAACCAGCCGTTGACGCTGAAGCTGCGCGGCCTCCTGCGCGGCGCCGGTGGCGGCGCCAACCACGACGGCGACCTCAGACTGGACGGCGAGCTGACACCCGCCACGCACGACGCCGACCTCAGCGCCCAGCTGAAAGGCGTGGACCTGCGGGTGCTGCAGCCCTACCTGCTGAAGGTCGCCGAAGGCGGCATTCAACGCGGCCAGCTGGACCTGCAGCTCAAGGCCGTGGTCAAGGACGAGCATCTGCACGCCCCAGGCCGCGTGACGCTGAACGGCCTCGCGCTGAATCACAGCGGCAACTGGTGGGACGGCCTGGGCACAGCCAGCCGCCAGGCGGTGCTGGACACGATGGCCCACAAAGGCCAGCTGGACGTGAGCTTCACCTTGGAAGGCCGGCTGGACGACCCGAACTTCTCGATCAACGACAGCCTGGCCAAGCGTTTTGCGTCCGGCATGGCCGAAGCCGTTGGTGTCAGCGTGGGCGGCGTGGTCGAAGGCGTCGGCCAGATGTTCAAGGGCCTGCTGGGGCGCTGAATGGCGCGGGCGGCGGCGGCGTGCGTTCCTGCGCGGGGCCGCGCCGGGCGCCGCGTGGGGTTATCGCCACAAACGCCGACACCTGGGACAATGCCGGTTCTCGAATGCCGGACGTGCCTGTGGCCCGCCCGGCTTTGGTCTTTCCGGTCCCCTTCCCTGCCGCTGCCGTGTCCGCCATCCTCGAAGCCCCCCTCCGTTCCGATGCCAAGGCCAATGCCAAGCCAAAGGCATTGACGGCTTACCGTCCGTACTGGGCCAAGCGCTTCGGCACGGCACCTTTCCTGCCCATGAGCCGCAAGGAAATGGACAAGCTGGGTTGGGACAGCTGCGACATCATCATCGTCAGCGGCGACGCCTATGTGGACCACCCCAGCTTCGGCATGGCGGTCATCGGCCGCACGCTGGAGGCACAGGGCTTTCGCGTGGGCATCATCGCGCAGCCGGACTGGCAGTCGGCCGACGCCTTCCGCGCCCTGGGCAAGCCCAACCTGTTCTTCGGCGTGGCCGCCGGGAACATGGATTCGATGATCAACCGCTACACGGCCGACCGGAAGATCCGCAGCGACGACGCCTACACGCCCGGCAACGTCGGCGGCAAGCGGCCGGACCGGGCCACGCTGGTCTACACCCAGCGCTGCAACGAGGCCTTCAAGGACGTGCCGGTGGTCATTGGCGGCATCGAGGCCAGCCTGCGCCGCATTGCCCATTACGACTACTGGAGCGACAAGGTTCGCCGCTCGGTGCTGGTGGACGCCAAGGCCGACCTGCTGGTCTACGGCAATGCCGAACGCGCCATCGTCGAGATCGCCCACCGGCTGGCGGCAAAGAAGCCCATCGAGAGCATCACCGACATCCGCGGCACCGCCTTCATGCGCAAGCCCGACGACCTGACGCTGGACGGCTGGTACGAGGTCGACTCCAGCGAGGTCGACACGCCCGGCAAGGTCGACAAGCTGCTGAACCCCTACCTGACCATCGAGGAACAGGCCGACGACAACGGTGCCAGCTGTGCCAAGGCCGAAGCCGCGAAGGCTGGCGACACGCCACCCGCGGCCGACGGCGCCAAACCGATGCTGCTGATCCGCCGCCCGGTCGAGAAGCTGGGCAGCCGCGCGATCACCACGCCGCGCGAGCGCACGGTGATCCGCCTGCCGGCCTACGAGCAGGTGAAGAGCGATAACGTGCTCTACGCCCACGCCAACCGCGTGCTGCACCTGGAGACCAACCCCGGCAACGCGCGCGCCATCGTGCAGCGCCACGGCGAAGGCCACACCGCGCGCGACGTGTGGATCAACCCGCCGCCGCTGCCGCTGTCCACCGAGGAGATGGACCACGTCTTCGACCTGCCCTACGCGCGCAGCCCGCACCCCAGCTACGCGGACGCCACCGGCAGCCACGACGGCGAGACCAAGATCCCCGCGTGGGAGATGATCCGCTTCAGCGTGAACATCATGCGGGGCTGCTTCGGCGGCTGCACCTTCTGCTCCATCACCGAGCACGAAGGCCGCATCATCCAGAGCCGCTCGGAAGACTCGGTGATCCGTGAGATCGAAGAGATCCGCGACAAGGTCAAGGGCTTCACCGGCATCATTTCCGACCTCGGCGGGCCGACCGCCAACATGTACCGCATCGGCTGCAAAAGCCCGGAGATCGAGGCCGCCTGCCGCAAGCCCAGCTGCGTCTACCCCGGCATCTGCTCCAACCTGAACACCGACCACGGCCCGCTGGTGAAGATGTACCGCCGCGCCCGTGCGCTGCGCGGCGTGAAGAAGATCCTGATCGGCTCCGGGCTGCGCTACGACCTGGCGGTGCAGTCACCCGAGTATGTGAAGGAACTGGTGACGCACCACGTGGGCGGCTACCTGAAGATCGCGCCGGAGCACACCGAAGGCGGCCCGCTGTCGAAGATGATGAAGCCGGGCATCGGCACGTACGACCGCTTCAAGGCGATGTTCGAGAAGTTCAGCGCCGAGGCCGGCAAGAAGCAGTTCCTCATCCCGTACTTCATCGCCGCCCACCCGGGCACCAGCGACGAGGACATGATGAACCTGGCGATCTGGCTCAAGCACAACGGCTTCCGCGCGGACCAGGTGCAGACCTTCTACCCTTCGCCAATGGCCACCGCCACTGCGATGTACCACTCGGGCCACAACCCGCTCAAAGGCATCAGCCGCGACGCGCGCAAGGGCGAGCGTGTGGACATCGTCAAGGGCGACAAGCGCCGCCGCCTGCACAAGGCCTTCCTGCGCTACCACGACTCGAACAACTGGCCGCTTCTGCGTGAGGCCTTGAAGGACATGGGCCGCGCCGACCTGATCGGCAACGGCAAGCACCATCTCATTCCAACCTGGCAGCCAACCACCGATGGCAGCTACCAGAGCGCGCGCCGCAGCAATTCCACACCGGTGGCCAAGACCACCACCGCCAAGCCGGCGCCGGGCCGCATCCTGACCCAGCACACCGGCCTGCCGCCGCGTGACAACGGCAGCCGCCCGGTGCGTCCTGGCGTGGCCAAGCCAGCGGCCCGGCCTGTGGCCGCGAAGCCGGCGGGGCGCCCCGCCTCGGCGGCCAAGCCCGGCGGCCGCAAGCCGCGCTGAGTCAGCAGGCGCCCACAGGCGTCTGCCAGCAGTGCACACTCGCTTTTGCGCTGGCCGGCGCCCATGGGCCGCGATAGGATGGCAGCGCAGCTGGCGCCTCGCCCGCCGGCCTCTGAATCCCTCAGGAGAACCCCATGTCCACCGCTTCCCGCCTGCGCCACCTGACCCCTTTGCTGCTGTCGTTTGCCATGGCGTTTGGTGCCGTCGGCGCCGCCCAGGCGCAAGCCGCAGCCCCGACCGAGCAGGCCGCCCCGGCCAAGGCCAAGAAGACCAAGAGCGCGCACAAGGCGCACAAGAGCTCGCACAAGGCCAAGAAGAGCAGCAGCAAGAAGGCCAAGACGGCCAGCGCCGCGAAGAGCAGCCATCACGCGAAGAAGAACCACAAGGGCGCGCATACCGCGTCGCTGGCCGCTGTCGGCACTTTCGCCTGAACCTCCTGAACCGATGCCCGGCTGCGCACCGACAGGCCCGGCCGCTTCCTTCGGGCTGAATCAAGCCCGATGCGGCAGCAGCGTCGTCTGCCACAGTGACTCGCCGCGCATGTCGCGCAGGTGCACCGTCAGCGCCGCACTCTTGCCGTCAATCTGCACCTCGCCGAAGAACTGCAGGCCGGCGCTGGGCGGCAGGTTGCTCTGGCCGGGCGCCGGGGCCTTGATGTAGCGCAGCTCGGGGCCGAAGGTGTTGTCCAGCGGGTTCGGCCCAAAGGTACCTGCATTCAGTGGGCCGCTGACGAATTCCCAGAACGGGTCGAAGTCCTGGAACTGCGCGCGGTTCGGGTGGTAATGGTGGGCCGCGGTGTAGTGCACGTCGGCCGTCAGCCACACGGTGTTGCGGATGCGCTGGTGCTTGATGAAGGACAGCAGCTGGGCGATCTCCAGCTCGCGGCCCAGCGCCGGGCCGTCGCCATTGGCCACGGCCTCAAACTTGTCGCGGCCCTGGGTGTCCTTGCCGTCGGGCACCAGCAGGCCGATGGGCATGTCGGCCGCAATCACCTTCCAGGTCGCGCGGCTGGCTTTCAGGCCGTCGCGCAGCCAGGCCATCTGCTGCGGGCCGAGGAAGGCGGAGGACGCGTCCAGCGTGGGCTGCAGGTTGAAGCTGTTGGGCCCGCGGTAGCTGCGCATGTCGATCACGAACACGTCCAGCAGCGGGCCGTACGGAATGCGGCGGTACACGCGCTGCTCTTCCTCCTGCGCGAACCAGCGCATCGGCGCGTTTTCCAGGAAGGCCCGCGCGCCGCGCGAGGTCAGCAGCGCGACGTTTTTCTCGGTGTAGCGCGCGTCGCCTGAAACGTCCTTCGAGTCGGACCAGTTGTTGGTCACCTCGTGGTCGTCCCACTGCCAGAGCTGCATGACCTCGGCGGCGAAACGGCGCTGGTGGTCGTCGAGCTGGTTGTAGCGGTGCGCGCCGCGGTACTCCTTCAGCGTCTCGGCGACCTTGCTCTTTTCTTCGGTCAGCACGGTGTTGCGCCAGGTGCTGCCATCGGACGCTTTCAGCTCGGCCTGCAGCGGGCCGTCGGCGTAGATCGTGTCGCCGCTGTGGATGAAGAAGTCCGGCTCGCGCTGGCGCATGGCTTCGTAAATCGTCATGCCGCCCAGGTCACCGTTGATGCCGAAACCCTGGCCGACGGCGTCGCCGGACCACAGGAAGCGCACATCGCGGCGCGTTGCCGGCGCGGTGCGGAAGCGACCGGTCACCGGCTCGGAGCGCACGCCACCAGCCAGGTCTTCCCACTGCACGCGGTAGAAGATCTCCTGCCCGGCCGGCAAGCCTGTCAGGTCCACGCGCGCGGTGAAGTCGGTGGTTTCCAGCGCATACGGGCCGCGCAGCTTGCGCGCATGGGCAAAGGCCGGCGTGGTGTCCCATTCGACCCACAAACGCGCCGCCCGGTCCGAGCGCGCCCAGACGATGCCCCGGTCGGCCAGCACGTCCCCGCTCTGCACGCCGGACGGAAAACTCGGCCGCGCCGCGTCCCGCGTGATTGCCGCCGGCGCCTGGGCATGCGCGAAGATGCCGCTCAGGCCGCCGCCACTCAGTGCAGCGGAAGCGATCAGCAGGCGACGGCGAGGCAGGATGAGGCTGGACATGGCGGGCGCTCCTGAAAGGACAACCCGCCATGCTTGCCGCGAGTTGCGGCAGCTTGATGACGACCACCCACCGTCGCGGCCACCTCGGTAGCCGTGAAGCACGACAATAGCCCATGGCTAATATCGCGCGCCTGCGCCTGGGAGATCTGGCATGACGCCGCTGACTGACAAGGAACTGTTGCAGCTCGTACATGACGTGGAGAGTGACCGAGCCGAACGCAAGGAGAGTTGGAAGGGTAGCGCCCCGGAAAAGGCGCGGGAAGCCGTGTGCGCCTTCGCCAACGATCTGCCGAATCATGCAAAGCCCGGTGTCTTGTTCGTTGGCGTGAAGGACGATGGAAGACCCGCGGGCCCCGACTTTGTCGTCACGGACCAATTGCTCCAGACCCTGGCTGACATCAAGACCGATGGCAAGCTGACGCCGCCCCCCACCATGACCGTGGCTCGCCGCACACTCCAGGGGCAGGATGTGGCTGTGATCACTGTCTGGCCGGCGGACGCTCCGCCAGTGCGACTGGACGGCCGGATCTGGATCCGCACCGGACCTCGTCGTGGACAGGCCACGGCACAGGACGAACGCGTGTTGAACGAGAAACGCCGTTACCGCGACCGAAGTTTCGACGCTCATCCCATTCACGGCTGCTCGCTGGAAGAGTTGAGTCGGCCGTATTTCGAGAACGAATATTTGCCACAGGCTGTGGCGAGAGACGTTCTGGAAGCCAATGGTCGCAGCTACGAAGAGCGCCTGGCCTCCCTGGGCATGATCTCCACCGTGGACGATGCCACGCCCACCGTCGCTGGCCTGCTGACATTGGGCAAGAGCCCTCGCACCTGGATTCCTTCGGCCTACATTCAGTTCCTGCGCATTCGTGGCACCGAATGGGGCGACCCAGTGGTGGACGAACAGGAAGTAGATGGCAATCTGGACACCATGCTGCGACGGCTGGATGAAAAGCTGAAAGCCACCCTTGCCGTGGCGGTGGACTTCACGTCCGGCACGACCACAGAGGTTCGGACCGCACCTTATCCGCTTTCCGCCCTGCAACAACTGGCACGCAATGCCGTGATGCATCGGACTTACGAAGGCACCAACGCACCGGTGCGAATCTACTGGTTCGATGACCGCATCGAGATCAGCAACCCGGGCGGCCCCTACGGCGCCGTGACCCAGGAGAACTTCGGCCGTCCCGGCATCAGCGACTACCGCAGCCCGGTGCTGGCCGGCGTGCTCAAGACATTGGGCTTTGTGCAGCGCTTCGGCTTCGGGATCGCCGAAGCCCGACGTGCGCTGCAAGCCAATGGCAACCCGCCGCCTGAGTTCCAGGTGGAAGCCACCAATGTGCTGGCCACGCTTCGGAGGGCGGCATGAGCGACGGCTCGAATGCTGGCCTGGCCCCTGAGATGCCAACACCGGTCCTCACCTTTTTCAACAACAAAGGGGGAGTCGGCAAGACTTCACTGGTCTTCCATCTCGCCTGGATGCTGTCTGAGATGGGGAAACGGGTGGTCACCATAGACTTGGATCACCAGGCCAACCTGACCTCGGCTTTCCTGCCAGAGGAGACATTGGAAGAGCTGTGGGGCGCACAGGAGCCGTTTCCCCAGGCGGACACGATCTTTCGCTGCGTACAGCCACTCACCAAGGCAGGGGACATTCTCCCGCCCGTCACCCGGCAGATCACGCCACGGCTATTCCTGGTGCCAGGCGACCCATCGCTGGCGGGCTTTGAGGACGATCTGGCCAGCGCCTGGCATGCAGCCATGTCCAGCAACTTGTATCGGCCATTCCGTTTTCTGACGGCCTTCTGGCAGATCGCACAACTTGCGGCCCAAGCCCATCAAGCCGATCTCATCCTGGCCGACGTCGGCCCCAACTTGGGCGCGATCAACCGATCTGCCTTGATTGGCAGCGACCACGTCGTGATTCCGCTGGATGCCAGTCTCTTCTCACTCCAAGGGCTGCGCAAATTGGGCCCCACATTGACGACCTGGCGAGAGGAATGGCGCAAGCGCGCCGACAACTGGGAAGCTCCGGAGTTCCCTTTGCCTTCTGGAAGCATGTCCCCTACAGGCTATGTCGTGATGCGCCACACCACGCTGCTTTCCCGCCCAGTCTCGCCCTACAAGAAATGGGCAGACCAAATTCCCGCGATCTATCGCGAAAGCGTGTTGGGACAACCCGGTATGGCCCCCACCTTGGACCAGGACACCCATTGCCTGGCCCAGCTGAAGCACTACCGCAGCCTCATCCCCATGTCCCAGGAGGTACGCAAGCCGATCTTTCACCTGAACTCGGCGGACGGCGCCATCGGCAGCCATTCGCAAGCAGTGCAAGACGCCTGGCAAGACTTCAAGGCGCTGGCGACGACGATCGCCGACCGCATCCATCTGGACACAGTCGGCGATTCCTGAAGACTCAAGCGGGCACCCACAACGCTGGCAGGCCCGGCAGCGTGCGCAGCACGCTGCCCACTTCGCCGCTGCGCACCAGCGTGGTCGCGCGTTCAATTTCGGGTGCGAGGTAGCGGTCGGTGGGCATGGCGGCGCTGTGCTGGCGCAGCAGTGCGTGCACCCATTCCAGCACCACCGAGCTTTGCAGCGGGCGCAGGAATTCGATGGCCTGGGCCGAGGCCAGCAGCTCGATGCCCAGGATGTGCGAGACGTTGGACACCATCGGCTGCAGCCGCCGCGCGGCGAAGGTGGCCATCGAGACGTGGTCCTCCTGGTTCGCGCTGGTGGGCAGGCTGTCCACGCTGGCCGGGTGGGCCAGCGACTTGTTCTCGCTGGCCAGCGCTGCGGCGGTGACGTGGGCGATCATGAAGCCGCTGTTCAGGCCGGCATCGGCGCTGAGGAAGGCCGGCAGGCGCGAGACGCTGGCGTCGATCAGCATCGCGATGCGGCGCTCGGCGATGGCGCCGACTTCGGCAATCGCCACGGCCATTGCGTCAGCCGCGAGAGCGACGGGCTCAGCGTGGAAGTTGCCTCCGCTGATCATCGCCCCGTCTTCAGGGAACACCAACGGGTTGTCGGTCACGGCGTTCGCTTCGCGCACCAGCACCAGCGAGGCATGGCGCAACTGGTCCAGGCAGGCGCCGACGACTTGCGGCTGGCAGCGCAGGCAGTACGGGTCCTGCACCCGGTCGTCGCCTTCTTCGTGCGACGCGCGGATCGCGCTTCCGGCCAGCAAGGCGCGGTAGTACTGGGCGACGTCGATCTGACCAGGCTGGCCGCGCAGCGCGTGGATGCGCGGGTCGAACGGACCGTCCGAGCCGCGCGCGGCGTCCACCGTCAAAGCGCCAATCACCAGCGCGGCTTCCAGCACCGGTTCGAAGGCGAACAGGCCGTGCAGCGCCAGCGCGGTGGAGGTCTGCGTGCCGTTGATCAGCGCCAGGCCTTCCTTGGCTTGCAGCACCAGCGGCTCGATGCCGGCATCGGTCAACACGCCGGCCGCGTGCACACGCTTGCCGTCCACCAGGAACTCGCCCTCGCCCAGCAACGCCAGCGTCATGTGCGACAGCGGGGCGAGGTCGCCCGAAGCGCCGACCGAACCCTGGCTGGGCACATAAGGGACGAGGCCGGCGTTGAGCACGGCCAGCAGCGTGTCGATCACGACTTCGCGCACACCCGAGTGCGCACGCGCGAGGCTGGCGGCCTTGGTCGCCAGCATCAGCCGCAGCACTGCTGGCTGCAGCGGCTCGCCCACGCCCACCGAGTGCGAGCGGATCAGGTTCAGTTGCAGCAGCGCCAGGTCTTCGTTGCTGATGCGCTTGTTGGCCAGTTTGCCGAAGCCGGTGTTCACGCCGTAGACCGGCGCGTCGCCCGCGGCGGCGGCCTGCACGACTGCAGCGCTGGCGCGGATGGCCGGGCGCGCGGCGTCGTCCAGCTTCAGGGTCACGCCGCCAGCGTGCAGCGCTTGCAGTTGTTCCAGCGTCAGCGCGCCGGGGGTCAGGGTCAGTTCGGTCGTCATGTCGGTTCAGCCCAGCATCGGCAGGTTCAGTTGGTGCTCGCGGGCGCATTGGCGGGCGATCTCGTAGCCGGCGTCGGCATGGCGCATCACGCCGGTGGCCGGGTCGTTCCACAGCACGCGGGCAATGCGCTTGTCGGCGGCTTCGGTGCCGTCGCAGACGATCACCACGCCGGCATGCTGCGAGTAGCCCATGCCGACGCCGCCGCCGTGGTGCAGGCTGACCCAGGTGGCGCCGCCGGCGGTGCTGAGCAACGCGTTCAGCAGCGGCCAGTCGGACACGGCATCCGAGCCGTCCATCATGCTTTCGGTCTCGCGGTTGGGCGAGGCGACCGAGCCGCTGTCCAGGTGATCGCGGCCGATCACGATGGGCGCCTTCAGCTCGCCGCTGCGCACCATCTCGTTGAAGGCCAGGCCCGCGCGGTCGCGGTCGCCCAGTCCTATCCAGCAGATGCGCGCCGGCAGGCCCTGGAACGCGATGCGCTCGCCGGCCATGTCCAGCCAGCGGTGCAGGCCTTCGTCGTCGGGGAACAACTCCTTCATCTTGGCGTCCGTCTTGCGGATGTCTTCCGGGTCGCCCGACAGCGCCACCCACCGGAACGGGCCCTTGCCGCGGCAGAACAGCGGGCGAATGTAGGCCGGCACGAAGCCTGGGAAGTCGAAGGCGTTTGTCACGCCTTGGTCGAAGGCGACCTGGCGGATGTTGTTGCCATAGTCCACGGTGGCGATGCCCATGGCCTGGAAGTCCAGCATGGCCTGCACGTGCACTGCGCAGCCTTGTGCCGCGGCGTCGCGCAGCCTGGTGTGCTGGCCGGCATCGGCTTGCGCGGCGCGCCATTGCTCGACCGACCAGCCCACCGGCAGGTAGCCGTTGACCAGGTCGTGCGCCGAGGTCTGGTCGGTCACCAGGTCCGGCTTCACGCCACCGGCCTTGACGCGCTTGACCAGCTCGGGCAGCACGTCGGCAGCATTGCCCAGCAGGCCGACCGAGATGGCCTTGCCTTCGGCCGCGTACTTCGCCATGCGGGCCAGCGCGTCGTCCAGGTCAGTGGCCTGCTCGTCCAGGTAACGGCTGCGCAGGCGGAAGTCGATGCGGCTTTGCTGGCACTCGATGGTCAGCGACGAGAAGCCGGCGAAGCTCGCGGCCAGAGGCTGCGCGCCACCCATGCCGCCGAGGCCGGCGGTCAAGATCCAGCGACCTTGCGCCTTGCCGTCGAAGTGCTGACGCGCCGCTTCGACGAAGGTCTCGTAAGTGCCCTGCACGATGCCCTGGCTGCCGATGTAGATCCAGCTGCCGGCCGTCATCTGGCCGTACATCATCAGGCCCTTGCGGTCCAGCTCGTGAAAGTGTTCCCAGGTGGCCCACTTGGGTACCAGGTTCGAGTTGGCGATCAAAACGCGCGGCGCGTCTTCATGGGTGCGGAACACGCCGACCGGCTTGCCGCTCTGGATCAGCAGCGATTCATCCGGCTTCAAGGTGCGCAGCGTCGCGAGGATCTGCTCCAGCGAGGCCCAGTCGCGTGCCGCCTTGCCGATGCCGCCGTAGACCACCAGTGCGTCCGGGTTCTCGGCCACTTCCGGGTCCAGGTTGTTCTGCACCATGCGGTAGGCCGCTTCGATCAGCCAGTTCTGGCAGTGCAGCGTGGTGCCGGTAGGCGCCTTGACCGGACGCGGTCCGGCGATGGTGGCAGCGGAAGGCGAGCTCAGGTCGGGCATGGCAGCTCCAGCAAAGGGCGGATGAAGTCAAACAAGGATGAACGAACGAGCGCATCCTACTTGTCTAGACAAGGCGGCGCAAGTAGCATGCAGCCATGTCCACTTTGCCCCGAACCGGCTTGGCGCCTTATGCCCAGGTCAAGCAGTACCTGAAGGACCGTCTGGCCGCGGGCGACTGGGCACCGGGCGTGCTGATGCCTTCGGAGGCCGAGCTGGTGGCGCGTTTCGGCGTGAGCCGCATGACGGTGAACCGGGCGCTGAAGGAGTTGCAGAACGAAGGCCTGATCGAGCGGGTGCAGGGCGTAGGCACGTTTGCCGCGCAGCTGCACAAAGTCTCGGCCACGCTGACGCTGCGCAACCTGCAGGACGAGATTGCCGAGCGCGGCCACCGGCACGAGGCTGTCGTGCACCTGCAGGAGCCCGAACCCGCTGGCGCGGCACTGGCGGCGCAGCTGGGCTTGAACGAGGGCGACACGGTGTTCCACAGCCTGATCGTGCACCTGGAAAACGGCGTGCCGCTGCAGTGCGAGGACCGCTACGTGAATCCGGCCTGCGCGCCGCACTACCTGGCGCAGGACTTCCAGCACAGCACGCCCACGCAGTACCTGTTCGAGGTCACGGCCCTCTGGCGCGCCCAATATTCGATCGAGGCCGGCCATGCCACCGCGCAGGAAGCCGGCCTGCTGAACCTGGCCGCCACCGACGCCTGCCTGATCATGGTGCGCCGCACCTTCACGCGCGACGCAGCCATCACGCTGGCGCGCCTCGTGCACCCCGGCCGGCTCTACCAGCTCACCGGCCAGTTCGCACCGTGATCACGACCTCCCCCCGCTTGCAACTGGTGCGCTTCGACGAAGTGCCAGCTCAGCCGTGGCGCAACGGCGGTGGCGTGACGCGCGAGTTCGCCGCATGGCCGGGCGCAGCGGACTGGCAGCTGCGCCTCAGCGTGGCCGACATCGAACGCGACGGCCCGTTCTCGGCCTTCCCTGGCATTGCACGCTGGTTCCTGGTGCTGAGTGGCGACGGCGTGCGCCTGGACCACGGCGGCCAGCCAATCGACCTGCGGCCTGGCGACGCGCCCCATGCCTTTGACGGCGGCCAGCCGCCCGGCTGCACGCTGCTGGGCAGCGCCACGCGTGACCTGAACCTGATGCTGAAAACACCCGCCAGTGGACGCCTGTGGCCAGCAGAAGGTCCGTGGCAAGCCGAAGCGGGTCAGCGCACACTGCGCTGGCGCGGCCTGTTCTGCGCCGAGGCCTGCACCCTGCTCACACCTGCTGACACCCTCGCGCTGCCGGCCATGAGCCTGGCATGGCAAGCTGCCGGATGGGTCGATGGCCAGGATCCCGCAGCGCTGACCGAACGCTGGCAACTCAAGCCTGCCGCACGCCTGCCACGCGCCTGGTGGATCGCCCTGGAGAATTGACCCCATGCCCGCCGATTTCCTGCCCTCCCGAGCCGACGCCCCCCGCACCCTGTGGCGGGGTGCCAGTCTGGCCACGATGGCCCCGGGCAAGCCCTGGGGCTGGATCGAAGACGGCGCGCTGCTGACCGAAGGCGCGCGCATCGCGTGGGTCGGATCGGCAACCGAATTGCCCGCAGGCCTGCGCACCGACGACGAGATCGAACTCCCAGGCGGCGTGCTGACGCCGGGGCTGATCGACGCGCACACCCATCTCGTCTACGGCGGCCACCGGGCGCGCGAATTCGAGTTGCGCTTGCAAGGCGCGACCTACGAAGAGATCGCGCGAGCCGGCGGCGGCATCCGCTCAACCGTCGCCGCCACCCGCGCGGCGACCGACGACGAGCTGCTGCGCTGCGCACTCCAACGGGCCAGCGTGCTGATGGCCGAAGGCGTGACAACGCTGGAGATCAAGAGCGGCTACGGCCTGAGCGAACACCACGAGGCGCGTTGCCTGCGCGTGGCCCGGCGCGTGGGCCAGCGCCTGCCGCTGACGGTGCGCACCAGCGCGCTGGCCGCGCACGCGCTGCCGCCCGAGTTCGAGGGCCGGCCGGACGCCTACATCGCCGCCATCATCGACTGGCTGCCGCGCTGGCATGCCGAGGGCCTGGTCGACGCGGTCGACGGCTTTTGCGAAAACATCGCCTTCTCGGCCAGCCAGATGCAGCGCGTGTTCGACGCGGCGCGCGCGCTGGACCTGCCGGTCAAGCTGCATGCCGAGCAGCTCAGCGACTGCGGCGGCAGCGTGATGGCCGCGCAGTACCGCGCGCTGAGCTGCGACCACCTCGAATACCTCAGCCCGGCCGGCGTGCAGGCCCTGGCCGCCAGCGGCACGGTGGCGATGCTGCTGCCCGGCGCCTTCTATTTCCTGCGCGAGAAGCAGCTGCCGCCAGTGGGCGCCTTGCGCGAGGCCGGCGTGCCGATGGCGATTGCCACCGACCACAACCCCGGCTCGTCGCCCACGCTGTCGCCGCTCTTGATGCTGAACATGGCCTGCACGCTGTTCCGCCTCACACCCGAGGAAGCCCTGGCCGGCATGACGCGCCATGCCGCGCAGGCGCTGGGCCTGGGCCACAGCCATGGCCAGCTGAGTGCCGGCCGGCAGGCCGACTTCGTGCACTGGGCCGTGGACCACCCGAACGAGCTGGCCTACCCGTTCGGGCACAGGCCTTGCCAGTTGCGGGTCCATGCGGGCGTGCCCGATGCCGCCGACCTGGCGCGGATCGCCCCCGCCCCCGAGTTTTGAAAAAAGTGCCGAGCACTGCCCCACGCCTTGCAGCGGCAGCCCGGTCCGATGTCGGAGACCTGATGGACGAGATTTACACCCTGCACCGCGGCACGCGCCCCTTGCTGGTCAGCGTGCCGCATGCAGGCCAGCACATTCCCGCCGACCTGCTGGCCCGCATGCACCCGCACGCGGCCACCGTCGAAGACACCGACTGGCACCTCGACAAGCTCTACGACTTCGTGCGCGAACTCGGCGCCAGCCTCATCGTGCCGCGCCACTCACGCTACGTGATCGACCTGAACCGGCCGCCCGACAACACGCCGATGTACCCCGGCGCCAACAATACCGAGCTGTGCCCCACGCGCTTTTTCACCGGCGAAGCGCTGTACCTCGAAGGGCAGGCGCCTGACGCCATCGAAGTCCAGCAGCGCCGCGCCACCTACTGGCAGCCGTACCACGACGCGCTCTCGGCCGAACTCGCGCGGCTGCGGGCCGAGCATGGCCACGCCGTGCTGTTCGATGGCCACAGCATCCGCTCGCAGCTGCCCTGGCTGTTTGAGGGCCGGTTGCCGGACCTGAACCTGGGCACCGCCAACGGCGCGAGCTGCGCCCCGTCGATGCGCGACACGTTGGGCCAGTTGCTGGCCGCGCAGCAAGACTTCACGCAGGTGGTCGACGGCCGCTTCAAGGGCGGCTACATCACCCGCCACTACGGCCAGCCCGCGCGCGGCTGGCATGCGGTGCAGCTGGAAATGTGCTGGTGCTGCTACATGGACGAACAGCCGCCCTTCAACTGGTCGCCCGAGCGAGCCGCGGGCGCCATGCCGCTGCTGCGCCAGATGATGGACACGCTGTTGGCCTGGCAGCCGCAAGCCGGAGAAAGCCAGGCATGAGCGGCGGCACAACAAGCCCCTCCGCTCGCCGCTTCTGGGCGCCACGCGCCTGGCTCCCCGAAGGCTGGCGCGAGGAAGTGCTGCTGGAGGTGGACGCGCACGGCCGCTGGTCCCGCGTGGTCCCTGGCCAGCCTTGCCCGGCAGACGCCGAGCGCCTGGCCGGCCTCACGCTGCCCGGCCTGGTCAACGGCCACAGCCATGCCTTCCAGCGTGCCTTCGCAGGCCTGGCGGAGCGCCGCGAGGCCGCGGCCGACAACTTCTGGAGCTGGCGCGACCGCATGTACCGCGTGGCCGGCAAGATCACGCCGGACCAGCTGCGCGCGGTCGCCACCCAGCTCTATGCCGAGTTGCTGCGCGGCGGCTACACGCAGGTCTGCGAGTTCCACTACCTGCACCACGCGCCTGGCGGCAAGCCCTATGGCGCGCCGATGGCGATGACCCAGTCGCTGATCGAAGCGGCCGCCGAGGTCGGCATCGGCCTGACGGTGCTGCCGGTGCTGTACGAGCGCGCCGGCTTCGACCAGCCCATGCTGCGACCCGACCAGCAGCGCTTCCGCCTGCATGCCGAAGGCGTGCTGGCCGCGCACCAGTCGGTGCAGGAGCGCACCCATGCCTGCCTGAACGCAGGCCTGGCCATCCACTCGCTGCGCGCCGCTCGCCCGGCCTCGCTGCACACGCTGGCCAAGATGGCCGAGCAGACTGTCGGCCCGGTGCACATCCATGTCGCCGAACAGACCGCCGAGGTCCAGGACTGTCTCCAGGCCACCGGCCGCCGCCCGGTCGAATACCTGGCCAGCGAAGGCCTGCTGGACGCGCGCTGGCAGCTGGTGCATGCCACGCACATCAACCAGGCCGAGATCATGACCGTGGCCTACAGCGGCTCGGCCGTGGTGATCTGCCCCAGCACCGAAGGCAACCTGGGCGACGGCCTGACCGACCTGGCCGGCTGGCTGCAGGCCGAGGTGCCGATCTCGCTGGGCTCGGACAGCCATGTCAGCCGCTGCTGGCGTGAAGAGCTGCGCTGGCTGGAATACGGGCAGCGCCTGGGCCTGCGCCAGCGCAACGTGGCGGCCGCCCCCGAACGCGGCCAGCCGTCGACGGCAGAGCGGCTGTGGCGCGGCGTGCTCGACGGTGGCCGCCTGGCGGCAGGCTTTCCCCTCTGGGGCTTCACGCCCGGCGCCCGGGCCGACCTGCTGGTCGCCGACCCACGCGACACCAGCCTCGCCGGCATCCCCGCCGCCCGCAGCCTGGACGCCCTGATCTTCTCCAGCCCCACCCTGCCCTGGCGCGACGTGATGGTCGCCGGCCAATGGAAGCTGCGCGAGCACCAGATGCCCGGCAGCGATGCGATCACCTCCGGCTTTGTCAGCGCGATGGAGGAGCTGTGGAACTGAGGCCGGCGGCGGGTGGGCGACGCTGCTGCGATCAGCTCATGAGTTCGACCAGCTTGCCGCTCACGGCGTCCCCGCTGATCTGCAGTTCGCCCACCGAGACAGGCAGCTTGAAGCGCCGCGGCCCGGCGCTGCCGGGGTTCAGGTAGAGCACGCCGTCGCGCTCAGCCATCGTCGGCTGGTGCGAGTGGCCGGAGATGACTGCGCGCAGCCCGGCGGCTTGCGGGTCCACGTCGAGGTCGGGCAGGTCGTGCACCACGGCCATCGTCACGCCGCCGAGCGTGAGGTACTCGACGGTGCGCAAGGCCTCGGCCCAGGCACCGCGGTCGTTGTTGCCGCGCACGGCCGTGACCGGTGCGATGGTGGCGAGCCGGTCCAGCACCGACGGGTCGCAGATGTCGCCGGCGTGCACGATGTGGTCGCTGCCGCGCAGGAAGGACAGCGCCTCGGGGCGCAGCAAACCGTGGGTGTCGGAGATCAGGCCAATGCGGAGCATGGCCGATTGGAGCACCGCCAGCGCGATTGGTTCGTCCGCATGGGATGACGGTCTCGAACCTTCAAAGGGATGCGGGTTCCGTGGCAGCCGGGTCGTCTGCAGCCGCGTGGTTGGCCGCATGGCCGGCCAGCCAGGCCATCATGGCTTCGGCGGGCATCGGCCGGGCCAGCAGGTAGCCCTGGATGCCATCGCAGCCGAGCGATTGCAGCCGGGCCTGCTGCTCGGCGTTCTCGACGCCCTCGGCGACCACGCGCAGGTTCATCTTGCGCGACATGGCGATGATGGCTTCGGCAATCGCGGCGTCGTCGCCACCGGCCTGCGAGATGCCCTGGATGAAGCTGCGGTCGATCTTCAGGGCCTGCAGCGGCAGCTGCTTCAGGTAGGCGAAGTTGGTGTAGCCGGTGCCGAAGTCGTCGATGGCGAACAGCACGCCCATCTGGTGCAGCCGGCGCAACAGCGCCAGCGCCTGCTCAGGGTCCTGCATCACGCTGGACTCGGTGATCTCCAGCTCCAGGCGGTTCGCCGGCACGCCGCTGGCAGCCAAGGCGCGGGCCACGCTGAGGTCCAGCCCGGGGCGCTGCAGCTGGCGGGCCGAGAGGTTGACGGCCAGCAGCAGACCCAGCTGTCCTTGCTCGCGCCAGCGGCGCAGCTGCTGGCAGGCTTCGTTGAGCACCCAGTCGCCAATGTCCAGGATCAAGCCGGTTTCCTCGGCCAGCGGGATGAAGTCGTTCGGCGGGATCAGGCCTTCGCGCGGGTGCAGCCAGCGCACCAGCGCTTCGACGCCGCGCACCCTGCCCGTCAACAGGTCCATCTGCGGCTGGTAGTGCAGCAGCAGTTCGTGGCGCTCGATGGCGCGGCGCAGGTCGTTTTCCAGGCGCAGCTTGTCGTGCGCGCGGGCGTCCATCTCGGGGCTGAAGAAGCGGTAGTCGTTGCGGCCAGCGCCCTTGGCCTTGTAAAGCGCGGTGTCGGCGAACTTCAGCAACGTCTCGGCATCGTCGCCATCGCGCGGGAACAGGCTCACGCCCAGGCTGCAGGTGACGTGCAGCTCGTGGCCGTCGATCTGGAACGGGCGCGACAGCGAGGCCATCAGCTTCTCGGCGACGTGCGCCGGATCGGCCAGGTCCTCGATGTCCGGCAGCACGATGACAAATTCGTCGCCACCGAGGCGGGCGACGGTGTCGTCCTCGCGCAGCACCGCGCGCAGCCGTTCGGCCACGCACTTGAGCATCTCGTCGCCGACCAGGTGGCCCAGCGTGTCGTTGATGGTCTTGAACCGATCCAGGTCCAGGAACAGCAGCGCCATCTGGCCGCGCTGGCGTTGCGCATGGGCCAGCGCCAGCGCGAGGCGGTCCATCAGCAGGCTGCGGTTGGGCAGGCCGGTCAATGCATCGTGATACGCCAGATGCTGGATGCGCGCTTCCTGCTGCTTGCGCTCGGTGATGTCCTGCACCACGCCGGCACGGCGGAAGGGCTGGCCCGACTCGTCGTTGGCCGGGTAGCCGCGCATGGCGATGTGGCGCAGCTGGCCGTCGGGCCGCAGGATGCGGCATTCAAGCGAGAAATGGCCGTCCACCGCGGCGGCCAGCGCCTTCGTCACCATGCCCAGGTCGTCCGGATGCACCACGCGCTGCCAAGCCATCCAGTCTTGCTGCAGCGCGGTGGGCGGCTCGCCCCAGATGCGCTCGAAACCGGGGCTGACGTAGAGCACGCTGCGGCGCTGTGGGTCGGCCAGCCAGAAGGTGTCGCCAATGGCGCTGGCCATCTGCTGGAAGCGGGCCTCGCTGTCGCGCAGCGCGCCGCGCTCGCGCTCCAGCTGCACCCGGAAATGCGCGCTCTCGATGGCCATCGGCAGCCGGCGCAACATGTCGTCTTGCTTGACCAGGTAGTCGGTGGCGCCGAGCTTCAGGGTCTGGATCGCACTGTCCTCGTCGCCATGGCCGGTGATGATGAGGATGGGCAGGTCCAGGTCGCGCTCCTGGCGCAGCAGCTTGACCAGTTCCAACGCGTTCATGCCCGGCAGCTGGAAGTCCAGCAGCAGCACTTGCGGCATCTCGGGGCCGCCCGCATCCAGGCGCGCAATGACCTGCTCGCCGGTGCTGACGGCCGAAACCAGGATGTGCGGCGCGAAGCGCATCAGGTGGCGGGCCAGCAGGTCCACGTCGGTGGCGCTGCGCTCGGCGTAGAGCACGCGGATGGGCTTGGCGCGCTGGTCGCTGGCAAAGCGGAACCGGGTCCAGGCGACCTGCAGCAGCAGCGGCAGGCGGTCCAGGTAGGCACCCTGCTTGACGATGTAGTCATCGGCCCCGCCGCGCAAGGCGGCGACCACGGTGGCCTCGTCGCCCGAGCCGGTCAGCATCACGACAGCCAGCGGCAGGTTGCGCTCGCGCACGCGCTGCAGCAGCTCCAGGCCGTTGCCATCGGGCAAGCGCATGTCGAGCAGCAGCATGTCCGGCAGCTCGCCTTCGTCCAGCAGGCGGCGGGCGCTGGCCAGGTCACCCGCGGTGGTGAGCTGCAGATGCGGCGCGCTGCGGGCCAGGCTGCGGCGCGTCAGGTCGGCGTCCTGCGCGTTGTCTTCGACATAAAGCACCTTCATGCGCGACCGGACTTCCTGGCTCAGTTTTGATTCAGCACGCACCAGTACAGGTCGATCTGCGCGGCGACTTCGATGAACTTCTCGAACTCGACCGGCTTGACGATGTACGAGTTGACGCCCAGGCCGTAGGCGGTGGCCACGTCGGCATCCTCGCGCGAGGTGGTCAGCACGACGACCGGGATGCGCGAACAAAGCGGGTGGGCCTTGAACTGGCGCAGCACCTCCAGCCCCGAGACGCGCGGCAGCTTCAGGTCCAGCAGGATGACCACCGGCAGCGGCTCGCCGGCTTCCCAGCGGGGCAGCCAATCCAGTGCCTCTTCGCCATCGCGGGCAACGGCAAGCGGGTTGGCAATGTGCCGCTTGGCAAAGGCCCGGCGCGTCAGGTCGACGTCCATCGGGTTGTCCTCGACCAGCAGGATAGGCCGGTTACCGCTCATTGCCCATGCTCCGGCCCCAGGGCCCAGGTTGGAAAACCTGAGAATACAGCCAAGCCCTGGCTGGCAGCAGGGTGGGCACCGGCATCAGAGCGGCAGCTCGATGAAAAAGTGCGCACCTTGACCAGTCACGCTCTCGGCCCAGACCCGGCCCTGCATGCGCTCGACCGCCTTGCGCACGATGGCCAGGCCCACGCCGGTGCCGGGGTAGTCCTCGGCGCGGTGCAGGCGCTGGAAGATCTCGAAGATGCGCTCGGCATAGCGCATGTCGAAGCCCGAGCCGTTGTCCCGCACCTCGATGCGGCAGCGGCCTTCATGTTCGGCGCAGCGCAGCCGGATGCGGCGCTCCGCCTGCCCTTGCGTGAACTTCAGCGCGTTGTCCAGCAGGTTGCGCACGGCCATCGTCAGGCCCTCGCGCTCGCCGGTGGCCCGGGTGCAGCTCAAGTCCTGTTCCAGCGTGACTTGGCCCTGGTCCAGCTCGCGTTGGTATTCGCCCACCAGGCGGTTGATGACCGCGGCCGGGTCGATGCTGCTCAGCGTGGGCCGGCTGCGTTCGACACGTGAGTAGGCCAGCAGGTCGTCGATCAACTGGCCCATGTGCACGGTGGCCTTGCGGATGGTGTCGACGAAAAACCGGCCCTCCTCGTCCAGCTTGTCGGCATGGTCGGTCAGCAGCAGCCGGCTGTAGCCGTCGATGCCGCGCAGCGGGGCCTTCAGGTCGTGCGAGACGGAATACGAAAACGCCTCCATCTCCCGGTGCCGCGCCTCCAGCTCGGCAGTCCGCTCGGCCACGCGGGCTTCCAGTTCGGCGTTGGTGCGCAGGACTTGCTCCTCGACCTGCTTGCGCGCCGTGACCTCGTGCAGGAAACCGTGCCAGGCGATCGCGCCGTCTGCCTCGGTGACCGGCGTGACATGCATCTCGACCCACAGCAGGCCGCGCTGCGGATGCCGCACCCGGAACTCCTCCCGGCAACGCGCCATGCTTTGCGCCGAGGCCTCCATGGACTGGCGCAATCGCTCGCGATCCTCCGGCACGATGACGTCGCGCGGGTCGTGCGCGCCCGCGCTCGTGCCAGCACTCAGGCCGTAGGCCTCTGCCACCTTGGGGTTGGCCAATTGCACGCTGACCATGCCGTCCGCGGCGCGGCGGTAGGTCATCAGCACACCCGGCGCGGTGGCCACCAGGCGCAGCAACTGGGCCTCGGCCGCCAGCCGCTGGCGCTGCTGCTGCTGGGCTTCGTGCGCCGCGGTGATGTCTTCGATCAGGCCCGCCATGTGGGTCATCTGGCCGGTCGCGTCGCGCACCGGGTAGGCGTGGTCGCGCACCCAGATCATCGAGCCGTCCGGCCGCAGCACCCGGTACTCTGTCTCGTATTGGCCCGTCGTCGCAGCGGCCACAAAGTCGGCCGCGACCTGGTCCCGGTCCTCGGCGTGGATGCCGGCCAGCCACACGGCATGGCAGTCCGCCAGGTCCGGCCGGCATTCCTGGCCCCACATGCGCCAGAAGGCCGGGCTGACATACAGCGTGCGCCGCTCACCCGGCCGGCTGAGCCAGATGGCATCGCCTGTCGCCTGGGTGAACAACCGGAAGTGCTGTTCGCTTTGCCGCAGCACCGCCCAGTCGGCCGCGGCACTGCCGCCGGGCCAGCTGAGGCAACGCATCCAGCCGCCTTCGCGGATCGCCCAGGGGCCGGCCTGCAAAGGGCCGGTCAGCACCGGGCCCGAGGGACCGCGCAGCGGCAAGGCCGGCACCGCCAACGGCAAGGCCGCGCCGCCCGGCATGGCCAGCAGCGGGTCCAAAGACTGCCCAGGTTGCGCCAGCCAATCGGCCAGCGCCTGGCCAGCCAGCGCTTCAACCGGCCTGTCCAGCGCCTGCGCCAGTGCCAGGTTCACCTGCAGCAGCTTGCCATGCTCGTCAACCACCGCCATCGGCTCGGTGGCGGCTTGCCAGCAGGCGGCGGCCACGGCATCGACATCGGCCTGGTTCGGCGCTCCGGATCTCATGCAAACCTCCCACCGATTCGCTGCGACTGCTCGCGCCGCGAAGAGCGCAAGGGACCGCTGGATTCTGCGATGCCGCCGCGCGCCGCACCATCCGCAATGCCACGCAGCAGCCCTCGCGCCGCCGGCAAGCGTGGAATACTTGCAGCATGTCCAGCAGCTCCGCCCCCTACGCCTCGCCGCTCGGCGCCCATGGCCTGCCCGAAAGCCGCGGCGCAGTCTCGCCAAGCGGCAAGCAAATCCGGCAGGACCTGCTCGCCGCCGAGGCCGTGCCGCCGATTGCCGAGGCCATGCCGCCAGGCCAGCTGTTCTTCAGTGCAAAAGGCCGCATCTCGCGCCGCGGCTTCTGGGGCGGCATGCTGGGACTGGCGGCGCTGGGCGTCGTGCTGGCCGCACTGTTGAACATCGCTGGCTTCCGCGGCGAACGGGTCGAGGGCCTGGTCAATCTGCTGCTGGCCTGGCCGGCCTTCGCCGTGTCCGCCAAGCGCTGGCACGACCGCGACCGCAGCGCCTGGTGGGTGCTCGTGGCCCTGGTCCCCGTGGTCGGCTTCCTGTGGCTGCTGGTGGTCAACGGCCTGCTGCCCGGCATGAAGGGCGACAACCGGTTCGGGCCACAGCCGCAGCACATCCGCCTGGGCTGACCCGCGGCGCCAGAGTCAGTACCGCTCGCTGGACCCCGCCAGCCGCAGGTACCAATGCGCCAGCCAGGCCACCAGGCCGCGGCCCAGCATCGCGCTGAGGCCGGTGCGCAGCGGGGCGACGAGGATGCGGCTGGACACGGCCATGGCCTGGTCCAGTTCCTCGCTGAGGGCGGCGGCAAAGCCGGTGTCGCGCACAACGATGTTGGCTTCCAGGTTCAGCAGCAGGGACAGCGGGTCGACGTTGGAACTGCCGACCGTGGCCCATTCATCGTCGGCCACTGCCGCCTTGGCATGCAGGAAAGCGGGGGTGTATTCGTAGACCTCGACGCCCGCGGTCAGCAACTCGTCGTACATGACACGCGCCGCCAGTCCGGCCAACCGGTAGTCCAGCTTGCCCTGCAACAGCAGGCGGACCTGAACGCCACGCCGCGCGGCCTTGATCAGTGCGCGCCTGAAACTGCGGCCGGGATAGAAGTACGGCGTCACCAGCTGGACGCGGGCATTCGCCATGCGGATCGCATCGATCATGCAGCGCTCGATGGTGCGGCGCTGGCGCAGGTTGTCGCGCACCACGAAGGCTGCGACCACCGGCGTGTCGTCGGCCAAGGGTGGCGGCGTGGCCGGCAGCAGGTGCATGCGCCGCAGCAGCTTGCGCGCGGCCCGCACCGGCTCGGCGCTGCGGGCGAGCTGCAGCGTTTCCTTGCGCCAATCGCGGCCGAAGGTGGCGCGGGTCCACACCGCGCGCACGGTCTGCTCGATGGGCGCGACCACCGGGCCGTGCAGCGCCACCGCGAAGTCCAGCCGCGGCGCATCGCTGAAGCCATGGTGCAGGTCGTTGCGATCGTCGATCACATTGATGCCACCGACAAATGCGCGCGTGCCGTCCACCACGCACAGCTTCTGGTGCAGCCGCCGCAGCTGGCCCGGCTGCAGCCAGTTCCACCAGCGCGTCAGCGGCCGGAAGACCGCCAGGTCCACAGCGTTGTCGCTGAACCAGCGCTTGACCGTCGTCAGGCTGTGGCTGCTGCCAAAGCCGTCCACCACCACCCTGACCCGCACACCGCGCCGGGCAGCCGCGATCAACGCCTTGGCCACGGCCTCGGAGGCGGGGTCGTCATGGAAGATGTAGGTCGCCAGCCAGACCTCGTGCAGCGCCTGCTCGATGGCGCGCACCATCGCGGGAAACAACTCGTCGCCGCCGCGCAGCAGCGCCACCTCGTTGCCACTGAGGAAAACGGGCTTGGACTGGGTGTACCAGGCACCGGGAAACTGGAAGCCGTCGGATGCGGGCGCTTCATCGGGGACCGACGCGGCCGGCTGCACGGCCATCAGGCAGGCTCCAGTTCCGCCAGCAACGGCAGGTGATCGGACATGCGGGCCCAGGCACTGCCGCGCGGCACGGTGGTGCGCACGCAGCGAAAGCCGCGCATGTAGACCCGGTCCAGCGCGAACACCGGCACGCGTGACGGGAAGGTCGGCGTGTTCGTGGCCTGCGGCGGCGTCGCGCGCTGCAGGCCCATGGCCTGCATGGGCCCGTCCAGCCGCTCGCCCCAGTCGTTGAAGTCACCGGCGACCAGCAGCGGCGCACCGGCCGGCACGGTCTGCTCGATGAAGGCCGCCAGCCGCTGCACCTGGCGCAGCCGGCTGGAATGGATCAGCCCGAAGTGCGCGACGACTGCGTGCACCTCCATGCCCTGCCACTTCACCGGCACGTGCAGCAGGCCGCGTTGTTCGAAACGGTGGTCCGACACATCGTGGTGGCCAATGTTGCCCATGGGCCAGCGCGACAGCAGCGCGTTGCCATGCTCGCCGTGGCGAGTCACGCAGTTGGTGTGATACGCCGCACCGTAACCGTCAGGTGCCAGGAATTCGGCCTGCCCCTGCTCCGGCCAGCCGCCATGGGTGCGCTGGAACTGCCGCGACTCGCGGGCGTGGAACAGGCGCACCTCCTGCAGGAACACCAGGTCCGCGTCCAGCGACTCGATGCCCAGCCCGAGGTTGTGGATCTCCAGCCGCTTCGTCGGCCCCATGCCGCGCACACCCTTGTGGATGTTGTAGGTCGCCACGCGCAGCGGCCCGCCCAGCGTGCTGCCCGGTGCGTAGCTGCTGGCGAATGCGGACGAGCGGAACGAATGGGCTTGCACCGGTGGTGTCATCGGATCTCGGGGAAGTTGGGGAGTTGCAGGATGGCTTCGGCGTTTGACGGCGAGAAGCAGCGGTCTGCCGCCTCGCGCCAAGGCAGCCAAGCGTAAGCCGTGTGCTCACGGGGCGCCAGTCGCACCGCGGTCCCGGCCGGCACGCAAAGCCCGAACACATGCTCGGTGTTGTGCGTCACGCCTTCGGCATAGCGATGGCGCCAGCGCGGGTAGATCTCGTAGACATTGGCCAGGTCCCAGTCGTGCAGCGCACTGGCCGGCACGCCGCCAGCGCCGATCACGATGCCGGTCTCCTCCGCCACTTCGCGGGCACAGGTCACGTCCAGCGGTTCGTCCAGGCCGTCCTTGGAGCCGGTCACGCTCTGCCAAAAGCCGGGCGCATCTGCACGCTCCATCAGCAAAACGTCCAGCGCCGCAGTGTGGATCACCACCAGCACCGACTCCGGGATCTTGGCGGGCCGAGGCGCCACCGCTTCATGGACTGCTTCGGTCATGGGGCGATGCTAGCGCGACCAGCGCCCGCCGCGTGCCGGACGGGGCCTACACGGCGCACAGGAGAAGGGTGACTCGTGCAGCGAAATGACACGAACGACGACTAGGATCAAAGCGGTCCCGCCCGCCTGAACCGCCGTCATCCCATGAGACTTTCCTTCCTCGCCGCGCTGACGGCATCCATCTGCCTCGCAGCCTGCGGCATTGCGCCGACCTCTCCCCTGTTCACCCCAACGGGCAGCTTCACCGCCACGCCTGGCACCAAGATTGGCATCGTGATGGTGGTGCTGCCCAAGATCACCACCGAATTCCCCGGCGCTGCATGCACGGACTGCATGGCCGCCGCCGCGACGACGCATCTGAGCCTCACGAACCACATGCAGCCCTTGACGGCCGAGGACCTCACCCAGGCCAAGGTCGAGATCGCGCGACTGTTGGAGGCCAAAGGCATGCAGGTGCGCGTGATGGACGCGGCGCTGGACCTCGGGCAGCTGCCTGCATTCACCGGCCGCCAGCCCGCAAGCGCATTGCGCGACTTCCGCGGCCTCAAAGCAAGCCACGGCGTGGACAAGCTGGCGGTGATCGAGGTGACGTCGCTTGGTGTGCGCCGTGCTTACGCTGACTACAGGCCCCTGCGAGACCCGGAGGGCGTGCTGACCGGCGCCGCGTATGTCGTCAACCTCAGCGACAACACACTGGAGAGCTATCAGCCAGTCGAGGCGGTGGTGCAGGTGGAACGTGATTGGGACGACTCGCCGCACTTCCCGGCCCTCACTCGCAGCTACTTCGACGCCTTGGCCTTGGGCAAGACTGCGCTGATCAAGCCGTTCCAGTGATCAGGCCACGCATCTGAAATTGAAAAAGGGCCCGAGGGCCCTTTTCCTTTGGTCAACGCGACGGCGGTCTCAGACCGCCGCTTGCGCGTTGCGCAGCCGGATGTGCAGTTCGCGCAGCTGCTTCTCGTCGACCAGTGACGGGGCGCCGGTCAGCAGGCATTGGGCACGCTGGGTCTTCGGGAAGGCGATCACGTCGCGGATGGATTCGGCCTTGGTCATCAGCGTGATCAGGCGATCCAGGCCGAAGGCCAGGCCGCCGTGCGGTGGCGCGCCGTACTGCAGCGCGTCCAGCAGGAAGCCGAACTTGACCTGGGCGTCTTCCTTGCTGATGTTCAGCGCGCTGAAAACCTTGCTCTGGATCTCGGCGCGGTGGATCCGCACCGAGCCGCCGCCCAGTTCCCAGCCGTTGAGCACCATGTCGTAGGCCTTGGCGATGCAGGCGCCCGGATCGGTGTCCATCAGGTTCTCATGGCCGTCCTTCGGCGAGGTGAACGGGTGATGGGTCGCGTTCCAGCGGCCTTCGCCTTCGTCGTACTCGAACATCGGGAAGTCCACCACCCACAGCGGTGCCCACTTGTCCTCGAACAAGCCCTTGCTGCGGCCGAAGTCGCTGTGGCCGATCTTCACGCGCAGCGCGCCGATGGCATCGTTGACCACCTTGGCCTTGTCGGCACCGAAGAAGATCAGGTCGCCGTTGCAGGCACCGGTGCGCGCCAGGATCTCGGCGATCGCAGCGTCGTGCAGGTTCTTGACCACCGGCGACTGCAGGCCTTCGCGGCCCTTGGCCACGTCGTTGACCTTGATCCAAGCCAGGCCCTTGGCGCCGTAGATCTTGACGAACTCGGTGTAGCCGTCGATCTCGCCGCGGCTCATCTCGCCGCCGCCCGGCACCTTCAGCGCCACCACGCGGCCGCCCTTGGTCGTGGCCGGGGTCGAGAAGACCTTGAAGTCCACGTCCTTCATGACCTCGGTCAGCTCGGTGAACTGCAGCTTCACGCGCAGGTCCGGCTTGTCCGAGCCGTACTTGAACATCGCGTCGGCGTAGGTCATCACCGGGTAGACCGGCAGCTCCACGTTCATCGCGTTGCGGAAGACGGTGCGGATCATGCCCTCGAACATGCCGCGGATCTCTTCCTCGTCCAGGAACGAGGTCTCGATGTCGATCTGCGTGAATTCGGGCTGGCGGTCAGCGCGCAGGTCCTCGTCGCGGAAGCACTTGGTGATCTGGTAGTAGCGGTCGAAACCGGCCACCATCAGCAGCTGCTTGAACAGCTGGGGCGACTGCGGCAGCGCGAAGAAGTGGCCGTCGTGGACGCGGCTGGGCACCAGGTAGTCGCGCGCGCCTTCGGGCGTGGACTTGGTCAGCATCGGGGTTTCGATGTCGACGAAGCCGTTGGCGTCGAGGAACTTGCGCACTTCCATCGCCACGCGGTAGCGCAGCATCAGGTTCTTCTGCATCTGCGGGCGGCGCAGGTCCAGCACCCGGTGCGTCAGGCGCACGGTCTCGCTGAGGTTCTCGTCGTCGAGCTGGAACGGCGGCGTGACCGAGGCGTTCAGCACTTCCAGTTCATGGCAGAGGATCTCGATCTTGCCGCTGGCGAGGTTGGTGTTTTCCTTGTCGGCCGGACGGGCACGCACCAGGCCCACGACCTTCAGGCAAAACTCGTTGCGCACCAGCTCGGCCGTCTTGAACATCTCCGGGCGATCCGGGTCGCAGACGATCTGCACGTGGCCTTCGCGGTCACGCAGTTCGATGAAGATCACGCCACCATGGTCGCGGCGGCGATGCGCCCAGCCCATCAGCGTCACGGTCTGGCCCATCAGCGCTTCGCTGACCTTGCCGCAGTATTCGGTTCTCATCAGTGCACTCCTGTGCGTCGGTATTCGGGAAGCGGTCGACCTCGGCGCCGGATGCGCCAGGGACCGTGAGGGGAAAAGCTTGGGTCGGCCTGGGTGGGGTGATCAACCCTCAGGACTGAACGCGGGGCGTCTGGGCGCGTTCAGCCCACCCGATTGGGGTCGGCCCCCTCCGGCGACGGCAGCAGGCCGGCCGGGGGCGCAACCACGCCCATCGAGATGATGTATTTCAAGGCCTCGTCCACGCTCATGCTGAGCGGTCGCACCGAGGCACGCGGCATGATCAGGAAGAAGCCCGAGGTCGGGTTCGGCGTGGTCGGCACGTAGAGGCTGACATGTTCGCCCGCCAGGTGCTCGGCCACCTCGCCGCCGGGGCGGCCGGTGACAAAGGCGATGGTCCACGACTCGCCGTGCGGGTAGCGCACCAGCACCGCTTCGCGGAAGGCATTGCCGCTGCTGGAGAACAGCGTGTCGGAAACCTGCTTGACCGAGCTGTAGATGGACTTGACGATGGGAATGCGGCCCATCAGCATGTCCCACTGGCGCAGCCACCACTGGCCGAAGATGTTCGCGACGAACACGCCGGTGAGCAGCAGCAGCAGCACCATCACCAGCGCACCCACGCCGGGCAACTGGCTGAAGCCTGCCAGGCCGTCCGCGGCCTCCTTCGAGACCAGGGCCTGCACCGGACGCAGCAGGCCTTTGAACATGCCGTCCAGCAGGCCTTGAACCCACAGCAACACCCAGAGGGTGACGGCAATGGGAAGCCAGGTCAGCAGGCCGGCGAGGAGGTACTTTTTCACGAATGGGTCGGTTTCAGTGGCAAGCGCAGGAGCCGCCGCAGGCAGTGGACGGAGAAGAGGCGCTGGCCGAAGTGCCACCACCACTGGAAGATTCGCCGCCCCCGGAAGAGGGGCTGCCAGATGAGCTGTCCCCGGCCGCAGGTGCGGCTGGCGTGCCAGCGGCCGCGGGCGCCGGTGCACCGCTGTTGCCGCCGCGGAAATCGGTTGCGTACCAGCCCGAGCCCTTGAGCTGGAAACCGGCAGCGGTCACCTGCTTCTGGAACTGTTCGGCACCGCAGGCCGGGCAGACCGTCAGTTGGGCGTCGGACATCTTTTGCAGGACATCACGCGAATGGCCACAGGCTGCGCAGCGATAGGCGTAGATCGGCATGGCTAAATCTTTGATTCAGAAAGCGAAAACCCGTGATTATACGGAGCGCAGCTGCCATCCTAGAATTGAATGGACCGTGGCCGTGCAGTCTGCGCGCGTCGCCCCTGACCCCTGAATTCCCTGAACCCGACACCCAAGGAGAACGATGTGAAGCGCATGGTGTGGAACCGCTTGTGGCCGGCGGCGCTGGCCGTCCTCTGCAGCAGCCTGGCCGCCTTGTCGGCAGCCCAGGCCGCCGACGAGCCCAAGGTCCTGAACATCTACAACTGGTCGGACTACATCGCACCCGACACGATTGCCAATTTCGAGAAGGAAACCGGCATCAAGGTCCGCTACGACAACTACGACAACAACGAGATCCTGCATGCCAAGCTGGTGACCGGCAAGACCGGCTACGACATCGTCGTGCCCAGCGCGCACTTCGCCAAGCAGCAGATCGAGGCAGGCCTTTTCCGCAAGCTGGACCGCAGCCTGCTGCCCAACTGGTCCAACCTGGACCCGGCGCTGCTCAAGCAGATGGAAAGCGTGGACCCGGGCAACCAGTACCTGGTCGACTGGCTGTGGGGCTTTGTGACGGTGGGCATCAACGTCGACAAGGTCAAGGCCGCGCTGGGCAGCACGCCGATGCCGGAGAACCCCTGGTCGCTAGTGTTCGACCCGCAGTACGCCAGCAAGCTGAAAAGCTGCGGCATCAACTTCCTGGACTCGGCCTCGGAAGTGCTGCCGGTGGCCATGCTGTACGCGGGCAAGCCCGGTTACAGCCGCACGCCCGACGACTACAAGGCCGCGGGCGAGATGCTGATGAAGATCCGCCCCTACGTGACGCGCTTCTCGTCCTCGGGCTACATCGAGGAGATGTCCCAGGGCGCGCTGTGCGTGGTGATGGGTTATTCGGGCGACATCAACATCGCCAGGTCGCGTGCGCTGGAAGCCAAGAACAAGGTCAACCTGCAGGCCCTGATCCCGCCCAAGGGCTCCACGCTGTTCTTCGACTCGATGGCCATCCCGGCCGACGCGCCGCATCCGAAGAATGCGCAGGTCTTCATCAACTACATCCTGCGTCCGGAAGTGCACGCTTCGCTGACCAACCAGGTCTTCTACGCGAACCCGAACAAGGCCTCGCTGAAGTTCGTCAAGAAGGAGGTGGCCGACAATCCCAGCGTCTTCCTCAGTCCGACCGACATGGCCAAGATGACGGCGCCCGACAGTGTGCCGCAGGACATCCGCCGCGTGCAGACCCGGTTGTTCACGCGCTTCAAGGCTGGCAAGTAGCCGGTCGCGCCACACAGCAAATCGCCACCCTCGGGTGGCGTTTTTCATGGGTTGAGCGCTATATCCTGCCCATCAGCAGCAGCACGATCAGGATGATCACGACCAAGCCCAGGCCACCGCTGGGGTAGTAGCCCCAGCCGCGGCTGTGCGGCCAGGTCGGGAGTGCGCCGAGCAGCAGCAGGATCAATACAACGAGGAGGATGGTGCCTAGCATCTTGGCGTCCCTGGTGAGGAGTGGTGTTGCATGCATTGCACGTCACCCCTGGGCGCCTGCGGGTAGTCCGTCAGCGGGTCTGCTTGTCAGGCGAAGCTGACGTGAAAGCGAAACGCCGCCTTCAATAAAAGCCGTAGTGCAACAGCCAGCGGGCCAGCACCACGCCGCCCAGGAAACCCGCGCCGCTCCACAGCAGCATGGACAGCAGCCGGTTGGTGCGGCGCTGCTCGCGCAGCAGCGCGGCCAGAAGCGGCGCGTCCTGCTGCTGCGGCGCGGCCAGGCGGTGGTGCAGCAGCCGCGGCAGCTCGGGCAGCAGCTTGGCATACAGCGGCGCCTCGTCCTTGAGCCGGCGCCAGATCGCGCGCCAGCCGACCTGCTCGTTCATCCAGCGCTCCAGGAAAGGCTTGGCGGTGGACCACAGGTCCAGGTCCGGGTCCAGTTCGCGGCCCAGGCCTTCGACATTCAGCAGCGTCTTCTGCAACAGCACCAATTGCGGCTGGATCTCGACGTTGAAGCGGCGCGAGGTCTGGAACAGCCGCATCAGCACCTGGCCCAGCGAGATCTCCTTCAGCGGCCGGTCGAACTGCGGCTCGCAGGTCGCGCGGATGGCCTGCTCCAGCTGCTCGATGCGCGTGCCCGGCGGCACCCAGCCGGACTCCACGTGCAGCTCGGCCACACGCTTGTAGTCGCGGCGAAAAAAAGCGATGAAGTTCTGCGCCAGGTATTCCTTGTCGACCTCGGTCAGCGTTCCCACGATGCCGAAATCCAGCGCCACGTAGCGGCCGAAAGTGGCAGGCGCCAGGCTGACCTGGATGTTGCCGGGGTGCATGTCGGCATGGAAAAACCCGTCGCGGAAGACCTGGGTGAAGAAGATGGTCACGCCATCGCGCGCCAGCTTCTTGATGTCCACGCCGGCCTCGCGCAGCCGCGCGATCTGGCTGATGGGCACGCCGTGCATGCGCTCCATCACGATCACCGTCGAGGTGCACCAGTCCCAGTGCATCTCGGGCACCATGATCAGCGGCAGGTCGGCCATGTTGCGGCGCAGCTGCGCGGCGTTGGCCGCTTCGCGCACGAGATCCAGCTCGTCATGCAGGTACATGTCGAACTCGGCCACCACCTCGCGCGGCCGCAGGCGCTTGCCGTCGGCCGACAGCCGCTCGACCCAGCGTGCCAGCGTGTGCAGCAGCGCCAGGTCGTCATCGATCACCGCGCGCATGCCGGGGCGCAGCACCTTGACCGCGACCTCGCGGCCGTCGTGCAGCGTAGCGAAGTGCACCTGCGCGATGGACGCGCTGGCCACCGGCTCCGCCTCGAAGTGGCGGAAGATCGCCTCGATCGGCTTCTCCAGCGCAGCTTCGACGAAAGCCCGCGCCTGCGAGGCCGGGAACGGTGGCACGCGGTCCTGCAGCAGCGAGAGTTCGCGTGTGATGTCCGGCGGCACCAGGTCCGGCCGGGTCGACAGGACCTGGCCGAACTTGATGAAGATCGGCCCCAGCGATTCGAGTGCCAGCCTCAGGCGCTGGCCACGCGGCTGATCGAAATTGCGGCCCAGCGTGACGACCCACGACAGGCTGCGGATCCAGCGATGGCGAAAGCCGGACAGCACCAATTCGTCCACGCCATGCCGCAGCAGCGTGACGACAATGAAAACCAGCCGGGCGAAATACCGCATCTGGACGCGCCCGCCGCTCAGGGCCGGCGCAGCACACTGGCCACGCCTTGCGCCACTTGGCGGGCGGCGCCCAGCACCTGCGTGCCGGCGCGTGACAGGCCTTCGGCCAGCGTCGGGCCGACGACTTTTTCCAGGTCGGCGGCAATGTCCCAGCGCACGTTGGCAATCACCCAGTTCACATCGGCGGCAAACGCCACGTCGCCTTCGATCTGCAGCGGCGGCAGTTCGCCCTGCGCCAGCTTGGTGGCGGCGGCAAACGGCTTCGAAGCGTCGACCCGCAGGCGCAGGTCGGGCAAGGCCGCTCCGGTGCCCTCTTCCCGCGCTTCCAGCAGGCCGGCCGGGCTGACCCGCAACGTCAGGGCCGGCGGTGGCGGCAAGGGGCCGCGCCAGTTCTCGACCTCGACCCGCAGCACACGGCCGGCATGCGCCTTCAGGCGGGCCGGCGCCACCGGCGCGGCGGTGAGCACATGGTTGGCCAGCAGGACAAAACGGGCGGTGGCTGCAGGCAGCACCAGGTCGCTCAAGGCGGTCAGGGGATCAGGCATGTTCGGATTGTAGGGAACGGCCATTGCGAGACCAGGATGGCTACAGCATGCCCTGGCCCATCTCCGAAAGCAGCCGGCGCCGGGCCGCCCCAGGGCGGCTGCGCAACCCGCCCGGCGGGTGGTATCACGTCCCCGTGATGCCGGGTGCTGACATGTAGCCCCGAGGGTTCTGTGAGGCCCAGCGCCAGCTGTGGGCACACATGTCGTCCAGGCTGCGTGTGGCTTCCCAGCCCAGCAACGACTTGGCCAGGGTGGCGTCGGCGTAATAACTCGGCAGGTCACCCGGCCGGCGGTCCACGATCTTGTACGGGATGGGCTTGCCGGCGGCGCGGCTGAAGGCGTTGACCAGGTCCAGCACGCTGTAGCCCACGCCGGTGCCCAGGTTGACCGTCAGCGAGAGCTGTTTTTCCAGCAGGTAGCGCAGCGCCGCCACGTGGCCATCGGCCAGGTCCATCACATGCAGGTAGTCGCGCACCCCCGTGCCGTCCGGTGTGTCGTAGTCGCCGCCGAAGACGGAGAGGAATTCGCGCCGGCCTACAGCCACCTGCTGCACAAACGGCATCAGGTTGTTCGGGATGCCTTGTGGGTCCTCGCCAATGCGGCCGCTCTCGTGCGCGCCCACCGGGTTGAAGTAGCGCAGCCAGCCAATGCGCCAGTCCGGCTCGGCCGCTTCCAGGTCGCGCAGGATCTGCTCGCCCATCAGCTTGGTGCGGCCGTAGACGTTCATCGCGGCGAGCGGATGCGCCTCGGTGTAGGGCAGGAACTGCGGCTCGCCGTAGACGGTGGCGCTGGAACTGAAAACGAAAGTCTTCACGCCCGCGCGGCCCATGGCCTGCAGCGTGTTGACCAGGCCGCCGAGGTTGTTGGCGTAGTACTTCAGCGGCTGCGCGGTCGATTCGCCCACGGCCTTGAAGGCGGCGAAGTGCATCACCGCGGCAATCCGGTGCTGGCTGAACACCCGGTCCAGCGCGGCGCTGTCGTTCACATCGGCCTGCACAAAGGCCAAGTCACGGCCGGACAGCTCGGTCAGCCGCCTCAGCACCTCGGGCGAACTGTTCGAAAAATCGTCCAGGCCGACCACGTCGTAGCCGGCCGACAGCAGCGCCAGCCAGGTGTGGGAAGCGATGTAGCCGGTGGCGCCGGTGAGCAGGATGGTGGGCATGACTGGAAGGTGTGAATGGATCGGGCGAGCCAGAGCGGGTCGTCAGAACGAGTCCAATCTAGGCGCAAAGCACAGCTGTAGCTCGGGCTACAGCGAGCATTTGCAACGACGAGTGGGCGCGTTGTGGCGGCTCGAGCGGGCTTGTCCGGTTCATTGGCACCTTCCCTAGCACTTGATGCCGACGTGCAAGGCAACCAGCCCGCCGGTCATGTTGTGCACGTCCACATGTCCGAAGCCGGCGGTTTTCATCATCGCCTTCAGCGTCGCCTGGTCCGGGTGCATGCGGATGGACTCGGCGAGGTAGCGGTAGCTCTCGGCGTCGCCGGCCACCCACTGGCCCAGCCTGGGCAGGATGTTGAAGGAGTACCAGTCATACGGCTTCTGCAGCGGCTTGGCGACCTTGGAGAACTCCAGCACCAGCAGCCGGCCGCCGGGCTTGAGCACCCGGTTCATCTCGGACAGCGCCTGGTCCTTGTGGGTCATGTTGCGCAGGCCGAAGGCCACGCTGACCAGGTCGAAGGTGTTGGCCTTGAACGGCAGCTTCTCGGCGTCGCACAGCGTCGTCGGCAGCGTCAGGCCCTGATCCAGCAGCCGGTCGCGGCCGGTGCGCAGCATGGCCTCGTTGATGTCGGTGTGCAGCACCAGGCCGGTCGGTCCGACCTGGCGGGCGAAGGCGCGGGCCAGGTCGCCGGTGCCGCCGGCAATGTCCAGTGCGCTGTCGCCCGGCTTCAGGTTGGCCACGGCAATCGTGTAGGCCTTCCAGGCGCGGTGCATGCCCATGGACATCAGGTCGTTCATCACGTCGTATTTGGACGCAACCGAATCGAACACGCCCTTGACCTTGCCTGCCTTCTCGGCCTCGTCAACCTTGTTGAAGCCGAAGTGGGTTTCTGACATTTGCTGGCTCTCGTTTGCTCGGTTCAATGCGACGCGCAGGCGCTGCCGGGCTTGGGCGGCATCGGCCTGTCGCGGTCCACGCCATTGGCCTTCAGCTGCGCCTCGTAGCGGGCCCAGAAGGCCGGCTGCTGCGAACCCATCTCGTACAGGTAGGCCCAGGTGAAGATGCCGGACTCATGGCCATCGTCGAACTGGGGCTGGATGCCGTAGTGGCCGACCGGCGCCACGCCGCTGATGCCGACCTCGCGCTTGCCAGTCTGCACCGTCTCCTGGCCGGGCCCGTGGCCCTGCACCTCGGCGGACGGCGACATCACGCGCATCAGCTCGAACGGAATGTGGAAGACCTGGCCATCGTCGAAGCTGATTTCCAGCTGGCGCGAGGCCTGGTGCAGCGTCAGGGCGGTGGGAGTGGGGGTGGGCACAGCCGGCAGTTTAGCCGGGCTGGCCTTGCCCTCAGAAGGTGACGCCGGCGATCAGCAGCACGTTCGCATATGGCGTGCATTCGCCCGTGCGCACCATCACGCGCGCCTCCCGGCACAGCTGCTTGAAGTGCGCATGCGTCACCGTTTCCGGCTTCACGGGCAAGCTGCACCAATCGGGCAAGTCGCCGCCTGTGCGTTCCACTGCCTCGGTAGCGATCACCGCGCGCTCGACCTGCATCTCGCTCAGCACCGCCTTCAGCACCTCCGCGGTGGACGGTATGCCCGGCGTCAGCGCCAGGTCGATGCGGCGCGGGCCGGGCGGGATCGGCAGGCCGACATCGCCGATCACCAGCATGTCGCCATGGCCCAGGCTGGCAATGGCGTGGGACAGCTCGGCATGCAGCAAGGCAGTGCGTTTCACAGCGGGCTCCAGGGCGAAGGCTGCGGCGAGGCGTCGACCTCGGCCGCGGTGGGAATCGAAGGCTGGGCGCCGGGCCGGGTGACGCACAGCGCCGCGGCGCGCACCCCGCGCTGCACGGCGGTGTCCAGCGCCTGGCCCTGGCCCAGTGCCACGGCCAGCGCGCCCATGAAGGTGTCTCCGGCAGCGGTGGTGTCCACCGCGGTGACGTGCATGCCGGGGTGGTGCCGGCAACCTGCACTGTCTGCCGCAACGGCACCGGCCGCGCCCAGCGTGACGACCACGCGCGCCGGCCCGCGGCCCAACAGCGCCTGCGCCGCCAGCGCGGCCTCGGCCGGCGTGTCCACCTCGCCGCCGGCCAGCGCCGCAGCCTCGGTCTCGTTGACCACCAGCGTGTCCACCAGCGGCCACAACGCTGCCGGCAAGGGCTGCACCGGCGATGGGTTCAGCAGCACGCGGCAGCCAGCGGCCTGCGCCAGCCGCGCTGCGGCCAGCACTTCGGCCAACGGAACTTCAAACTGGGCGACCAGGCAGTCCGCCTGCGACAGCACGTGGGTCAGCGCGCCCGCATCCAGCACGAAACGGCCGTTGGCGCCGGCCGCAACCACGATGCGGTTCTGCGCCGCATCGTCGACCAGGATGGTCGCCACGCCGGTGGGTGCCTGCGTGTCGATCTGCAGGCCTATCGCGTCGATGCCATCGGCCTGCAGCGCCGTGCGCAGCGCCTGGCCATGGCCGTCGGCCCCCAGCCGGCCGAACAGCTGCACCTCGCCACCCAGCCGCGCGCAGGCCACGGCCTGGTTGCCGCCCTTGCCGCCCGGCAGGTGGTTCAGCGACTGGGCCATCACGGTCTCACCGGCCTCGGGCGCCCGCGCCACGCGCAGCACCAAGTCCATGTTCAAACTGCCGACCACCACGATGCGAGGTCGATCCGTCAAAGCGTCATTCATGCAGTCAAGGAATCTGAAGTCTGAAAGGCCGCCGTCGAGCCGCGCCGCCGCAGCTCGGGCTGCAGCAGCACCTTGCGCGGCTCGCGCCGCTTGCCGTGGATGCGCTCCAGCAGCATGTCCACCGCCAGCGCGCCAATGCGCTGCTTGGGCTGGGCCACGGTGGTCAGCGGCGGGCTGGTGAAGGCGGCGAGTTCGATGTCGTCGAAGCCGACGATGGACAGCGCCTCCGGCACGCGCAGGTGCCGCTCGTGCGCGGCGCACAGCGCGCCCATCGCCATCAGGTCGTTGCAGACGAACACCGCGCTGGGCGGCACGGCCAGCGCGAGCAGCGCCTGCATCGCCTCGAAGCCGCCCTGGCTGGTGAACTGACCGTGGGTCAGCAGCTCCGGTGCTGGCAGGCGGGCTTCGGCCAGCGCCTCGCGCCAGCCGGCAATGCGCTGCTCGCTGGGCACCAGGCCCTCGGGCCCGCCAATGCAGGCGATGCGACGGTGGCCCAGGTCCAGCAGGTGCTGCGTGGCCAGCAGCCCGCCCTGGCGGTGCGCCGTCTCGACCAGGTCGCAAGGCTGCTCGCCGACCTCGATCTCGCGGTCCACCAGCACGGTAGGAATCGACAGGCCGACGAGCTGCTGCGCCAGCGACGCGTCGCGGCCGGTGGAGACAACGATCAGCCCGTCGATGCGGCGCTCAGCCAGCACCTGCAGGTAGCTGCCCTGGCGGTTCGCCTCGTCCTTGGTGTTGCAGAGGATCAGGTTGTAGCCGGCGCCGAAGCAGCGGTCTTCCACGCTGTGCACCACCTCGGCGAAATACGGGTTGGAGCTGTTCGGGATCAGCATGCCCAGCGTGCGCGTGTTGTTGCTCTTCAGGCTGCGCGCGATCGCGCTGGGCACGTAGCCCTGCTCGCGGATCGCCGCTTCCACCCGCTCGCGGCTCTCGGGGCTGACATGCCGCGTGCCGTTGACGACGTGCGACACGGTCGTCACCGACACCTGGGCCTGGCGGGCAACGTCCTTGATGGTCGCCATGGCCGTTCAGGCGGCGCCGCGGCGCTGCCGCAGCGTGTCGACGATGACGGCGGCCACGATGACGGCGCCGGTGATGATGCGCTTGCTCGGCTCGCTGGCACCGACCTGCGCCAGGCCGGCCTCCAGCACCGCGATGATCAGCACGCCAAACGCGGTGGTGATGACCGAACCGCGCCCGCCCATCAGGCTGGTGCCACCGATCACGACCGCGGCAATGACCTGCAGCTCCACGCCGGTGCCGGCATTCGGGTCCGCCGCTTCCAGCCGGGCCGACTGCATCAGGCCCGCCAGGCCGGCCAACAGGCCGATCAGCGCGAACACCGCAATGCGGATCGGCCGCGGGTCCACGCCGGCCAGGCGCATGGCCTCTTCGTTGGTGCCGATGCCGACCATGCTGCGGCCGAACACCGTGCGCGACAGCACCAGCTGCGCAGCGATGACGATCAGCACCGCCAGCACGAAGGCCGAGGACACACCGAAGGCCACCGGCGCGGCCAGCCAGGAAATGGCATCGCCCACGTACTGGGTGCGCGAATCGGTCACCAGGTAGGCGCTGCCCCGCACCGCCTCCAGCATGCCCAACGAGACGATGAAGGACGGCAGCCGCCAGGCGACAGCCACCGCACCGGTGACCGCGCCGCACAGCAGCCCGGTGGCCAGCGCCAGCACGGCAGCCGCCGGCACGCTCCAGTGCCACTGCAGGATGGCCGCTGCCGAGGTGGCGGCCGACAGCGCCATCACCGAGCCGACCGACAGGTCGATGCCGGCAATGATCAGCACGAAGGTCATGCCCACCGCCATCACTGCCAGCGCGGGGATCTCGTTGGCAATGGTGACAAAGGTCTCGCGGCTCCAGAAGTATTCGGATAGCCAGGAGAACAGGCCCACCATGCCGACCAGCACCAGGGCCAGCCCGAGGTAAGTGCCGAGCTGGGTGCGCCAGACCGGCGCTGCGGCCTTGGCGGGCGGCGTTTGGGTGGCGGGTTGTGAGGTCACGGCTTGGTTCATGAAAGAGAGGATGCTGTCGCCGCGGCCTGACCGGGCTCGGAAGACTTCGAGAAAGCGGCCGAGAGCAGCAAGGATTCGGTCCATTCGCCACGTTCGAACACGGCCACCAGGCGCCCGGCGCTCATCACGCCAATGCGGTCGGCCATGGCCATCAGCTCGCGCAGGTCGGACGAGACCATCAGCAGCCCGCGCCCGTCGCAGGCCATCTGGTCCAGCTCGGCGTAGAGGTCGGCACGGGCGCCCACGTCCACGCCGCGCGTCGGCTCGTCCAGCAGCAGCACGCGGGTGCTGCGGTGCAGCCAGCGGGCGAACACCACCTTCTGCTGGTTGCCGCCAGACAGCTGCCCGACCGGCTGCTCGCTGCCGCGGCAGCGCACGCGCAGCCGCTCGATGAAGCCGCGCACCAGCGTGTGTTCGTGTGCACCGCGCAGCCAGCCGCCGCGCGAGACGGCAGCCAGGTCCGACAGCGTCGCGTTGATGCGGATCGATTGCGACAGCAGCAGCCCCTGCGACTTGCGGTCCTCGGCAACCAGGCCGATGCCGGCCGCAATCGCCTGCACCGGCGACGCAAAGCCGCGCGGAATGCGGCGCTGGACCTCGCCCGAATCGTCATTCAGCACCAGCGTGCCACTGTCTGCCCGGTCGGCGCCGAACAGCAGCCGCAGCAGCTCGGTGCGGCCGGAGCCGACCAGCCCGGCAATGCCGAACACCTCGCCAGCGCGCACCTCCAGGCTCACGTCCTGCACCACCGTGCCGCGGCCCAGGCCTTCGGCGCGCAGCAGCACAGCGCCGGCCTCTCGGCGCGGCCGGTGCTCCAGCTCGCTGACCGAGCGGCCCACCATGCGCTGCACCAGGTCGGCCTCGCTGAGGCCCGCCATCGCGCGCAAGTCCACCAGCCGGCCGTCGCGCAGCACCGCCACGCGATCGGCAATGCGACGCAGCTCTTCGAGCCGGTGGGAGACGTAAACGATGGCCACGCCGCGCGCGGTCAGGCGTGCGATCTGCTCGAACAGCCGGCTGGTTTCGCGCGGCGTGAGCATCGCGGTGGGTTCGTCCAACACCAGCACGCGGGTGTCGTCCTGCAGGTTGCGGGCAATTTCCACCATCTGCTGCTGGCCAATGCCCAACCGCGACACCGGCGTCGCCGGGTCGATGTCGTCCAGCCCGATCTTGGCCAGCTGCAGCCTGGCCGCCGCATGCAGCGCACCGCGCCGCAGCCAGCCGGCGCGGCTTGGCAAACGGCCGAGGAACAGGTTCTCGGCCACCGTCAGCGTGCCAACCAAGCCCAGCTCCTGCATCACCATGCGCACGCCCAGGCGCTCGGCCTCCTGCCGCGTGGCTGGCGCATAAGCCTGGCCGGCCAGCCGCAGGCGACCCAGCGTGGGCCGCTCCAGCCCGCAGATCAGCTTGGACAAGGTGCTCTTGCCCGCGCCGTTTTCACCCGTCAGCGCCAGCACCTCGCCGGCATGCAGCGAGAAGCTCAGTTCGTGCAGCACCGGCGTGCCGCCGTAGGCCTTGCCGACGCCGTCGATCTCGAGCAGCGGCACGCTGGACGGGGTTGGTGCTTGGGACATGGCGTTCGCGGCAGTTTTACTTGCTGCCCTTGGTCACCAGCACCACGTCGGTCTTGGCTTCGGCGGGCAGCTGGGCCTGCGGCGTCTTGGCGGCCAGCGCCTTCAGCGCCAGTTCGATGCCGAACACGGCCTGCTTGGCCGCGAACTGGTCGGCCGTGGCCAGCATGCGGCCGTCGGCCAGCATCGGCTTGATCGCGGTGATGTTGTCGTAGCCGACGACCTGCACCTTGCCGGTCTTGCCCGCGGCCTTCACCGCCGCCACCACGCCCAGCGCCATGCTGTCGTTGCCGGCCAGCAGCGCCGTCAGGTCCGGGTGCTCGCGCAGCATGCCGGCGGCCACGGTGTTGCCCTTCTCGATCTCCCACTGGCCGGACTGCACGCCGACCACGGTGATGTTGGCCGCCTTCATCGCATCCTGGAAGCCCAGCGTGCGCTGCTGCGCATTGAAGGTGGTGGACACGCCTTCGACGATGCCTACCTTGTCGCCCGCCTTCAGCGACTTGGCCAGGAAGTCGCCCACCAGCTTGGCGCCCATGCGGTTGTCCGGGCCGACAAACGGCACGTTCAGGCTTTTTTCCTTCAGCGCATCGGTGTCCAGCCGGTTGTCGATGTTGACCACCAGGATGCCCTTGTCCACCGCGGCCTTGATGGCCGGCACCAGGGCCTTGGAATCGGCCGGCGCGATGACGATGGCGCTGACCTTCTGCGCCACGGCCTGCTCGACCATCTTGATCTGCGCGGCCGTGTCGGTCTCGTTCTTGATGCCGTTGGTGACCAGCGTGTACTCGCCGGCATGGGCCTTCTGGTGTGCCTTGGCGCCGTCTTCCATGGTGCGGAAGAATTCGTTGGCCAGCGACTTCATGACCAGCGCGACCTTGGGCTTGTCCTGCGCCATCGCGGGCGTGGCCAGCAGGCCGGTGACGGCCAGGGCCGCGGCAATGTGGAGGGAGCGGCGAGTGAAGGACATGGTGTCTCCTGGGTCTGTGTTGGTGTGTCCGGCTGATCGCCCGTCCGCCCGGTTCAGGACGCGACAGGATCGTCAGCGGACGCCATCCTACCGAAAGCAAACGTTTGCGCAAACGTTTGCTTGTCAGTGAAAACCCCAAACCACCGGCCGCAAGACGGGGGCTCAGCGCCCTTCACCGCGGCAGAACCAGTCGACCTGGTCCGGCCCGATGCCTAGGTCGGCCAGTTCGCGCGTGCCCATTTCACGCAGCAGCGCGTGGGCGCGGCGCGCCTCGGCCCGCTCGCGTGCCCGGGCCCGCAGCGCGCAGGCGGCAGACCACAGCGCGGCCGCCCGGCGGCGCAACGCGGCGAACAAGGACGGCTGGGTGGCAATGCGGGAAGCCTGCGTGGACATGGTGTGCTCCGTTGAAAGGCCTTTGAAGGCCGGCTCACCATGCTCGCGGCGGGATTAAGATTTGAAAAGTTGAAAGAACTGAGCAAACCCTTCAGGAAAGCTGATGCGAAGCCTGAACCTTGACCAGCTGCGCACGCTGGTCACCATTGCCGACCTGGGCACCTTCGCCGCCGCCGCGCAGGCGCTGCACCTGGCGGCGCCCACCGTGAGCCTGCACGTGAGTGAACTGGAGGCGCGGCTGGGTGCGCCGCTGCTGGAACGCGGCGGCAAGCAGGTGCGCATGAGCGCGGCCGGCGCGGCGTTGATCGAACGCGGCCGGCAGTTGCTGAAGGAGGCGGACGACGCGGTCGACCAGGTGCGGCGCTTCGCCGAAGGCCGCGAAGGCAAGGTGCGGCTGGGCACGTCCACCGGCGTGCTGGTGCATTTGCTGCCGCGGGTGCTGGCGGTGCTGAACGAGCGGCATCCGGGCATTGACGTGGAGGTCGCCATCCTCGGCTCGCTGGACACCATGGACCGGCTGGCGGCGCGCACGCTGGACATCGGCATCGTGGCGCTGCCGCAGGCCGAGCTGCCGGAACTGCTGCTGCAGCCCTGGCGCAGCGATCCGATGATGGCTTTCCTGCCACCGCGCTGGACCGTGCCGGAAGTCGTCACGCCTGCCTGGCTGGCCACGCAGCCGCTGGTCGCCAACGACAAGACCACGATGATGCACGGCCTGGTGGCCGGCTGGTTCGGCGCGGCCGGGCTGGCGCCGCGGGCGCGCATCGAGCTCAACTACACCGAGGCGATGAAGAGCCTCGTCAGCGCCGGTTATGGCGCGGCGGTGCTGCCGCTGGAACGCAGCGCCGACACGCCGCTGCCTTCGCCGGAAGTGATGCAGCTGCGCCCGCTGGACCCGCCGCTGACACGCCACCTCGGCGTGGCCCACCGCGTGCCCGAGCGGCTCGATGCCGCAACACGCCAGGTGCTGGCGGTGCTGGCCGAGATGGGCCAGCCGGGCTGAATCAGCGACCGAGCAGCGGCCCGACCGCCGCGCGCACGCGCTGGTCCAGCGTGGCCAGCGGCACGGCCAGGCGCGCCGCGGCATCCGCCACCTCGCGCTGCTTCGCGCCCCAGATCGGCTGCGGGAACTGGGCGTCCCAGTTGAAGCGGGCGATCACATGCCAATGCAGGTGCGGCACCATGTTGCCCAGCGCCGCCAGGTTGACCTTGGTGGGCGCCAGCGTCTCGATCAAGGCCTGCTCGACCGCGGCGACCACGTCCATGCAGTGCAAGCGGTCGGCCGCATTGAGGCCACTGAATTCCGCGACGTGGCTGTGCCAGATCACGCGGTAGAAGGCGGGAAAGTCCGGCGCATCCAGCACGCGAATGACCTGCAGCCGCGCGTCTTCGGCAATGCGCAGCGCGGTGCCGGCAGCGGCCGGCTCGCACAGCGCGCAGCCGGGGTGACGGAACAGCGCTGGGGTGGCGGCAGTCACACCAGCACCCGTTCGATGCCGCCGGCGTTGGCGCGTGCCACGTACTTGGGCATCCAGTCCTCGCCGAGGATCTTGCGCGCCATCTCGACGACGATGTAATCGGCCTCCAGCAGGCCGCTCTTCAGGTCGTCACCATAGCGCGAGAGGCCTTGCAGGCAGCTCGGGCAGGAGGTCAGGATCTTCAGGTTCTGGTCCGCGCTCACGGTGCCGTCGGCCCGCAGCTGGGTCTCGACCTTGCGGATCTCCTCTTCCTTGCGGAAGCGCACCTGGGTCGCGATGTCGGGCCGGCTCACGCCCAGCGTGCCGCTTTCGCCGCAGCAGCGTTCGCTCTTGACCACCTCGCTGCCGACCAGCGCCTTCACCGTCTTCATCGGCTCCTGCAGCTTCATCGGGCTGTGGCAGGGGTCGTGGTAGAGGTAACCGGCGCCGCTGGAGGTGTCCAGGCGGATGCCCTTTTCCAGCAGGAACTCGTGGATGTCGATGATGCGGCAGCCGGGGAAGATCTTGTCGAACTGGTAGCCCTGCAGCTGGTCGTAGCAGGTGCCGCAGGAGACGACCACGGTCTTGATGTCCAGGTAGTTCAGCGTGTTGGCCACGCGGTGGAACAGCACCCGGTTGTCGGTGATGATCTTCTCGGCCTTGTCGAACTGGCCCGAGCCGCGCTGCGGGTAGCCGCAGCACAGGTAGCCTGGCGGCAGCACCGTCTGCACGCCGGCATGCCACAGCATGGCTTGCGTGGCCAGGCCGACCTGGCTGAACAGCCGCTCCGAGCCGCAGCCGGGGAAATAGAACACCGCCTCGGTTTCCTGCGTGGTCGTCACCGGGTTGCGGATGATGGGCACGTAGTCGGCGTTCTCGATGTCCAGCAGCGCGCGCGCCGTCTTCTTCGGCAGGCCGCCCGGCATCTTCTTGTTGATGAAGTGGATCACCTGCTCCTTGATCGGCGCGGTGCCCACGGTCGCCGGCGGCGCGCTGGTCTGCTTGCGGGCGGCCAGCTTCAGCACGTCATGCGCCAGGCGCTGGGCCTTCATGCCCACGCCCACCATCGCGCCACGGGCCAGCTTGATGGTTTGCGGGTTGGTGGCGTTGAGCATGAACATCGCCGCGGCATTGCCGGGCCGGAAGCTTTTCTGGCCCATCTTGCGCAGCAGGTTGCGCATGTTCATCGAGACGTCGCCGAAGTCGATGTTGACCGGGCATGGCGTGAGGCATTTGTGGCAGACGGTGCAGTGGTCCGCAACGTCCTCGAATTCCTCCCAGTGCTTGATCGACACGCCGCGGCGCGTCTGCTCCTCGTACAGGAAGGCCTCGACCAGCAGCGAGGTCGCGAGGATCTTGTTGCGCGGGCTGTACAGCAGGTTGGCACGCGGCACGTGCGTGGCGCAGACCGGTTTGCACTTGCCACAGCGCAGGCAGTCCTTGACCGAGTTCGCGATGTCGCCGATGTCGCTCTGCTGCATGATCAGCGACTCGTGCCCCATCAGCCCGAAGCTGGGGGTGTAGGCGCGTGACAGGTCGGCCGCATGCACGTCGTCGCCCAGGCGTTGCAAGGCCTCACCGCGCAGCAGCTTGCCCTTGTTGAAGCGGCCTTCCGGGTCCACGCGCTGCTTGTAGGCGGTGAAGTTGGCCAACTCGTCGTCGGTCAGGAACTCGAGCTTGGTGATGCCGATGCCGTGCTCGCCGGAAATCACGCCATCCAGCGAACGGGCCAGCACCATGATGCGGGCCACGGCCTGGTGCGCCGTCTGCAGCATCTCGTAGTTGTCGGAGTTGACGGGGATGTTGGTGTGCACATTGCCGTCGCCGGCATGCATGTGCAACGCGATCCAGACGCGGCCTTTCAGCACCTCCTGATGGATGCGCTTGCACTCTTCGAGCAGCGGCGTGAAGGCCGCACCGGCAAACAGCTCTTGCAGGGGTTTGAGGATTTGCCGCTTCCACGAGGCACGCAACGAGCCGTCCTGGATCTGGTCGAAGAAGCTGCGCTGAACGTCCGCTTGCACCACGTCCAGGCCCTGCAGCCAACCCAACCACAGCGCACGCACTTCGCGCAGCAGCGCCAGCGCCTGCTGCACCCGGTCTTCCAGCAGTTCAGCGCTCGGGATCTCGCCGGCGTCGTCGGTCTTGCCCAGCGGCAAAGTGCCCTTGGCGAAGAAGGCTTCCAGCTTGTCGACCAGCGCCAGCTTGTTGCGCAGGCTGAGCTCGATGTTGATGCGCTCGATGCCCAGCGTGTACTCGCCCATGCGTTCGAGCGGGATCACCACGTCTTCATTGACCTTGAAGGCGTTGGTGTGCTTGCTGATGGCCGCGGTGCGCTTGCGATCGAGCCAGAACTTCTTGCGCGCATCCGCCGACACCGCCACGAAGCCCTCGCC
>NZ_JBGGNH010000071.1:0-148733 GCF_041287625.1 Ideonella sp.
GGGCACGCTGGCCGGCGCCGACGGCGGCTCCGGCGGCGCGCTGGCGGCCGGGGCCGGGGCGGGCGGCGCGGGCTGCAGCAGCTCGCAGCCGCCCAGCGCGAGGGCGCAGGCCAGCACGCCCAGTGGCAACAACAACCGGGCGTGGTGCAACAAAGGTCCCTTCAACAGGCAAAAACGTTCAGGCATGGGTGGCTTGGACAGACGCGGGGGTCACCACGGCAAGTGGCGAGCCCAGCGGCAGGAGGATTCGGAAACAGGCCCCGTCGGCGTCGGCAGCCAGCACGACCTGGCCGCCGTGCGCGGCGACCTGCTCGCGCACGATGGACAGGCCGATGCCGCTGCCGCGCGGCTGGTTCTCGGGCTGCACGGTGCCGCGGAAAAACGGGTCGAAGATGCGCTCGCGCTCTTCGTCGGGCACGCCCGGGCCCTGGTCGCTGACCTGCAGCACCACCTGGCCGTTCAGCGTGCCAACCCACCAGCGGATCTGCCCGCCCTGCGGACTGAAGCGGATCGCGTTGGACAGCAGGTTGCCCAGCGCCATGCCCAGGCGCTCAGGGTCCACCGGCAGCACCAGGCGCTCGTCGCCCTCGACCACCAGCTTCAGCCCGCGCGCCTGCCACTGCAGCCGCTGGGCCTCGACGACCTGCTGCAGCAGCGCACGCAGCACCGTGGGCCGGCGCTGCAGCCGGCTGGCATCGAAGGCTGCGGCGTTGTAGCGCAGCAAGTCCTCGATCTGCTGCTGCAGCACCGCGGTGTTGTGCTGCAGGATGCCGACGATCTCGGCCTGGTCGGTGCTCAAGGCACCGCCCACACCATCCTGCAGCAGCGACACGCCTTCGCGCAGCGCCGCCAGCGGCGTCTTCAGCTCGTGCGAGATGTGGCGCAGGAAGCGGTCCTTGTCCTCGTCCAGCTCGGTCAGCCGCAGGCGCAGCCAGTCCAGCTGCTTGCCCAGGCTGGCCAGGTCGGCCGGGCCACGAATGGCCACCGGCTGGTCCAGCCGGCCTTCGCCAAGCGCGACGATGGCCGTGCCCAGGCGGCGCAGCGGCCGCGTGAGCCACACGCCAAAGGCCAGCGCCGCCAGCGCCGCGACCACGATGGCCACCAGCACCTGCTGCACCAGCAGGCTGCGCTGGGCCTCCAGCGCGCCCTGCAGCGCCTGGTTGCGCTCGGCGATGCTCTGCTGCACCTGCAGCGTGAGCCGCCTCGTCAGGTTTTCCAGCACCCGGAATTCGGCGGTGACGGACTGGTCCTGCGCGCCGGCCGGCAGCCCGTGGTCGTCCAGCAGCTTGCCGACCTGGCCGACGCTGCCCACCCATTGCTGCGCCAGCAGCGCGGTGGGCTTGAACTTCAACAGCGGCGCCAGCAGCTCGCGGGCCTCGCGCGAGGCGTCTTCGAAGCGCTGGCGCAGGCCGCCGTCGCCCAGCACCAGGTACTGGCGCGCGGCGCGCTCCATGTCGGTGCTGCGCTCGACCAGGCCGCCGGTCGCCAGGTTCAGCTGGATGGCTTGCTGCCCCGCCTCGCGGCTCTTCGCCAGCAGCCCCTGCAATGCCTGCAGCCCGCTCAGCGACACGGCGCCCAGCATCACCGACATCATCACAAAGGCCAGCAGCAGCAGCTGCCGGAACGAGGCACGCAGGACCAAGGGGAAGACTCCGGCCAACAAAGGGTTCACCCGAGTGTAAGGTCCCTGGATTCGAGGGAAGGCGCAAGCCAGGGAAGCTTGCGACAATGCGTAAGCTCCTTCCTTCATTCCGATTCCCGCCTTGCTGCCCATGTCTTCCGCATCGACCCAGCGCGTCCTGACCGGCGTGACCACCACCGGCATCCTGCACCTGGGCAACTACGTCGGCGCGATCCGCCCGGCGATTGCCGCCAGCCGAGAAGAAGGCATCGAGAGCTTCTTCTTCCTGGCCGACTACCACGCGCTGATCAAGTGCGACGACCCGGCCCGCATCGAGCGCTCGCGCATGCAGATCGCCGCGACCTGGCTGGCCGCCGGGCTGGACCCGGCACGCGTGGTCTTCTACCGCCAGAGCGACATCCCCGAGATCCCCGAGCTGACCTGGCTCTTGACCTGCGTCACCAGCAAGGGCCAGATGAACCGCGCCCATGCCTACAAGGGCGCGGTGGACGCGAACGTGGCGGCGGGCGGGGACCCCGACGCCGGCATCACGATGGGGCTGTACAGCTACCCCATCCTGATGGCCGCCGACATCCTGATGTTCAACGCCCACCGCGTGCCGGTCGGCAAGGACCAGGTGCAGCACATCGAGATGGCGCGCGACGTGGCGCAGCGCTTCAATCACCTCTTTGGCAACGGCCGCGAGTTCTTTGTTCTGCCCGAGGCCAACGTCGAGCCCGAGATGGAGCTGCTGCCGGGGCTGGACGGCCGCAAGATGAGCAAGAGCTACGACAACAGCGTGCCCTTGTTCGAAGGCGGCGAAAAGGCGCTGCGCGAGGCGATTGCCCGCGTGGTCACCGACAGCAAGCTGCCAGGCGAACCCAAGGAGCCGGAAGGCAGCACGCTGATCGCGCTGTTCGACCCCTTTGCCACCGCCGAGGAACGCGCCGCCTTCCGCGCCGAGCTGCGTGCCGGCCTGGGCTGGGGTGATGCCAAGCAGCGGCTGTTCGAGCAGGTCAACCGGCACATCGGCCCGATGCGCGCGCGCTACGACACGCTGATGGCCCACCCGGAGCAGCTCGAAGAGATCCTGCAGCAGGGCGCCCAGCGCGCCCGCGCCATTGCCGCGCCCTTCCTCGCCACGCTGCGCGAAGCCGTCGGCCTGCGCCGCTTCCAGCCGCTGGCTGCCGCCGCGGCGGCGCCGGTCGCCAAGGCCAAGGCCGCGCTGCCGGTCTTCAAGCAATACCGCGAGGCCGACGGCCAGTTCTACTTCAAGCTCAGCGCGGCCGACGGCCGGGTGCTGCTGCAAAGCCAGGCCTTTGCCGGCGGGCGCGATACGGGTGAATGGGTCAAGCGCCTGAAGACCGAAGGCGCCACAGCGCTGGCCGGCGCGCCGGTGGCCAAGGGCGAAGGCGTGGCCGACAGCGAGTTGGCCGACGCGCTGGCCGCCCTGGTCGCGGCAGAAGCAGCGTGAGCGGCGGCCCGGACAAGACCCCGCCCGCGCACCACGTGCCGGGCGGCGGCTACCGCAACCTGGCCGTCGAATTCCGCCCACGCTCGCTGGGCGAGGTCCTGCGCTGGCGCTGGCAGGCCACGCTGGACGGCAAGCCCTTCCCGCCGCAAGCGCCCACGCCGCAGGTCGCCCCGGATCTGGCCCATCTGCTGGCCAACCGCGGTGCTGCGCAGCAACCCGGGGTGACCTGGCTGGGCCACGCCACCGCGCTGGTGCAGCTGGGCGGCATCAGCCTGCTGACCGATCCTGTGTTTTCCGAGCGCTGCTCGCCGCTGCCGTTCGCCGGCCCGAAGCGCCACCAGCCGCCAGGCATTGCGCTGGCGGACCTGCCGCACATCGAGCTGGTGCTGGTCTCGCACAACCATTACGACCACCTGGACGCCGCCTCGGTGCAGGCGCTGGCGCGCCAGCCCGGCGGCCCGCCGCAGTTCATCGTGCCGCTGGGGCTGAAGGCCTGGTTCGCGAAGCTCGGCATCGTCAACTGCATCGAGCTGGACTGGTGGCAGGCGCACACGCTCCCGGCCGCCAAGGGCGACGTGACAGTCGAGCTGGTGCCGGCGCAGCACTGGTCGGCCCGCGGCCTGGGTGACCGAATGGCCACGCTGTGGGGCGGCTTTGCCGTCTTCGCGCCGGACTGCCATTTGTTCTATGCCGGCGACACCGCCTACAGCCGCGAGTTCGCCCACATGCGCGAGCGCTACGCGCCACGCCAAAGCCCGGAACACGGCGGCGGTTTCGACCTGGCGCTGCTGCCGATTGGCGCCTACGAGCCACGCTGGTTCATGGGCACGCAGCACATCAACGTCGAAGAGGCCCTGCGCATCCATCGCGACCTGGGCGCCAAGCGTTCGCTGGGCCTGCATTGGGGCACCTTTGCACTGGCCGACGAAGCGGTGGACGAACCACCGCGCGAGCTGGCCCGGCAACGCCCGGCCAGCGGCCTGAGCGAAGCCGAGTTTTTTGTCACCGCCATTGGCGAAACGCGCCGGCTGCCGGCGCGCGAACACCCGCACGGCGGTTGATGGGAAGAGAAATGCCCGTGTGGCAAGTGCCGGCCTGGGGAGGCCGCAGCACACGGGTTTGAGCAACAACGCATCAAGGAACGCCTGAGGGGGCGTGGAGGGGGAGTCGAGATGCAGGACATGGTCAGGCTGGTGTATGCCGGCGAGATCCTGGAGGGCCACGCAGCGGCCACGGTGCAGCAGGCGCTGGCCGAATGGCTGAAGCTGGACGACACGCGCCGTGCGGCGCTGGGCTCGGGCCGGCGGCTGGTCATCAAGAAGGCACTGGCGGCCGACCAGGCGCACAAGTGGGTGGCGCAGTTCAAGGCCCGCGGCGCGCGCCTGCTGGTCGAGCCGCTGCCGCCGGAAGTGCCACAGGCAGTGCCGGCGCCAACGTCGGCAACCGCGGTGCCGCGGCCCACCATCGCGCCGCCGCCGGTGGCCACCGCGCCGGCGCCGTTCACGCTGGAACTCGCGCCGCTGGCACCGCCCGCCAGCCCTGCGCCGCCACCCTGGGCCGCGCCGCGGGCCGATGCGAGCGCACCGCTGCCGCTGTCCTTGCTCGGCCCGGACCCTGCCGCGATGCCGCAGATGATCAAGACCATCGCCCCGCCGTCCGACGAAATGATGGACTGCCCGGCCTGCGGCGAACGCCAGAGCAAGCGCATCCTGTGCAAGGCCTGCGCCTGCGACATGCCGCGTGGCATCGCCGCCAAGGAAGAGGCCGCCGCCGCGGCCCGCGCCGAACGCGAAGCCGAAGCGCAGGCCAGGCGCGAGACCCGCGGCGGCCCGCGCAAGGCCCCCATGACCGCCACCGAACGGCGCCGCGCAGCGATCGCATCCCGCCAGCGCGGCGAGGAACCCACGACGTATTTCGGCAGCGACGACGCGCCGCTGTTCGGCCTCAGCTTCGAAGGCCGCATGCCGCGCATGCGCTACTTCTTCTCGGGCCTGCTGTTCTACGTCGGCATTGCCGCGCTGGGCATCCTGCTGGCGCTGCTGCCAGGCATGATCTTCAAGGGGCTGCTGGCCATCGTCGGCATCGCGGTGCTCGTCGTCTGGACGCTGCGCGTCACCGTGCTGCGCTTGCATGACATTGGGCAGAACGGCTGGTGGGTGCTGGTGCTGCTGGTCCCGGTGGTCAACTGGATCGCCACCGTCGCGCTGCTGTTCTACCCCGGCGAAGCCTATGAAAACGAGCACGGCCCCAAGCCGGTCGACGACAGCGGCCGAGGGGTGGTGATCGCGCTGGGCGTGCTGATCCTGATGTTCCTGCTGCTGCTCAGCCTGGCCTTGCCCGCGTACAAGCACTACGTGGACAAGGTGCACGAAGAAATGGACGACGATCGTCCCGACGCGCAGGAACGCGGCGACGACACCATGCCCAGCGCCGCCGAACTGCAGGGCGTGCTGCACAGCGCAGGCGCGGCGCATCGCTTCCGCGAGGAATACGCCCACGCCAAGGGCCACCGCGCCTTCAGCGTCTCCAACGACGGCGCCTCAGGCTGGTACGCCGGCGCTTCCAGCATCGACACCGCGGTGCGCGAAGCCCTGGCGAGCTGCGACCACGACCGCCGGCCGTACACCAGCGAGTGCTACGTCGTGCACGTGGACACGGATTGGGCGATGCGGTGAACAAACCTTGGTCTTGCGGGCGAAACGCCGATCACGCCACTCGTCTTCGGCGCTTCGTTGGGGCGCTTGTCACCGGGCTGCTGGTCGCGTGTGGCCCGCTCGCCGGCCATGCGGCCGAATGGAGTCGAGCCGCACAACCCGCCTGGGTGGTGCCGCACGCCGTCAATGCCAGCCTCCACAGCAAGCCCCGCGACTCGCAGGGCGGCGTGTTCTACCTGCTGGTCGACGACCAGACTCGCGTGGGCGCCGACGGCCGGACCGACTACCGCCACCTGGCCTCCAAGGCCACCAGCGAGCGAGGCCTGGAAGACATCGCCCGCGTGAGCGTGACCTTCGACCCCAGCTTCCAGACCTTGGCGCTGCACACGCTCAAGGTCCACCGGGATGGCCGGGTGCAGGACCGGCTTCCCAAGGCGCAAGTGCAGTTGCTGCAGCGCGAAACCGAACTGGAAGCGCGGGTGTACGACGGCAGCAAGACAGCCAACATCGTGCTGGACGACGTCCGCGTCGGCGATGTCGTGGAATACGCCTACAGCCTGCGTGGCAACAACCCGGTGTTCCAACAGCGCACCTTCGGCTGGCTGGACATGCAATGGGGCTCGGCCGTGGCTCAGGTCGAGCAGCGGCTGTTGATGCCCAAGCAACGTGGCCTGCAATGGCGCACCACAGGCGAGACACCGAAGCAGCAGGTGAGCGAGCAGGGCGACGCGGTGGACTACCGCTGGTCCATCGTGAACCAGCCGGCGTTGCATCGCGACTCGCAAACGCCCGGTTGGTACGACCCCCTCGCTTCGGTGGCCTGGAGCGAGTTCGCCGACTGGGCCGCCGTGGCGCGCTGGGCCGAGCTCCTCTATGCCGTGCCCACCACCCTGAGCCCCGAACTGCAAGCGGAAGTCGATCACATCGGCGCCGAAGCCACCTCACCCGACCAGCGCCTGCTGGCCGCGCTGCGCCTGGTGCAGTCGCAGATCCGCTACCTGGGCATCGAGATCGGCCCAGGCTCTCACGCCCCGCGGCCGCCAGCGCTGGTGCTGCAGCGGCGCTATGGCGACTGCAAGGACAAGACCCTGCTCACCATTACCTTGCTGCGCGCGCTGGGCATCCCGGCCGACGCGGCACTGGTCAACACGCGGCTGCGGCAGGCCGCCGCCGACCGCCTGGCGTCGCCCGGCGTGTTCAACCATGTGATCGTGCGCGCGACACTGGGCCAGCAGGCCATCTGGATCGATCCGACGCAGACGCCGCAGGCCGGCGACATCGGCCAGATCGCGCAGGCCGATTTCGGCGCTGCCCTGGTGCTGGATGGAAAGAGCAGCCAGCTCACCACCATGCCAGCCCTGCAGGCAAGCCGCACCGAGCGGCAGATCACGCAGCACTTCGACCTTCACGCGGGCCTCTCGGCACCGGTGCCCCTGACCATCAGCAGCGAGTTCACCGGCAGTGCCGCGGACGACCTGCGCGACACGCTGCAGGACCGTGATCGCGCCGAACTGGAACGCGACTACCTCAACTACTACGCCCGCTCTTATGCCGGGATGCAGCGCAGTTCGCCCATGACGGTCGAGGACGACCTCGCACACAACCGCATCAGGACCGTCGAGCACTACCTGCTGCCGCGGTTCGGCGCGCCAGGAGAGGACCTGGTGGGCTGGCTGCGATCACCCGACCTGAAGCACCTGCTAGCGGATCCTAAGGAAACCGTGCGCACGATGCCCTTGCGGGTCGACTTTCCCCAACGCCTGTCGCTGACGGTCACCGCCCAGTTGCCGCCAGGCTTCCGCATCCAGGAGGGAAGGGACAAGGTGGCCACAGCGAGCTTCGAACTCGCCAAGGACTGGCAGTTCAAGGACAACTTGCTGCAGATCCACTACCAGTACGCCAGCCTGCGCGACCACGTGCCTGTCGATCAGCTTGCACAGCACCTGACCAGCCTGGACGCCGCACGCGACATGGTTGGGTTCCGGCTGCATCAGCCTTCACAAGCAGCGGGAAAACCAAACGCCCGCACATTCGACCTCGCAGTTCTGAGCGCGGCAATCGTCATCCTCGTCACGACCTACTGGACGGCTGGCGGTCTCAGGGCATTCGCACTCATGGTCCGCATGCAAGACCAGCCAGACCGCAAGCTGCCGACCAATGGCCTCATCCGGCGGGTTTACCTGTCGCTGCTCCAGTTCATCGTCTGCAGCGCCCTGGCCTTGTTCATCATGTTCAAGCTCGAGTTGCTGCCTTGGCAGTGGGTGTTAGGCACGGCGCTGGCCTGCCTGCTGTTCTCGCGTCTGTTCTGGCGCACCTTCCTGCGGCGATGGCAGCCCCATGCCGCAAACCTCGCCGAAGACCGCGCAGAGTTCGAGGCGCAGGCTCGAAGACACCGGCTCTGGCAGCCCATGCCAAGTCTCGCCACCTGATGCGCCTCCCGCTGCCGGGGCGCAACGCCATCTACAGCGATGGCGGATGTTCCCTCAGCGAATCACCTCATCCAGCCGCCTGAGCTTGGCCTTTCGGCCTTTGAGCGTGCCTTGGGAGAGTTTGGCGACGACCTGGTCGGCGATGCTGGCTTCGACGGCCACGTAGGTGTGGAAGTCGGTGACCTTGATCTTGCCGATCTGGCTGCCGGCGAAGCCGGCGTCGCCGGTGAGGGCGCCCAGCACGTCGCCGGGGCGGATCTTTTCCTTCTTGCCGCCGAGGATCTGCAGCGTGGCCATGGCCGGGCGCAGCGGGCCGCCGGGGGCGTCCTTCAGCGTGCTCAGCTTTTCCCAGTCGAAGGGCTTGCCCTGGGCCAGTTCGATGCGGCCGATGCGGCCCATCTCGTCCATGCTGACCAGGCTCAGCGCCAGCCCGTCGTGTCCGGCGCGGCCGGTGCGGCCGATGCGGTGCACGTGTTGCTCGATGTCCTGCGTCACATCCACATTGATCACCGCTTCCAGCTGCTCGATGTCCAGCCCGCGGGCGGCCACGTCGGTCGCCACCAGCACCGAGACGCTGCGCTGCGAGAAGCGGATCAGCACCTGGTCGCGCTCGCGCTGGTCCAGGTCGCCATGCAGCGCCAGCGCGACGAAACCTTCGGCGGCCAGCACGTCGACCAGGTCGCGGCACTGCTGCTTGGTGTTGCAGAACGCGATGGTGCTGGCCGGACGGTAGTGGCGCAGCAGCTGGCCGACGACGTGCAGCCGGTCGCTGTCGGAGATCTCGAACGCCAGCTGGTGGATGCGGCCGGCCTGGGCGGCACCGGCAACGCCTGCAGCGTCGGCAGTGCCGGTGCGGGCCGTCGGTGCGCTGACGGTGAGCTGGCGCGGCTTGCGCAGGAAGCGTGCGGCCAGCTTGGCAATGCCTTCGGGGTAGGTGGCAGAGAACAGCAAGGTTTGCCGCTGCGCCGGGCACTGGCTGGCGACGGTGACCATGTCGTCGATGAAACCCATGTCCAGCATGCGGTCGGCTTCGTCGAAGACCAGCGTCTGCAGGCCGCCGAGCTGCAGCGCGCCCACGTCCAGCAGGTCCATCAACCGGCCCGGCGTGCCGACGACGACATGCGCGCCATGCGCCAGGCTTTCGCGCTGCGGGCGCATCGGCGTGCCGCCGCACAGGCTGAGGATCTTCACATTGCCGGCGGCGCGCGCCAGCCGGCGCAGCTCTTCGGCGACCTGGTCGGCCAGCTCGCGCGTGGGGCACAGCACCAGCGCCTGGACCTGCCAGAGGCTGCTGTCCAGCGCGGCCAGCAGGGCCAGCCCGAAGGCCGCTGTCTTGCCGCTGCCGGTGGGCGCCTGCACGATCAGGTCCTCGCCGGCCAGCGCCGCGGGCAGGCTGGCAGCCTGCACCGGCGTCATCTGCGTGAAGCCCAGCGCGGCCACGCCGGCCTTCAGCGCCGCAGGCAGCGCGAGTTGATCGAAGGCGGCCACGGAGGCCGGGGAGACGGGGGCGGGAGAAGCGGCAGACATGGCGCATTGTCCGCCGCAGCCGCCTGGGTGGCTGCGGCGCGCTCGGTTTCACCTGTTTGAACGGTTCCGCATGCTCCAGGTCGACTTTGTGGGGGCGGCATCCTCAAGCTTGAGGAGGTACGGCTTGCCTGGCAGCAACAATCGGCCCGAAGGCACCTTGCGGGCCAGCTCGCCGCTGGCAGGATGGCAAAGGGCGAGTCAGTTCGCGGTCCCGATGGCCCGCGACCCACTGCTGCGCCCAGGCAGGTTTGTGCGGTTGTTGTTTGTCCGGAAGGTGCCGTGTCGCAGTTGGGTCACATCGAGCACTGGGAAACCGAGGGCGGCTACGGCTTCGTCCTGGCCGAGCAGACGCGCTATTTCTTTCACATCACCGACTTCGAGCCGGCCACGCCCGGCGCGGTGCCGGCCATCGGCCAGGCAGTGCATTTCGAGCTGGCACACGACAGCGGCCCCGGACGGCGAGCCGTGCTGGTGCGGCCGGCGGACGGTGCCACCTGGCGCTCGCCCTCCCACCGTCCGCGCTGGGGCGACGCGCCGCTCACCCCTGCCGACGAAGTCAGCCGCGCCTGGTCCAACGCGCCGCCCGCCGGCCGCCGCGTCAAGCCGCATGCAGGGCGTGCCGCGCCGGCCAGCATGCTGCTGCTGGCGTTCACCGTGGGCTGGCTGCTGCTGCTGGTCCGCGGCATTTCGCAGGGGCGGCTGCCCAGCGCCACCTGGCCGGCGCTGGCCGCGTTGAACCTGCTGACCTTCCTCGTCTACGCCTGGGACAAGCAGGCCGCACGCAAGGGCCGCTGGCGCATTCCTGAAAAGCTGCTGCACACGCTGGCCTTGCTGGGCGGCTGGCCTTCTGGCTGGGCGGCCCGCCGGCTGCTGCACCACAAGACGCTGAAGCCCGGTTTCCGCGAAGCCTACTGGGGCACGGTGCTGCTGCATTGCGGCACGGTCGCCGTGTTGGTCTTGCACGGCTGAGGAAAGTGCGGGCCGTGCCACGGTGAAGCCCATCACCATCGCCACTCAATCAGAATGTCCCGCCTGTGCTGCCCTTCCTGGCGCGCACATGGCGCCGCGCAGCTGAACCACGCCGCCCCTGTCACTTCAACAGCCACTGCTGGAACCAGCCGACGATCTGCTGGTCCACCGCGCGCATCTGGCCGCGGTCGAAGCCCGGTGGGTCGTTCAGCAGCGAGCCTTCCAGGCCTGTCAGCCCCGGTGGCAATGGCGACAGCAGCGCGCCATGGCCCGCGCCAGGCGAATTGGCCAGCTGCACGCAGGCACCGGCGCAGGCCTGCAACACGCGGTCGCTGTGGAAGCGCGGGTGCAGCCAGCGGTCCTCGGGAGCGGTGACCAGCGCCAGCGGCACCACTGGGTGCGCCAGCGTGGCCATGTCGAAATCGGCCGCGGCCGGCACACCGGCGACGATGGCGGCAATGCGCGGGTCGGTGTGGCCGTACCAGGCGGTGTCGCTGCCGAAGCGCCGGCGAAGTTCGGCCTGGGCCACCCAGCGCTTGAGGCCGTCCAGCCAATCGCCGTGCAGAGTGGTGATCAGGCCGACGCAGGACTGGAAGTCCTCGTCCAGGTGGGCGGCGCACTGGCGCTGGAACTCGGCTGGTGACCAGCGGCCGCCGGCCAGCGTGAGCGCGGTGTGGCCGCCGGCGGACATGCCGTAGACGCCCACCCGGTCCACCTGCAGCAGCGGGCCGAAGCGCGCATCGGCGGCCACCGCGTCGATCGCGCGGGACACTTCTTCGGGCCGCCGCTTCCAGCTCTCGGGCCCGGCGTCGCTGGCATCCCTGAAGTGGTCGCCGCGGTGCTGGGGCAGGGCCACCACGAAGCCGACCTGCACCAGCGCGCGCGCCAGGTCCGAATGCACCACCGGCGAGCCGCCGGAGCCGTGCGAGATCACCACCAGCCGGCCATTGCCCGGCTGCGGCGGCGCATCCGGCGCCAGCGCCAGCGTGAGCGCACCCAGCCGCACCGGCCGCTCCGGCGCAGCGCTCGGGTAGTAGAGCGTGACCGGCCCGTCTTCTCCCCGCGGCGGCAGCTCGGCCATGCCGACGGCTGCGTGGGCCCCGCAGGCGGCCAACCAACCCAGCATCAAGGTGCCGGCGGCTTTGCGCCAGCCAGCCTTCTTCTTCGCAACATGCGCGTGCATCGTGAGCCTTCTTCGGCAGCCCCCTGGCCACCGGTGCCGGCACGATGCGGCGTTTGGCGGCGCGCGTCTCGCCGTCAGTTGGAATGCCCATCCGGCGGGAGCTTTCGGCTGGCCGGAAGCTGCGGTTTCAGGTTTCGGCCAGGCGTTGGCGGCGGAATTCGCTGGGCGTGAGGCCCATCGCGGCCTTGAAGGCCCGGTTGAACGGGCCGATGGACTGGAAGCCCGCGGCCATCGCGATGTGCAGCACCGACTGTTCGCGGCAGGCCGGGTCGGCCAGCGCCTGGCTGGCCGCCTGCAGCCGCCAGCTGTTGACGAAGGCGGTGAAGTGCCGGTGGCCGAGCTGGCCGTGGATGGCGCGGCGCAGCCGGTATTCGGGCACCGCCAGGCGCGCGGCCAGCGCCGCGATGGTCAGGCCTTCGTCGAGGTGCAGCGCTTCGTCGCGCATCAGTTGCTGCAGCCGATCCGCGAGGTGCTGGTCTGCAGCGTCCACCTCGGGGATGGCTGCGGCCGCGAGCGCGGCAGGCACCTGCTCCGGCGCAGCCGCCGGGGCCGGATCCGCCGGCAACACCACCGCCACCAGGTCCGCGCCGCCACGCAGCATCAGGCCGATCAGCAGCGCCAGCCCTGCAAGGTCGACCGCCGCCGCCGTGGCCGAGAACCTGCCACCTTCGCCAGCAAAGCGCAGCGCCAGTTGGGCGGCGGTGTACAGCACGCCGCCAGCCACCACCAGCAGGCGCAGGCGCCGGCGCGGCTCGACCAGGTCGCCCCGCCAGTGCGCCAGCGTGGCCTTCAGCGCAGCCAGTGCAAAACCCAGCGGCATCAGGCGCAGGACAACATGGGCCAACTGCTCTGCGGTGCTGGCGCCGGGCCGCGCCAGCCAGCTGCAGTTCAGCGCCGCGAGCAGCACCACGGCCGCCCAGGCCAGCAGGTGCCGCGGCCCGAGCCGCGCGTCATCGTCGAACAGCGCTTGCGCAAAGGCCCAGAACAGCACGCTGTTGGCCGTGGCCACCGCGATGCATGGCAGTTGCCACAGCAGCGACACCCTGACCTCGAAGCTGGGCGCGGAGCTGACGAGCTGCACCACCAGCCCGGCCGCCAGCCAGCCACCAGTGGTGGCCAGCGCACTGCCGCGGCGGGCCCGCCACAGGCGGCCCGCCAGCACGGCCAGCAGCGCGATCAGGCCGCCGCGCCAGGCGGCGTCCAGCAAGGCGGCGAGCAGGTCGGCGTCGGACATCAAAGGAAGCGCAGCCCGGCCCGAGAGTCGCTCACGGGTGTTTGGCGTGGGCCGAGAAGAAGTCGTAGATGCCGGTTTCGCTCATGTGGCGCGCATCGGCCAGTTCGCCGCCGCGGGTGGCGTAGATCAGCTGGTTGTCCGGCGACAGCACCACCGCGGCCGGAATGCCCTTCTTGATCGGGTTGCCGTAGCTGGCTGCCAGGTCCAGGTTGCGGTTGAAGTTGCCCACGTCCACCTTCACCACCTTGAAGGACTTGGCCATCAGCTCGGCGTTCTTGCCACTCTTGAGCGCCGCGTCCAGCGCCCGGCAGTCTTCGCACCAGTTGGCGCCGAAGATCACCAGCACCGGCAGCCTGGATGGGCCAGCCTGGGCCAGCGCGTCGCGCAACTCGGCCTTGGCGTCGGCGGTTTCGTTGTAGGGCAGCGTCGCGGCCCAGGTGGCCGTGGCGGTGGCCGCTGCAGCAGCGAGAACGAGCAAGGTGCGCCGGATCATGGATCGATCTCCTGTGGGATGAGCGTTGGTGGCCAGGCAACTTTTGGCGGCCCGGCAGCCGATGCGGCACTTTACCGAAGGCGCGCCGCCGCGTTCACGGGCGGGGCACTGCCGGTGCTGCGGGCACAGCAGCCGCGAGGTCCAGCTGCAGCCGCTTCAACTCCGGTGACTGCCGGAACAGCGTGTGACCCGCGTCCAACACCTGGTCCACCGCGGCGGGTGGCAGGCTCAGCGCGGTGGGCAGGGCGCGCAGGCTCAGCGAGTTGGACAGGCCGGCCAGTGGTGAGCTGCCGACGGATTCGCCGCTGCTGGCTTCCAAGGCTTCGAGGCTGACTTCGATCAGGTAGGTCTTCAGCGGCGGGGGCGCATTCGGGTCGGCGTTCGGGCCGGCGGCTTCCTGCGGCCAGCGGGCGACGGCTTCGCGCAGCAGTTCGAGCGAGTCGTTCGAATGCCGGCCCAGCGGGATGTCGGCCACGGCCTGGGTGACGCGCAGCACCGAGGGCACCGCGTCGGACCGGTCGGCCTCCAGGCCGGCATGGCCTTCGGCATTGACGACGATGCAGACCAGCCAGCGCACGCCATGGATGCCGGACTGCTCCATCACGGCGCGCAAGCCGCCTGCGGCCATCGTGGCTTCCAGCTCGGCGCGGATCGCCAGGTTGTCGGCCAGGCCGCCGTCCAGCAGGTGGATGTAAGGCCTGGCCTTGCCGTCCTGATAGCTGGCGGCCTGCTGGTAGTACTGGGCGCGGCGGCGTTCGCCGAACAGGCCGTAGAGGTCCAGCGCGGGCGGCTGCGGGCAGTGGCCGGCGTAGTTGCGCAGCGTGATCGGCGACAGCGCGATCGGCACCGCCGACGACGCTGCCACGGCGGTGGCCAGCTTCACGCTGCCCAGGTCCGAGCACATCAGGTCGAACTGCTCCTGCTTGAACTCGAAGCGTGCGCCCAGCGACATGTCGGTCGCGTTCAGCGTGACCCAGGGGCGCTGGCGCCGGGCCAGCACGTCGGCATAGGTGGCGCCGTGGAACACCTCGCGGTCCAGGAACTCGGCGAACAGATCGCCACGGCCGTAGGTGGGCGAGAACAGCCAGCCCCATTGGGCAGGGGCCAGCAGCTCGCTGACAAAGTCGCCCTGCAGGTCGCGCCGCAGCACCTGCTGCTCGAAGGCCGGGAACATCGCGTCGCCATGCTGGGCCAGGTAGGCGGCGGGCCAGCTGCCTCCGGAGACTGCGCTGATGACGTCCAGTTCGTCGAACAGGCTGTGCGGGCCGCGGCCGTCGCCGAGGTCGATGGGCACCTGGCGCATCGCGTCCAGCACCGCATAGGCCAGTGCCGCGGCGCGCGCGCCGCCACCGGAGAAGGACGCGACGACGAGCAGCTCGTTGCTGTTGCGCGCGTTCGCAGGCAGGTTGCTGAGCCGGTAGCCGCCTTCGGCAGTCTCGGCCGCAGCCCTGGCCTGCAGCGGCTGGTTGTAGACCGGCCGGGTGGCCGAACAGCCCGCCAGCCCCGCCATGCCGGCGGCCAGCGCCAGCGCAAGACAGCGGCGGCGAACGAACCGGGCGGTGGCGGACAAAGCGGGCATCAGTGCCAAGCCTAGCCTGCCGCGCGGTCGCCCGCCATCACCCGAATGGCCTGCTGCATCGCCGGCCGTTCGCGAGGTGACCGCGCCAGGCAGGCATCGCGCAGCGCGGGCAGCGGCGAGCTGGCGGGCAGCGCCGAAGTGAGCGCCAGCAGTTCGTCCAGCAAGACGCCGAAGGCGCGCACTTCGAGCGACTGCAGCGCGGCGGCCAGCGCCGGCTCGGCGGCCGGCAGGCGGGTTGCGGCGCCGAAGTCGCCCAGTCGCACGCTGCTGCCCTGGCCTGGCAGCCAGTGCAGGTTGTGGGCGTACAGGTCGCCATGCAGCAGGCCACGCGCATGCAGCTGGCCGACCGCCTGCGCCACGCCCAGCGCCAGCGCGTGGGTGTTGGCCGCGGTCAGCTTCAGGCCGGGCGGGTAGACGTCCCGCGTGCAGCTGGCCAGGCTGGGTGGGCCGGCCAGCACCTGGTGGCCGGTGGCCAGCAGCGGCATCAGCAGGCCATGCGTGCCCTGCGGATGGCCTTGCAGACGGGCCAGCACGCCAACCAGGTTTGGATGGTCGCCGGCGGCCAGCGTGGCGGCCATCTCGTCTTCGGGCAGCCCATCGCTGGTGACCTCGCCCTTGAACAGCTTCAGCGCCACGTCGACCGGCTGGCGCCCGGCCGGTGACCAGCGGGCGCGATGGATCAAGCCCGAAGCGCCTTCGCCCAGCAGCTCGCCGACCGCAAGCTCGGCCCATTCGGCCACCGGCAGCGGTGCCGGCGCGGCCTGTTGCCAACCCAGGTCGTGGCCGGCCAGCGCCAGCCAGCTCAGGCGCGGCAGCTCGGTCAGCCACGCGGGCAGTGCCTGCAGCGGGTTGGCGGCCAGGCGCAGCAGTTCCAGCGTGTTGTTGCCGGCCAGGCTGTCGGGCAGGTGCGTCAAGCGGTTGCCTGCCAGCATCAGCTTTTGCAGCGGGCGCCGGCCGAGTTCGTCGGGCAATTCGGCCAGGGCGTTGTCGGTCAGTGTGAGCCAGCGCAGCCGCGGCGGCAGCGCTTCGGCGGGCAGCTCGGCAATGCGGTTGGCCTTGAAGCCGACCTGCAGCAGGCCCTCGCAGCGGCCCACGGCTTCGGGCATACGCGTGAAGCAGTTGCCGGAGGCGAACAACACCTGCAGCCGGTGCAGGCGGTGCAGGTCGGGCGGCAGGTCGCTGAGCTGGTTGTCGCTGAGGTCCAGCACCTCCAGCGTGCCGGCCAGCTCAAACAGCTCGCGCGGAAACTCGGTCAGCCCGCCGCGCAGGTTGACCCGGCGCTGGCCGGCCAGTGCGCCGCTGCGCAGGGAGTCGAGGGTGTGGTGCATGGGGCGGGCAAACGGAGGAAGACCGGCGAAGGAAAGCGGCCGAAAGCGTGAATTCGGCAACAAGCCGAAGGATTGTCCCAGTGCAGGCCGGCCCACCGCGGCACTCGGCTCAAGAACGGCTGCCGCGGGACGAAATGAAAGTGTCCCCCGCTCGGTCGCCCGATCCCGGGGTTGGCCCTTGCCTGCCTGCGTGCCTTCCATGTTGTTTCGAAATTCCTGTCGGTGCGCCTGGGGCGCAGCTCTGCTGAACCTGGCGCTGCTGGGCCCTGCCCGCGCCGACGACCTGACCGAGCTGCCGCTGGAGCAGCTGATGAACACCGAGGTGCTGAGCGCCGCGCGCTTCGCCCGCCAGGTGACCGATGCGGCTTCCGCCGTCTCGCTGCTGACGGCACAGGACATCCAGGCCCTGGGCTTGCGCACGCTGGGCGAGGTGCTGGACCAGATGCGTGGCCTGCAGGTGAGCGCCGACACCAGCTATCTCTACCTGGGCGCCCGCGGCTTCGGCGGCCCCGGCGCCTACGCCGGCCGGGTGCTGATGCTGGTGGACGGCGTTCCGGCCAGCGACAACCTGTTCGACCAGGTCTTCCTCGGCCATGACGCGCTGATCGACGTGGCGATGATCGACCGCATCGAATACGCGCCGGGCGCCGGCTCGGCCATGTACGGCAACAACGCCTTCCTGGGCGTGATCAACATCGTGACCCGCCGTGGCCGCGACCTGAACGGGCTGGAAGCGGCCGTGTCGGGCGGCCGCAATGGCGACGGCAAGCTGCGCCTGAGCTGGGGCCAGCGGGCCGACAACGGCGCCGAATGGCTGGCCTCGCTGACGCTGCATGCCAACGATGGCACGCCCAGCTCCGACCTGGGCAAGATCCCTTACGAGGACAGCGACGCCGAGGCTTGGCAGCTGCTGCTCAAGGGCCAGTGGCAGGAGCTCAGCCTGCAGCTGCTGAGCTCGGCCCGCACCGTGCGCTCGCAATACCCGGGCGTGCCGGCCAGCACCAGCCGGCAGGACGGCGGCCACGTGGTCTCGCTGGGCCATGACCACAGCTTCGACGACGGCGCGCTGGCCGGCTGGCGCAGCTCCATGCGGGCGCAGCTGGGTGGCCAGCGCTACCTGTATGACGTGGACTTGCAGGGCTACCACGGCAGCATCCGTGCCGAAGGCGCCTGGTGGAGCCTGGACACCCAGGCCAGCTATGAGGGCTGGCAGCGCCAGCGGGTGGTGCTGGGCCTGCGCCTGCGCGAGGACCCGAAGCTGCACTACGACGAGGTCGACTCCGGCTACCCGGACGAGAACCTGGCCATGCACCGCCGCAGCCTGGGCGTCTCGGTCGAAGACGAGCTGCGCCTGACCGAGCAGCTCAGCGCCACGCTGGGCCTGCGCGCCGACCGCCGCACCAACGTCGCCTGGACCTGGAGCCCGCGCGCCGCGATGGTCTGGGCCCCGCTGCCGGACTGGCAGCTCAAGGGCTCGCTGGGCCGCGCCACGCGCTTTGCCTCGGCCGCCGAAGAATCCTTCGGCCAGTCGCCGCAGGACCATGGCGAACACGTGCTGCACCGCGAGCTGGCCACCGAATACCGGCACGACACGCTGCGCTGGCTGGCCACGGTGTACGACTACCGCATCAGCGAAATCATCTGGCCCGACCAGGACATCACGTCGTTGCGCGGCCGCGGCGCGGAGCTGGAGGCCGAGTGGCAATGGCATGGCCTGCGACTGCGCGCCAGCCAGGCCTTCCAGCGCAGCCACAACAACCTCGGCAACGAGCTGGCCTATTCACCGCAGCGCATTGGCAAGCTGCAGGCCTCCGTGCCGCTGGATGGCGAACGCTGGCGGCTGAGCGCCGCCGTGCGCCGCACCAGCAGCTACCGGTCCACCGGGGACGACTACTCGCCCAGGGAACGGGTGCTGGTGCCGTCCAGCACCCGCATTGACCTGACGCTGCAGGCGCTCAAGCTGATCGGCCCGCTGGACCTGACGATCGGCCTGCGCAATGCCGGCAACACGCCCGAGCACGGGCTGGACCTGTACATGGGCAACCCGGCCGATGCGGGCCGCAAGGTCCGCTACGGCTGGATCGAACTGCGGGGGCACTTCTGATGCGATGCTCGCTGCGCCATGGCCTGGCGGTGCTGCTGCTCGCCAGTGCCGCTGCACATGCCCAGGTCGACGAACGGGCGATGAAGGCCGCCTACCTCTACAACTTCATCCAGTTCGCCCAGTGGCCGGTGCCGCCGGACGAACCCTTCCGCCTGTGCGTGCTGGGCCGCACGCCGATGGACGAGCCGCTGGCCAGGCTGGAAGGCAAGCGCGTGCTCAACGACGTGCACATCAAGGTCGTGCACGTGAGCCTGCAGGACCCGCTGCTGCCTTGCCACGCCCTCTACCTCGACGACAGCCAGCGCAAGCTGGCACCGGACCTGCTAGCCAGGCTGGACAGCGCGCCCATCCTCACCATCACCGATGGCGACGGCCTGGCCGACCAGGGCCTGATGATCGAGATCCAGAAGCGCGACTTGAAGCTGGGCTTCGAGGTCAACCTGGCGATGGCCAGGAGAGTCCGCATCAGCTTCAACGCCCGCATGCTGAAGATGGCCAACTACGTCGCGGGTGCCAAGTGAAAAACCTGCGCCTGCGCCGCCGCCCCGTCGCGCCGCAGGACGCCGCGCATCCCCCCATCCGCCGGCTGATCGCCACCTTCGGCCTGTGGCTGACCGGCGCGCTGCTGGCCGGCTTCACGCTGGTGATGACGCTGCATGAGCTCAACAACCGCCACCACGAATTGAAGGACAGCCTGCGCACGGTGGCCGGCATCATCGCCACCAACAGCGAGGCCGCCGTGATGTTCGCCAGCGACCGCGAGGCCAACGACATCCTCGCCTCGCTGCGTGCCTCGCCCGACGTGCTGCAGGCCCGCCTCTTCACGCCCGACGGCATGACCCTGGGCGCCTACAACCGGGACACGCCCGAGCAGCGTCCCGACACCTGCCACACGCTGCAGCCCGAGGGCCAGGGCTGGCTCACGCGCTGGTGCGGCGTGGCCTTCTACCTGCCGGTGCAGCGCCACGGTGAGCGGGTCGGCACGCTGGCGCTGGAAGCCGAGCTGCGGCCGATGTACCTGGCACTCGCGCGCAGCGTGGGCTTCAGCATGCTGGTGGCGCTGCTGGCCTTCGGCCTGTCGGTGCTGCTGTGGCGCCGCGTGGCGGCGCGCATTGCCGACCCGCTGGCCGAGCTGGTGGACGCGGCGCTGCACGTCTGGCGCCATGAGGACTTCGAGCGCCGCGCCAGCGCGGCCGGTGCCGCCGAGGTGGTGGCCCTGTCCAGCGCCTTCAACCGCATGATGGAGCAGCTGCAGCAGCGCGACGTGCGCCTGCACCACGAGCTCGGCCAGCGCCGCCAGGCCGAGGCCAGGCTCAACGACCTGGCCTATTTCGACAACGTGACCGGGCTGCACAACCGCCACTACTTCATGGAACGCATCAGCCAGGCCCTGGCCCGCGCCGGGACGCAGGACAGCGGCAGCGCGCTGGTCTACATCGACCTCGACGGCTTCAAGCGCGTCAACGACACGCTTGGCCATGACCAGGGCGACGCGCTGCTGCGCATGGTCGGCGAGCGGCTGCAGCAGACGCTGCGCGGCAGCGACGTGATCTGCCGCCTGGGCGGCGACGAGTTCGCGGTGATCCTGGAGCAGACCGGCAGCCGCGCGCAGCTGGAAGCCGTCGCCGGGCTGCTGGTCGACGTGCTCTCGCAGCCCTATGCGCTGGCCGGTGGCGTGGACCATGTCTCGGCCAGCCTCGGCGTCTGCACCTTCCCCGATCACGCACGCGAGCGCGAGGTCTTGCTGCGCCGCGCCGACCTGGCCATGTACCAGGCCAAGCAGGCCGGCAAACGGCGCTATCACTTCTACAACGCCGACGATGCGCGCGGCGCCGCCGAGCACGAGCGCCACCGCAACGAGCCGCAGGTCACGAGCTGGTGACGTGCAAGCCGCCGCTCAGGTTGCCGTGGCCTGCCTGACCGCCCGCTCCCAGCGCATCATCAGCTCCTCCGCCCGTTCGCGCGGCAGCGTCGGGTGAAAGACGCGTTCGGCTTTCCACTGGCTGGACAGTTCGTCCAGCGTGCGCCAGACGCCGCTGGACAGGCCGGCGAGGTAGGCGGCACCCAGCGCGGTCGTTTCGATGACTTGCGGGCGCAGCACCGGGATGCCGAGCAGGTCGGCCTGGAACTGCATCAAGAGGTCGTTGACGCAGGCGCCGCCGTCCACGCGCAGCTCGGTGACCGGGTGGCCGCCAGCGGCCACGGCGTCGCGGCTCATGGCCTGCAGCAGCGCGGCGCTCTGGAAGGCGATGCTTTCCAGCGCGGCGCGGGCAATGTGGGCCACCGTGCTGCCGCGCGTGAGGCCGACGATCGCGCCACGCGCTTCGGCGTTCCAGTACGGCGCGCCCAGGCCGGTGAAGGCCGGCACGAACATCACGCCGCCGGCGTCCGGCACGCTTTCGGCCAGGCCCTGCACCTCGGAACTGGCCGAGATAGCCTGCAGGCCGTCGCGCAGCCACTGCACCACGGCGCCGCCGATGAAGACGCTGCCTTCGAGCGCAAATTCCGGGCGCCAGGCGGCCGAGCGGTCCACATGCGGCTGCGCAGCCGCGGTGGTGATCAGTCCGTTGCCGCTGACCTGGAAGCGCTCTCCCGTGTGCATCAGCATGAAGCAACCGGTGCCGTAGGTGTTCTTGGCCATGCCGGCCTTGAAACAGGCCTGGCCAAAGAGGGCACTTTGCTGGTCACCGGCCATGCCGCCGACGGGCAGCGAGGCGCCGAGCAACGCGGCATCCGTCTCGCCGAACAGGTGGCTGCTGGGGTGGACTTCGGGCAGCAGGCTGGCGGGGATCTTCAGCAGCTCCAGCAGGCTTTCGTCCCAGCGGTTCTCGCGCACGTTAAACAGCATGGTGCGCGCGGCGTTGCTGACGTCGGTCGCATGCACGCGGCCACCGGTGAGCTGCCACAGCAGCCAGCTGTCGACCGTGCCGAAAGCCAGCTCGCCGCGCTCGGCGGCGGCACGTGCGCCGGCCACGTTGTCGAGAATCCAGCGGATCTTGGTGCCGGAGAAATACGCGTCGATGATCAGCCCGGTCGCTGCCTGCACCGCCTGCGCGTGGCCTTGCTCGCGCAACTCGGCGCACAGCGGCTCGGCGCGGCGGTCCTGCCAGACGATGGCGTTGTAGACCGGCTGGCCGGTGCGGCGGTTCCAGACCAGCGTGGTCTCGCGCTGGTTGGTGATGCCGATGGCCTTCATGTCGGCCGCCTGCAGCCGCGCCTTGGCCAGCGCCTCGCGCGCGGTGGCGAGCTGGCTTTGCCAGATCTCCAGCGGGTCGTGCTCGACCCAGCCGGGCTGCGGGAAGTGCTGCGTGAACTCGCGCTGCGCCTGCGCGACGACACGGCCGCTGTCGTCGAAGACGATGCTGCGGGAACTTGAGGTACCTTGATCGAGCGCGAGGATGTAGGTCATTCTTTTCGTGTCTCAGGGCTGCGCGACTTCGCATTGCACGCCGGCCTCGGCCAACAGCGCGGGGAACGGCGCGGGCGGCTCGGCGTCGGTGAACAGGCGGTCGAGCTGGGCGAAGCGCGCCAGCTCGACCATCGCCGGACGGTTGAACTTGCTGTGGTCGGCCGCCATCCAGACCTCGCGCGACTGCGCCATGATGACCCGCGAGACCTTGACCTCGCGGTAGTCGAAATCGCGCAGCGAGCCATCGGGCTCGATGCCCGAGATGCCGATCAGGCCGATGTCGACGCGGAACTGGCGGATGAAATCCAGCGTGGCCTCGCCGACGATGCCGCGGTCCCGGTGGCGCACCAGGCCACCGGCGACGATGACCTCGCAGTCCGGGTTGCCGGCCAGGATGCTGGCCACGTTCAGGTTGTTGGTGATGACGCGCAGGCCCTGGTGCTCGAGCAGCGCACGGGCCACCGCTTCGGTCGTCGTGCCAAGGTTGATCAGCAGCGAACAGCCGTTGGGCACCTGGGCGGCGATGGCGCGGGCGATGCGCTGCTTGCCGTCCGCGTGCAGGGCCTCGCGCTGTCGGTAGGCGATGTTCTCGGTGGTGGAGCCGGGCAGGCGCACGCCGCCGTGGAAACGCGCCAACAGACCGGCCTCGGCCAGCAGCTTCACGTCCCGCCGCACGGTCTGCAGCGTCACGCCGAAACGCTCGGCCAGCGCCTCGACCGACACGCTGCCGCGCGCCTTCACCTCGGACAGCAGCTCGGATTGGCGGGGGTTGGGCGTCATGCGGGGATTGTGGGCGGCGGCGTGGAGCCTGAGGCAGGCGTTCGGGGCGCAGCGTAATCGAACCAAAACGAAAACAAACCGATGAAACCTCTCTTGCAAACGAACATCCAATTCAGGTAAAACGAAAAAGGACGAACAAAACGAACCGAGGAGACACCGCTTGCCCATTGCCTCGCCCGCATCGCCAGGCCACAGCGCCAGCACGTCGCAGAACTGCGACGTGCTGGTCGTTGGCGGCGGCATCAATGGCTGCGGCATTGCACGCGACCTGGCCGGCCGCGGCTGGAAGGTGCTGCTGGCCGAGCAGGATGACCTGGCCGCGCACACCTCCTCGGCCTCGACCAAGCTGATCCACGGCGGGCTGCGCTACCTCGAATACCGCGAGTTCGCGCTGGTGAGGAAGGCGCTGCAGGAGCGCGAGGTGCTGCTGAAAAGCGCGCCGCACATCATGTGGCCGCTGCGCTTCGTGATGCCGCACGACCCCAAGGCCAACTTCCTGCGCCCGGTGTGGATGATCCGCCTGGGCCTGTTCCTCTACGACCACCTGGCCAAGCGCGAGGTGCTGCCCGGCTCGCGCGGCGTGGACCTGCGCCAGCACCCGGCCGGCGCACCGCTGCAGCCCGGCTTCACGCGCGGCTTCATCTACTCCGACGGCTGGGTGGACGATGCGCGCCTGGTGGTGCTCAACGCACTGGACGCGCAGGCCCGCGGCGCCGAGGTCCTCACCCGCACCCGCGTCATCGCAGCCCAGCGCAGCGCCAATGGCTGGCTTGCCACGCTGCGCGGGCCGGACGGCAGCGGGGGTTTTCAAGAGCGCCAAGTGCAGGCCCGAGCACTGGTCAACGCCGCCGGCCCCTGGGCCGAGCGCTTCCTGCGCGACACCGCCACGCCTGCGGCCGGCGAAGCGCTGGCCACCAAGCACCTGCGGCTGGTCAAGGGCAGCCACATCGTCGTGCCACGCTGCTTCGAGCACGACCATGCCTACATCTTCCAGAACCCCGACAAGCGCATCATCTTCGCCATCCCCTACGAGCGAGATTTCACGCTGATCGGCACCACCGACCAGGAACTGCATGGCGACCCGCGCGGCGCCAAGATCGCCCCTGACGAGATCGCCTACCTGTGCGAGCAGGCCAGCCGCTACTTCACGCGGCCGGTGCGGCCCGAAGAGGTCGTGTGGACCTACTCCGGCGTGCGGCCGCTGCTGGACGATGCGGCCGGCGATCCATCCGCCGTCACACGCGACTACCTGCTGGAAACGCAGACCGGCGCGGCGCCGCTGCTTTCTGTCTGGGGCGGCAAGATCACGACCTTTCGCAAGCTCGCGGAAGAAGCCGCGGACCAGGTCGGCGAGATGCTGGGCGAGCGCCGCAAGCCTTGGACCGAGGGCGCTTTCCTGCCCGGTGGCGACCTGCGCGAATGGATCGGCCCGCCGCAGCGGCCGGACACCGATTTCGAGCGCCTGGTGCAGACCATTGGCCAGCGCCACCCGTGGCTGCCACGCGAGCTGACGCGCCGGCTGGCGCGCGCCTACGGCAGCCGCATCGGCCTGGTGCTGGGCGGCGCCGAGTCGCTTGCGGGCCTGGGCGAAGAGGTCGCTCCCGGCCTTCACGAAGCCGAGCTGCGCTACCTGGCCGAACACGAATGGGCCCGCAGCGCCGACGACGTGTTGTGGCGCCGCAGCAAGCTGGGCCTGCACCTGACCGATGACGCACGCCAACGCGTGCTGGACTGGATGACGAAGTACATGAACGAACAACCCCAACCCAGCGCCGCGGGGGCCACATGCAGCTGACGCTGGACAAGATCAGCCAGCGCGTCGGCCCGCAGACCTGGCTTTACGAGATGAGCATCGCGCCCAAGCCCGGCGCGGTCACCGTGCTGCTGGGCGCGACGCAAGCCGGCAAGACCACGCTGATGCGCTTGATGGCCGGGCTGGACAAGCCCACCGCCGGCCGCGTGCGGGTGGACGGTGCGGACGTGACCGGCCAACCGGTGCGCGAGCGCGACGTGGCCATGGTCTACCAGCAGTTCATCAACTACCCGTCGATGACGGTGTACGACAACATCGCCTCGCCGCTGAAGCTGAGCGGCAAGCCCAAGGCCGAGATCGACCGGCGGGTGCGCGAGCTGGCCGCCAAGCTGCACATCGAGGTCTTCCTGGACCGCCTGCCCGCTGCGCTTTCCGGCGGCCAGCAGCAGCGTGTGGCACTGGCCCGCGCGCTGGCCAAGAACGCCCCGCTGATGCTGCTGGACGAACCGCTGGTGAACCTGGACTACAAGCTGCGCGAAGAGCTGCGCGAAGAGCTGACGCAGCTGTTCGCCGCGGGCGATTCCACTGTCGTCTACGCCACCACCGAGCCGGCCGAAGCGCTGCTGCTGGGTGGCTACACCGCGGTGATGGATGCCGGCGAGCTGCTGCAGTACGGCCCCACCGCCGAAGTCTTCCACCGCCCGGCTTCGCTGCGCGTGGCAAAGGCGTTTTCCGACCCGCCGATGAACCTGCTGGCCGCGGTGCCGGCCGAAGGTGGCGTGCGCGTGGGCGGCAAGGAGGTGTGGCCGCTGAGCTTGCCGCAAGGCGCTTCGAGCAGCTTCACGCTGGGCCTGCGTGCCAGTGCGGTGCGGGTGGCGGCCCGCCCTGGCGACCTGGCGCTGCCAGGCCGTGTCGAACTCGCCGAGCTGTCCGGCTCGGACACCTTCGTGCACGTGCACACCGCCGTTGGCGAGCTGGTGGCGCAACTCACCGGCGTGCACGACTTCGAGCTGGGTGCCACGATCACGCTGCACCTGGCGCCCACTCAGCTGTACTGGTTCGACGCGAACGGCGCACTGCTGCAGGCCCCTGCGGCCCGGGGGACCTGACATGGCCAAGATCGAACTCGACCTGGCGCACGCCTACCGGCCCAACCCCAAGCAGGACAGCGACTACGCGCTGCTGCCGCTGAAGATGACGTTTGACGACGGCGGCGCCTATGCGCTGCTGGGCCCTTCGGGCTGCGGCAAGACGACGATGCTCAACATCATGTCCGGCCTGCTGGTGCCTTCGCAGGGCACGGTGAAGTTCGACGGCCAGGACATGACACGCGCCACGCCGCAGCAGCGCAACATCGCCCAGGTGTTCCAGTTCCCGGTCATCTACGACACGATGACCGTGGCCGAGAACCTGGCCTTCCCGCTGAAGAACCGCAAGGTGCCGGCGGCGCAAATCCAGCAGCGTGTCGGCCAGATCGCCGAGATGCTGGAGATGAGCCACCAGCTGAACCAGCGCGCTGCAGGCCTGTCGGCAGACCAGAAGCAGAAGATTTCGCTCGGCCGTGGCCTGGTGCGGCCGGACGTGTCGGCGGTGCTGTTCGACGAGCCGCTGACCGTGATCGACCCGCACCTGAAATGGCAGCTGCGGCGCAAGTTGAAGCAGATCCACCATGAGCTCAAGCTCACGCTCATCTACGTCACGCACGACCAGGTCGAGGCGCTGACCTTTGCGGACCAGGTGGTCGTGATGTCGCGCGGCATGGTGGTGCAACTGGGCACACCCGAGGCCTTGTTCGAGCGGCCGGCGCACACCTTCGTCGGCCACTTCATCGGCTCGCCAGGCATGAACTTCCTGCCGGCGCAGTCGGAGGGCACCCAGCTGCAGATTGCCGGCCAGTCGCTGGCAGCGCCGCGGCCCTTGCCCAGCGGCGCGCTGAAACTGGGCATCCGCCCCGAGTACCTGCTGCTGGACGTGGCCGGTGCGCCGGGCACGCTGCCGGCGAAGGTCAAGCAGGTGCAGGACATCGGCACCTACGTGCTGGTCAGCTGCGAGCAGGCGGGGCAGGTGCTGAAGGTGCGCTTGTCGCCGGACGCCGAACGGCCCGAAGCCGGCCAGCAGGTCGGTTTGCAGGTGCTGGGCGCGCACACCTGCTTCTATCAAAACGAGGAGTTGGTGGCATGAGCGCGACCGCAAAACCGGTGAACCAGAAAGCCTGGTTCCTGATCCTGCCGGTCTTCATCTGCGTGGCCTTCTCGGCCATCCTGCCGCTGATGACGGTGGTGAACTACTCGGTGCAGGACATCATCTCGCCCGAGCGGCGCGTGTTCGTCGGCACCGAATGGTTTGCCTCGGTGATGCGCGACGAAGACCTGCACGCTGCGCTGTGGAACCAGCTGCGATTTTCGCTTGCGGTGCTGGCGGTAGAGCTGCCGCTGGGCATTGGCCTGGCGCTGGCGATGCCGGCTCAGGGCTGGAAGTCCTCGGCCACGCTGGTCATCGTCGCGCTGTCGCTGCTGATCCCGTGGAATGTCGTCGGCACCATCTGGCAAATCTTCGGCCGGGCCGACATCGGGCTGATGGGCTACGGCCTGGCGCAGCTGGGCATCGACTACAACTACACCGGCGACGCCACGCACGCCTGGCTCACGGTGCTGCTGATGGACGTGTGGCACTGGACGCCGCTGGTGGCGCTGCTGGCCTTTGCCGGCCTGCGCAGCATCCCGGATGCGTATTACCAGGCCGCGCGCATCGACGGCGCGAGCAAGCTGGCGGTGTTCCGCTACATCCAGCTGCCGAAGATGCGCGGCGTCTTGATGATCGCGGTGCTGCTGCGTTTCATGGACAGTTTCATGATCTACACCGAGCCTTTTGTGCTCACCGGTGGCGGCCCCGGCAATGCCACCACCTTCCTCAGCCAGTACCTGACCCAGAAGGCAGTCGGCCAGTTCGACCTGGGCCCGGCGGCGGCGTTTTCGCTGATCTATTTCCTGATCATCCTGCTGTTCTGCTTCGTGCTCTACAACTGGATGCAGCGAGTCGGCCAGGCGCAAGAGGAGACCGGCCATGAATGAAAGTCGTTTTCAAAAGCGCACGCTGCTGCTGATCGCCTACCTGGTCTTTGCGCTGCTGCCCATCTACTGGATGGTCAACATGAGCTTCAAGACCAACCAGGAAATCCTGGCCAGCTTCAGCCTGTGGCCGCAGCACTTCACCTGGGACAACTACAAGCTCATCCTGACCGACGAGAGCTGGTACTCGGGCTATGTGAACAGCATGATCTACGTGGCGATGAACACGGTGATCTCGCTGACCGTGGCACTGCCCGCGGCCTATGCCTTCAGCCGCTACAGCTTCCTGGGCGACAAGCATGTGTTCTTCTGGCTGCTGACCAACCGCATGACGCCGCCCGCGGTGTTCCTGCTGCCGTTTTTCCAGCTCTACACCACCGTGGGGCTGATGGACACGCACCTGGCCGTGGCGCTGGCGCACCTGCTGTTCAATGTGCCGCTGGCGGTGTGGATCCTCGAAGGTTTCATGTCGGGCATTCCGCGCGAAATCGACGAGACCGCGTACATCGACGGCTACAGCTTCCCGCGCTTTTTCCTGACCATCTTCCTGCCGCTGATCAAGGCGGGCGTGGGCGTGGCTGCCTTCTTCTGCTTCATGTTCTCGTGGGTGGAACTGCTGCTGGCGCGCACGCTGACCAGCGTCAACGCCAAGCCCATCGTCGCGACGATGACGCGCACCGTGAGCGCGAGCGGCATGGACTGGGCGACGCTGGCGGCCGCGGGTGTTCTCACGATCGTCCCTGGCGCAATCGTGATCTGGTTCGTCCGTCACTACATCGCCAAGGGCTTCGCCATGGGCCGGGTATGAACAAGATGCTCAGCGCACACACACCGTTCGCCCTGAGCCTGTCGAAGGGCTTGCGCGCTGCCACGCAGGGCTTCGACAAGCTCAGCCCGAACGGATGGGCACAACCCTCGCCGCCGTTCTCCCTGAGCCTGTCGAAGGGCCCCATGCCGCTTCCTTTCCTTGACGAGGCATCCCATGCTTGACTGGATGGTCTGGACCACCCCGGTGGCCGTGTTTTTCAGCTGCATCGTGCTGATGCTGGTCGGCATGACGCTGTGGGAGATCAAGTCACCCACCGTGATGCGCAAGGGCTTCCTGCCGATCGCGACCACGCGGGGCGACCGGCTGTTCATCGGGCTGCTGACGGCGGCCTACATCAACTTGGCGTTCGTGGGCAGCGCCGGCTGGCTGGCAGAGCTGCTGAAGCTCGACAGCGAGCCCAGTGTGTGGATCAGCTTCGTGGTGTCGATGGGCGCGCTGGCGCTGATCATGCGGCGCGGCTGAGGGCTGGCACGACGGCCCCGTGTTTTCGTTTCGTGTGTAGTTGAGTGACCCGTTCTACAAGAGGAGACAAATGATGATGAGCAAGTTGCGCATTTCGACCCTGGCGCTGGCCGCCCTGGCTGCCCTGGGCAGCCACGCGGCCTGGGCCGGCGAGGCCGAGGCGAAGAAGTGGATCGATGGCGAGTTCCAGCCTTCCACGCTGAACAAGGACCAGCAGCTGGCCGAGATGAAGTGGTTCATCGAGGCGGCCGCGAAGCTGAAGGCCAAGGGCGTCAAGGAAGTCTCGGTGGTCTCGGAGACGCTGACCACGCACGAGTACGAGTCCAAGACCCTGGCCAAGGCCTTCGAGGAAATCACCGGCATCAAGGTCAAGCACGACATCATCCAGGAGGGTGACGTCGTCGAGAAGCTGCAGACCTCGATGCAGTCCGGCAAGTCCATCTACGACGGCTGGATCTCGGACAGCGACCTGATCGGCACGCACTACCGCTACGGCAAGATCATGGCGCTGTCGGACTACATGGCCGGCGCCGGCAAGGAGTTCACCAACCCCGGGCTGGACCTGAAGGACTTCATCGGCACCAGCTTCACCACCGCACCGGACGGCAAGCTCTACCAGCTGCCCGACCAGCAGTTCGCCAACCTGTACTGGTTCCGTGCCGACCTGTTTGCGCGCGAAGACCTGAAGACCAAGTTCAAGGCCAAGTACGGCTACGACCTGGGCGTGCCGCTGAACTGGTCGGCCTACGAAGACATCGCCGCCTTCTTCAGCGAAGACGTGAAGACCATCGACGGCAAGCCGATCTACGGCCACATGGACTACGGCAAGAAGGACCCGTCGCTCGGCTGGCGCTTCACCGACGCCTGGCTGTCGATGGCCGGCACCGCCGACATCGGCATTCCGAATGGCATGCCGGTGGACGAATGGGGCATCCGCGTCGCGGCCGACAAGTGCACGCCAGTTGGCGCCTCGGTCGAACGCGGTGGCGCGACCAACTCGCCGGCCGCCGTCTACGCGCTGACCAAGTACATCGACTGGATGAAGAAGTACGCGCCCAAGGAAGCCATGGGCATGACCTTCGGCGAGTCCGGTCCGGTGCCGGCGCAGGGCCAGATCGCGCAGCAGATCTTCTGGTACACCGCCTTCACCGCGGACATGACCAAGAAGGGCCTGCCGGTCGTCAACGACGACGGCTCGCCGAAGTGGCGCATGGCCCCCGGCCCGAACGGCCCGTACTGGAAGCAGGGCATGCAGAACGGCTACCAGGACGTGGGCAGCTGGACTTTCTTCAAGGACGGTGACCCGAACCGCACCGCCGCCGCCTGGCTGTATGCGCAATTCATCACCGCCAAGACCACCTCGCTGAAGAAGTCCATCACCGGCCTGACCTTCATCCGCGACTCGGACATCCGCTCGGACTACTTCACCAAGAACGCGGCCAAGTACGGCGGCCTGATCGAGTTCTACCGCAGCCCCGCGCGCGTCGCCTGGACGCCCACCGGCACCAACGTGCCCGACTACCCGAAGCTGGCCCAGCTGTGGTGGAAGAACGTGGCCCAGGCGGTCACCGGCGAGAAGACCCCGCAAGGCGCGATGGACAACCTGGCCAAGGAGATGGACGACGTGATGGCCCGCCTGGAACGCGCCGGCATGGCCCATTGCGCTCCCAAGCTCAACAAGAAGGAAGACGCGGCCAAGTGGCTGTCCGACAAGGGCGCGCCCTGGGCCAAGCTGGCCAACGAAAAGCCCAAGGGCGAAACCATTGCCTACGACACGCTGCTCAACGCATGGAAGGCCGGCAAGGTGCGCTGAGCAAGCGCTTCACTCACTGTCTGTCCTTTGCAGCGGCCTTCGGGCCGCTTTTTTGTGTGCGCCACTGGGCCTTGCGTCAGTCCCGCCAGGCCCGCTCGACCAACTCGGTGGTGTCCATCGGCCTGCCGGCTTTCGCCGCGGCGGTTTTCCACTCCGGTGGTGACGGCGCCATGCGCTGGGGCGGGATGCCGTCGGCAAAGCCGAGCTTGATGGCGAAGACCAGCGGACCGCCCTGGACTTCGAGCGGCGGCACCTTGCGGATGTCGGCGACCAGCGCGGTGGCGACTGCGGCCGGCAGCGCCGGGTCGAAGTCCAGCCAGGCGTTGGAACGTTTGCCGGGGCGCACCGCGACGACGATGAAGCCGCCGACCGAAGGCAGCGCATCGTTGGCCGCCGCCAAATTGCGGATCGCCGCCTGCACCGCGCCGGCGTAGGCGGACAAGGCCTCGTCGCCGGGCATGCGGCCCTGCAGTTCGTCCTCGGACTGCATCATCACCAGGTTGAAGACCTTCACCGGTGCCGCGCTGGCAAGCGATGTGAAGAGGACGAGCAGGCCCGCGGCGGCCCACCGCCAGGGGACGTTCGCGCCAAGGCGGCTTTGCATGCGCTGATACTCCGTGTGCTGGGTGAAACCCGCGCAGCGTAACCGGGCCGGCCCCGGCTTCGCAAGCGCGCCGTGTCGCCTGTTGTGCCACCTGCAGACCGCTCATCGCCAATGCCCATCCGCCGCTCGCCTTCCGCCTCGCCCCATCCGCCCACGCTGAAGCTGCAGCTGCCTGGCCATGCCGCGCCGGCCCGCGCGCTGCCTGTGCGGCAGGTGACGGTGCAAAGCGCCAGGCGCATCGAGCTGGACGGTGGCGCCGGGCGACGCGGCGGTGGGGTGGAGGTGATGGCCGATGCGGCGCCGGACGAGGTGCTGCGGCTGACGCTGGAAGACGGGCTGGTGCTGTGGTCGCGGGTGGACGATTTCCTGCACGAGCATGCGCAGCCGCCGGCCACGCGGGGCAAGGCAGCGGGCAGCCGGGCGGTGCCGCAGCAGTTGGTTCCCAAACAGCTCGGCGTGGGCACCAAGCGCGGCGCTGTGGGTGTCGCACTGCAGGCGCTGGAACTGTTCGGTGTGGATGTCAGCGGCCACACTGCGGCAGCGCTGGGCGCGCGGCTGGAAGCGCGGCAGCTGGGTGACCGGGCGCCAGGGCTGTACCGCGTGTCGCTGGACGATGGGCCGCCGGTGCTGCAGTCAATGGCGGCGGGTGACCTGCCCGCCGATGCGCCGCTGCTGGTCTTCCTGCATGGCACGATGTCCAGCCTGGCCGGCAGCTTTGGCGACCTGTGGCGCGACGATGCGCAGGCGCAGGCAGCGCGGGCCAGGCTGCATCAAAGCTACGGCGAACACGTCTTCGCCTTCGAGCACCGCAGCCTGACCGAAAGCCCGGTGGCCAACGCGCTGGCGCTGGCCAGGGCGCTGCCGGTGGGCGCCACGCTGCACCTGGCGTCGCACTCGCGCGGCGGGCTGGTGGGCGAGCTGCTGTGCCTGGCACAGCGCGGGCCGGGCGGCACGGCGGCGATCCGGCGGGCCGGGCTGTTCGACGGCATGCCGCAGGACCAGGCCAACCTGGCCGAGCTGCTGCAGGTGCTGGACGCCAGGCGCCCGACCATTGCGCGCTTCGTGCGCGTGGCCTGCCCGGCCCGCGGCACCACGCTGGCCTCGGGCCGGCTGGACCGCTGGCTGTCGGTGCTGGGCATGCTGGCGGGAGACGGCTGGCTGGGCGACGCGACCGACTTCCTGTTGAAGGTCGTCAAGGAACGCACCGACCCGCGCACGCTGCCGGGGCTGGAAGCGATGATGCCCGGCTCGGCGCTCACCCGGCTGCTGCGCCTGCCCGGGCTGCAGACTACCGCTGACCTGAGCGCCATCACCGGCGACCTGGCGCCCGAGGGCCGCTGGGGCAAGCTCAAGCTGCTCGCGGTGGACTGGTTCTACGGCGCCGACAACGACCTGGTGATCAACACCGGCTCGATGGCCGGCGGGCTGGCGCGGCCGGCGGGCGGCGCGCGTTTCCGCTTCGCGCAAGGGCCGGCGGTCCACCATTTCAGCTACTTCAATCAATCGGAATCGGTCCGCTGGATGCTGGCCGGGCTGACCCGCGCCGACGACGGGGACGGCGGCTTCCTGCCGCTGGCCGATGCGCAGCAGACGGAGCCGAAGGCACGTGCGGCAATGGCAGAAGCCGCCGTGGCGGATGGGCATCCTGAACCGAAGGCCGACGACACCGCGGCGGCGCTGCAGGTCAGCGTGCTGCACGGCCACCTGCGCTACGTGCCGCATGCGCTGCTGATCGGCCACTACGCGGCCAGCCGGCTGACGGGCACCGAGGCGGCAGTGGACCGGCTGGTCGGTGGCGCGATGCAGCGGTCGCTCTCGGCCGGGCTGTACCCCGAGGCGCCGGGCACGCAGCAGCTGTTCCACGCAGCCGGCGGCGACACGGCGCTGCTGCCGCTGGTGATCGTGGCCGGGCTGGGCGAAGAAGGCCAGCTGCGCCTGCCCGAGCTGGCGCACACCGTGCAGCAGGCCGTGATCGCCTTTGTGCAGCAGCATGACGCTGGCGGGGCAGAGGGCCTGACGCTGGCCGCCACGCTGCTGGGCAGCGGCGGCGTGGGCATGACGGCTGGCAGCGCGGCGCAAGCCATCGTGATGGGCGTGCGCGAGGCCGGGCAGCGCTTGCGCCAGAGCGGCTGGGCGGGTGTGGCGCAGCTGCAGCTGGTGGAGCTGTACCTGGACCGGGCGACCGAGGCATGGCAGGGGCTGTCCATCCTCTGCGGCAGCCGGCCGGGCGAATTGGCGCTGCTGTCCGAAGTGCTGAGCGGCACCGGCGGCATGCGACGGCCGGCAGAGCCAGGCTACCGCGGCACGGGTTACGACTGCTTCTCGGCGCTGACGGTGCCGGACAACGGTGACGAACCGGGCGTCGACAAGGAAGACTTGCCAAGTGGCAGCGCCATCGCCTACACGCTGGACACGCACCGCGCCCGCTACGAGGTGCGCGCACTGCGCACCCAGCCGCGGCTGCTGCGCTCGCTGGTGCAGGCGGCTTCGACCCAGGCGAGGCACGATCCAGCGCTCGGCCGCGCGCTGTTCAAGCTGCTGATCCCGGCCGAAATCGAGGCCTACCTGGGCGGCAGCGACAGCGGGCCGGCGGCCAACGAACTGGTGATCCAGCTCGACCCTGGCACCGCCGGCATTCCGTGGGAGCTGCTGGACGCCTCCGCCGAAGACGGCGGAACCCGCCACAGGCCGTGGGCGCTGCGCACGCGGCTGTTGCGCCGGCTGGCGCTGGCGACCGGCCGCCCCGCCGTGCCGGCGATGCCGCACGACGCGCGGGCTGATGATGCGGTGCTGGTGATCGGCGAGCCGCAGGTGGACACCCACCGCTACGGCGCACTGCCGGGCGCACGCGCCGAGGCTCGCGCGGTGCTGAAGGCGTTGCAACCGGCGGCCGCGCAGGTCCTGGCCTGCGTGCCCGAAGGCAACGGCCCTGGCCCGTCGGCGCACGAGGTGATCACGACGCTGCTGGCGCGCGACTACCGGCTGCTGCACGTGGCCGGCCATGGCGAGCCCGGCGCCGATGGCGGCGTGGTGTTGTCGGACGGGAATGTGCTCGGCCCGCGCGAGCTTGCCGCCATGCGCAGGGTGCCGGAACTGGCATTCCTGAACTGCTGCCACCTGGCACAGCAGCCGGATGGCGCATTACTCGCCAGTACAGCGCTGGACTGGCCCGCCTGGGCGGCAGGGTTGGCCGGCTCGCTGGTCGGCATGGGCGTGCGCTGCGTGGTGGCGGCCGGCTGGGCGGTGGACGACGCGCCGGCCGCGCTGTTTGCCGAGACCTTTTATGCCAGCCTGCTGCGCGGCAGCCGCTTCATTGATGCGGTGGGCGAAGCGCGGGAGGCGGCCTGGGCGCAGCACCCGCAGAGCAACACCTGGGCGGCCTACCAGTGTTATGGCGATCCGGACTGGCGCTGGCGCACGGCGGTGGGCGACGCGCAATCTGCGCCGGCGGTGCAGCAGCGCTTCGAGGGCATTGTCTCGGCGCCTGCACTGGCGCTGCAACTGGAGAACCTGCTGCTGGGCGTGCGGCACAACGGCTTGCCGGCGGTTCAGGCCAGGGTGCAGCTCGGCGAACTGTCGGAACGTTTTGGCTCGCGCTGGGGCAGCTGCGGCGCGGTGGCCGAGGCGTTTGGCCTGGCACTGGCCGAGTGCGGGGACTGGCCGGCGGCAGCGCATTGGCTGCAGCGCGCGGTGGCTGCGGAAGATGCCAGCGCCAGCATGGCGACGCCGGCACACCTGGCGCGGGCCAGGAAGAAACTGCGCGGCAAGCGCGCAGCGGTTTAAGCCAGCGGCGCGACGATGGCCGGGCCGTGCGAATGCCAGAGCGCGGCGAAGAAGTGGCACGTGCTGCCGCCCAGCACGAACAGGTGCCAGACGAAGTGGGCGTAGCGCACCTTGTTGTCCAGCATGAAGACCAGCGCGCCCAGCGTGTAGCTCAGGCCGCCGGCCACCAGCCAGCCCAGGCCGGCCGGCGCCATGCGCTCGACCATGGGCACCACGGCGATCAGCGCCATCCAGCCCATCGCGATGTAAAGCCCGGTGGACAGCCACGGGTGCTGCAGCCGGTTCAGCAGCTTGACGACGATGCCGACCAGCGCCGCGCCCCAGACCAGGCCGAACAGCGTCCAGCCCCAGCCGCCGCGCAGCACGCCCAGCGCAAACGGCGTGTAGCTGCCGGCGATGAACAGGTAGATGGCCGCGTGGTCCAGCCGGTTCATCCAGACCTTGGCGCGGCCCAGCGGCAGCGCGTGGTAGATGGTGGAGACCATGTACAGCACCATCATCGTGATGGCGAAGACACAGGCTGCGATGACGCTCAGCGTGCCGCCCTGCTTCAGCGCCTGCATCACGAGGATGGGCAGCGAGGCCACGGCCAGCAGAAAGCCCAGCCCGTGGCTGATGGCGTTGGCAATTTCCTCGCCCAGCGTTTGCGGGCGGTCTTCGGCGAAGCTGGCGCGGGTCTCAGGAAAACGCCGGGCCGTTCCCAAGTTCTCTTGAGCCCCTTGGGGGGCCTGACGCGAAGCGGCGGGTCTGGGGGTGCTCATCCACCTATTGTGCAGGTGCAGCAAAGACCATGGGAACCCTTATTGGTGGGGGGCTGTCGTTTGCTCACGCAGGCACCGTGCCATGCGCCACGAACACGGTGCCGAACCAGCAGGGCTGGACCTCCAGGCCGGGCAGCGCATCAGCCAGCTGTTGCCACGGCGCGTGCAGGTGGGTCAGCGTGGTGGTGGAGTACAGCGCAGCACCCAGCACCCAGGCATTGCAGCTCCAGGCCCACCACGGCGCCCATTGCAGGCCGCAGGCCACCACCCTGGCGCCGGGCTTCAGGTGCGCCAGTACATGGGCCAGCGCCTCGGGCTGCTGCAGCACGTCGTGCGTGAAGTGGAACAGCGCCGCGTCGGCCAGCGGTGCCAGCGCCAGCGGGGCCTTGGCGGCCTCGTTTTCCAGCAGCGCGACCTGCCGCAGGTTCAGCGTGTCCACCCTCTGCCAGGCGTGGGCCATCATTTGCGCACAGGGCTCGACACCCAGCACCCTGCCGCGCCGGCCGACCGCCTGGGCCAGCAAGGGCAGGCTGAGCCCTGTGCCGCAGCCCAGGTCCAGCACCGTCTCGCCGGGCTGCAGCGCCAACGCCGAGATGGCTTGCTGGCGCAGCGGCTCGAAGGCCGACAGTTCTGCGTCATAGTGCGCGGCGCGGCGCTGGTAAAGCGCCTGGGCTGCCGCCAGGTCGGGCGCCGCAGCCCCCGTGGAGCCAGCGGGCGGGGCCTGGGACGGGTGAAGTGGCGTGGGCGTCATGGCGCAGTCCTCCTTGAGGCTGGAGCATCAGGGCCCATGTCCGGCTTGTCCAGCGGAACTCTTGTCCAGCGCGGCATCGGCCTGCTGGCGCTGCGACGGACAATGCCCCGGCCAATCGGCCGCCACATGAAGGGAATGCGCAGATGACGGAAACAATGCAGCGCCGCCGGACCGTTCCGGGCTGGCGGCTGGTCGCGGGCCTGGGCCTGCTGGCGGTGGTGGCTTGCGGCGCCAGCGCCGAGCCGGTCGGCGAGGTCGACACGGTCTTCAAGTGGATCGGCCCGGACCACAAGATCGTGGTGGACGCCTATGACGATCCGCTGGTGGCCGGCGTGACCTGCTATGTCTCGCGTGCGAAGACCGGCGGCATCAAGGGGGCGCTGGGCCTGGCGGAAGACAAATCTGAGGCATCCATCGCCTGCCGGCAGGTCGGCCCGGTGTCGTTCGCCAAGCCGCTGCGGCAGCAGGACGAGGTCTTCAGCGAACGCATCTCGCTGGTCTTCAAGCGGCTGCGCGTGGTGCGCATGGTGGACGCCAAGCGCAACACGCTGGTCTACATGACCTACTCGGACCGGGTGATCGAAGGCTCGCCGCAGAACAGCGTGACCGCCGTGCCGGTGGACCGCAGCACGCCGATCCCACTGCGCTGATTGGACAGACTCAAGGCAACGCAGGGCCGCCCCAAGTTGCCTTGATCCCCCCGGGGGGTGGGCCGGGCGCAGCCCGGTCCTTGGGGCGCCATTTACTTGGCGGTCGGCATCACGAACTCGGCGCCCTTGGCGATGCTGGCGGGCCAGCGCTGCATCACGCTTTTCTGCTTGGTGTAGAAGCGCACGCCTTCTTCGCCGTAGGCATGGGTGTCGCCGAACAGGCTTTTCTTCCAGCCGCCAAAGCCGTGCCAGGCCATCGGCACCGGGATCGGCACGTTGATGCCGACCATGCCGACCTGCACCCGGCGGCTGAACTCGCGCGCCACGTTGCCGTCGCTGGTGAAGCAGGCCACGCCGTTGCCGAACTCGTGGGCATTGACCAGCGCCAGCGCTTCGGCGAAGTCCTTCACGCGCACGCAGGCCAGCACCGGGCCGAAGATCTCTTCCTTGTAGATGCGCATCTCGGGCGTCACGTGGTCGAACAGCGTGCCGCCGGTGAAAAATCCGTTTTCCAGGCCGGCAACCGTGTGGCCGCGGCCGTCGACCACCAGTGTGGCGCCTTCTTCGACGCCCACGCCGATGTAGCCCTCGATGCGGTCCCGCGCCTCGCGGGTCACGATGGGGCCCATCTCGGCGTCCAGCGCCATGCCGTTCTTGATCTTCAGCGTGCGGGCGCGCTCGGCCAGCTTGGGCACGAGCTTGTCCGCCACGTCGCCTACCAGCACCGCGACCGAGATCGCCATGCAGCGCTCGCCGGCCGAGCCGTAGCCGGCGCCGACCAGCGCGTCCACCGCCTGCTCCACGTCCGCGTCCGGCATCACCACCATGTGGTTCTTCGCGCCGCCCAGCGCCTGCACCCGCTTGCCGTGATGCGCGCCGGTCTCGTAGATGTACTGGGCGATGGGCGTGGAGCCGACGAAGCTGATGGCGCGCACATCCGGGTGCTTGAGCAGCGTGTCGACCGCCAGCTTGTCGCCCTGCACGACGTTGAAGACACCGTCCGGCAGGCCGGCTTGCTTCAGCAGCTCGGCCATGAACAGGCTGGCCGACGGGTCGCGTTCGCTGGGCTTGAGCACGAAGCAGTTGCCGCAGGCCAGGGCGACCGGGAACATCCACATCGGGACCATGCATGGGAAGTTGAACGGCGTGATGCCGGCGACCACGCCCAGCGGCTGGCGCAGCGTCCAGTTGTCGATGCCGGTGGAGACCTGGTCGGTGAAGTCGCTCTTGAGCAGTTGCGGCGCGCCGCAGGCGAATTCCAGGATGTCGATGCCGCGGCTGACTTCGCCCTGCGCGTCGGTGAAGACCTTGCCGTGCTCGGCGGTGATCATCGCGGCCAGCGTGTCGCGGTGCTGGTTCATCAGCGCAAGGAACTGGTTCAGCACGCGGGCGCGGCGGATCGGCGGCGTGTCGGCCCAGGCCGGGAAAGCTGTCTGGGCGGCGGCCACGGCGGCGTTCACGTCGGCCTCGGCCGCCAGTTGCACCTGGCGCGCCACGGCGCCGGTGGCCGGGTTGTAGACCGCCTGGCTGCGGCCGCTGCTCGCCGGCACACGTTGGCCGCCAATGAAGTGGCCGACATCGGCGGTATGGGTGAAAGCTTCAGGGGCGCCCATGGCGGTCTCCAGTGGTTCGGCGGAAGCTTCGAGTCTAGGCAGCGCCAACCCTGCTGCCAATGCCAAAAGCCTGGATTCATTGTTCACTTTGGCGAACAATCCGGCGATGAGCTCGAACGACAACATGCCGCCCTGGGGCCACTTGCACGCCCTGGCCACGCTGGCCGAAGCCGGTAGCTACACCGCCGCCGCGCGCCGCCTGGGCCTGAGCAAGGCGGCGATGAGCCAGCGCATCAGCGAGTTGGAAAAAGCCGCCGGCGTGCCGCTGGTGCGGCGCACCACCCGCAGCGTGCGCCTGACCGAAGCCGGGCAACTGCTGGCCGAGCGCACCCGGCCCGCGTTCGAGACCCTGCAGGACGCTTTCAGTGGCGTGCGCGACCTGGCCGGCGCGCCACGCGGGCTGCTGCGAGTGACCGCGCCGGTCGCGCTGGCGCGCCAGCAACTGGTGCCGCGGCTGCCGGCCTTTCTGGCGCAGTACCCGGAAGTGCGGCTGGAACTGGAGTTGTCTGACCGGCTCAGCGCGCTGGCGCAGGACGGCTTCGACCTGGCACTGCGCCACATCAACTCACCGCCGGAAACCCATGTCGCCTGGCAACTCTGCGAAACCCGCTCGGTGCTGGTGGCCAGCCCGGACTACCTGGCGCGCCAGGCGGCACCGGCGCATCCGCAGGAGTTGGCCTGGCATCAATGCCTGTTTTACCCGCGGGCCGGTGACACGCCAGGCTGGAGCTTCGAGCCGTGCGGCGGCGGCGAGCGCCTCAGCGTGGGCGTGGCCGGGCCATTGGCGGCCAACAACAGCGAAGCCTTGCGCGACGCGGCGCTGGGCGGGCTGGGCGTCACCCTGCTGCCGGACTTCAGTGCCCAGGCCGCCCTGCGGGATGGCAGCTTGCGCCAACTGCTGCTGGATTGGCGCCCGGTGGGCAGCTTCGGCACGCACTTGTGGGCCATTCGGCCGCGCACGGCGCAGGTGCCGCGCACGGTTCAAGCGTTGGTGAGCTTTTTGCTAGCAGGTTTTCATTTGGGCTTCCCGTTGCCATGAAGCAGCAACAGAAGCCTGCTCGAATGTTGCCGGGCAGGGTACGCCGATCCTGGACGGCAAAAAAAAAAACGACCCAGCTCTTGCGAGCTGAGTCGGATAAGTCCTCCAAGAGGACGTCGTTGGGACCGTTGGCGGCAATGGTCTTGCCAGGATGCCGGATGCAAGAAGCACCTTGGAACCGGGCGAAATCATTGCCAGATGGCGTGAACAGCGAGCGCATGACTGCAACCTGGTTCACCGTCTGAGCCTAGGCATCAGGAATGTGCCGGCTTGGACACAATTCGATACCCTTGCCTTCTCAACACGCCCCGACATCGAACGAATAAGCGATGACGGAGAGCCGCTTCAAGTTTTGCTGTGCGCGGCCGTGAACAAGGACAGAACATCCGGTGAACGCACGGCCTTGTCGAAAAACAAGGCCGTGCACGGAACAGCATGCAAGCGCTCTTCGCTGAACATTCCATCGACCGTGAGATGTACTGTACGGCGATGCTTCTGCCGGTGACATCCCCCTGACGGGGGATTAGGTAAAAGGTCACAGAAGAGGGACAAGCGGTTTGCGCGGGCGCCACACTGGCGAAGTGTGGTGCTTGCATTTGGGGCGGGCAGTGCCCTGGCTTGGCGCGCGAGAGACAATCCATCATGGCCACCTCTTCCGCAGCACCTTCCCCGCAAGCCCTTGCCCCGCTGAACGATGCCGACATGGAACGGCTGGAGCAGCTGCTCGACGCCGTGCCGGCACCGTTGGAGCCGCTGGACCTGATGATGCTGGACGGCTACCTCTGCGGCGTGCTGCTGCAGCCGACCCCTGTGCCCGAAGCGCGCTGGTTCCCGCATGTGATCGATGCCGACGGCCGCGCCGCACCGGCCAGCTTTCCCAGCGCACCCCTGCAAGCCCTGGTGCGCCGCCGCCACGCGGAGCTGAACCGCGCCATCCACGGCCGCCAATGGTTCGACCCTTGGGTCTTCGAGCTGGACGACGAGGACGATCCGCTGCAGGCCGTGATGCCCTGGGTGGCAGGTTTTGCGCTGGCGATGGAATGTTTCCCGCAGCTGATGCGCAACGACGCGCGCGAAGTGCTGGAACCGCTGGCCGTGCTGTACCGCGTGTTCGATCCCGAAGACCTGGAAGACGCGGACGACCTGCTGGAAATGATCGAGATGATCGAGCCGCCAGCCGATTTGTCCGACGCGGTCGAGGGCCTGGTGACCAGCACCTTGTTGCTGGCCGATGTCAGCCGCCCGCAATCGGGCCGGCCTGCCGGTGCCGCCGCCAAGGCGCGCAAGCCCGCGTCGCAGCGCGGCGCGGCAGCAAGGCCCGCAGGGCGCGCGGCCCCGGCCAAAAAGGCCGGGCCGAAGCACTGACCGGCCCGTGCGCGCGCAGGCCAGCGCCGGGCCGCCCCAAGCGGCCTGCGCCACCCGCCCGGCGGGTGGTTCGGGTACGCCCGCGAACCGGGTGCACCAGCCCGCAGCCGGCGCCGAGCCGCCTCAAGGCGGCTGCGCAACCCGCTTGGCGGGTGGACTCAGGTATCCGTGAGTCCGGGTGCACCATTTCTAACGAAAGACCCGCTGGGCGTGCAGCCCCAGGCCCTGGGCCACGCTGGCCAGGCGATCGCCGCGCACGGTGCGCGCGTTGGCAAACGGCGCGGCAATGCGCGTGGCCAGTGGCGCCAGACCGGTCGAGCCGCCAGTCAGGTAGACCGCTTCGATGCGCTCCGGCGTGACGCCGGCCAGCCGCACGGTTTCGACGCCCGCCTTGACGATGCGCGCCAGGTCCGCCTCCAGCGCCGCCATGGCCTGCGCTTCGCCCAGCGTGGTGCTCAAACGGGGCTCCACGGCGTCCAGGTCGATGTGGGCCGCGCGGCCTTCGGCCACGGCGATCTTCGCGCCTTCGGCCTCGCCCATCAGCGCATGGCCCAGGCGCTCGTCGACCACGGCCATCAAGCGCGTGTGCAACTGCGGGTCGGCATAAAAGGTCTTCATGCGGCGCAGCTCCATGACCCGCTGCGGCGTGTAGACGGTGTTGATCAGGTGCCAGGTCGCCAGGTCGAAATAGACCTTGCTGGGCACTTCGCGTGACGACGGCGGTGGCCCCAGCGCCTTGAAGCCGGCCAGCGGCAGGATGGCGCTGAGCTCGACCTGGCGGTCGAAATCGGTGCCGGCGACGTGCACACCGTGGCTGGCCAGGATGTCGCCTGCACGATCGATCTGCGTGGCGCGCTGCGGGCCGACGCGCACGACCGAAAAGTCCGAGGTGCCGCCGCCGATGTCGGCCACCAGCACCAGTTGCTCGTGGTCGGTGCTCGATTCATAGTCCAGCGCGGCGGCAATCGGCTCGAACTGGAAGCTGATCTCGTCGAAGCCGACCAGGCGCGCCGCCGCTTCCAGTGCGGCCTGGGCCTGTGCGTCCCGCACCGGGTCGTCGTCAACAAAAAACACCGGCCGGCCCAGCACCGCGCGCCGCAACGGCCCGCCGGCTTCTGCCTCGGCCAGCGACTTCAGGTGCTTCAGGTAGCCGGCGATCACGTCGAGGAAACGCACCGAACGGCCGGCGCCGACATCGGTGCCCTGCTCGATCAGCGGCGAGCCGAGCACGCTTTTCATCGAGCGCATCAGCCGGCCTTCGACGCCGTCCACGTAGGCGGCCAGTGCGGCACGGCCGTAGAGGCGGCGTGGGTCGGCGTGCGGCGATTGGCCTTCCATCGTGTAGAAGACCGAGGTCGGCATGGTGCGCTGGCCGGGCTCGACCTCGACCAGGCGCACGCTGCCCGCGTCAGGCAGTGCGATGGCCGAGTTCGAGGTGCCGAAGTCGATGGCGCAGAAAGCGGCGGGCTGAGCGGCGGGCTGGCGCGCCGAAGGGTCGTGGGAAGAGGCGGCGTCTGGCATGGGGGCGGGATTGTGTCATGCCCGCCCGTTACGCTGCAGACGGCGCTTCAGGCGACCTGGACCATGGGCTGGCGCGCCGGCGCAGCCTCGCCGCAGAAGCCGAACTGCAGTTGCGGCTGGCGGCCGCACATCAGCTCGGCCAGCGCCCGGCCGGAGCCGGCGCCATGGGTCCAGCCCAGCGTGCCGTGGCCGGCGTTGAGCCACAGGTTGCCGATCTTGCTGCGGCCGATGTAGGGGATGTTGGTGGGCGTGCTTGGGCGCAGGCCGGTCCAGAAGTTCGGCTCCGAGGTGTCGGCCACGCCGGGGAACAGCTCCTCGTAGCGCTGCACCAGCGAGGCGCAGCGGACCTTCGCGGTCGTCGTGTCCAGCCGCGTGTCGTAGCCGGCCATCTCGGCGGTGCCAGCGATGCGGATGGTGTCGCCCAGGCGCGAGATCGCGATCTTGCGGCCGTCGTCCAGCAGGCTGACGGTGCTGGCGGCTTCGGGGCGCTTGAGCTTCATCGTTGCCGAGTAGCCCTTGGCCGGGTAGATGTCCAGGTCCACACCGACCGGGCGCAGCATGGGTGCGGTGTACGAGCCCATTGCGGCGACCAACTGGCCGACCGCCAGCGTGCGGGCCTGGCCGCTGAGCTGGTCCTTCACGCGCACGCCGCTGATGGCGTCGCCGCTGCGCTCGAAGCCCAGCACGTCGTGCTGCCAGAGGAACTTCACGCCACGCTCGGCGCAGCGGCGGGCCAGTTCCTGCGTGAAGACACGGGCGTCGCCGGATTCGTCGCTGGCGGTGTACGTGCCGCCGTGGATCTGGCTGCCAAAGGCCGCCAGTGCCGGCTCGACCTTCAGCACTTCCTCGCGGCTCAGCACCCGACGGTCCACGCCGTATTCGCGCATCAGCCCGGCTGCCTGCGCGCCGGCTTCGAAGTCGGCCTGAGACGAGAAGAAATGCATGATGCCGCGTTCCAGGCGGTTGTACGTGATGCCGGTCTCATTGACCAAGGCCTTCAGCGACTCATGACTGTAGGCACCCAAGGCCACCAGTTGCTGCACGTTGCGTGCAAATGCCGCGTCGGTGCACTGGGTCAGGAACTTGGCACCCCAGCGCCATTGGTACGGGTCCATGCGCGGGCGGAACAGCAGCGGCGCATCGTCGCGCAGCAGCCACTTGGCCACCTTCAGCGGCGCGCCGGCATTGGCCCAGGGTTCGCAGAAGCAGACGGAGATCTGCGCGCCGTTGGCGAAGCTGGTTTCCAGCGCCGCATCGGGCTGGCGGTCCACCACCGTGACCTCATGGCCTTCAGCCGCCAGGTACCAGGCGGTGCTGATGCCGATGATGCCGGCGCCGAGAACAATGACCTTCATGCCGCAGCCTCGTAAAGATGCGGGCCGCGTCAGGCGGCCCAATGGGCGGAATTGTGGACGGCAGGGGGCGAATCAGAAAGACGGATTACTTAAATTCGACATTCATAAGATTCGTGAATGTTTCAACTCGGTGCATGCCTGTCGTCACCCCAGACCGGGTGCAAAGCGTGTGCCGGGTGGCCGCAGGATAAAACCCTGAATAGCGTGTGGTTCTTGGCTTCATTCAACTTATCTCAGGGTGTGCCGCGGCCGAAACTTTCCTTAACACTTTTGAGGAGAGGTCCACATGAATTCCCGACCCAACAGCCTGCTTCGCCGCCTGATCGGCCTGCCAGCCGGTTCCGCCAGCCACCAACAAGACCCGGCCGACATGGGCACTGCCATTGGCATGGAATACACGCTGGACCAGCCACCGCTGCCGCATCACGCCGAGTCCGGCGGCGTCCGTGGACAAACGCCATCCCGCGGCTGGTTTGCCCGCCGCCACAACAACTGAGCGCGCGGAGCGCCACATCGGGACTCAGTCCGGCAGCTCGATCAGCAGCCCGGGCCGGTAAGCCGCCTGCTCGCCCTTGTTGGCATAACCCAGCGGGTTGGCGACGACACGGCAGGCCCAGGGCAGCCCTTCGGCGCTGCAGCCTTGCACCGTGTAGTCGTTGAAACAATGCAGGTGGCCATGCATCCAGACCTCGGCCTGGGGCAGCAGGTCGTCCATCGCATTGCAGAAACCTGCAGTGCCAGGGTTCACGCCATAGCGCGGGTCCGCGCTGCGCAGCGATGGCGCGAAATGCGTCACCACCACGGTGCTGCCGTCGAACGGCCGGGCCAGTTGCTCGCGCAACCAGGCCTGGCTGGCGAGTGACAGCCCGCGCACGGCTTCGGCCAGCATCGGCTGGCCGTCCTGCAGGCTGGTGTTCTTGCGCAGGTAGAAATTCGCCGCGCGGAAGGCTTTCTCGCGCAGCTGCAGCTGCTGGGTGACACTGGCATCGGCAGGTGCCAGCGCGTCGAAATCGCTCCACAAGGTACTGCCAATGAAGCGCACGCGCCCTCGCACCAGCACCTCGCTTTCCAGCCAGGTGATGCCGAGCTGCTCGCACAGGCCGCGCAGCCTGTCGTAGGTCGCACCGTACTCCTGGTGGTCGAACTCATGATTGCCCGGCAGGAACATCACCTCGGGCCAGGCCGCGCCGGCGCCCTGGGGCGAAAAGCGCGCGAGGCCAAAATCGTCGTCCTTCAGCCGCGAGCCGGCCTGGTAGGAGCCGATGTCGCCGGCCAGCACCAGCAGGTCGACGCCGGGCACCGGCACGGGGACAAAACCTGGATCACGCTCCAGGTGCAGGTCGGACATCAATTGGATCTTCATGGCGGGTGCAGTCTATCCAGGCCGCGCTGGCTATACTGCCGGCCACTCGTCATTGGGGAGTAGCCGCCCTGTCCCCACAGGGGTCCGCGTCAACACACTTGGCCCTCACGGCCATGGCGCGCACAGCAACCACCAAGCGCCGCTGGCCTCAGCGCGCTGGGCCTGGCAAGACCTTTGACTGCATCGCCTCCGGTAGGGCCGGGGTTGCGCGTGCAGTCCTGGTTTCTTGGTGCCGGCCCCGGAGTTGTTCAGATGGAAGCTTTCCTCGTGTCCACCGGCGTCGTCGCGCTGGGTGAAATGGGCGACAAGACGCAGTTGCTGGCCGTTTTGCTGGCCGCCCGGTTCCGCAAGCCCTGGCCCATCATTGCCGGCGTGCTGGTCGCCACGCTGATCAACCATGGCTTTGCCGGCGCCGTCGGTGGCGCGGTGGCGGCGCTGCTCGGGCCGGACCTGCTGCGCTGGGTGATCGGCAGCTCCTTCCTGGCCATGGCCGCCTGGATGATGGTGCCGGACAAGCTGGACGACGCCCCCGCAGGCAACAGCAGCCGTTTCGGCGTCTTCGGCACCACGGTGATCGCGTTTTTCATTGCCGAGATGGGCGACAAGACGCAGATCGCCACGGTGGCGCTGGCCGCCCGCTACGCCGACCTGTTCGCGGTCGTCGCCGGAACGACGCTGGGCATGATGCTGGCCAACGTGCCTGCGGTATTCCTCGGCGACCAGATCGCGCGCAAGGTCTCGATGACGCTGGTGCACGGCATCGCCGCGGCAGTGTTCGCGGTGCTGGGCCTGCTGACGCTGTTCAACGTCGGCCGCTTGTTCTGAGCATGAAAAAAGCGCCCCCGCAGGGCGCTCCTGACGGTGCGCTGCCTGCGCTTCAGGCGCCCAGCGCCTTCTCCAGCTTGGCCTTGGTGGCACTCAGTTCGGCCGGCAGGTGGTAGGCCAACTGGGTGAACAGCTCTTCGTGCAGCTTCAGCTCGGCGGTCCAGGCGGCCGGGTCGGCGCTGATGATGCTGTTGAACTGCTCGCGGCTGAAGCTCAGGCCGTCCCAGCTCAGGTCTTCGTAGCGCGGGCTCAGGCCGAAGAAGTGCTCCTGGGCCTGCGCCTGGCCTTCGATGCGCTCGACCATCCACTTCAGCACGCGCATGTTGTCGCCGTAGCCCGGCCAGACGAACTTGCCGTCTGCGCCCTTGCGGAACCAGTTGACGCAGAAGATGGCCGGCAGCTTCGCGCCCTGGGCCTGCAGCCGGGTGCCGAGCTCCAGCCAGTGCTGGAAATAGTCGCTCATGTTGTAGCCCATGAAGGGCAGCATGGCGAACGGGTCACGGCGAACCACGCCTTGCTGGCCGACGGCTGCGGCGGTGGTTTCGGAGCCCATGGTCGCGGCCATGTAGACGCCCTCGGTCCAGTCGCGCGCCTCGGTCACCAGCGGCACCGTGGTGGAGCGGCGGCCGCCGAAGATGAAGGCGTCGATCGGCACGCCAGCGGCATCGTCCCAGGCCGGGTCCAGCGCCGGGTTGTTGGTGGCAGGCACGGTGAAGCGGGCGTTCGGGTGCGCGGCCTTGGCGCCGGTCTCCTTGCCAATCTGCGGCGTCCAGTCCTTGCCTTGCCAATCGATGGCGTGCGCGGGTGCCGGGCCCATGCCTTCCCACCAGACGTCGCCGTCATCGGTGAGGGCCACGTTCGTGAAGATCACGTCGCGGTCCAGGCTGTGCATGCAGTTCGGGTTGGTCTCGAAATTGGTGCCCGGGGCCACGCCGAAGTAGCCGGCTTCCGGATTGATCGCGCAGAGCTTGCCGTCGGCACGCGGCTTGATCCAGGCGATGTCGTCGCCGATGGTGGTGACCTTCCAGTCACCCAGCGCGGCCGGCGGGATCAGCATCGCGAAGTTGGTCTTGCCACAGGCGCTGGGGAAGGCGGCGGCGACGTGGTACTTCTTGCCCGCCGGACTCGTCACGCCCAGGATCAGCATGTGCTCGGCCAGCCAGCCTTCGTCACGGCCCATGGTCGAGGCGATGCGCAGTGCAAAACACTTCTTGCCCAGCAGCGCGTTGCCGCCATAGCCCGAGCCATAGGACCAGATCTCGCGCGTCTCGGGGTAGTGCACGATGTACTTGGTCTTGTTGCAAGGCCACGAGACATCGGCCTGGCCGGCTTCCAGCGGCGCGCCCACGGTGTGCACGCAAGGCACGAAGTCGCCTTCCACACCCAGCAGTTCGACCGCAGCGCGGCCCATGCGGGTCATCACGCGCATGTTGACGGCCACGTACGGCGAGTCCGACAGTTCGACGCCGATGTGCGCGATGGGCGAGCCCAGCGGCCCCATCGAGAACGGCACGACGTACATCGTGCGGCCCTTCATGCTGCCCTTGAACAGCGCCTGTTCGCCGGTCTGCAGCAGCGCGCGCATTTCGGCCGGCGCCATCCAGTTGTTGGTCGGGCCGGCGTCTTCCTTGCGCTGCGCGCAGATGAAGGTGCGGTCTTCGACCCGCGCCACGTCCGAGGGATCGGAGCAGGCGAGGTAGCTGCCAGGGCGCCTGGCCGGGTTCAACTGCTTGAAGGTGCCGGCGGCCACCAACTGCTGGCAGAGGCGGTCGTACTCTTCCTTCGAGCCGTCACACCAGTAGATGTCGCTGGGCTCGGTCAGCGCGGCCACCTCGGCCACCCAGGCCAGCAGGCGGGCATTTTTCACGTAGGCGGGCGCGTTCAAGCGAACACCTTCCTCGACGGGGCGGTTCATGGCAAGGCTCCAATCATCAAAGTCAAAAGACGGGATTGGGCGAACCTCGCCAATGTCACCGGGGCGGCGGCCAAACGGCCTGCCGGCACATGCGGGGCTCGCCCAATGCCGCGAGCGAGCGGGTACTGCCTGACGGGGTGGCAAGGCCGCAGAGGAGTTACACGAGGTTTCACTCCCCTCAACCCGATCACGACCCATCCGCACAGGAAGGAACCCGTCATGCGAATGTAACTTCGCCGTAATTCGAGCACCAAGCCTCGTCGCGCCATCATGCAAATCCGGCATGGACCGATGCCTGAATCCGCCAAGGGGGCCTGGAACGGCAAAGACCGACCAAAACACGCAGGCGCCACAGCAGGATGCAAATGAGACATACTCTCATTTGTATGCCAATGGCCGTGCCGGTCGCACCGGCACGTTCTCAGCCAATTTTCCCTTTCGTCCGCTTCATGCTGTTGTCCGAACTCCCCACCGGTGCGCTGGCGCACGTGGCGCAGCTGCAAACGCGCAGCGCCGACCTCGATGAAGCCGCGCTGCAGCGCCTGGCCGAACTGGGCTTCCTGCCGGGCGAGCCGGTGCAGGTGGTGCAGCGCGGGCCGGGCGGCCGGGAGCCGCTGGCGGTGATGGTGGGCGACGCGCTGTTCGCGCTGCGGCTGGCCGAAGCGGTCTGCATCGAGGTGGCGCTGGACGGAGCGGCGAAATGAGCGCCGGCACCGCAGCGACGATGGATGAATTGGGCGGCCGCGCTCCCAGCGTCGCGCTGGTCGGCAACCCGAACTGCGGCAAGACCGCGCTGTTCAACCTGCTGACCGGGGCGCGCCAGAAGGTCGCCAACTACGCCGTCGTGACGGTCGAGCGCAAGGTCGGCACGGCCCGGCTGGCCAGCGGGCGCACGGTTTCGGTGATCGACCTGCCGGGCGTCTACAGCCTGCGGCCGGTGACGCTGGACGAGCAGGTCACGCTGGAGGTCATCGAAGGCCGGCGCGCCGGCGAAGACGTGCCGGACCTGATCGTCGCGGTGGTCGACGCGACCAACCTGCGCATGAACCTGCGCCTGGTGCTGGAACTGCGCGGGCTGGGCCGGCCGATGGTCGTGGCGCTGAACATGGCCGACGTGGCGCGGGCCCGCGGCCTGGCGATCGACAGCAAGATCCTCGCGGCTGAACTTGGCTGCCCGGTGGTCGAAACCGTGGCGGTGAAAAACGACGGCCACAACGGCCTGCTGCAGCAACTCGGCGAGGCCATCGGCCGCCTGCCGGCCACCCCGGCCGCCGTCACCGAACACGGCCACGCCGCGCGGCCGGCGGTCGGCCTGGCCGAAGTCATCGCGCTGCAGCGCGAGGTGACCCGCATCCTGGCACTGGCCGCGCCGCAACCGATGCGCAAGCCGCGGCTGGACGCCCGCTTGGACGCGCTGGTGATGCACCCGTGGGTCGGCCCGGTCATCCTCGCCGCGCTGCTGTTCATCATCTTCCAGGCCGTCTTCTCCTGGGCCAACTGGCCGATGGACCTGATCAAGGACAGCATGGCCGGGCTGGGCGAATGGACCAGCGTGCACATGCCCGACGGCCCGCTGCGCAGCCTGCTGGTGGACGGCGTGATCGCCGGCGTCGGTGGCGTGATCGTCTTCCTGCCGCAGATCCTGATCCTGTTCTTTTTCATCCTGATCCTGGAAGACTCGGGCTACCTGCCGCGCGCGGCCTTCCTGCTGGACAAGCTGATGGGCAAGGTCGGCCTGTCGGGCCGCGCTTTCATTCCGCTGCTGTCCAGCTTCGCCTGCGCCATTCCGGGCGTGATGGCCACCCGCACCATCGCCAACTGGCGCGACCGGCTGGCCACCATCATGGTCGCGCCGCTGATGACCTGCTCGGCGCGGCTGCCGGTCTACGCGCTGCTGATCGGCGCCTTCGTGCCGGACCGCGCCGTCGGCCCATTCAACCTGCGCGGCTTGACGCTGTTTGCGCTCTACCTGGCCGGCGTGCTGTCCGCCTGCGCGGTGGCCTGGGTCTTCAAGCGCGTCTGGCACAAGAGCCGCTACCAGCCGCTGATGCTGGAACTGCCGCCCTACCGCGTGCCCAGCCTGCGCAGCCTGGCAATGGGCCTGTGGGAACGCGCCAGCATCTTCATGCGCCGCGTCGGCACCATCATCTTCTCGCTGACGGTGCTGCTGTGGTTCCTCTCCAGCTACCCGGCTGCACCGGACGGCGCCACCGGCGCGCCCATCCAGTACAGCTTCGCCGGCCAGCTCGGCAAGCTGCTGGAACACGTCTTCGCGCCCATCGGCTTCAACTGGCAGATCTCGATCGCGCTGGTGCCGGGCATGGCCGCGCGCGAGGTCGTGGTCGGCGCGCTGGGCACGGTGTATTCGCTGTCCGCGGCAGACGATCAGGTCGCAGAAAGCCTGGCGCCGGTGATCGCGCAAGGCTGGTCACTGGCCACCGCCTACGCGCTGCTGGCCTGGTTCATCTTCGCGCCGCAGTGCATTTCCACGCTGGCCGCCGTGCGGCGCGAGACCAACAGCTGGCGCTATCCGTTCTGGATGGCGACCTACCTCTTCGCGCTGGCCTACGCGGCCGCCTTCGTGACCTATCACGTGACCCTTTGGCTGGGAGGCTGACGCCATGCTGATGCAGAACCTGATCGTCCTTTCACTGGTGGCCGGCAGCCTGGCCTATGCGCTGTGGACGCTGATGCCGGCAGCGCTGCGACAGGGCCTGGCGCGCAAGCTGCTGCCCTTGGCGCCTAACCAGGCCTGGCTGCAGAAGGCGGCGCGGCAGGCCGGCGGCTGCGGCGGTGGTGACGGCGGCTGCAGCAACTGTGGTGACGGCGGCACGCCCAAGGTCCAGACCATCAAGATCCACCGCAGGTAAATCGGCACCCGCCCCCGCGAGTACGCGGGGTCACCCGGCAAGCGGGTAGGCGGGGCCGCTTGGGGCGGCCCGGCGCTGGCCCCGCTCGCCATCACCGGCGAAAATGCCGGGCATGAAAATCCTCAGCGTCAACGTTGCCCGCGCCCAGCGCGTGCAGATCAACGGCCGCGAGGTCATGACCGCCATTGGCAAGCGCCCTTGCAGCGCCCCGGTGATGATCCATCCGCTGGGCCTGGAAGGCGACGAGCAGGCGGACCCCACGGTGCACGGCGGCATTCAAAAGGCCGTCTACGCCTACCCCAGCGAACACCTGCCGTTCTGGCGCACCGTGCGCGCGCAGGCTCGCGCCGGCGCCTGGGACGAAGACGTGCCGCCCGGCCTCGTCGGCGAGAACCTCACGCTGCAAGGCGTCACCGAACGCGAATTGTGGGTTGGCGACCGCCTGATCCTGCCCAGTGGCGCCACGCTGGTCGTCAGCGAACCCCGCCAACCCTGCTTCAAGTTCAATGCCGCGATGGGCTTCAACCAGGCCTCGAAGCTGATGGTGCAGTCCGGCTACTGCGGCAGCTACCTCGCGGTGCTGGTACCGGGCGAGGTGCAGGCGGGCGACGAGATCACGCTGGTGCCGGGCGCGCGCGAGCTCAGTCTGTCCGAGTGGTTCCGCGCCAAGATGGCCCGCTGACCCGCTGCCGCTCCGCCAATGCCCGACGCCCGTGCGAATGGCGGGTCGCAGGCCCGCTTCTTCGCGTTTGTTGCGCTGATGCGCCGCGCTACGCTGCACCTGGAATGACACGATCTTCCGTGAAGGGCAGCAGGCCCGGCCACAGTCTGCAATGGTTGAGCGCACTGACCCGCTGGCCGCTGGCGTGGCGGTGCCTGTGCGCAGCGCTCGCCAGCTGTCTGGCGGCGATGGCAGGGCCAGCAGCCATGGCGCAGGCCTTGCCGCTGCAGTACATGCAGTCGGCGTCCGGCCTGGACAATCTCGTCGTCACCGCCCTGGCACAAGACGACAAGGGCCGGCTCTGGATCGGCACCGAGAACGGCCTGTACCTGCACGACGGCTCGCGCATTGCACGCGCCGATCCTGAAGCACTTCCGCTGGCGGACCGGCAGATCACCGCCCTCATGCCGGCAACCCAGGGCGGGCTCTGGGTGGGCACCACGGAGGCCCTGTGGCTCCGGCGGGACGGAGGTTTCACCCAGGTCACGGACCAGGCGGGCCGGCCGTTGCCAGTCGCCCTCGGGCAGACGCTGGCGCTCACCACCGCAGGCGACCTGCTGGTGCTCTCCAAGGGGCAGCTCAAGCGAGTGCCGGCTGTACCGGCCGCCAGCGCAGCAGCCACCTGGACGCCCGCGAGCCTTCAAGCCGTGCCCGCTCTGCCGCCAGAGGCCCAAGCCAAGCTGACCAGCCTGGTGCTGCAATCCATCCTGGTGGACCGCGAAGACAGCTTGTGGATGGGGTGTGGCAAGGCCTTGTGCCGATGGCAGCAAGGCCGGCTGGCGCAATGGACAGAGAAACAAGGCCTGCCGCAGACGCTCTGGCGCAGCCTGCTGCAGGCGCGCGACGGCAGCATCTGGGCACGCGCTCCTGAGCGCGTGATGCAGCTGCCGGCGGGTGGGCAGCAGTTCGAAGCCCGCACCCCCGCAGAACTGCGCCCGGGCACCCTGCATCCGCAAATGCCGATGGCGGAAGACGGCCTTGGCCGCATCCTGACCTTGGAGGACGGCGGCCTGCTGCGCTGGGATGGCAGCCGCTGGCAGCGCTTTGGCCGCAGCAACGGCCTCGAAGCCGCCGGCGGCGTGCACGCCATCCTGGTCGACCGCGACCGTGAGGTCTGGCTCGGCACGGCCGGGCGCGGCCTGGCGCGCTGGTCAGGCTACGACCACTGGTCCAACTGGACGATGGGCCAGGGCCTGCCGGACCCGGAAGTCTGGCGCTTCATGCGCGACAGCCGCGGCCGCTTCTGGTTGGGCACGGGCTCAGGCGTTGCACAGACCTCGGGGGGCGCAGGGACCACGGCCCCTCTGCAGGTGCACCCGACCGCCGGGACCGCCCACCAGGTTGGCAGTGTGGTGGAAGACGCGCAGCACCAGCTCTGGATGGCGACCTTCCAGGGCGAGGTGCTGCGGCGCGACGAACGCAGCGGCCGATGGCGCCGCGCGGTGGCCGGCCTGCCGGTGATCTACCAGTTGCTGCCCCGCCCGGATGGCACGCTGTGGGCGGCCACCGATGGCGGCCTGTACGACATCCGGCCAGATGGCACAGGCCAGGCGGTGGCCCGGCGGATCGAGGCTGAACGCTCAGCAACGGGCAGAGATGCCGCCATTTTGAACATGTGCCAGGACGATGCGGGTCGCCTCTGGCTGGCGACCAGCGCAGGCCTGTTGCTGCAACTGCCCGGCCAAGGCTTCACAAGGCCCCGGGTGCAGGGCTTGCCCAGCGCCACCACGGCCGTCTGGCCCCTGGCCTGCGGAAAGCACCAGCGCGTGTACTTCGCAACCCGTGACGGCGGCCTGTGGCGCATGGCGCCAGATGCCGCAGGCGGCTGGCATGCCGAGCGCGTGCGGGCCCAGGCGCTGGGCAGGCGCAACATCCAGAGCTTGCTGGAGGATCGCCGTGGCTGGCTGTGGGTGGCGAGCGATGGGGGCTTGCTGGTCACCGACGGCGAACGCTGGCGCCGCTTCGATCCCTCCGAAGGGCTGGTCTGGGGCGATTGCAACCAGAACGCACTCTATGAAGACGAGGACGGTGACATCTGGGTGGGCACCAGCCAGGGTGCGAGCAGGATTTCGCAACCCGAGCAGCTGCTGGGACAGGCCAATCTGGCGCTTGACATCGCCAGCATCCGCCGCGCCCAGGAAACGCCAGACCCTGCCTTGCCCTGGCAGGCGAACTGGTCCGAGCAGCCTCTGGCGATCCACTGGCGGGTGCCCGTCTTTGCCAACCGGGAAGGCTTGCGCGTCTGGTACCGGCTGCGCGGTCAAAGCGACGAGTGGACGGTCACCTCGAACCAGGAAGTGGGCTTTGCCGCCCTGCCCGAAGGCGACTACAGCTTCGAGGCCTGGGCAGAAAACCTGGACCTGGGCCAACGCTCGGCCACGGTCAGCTTTTCATTTCAGATCCTGCCACCCTGGTGGCGCAGCCAGTGGGCTCGCCTGGGCTATGCCGCTTTGATCGCCTGCCTGGTCATGGCGGCGCACCGATGGCGCGTGGGTCGCCTGATGCACCGGCAGACCGAGCTGAAGCGGCTGGTGCACGAACGAACGCAGGCGCTGGAGGCCTCCCATGAACAGATGCGCCAACTGGCACTCACCGACGGCCTGACCGGCGCGCTGAACCGGCGGGCCATCATGGCCACGGCCGAGCGGGAACTGGCCAGGGCCAGGCGAAGCGAGCCGCCGGTGATGCTGGTGCTGCTTGACATCGACCACTTCAAACGCGTGAACGATCGCCATGGCCACCCTGCGGGCGATGCCGTGCTGCAAGCCGTCGTGGGCTGCCTGCAGGCCGACATTCGCGAGTACGACGCCCTCGGCCGCTACGGCGGCGAAGAGTTCCTGCTGGTGCTGCCCGGCCTGTCCTGCGCCACCTCGGCCGGCCGGCAGCGCGTCGAGCACCTGTGCCGCCTGGTGGCGCAACACCCATTCGCGCTGGAGGACGGCACGCCGCTGACCGTCACCTGCAGCATGGGCGCGGTCGACAGCACGCAGGCAGAGGGCGCTGCCGAACTCAAGCCTTTGATCGACCTGGCCGACCAGGCCCTCTACCGCGCCAAGCAGCAAGGGCGCAATCGCGTGGCGTTTGCCAGCGCCACGGAAGCTCAGCCCAGGCTCGGATAGTCCGTGTAGCCCTCGGGCCCGCTGCCGCCATACAGGCGCTTCATGTCCGGCACGGCCAGTTCGGCGTTCTTTTCGAGGCGCAGCTTCAGGTCCGGGTTGGCAATCGCCGGCTTGCCGAAGGCGACCAGGTCGGCCTTGCCGGTTTCGATGGCATCCATCGCCATCGCGCGGTCGTAGCCGTTGTTGACCATCCAGGCGCCAGGGAAGAGTTTCTTCAGCGCGGGGAAGTCGAAGGTGATGCCCTGGTCGCTGAGGTCGCGCGGGCCGCCGGTCGCCCCTTCGACCACGTGCACGAAGGCCAGGCCCAGCGGGGCCAGGCCCTTCACCACGTACTCGTACAGCGCCTGGGCATTGCTGTCCTGGCCGATGTCGTTGGCCGGCGTGATGGGCGACAGGCGAATGCCGGTGCGGCCGCCGCCAATCTCGTCGGTGATGGCCTTGGCGACCTGCAGCAGCAGCTTGGCGCGGTTCTCGATCGGGCCGCCGTATTCGTCCGTGCGGTCGTTGCAGCTGTCGCGCAGGAACTGCTCCAGCAGGTAGCCGTTGGCGGCGTGGATCTCGACGCCATCGAAGCCGGCCTCGATCGCGTTGCGCGCGGCCTTGCGGTAGTCCTCGATGGTGGTGGCAATCTCGGGCAGCGTCAGCGCGCGCGGTGCGGACACCGGCGCGAAGCCTTCGGCAATGTAGGTCTTGGTGTTGGCAGGCTTCGCGGTGGACGAGACCGGCTGCGCGCCTTCGGGCAGCAGCGAGCTGTGCGAGATGCGGCCCACGTGCCAGAGCTGGATCACGATCTTGCCGCCCTCGGCATGCACCGCATCGGTCACCTTCTTCCAGCCCGTCACCTGCTCGGGGCTGTAGATGCCCGGCGTGTCGAGGTAACCCTGGCCCATCGGGCTGATCTGGCTGGCCTCGGTGACGATCAGGCCCATGCCGGTGGCCGGGTTGGCGCGCTGGCGGTAATACTCGACCATCAGGTCGTTGGGCACACGGCCGGCGCTGGCGCGGTTGCGGGTCAGCGGCGCCATCACGACACGGTTTTCCAGTGCGATCTGGCCGACTTGGAGGGGGGAGAAAAGATTGCTCATCCTTCCAGCCTAGTCCGCCCGGTACAGTCCGGTGTTGACCTGACAGAAAGACCCCCGAGATGCTGGCCTATCGACACGCCTTCCATGCAGGCAACCACGCCGATGTGCTAAAGCACCTGGTGCTGGTCCAGGTGTTGCGCTACATGGCGGAAAAGGACAAGCCTTACCGCTATGTCGACACCCACGCCGGCGCCGGCGGCTACCTGCTCAAGGGCCAGCAGGCGCAGAAGACAGCGGAGTACCGCGAAGGCATCAACCGCCTGTGGAGCCGGCCCGACCTGCCGCCGCTGGTGGCCGACTACGTGCGGCTGGTGCAGGAATTCAACCTGCAGCCGGGCGAAGACGGCGTGCAGCCGGTGCTGGAAAAAGGCATGACGCCGCCGCTGGCGCTCTACCCCGGCTCGCCCTCCATCGCCCGCCAGCTGCTGCGCCGCACCGACCAGATGCGCATGTTCGAGCTGCACCCGACCGACGCGCGCACGCTGGCCGCCCACTTCGGCGGCAACAAGCATGTGCAGATCTTCAACGAGGACGGTTTTGCCGGCCTCAAGGGCCAGGTGCCGCCGAATCCGCGCCGCGGGCTGGTGCTGATGGATCCGTCCTACGAGCTGGTGGGCGACTACGGCAAGGTCGTCGCGGCGCTGCGCGAAGCGGTGGTGCGCTTTGCCGAAGGCGTCTACATGGTCTGGTACCCGCAGGTCAGCCGGGTCGAATCGGCCCAGCTGCCCAAGCGGCTGATGGCGCTGTCGCCCAAGGGCTGGCTGCACGTGCGGCTGACGGTGAGCCAACCCGGCGAGCGCGGCTTCGGCCTGACAGGCTCGGGCATGTTCATCATCAACCCACCCTGGACGCTGCACGCGCAGCTGAAGGAAGTGATGCCCTTCCTGGTCGAGACGCTGGCGCAGTTCGATGGCGCCAGCTACGTGATCGAAGAGCAGCCGGCCTGAGCGCCAGCCCCCAAAATCCCTGTGGCCGCGTTCAACCGACGCGGCCACTTTTTCATCCGCATCCCACAAGGAGCTTGTGTCCGTGTCTGTTTCGCTTGCCCGTCTCCTGGCGGCCACGCTGAGCGTGGCCGTGCTGCCAGCCACGCTGGCCGCGCCCTCATCGCCTGCCACGCCATCCGGCTACAGCCAGCCGCCGAAGAACATCCTGGACGTGCTGCACGCCCCGTCGCCGCCGGTGCCGTTTGTCAGCCCGACGCGCCAGGCCATGCTGCTGGTCTCGTGGACCGACTACCCGGCGATGTCGCGCGTGGCCACGCCCTTCCTGAAGCTGGCCGGCGCGCGGGTCGAGATCGCCAACCACAGCAAGCACGACACGCCCGGCGGCTACGGCATCGCGCCCTGCGCGCAGTCCCTCCAGCTGGTGCGCCTGCCCGATGGCGCGAGCACGCCGCTGGCGCTGCCGGCCGGCGCCTGCCCGGGTGAGCCGGTGTGGGCCGCCGACGGCCAGCGCTTCGCGTTTGCCAACACCACGCGTGACGCTGTGGAACTGTGGGTTGGCAACGCCGCCACCGGCGCGTTGCGCCGCATGCCCGGCGTGCGCCTGAACCCGATGCTGGACAACGGCCTGCAATGGCTGCCGGACCAGAAGACGCTGCTGGTGCTGACCGTGCCCGCGGGCCTCGGCGCACCACCGCCCGAGCCCATCGTCCCAAGCGGCCCCAGCATCCAGCAGACCACCGGCGCGCAGGGTGAAAGCAGCACCTACGAAAACCGCGACACGCTGAACAGCCCGCACGACGAGGACCTGTTCGATCACTACGCCAGCTCGCAGGTCACGCTGGTCAACACCGCCAGCGGCAGCGTCGTGCCGGTCGGTAAGCCGGCCAACCACGAATCGCTGGACGCTGCGCCGGACGGTCGGCATGTGCTGGTCACGCGCATCCACAAGCCGTACTCGTACGTCACGACCCATGAGCGCTTCCCGCGCGAGGTCGAGGTCTGGGACATCGGCAACCCGGCCAAGGTCAGCGTCGCGAAGATTGCTTCCATTCCGCTGACCGACCGGGTGCCGGTGGCCGGCGTGCCAGTCGGCCCGCGCGAGTTCTCGTGGCGCCAGACCGAGCCGGCGACGCTGGTCTGGGCCGAGGCGCTGGACGGCGGCGACTGGAAGGTCGACGCGCCGCAGCGCGACAAGGTGATGCTGCTGAAGGCACCGTTCACCGCCGCGCCCACCGAGGTCGTTCGGCTGGCGCAGCGCTACGTGGGCGTGCTGTGGGGCGAACGCGCCGGCACCGCGGTGATCGACGAATTCGACGAGAACCGCCACTGGCGCCGCGGGCTGATGGTCGACTTCGACCAAGCCGCGCCAGCAGCCAAGGTCGTCTGGGACCTCTCCAGCGACGAAAAATACGCCAACCCCGGCCGCCCGGTGTTCCGCCGGCTGGCCAGTGGCGCGCTGGTGATGCGCCAGGACGGCGACGCGATCTTCCTGTCCGGCCTGGGCGCGTCGCCCGACGGCGACCGGCCCTTCCTGGACAGGCTGGACCTGAACACGCTGCAGAGCCAGCGCCTGTTCCGCAGCGACAAGACCGCCTTCGAGCGCTTCCTGGCCTTCACCGGCCCGGACAACCAGCACTTCCTGACCTGGCACCAGACGCCGGCCAGCCCGCCCAACGCCTTGCTGCGCACGCTGGGCGCGCCGGTGGATGCTGCCACGGGTGAAGCGAAGTTCGCCACCAGCGCCGCCGCCGTCACCCACCTGCCGGACCCGACGCCCGAGGTGCGGGCGATCCAGAAGCGGCTGGTGAAGTACAAGCGCGCCGACGGGCTGGACCTGTCGTTCACGCTGTACACGCCGCCGGGCTACGTGGAAGGCACGCGCGTGCCGACCATCCTCTACGCCTACCCGCTGGACTATGCCGACCCGGCCAAGGCCGGCCAGGTCACCGGCTCGCAAGCCACCTTCACGCGGCTGCGCCAGTACCGGCTGCTGCTGCTGGCCGGCTACGCCATCATCGACAACGCGGCCTTCCCCATCGTCGGCGACCCCAAGCGCGCCTATGACAGCTACATGGACCAGTTGGTGGCCGATGCCAAGGCCGCGGTCGACGAAGCCGTCCGCCTTGGCGTGGCGGACCCGGAACGCGTGGGCGTGACCGGCCACAGCCACGGCGCGCTGATGACGGTCAACCTGCTGGCGCACTCGGACCTGTTCCGCGCGGGCGTGGCGACCAGCGGCTCGTACAACAAGACGCTGACGCCTTTCGGCTTCCAGAGCGAACGCCGCTCGGTGTGGGACGCACCGGAGGTCTACACCAAGGTCTCGCCGTTCTTCTATGCCGACAAGCTCAAGACCCCGGTGCTGATCGTGCACGGCGCGGACGATGCCAACCCCGGCACCACGCCGCTGCAGGCCAGCAAGCTGTACGAGGCTTTGCGCGGCAACGGCGGCACGGCCCGGCTGGTGATGCTGCCGCACGAGCCGCACTGGTACGCGGCGATGGAGTCGAACGAGCAGCTGATCGCCGAGATGGTCAGCTGGTTTGACCAGTACGTGAAGAACGCAGCGCCGCGCAAGGTCGCGGCAAAGTGAGGCGCCTGCCGCCCACCCGGGCGGCAGGATTCAGCCCAAGCGCAGCATCGAGCGCAGCTGGTTCACCAGCCCGGAGCTGCCCGCTGCGCTGGTGGGCCGCGTGGGGGCTTCGGCATCGAAACCCGAGGGCAATTCGGAGGGCACTTCCGAAGGAAACTGCGTGTCCAGAATGCCTTCGGAGGCCATGTCTTCCAGGAAGGCCGAGCACTCGTCCTCGGCCACGTTGCTCAGGCGGGACAGCTCGAACACGCTGAGGCTGCGCGTGGTCAGCAGGCTGGCCAGGCGCGGCAGGTAGCGGTGGCTGGTCAGGCTGGCAGCGCTGGGCCAGCGGTTCAGCCGGAAGATCAGCGCGGCATCGCTCGATTCGCCTGCAGGCGCCAGGCGCGGCAAAGGCGCGGTCTCCTCCAGCGAGGCCTCGCGCGGCGGCTCCGCCGGCACCGGCTGGGAAGCCGCCGCCAGGCCGGCCTGAAGTTCCCCGCTCTCCCGGGCTTCCGCTTCTTCACGCCGCTCCACGTGCAGCAGCAGCGCCAGCACCTGGTCGAGTTGCAAAGGGCGCGCGAGCGCGTAGCGGCTGCCAGCCGGCATGCCGGCCTGCATTTCGCCCACCCAGACGATGGTGACCGGCATGGCCAGCACCGGCAGCGGCTCGCCCAGCGGTTGCAGCAGCAGGTCGGCCTCGCCCAGCGTGCCGAGCGACCAGGCGTCGCGCGTGCTGTGCTGGGAAAAATTCAGGAAGATCTGCAGCGCGGAGGCATCTGCCTCGGTCAAACCGTGGCTGGCCACCACCCTGCTTCGGCGATTTGCGTTCATGCCGCTCTCGTGTGTTGTGCACGCCCGCGCCGCTCGGGGCCACGCCCCTTGCCCGGCCGGGCATCAGTCATCCAGCATGATCGCAGAGCGCATGCCAAGACCCCATCCCATGGATGTGTCAAATGTCATCAAGGGAAAGGGCGCCGCGCACGGCAGGGGATTGCCTTTGTGACAAATTCACTTTTCCTGGCTCCGACGCACAATTTCGACATGCCGTGCCATGGCGCCCTGCCGGACCGTTGCCGGCAAGCCCACGCACCGGCCAGGACAGGCTGCCGGAGCGTCGATACTTCGGCGATGCAGCTACCGAAGAACCTGTCCGCAGACCTGCGGGCCATGCGGACACCGCTTCGCGGGTGGGCCGCCGCCGGCCTCTGCCTGGCCGCCCTGTTCGCCTCGCCGGCCTTGGCCGCCGGGCCTGCCTCCACCCCGGCCGAGGCCGAAGCCACGGCCTGGCCCGGCACCATCGGGCTCGAGGTGGACGCGACCGACCTGGCGCACCGCCTGCTGCGCGTGCGCCAACGTTTGCCGGTCACGCAGGCCGGCCCGCTCACGCTCTGGTACGCGCGCTTCCTGCCCGGTGCCCACGGGCCCTACGGCGACGTCAGCCGCCTGGCCGGCCTGACCGTGCTGGCAGGCGACCGGCGCCTGCCCTGGCAGCGCGACGTGACCGATCCGTTTGCCTTCCACCTGAGCGTGCCGGCCGGCGTCAGCGAGTTGCAGCTGGAATTCCAGTACGCCGCGCCGGTCAAGCACGGCGGCGACCGCATCAGCATCACCCGCGAGATGCTGGGCGTGGAATGGGAAACCGTGCTGCTGTACCCGGCCGGGCCGGCGGCCGCGGCCATCCGCGTCAAGCCACGGCTGCGCCTGCCACCTGGCTGGCAGCCCGCCACCGCACTGCGCTCGCCGGCCGGCCAGCCCGCACGCGCCGGCGACGACGGCTGGGTCGACTGCGCCGAGGTCGGCCTCGAAACCCTGGTCGATTCGCCGCTGTTCGCCGGCCGCTACACCCGGCGCATCGAGCTGGACCCGCCCGGCACGCCGCACGCGGTGGCGCTGAACCTGGTGGCCGACGAGCCCGGCCAGCTCACCGCCACGCCAGCGCAGATCGCCGCCCACAAGGCCCTGGCGCAGCAGGCCGACAGGCTGTTCGGCCACCGCCCGTACCGGCAATACGACTTCCTGCTGGCACTGTCCGACGAGTTCGGCGGCATCGGCCTGGAGCACCACGAGTCCAGCGAAAACGGGCTGGAGGGCGACTACTTCAGCGACTGGGACAAGGCCATCCGTGGCCGCGAGCTGCTGCCGCATGAATACGTGCATGCGTGGAACGGCAAGTTCCGCCGCCCGGCCGACCTCTGGACGCCGCACTACAACACCCCCATGCGCAACTCGCTGCTGTGGGTCTACGAAGGGCTCACGCAGTATTGGGGCCACGTGCTCGCTGCGCGCAGCGGGCTGTCCACAGCCGAACAGGCGCGCGACCGGCTCGCCGCCGTCGCGGCCGATGCGCTGGCCCGCAGCGGCCGGGTCTGGCGCAACCTGCAGGACACCACCAACGAAGCCACGCTGGGCCCCGGCCACGCCGCCGAATGGGAAGACTGGCAGCGCGGCAGCGACTATTACGACGAAGGCCTGCTGCTGTGGCTGGAGGCCGACACGCTGATCCGCGAGAAAAGCGGCGGCAAGAAGTCGCTGGACGACTTTGCACGCAGCTTCTTCGGCCGCACGCCGCAGCAGCGCGCCGATGGCTCGATCCAGCCGCTGACCTACACCTTCGACGAGTTGGTCACCGCGCTCAACGCGCTGCAGCCGCACGACTGGGCCGGCTTCTGGCACGAGCGCCTGAACCGCACCGGCACCGTCGCCCCGCTGGACGGCGTGAGCCATGCCGGCTGGCAGCTGCGCTGGCGCACCGAAGAAAGCCGTTTCTCGGCCCAGGAGCGCGGCTGGAGCGGCCCGGAAGGCGACGAGCGCCCGCAGGACATGGCTTATTCACTCGGCCTGCGCGTGACCAGCGACGGCAAGCTGGACCAGGTCTACTGGGACAGCCCGGCCTTCCAGGCGGGCCTGGCCGCCGGCATGCAGGTGCTGGCCGTCAACGAGCGCAGCTACCGCCCGGAACGGCTGGCCGCCGCGGTCACCGCCAACACCGGCGGCAAGGCGCCGATCCAGCTGCTGGTCAAGGACGGCGACCACTTCTTCAGCGCCCGCATCGACTGGCGCGGCGGCCTGCGCTACCCGGCGCTGGAGCGTGTTGGCACCACGCCGGACCGGCTGGACGCGATCTACAAGCCGAAGTAGGCGCTCAGCCGGCCACCAGCGCCGGCTCGCTGGCCATGCCGGTCGACGCGCCGGCCAGTTCGTGCAGCAGCGCCGCCACTTCGAACACCGCCCGGTTGCGCACCTGCATCACCCGCGAGCGGCGCTGCGGCAGCTGGTCCAGCAAACGGGCGACGCCAGCCGGCACCGCCTTGACCGAATCCACCACCTCGCCCAGGCCTTCGTTGCGCACCCAGTGCGCGTTGTAGCGCTCCTGCGGCATGGTCCAGCGGTTCTCGAAGGTCACCACCGGCAGGCACATCTGCACCGCCTCGCTGAGGCTGCCGGGGCCGGGCTTGCCGATGAAAAAGTCGGCCAGTTGCATCAGGCCCGCCATGTCGGCAACGAATTCCAGCACCGCATGCGGCCCGCCCGGTGTCGCCGTCGGCAGCGCGCGCAGCCGCGCCGCCAGCCGGGCGTTGTGGCCGCAGACCAGCACCAGCTGCACCTCGGGCAGGCCGCGCGCAATGCGCAGCATCTGCATCGAGCCCTGGCCACCGAACATCACCAGGCCGACCGGCCGGTCCGGCCGCAGGCCCAGCGCCGCCCTGCGCTGGGCGCGGACCTCGCCGGACAGCGGTGCCAGGCCATGGAAATCGGGCCGCAGCACCATGCCCGACACGCGCCGCACCTGCGCGGGCGCCAGCCCGGTGGCCAGCGCCTGCGCCGCCGCACGGGGCGTACCGCAGATGAGCGTCTGCAAGGGCTGGCCGGGCTCGATCCAGAAATGCGGCGGATGGTCCGCCAGGTCGGTCATCACGGTCGTGCAACGCCTTGCCGGCGAAGCGACGACGGACTCGTACAGCGCGCGGTTGAAGTTCGGGATCAGCGAGACCACCAGGTCCGGCGCGGTGGCGTCCCAGTGCGCGCGCAGCGTGCGCAGCAGCCACGGGTGCGCCATGCGGATCATGCCCTGCAGCAGCTTGAGCTCCTGCGCGAGGCCCAGGGTCCAGCCGCGCGCCAGGCGCAGGTTGTAGAGGTCTTCCGGCGCCAGCCCGGTGGCGCGCTTGAAGCGCTGCGGCGGGTCCAGCAGGTCGGTCAGGTTGACCAGCCGCACCTCGCACGGCGGCTGACCAGGCGCTTGCAGCACCTGCTGCAACGCCAGCGCCGCGGCACGGTGGCCACCGCCCGCATTGAAGTAGACGAGATCGATGACCTTGCGCTTCAGCTCCATGCCGGGCCGCAGCTTGCCGGGCCGGCATGACAGCGCTGTGAATCAGCCCGTCTGCGCCACCGCGCGCTCGGGCTCGGCCGGCAGCTCACTGGGCAACTCGCTCGGAAACGGCCTTGCCGCGTAGCGCCTGGCCAGCCACGAGCAGACGAACAGCTGCAGCTGGTGGTAGGCCATGATGGGCAGCACGACGATGCCCAGCGTGGGGCTGCCGGCGAACAGCAGGCGGGCCATCGGCACGCCCGAGGCCAGCGTCTTCTTCGAGCCGCAGAAGACCGCGACGATCTCGTCGGCCACCGGGAAGCCCATCGCCCGGGCCACGCGCCGGGTGAACCACAGCATGGGGAACAGGAACAGCGCGGCGCCGACCAACGTCATCGCCAGCAGGCCCCAGCCATGGTTGCGCCACAGGCCATCGGCGACCGAATCGCTGAAGGAGCACCAGACCAGCAGCAGGATCACGCCGCGGTCCACCAGCGTGGTGATGGGCTTGATTTTCTTGAACAAGGCCGCGGCGAACAGCCGCGCGACCTGGCCCAGCGCAAACGGCAGCAGCAGCATCTGGGCGATCTTCAGCATCGTGTGGCCGACCTCCATGGCCTGGCCGTTGGCCGCGGTGAAAACCAGGCTGGCCAGCAGCGGCGTGAGCACCGCGCCAATCAAGGTGGACAGGCTGGCGTTCAGCACTGCCGCGGCCACGTTGCCGCGCGCCAGCGCGGTCATCGCGACCGAGGACGACACGGTGGACGGCAGCACCGCGAGGTAGAAAAAGCCCAGCACCAGCTCGGGCGGCACCATGCTGCCCAGCAGCGTCTTCAGCAGCAGCCACCAGAGCGGGAACAGCGCGAAGGTGCACAGCTGCACCAGCAGGTGCAGGCGCCAGCGCGAGGCGCCGTGGAGCAGGCTCTCGCTGGACAGGGCGGTGCCGTGCAGGAAGAAGATGATGAAGATGCCGATGTTGCCCAACTGGTCCGCATGCAGCAGCCCGCCGCTGCGGCCCAGGTCGGGCCACGCGGAAGCCAGCAGCACCGCGGCCAGCATGCCGAGCATGAAGCCGTCGACCTTGCCGCGTTGTGCGGTGGCGCGAGGGCGGCGAGGAAGCGAGCGGGGAGCGGTCATGCGATGGGAACAGGCGGTCTGCGAGACCGGTTAGGCTAAGCGCCAAAGGTGCGGGCCACTGCCGCTCCTCCGCCAAGCCATGCCGCCGAACCGCCAAACTGCACCTTCTCTCGCCGCCGCGCTGCCCACAGGCCTTCCGCAGGCCGAGCGCAGCGTGCCGCGCCTGCCCAGCCTGCCACGCGTGGTGCTGGCGCGGGTCGAGACGCTGCCGGCCGGTGCCTGGTCGGCCGAGCACAGCCACCCCTGGGGCCAGCTTTCGTACGCCAGCCGCGGCGTGCTGCAGGTGCACACCGCGGCGGGCCACTTCATCGCGCCGCCGGAGCGCGCGGTGTGGGTGCCGGCCGGCCTGCCGCACACGGTCGTCAACACCGGGCCGGCCGAGATGCGCAGCCTGTACGTGGCCAGCCCAGGCCACGGCATGCCTGGCGATTGCCGCGTGCTGGAAATCGGCCCGCTGCTGCGCGAACTGATCCTGGCCGTTTGCGCACTGCCCGAGCTATACGACGACACCGGCGCCGAGGGCCGGCTGGTGCAGGTGCTGCTGGACCAGCTGGCCCAGGCCCGCTCGGCGGTGATGGCCTTGCCACTGCCAACGGACAAGCGCCTCTTGCGCCTGTGTGCCGCGCTGCAGGCCCAGCCGGCCGACCTGCGCACCTGGGGCGAGTGGGCCCAGGACGTCGGCACCAGCGAACGCTCGCTGGTGCGGCTGTTCCAGCAGCAGACCGGCCTCACGCCCGGCGCCTGGCGCCGCCGGCTGCGCCTGCTGCTGTCGCTCTCGCCACTGGCGGCCGGCGACAAGGTGGCCAGCGTGGCACTGGACAGCGGCTACGCCTCGGCCTCCGCCTTCATCACCGCCTTCAGCGCCGAATTCGGCGTGACCCCGGCGCAGATGTTTGCCGCCGAGCGATGAAACCGGTGCCTTTGCCCGCCATCGATCCCGCTGCCTGCACCGGCTGCGGTCGCTGCATCGCCGCATGTCCGCCCAAAGTGCTGTGGCTCGACACGCCGGACCCGCGCGGCTTTGGCCCGAAGCACGCGGTGCTGCACGACGCCGCCGGCTGCACCGGCTGCGCGGTCTGCGAGCGGTGCTGCCCGTTCGATGCAATTGGCATGCGCCGCAGCGCAGGCTGAGCCGCCAGCCCGGCGCGGGGCGCCCGCATTGCGGCCCGCAGGCCGATGGGGCAAGATGCCAGCGCACCGAGGCAAGGTCCCGCAGGTGGCCGCTACGCGCCTGATTCGACATGGCGATGGGCGGATCGCGGGCATGCGTGCGGCCGGGCCGGTCATCTTCGAGCCTGCATGGAACGCCTGAATCGTTTCTATTTGGCACTGTCTCGCATCAGCCAGCTGATGGTGCGCGAGCGGGACGCCCAGACGCTGTTCACCGAGATGTGCCGTGCCTGTGTCGACACCGGCCACGCGCAGATGGCCTGCCTGTACCTGCGCGAAGGTGACCATGCGCTGCGCGCCGCCTCGGCCGGCCCGGCCGAGGAGTTCCTGGCCGGCGTGCCGCAGCCCTGGGACATGACGACCCCGGCGGCCCAGCAGTCCTACACCGTGGCGGCCATGCGCGACGGCACGCCGCTGGTCAGCCACGACTATGCCAACGACCCGCGCGCAGCGGCCTGGCGCGAGCTGGCGCTGCGCCATGGCGTGAAGGCGATGGCCTGGGTGCCGGTGCAGCGCGGCGGCCAGGTGATCGGCGTGCTGATGCTGTCGGCCGCCGTGACCGGTTTTTTCACCGAACCCTTGATGCAGCTGCTGACCGAGATGGTCGGCGGCGTGGCGTTTGCGCTGGCACACATCGACCGCGAGGCCGCGCTGGTGGCCGCGCTGCGCCAGGCCCAGGAAGGCTTCGAGCGCTTCAGCCGGCTGTTCCACCTGGCGCCGCTGCCGGGCGCCATCGTCTCGATGGTCGACCGGCGGGTGATGGACGCCAACGAGGCCTGCTTCCAGCGCTACGGAGTGACGCGCGAGGAGCTGATGGGCCGCACCTTTTCCTCGCTGGGCATTGGCGTGGTGGCCGAGGGCCGCGCGCGCTTCTACGAAGAGATGCGCCAGCAGGGCCGGGTGCGCAACCTGGTCACCACCTCGCTGGACCGCGCCGGAACGGCGCTGCCGGAACTGATCAATGCCGAGGCCATCGAGTTCATGGGCGAGCCCTGCCACATCTCGATGAGCCTGGACCTGAGCGCCCTGCGCGAGGCCGAGCAGGCGCGAGATGCGCTCGACGAGGCCAGGGCCGCCAGCCGCGCCAAGACCGAATTCCTCTCGCGCATGAGCCACGAGCTGCGCACGCCGCTGCACGCGGTGCTCGGCTTTGCCCAGCTGCTGCAGGCCGACGCGCCCGGGCAGCTCTCGCCGCGCCAGCAAACCCAGGTGTCCCACATCTGCGACGCCGGCTGGCACCTGCTGGCGCTGATCAACGACGTGCTGGACGTTTCCCGCATCGAGACCGGCCACCTGCGCGTGGACGCCAGGCCGACGGCGCTGCAGCCCTTGCTCGACGACGCCTTGCGCATGACCTCGCCGCTGGCCGGCACGCTGGCCGTGAGCATCGCCACCCCGTACCGGGACCAGGCCCCGCTGTGGGTGCAGGCCGACCCGATCCGGCTGCGCCAGGTGCTGATCAACCTGCTGTCCAACGCCTTCAAGTACAACCGCCCCGCCGGCACGGTGCAGGTCAGCGCACGGGCCGAGGGCGCGCAGGTGATCGTCGAGGTCATCGACACCGGGCTGGGCATGACGCGCGACCAGCTGGCCCACCTCTACGAGCCGTTCAATCGCCTGGGCCGCGAGCGCGGCGGCATCGAAGGCGCCGGCATCGGCCTGGCCCTGACACGCCAGCTGGTGCAGCTGATGCAGGGGCAGCTGGCGCTGGACAGCGAGGCCGGCGTCGGCACCCGCGCCCGCGTGACGCTGCCGTGGCAGCCCGCCTCCGCCGGCCACGAAGCCGAACCCGGCCGCACCGAAGACACGGCTGCGGAGCGGCCCGCAAGCGAGCACCAGCCAGCCGGCTTGGTGCTCTACATCGAGGACAACCCGGTCAACGGCCAGCTCGTCGAGCAGATGCTGGGCCGCTGGCCCCAGGTGCGCCTGGTGCAGGCTGAAGACGGCGCCAGCGGCCTGGCGCTGGCGCGCACGCTGCAGCCGGACCTGGTGCTGCTGGACATGCACCTGCCCGACATGGACGGCCTGGCGCTGCTGCGCACGCTGCGCGGCAGTGCCGAGACCTGCCAACTGCCGGTGGTGGCCCTGTCTGCCAGCGCCATGCCCGACGATGTGGCCGCGGCGCTGGCGGGCGGCGCAACCGACTACTGGACCAAGCCGCTGGACTTCCTGCGCTTCACCGCCGACGTGCTTCGGCTGCTGCGCCCTCTGCGCACAGCCCCCAGCGACAGCGCTGCCTGATCCGCCCAACCCGCCAGGGCGCACCGTCGCCGGGCCAGTGCACGCCGACGCAGCACCCGGCACACCAAAGCCGTGCGCAAAGCTTGCATACAAGTTGGCACGGGGTGTGCATACAAGGCTGGCATGGCCATCTCCCCGTCCGAAATCAGTGCACGCATCGTCGAAGCGGTGATGGCGCAGAAGCTCGCACCGGGTTCGCGGCTGGGCGAGCAGCAGCTGGCCTTGCTGTTCGACTGCAGCCGCACCGTCGTGCGCGAGGCGCTGACCCGGCTGGCCGCGCGCGGCATCGTGACGGTCAGTGCGCGGCGCGGCTGGTACGTCATCGAGCCTTCGCAGGACGAAGCGCGCGAGGCCTTCGAGGCGCGGCGGGTGATCGAGGTCGGCCTGATCCGCAGCAGCACCGGCCGCATGGACGCTGCGGCGCTGCGCAAGCTGCGCGCGCATGTGCAGCGCGAGAAGGCCGCGCTGAAGGGCGACGACGTGGGCGCGCGCAGCTTCCTGCTCGGCGACTTCCACGTCTGCCTGGCCGAATGCCTGGGCAACTCGCTGCTGGCCGACACGCTGCGCGACTTCACCGCCCGCACCACGCTGATCGCAATGCTCTACCAGTCGCAGCACGACGCGGCCGAGTCCTGCGAGGACCATGTGCGCATCGTCGAGGCGCTGGCGCGCGGCGACGCCGCCGAGGCCGAAACCCTGATGGCCGCGCACATCGGCACCGTGCAGGACGCCTTGCGCGCCAGCGACGACGAACACGACCCGCTGGCCCAGCTGCGCCAGGCCCTCGCGCCGCTGCAGCAAGCCCCGGCGCCTGCCCCGCGCCGCCGCAAGGCCAAGCCCGCGGCCGACGCCACACCCGACACCCCCACCGACGATCCCTCCCCTTACCTCGGAGCCCTGCTATGACTCATCCGCTGTCCAAGCGCCTGTTCACCACCGCCCTGACCGCTGCCGTCCTGCTGGCCGCCGCCGGTGCCGCGCAAGCGCAAAGCGCGCTGGAGAACATCCAGAAGTCCAAGACGCTGAAGGTCGCGATCCCGACCGACTACCCGCCCTACGGTTTTGTCGGCCCCGACATGGCGCCGCTGGGCCTGGACGTGGACATGGCGCGGCTGATCGCCACCAAGCTGGGCGTGAAGGTCGAGCTGGTCCCCGTGACCAGCGCCAACCGCATCCCCTACCTGCAGACCAAGAAGGCCGACCTGGTGATCTCCACGCTGGGCAAGAACGCCGAGCGCGAGAAGGTGATCGATTTCACCGCCGCCTACGCGCCGTTTTTCCAGGGCGTGTTCGCACCGAAGAAGCTCAAGCTGACCTCGTTCGCCGACCTCTCGGGCAAGACCGTGGCCGTGACCCGCGGCGCGATGGAGGACCAGGAGCTGAACAAGGTCGCGCCGTCCAACGTCGACTTCCGCCGCTTCGAGGACAACAACGCCACGATGGCCGCCTTCATCGCCGGGCAGACGCAGACCATCGCGATGAGCGGTGCCGTGGCCGCCGAGATGATCCGCCGCAACCCGCAGGCCGGCGCAGAGTTCAAGCTGCTGCTCAAGGACAGCCCGTGTTTCGTCGGCATTGCCAAGGGCGAAGACGCGCTGAAGGCGAAGGTCAACGAGATCATCGCCGCGGCCAAGAAGGACGGCACGCTGGACGCCATGTCCAAGAAGTGGCTGGGCAAGACCGCCGGCGACCTGCCACTGTAAACAGGCAGCTCTTTTTCGCCTCTCGGCCCTGCGTTCCTTCACCGGAGTTTTCGCATGACCTTCGACTTCTGGGCCGTGCTGGCCGAATGGCCGCTGCTGCTCCAGGGCCTGGCGTGGACGCTGGGCCTGACCGTCATCGCCACCGTGGTCGGCATGGCGGTGGGCATTGGCGGCGCGTGGGCCCGCGCCTGGGGGCCGGCGCCGCTGCGCTGGGCCGTGGGCGTGTACGTGGAGCTGATCCGCAACACGCCTTTCATCGTGCAGCTGTTCTTCATCTTCTTCGGCCTGCCGGCCGCAGGCGTGATGCTGACGCCGATCACCGCCTCGCTGATCGCGATGGTGCTGAACCTTGGGGCCTACGCCACCGAGATCATCCGCGCCGGGCTGCAGGCCACGCCGCGCGGGCAGATGGAAGCTGCGGTGAGCCTGGCGCTTAGCCCCGCCCAGGTCTTCTGGCGCGTGGTGCTGCCGCCGGCGCTGAAGAAGGTCTGGCCGGCAATGGTGAGCCAGATCATCATCGTGATGCTGGGCTCGGCTGTCTGCGGCCAGATCTCGGTCGAGGAGCTGAGCTACGCGGCCAACCTGATCCAGAGCCGCAACTTCCGCGCCTTCGAGGCCTACATCATCGCCACGCTGGCCTACCTGGCGCTGGCCATCCTGGCGCGGCGCTTGTTCAACTGGGCAGGCCCGCGCTTCCTGTTCGGCAAGTGAAGAAGGACGCCGTCACATGACCGAATTCACTTCGTGGGACATCGTGCGCAACCTGCTGCTGGCGCTGCGCTGGACCGTGGTGCTGTCGCTGATCGCGTTTGTCGGCGGCAGCGTCGTCGGCGCGGCGCTGCTGGCGCTGCGGCTGCGCGGCGGCAAGGTGGCGCAGCATTTCATCGCCGGCTATGTGCAGGTCTTCCAGGGCACGCCGCTGCTGATGCAACTCTTCCTCGGCTACTTCGGCCTCGGGCTGCTGGGGCTGGACGTGTCGCCGTGGACCGCTGCGGCCCTCGCGCTCACGCTCTACACCAGCGCCTACCTGACGGAGATCTGGCGCGGCTGCGTGGCGTCCATTCCCAAGGGCCAGTGGGAAGCGTCCACCAGCCTCGCAATGAGCTTTGGCGAGCAGATGCGGCATGTGATCCTGCCGCAGGCCTTGAAGATCGCCACCGCGCCCACCGTCGGCTTCCTGGTGCAGGTCATCAAGGGCACGGCGCTGGCCTCGGTGATCGGCTTTGTGGAGCTGACCAAGGCCGGCTCGATGATTGCCAACGTGACCTTCCGCCCGTTCACCGTGTTTGCCTGCGTGGCGCTGTTCTATTTCGCGCTGTGCTTCCCGATCAGCCTGTTCGCGAAAAACCTCGAAAGGAAGACGAATGTCAGCCGTGCTTGAGACGACCGAGACGACCACTGCCGTGGGCGCGCCCGTGGTGCGCATCACCGCGCTGCGCAAGTCCTTCGGCACGAACGAGGTGCTCAAGGGCATCGACCTGGACGTGCTGCGCGGCGAGGTGGTCTGCATCATCGGCAAGAGCGGCTCGGGCAAGAGCACGCTTTTGAGGTGCATCAATGGCCTGGAGGAATTCCAGGACGGCTCGCTGACGGTGGACGGCAAGCCGCTGCTGTACGAAAGCGCGATGGCCATGCGCGCGCTGCGCCAGCGCGTGGGCATGATCTTCCAGGGCTTCAACCTGTTCCCGCATCTCAGCGTAGGCCGCAACGTGATGCTGGCGCCCACGCTGGTCAAAAAGCGCAGCGGCACGGACGCCGAGGCGCAGGCGAAAAAGCTGCTGACCCGCGTGGGCCTGGCCGAGAAGTTCGACGCGATGCCCGAGCAGCTGTCCGGCGGCCAGCAGCAGCGTGTGGCGATTGCCCGCGCGCTGGCGATGGAGCCGGCCGTGCTGCTGTGCGACGAGATCACCTCGGCGCTGGACCCGGAACTGGTCGGCGAGGTGCTGCGCGTGGTGGAGAGCCTGGCAGACGAAGGCATGACGCTGCTGATGGTCACGCACGAAATGAGCTTCGCCCGCAAGGTCAGCGACCGCGTGATCTTCATGCACCAGGGCCGGGTGCACGAGATGGGCCCGCCGGCGGAATTGTTCGGCAGCCCGAAGACGCCGGAACTGCAGCAGTTCCTGTCCTCGCTGCACGATTGAACCGATTTGCCGTTCGGGCTGAGCGACGCACCCGTTCGGGCTGAGCTTGTCGAAGCCTTCTTTGATCGGCATCCAACGTAGCGCTGCGCAGGCCCTTCGACAGGCTCAGGGCGAACGGGCAGGCGCCGGTTCAGCTCGAACGAGTGGGCAGCCGCTCCTGTCGAACCGGAAAAGAGAAACCTCTTTTCATGCCCCGCTCAACTCCGCATCGTGAAGTTGCCGCCACCCGAACTCATGTGCATCGGCGACTCGACCGGCACCAGCCACCACATCAGCAGGTAGACCAGCAGGCCGGTGCCGCCGCAGACGAACAGCGCCACGAACATCAGGCGCCAGGCCCACGAGGCCAGCCCGCTGAGCTGTGCCAGGCCGCCACACACCCCGCCGACCCAGCGGTCGTCGCGGCTGCGGCGCAGGCCGTTGACTGCATTGACGATGGGCGAGCCGCCGGGGATGGACTGGGCGTTGCCGGCCAGCACGCGGGCCTTGGCGCGGGCAAATTCCTCGTCGCTCAGCACACCGCTGCGGTGCAGTTCGCCAAGCTGGTTCAGTTGTTCGCTTTCAGTCATGTCAGCCTCCTGGGCTGTGGAGAGGGAATGACTGAAGCTTAGGCTTGCGCTGCGCCACTGTCTGCCGGATGCGACCGGCCGCAGCGACGTGCGACGGGCCGGCCCGGTCGGGCGACGAGCCGGATTTGAAAGGTCAGGTTTCGAAGCCGGCCAGCGCCAGCCAGCGCGCATAGATGTGCGCTGCCATGCGCTGGCTGTCGGCCAGGAAGCGCGTGGTGTCGGCCCGCATCGCGGCTTCGCCCTGCACCGTCGCGTGCTGCCGCAGCGGGTCGCCGTCCTGCGGCGCTTCGCTGCACCAGCGGTTCAGCTTCTCGTCGTCCACCTCGATGTGGAACTGCATGCCCAGGTGCGGGCCGAAGCCGAAGGCCTGGTGCGGGCACGCGGCATTGCCTGCCAGCAGCGTGGCGCCTTCGGGCAGGGCAAAGGTCTGGAAGTGCCATTGGTAGACCGGCAGCGGCGTGCCGCGGCCGAACCAGTTCTGCGCCAACGGCGTCCCGGTTGGCGTGATGTGCGTCCAGCCGAACTCGGGCACCGGGTTGTCGGTCGTTGGCGCGCCCAGTGCCTTGGCCAGCATCTGGCCGCCCAGGCAGTGGCCCAGCACCGGCCGGCCGCGAGCCACCGCGTCGCGCAGCAGCGCCTCGGCGCGATGCAGGAATGGCAGCTCGTCGTTGACGCTCATCGCGCCACCCAGCATCGCGATCGCGTCATACGGCTCGGCCGAGGCCGGCACTTCGTCGCCCGCGGCCACGCTGGCCAGGTCAAACGGCAGGCCCGACTGCTGCAGCCAATGGGCGAGATAGGCCGGTCCGTCATCGGCCATGGGTTGCACGATGAGCAGGCGAGGGCGGGACGGCGAGGACATGGGAACCACAAGGCAATTCGGGGGCCCGATGCTACGGCGGCGGCCGCGCTACCATGCCACTCCAGGCACACCGCCCGTGCCTCCCACCCTCCAGACGGGGCAGCACTTCACGTGCAGGGCTGGCGCACACCCATGGCCTTTGATCCGGCCGGTCGCGCAAGGAGGGACGCGAGGACGGCCGCCCATCGAAGGTGATCCCTCATGAAGCTCTCAGCTCCCATCCACGTCCTGAAGCAGCAGGCCAAGGCCTTGTCTCGCCAGGAAAACATCCGCCTGCATGCTGCGCTGGACTGCATCGCGGTGCGCGAAGGCTTCAACGCCTGGAGCCACCTGGCGGCGCGCTGGCAACCCGGGTCGCCCGGCGCCGCGCTGTTCGCGCAGCTGCAGTCCGGCGACCTGGTGCTGGTGGGTTCCCGCCCCGGCCAGGGCAAGACGCTGCTGGCCATCGGCCTGGCGATAGAGGCCATGCAGCAGCGGCAACACGCGGCGCTGTTCACGCTGGAATTCACCGCGGCCGACGTGGCCCGCTGTTTCGGCCTGCTGGGCCATGACCTGGCGGACTTCGGCGAGCGCTTCGTGCTCGACCTGTCCGAGCGGATTTCGGCCGGGCACATCGCCACGCGCCTGGCCGATGCACCACCGCGCACGCTGGTGGTGATCGACTACCTGCAGCTGCTGGACCAGCCGCGCGAGCACCCGCCGCTGGACCAGCAGGTGCGCACGCTGAAGGCGTTTGCGCAGGCGCGCCAGGCCATCGTCGTCTGCCTGTCGCAGATCAGCCGCGGCTACGAGGGCACCGGCCGACCCTGCCCGGACCTGGCCGACGTGCGGCTGCCGAACCCGGTGGACCTGTCGCTGTTCAGCAAGGCATGTTTCCTGCACAACGGGAAGATGCAGCTCGTGGTCGGCAGCTGATTCAGCCGCCACGCGTCGCCCGGCTCGCCGCCTCGCGGCACAGCCGGTCATCGCCCACCTGCGGCGCCAGCTCGCGGCAGGCGTGCACCAGCTTGATCACGTGGTCGTCCTGCGAGGCGATGGCGGCCGCGACCAGCGCCGGCCACTCGGCCGCCGGCCGCGGTACGGCGCGCGAACCAAGCGGGTCCATGGCCGGCAAGCGCGCGGCCAGCCAGGCGGCGGTGAAGGCGTGGTCCAGTACCGCTTCGTCAACGGCCGCGCCGGCCAGCCAGGGCGACAGCACGTGCACCGCGCGCAGGCCGGTGACCATGTGCAGCACGGTGAAGTTGCCGCTGTCGGCATAGGAGTTCAGCGCCAGCGTCACCAGCTGCTGCCAGCGCGCCGTCAATGCCCCGGCCGGTGCCAGCGCGCCGGCCAGGCGGCGGTAGACCGGCGTGGCGCTGGCCTCGGCCATGCGCAGCGAGATCAGCGGCGCGCTGCTGCGCCAGTCCGCGGCAGCCTCGGCCAGCTGGCGCGACCAGTCGCGCAGCGGCAAGTGCAAGGACGCTGGCTCGGGCGAAGCCAGCGGTTGCCAGCGCGCCGCCCAATAGGCCAGCGCCGCGGCCAGCTCGCCTTCATGCGCTGCTTCGACCGCGTGCGCCACGCGGATCGGTCCGTGGAACGCGGCCGCCGCGATACCAGGCCACAGCCGCGGCAGCGCGGCCTTCAGCACCGCGTCCCGCCCCTGCTCGGCGAGCGCCTCTGCGAACACGGTGCGCAGCCCGGCGAAGGCGCTGAAGTCGCCCAGCGCGACCAGCCAGTCTGCCGGTGCAGGCGCCCAGGGCTGCGCGGCTGGCGCACCGTCGAAGCGGCGCAGGTAGTGGGCGTAGAAGGCATGCAGGCGCGCGTCGCTGGCACCGAGCTCGCTGAGCGCATGCAGCGCCATCGGCATGTGGCTGGTCAGTTCGTTGCGGGTTTCGGGCGGCAGCGCCAGGCTTTGTTCCAACAGCAAGCGAAGCGCTGCGGCGGAACGCGCGCGCGGCAGCGGCGTGGCGGGTGAAGGCGTGGCCAAGGCCCGGGCAGAAGGCAGGTCGGCAAACGAGAGCAGCGGCATGGCGAGGCGTCCTGTTGATGCGATGGTCGCCATGCTCGGAGTTAAAGTTAACTTGAAGTCAACAGGTTTTTTTGATCGCGAGGATGACGGCCATGTCCGAATCGATCCGCTTCAGCGCCAGTTCGCCGCTGACGATTGGCGAACTGGCGCAGCGCGCCGGCGTCGCCCCCAGCGCGGTGCGTTTCTACGAGGCCGAGGGCCTGATGCGCAGCCAGCGCAGCCCCGCCGGCCACCGGCGCTACCCGCGCAGCGAGCTGCGCCGCATCGCCTTCATCCGCGCCGCGCAAAGCATCGGCCTGACGCTGGAACAGATCCGCGCCGCGCTGGCCACGCTGCCCGAGCACCGCACGCCCACCAAGGCCGACTGGGAAAAGCTCAGCCGCGACTGGCGCGCGCTGCTGGATGCACGCATCGCCGAGATGACCCGGCTGCGCGACCAGCTGACGTCCTGCATCGGCTGCGGCTGCCTGTCGCTGAAGAGCTGCGGGCTGTACAACACCGGCGACACCGCAGCCGCCAAGGGTCAGGGGGCGCGCTACTTGCTTGGCGACCGACCGCCGCCGCCCGCCAACGCCCCCAGACGCTGAAGCCACCGCCGGGCTTTGTACGATGCGGCCCGTCGTCCTTCTGCCCGCCTTGTTGTCCCGATGCACCGTTTTGCCTTCCTGCTGCTCGCCACCAGCCTGCTCGCCGTCTGCACCAACCTGGTCGCCCCGGTGCTGGACCCACGCTTCAGGCCGGCGGATCCGATCGGCAGCTACTCCAACATCTTCCTGCGCGTGAAGGCCGCGGACCTGCCCGCGCTGCAGCAACTGCGCAGCAAGCCCGACTTCGACACCCTCGCCCGCCACTGGGCCTTGCGCCGCACCCACCCTGACTTCTGGGCCTTCAGCGCTGCCCTTGCCAGCACAGTGGCAGCCGTCGGCCGATCAACGCCATGAGGTCGCGGCTTCTTCAGCAGGGCCCTGAACTGGCTGAAGATCACGCAGTGACCGTCAGGCGAGCGCCGGCTGGCGCCTGAACCCGGCCAGCGCACCAACCAGTGAATCGGTCTGCGCGCGCAGGCTTTCGGCGGCGGCGGCCGACTGCTCGACCAGCGCGCTGTTCTGCTGCGTCGTCTGGTCGATCTGGATCATGGCGCTGCCGACCCGTTCAATGTCTTGGCGCTGTTCGGACGTGGCGTGGCTGATCTCCGAAGCCAGGTCGTTGACGCGCTGGATGCGCTGCACGATCTCCTGCATCGTGCGGCCGGCCGCGTCGACCTGGGCCGAGCCGGCCTCGACGCGTTCGACGCTGGCGCCGATCAGGCCCTTGATCTCCTTGGCCGCCGCCGCGCTGCGCTGCGCCAGGCTGCGCACCTCGGTGGCGACGACCGCAAAGCCGCGGCCTTGCTCGCCGGCCCGTGCCGCTTCGACGGCAGCGTTCAGCGCCAGGATGTTGGTCTGGAAGGCAATGCCGTCGATCACGCCGGTGATGTCGGCAATGCGCTTGCTGGCGCTGCTGATCTCGCCCATGGTCGCTACGACCTGGTTGACCGCGGTGCCGCCGCGCTCGGCCACGGCGCGGGCATCGCCGGCCAGCTCGGTGGCCTGGCGTGCGGCGTCGGCATTGGTCTGCACCGAGGTGGTCAGCTGCGACATGGCGCTGGCCGTCTGCTGCACGTGGCCGGCCTGCGCTTCGGTGCGCTGGCTGAGGTCCGCATTGCCGCTGGCAATCTCCGACGAGCCGGTGGCGATGGATGAACTGGCCTGCTCGATCTGGCCGACCAGCTGGCGCAGGCGCGTCTGCATGTCGCCCATCGCGCCCAGCAGGCTGTCGGGCTGTGTGTTGGCCGGCACCGGCGAATCGAGGTCGCCGTCGGCGATGCGGCGCACGATGCGCGTCACCTCGCCCGGGTCGCCGCCCAGCTGGCGCATGGTGCTGCGCACCACCCGCCAGGAGGCAATGACGGCGGCCACCACGCCGGCGGCGCACAGCACCAGCGCCAGCATGCGGGCGGCGGCCAGCGCACGGGCGCCTTCGCCGCTGCGATCTTTCACTTCCTCGCGCTGCAGGTCGATCAATTCGGCAAAGGCCTTGGTGACCACCGTGCCGGCCGGGTTCGCGCGGGTCTTGCGCAGCTCGGTGGCCTCGTCGATCTTGTCAGCCTCCAGCAGCTTGAACAGCTCGACCCGCGCTTCCGCATAACGCGGAAACGCCTCGCGCAGCTCGCTCACCTTGGCTTGCACCGCGGGGCCGTGCGGCTTGCTGGCAAAGGCGTCCATCGCCTGCTCGAAATCGGCGCGCAGCTTGGGACTGGTCGCAGCCACCTTGGCGCGGGTTTCGGCGTCGATCGGCGACATGTAGTACGCCACGCCGTGGCGCATGGCCCAGATGGCGGCTTGGGCGTCCGCAATGGCCGTGGTGCCCAGTGTGGCCTCCTGCTCGACCGCCAGCGCGGTCGACGCGGTGGACGCCAGCCGCCAGGACAGCCCGGCGCATAGAAGGAGCAGCGCGGCCAGCAGGCCGAAGGCGGCATAGAGCCGGGTAGCAAGAGTGGTGCGGTTCATGGCGGGCGGTGGTGAAGAACGTTTGCGCCTCCCTGATGCGGCGCCTTGTCCGGGTCTTCGGTCCCGCGCAGCGGATGTGAAGCCCCCATTTGGCGAATGTGTCGGGAATCCGACCCTTCATGACGGCCGGGCCGCAGAGGTGGGTCGTTCGTTCACGCCACACCGCAGCGTTTGCGTTTTTTCACGCGCATCAGCTGCCCCTGCGCTCAACGGGCCGTTGACGCGGCCGATAGCTGGGGAGTCCTCACGCCGCAGGCTGTCATCGCCTCGGCACCGCCTCACCCCACGGCATACCGACCCCACGGTGCGGACCGTCCCCAAAAGGAGTTTCTCGATGAAAATTTTCATGATTGGCACCCAGCGTTCGGGTTCCAACCTGCTGCGCCTGATGGTCAACCAGGCCCCGTCGATCGCCGCCCCGCACCCGCCGCATTTCATGGAGCGTTTCACGCCGCTGCTGCCCAGCTATGGCGACCTGCAGGACGAAGCCAACTTCGCGCGCCTGGTGGACGATGCGGTGGCCATGGTCGAGCGCAACCCCGTGCCCTGGGGCGTGAGCTTCGACCGCGCCGAGATCCGCGCGCGCTGCCGCGACAACAGCCTGGTCGCCATCTTCGGCGCGGTGATGGACCGCATGGCCGAGGCCAATGGCAAGCAGCACTGGATGTGCAAGTCGCTGGCCAATGTGCATTTCCTGCCGGAGATCGAGCGCTACTTCGGCGCCGAAGCGCGTTACCTCTACCTGTACCGTGACGGGCGTGACGTCTGCCTGTCGTTCCTGAAGGCGGTGGTGGGCGAGAAGACCGCCTTCCACGTCGCCAGGCAGTGGGACCTGGAGCAGCAGCTGGCACTGGAATGCGGCCGCCGCGTGCCGGCCTCGCAGTACCTGGCGCTGTCGTATGAAGAACTGACCAGCAACTCGGAATCGACGCTGAAGCTGCTGTGCCGCTGGCTGGGCATCGAGTTCCACCCCGGCATGCTGGACTTCCACCAGTCCGAGGAAGCTGGCAAGACTGCAGCATCAGGCCAGATGTGGGCCAACGTGCGCAAGCCGGTGATGACCAGCAACACCAAGAAGTGGCTGACGGCGCTGAAGCGCGACGAGATCATCGACTTCGAGTCGGTCGCCGGCCGCTCGCTGACCGAGCTGGGCTACGACCTTGAAGTGGCCGGCAAGCAAGAACCGGTGCGCAGCTACGACGCCTCGGCCCTCGCCGCACTGGACGCCGAGAACCGCAGCCGCAAGGCCGCCGTGAAGGAAGAGCTGTCGCCAGAAGACGCGGCCGCCCGCAAGCCCCAGGAAGACCTGCTGGCCGCCATCCGCGCCCGCAAGGTCGCGGCCTGACGGACGGGCGGGGCGGCCGACGCCAGTGCGCGGCATGCCCTGCTGTCAAGGCCTGCAATCGCCGAAAAGCGGGGGCTTTTCCCCGCCAGTTCATCGAATTCATTCAGGGGACAGTTTTGGACACTGCTTATGCGCAAACAGTGCTTGCATGCCTCTTGAGGAACGTTCGTTTCCTTTAGGGCACAAAGCGGCGCCTGCTTGCGCACCCCCACCAACCCCACAAGAAGAGGCCTTCAACGGCCCCACTCAAGGAGTGTTTCCAGTGAAAGTCTTCATGATCGGAACCCAGCGTTCGGGTTCCAACCTGCTGCGCCTGATGGTCAACCAGGCCGAATCCATTGCGGCACCGCACCCGCCTCACCTGCTCGAACGTTTCACGCCCCTGCTGCCGCGTTATGGCGACCTGCAGGACGAGGCGAACTTCGAGCAGCTGATCGACGACGCCGTCAGCATGATCGAGCGTAACCCCGTGCCCTGGGGCGTGTCATTCGACCGGGCCGAGATCCGCGCCCGCTGCAGGGAGAACAGCCTGGTGGCCGTGTTCGGCGCGGTGATGGACCGCATGGCCGAAGCCAACGGCAAGGCGCACTGGATGTGCAAGTCCCTGGCCAACGTGCACTTCCTGCCCGAGATCGAGCGCTACTTCGGCAGCGAAGCGCGTTACCTGTACCTCTATCGTGACGGGCGCGATGTGTGCCTGTCCTTCCTCAAGGCGGTGGTGGGCGAGAAGACCGCTTATCACGTGGCCCAGCAGTGGCAGCGCGAGCAGACGCTGGCGCTGGAATGCGGCCGCCGCGTGCCGGCCAGCCAGTACCTGGCGCTGTCCTACGAGGAACTGACCCGCAACTCGGAGTCCACGCTGCAGCTGCTGTGTCGCTGGCTGGGCATCGACTTCCATCCTGCGATGCTGGACTTCCACCAATCCGAGGAAGCCAGCAAGACCGCAGCCTCGGGCCAGATGTGGGCCAACGTGAAGCAACCGGTGATGGCCGGCAACAGCAAGAAGTGGCTCAAGGGCCTGACCCGCGACGAGATCATCGACTTCGAGTCGGTGGCCGGCGACGCACTAGGGGCGCTGGACTACGAGCTGGAACTCGTCGGCAAGCAGGACCTGCCGCGCCGCTACGATGAGGCCGCGGTGAAGGCGCTGGACGCCGACAACCGCCGCCGCAAGTCCGCGGTGCGGGAGGAACTCTCCCCCGAAGATGCCGCTGCCCGCAAACCGCAGGAAGACCTGCTGGCCGCCATCCGCGCCCGCGGCGTGGCGGCCTGAACGAGGCGCCGCCATGAACACCACCGCGGTGACCCCGTCCTCGCCACCCGATGAAGCATTGCCGGGCCCGCGCAAGGCCCTGCTCTTCGCCGACTGCATGGTGCTGGGGCTGACCGCCTGGGGCGGCTTCATGGCGCTGCTGGCGCAGGCACAGACACGCTTCGTCAAGCAGCGCCAATGGCTGTCCGAGCAGGACTTCGGCGACCTGATCGCCCTGGTCGTGATGCTGCCGGGCCCCCAGGCCGTCAACGCGCTGGCGGTGATGGGCTACCGACTGGCCGGCTGGGGCGGCTTTGCCGCCGCGCTGGCCGGCATCGTGCTGCCGGGCTTCGTGATCACGTTGATGCTGTGGGGCGGCTACGCGCTGCTGGCGCAGCATCCCGACCTGCAGCGCGCGCTGATGGCGGGCGTGCTGCCGCCGCTGGCCATGATCCTCGGGCAGGCCGCCTTCAACCAGGCCAAGAAGGCCACGCCGGGCCTGAAGGAGCGGGGGCTGGCGGTCGTCTGCGGCGTGTTGCTGCTGGCGGTGCCGTACTGGGGCGCGGCCATCTACGTGCTGGCCATGGCCGCGCTGGTGGCGCTGTTCACCTGGCCTGCGCCCAAGGTGGTGGCACCCGAGGCCGCGCAGCGCCGCCTGCATCCTCTGGCACTGGCCTTGTGCATCGCCCCTGCGGGTCTGGCGCTGTTCCAGGTGGTACCGGCGCTGCTGCCCGAGGTGCTGCTGGCCAAGGTCGGCCTGGTCTTTGGCGGGTTGAGCACCACGCTCTTCGGCGGCGGGCTGGTCATGGTGCCGATGCTCGAAGGCCTGATCGTGGACCACCTGGGCTGGCTGGACCATGCCAGCTTCAGCGCCGGGCTGGCGGCCAGCCAGGTCACGCCGGGTCCCATCCTCAGCATCGCCACCTTCACCGGCATGCAGGTGGCCGGCCTGGCCGGCGCGCTGATCGCCACCGTGGGCATCTACCTGCCCACCGCGGTGATCGCCGTGGGCGTGAACAGCATGACCGAGCAGCTCAAAGGCTCGCGCCGCTTCCAGCACGCCATGCTGGGTGTGCGCAGCGCAGTGGTCGGCCTGATCGCCGGCGGCGCAATTTCGCTGCTGCTGAAGCTGCCGGGGCACGGCCTGTCGTGGCAGGGCGGGCTGATGGTGGCGGTGGCCTGGCTGCTGGTCTGGCGGCTGAAGCAGCCGCCCTACCTGACGCTGCCAGTGGGCGTGCTGCTGGCATGGCTCATGCTGTGAAGGTCGAGTCCCACACTGGATAGGCCTGGGGGCTGACAGCCGCGGGGCGCGCGGTGGACCAGCATGGCGCATCGCGGCCCCGCCGCCCTTCATGCGACCTCGCCCCCATGTCCCCCCAAGCCTTTTCCGCACCCCTCAAACTCGCGGCGCTCGCGGCCTCGCTGGCCACTTTCGCGGCCTGCGCCGGGATCGTCGAAGCGGGCCGCGGCCCGGTGGCTTCGCCCGCCGACACCGTGGGCCCGAACCCGGTCATCAAGCCGGTCGACAAGAGCCTGCTGCCGACCATGCAGATCGCCCCGGCCAAGGGCTGGGCCACCGGTGAGAAGCCCGCGGCTGCCGCCGGCCTGGCCGTCAACGCCTATGCCACCGGGTTGGACCATCCGCGCTGGTTGTACGTGCTGCCGAATGGCGACGTGCTGGTGGCCGAGACCAACGCGCCACCCAAGCCGGACGACAGCAAGGGCATCAAAGGCGCGGTGCAGAAGAAGGTGCAGGCCAAGGCCGGCGCCGGCGTGCAGACGCCCAACCGCATCACGCTGCTGCGCGACGCCGATGGCGATGGCGTGGCCGAGACCAAGACGGTGTTCATCCAGGGCCTGAACTCGCCGTTTGGCATGGCGCTGGTGGGCAACGAGCTGTACGTGGCCGACACCGACGCCATCGTGCGTTTTCCGTACACGCCCGGCGCGACCAGCATCACCGAAAAGGGCCAGAAGCTGACCGACCTGCCAGCCGGCAACATCAACCACCACTGGACCAAGAACATCATCGCCTCGGCCGATGGCAGCAAGCTCTACGCCACCGTGGGCTCGAACAGCAACGTGGCCGAAAACGGCTTGGCCGCCGAAGAGGGCCGCGCCGCGATCTGGGAAGTGGACCGCGCCAGCGGCAGCAAGCGGGTCTTCGCCACCGGCCTGCGCAACCCCAACGGCATGGCCTGGCAAGGCAGCACGCTGTGGACCGTGGCCAACGAGCGCGATGAACTCGGCAACGACCTGGTGCCCGACTACCTGACCTCGGTCAAGCAGGACGGCTTCTACGGCTGGCCCTTCAGCTACTACGGCCAGCATGTGGACGACCGCGTCAAGCCGCAGAGCCCGGACAAGGTCGCCAAGGCGATTGCGCCAGACTACGCGCTGGGCGCGCACGTGGCCGCACTGGGCCTGGCCGCGGCGGACAAGACCGCGCTGCCGGCGCCGTTTGCCGGCGGCATGTTCATCGGCGAACACGGTTCGTGGAACCGCAAGCCGCCGGTGGGCTACAAGGTGGCGTTCGTGCCCTTTGCCAACGGCAAGCCTGCCGGCCCGCCGGTGGACGTGCTCACGGGTTTTGTGGACAACCAGGGCGATGCGCACGGCCGGCCGGTCGGCGTGGTGATCGACAGCAAGGGCGCACTGCTGGTGGCGGACGACGTGGGCAACGTGGTCTGGCGGACCAGCGCAGCGCGCTGAAGGTTCAACCGGGAAAGCCCAGCGGGTCGCCGCCCAGCACCTCTGCGACCACCTCTCGCACGCAGCCGCGCAGCCAGCGCTGCGCCGGGTCGGCCTCCAGGCGCGGGTGCCAGAGCAGCGAGACGGTCAGCGGCGGCACGGCGAACGGCAGCGGAAAGCGGTGCATGCCGCCGTGCAGCCCCGCGGCGTGGCGCTCGGGCACGCTGGCCACCAGCTCGGTGGCCTGGGCCAGCGCGAGCGCGGCGGAGAAGCCGGCCACCGTGGTAGCGATGTCGCGCGCCTGGCCTGTCGCGGCCAGCGCCTCGTCCACCGGCCCCTGCCGGCCGGACGGGCCGGCACGGCGCGCGACCTCGATGTGCTGGCAAGCGAGGTAGCGGGCCAGCGCCACCTCGCCCCCTTCGGCCAGCGCATGGCCGGCCCGCACCACGCCAACAAAGCGGTCCCGGAACAAGGCCTGCGCGCGCACCTCCGGGCCCATGCGGTCGCCCACCACGCCGGTCTCCAGGTCCACGCTGCCATCGCGCAGCGGCGCACTGTCCTTGTCCGGCTTGGGCAGGAAATGCAGGCGCACGCCAGGTGCCTCGCGGGCGATGCGGGCCAGCAGGGCAGGGCCAAAGCCCTCGACGAAGCCTTCCCGGCTGCGCAGCGTGAAGGTCTTCTCCAGCTGGTCCAGCCGCAGCGGCTTCTGCGGCCGCAGCGCAGCCTCGGCCGCCTGCACCAGCGAGCCCAGCTGCTCGCGCAGTTCGAGCGCACGTGGCGAGGCCACCAGCCCCCGCCCGGCGCGCACCAGCAGCGGGTCACCCGTCGCCTCGCGCAGCCGCGCCAGCGCCCGGCTCATCGCCGAAGGGCTGAGCCGCAGCCGGCGTGCGGCGGCGGCCACGCTGCCTTCGGTGAGCAGCACGTCCAGCGTGACGAGCAGGTTGAGGTCGGGGCGGGTCATGGTGGCGCAAAGCGTGCCCGCGATCATATGGCGCCGCATGCACGAATGAAGTGCAAATGCTGCGCCTTCCGCCGTGTCGCTTGAACGCCTATCTTCAGCGCCATGCCCATGAACCTTGCCAACAACCCCGCCGCCGCAGCCAGCGCAACGCCCCCTGCCAACCTGCGCTGGGTGCTGGGCAGCCTGGCGCTGGGCATGCTGCTGCCTTCGCTGGGCACCAGCATCGCCAGCGTCGCGCTGCCCACGCTGGCCGAAGCCTTCCATGCATCCTTCCAGCAGTTGCAGTGGGTCGTGCTGGCCTACCTGCTGGCCAGCACCACCTTGATCGTCAGCGTGGGCAGGCTGGGCGACCTGGTGGGCCGGCGTCGCTTGCTGCTGGCCGGCATCGCGCTGTTCACCATCGCCTCCGGCGCGTGCGGCATGGCGGACCGGTTGTGGCTGCTGATCGCCGCCCGCGCGGCCCAGGGCCTGGGTGCGGCAGTGATGCTGACCCTGACGATGGCGCTCGTCGGAGAGGCGGTGCCCAAGGCCCGCACCGGCAGCGCGATGGGCCTGCTGGGCACCATGTCGGCCGTGGGCACGGCGCTCGGTCCGTCACTCGGCGGCGTGCTGATCGCCCACTTCGGCTGGCAGGCGATCTTCTGGGTCAACCTGCCGCTGGGCGTGCTGGCGCTGTGCCTGGTGTGGCGCCACTTGCCGGCGGACCGTGCCGCCAAACAACCCGCCATGGCGCGCCCTGGTTTCGACCATGCCGGCACCGTGCTGCTGGCGCTGACGCTGGCCGCCTACGCCATGGCCATGACATGGGGCCGCGGCCACCTCGGCACGCTGAACCTGATGCTGCTGGCCGCCGCGGGCCTGGGCGGCGCACTGTTCATCGCGGCCGAGCGCCGCGCGGCGTCACCCTTGATCCGCCTGGCCAGGTTCCGCGAACCGGCGCTGCGCGCCAGCCTGGCGATGAGCGCACTGGTCGCCACCGTCATCATGACCACCTTCGTCGTCGGCCCGTTCTACCTCGCCCACGCTTTGCACTTGAGCACGGCCCAGGTCGGCCTGGCACTCGCGGTCGGCCCGGTCATTTCCTCGCTCACCGGACTGCCGGCCGGCCGCAGCGTCGACCGCTTCGGCGCCGCCCGCGTGACCCGCTTCGGCCTGGGCGCGATGATGGCCGGCTGCCTGGCGCTGTGCCTGGCGCCAAGCGCGTTCGGCATTGCCGGCTACCTGGTGCCGTTGGCGCTGCTCACCGTCGGCTACGCGCTGTTCCAGGCCGCCAACAATACGGCCGTGATGGCTGATGTGGCGGCGGACCAGCGCGGCGTGATCTCCGGCCTGCTGAACCTCTCGCGCAACCTCGGCCTGATCACCGGCGCCTCGCTGATGGGCGCGGTGTTTGCCTGGGGCGTGGGAGCGACCGACTTCGGCATGGCCAAGCCGGGTGCAGTGGCACATGGCATGCGGGTCACGTTTGCGGTCGCTGCTGGCTTGCTGGTGCTGGGCCTGGCGCTGTCGCGGAAACGGCGGAGCCACGGGTGCTAGCCTCAGGCCAGCCTGTTCAACCGGAACCGCGATGAACCAACGCCAATCCCCCTCGGCTGTCCGTTGCAGCAACGTGATCTACGCCAAGGACGCGCGACGCCTGGCCGAGTTCTACCGCCGGACGCTGGCGCTGGCCACGCTGGAGGCAACGCCAGCCTTTGTGCTGCTGGGCGACGACGCGATGGTGCTGACGATCGTGCAAGCGCCAGAAGCCATCGCTGCACAGATCACCATCGAAGACCCGCCGGTCCGCCGAGAGGACACGCCAATCAAGTGCTCGTTCCTGGTGGACGACCTGACCCGGGTGCGGGCCGAGGCGGCAGCCACTGGCGGTGGCACGCTGCCGCTGGCGCGTGCATGGGATTGGCAGGGGCAGCGGCATCTCGACGGACACGATCCTGAAGGCAACGTGCTGCAGTTTCGAGCGCTGCTTGCCGAGGCCGATGGCCCGCAGGCCTAATGCGCGGCTGCCCCGGCCGGCACCTCAATGCAGCTGCGCCGAGACCGGTGGCGACCTGAGCCACTCGCTGCGCAGCTGGACGAACTCGGCCAGCGTGCGGGGCTTGGAGACCAGGTAGCCCTGGACCTGCTCGCAGCCGGCCTGGCTCACCGCAGCCAGTTGCTGGGCCGATTCCACACCCTCGCAGACGGTGCTCATGCCCAGCGCGGTGGCCATCTGGGCGATGGTGCGCACGATGATGCGGGCGTCCTCGCGCAGCAGCACCTCGTTGACAAAGGCGCGGTCGATCTTCAGCGTGTCGAAGGGGAAGCGGCGCAGGTAGGCCAGCGAGGAATAGCCGGTGCCGAAATCGTCCAGCGCGATCTGCACGCCCAGTGCATGCAGCGCGTGCAGCTGGCTCAGGGCGCCTTGGGCATCGTCAATGAACACCGATTCGGTGATCTCCAGTTCCAGCATGCCGGGCGGCAGGCCGTGGTCTTCCAGCGCCTCGCGCACACTGGCGACGAAGCCGGTGCCCTGCAGCTGCAGTGCCGAGACATTGACCGACACGCGCAGCCCGGCCAGCGGGCCGGCGGCGGCCCGGCAGGCCTCACGCAGGCCCCACTGTCCGAGCGCGCCGATCAGGCCGCATTGCTCGGCCACCGGGATGAATTCCAGCGGCGAAATGGGTCCGAGCAGCGGATGGCGCCAGCGCATCAAGGCCTCGGCACCGGCGATGCGCCAGTCGCGGATGTGCACCTTGGGCTGCCAGTGCAGCGCCAGCTCGCCCTGCGCAATCGCCTGGCGCAGCCCGTGTTCGATGTCCAGCCGGCGCCGGCTGCGCTCGCCCAGCGCGTCGGAATAAACCGTGTGCCGGCCGCGGCCGGCAGCCTTGGCGTCGTAGAGCGCCGTGTCGGCCTGCACCAGCAGCTCGTCCACGCCGGCGACCGAGCCGTCCAGCAGCGCCACGCCCACGCTGGCACCGACCTGCTGGTGGCGGTCCTGCAGGTCGAAGGACTTGGCCAGCGCCTTGATCAGGCGCTCGGCCAGCGCGCTGGCGTCGGGCCGCTGGTCGGAATGCGCCATCAGCACCGCGAACTCGTCGCCGCCCAGCCGGGCGATCAGGTCGCCGGGGCGCAGGCAGGCACGCAGCCGCTCGGCCACCAGCTTCAGCAATTCGTCACCCGCGCTGTGGCCCAGGCTGTCGTTGACGGCCTTGAAGCGGTCCAGGTCAATGCTCAGCAAGGCCCCGCGGCGGCCCTCGCGCAGCTGCTCGGACAAGGCCTGCCGCAGCGTGAGCCGGTTGGCCAGGCCGGTCAGCGAATCGGTGCTGGCCAGCTCGCGCAGGCGGCGCTCGCCTTCGACCGTGTCGGTGGCATCGGCCATCACGCCGCGCCAGCCCTGCAGCCGGCCCTCTTCGTCCAGCAGGCCCTTGCCATTGAGCTTGAGGTGGCGCGGCCCGCCGGGCCCGTTGAGCGTGAGCGGCAGGTCGCGAAACGGCCGGCCTGCGTCCAGCGCCTGCTGCAGCGCCGCAGCCGCCAGCGGGCTGCGCCGGGCGATCAGGCTGACCAGCGGCTGCCGGCGGAATTCGGCCTCCGGCGCTTCCAGCAATTCGGCCAGGCGCGGCGAGGGGTGGCTCACGCAACCGTCCCGCCCGAACTCCCACAAGGCCTCGCCAGCATGCTGCTCGAAGTCCTGCAGCAGCACCGCCAGCAGCCGCTCGCGCTGCACCGCCTGGGCCTCGGCATGGAACTGCGCCGTGCCCTTGTGCCAGCTGAACAACGCGCCCAGCACCACGGTCGGCGTGTACAGCATCAGCAGCACCGCCACGCCGGCATACAGCGGATCACCCGCCAGCCACAGGGCCGAGGTCGAGGCGAACATGTAGATCGCGGCGTAGGCCATGCAGGCCCAGGGCAGGCTGGCCAGCACGAAGGTGCCGGCGCCCAGCATGCCGGTGACCAGCGTCGCCAGTGCCAGCTGCTGGGCCGTGCTGGCAGCCGGGAACCAGATCAACATGAACGCCCAGGCCCCCGACAGCAACGCGGCCTGCAAGGTGGCATGGTGCAGCGCGCGCCGCGAGGCCCGTTCCAGCACCTGGGCCCGCATGCGCCACCACCTGAACGCGGCCAGCCCCGACATCGCCAGGATGACCAGCCACCACAGCCACATGCCCGGCGGGATGGCGCCACGGAACACCCACAGCACCACCGAGGCACTGCCCACGTTGGCCACCATCGTGAACGGCGTGAGCCGCACCACCGCATTGAGCTGCGCCCCACGCAGGCGCGCCGCTTCGGTGCCGGTGGCGCCATAGAGCGCGGCCATGCCGTCGCACACGCTGCGGGGGGTGAAGGGGCGGGGGCTGGTCATGGCGCGGGTGCCGGAGTGTGGGTGCAACGCAGCAGGGCGGGGCGGCTGCCGGCGGCCTGGCCGGGTGACCCGGCCAATTCCATCACGACATCGTGGGATGGGAGCCAGGGGTTGACCCCTTTCAAGGGGACGCAGCGGCGACCGGTACTGCAGGCCGCTTCGTGCCGATGAACCTGCACCCGGAAGCTGGGTCGGTGCGCATGGGCTCCAACGCCACGTTGGTGTCCGGCGGGGTTATTCGAAGCTGGGCGGATTGGCTGGCGCCTTGTTGCGCACGTGATCGAAGACAGCGAACTCTTCGTCGGTCAGCCTCGCCTGTCGGCCGATGTCCGCGAGCAGTGAGCCGAGCTTGATCCGGCCCTCAGAGCCGACAGCGGACGCCAGGATCTCGCGCACTTCGGCTTCCATGCTGCGCCCGTGCTGCGCTGCGCGGGTTCGCAGGGCGCGATGCAGCTCATCGGAAATGTCGCGAACAGTCAGCCTGGCCATGGTTGTCACCTTGTTGCGTTTTCGGTGCATGCGCCTGCTTTCAACGGGCGTGTCGAACAGCGTGTCGGCGACCAGCCGCTCAGTGGTAGTCGCTTTCCCTCTGGTGCCGAATGGCACCGATGTGAACCCGACCCGAATCCATGATCTCGAAGAACACGACGTAGCCGGTGGCGCCGAACGGAATGATCAGTTCTCGGGCGAAGGGACTGGCGTCCGCCTTGCGGCAGCTGAACGGGCTGACGGCCAGGAATCGGCAGGCCTGGCGGATGGCCTCAATGGCCTTCATCGGGATGTCGAGATCGCCCGCAACGCTGTTCAGTTCACGCTCAAAGGCGTGGTCGAACAACCTTTCGAGATCCTCTTCTGCCTCGCGCGTACCGACACAGGATTTCCGGCTCCCAGCTGGCCAGGCTGGCGTACCCCGTGAACACGTACCCCTAACAACATCCATCTGCTAGATGGAGCCTAAAGATTTTAGGCATGGTCTGATATTCAGATGGCAGAATTACCTACCACTTAAGGAACGCCGCATGCCTGACATTCTTTATCATTACACATCGGTAGATGGTTTGCTAGGAATCTTGAGATCAGGAGAACTCTGGGCAACACATTTGGATTTCTTGAATGATTCATCTGAAGGGAAATATGCCCACGAGGTAATGTGGAGAATATTTAATACGGCTGTGGATATAGAACCCTGCTTAGATAGCGATGGGATTTCTTGCCTTCACCATTATCAAAGTTTTCTGGAAAATAAGGGCCCCTTAGATGCATCAAAGCAGATGGCTTTTACCGTATCATTAACCGAGGCAGGAGATTTACTGAGTCAATGGCGCGGCTATTGTCCGCCAGGCGGCGGAATTAGCATTGGATTGGACACAAAGTCATTAGCGGCGGCGGCGGCAGAGCAGCAATTTTCACTTGTGAAATGCGTATACCACGAACATGAGCAACGCGATTTGATTCAGAAATTCGTAGTTGACTTGGTTAATTCGTGCAAGATTTTGGACAGTCAGTCGCGGCAAACTGAGTTCGCCGCAGCCCACGCGGGCCTACTATCTATTGCACTACAGGTTAAACACCCGGCGTTTCAAGAAGAAAAGGAGTGGAGATTAGTAAAAACCATAAACACCCCCCGTGTCGCCTTGAGGGAAAGCGAAATGAATTACAGAGCAGCCAGAAATTTGCCTATCCCCTACCTAAAATTCAAGCTTCCCACTCGAAAGGTAAAATGGGAGAATTACGAGACATATGCACCGGCCGAAATACTCATAGGCCCTTGCCACCAGCCAGATTTGTCAGCCAAAGGAGTTGAATACGCGCTGCAAACTATTTGCAAATATCCAAGCCACATAATTATTAGCAAAATCCCTTTTAAGACTTAATCGCCACCCCGCAATCGGTGCACACCCTCCCTCTCTAAAACCGTATTTCGCCCAAGAAAGAGAATTCAGAAGCAATCATGTTGACAGAAAGCGATGCGCAGTTCTTGACTCAGGTCGTCTGAGGAAAGTCATAACTTTCAACGTGACTGTAAAAAAGCCCTCTCATTGGCAATCGAAGTACATACGCAAATCTTGGATTCGCTCAAGCCGCCCGCAAGCAATCCACGATCTTCAGCCGCGCCGCCCGCCAGGCCGGAATGAACCCGCCGATGAAGCCCATGAAGAGGGAGAAAACCAGCGTCTGCACGGCGATGGCGGGCGTGAGCTTGAACTGGAAGGCGAGTTCGGCGAAGGTCTGGAAGTTGGTGGTGCTGATGTTGACGGTTTGCATCAGGCTGGCGCCGGCCAGGCCGATGAGGCCGCCGACCAGGCTGAGCAGCAGGCTCTCAGCCAGGAAGGCGATGAGCACGGCGCCGCGGCGGAAGCCGAGGGCGCGCAGGGTGCCGATCTCGCCGGTGCGCTGGGCCACGGCGGCGAACATCGTGATCATGGCGCCGACGATGGCGCCGATGCTGAAGATGATGGACAGCGCCGTGCCGAGGATGCTGATGAACTTGGCCAGGGCTTCGCTCTGCTCTTCGTAGAAGCGGATCTCGGGCTTGAGCTCCACCATCACGCGTGGGTCGCCAGTGAGCTGGGACTGCACATGGGCCAGGCCACCGGCCGGGTCTGACAGGCGGAACAGCACGATGGAGAAGGCATTGCGGCGGAAGGCCTGCATCATCAGTTCGGCGTCGCCCCAGATCTCGCTGTCGAAGGCGGTGTGGTTGCCGTCCATCACGCCAACGATCTCCCAGTCGCGCCCGCCAAAGCGCAGGCGCTGGCCGAGTTGCGTGCCTTCGAAGCCGGTGGTGACGGCCTTGCCAACGACGATCTCTGCCGTGCCGGGCCGGAAGAAGCGGCCGGCCATCAGCTTGACCTGCGGACGCAGCGCCAGGCCGGTGGGTCCGGTGCCGCGCATGCTGACGTTGCTGGGCGTGCCGCTGCCGCGCTTGGGCAGCGAGTTCAGCACCACCATTTCCTTGCTGATCATGGGCTGGCCGTCCAGGCCGAGGGCCAGGTCCGGCAGCGTGGCCAGCAGGTTGGCCTGGGCCCGGTCCACGCCGCTGTTGATCTCGGCACCGGCGCCGCGGCGCAGCGCAATGACGTTGTCCGGCCGGCCGGTGGCGACCAACGTGGCGCGGATGCCTTCGCTCATCATCAACACCGTGGCGAAGGTGTAGACGACCAACGCCATGCCGCCGGCGGTGAGCAGCGTCGTGACCCTCCGAACCCACAAGTTTCGGGCGATGTAGCTCAGAGGTATCTGTTTCATGGCGCACCCGGCCGCGGCAAACCGCGACCACCCTCCGAGAGGGTGCTCAGGCCGCTTGGGGCGGCCCGGCGCTGGCCTGAGCGCTCGCGTTCTTCAGGCCACATGGCGCAGGCCCTGAACGATGTCGACCCGGCTCATGCGCCAGGCGGGCCAGGCGGCGGCGACCACGCCGACGATCAGCGCGGCGAGCATTTGCTGGCCCATGGTCAGCGCGGTGATCTCGAAGGCCGGCAGGAAGGAGCCGAGCACCTTGGCGATGGCATGCACCGCGGGGAAGGTGACGAGCACGCCCAGCAGGCCGCCGATGATGCAGATGACCAGGCTTTCGCCGAACAGCAGCTTGACGACAAAACCGGGCGAGAAGCCCAGGGCCTTGAGCGTGGCGTATTCGGCCAGGCGCTCGCGGGCGGTCATGGTCATGGTGTTGGCCATCACCGCCATGATGATGACGACGATGATGTAGCTGACGGCCTGGATCGCGGCGAGGATGGTTTCGCTCATCGAGACGAAGCTGAGCTGGAAGGCGGCTTCGGTTTCGGTGAGGGTTTCAGCGAGCGAGTTCTTGAACTCGGCGTCCACCGCGCGGCCAATGAGGGCGGCGTTTTGCGGCTGGTCAATGCCGAGGATGAAGGCGCCGGTGTTGTCGGCCCGCAGCGGCGCGCGCTTGCGGATGAACTCGTTGATGGTCTCGTAGTGGAACAGCATCTGGCCTTCGTCGGTCTTCTTCTCGGCGCCGTCCCAGATGCCGCGCAGCGTGAAGGTCCAGGTGCCGGGGTAGATGGTGCCGCGCAGGGGAATCTGGTCGCCGATCTTCCAGCCGTAGGTCTCGGCCAGCTTGCGGCCGACGATGGCGCCCTGCCTGTCCTTCAGGAAGGCGATCTTCTCTTCTTCCTTGAGCACGTATTCGGGATAGAGCTTCAGGTAGGTCTCGGCATGCACCGCGAACTGAGGGAAGAAGTTGCGCTCGCTCTGGTAGATGCCGCCGAACCAGTTGGCCCAGCTGATGGTCGTCACGCCGTCGATGGCCTTCATGCGCTGGGCATAGCTGATGGGCAGCGAGAAGGTCAGAGAGATCGCGCTGCGCGAGACCAGCCGCGTGCTGGAGCTGGCCTCCACGCCGGCATACCAGGCACCGATCAGCGTGCGCAGCAGGCCGAAGGCGCTGACGGCAACGACCAGGCCGACGATGGTCAGCGCGGTGCGCAGCTTGTGGCGGAAGGCGTTGCGCAGCAGCAGTTTGAGCAGGAACACTTGTCGACGCCTATTCAGTGACCTCATCGACCAGCACACCTTTTTCCAGGTGCACCATGCGCTGCGCGCGTGCGGCGGCTTTGGGGTCGTGCGTGACCATCACGATGGTCTTGCCGAGGTCGCGCACCAGCGCGTCCATCAGCGCCAGCACTTCGCCGCCTGTCGTGCGGTCCAGGTCGCCGGTGGGTTCGTCGGCGACGATCAGCGCCGGGTCGGTCACCAGCGCGCGGGCAATCGCCACGCGCTGCTGCTGGCCGCCGGAGAGTTCGTTGGGGTAGTGGTCGGCACGGTCGGTCAGGCCGACCATGTCCAGCACCGCGTCCACCCGCTCGCCGCGCTCGCGGGCCGAAAGCGAGGTGAGCAGCAGCGGCAGCTCGACGTTCTCGAACGCGGTGAGCACCGGCAGCAGGTTGTAGAACTGGAAGATGAAGCCGACGTTCGCGGCGCGCCAGTCGGCCAGCTCGCCTTCGCTGAGGGTGGCGATGTCCGCGCCGCCGATCTCGATGGTGCCGCTGCTGGGCTGGTCGATGCCGGCGATCAGGTTCAGCAGCGTGCTCTTGCCGGAGCCCGAAGGGCCCATCAGCGCGACGAATTCGCCGGCCGCCACGTCCAGGTGAATGTCCAGCAGCACCGGGATGGCCTGGCCGGCGCGCCGGTAGGCCTTGGACAGCGAGCGGATGCGGATCAGCGGCGCGGCGGCGGTCATGGTAGGGTCTGCGGCCATGCTCACTTCGCGCCCGGCGCCGCGGTGACCAGCTTGACCTTCTGGCCGGACTTCAGCTTCTCGGGCGGCGAGAGCACCAGCTTGTCGCCCGTCTTCAGCCCACTGCCACCCAGCTCGCGCAGCTCACCGAGCTGGCGGCCCGGCGTGACGGGGACGGCCTCGACCTGGCCGTCTTCACCAATGCGGAAGACGACCGGCTTGCCTTCGCGCTCGGCAATGGCCTTGGGGTTCACTGCCTGCAGCGGCTTCTGCTGCTCGGCCGTCACCGCCTGCGACAGGAAGGTGACCTTGGCGCTCATCTCGGGCAGCACGCGCGGGTCCAGCTGCTCGAAGCGGATCTTGGTCATCACCGTGGCCTTGGCGCGGTCCACCGTGGGCACGATGCGGGCCACGCTGCCGCGAAAACGCACGTCGGGAATGGCGTCCAGCGTGATCTCGACCGGCTGCTCGGCCTTGACCTTGGCGACGCTGGACTCGGACACGTCGGCCTCGACCTCCAGCGTGCCCATGTCGGCCATGGTGACCACCGCGGCGAGGCTGCCGGAGGCGTTGGAGAACGGCGTGATGAGGTCGCCCACGTTGGCGTTCTTGACCAGCACCACGCCGTCGAACGGGGCGCGGATGTCGGTGGACTCGCGGTTGACCTGCTGCACCTGGACCTGCGCGCGGGCCTGGCCGATGGCGGCGCGGGCGGTTTCCACGCCAGCGCGCGCGGCTGCGGTGCTGGCTTGCGCGGCACGGGCCCTGGTGAGCGCGGCGTCGACCGCCTGGGTGGACACGAAGTGTTGCCCGGCCAGGCCTTGCACGCGCCTGAGGTCGTCTTCCGCATTGGCCTGCTGGACCTGGGCCAGCGTGAACGAGGCTTCGGCCTGCCTCTGCGCGGCCTCGGCCTGGCGCACGCCCGCGTCGGCCGCGCCGAGGCTGGCGAGCACGTCGCTGGCGTCCACCCGGGCGATCAGGTCGCCCTTCTTCAGCAGGCTGCCCTCCCGCACGTTGAGCTCCACCAGCCGGCCGGTGGCTTTGGAGGCGACCGCGGCACGGCGCTGGGCCACCACATAGCCGGAGGCCGCCAGCTGCTGGTACTGCTGCGAGCCATAGGCCGTCTGCACCGGGGTGGACTGCACTTCGGCCCGGCGCGGCACCAGCAGGAACCAGAACACACCGGCCGCCACGATGACGGCCACCGCAGCGGGCCAGCGCCGCCGCCGACGCCGGCCCGCAGCGGGCCCGCCACGCTGGATCTTCAGCCCCGCGAGCCGGGCCGCGGCGGGCGCGGGCGGGGCTGCGGTGGCTGAGCCTGTGGGGTCGTTCGGCAGCGGGGCTTGAGCATCGGCCATGGAACGGGCAGCATGCGCTGCGTCAGCCAGGAGGCGGAACTGCGAGCATGCCATGGCGATGGGAGCGCCAAAGTCGCGCCGCCGCCGCCCGCACCGTTCGTCGGTCGAACGCAGCCGCCCGGCGGCGGGTCGGCCAAAGCCTGCGGATAATCGTTGAAACCAAATCTGGTAGCGGCGGTCCCAGCCGCGGCAGCGTGCCATTTCCATCCGTTTTCCCAAGGACATCGCAGTGAACCGTCGACACTTCGCCCTCAAGACCTCGAGCATGCTGCTGGCCGCCGGCCTGGCCGCCTGCAGCGAAAAACCGGCCCAGGCCGCGGCGCCCTCGGCCACCAAGCTCAACCCGCAGCAGGCCTACGAGCTGTCGGTCAAGGCCCAGGGTTTTACCGTCGGCCCGGTGATGGCAGCCAACACGGTCTACGTCTACTTCGACACCACCTGCCCGCACTGCGGCCACCTGTGGGAACAGTCCAAGCCGCTGCACGGCAAGCTGAAGATGGTCTGGATCCCGGTGCCCTACCTGCGCCCGCAGTCGCTCACGCAGGGCGCCACCATCCTCGCCGCCACCGACCCGGTCGCCGCGATGGAGCTGAACGAAACCCGGCTGATGGCGCGCCAGGGCGGCATCGAAGTGAACCCCAACGCCGGCGACGCCGTGCTCGCCAAGCTCAAGGCCAACATGGCCTTGTTCGATCAAATGGGCGTGGACAGCGTCCCGCTGATCGTCTTCCGCAACAGCAAGACCGGCGAATACGGCAGCCAGACCGGCGCGCTGGAAACGGCGCAGCTGGCGGGCATGGTGGGGCTGTAAAGCGGCAAGGGCTGACGCTTGCTGAAACCGGCCCGCGTTTCGCGGGTCAAGGCAGCAGCTTGCGCAAGCCTGGGGTGGAGACGTCGTCGATGTGGCGAAACGCCGGGGCGATCTTGTTCTGCTCCAGGTCCGAGACGCCCGAGGACTCGAAGGCGACGCGCCACTCGCGGGTTGCGCGCCACACCTCGGCCATCAATTCACCTGCCCGGGCCTGTGACAGCGTGAACCTGGCATGCGACGCGAGCGCGTTGTCCAGCGTGGCAAGGCGGCCTTGCGGGCCAACGCCGAGGTGCAGGAAGCGCTCGGTCGCGAGGCTGGCGCGTGGCAGCACGTCGTACAGCGGACTGAGCCGCCAGCCCGGCAGCCGTGGGTCCCAGACAAAGCCATGGTTGCGCAGGTGATCGTCGTCGTTGCTGACGAGGATGTTGTAGACCATGCGCTTGAAAAGTTCCTCGTTGTCCTGGCGAATCACGCTGGGGTGGCAGTGGCGCCGCACCGCCTCGGCCAGGTCGACATAGGCCTTGGTGCGTGACTCGGTTTCGTCGCAAGCCAGCATGGTGAGCCCACTGACGAAGGCCATGCGATGTTCGGCTCGGTCTTCGCCGGGAGTCGTTGCCAGGAGGTCGTCTTCGGCATCCACGGCAGTACCCGGCGCGGCCCAGAAACGGTCGAAGCGACGGATCAGCATGATGCGGCGCTGGCCCAGCATCAGCGTCCGCACCGGGGGCACATTCAGTCCTGCGGCACCTGCCAATTGCAGGGCGGCGCATTCGATGCCGGGCACGTCGAAGCTGTCGTGCGTGCTGGCGAATTTGGCCAGCCAGAGCACACCCGCTTCGTCTCGCACGGAAGCCTTGGGCCGCGCGCCGCCAAGCGCTGTACCGGCCATGAAGATGGCTTCCAGGTGTGCGGGCACGGGCTGCCCTTCCTCGATGCGATCAGCCGCCTCCAGCAAGTGCGCCAGCGTGTGCCATCCGCCAACCCCTGCGGCCGGGCCCTGATCGAGGCCATTGCGAATGTCCAGCGCACCGACCCGCTCGCTGCCGGCATGCAGCAGGTACTGCGACTCGGGCAGGCTGTTGGCCGGCACCTTGAGCTTGGCCTCGATCACGCGGCGGCCCCATGCGTCGGGCGCGGCATCCCGGATGCCGCCGAAAAACGGCAGGCTCCGAACCGGCAGCAATTGCTTGCCTTGCACCGCTGCCCGGTCCGAAATGCTCAGGCTCACCGGGTCGACTTCCTGCGCATCGACACGCTTGAGGTAGTTCAGTCCATAGGCGAAGCGGGACGCCAGCAGACGGTCGCCCTCCTCGGTCAGCAGCAGTTGACCGCACGGCGCCCAGGCGGCACCCAGGTGCATGAAGGCCGTGAGTCTGGATTCGCGCGCCGCCATCGCCTGGGGCTCAGAAGTTCAGCGCGTCCAGTTCGGCAGCGCTCAGGTCGCGCACGCGCTTGGAGCGCTCGCGCACCTGTAACGCGGCCAGCGCGGGGTCGGCTTCGGTCAGCAGGTCCGCCAGCGTGCTGCCGGGGGCAATGGCTTCCAGGTAGCGAAGCACCTGGCCGATGGCAAGGCCTGGATCCCCTTTTTCGAGCCGGTAGACGGTGTTGCGAGACAAACCAGCGCGCAATGCGGCGTCGGTCTGCTTGACCTTACGCGCCAGCCTCAGACGGGCCAAACGCTGCCCGAGTTCGGCACTTTGGGCCAACTGGCGTTCCGACAAGACGGTGGATTGGGCGACTTTCATGATCGTTAAACCGAGCATTATAGAAGCAACCCTCGATTTGACGAACATCATAGTGAACTGGCGGCTTTTTTCGCCAGATTGCTCGTTAAATCGAACTGTGCGCCATTAAAGCTCGATTTAACGAGCATATCCATCGAGACAGGCCACAAACCGGATCAACCCGCCACCAACTCCGCGCTCGCAATCACCCCGCCCCCCAGACAAACCTCGCCGTCATACAGCACGGCCGACTGGCCCGGGGTGACGGCCCATTGGGCGTCGCTGAAGTTCAGCGCGAAGCCGGTGCCGGCGCCTTCTGCCAGCGTGCAGGCGGCATCCGCCTGGCGGTAGCGGGCCTTGGCGCCGATCTGGCCGGCAGTGGGCGCGGTGCCGGCGACCCAGCTGGTGTCGTCGGCCACCAGGCTGCGGTATTGCAGCCAGGGGTGCTCGTGGCCTTGCACGACGTAGAGCGTGTTGCGCTCGATGTCTTTTCGGGCGACGTACCAGGGCAGGTGCTCGCTGGTCGCGGGCTTCTTTTTATCCTTGACACCACCAATGCCCAGGCCCTGGCGCTGGCCCAGCGTGTAGAAGCTCAGGCCCACGTGTTCGCCGAGCTGGCGGCCACGGTCGTCCAGGATGGGACCGGGCGCGTGGTTCAGGTAGCGGTTCAGGAACTCGCGGAACGGGCGCTCGCCAATGAAGCAGATGCCGGTGGAGTCCTTCTTCTTGGCGTTCGGCAGGCCGATCTCCTCGGCCAGGCGGCGCACCTCGGTCTTGGGCAGTTCGCCGACAGGGAACAGCGTCTTGGACAGCTGGGCCTGGTTCAGCCGGTGCAGGAAGTAGCTCTGGTCCTTCAGCGGATCCAGGCCCTTCAGGAGCTGAAATCGTGGAGCCCCCACGTCGCTGCGCTCCTGCCCCCCGAGGGGGCGCAAGCCGACTTGGGACGGCCCTGCGGCGGCTTGGCCATTGACCTCGCGAACCCGCGCGTAATGCCCGGTGGCGATCTTCTCGGCGCCCAGGCGCATCGCATGGTCCAGGAAAGCCTTGAACTTGATCTCGGCGTTGCAGAGCACGTCGGGGTTGGGAGTGCGGCCGGCCTGGTACTCGCGCAGGAATTCGGCGAAGACACGGTCCTTGTAGTCGGCGGCGAAGTTGACGTGCTCGATCTCGATGCCCAGCACGTCGGCCACGGCGGCAGCGTCGACGAAGTCGATGTTGGACGAGCAGTATTCACTGTCGTCATCGTCTTCCCAGTTTTTCATGAAGATGCCGACGACCTCGTGGCCCTGCTGCTTCAGCAGCCAGGCGGAGACCGCGGAATCGACGCCGCCGGACAGGCCGACGACCACACGTTGTGGCGTCATATTTCGCATTGTAAAAAGACCGAACGGTCGTGCTTATTTGTGCAGCAATGGCCCCAGCCGCCGCACGCTTTCATGGGTGACCAGCGTGTCCATCGAAAAGCGCCGGCCGGCGGCGTGTTCCTCGATGCACTGCAGCACCAGCGGGCTGCGGTGGCGGGCGGCGCTGCCGCGCACTTCCTCAAGCGTCAGCCAGAGGGTGCGGACGACGGGTTCGTCCAGCACGCGGCCTGGCTCGGGCTCGCCTACCGCGCCGCAAAAAGCAAAGCGCAGGTAATGGATGTCTTCGCCGGTCCGGGCATGCACCAGGCGCGCCAGGTAGATGCCCACCAATGCCTGGGGCACGAAGGGGCAGGCGGTCTCTTCCAGGGCTTCGCGGGCGACCGCTTCGGCCAGCGATTCGCCGGGCTCCAGGTGGCCGGCGGGGTTGTTCAGCTGCAGGCCTTGCGAGGTGCGTTCCTCGACCAGCAGGTAGCGGCCTTCACGCTCGATGATGGCGGCCACGGTGACGCTTGGTTTCCAGCGGTCTTCAGGCATGGCGCGATGGTATCCGGCAGCTCCGCGGCACGTGCGGCAGCGGGTTCTAGGGGGCCTCCGGGCGGGCGCGCGACACCGGCGTTTTTCACATGTCGGTGCCCATGCTTATCTCCTGTAAGCTGGATGTCAGAGCAAGCAGTGCGCCGGCCCACACCGGTTGCTGCGCAGATTCCGGGGCGTTGGAGAGGAGAGATCCATGCTGATTGGTGTACCGCTTGAGACAGCAGCGGGGGAGACGCGCGTCGCCGTGACGCCCGAGACGGCGAAGAAGTTCGTGGCCCAGGGGCACGCGGTGAATGTGCAGTCCGGCGCGGGCCTGGCTGCCAGCGTGACGGACGCGGCGTATGAAGCGGCCGGCGCCACCATCGTCGACCGCAATGCCGCCTTCGGCGCCGAGCTGGTGCTGAAGGTGCAGCGGCCCTCCAGCGAGGAGCTGGGGCTGATGAAGCCGGGCGCTGCACTCGTTGGCATGCTGAACCCCTTTGACAAGGCCGGGCTGGCGCAGATCGCCGCCGCGGGCGTGACCAGCTTCGCGCTGGAAGCCGCGCCGCGCACGACACGTGCGCAAAGCATGGACGTGCTGTCCTCGCAGGCGAACATCGCCGGCTACAAGGCCGTGATGATGGCGGCCAACCAGTACCAGCGCTTTTTCCCGATGCTGATGACGGCGGCAGGCACCGTGAAGGCCGCGCGCGTCGTGATCCTCGGCGTGGGCGTGGCCGGGCTGCAGGCGATTGCCACGGCCAAGCGGCTGGGCGCGGTGATCGAGGCATCCGACGTGCGGCCTTCGGTGAAAGAGCAGGTCGAGTCGCTGGGCGCGAAGTTCATCGACGTGGCCTACGAGACGGCCGAGGAGAAGGACGCGGCGGTCGGCGTGGGCGGTTATGCCAAGCCGATGCCGCCTTCGTGGCTGACGCGCCAGCAGGTCGAAGTGGCCAAACGCGTGGCGGCGGCAGACGTGGTGATCTCGACCGCGCTGATCCCCGGCCGCGCCGCGCCGGTGCTGATCACCGAGGAGATGGTCAAGGCCATGAAGCCGGGTTCGGTGATCGTCGACATCGCGGCCGGCAAGGGCCCGAACGGCATCGATGGCAACTGCCCGCTGACGGAAGCCGGCAAGACCGTGATGAAGCACGGTGTGACGATCATCGGCGAGACCAACCTGCCGGCGCTGGTGGCGGCCGATGCGAGCGCGCTCTACGCCCGCAACGTGCTGGACTTCCTGAAGCTGGTGCTGACCAAGGAGGCGGGCTTCCAGGTGCCGCTGGACGACGACATCGTCGCCGCGTGCCTGATGACCCAGAACGGCGAAGTCAAAAAAGCCTGAGCGGCCTGCGAGGAGAACACCATGGACGTCATTTCCCCCACCCTCACCAACCTGATCATCTTCGTGCTGGCCATCTATGTTGGCTACCACGTGGTCTGGACCGTGACCCCCGCTTTGCACACACCGCTGATGGCGGTGACCAACGCGATCTCGGCCATCGTCATCGTCGGCGCGATGCTGGCTGCGGCGCTCACTGAAACGCCGGCCGGCAAGGCCATGGGCGTGCTGGCGGTGACGCTGGCCGCCGTCAACGTCTTCGGCGGCTTCCTGGTCACGCGGCGCATGCTGGAGATGTTCAAGAAGAAAGAGCGCAAGACGCCGGCGAAGGAGGGTGCGTGATGAGCATGAACTTGGTGACATTGCTGTACCTCATTGCGAGCGTCTGCTTCATCCAGGCCTTGAAGGGCCTGAGCCATCCCACCACGTCGATCCGCGGCAACCTGTTCGGCATGAGCGGCATGGCCATCGCGGTGCTGACCACCGCGGCGCTGATCTTCAAGCTGGCGGGCGATGCCGGGCTGTCGGCCACCGCCGGCCTGGGCTGGGTGCTGCTGGGCCTGGTGGTCGGCGGCAGCGCCGGCTCCCTCATGGCCAAGCGGGTCGAGATGACCAAGATGCCGGAGCTGGTGGCCTTCATGCACAGCATGATCGGCCTGGCGGCGGTGTTCATCGCAGCCACCGTCGTTGCCGAGCCATACGCCTTCCGCATCGTTGCCAAGGCGGCCGACGGCACGGTGCCGCCGATCCCTGGCGGCAACCGCATCGAGCTGGCGCTGGGGGCCTTCATTGGCGCGGTGACCTTCTCGGGCTCGGTGATCGCCTTTGGCAAGCTCAGCGGCAAGTACAAGTTCCGCCTGTTCCAGGGCGCGCCGGTGACCTTTGCCGGCCAGCACTGGCTGAACCTGGCGTTGGGCCTGGCCTCGCTGTTTTTCATGTTCGGCTTCTGGCACTCGCAGAGCACGATGGACTTCGCGCTGATCTGCGCGCTGGGCATCCTGATGGGTGTGCTGATCATCATCCCGATTGGCGGCGCCGACATGCCGGTGGTCGTCTCGATGCTCAACAGCTATTCGGGCTGGGCGGCGGCCGGCATCGGCTTCTCGCTGGACAACTCGATGCTGATCATTGCCGGCTCGCTGGTGGGCAGCTCGGGCGCGATCCTGAGCTACATCATGTGCAAGGCGATGAACCGCTCGTTCTTCAACGTGATCCTGGGCGGCTTCGGGGGTGACGCCACTGCGGCCGTGGCCGGCAGCGCGGTGCAGCGCAGCGTGAAGAGCGGCAGCGCCGACGACGCGGCCTTTGTGCTGGGCAATGCCGAGACGGTGGTGATCGTGCCGGGTTACGGCCTGGCAGTGGCGCGCGCGCAGCATGCCGTGAAGGAACTGGCCGCGAAGCTGACCGAAAAAGGCATCACGGTGAAGTACGCGATCCACCCGGTGGCCGGGCGCATGCCAGGCCACATGAACGTGCTGCTGGCCGAAGCCGAAGTGCCGTACGACCAGGTCTTCGAGATGGAAGACATCAACGGCGAGTTCGGCCAGGCCGACGTGGCCATCATCCTGGGCGCCAACGACGTGGTGAACCCCGCGGCGCTGACCAAGGGCTCGCCGATCTACGGCATGCCCATCCTGGAGGCCTACAAGGCCAAGACCATCATCGTCAACAAGCGCTCGATGGCAGCCGGCTACGCCGGGCTGGACAATGAGCTGTTCTACATGGACAAGACGATGATGGTGTTCGGCGATGCGAAGAAGGTCGTCGAAGACATGGTGAAGGCCATCGAGTAGACCCGGCCGCTCACCTCAACGGCCGGGCATTGCCCGGCTTTTTGCTGACCGGGCCGCGCAGTGCGCACAGCACTTGCAAGCCAGGACAGGCATTTGCCAAGACCCGCGGGCAAGCCCCGGCCCGCGTGTTCTCCTGCGCTATCGAATCCACCGATGTTGCAGCGCAGCGGCGCAGGACAAAATGAGGGGTTGGACATGGAGTTCTGGATGGAAAAAGTCTGGTTGAAGCAATATCCCGCGGGCGTGCCGGCCGAGGTGAAGACGGATGTCTATCCTTCGCTGGTGGCGCTGCTGGAAGAGAGCTTCCAGAAATACAGCCGCTTGCCCGCCTACAAATTCATGGGCAAAAGCTACAGCTTCTTCCAGATCGACGAGCTCTCGCGTGCCTTTGCGGCCTACCTGCAGGCCAGCGGCCTGCAGCGTGGCGACCGCGTCGCGGTGATGATGCCCAATGTGCCGCAGTACCCGGTCGTGGTGGCCGGCATCCTGCGGGCCGGCATGGTGGTGGTCAACGTCAACCCGCTCTACACGCCGCGCGAGCTGGAGCACCAGCTGAAGGACTCGGGCGCCAAGGGCCTGATCATCCTGGAGAACTTCGCCCACACCTACCAGGCCGTGCAGGCCGCCGTGCCGATCCAGCACGTGATCTTGGCTGCAATGGGCGACACGCTGGGCTTCCTGAAAGGCGCCATCGTCAACTACGTGGTGCGCAAGGCCAAGAAGCTGGTGCCGGCATTCGAACTGCCCAAGGCGCTGCGCTTCAACGAGGCGATTGCCGCCGGCCGCAACCAGACCTTCACCGCGCCGGCCGTCGGGCCGGACGACATCGCGGTGCTGCAGTACACCGGCGGCACCACGGGCATCAGCAAGGGCGCGGTGCTGCTGCACCGCAACCTGGTGGCCAATGTGCTGCAGTCCGAAGCCTGGTACCAGCCCGCGCTCGGCAAGGTGCCGGCCGGCGAGCAGCTCGTCACCATCTGCGCGCTGCCGCTCTATCACATCTTCGGCTTCAACACGAACATGATGCTGGGCCTGCGCATGGGAGGCTGCGGCATCCTGCTGGCCAACCCGCGCGACCTGCCCAGCGTGCTCAAGGAGCTGTCGAACGAACGCTTCCACAGCTTCCCGGCGGTCAACACCCTCTTCAACGCGCTGGCCAACCACCCGGACTTCGACAAGGTGGACTGGAGCCACCTGAAGATCTCGGTGGGCGGTGGCATGGCGGTGCAGCAGGCGACCGCACGGCTGTGGCTGGAGAAGACCGGCTGCCCGATCTGCGAAGGCTACGGCCTGTCGGAAACCTCGCCGGTGGCCTCGTGCAACCCGGTGGACGTGACGGCCTACACCGGCACCATCGGCCTGCCGGTGCCCAACACCGAACTGGCGCTGCTGGACGATGACGGCAACACGGTGCCCAGCGGCCAGGCCGGCGAGATCGCGATCCGCGGCCCGCAGGTCATGGCCGGCTACTGGCAGCGGCCGGACGAAACCGCCAAGGTCATGACAGCCGACGGCTTCTTCCGCACCGGCGACGTGGGCGTGATGGACGAGCGCGGCTACTTCCGCATCGTCGACCGCAAGAAGGACATGATCCTGGTCTCGGGTTTCAACGTCTACCCGAACGAGATCGAAGACGTGATCACCCAGATGGCCGGCGTGCTGGAGTGCGCGGCGGTCGGCGTGCCGGACGAGAAAGCCGGCGAGGCGGTGAAGGTCGTGATCGTGAAAAAAGACCCGGCCTTGACCGAAGCCGACGTGCGCCACTGGTGCGAAGCGAATTTGACCGGTTACAAACGGCCACGTGTGATTGAATTCCGCACAGATCTGCCGAAGACTCCGGTAGGCAAGGTGCTGCGCCGCGAATTGCGCGACAAGCCCACGCCAGCCACAGCCCGCTGAGACGGGCAAAGGCTGTCCACAACGTCGTTGGGCGGGCCCCGGGGCCCGCAGCAGGTCCCGTGATGAGCATTCACTATGTGAAGACCCCTGCCGGTCTGGCTGAGATCCAGGCCAAGACGGCCAGCCTCAGCCGGCCGGTGCGCAACCTGCTGCTCGTGATCAACGACAGCAAGCCTGACAGCTACTGGCTGCAGGCCGTCAACGGCGTGAGCGAGGCCGACCTGGCGCAGCTGCTGGCCGCAGGCTTCATCGCGTCTTCGGGCCACCCCGGCGCAGCCCCCCCGCCAGCGGCCACCGCATCGGCCAAGGCCGCTGCCTCATCCATCCCTGCCGCGGTGGCAAGTGCCGAAGCAGCGGGCGACGACGACAACGCCAGCGCCTTCTGGGCCCGCGTGATGCAAGCCATCCAGGACGCCACCTACACCGGCCTCTATGACGTGCTGACCTCGCAGGGCAAGACCCAGCTGGGCCTGATGCGCGGCTACCGCTTCGTGCTGGAAGTCGAAAAGTGCAGCGGCCTGCCGGAACTGCAAACCCTGGCGCAACGCTTTGCCGAACAGCTGCGCGACGACCACGGCATGGCGGCCGTCAAACGTTTCTACGGCGCGCTGCGCAGCGCCTGAGGCACCAGGCCACCGACCGGTCCGGCAGGACGCCAGCAAGCTGCGGCAAACTGTCGCCATGGCCGTTCTCCGTCTCTACCTTGATGTCCCGCTCGCCGAACACGCCGAGCTGACCCTGCCACCCGAAGCCTCGCGCCATGTGCAGGTGCTGCGCCTGCAGCCGGGCGACCCGCTGGTCGTCTTCAACGGCCAGGGCGGCGAATGGGCCGCCGAAGTCACCCGCATGGGCCGGCACGACGTGGACCTGCGCGTGGGCGCGCACGACCCGGCGCAGCGCGAGCTGACGCGCCGCGTGACGCTGGCCATCGGCATGCCGGCCAACGAGCGCATGGACGCGCTGATCGAAAAAGCCACCGAGCTGGGCGCGGTGGCCATTCAGCCGCTGCAATGCGCCCGCTCGGTGCTCAAGCTCAGCGGCGAGCGCGCCGACAAGCGCCGCGCGCACTGGCAAGGCGTGGCCCAGGCGGCGGCCGAACAAAGCGGCCGCACCGTCGTGCCCCAGGTCGAACCCATTCGCACGCTGGACAGTTGGCTGGGCAGCCTGCCCGCGACGCTGGTTGATGATTCGCAGCGCCTGCTGCTGAGCTTCACCGAAGACGCCCGCACGCCGCGTTCGCTGGCCGAGACCGACGCAAGCGTCACGTCGCTGTGCCTGCTCAGCGGCCCCGAAGGCGGGCTGGACGAGCGCGAAGAAGCACTGGCGCGCAGCCGCGGCTTCGTGACGCAAAGCCTGGGCGCGCGCGTGCTGCGGGCGGACACCGCGCCGCTGGCGGCGCTGAGCTTGCTCGGGCTTTAAGCCTCGGGCGAGGCGTCCTGCCGTGCCGAGCCGGCCACCATGTCGAAGCGGAACATGCGGCATTCGATCGGACCGTTCCACATCGGCACGCGGCGGCTTTCCTTCAGGCGCAGCAGGCTGGGCAGCTTGGCTTCGGGTGTGAGCACCCAGGCGGTCCAGCCGCTGTAGTGGGCCTTCCAGTGGGCGGCCAGTCGGCGGTAGAAGTCGCTGGCATCGGCTGCGCCTTCGAAGGCTTCGCCCTGGATCATCGCCGGCTCGGCGCGGCTGTTCGCGCCGGCCTGGTAGACGTGGCTCTGACCCTGGCCCTTGGGGGCGATGCGCTCGCCGTAGGGCGGGTTCATCAGCAGCGTGCCGTGATCGGCCGGGGCGGGGCGCTGCAGCGCATCGGCGGTCTTGAACTCGATGGCATGGGTGACACCGGCGCGCTCGGCATTGCGGGTGGCGAAGTCGGTCATGCGGAAGGAGACGTCGCCGGTCCAGATCGGCACGCGCGGCGCATGCACCAGCGACTGGGCCTCTTCGCGCAGATGGCGCAGCATGTTCAGGTGCTCGCGGAACGGCAGCAGCTTCTCGAAGGCGAAGCGGCGCAGCATGCCGGGCGCGATGCCGCAGGCGATCTGCGCGGCTTCGATGGCGATGGTGCCGGCGCCGCAGCACGGGTCCAGCAGGCCGCCGTCTTCCTCGCGGCCTTGCCAGCCAGCGGCCGCCAGCATGGACGCGGCCAGCGTTTCCTTCAGTGGGGCCTCGCCCTTTGCTTCGCGCCAGCCGCGCTTGAACAGCGCTTCGCCGGAAAGGTCCACGCTCAAGCTGGCCTGCTCGGGGCCGACGTGCAGCACCAGCGCCAGGTCCGGGAAGCGGGTGTCCACGCTGGGGCGTTCGCCGGTCAGCTCGCGCAGCTGGTCGCAGACGGCGTCCTTGATGCGCAGCGACGCGAAGTTCAGGCTTTGCAGCGGTGAGCGCCAGGCCGAGGCGTCCACCCGCAGGGTTTCACGCGGCGTGATCCAGGCGTCCCAGCGCACGCTGCGCGCCAGGTCGTAGAGGTCGTGCTCGTCCCGGTACGGGCCGGCCGCCACCTGCCACAGCACGCGCTGGGCCAGCCGGCTGCCGATGTTGAGCCGCATCGCGTGCTCGGGGCCGCCGTCCACGTAGACACCGCCGCGGCCGGCTTCGACCACGGTGCCGGCCGGCAGCAGCCGCTGGCATTCTTCGACCAGCCAAGGCTCGGTGCCGGCGGAACAGGGCAGGAACAACTGGGCAATGGCAGAGACGGTGGGCCGCGGCGCGCCAGTGCCGGCGCGCACCACGCGGCGCGGAGCGCCGGGTGATGCCGAAGGAGGATTCGGGTTCATAGCGCCTTGCGCAGGTTGGCGGGTGCGATCTTCAGCGCTTCGCGGTACTTGGCGACGGTGCGCCGCGCGACCTGGATGCCCTGTTCTTCCAGCATGTCGGCGATCTGGCTGTCCGACAAGGGCTTGACGGTGCTTTCGGCGGCGACGAACTGCTTGATCAGCGCGCGCACCGCCGTGCTGGAGGCATTGCCGCCGGCATCGGTGTTCAGCGACGAGCCGAAGAAGTACTTCAGCTCGAAGGTGCCGGTGGGCGTGGACATGTACTTGGCGGTGGTCACGCGCGAGATGGTGGACTCGTGCAGTCCGAGTTCGTCGGCGATCTCGCGCAGCACCAGCGGCTTCATCGCGATCTCGCCATGGGTGAAGAAGTTCTTCTGCCGCTCGACGATGGCCTGGCTGACGCGCAGGATGGTGTCGAAGCGCTGCTGGATGTTGCGGATGAACCAGCGCGCTTCCTGCAGCCGGGCCGACAGGTTGCCGCCGCCGCGCTGGCCACGGATGGCCTGGGCGTAGAGATCGGACACGCGCAGCTTGGGCATCACGTCGGGGTTCAGCGAGGCCTTCCAGTTGCGGCCGGACTTCACGACGATGACGTCCGGGATCACGATCAAGGCCTCGGCCTTGGAGAACGGGCGGCCGGGCTTGGGCTCGCAGGCGACGATCAGGCCTTGCGCCAGCTTGACCGTGGCTTCGTCGAAGCCGGTCGCCGCGGCCAGCTTTTTCATGTCGCGCCGCGCCAGAAGTTCCAGCTGATCCCGGCAGATGGCCAGCGCGCAGTCGCGCGCGGCGCAGGCCGGGCGTTGGCGCAGCTGCAGCGCCAGGCATTCGGAGAGGTTGCGCGCGCCCACGCCGGTAGGCTCCATGCTCTGCAGCCAGTGCAGGCCGCAGCGCAGCTGGTCCAGCAGGTTTTCGCGCTGTTCCTCGTCGCTCATCTCCAGCGAATCGGCCAGGCGCTCGACGATGTCTTCCAGCGTGCCGTCGAGGTAACCGTCTTCGTCCAGCGATTCGATCAAGACCATCACCGCGGCGGCGTCGGTCGGCGACAGGCGCATGCCCGAGAGCTGCACGCGCAGGTGGTCCTGCAGCGACGGGCCGCTGCCACCACGCTCCTGCGGCTCGAAATCCTCGTCGCCGCCGCTGCTGGAGGTGCCGGCCGAAGGCGTCTCGCGGATGCCGTCGAAGTCGTCGCGTTCGGTGCCGTTTTCCCAGTCGTCGCGCTCGGTGGTGCCGAAGTCGGCACTGTCCATCGCGGCCGGCTCGTCGCCGCCTTCGCCGACGGTCGCACCGGCCGAGTCGCTTTCTTCCTTCTGCGCGGTGGTGCCACGCTCGGCCGGGCCGAATTCAAACGGGTTGGCGTCTTCCTCGGGTTCGAGGAAGGGGTTCTGTTCGAGCATCTGCTCGACTTCCTGGTGCAGCTCCAGCGTGGAGAGCTGCAACAGGCGGATGGACTGCTGCAGCTGCGGCGTGAGCGCCAGGTGCTGCGACAGGCGGACCTGCAGGGTGGGCTTCATCATGCCTCCCCTCGAATCATTGCCATGCGGGCTGCGGCGCCCGCGTACTGCCAAACTGCCCGCATCGTCACATCCGGAAGTGTTCGCCGAGGTACACGCGGCGCACGTCCGGGTTCTCGATGATTTGGGCGGGAGTGCCTTCGGCGAGCACGTCGCCTTGGCTGATGATGTAGGCGCGGTCGCAGATGCCCAGCGTCTCGCGCACGTTGTGGTCGGTGATCAACACGCCAATGCCGCGCGCCTTCAGGAAACTGATGATGCGCTGGATCTCGATCACCGCGATCGGGTCCACACCGGCAAACGGTTCATCCAGCAGGATGAAGCGCGGCTGGGTGGCCAGCGCGCGGGCAATCTCGACCCGCCGCCGCTCGCCGCCGGACAGCGCGGGGGCCGGCGATTCGCGCAGGCTGGTCAGGCTCAGGTCGGCCAGCAAGGTGTCGAGCTGCTGCTGGATCACATCATCCTTTAGCGCCTTGCCCTTGGCGTCGACCTGCAGCTCCAGCACCGCGCGGATGTTCTCGTCGACGGTCAGCTTGCGGAAGATCGAGGCCTCCTGCGGCAGGTAGGACAGGCCCAGCCGCGCGCGATGGTGGATCGGCAGGCGCTCGATGGGCACGTCGTCGATCAGGATGCGGCCGGCATCGCAGCGCACCAGGCCGACGACCATGTAGAACGTGGTGGTCTTGCCGGCACCGTTCGGGCCCAGCAGGCCGACGACCTCGCCAGCGGCAACCGACAGGTGCACGTTCTTGACGACGGTGCGCGCACCGTAGGTCTTGCGCAGGCCGGAGGCGACCAGGCGGCAGGCGGTCACCGGCGGCGTCAGGGGCGGCGCCGGCGGCGTGATGGTTTCCGCGGTCGCGATGGGGGTCAGTTCACTCATGGCGCAGCCCCGCTGGCCGGTGCCGAAGCCGGCTGCGGCGAGAAGATCATGCGCACGCGGCCTTGCTCCAGGCCTGGTGTTGCGGTGCCGCCGCCGGCCAGCACCACCGTGTCGGCGCGCTGGTCATAGACGATGGTGGAGGCGTTGGCACGGTCGGCCACCTCGGTGCCGCGCAGGCTGCGCAGCTGGGCATTGCCGATGAAGTGCACCTTCTCGGCCGCGCCGTCGTATTCGATGCGCTCGGCCTGGCCTTCGACGTACTGGTCCGCCACATCGCGCTTCTGGCGGAAGCTGGCCGCGCCGCCGGCTGGCGCAAACGCCACGGCAGTGAAGACGCCGGGCTGCGGCTCGCGAACCTCGACCCGCTCAGCCTTGATCAGCAGCGTGCCCTGGGCGATGGTGACATTGCCAACGATGACCGTGAGCTTCTTCGCCAGGTCGACCGAGGCGGCCTGTTTGCCGTCACTCTCGACCACCATGGGCTTGTTGCGGTCGGCCTTCTCGGCCAACGCGGCTTGCCAGGGAAGCATGGCAGCAGCCAGCGCCAGGGTGGGCAGCAGGCGGCGCGACAGATGAACGGGGGATGGCGAAATACGTACGTGCATGGATTTCGGCATGAAACTTGCAGGCCATTCTATGCCTCAGTTGCGCGCCGAAACTGGCTTCATCCCATCATTTCGTGCGGACTTGCGCACGGGGCTTGCAACCCTGCGCCGGGCGCGCTACGCGCAGGAACCGGCGCGCCTGGCCCGGCGTCAGCCCTGCTTGCGGGCCGTCGCAATCAACGCGTCCAGCACGTTGAACACGCGGGTCTCGCTGCCCACCATCGCTGGCGAGGTGGTGTAGCGGCCTTGCACGCCGAGCGTCGGCACGCCGTCCACATGGTAGGCGGCGGTCAATTGCCTGGCCTGGGGCAGCTTGCCAGCCACCGAAAACGAGTTCATGAAGGACACCAGCTTGGCGCCATCCAGGCCGACGCTGCTGGCCCAGCTGAGCACTTCACTGTCCTGGCCCAGGCGCTGGTGGGCGACGTGGATCGCCGCGAACACCTTGCTGTGGTACTGCGCCTCCACGCCCATGGCTTCCAGCGCGTAGAACAGTTTCAGGTGATACGCATGCACCGGCGTGAAGCCGACGTGGATGCGGCGGAAGGACACGTCCGGCGGCAGCTTGGCCAGCCACTGGTTGAGGTAGGGCTCCAGCGCATTGCAGTGCGGGCAGCCGTACCAGAAGAACTCCACCACCTCGACCTTGCCGGCACTTGTCACCGGCACCGGCGGCGACAGCTTCTGGTAGTCCTTGCCCTCGACCGGGGCGCCCTGAGCATGGGCAGCACCCAGCGTGGCCAGGCCAGCGACCGCCACCGAAAAATCTCGCCGATTCAAGCTCATGCCAACAGTCCTCGCAGAGGAGAAGATGAAAAAGGGGAAGGGTTTGATGGAACCGCCGCCAGCAGCATCACTGCTTGCTGCGCTCCACGCGCACCAGCGCCGATTCGGCGCCAACGCCGGTCAGCCGCTCCTGAACGCGCTCGGCCTCGTCGCGGTTGGCATACGGGCCCAGGCGCACGCGATACACCGTGCGGCCAGACTGCTCGCGCTCGCTGACCTTGGCCACCAGGCCCTGGATCGCCAGCTTGGCGCGCTGCTGCTCGGCATCGTTGGCGCTGGAGAAGGCGCCCGCCTGCACGAAGTAGGTGAAGGCCTCCGGCCCGGCGGCTGCCGGGGCCGGCGAAGGCTCGCCGGCCAGGATGGCGGCCGGGTCACGCGCCGGCTTGGTGGCCACCGGCGCGGGCGCCTGGGTGGCGGGGGCGGGGGTGGGGGCGACATTGGCGTTGGTCGCCGGCAATGGGCGCGAGGCGGCCACGGCTGGCGGCTGCGCCGGCGTGGCCGGGCGCAGCGCCGGCGCCACCGGGTCGCCGTTGGCGTCCACCGAGGCCGGCGCCGAAGGCGCCATCACCGGCCGCGGCACCTGTTTGCCGACCAGGCCGGCGTTCGGGTCCCAGCTCTTGAGCTTTTCGTTCTCGGCCGCGTCCTGCTCGGCGCTGCGGTGGCCGACCTTGTCGACAAACGGCACCGGCACCTTGGCGATGTACAGCGCCACACCAAGCGCCACCGCCAGGCCAACCAGCAGGCCGACGATCAGGCCCAGCCAAAAGCCACCGCGCTGCGCCCGCCGGGCGCCGCCAACTCGATTCATGCCCACTCCTGTTGCCCGCCGAACGCCCGCGTTCGCCTGTGTCACATCGATTCCGGCGCGCTCACGCCGAGCAGGGCCAGCGCATTGCGCAGCACCTGGCGGGTCGCGGCCAGCAGCGCCAGCCGGGCCTGCGTCAGCGCCGCATTGCCGTCGACGAAAAATCGCTCGGCCGCATAGTAGCTGTGGAAGGCTGCCGCCAGGTCGCGCAGGTAGAAGGCCACGTCGTGCGGCGCCAGGTCGGCCGCAGCGCCAGTGAGCATCTCCGGGTACTCGGCCAGCTTCAGCATCAGCGCAGCCTCCGAAGGTGCGGCCAGCAACGCCAGGTCGGCCTGCGGCAATGTCGCCAGGTCGCCGCCGTGCTCGCCCACCCAGTCGCGCAGCACCTTGCTGATGCGGGCATGGCCGTACTGCACGTAGAACACCGGGTTCTCGTCGTTCTGCTTCAGCGCCAGGTCGATGTCGAAGGTGAATTCGGTGTCGGCCTTGCGGCTGATCAGGAAGAAACGCACCGCGTCGCGGCTGGTCCAGTCGATCAGGTCGCGCAGCGTGACGTAGCTGCCGGCGCGCTTGCTGATCTTGACCTCGGCGCCATCGCGCACCACCCGCACCATGGTGTTGAGCACGTAGTCCGGGAAGCCCTGCGGAATGCCGGCACCCACGGCCTGCAGGCCGGCGCGCACCCGGGCGATGGTGCCGTGGTGGTCGGTGCCCTGGCAGTTGATGGCCTTGGTGAAGCCACGCTCGAACTTGGCCACGTGGTAGGCCACGTCGGGCACGAAGTAGGTGTACGAGCCGTCGGACTTGCGCATCACGCGGTCCTTGTCGTCGCCGTAGTCGGTGCTGCGCAGCCACAGCGCGCCGTCCTGCTCGTAGGTCACGCCGGCGGCCTGCAGCCGGGCCACCGTGTCGTCCACCCGGCCGGAGCCGTAGAGGCTGCTTTCCAGGTAGTAACTGTCGAACTGCACGCCAAAGGCCTGCAGGTCCAGGTCCTGCTCGTGGCGCAAGTAGGCCACGGCGAACTGGCGGATGCCGTCCAGGTCGTCCGGGTTGCCAGAGGCGGTGAACTCGCGGTCGTCGGCCTTCACCGTCTTCTTGGCCAGGAAGTCGGCCGCGATGTCGGCGATGTATTCGCCGTTGTAGAACTTCTTGCTTTCCGGGTTGTCCGGATCGGTGGGCCAGCAATCGTCGCCCGGCTTGAAGCCCTTGATGCGCAGCTGGGTGCTGTGGGCCAGCGTGGCGATCTGCACGCCAGCGTCGTTGTAATAGAACTCGCGGGTGACGTCGAAGCCCTGGGTCTGGAACAGGTGGCACAGGCTGTCGCCCAAGGCGCCCTGGCGGGCGTGGCCCACGTGCAGCGGCCCGGTCGGGTTGGCCGAGACAAACTCCACCATCAGCTTCTTGCCGTTGGCCGGCTGGCGGCCGAACTGCTCCGGCGCGGCCAGCACCTCGGCCACCACCGCCTGCTTGGCAGCCGGCGCCAGGCGCAGGTTGATGAAGCCGGGGCCGGCGATTTCCAGCGCCGAGACCCAGCGCTGGAAGGCCGGCTGCTGGTTCAGCAGCGCGATCAGCTGTTCGGCCACGGCGCGCGGGTTGGCGCGCATCGGCTTGGCCAACTGCATGGCCACGGTGATCGCCAGGTCGCCATGGGCGGCCTGCTTGGGCGATTCGAATTGGGGGACGAGGGCGGTGTCGGGCGCCAGTTGCGCGACCGCAGCGGCCAGCGCGGACTGGAGCTCTGCCTTGGCTTGGATCATGGCGGGATTCTACGGTTCGGGGCCTGCCGCGCCGGGCGCAGGCCCCGGGCGCGGCAGCGAAAAGCCCGGCTGGCGGCGGGCTGATCGGTGGATTGGCGCCGGCGCGAAGGTGCACAGTGCAGGCTCGGGTGGTGCTGTGCGCCAAGGCCGCCCCCACCCTTTCTCGCCTGCCCGTCTTGAGCACCTCTTCGCGATCCCTGCCGCGCGCTTCGTCGACCTCGGCCGCACGCACGTCGTCCCGCACCTCGTCCCGGACCAGCGCGCGCAGCGGCGGCCCGGCGAGCACCTCGTCCTCGTCCTCGCAGGCCGACATCACGCTGGCGATGCCGCCCCGCGACCTGCCAGAAGCCATCGGCAAGTACCCGGTGCTGGCCAGGCTGGGCACCGGCGCCACCAGCGAAGTCTTCCTCGCGCAGGACTTGTTCCACAAGCGCGAGGTTGCCATCAAGCGCGTGCGCCCGGGCCCGCAGGCGACCGCGCTGGAGCAGCGCTTCTCGGCCCGCTTCTTCGCCGCCGAGGCCGCGCTGGTGGGCAGGCTGAACCATCCGAACGTGGTGCGCATCCTCGATGCGGTCGACGATCCGGTCGCGCCCTACCTCGTGATGGACTACGTGCCCGGCCTCACGCTGAAGCACTTCTGCTCGCCCGAGCGCCTGCTGTCGCTGGAGCAGGTCGTGGAAGTTGGCTTCAAGTGCGCGATGGCGCTGAACTATGTCTACCGCCAGGGCGTGATCCACCGCGACGTCAAACCGGCCAACATCCTGGTGATGGTCGACGGCGACGACATCATCGACCTGAAGGTCACCGACTTCGGCAGCGCGCTGAACATGGGGGCAGACGAAACGCAGGTGCACCGCGTCGGCTCGCTGGCCTACATGTCGCCCGAGCAGCTGGACGGCGCGGAGCTGGACAGCCGCGCCGACATGTATTCACTGGCCGCATTGCTCTACCACCTGATCGCCGGCCGGCCACCATTCGAGGCCGAGCACCAGGGCGCGTTGCTGCAGCAGATCTGGAAGGCCGAAGCCCCATCGCTGATGGGCTGCCGCGACAGCGTGACCGAGGCGCTGGACCGCGTGATCCGCGGTGCGCTGCAGAAAAAACCGGACGACCGGCCGGCCAGCTGGGAGGCCTTTGCCGAAGGCCTGTCCTCGCTGATCACCCACAACGAAGTGCCACGCGGCCCGCTGCAGCGTGTGCTTGATTCCGAACGCTTCAACCTGCTGCGCACACTGGACTTTTTCACCGACTTTGGCGACGCCGAGCTGTGGGAAGTGGTGCACCGCGCCCGCTGGCAGCGCTTCCCGCTGGGCCACCACATCGGCCGCGCCGGCCAGGAAGGCCGCCGCTTCCACATCATTGCGCAAGGCGAGGTCGAGATCCGCCGCAACAACCAAAGCGTGGCCACGTTGGGCGCAGGCACCTCCGTCGGCGAAATGGCCTACCTCGCCCCCAGCCCCGAGCTGCGCCAGCGCAGCGCCGACATCGTCACCACCCAAGCCTGCACCACGGTCTCGTTCACACCCGAGTCCCTGGACCAGCTCAGCCCGCCCACCCGCCACCGCTTCGACCGCGGCTTCATCCGCGTGCTGGTGCGGCGGCTGCATGCCGCGCACGAGGCACTGGACCATCCGCGGCGCATCTTGTGATGCATTCACCAAACCAGATTTTTTTTCCGGCGACTGTGCACCGCAGCGCCAAGCTGGCGTTGAATCGCGACGTCGGGGCGAGGAGGCCCTGGCTGTTCGGGCACGTCGCCCGCTCATCGATTCACAAAGGACCCACGCCATGAAGAAGCTCATCCTTGCCCTGTCTTTGACCAGCCTGGTCGGTCTCGCGGCTGCGGCAACGCCTGCCGCGCCCGCGGCTTCGGCCGCTGCCCCGGCACCTGCGGCTTCAGCTGCCTCGGCGCAGCAAAACAAGATGAAGACCTGCAATGCCGATGCGAAGACCAAGGCGCTGACCGGCGATGCGCGCAAGGACTTCATGAAACAGTGCCTGAGCGCGACGGGCGTGGCGGCGGCGCCGGAGGCGGCGGCCAGCGCCACGGCGCAGCAGTCGAAGATGAAGACCTGCAACGCCGACGCGAAGACCAAGGCCCTGGCCGGCGATGCCCGCAAGGCCTTCATGAAGGACTGCCTGAGCGCGAAGTAAACCGCCAGGCTCGCCCCGACGGCGCCAGCTGCCACCGCAGCTGGCGCCGTTGTCACGTCTGGGCGCCGCTGCCCCGCCAGTAGGCCTCGTCGCCGTAACTGTGCTTGAGGAAGTCGATCCACAGTCGCACCCGCAGCGGCAGCAGGCGGGCGCTGGGAAAGACGGCGAAGATGCCGTTGGGCGGCGCGGCGAATTCATCCAGCACGCTGGCCAGCCGGCCAGCCGCCAGATCCGCCTGGACTTCCCAGGTGCTGCGCCAGGCGATGCCCAGGCCTTGCAGGCACCAGCCGTGCAGCACCTGGCCATCGCTGCAGTCCAGCCGTCCGGCCGGGCGCAGGTAGGTGACCTGCCCGTCGACACGAAACGCCCAGCCGCGGCTCTGGCTGGCCTCGGAGCTGAGCGTGAGGCAGGCGAAGCGGTTCAGTTCGGACGGGTGCCTGGGCGTGCCGGCGCGGGCCAGGTAGGCCGGCGTGGCCACGCACTGGCGGCGGTTGTCGGCCAGGCGCACGCTGACCAGGCTGGAATCGGGCAGGTCGCCCACGCGCACCGCACAGTCCACCCCTTCGTTGACGATGTCGACCAACCGGTCCGACAGGTTCAGCGACAGGCTGACCTCCGGATGCTGGGCCAGGAAGCCCGGCACCAGCGGCGCCACGTGCCGCCGCCCGAAGCCGGCCGGCGCGGTGATGCGCAAATGCCCGCTGGCCTTGACCCCACCGGCCGACACACTGGCCTCGGCGTTGTTGACCTCGGCCAGCAAGCGCTGGCAATCTTCGAGGAAGGCACTGCCTTCATGCGTCAGGCTGATGCGGCGGGTCGTGCGCTGCAGCAGCTTGACGCCCAGCCGTGCCTCCAGCGCATCCATGCGCCGGCCGATCAGCGCCGGTGCAACGCCTTCGGCCTGGGCGGCTGCCGTCAGGCTGCCCCGGGTGGCCACGGCCACGAAGGTTTCCATCTGCTTCAAGCGGTCCACGCGTGCTCCCGGCTCGATCCCAAACTTAAAGTCACAAATCAATCGCAGATCCGGGACTTAATCTTTGCCAGAGTATCAAATAGATTCTCGATCTGGCGGCCGACCCGCAGCACAGACTTTCGTTGATCCCAGCCCTGCAAAGGACATCCCCATGAGCACCCGCATCACCGAACACCGCCTGCAGATCGCCCCGGTCCTGCACCAGTTCATCAATGAACAGGTGCTGCCCAACACCGGTGTCTCAGCGGCCAGCTTCTGGGCTGGCTTCGACGCCATCGTGCACGACCTGGCGCCGAAGAACGCCGCGCTGCTGGCCGAGCGGGACCGCATCCAGGCCGAAATGGACGGCTGGCACAAGGCCAACCCCGGCCCCATCACCGACATGCCGGCCTACCAGGCCTTCCTGGCCAGCATCGGCTACACCGTGCCGGTGCCGGCGGACGTCAAGGCCACCACCGCCAACGTGGACGCCGAGCTGGCCACACAAGCCGGCCCGCAACTCGTGGTGCCCATCCTGAACGCCCGCTACGCGCTGAACGCCGCCAACGCGCGCTGGGGCAGCCTGTATGACGCGCTGTACGGCACCGACGCCATCCCCGAGACCGACGGCGCCGAGAAGGGCAAGGGCTACAACCCGGTGCGCGGTGCCAAGGTCATCGCCTACGCCCGCCAGGTGCTGGACCAGGCCGCGCCGCTGGTTTCGGCGAGTCACGCGGATGCCACGAAGTACGCTGTCGAAGCCGGCCAGCTGGTCGTGCACCTGAAGGGCGGCACGCTGACCGGCCTGGACGACCCGAAGCAACTGCTGGGCTACCAGGGCGACGCGGCCGCACCGTCTTCAGTGCTGCTGGTGCACAACGGCCTGCACCTGGACCTGCAGATCGACCCGACGACGGCCATCGGCAAGACGGACGCGGCAGGCCTCAGCGACCTGGTCGTCGAATCCGCGCTGTCGACCATCCTGGACCTGGAAGACTCGATCGCCGCGGTGGACGCCGAGGACAAGGTGCTGGCCTACCGCAACTGGCTGGGCATTCAGCTCGGCACGCTGACCGAGGAAGTCAGCAAGGGCGGCAAGACCTTCACCCGCAGCCTGAACGCCGACCGCGTCTACACGGCCGCCAGCGGCCAGGGCCAGGTCACGCTGCACGGCCGTTCGCTGATGTTCGTGCGCAATGTCGGCCACCTGATGACCAACCCGGCCATCCTGTGGGGCGATGGCAAAGAGGTGCCTGAAGGCATCATGGACGCGGTGGTGACCACCACCATCGCGCTGCATGACCTGCAAGGCCGCGGCGCGAACGGGCTGCGCAACTCACGCGCCGGCAGCGTCTACATCGTCAAACCCAAGATGCACGGCCCGGCCGAAGTGGCGTTTGCCGCCGAGCTGTTCGGCCGCGTGGAGCAGCTGCTGGGCCTGGCGCCGAGCACCGTGAAGCTGGGCATCATGGACGAAGAGCGCCGCACCAGCGTCAACCTGAAGGCCTGCATTGCCGCGGCCGGCAGCCGCGTGGCCTTCATCAACACCGGCTTCCTGGACCGCACCGGCGACGAGATGCACACCGCCATGTACGCCGGCCCGATGCTGCGCAAGGGCGACATGAAGGCCAGCGCCTGGATCCAGGCCTACGAGAAGAGCAACGTGCTGGTCGGCCTGCAGTGCGGCCTGCGCGGTCGGGCCCAGATCGGCAAGGGCATGTGGGCCATGCCGGACCTGATGGCCGAGATGCTCAAGCAGAAGATCGGCCACCCCAAGGCCGGCGCCAACACCGCCTGGGTGCCCTCGCCCACCGCCGCCACGCTGCACGCGCTGCACTACCACCAGGTCAGCGTCGCCCAGGTCCAAAAGGAGCTGGAGCAGCAGGCGCTGGCGATGGACAGCAACGGCGAGCGCGAAGCCATCCTGGCCAACCTGCTGACCGTGCCGGTGGCCAAGGACGCCAACTGGAGCGAGGACCAGCGCCAGCAGGAGCTGGACAACAACGTGCAGGGCATCCTCGGCTACGTGGTGCGCTGGGTGGACCAGGGCGTGGGTTGCTCCAAGGTGCCCGACATCCACAACATCGGCCTGATGGAAGACCGCGCCACGCTGCGCATCTCCAGCCAGCACATTGCCAACTGGCTGCAACACGGCGTGGTCGGCGAAGCCCAGGTGCGCGACACCTTCGCCCGCATGGCCCAGGTGGTGGACCAACAGAACGCCAGCGACCCGCTGTACCAGAGCCTGGCCCAAAACCCCACCGGCGCGGCCTACCAGGCAGCGCTGGACCTGGTGTTCAAGGGCAAGGAACAGCCCAGCGGCTATACGGAGCCGCTGCTGCATGCATGGCGCTTGAAAGTAAAGGCTGGGGCCTGAACGGCCTTGGCGCAGGCGCCGAGATGATCCTCAGTCCTGCGCCCAGACCACCGCTTGGCCACGCCCGGTCCAGCCTTCGTAATGGTGCGCATACAGCGTCTCGACGCGGTTGCGCTTGATCTTGAAGGTGGGGGTGATGAGGCCGTTGTCCACCGTCCAGGCTTCGGTGACGATGACCAGGCAGGCGAGTTGTTCGTGTGGGTCCAGGCGCTGGTTGATGGCCTGCAGGTGTTCGGCGAGTGAGCCAACGAGTTCGGCGCGCAGGGCCGTGTCGGCGCATTTGGCGACCGCGTCGGCGTTGAGCATCAGCAGGGCCAGCGGTTGGCCCAGGCTAGCGCCGCTGACGCAGCAGGCCTCGACGGCGGGGTGCATCACCAGCTTGTCTTCGATGGGCGCCGGCGCGACGTATTTGCCCTTGCTGGTCTTGAACAAGTCCTTCACCCGGCCGGTGATGCGCAGGTTGCCCTGCTCGTCGTACTGGCCCTTGTCGCCGGTGTGCAGCCAGCCGTCTTCGGTGAAGGCCTCGCGGGTCAGCTCGGGTTCCTTGAAGTAGCCCTGCATCACGGCGGGGCTGCGCATCTGGATCTCGCCGTCCAGCGGGTCCAGCCGGCTTTCCACGCCTTCGTACGGAATGCCCACCGTGCCCGGCTGCGGCAGGCCGACCACCGTGGCGTGGCTGACGCCGCAGTTCTCGGTCATGCCGTAGACCTCGACGATGGGCAGGCCCAGGCGCTCGTACCAGCGCAACAGCTCAGGCGGCATGGGTGCGGCGCCGCCAGCGGCCACGCGGCACTTGTGCAGTCCCAACGCCGCCAGCACCTTCTTGCGCACCAGCTGGCCAACCAGCGGGATGCGCAGCAGCCGGTCCAGCTTGGCCTGCGGCATGCGGGCCAAAACGCCTTGCTGGAACTTGACCCACAGCCGCGGCACCGAGAAGAAGCAGGTGGGCCGGGCGCGCTGCAGGTCGGCGGTGAAGGTCTCCAGCCGCTCGGCGAAATAGACGCGCATGCCGGTGGCCAGTTGGCCGTGTTCCAGCAGCGTGCGCTCGGCCACGTGCGACAGCGGCAGGTAGCTCAGCATGCGCGCGCGGTGGTCGATCTCCAGCCGGCGCAGGCCCGAGCTGATGGCCCAGGCGAAGTTGCCGAAGCTGTGCATCACGCCCTTGGGGGCGCCGGTGGTGCCGGAGGTGTACATCAGCGTGCAGAGCTCGCCAGGCTCGCGAACCGGCTCGCCAGCCAGTGGCGCGCAACTCGCCAGCAGCGCGTCCCAGCGCTCGCCGCGTGCGCGTTCCGGCGCCAGCGGCATCGTCACGCAGGGCAGATCGGCCGGAATGCCGGGCGCCATCGCGTCGAAGTTGTCCAGCTTGCCGACGAACAGCAGCCTGGCCTCGCTGTGGCGCAGGATCTGGCCAATGGTGTCGGCCGCGAGCGTCGGGTACAGCGGCACCGAGACATGGCCGGCCATCCAGATCGCGTAGTCAGCCATCAGCCACCAGGCGCAGTTCTTGGCCAGGATGGCGATCTTCGAGCCGGGCGCCAAGCCTTGTTGCTGCAGGTGAGTGGCGATGCGCCGGGTTTGCTGCAGCACCTCGGCCCAGGTGAACTCGCGCACCTCGCCGTTGCAGGTGTCACCCATGGGCTGCACGAAGGCCACGCGCTGCGGCTGCGTGCGTTCCCAGTGGTAGAGCCGCTGCAGCGCCAGCGCCTCGGGCGGTGCCTCGACGAACTGGGTGTGCACGGACATCACCGATTCGGGTGCAAGGGGTGCGTTCATGGATCGGCCCTGTGGATGAACAAACGTCATCGCAGGCTAAGGGCCTGCCAAGCGGCCGCCATCGGCGGGAACCCGTGGATGGCGGCCTGGTTCAGGGAAGACACCGCTGCCGCCGGCGCGGCAGTCGACTAACGGACGAATTTCAACGCAGAAACGCGTCGTAGCCGGTTTTCAGGATCAGCGCGCTGACCACCAGGATGAACACGCCACGAACGAACCCTGCGCCGTGGCGCAGCGCCATGCGGGTGCCGAGCAGGCTGCCGGCGACGTTGGTCAGCGCCAGCACCGCGGCCACCTGCCACCACACATGGCCTTTCCAGGCGAACAGCAGCAGCGCGGCGCCGTTGGTCGCCGTGTTCAGCAGCTTGGCGGCCGCCGAGGCGTGCAGGAAGTCGTAGCCCAGGACGCGCACAAACAGGAAGACAAAGAAGCTGCCGGTGCCAGGGCCGAAGAAGCCGTCGTAGAAGCCGATGCACAGGCCGATCACGCCAGCCGCCAGGCTTTCGCGCGCAGCCGCCAGGCGCGGCGCGTGTTCGCGGCCCAGGTCCTTGCGGGCCAACGTGTAGACCAGGATGGCCAGCAGCACCAGTGGCAGCGCCTTGCGCAGGCCGTCGGCACTGACTTGTGTGAGCGTCCAGGCCCCAACCCAGCTGCCCAGCAACGCCATGGCCACGGCCGGCATCAGCCCGCGCCAGTTCAGGCTGACCCGGCGGGCGAACTGGCGCGCCGCCCAGGCGGTGCCCCAGATGGCACCGCCCTTGTTCGTGCCCATCAGCGAGGCCGGCGGCGCACCGGGGTAGGTGGCGAACAGCGCCGGCACCAGCACGAGGCCGCCGCCACCGACGATCGCATCGACAAAACCAGCCAGCCCGGAGGCGGCCGCAACCACCAGCAGGTCCAGCATCTGTCAGTAAAAATTGGAAAACGCCGCCAAACAATCCGCAGCGACGTTGAATTCCCGGCCCCAGAATGGCGCAAGGGCGCCAACTTGCGTTGGCGCCCTTGCATTTTCACATTTTCATTCTGCTCGGCCTGCTTGATCTTCAGATCAGCAAGCCTTGCGGGCGGCATGAGTTCTGGTTATTGGCCCGGTTTTGTCTCCTCGGGACCCCCTTCAGCAGCGCACCACAGAAGGGCATTGCGCTGAAAGTGCCTGCACTGTAATGGCGCAAGTACGGTTTTCGCATCAGGGCTTTCCCGGTCCAGGTAGGGACCTTTACCTACCCTTCCCGTCATCAGACAACGGACGCAGGCTGCGCTTGCGCACCTTCGCGTTGCGCAACCTGCCGCTCGGCCATGATCCAGGCTGCGGCTCGCTCGGCGATCATCAGCGTTGGCGAGTTGGTGTTGCCGCTGGTGATGCGCGGCATCACGCTGGCATCTGCCACGCGCAGCCCACGCACGCCGCGCACCCGCAGCCGGCTGTCCAGCACCGCGGCGGGATCGTCGGCCCGGCCCATCTGGCAGGTGCCGACCGGGTGGAAGATCGTGGTGCCGATGTCGCCCGCCAGCCGGGCCAGCTCGTCGTCGCTCTGAAACTGCACGCCGGGCTTCAGTTCCTGCGGCTGGTAGCGGGCCAACGCTGGCATCTGCACGATGCGACGGGTCATGCGCAGCGAGTCGGCCGCCACGCGCCTGTCCTCTTCGGCCGACAGGTAGTTGGCCAGGATGGATGGCGCTGCAGCCGGGTCCTTGGAAGTGATCTGCACCCGGCCGCGCGAAGCCGGGTTCAGGTTGCAGACGCTGGCGGTGAAGGCGTTGTGGCGGTGCAGCGGCTCGCCGAAGGCGTCCAGCGACAGCGGCTGCACGTGGTACTCCAGGTTGGCCCAGCGCTGGCCCGGGTCGGAGCGGGTGAAGGCGCCAAGCTGCGACGGCGCCATGCTCATCGGCCCGCTTCGGCGCAACAGGTATTCCAGCCCGATGCGCGCCTTGCCCCAGTGGGAGCTGGCCATGGTATTGAGCGTGCGCACGCCGTTCACGCCAAAGACCGCGCGGATCTGCAAATGGTCCTGCAGGTTGGCGCCCACGCCCGCCAGCGGCTGGCGCACCTCGATGCCCAGGCGCTGCAGCAGGTCCGCCGGCCCCAGCCCCGAACGCTGCAGCACCGCTGGCGAGCCCACCGCGCCGCAGGCCAGCACGAGCTCGCCGCGGCAATGCGCCTGCACCGGCGCGCCGCCGTTGACCGGCAGGATCTCGACGCCGCTGGCGCGCAGCGCGCCGTCGGCGTCGTGGGTGAACAGCAGGCGCTGCACGGTGGCACCGGTCCAGACCTGCAGGTTCGGCCGCCCCACCACCGGCCGCAAAAAGGCCTTGGCCGCGTTCCAGCGAAAGCCGCTGCGCTGGTTGACCTCGAAATAGCCCACGCCTTCGTTGTCGCCGCGGTTGAAGTCGTCGGTCGCCGGAATGCCGGCCTCCTCGGCGGCCTTGGCAAACGCGTCCAGGATCTCCCAGGACAGGCGCTGTTTCTCGACCCGCCATTCGCCACCGCTGCGCTGGCCGCGTGCATCGAAGCCGGGCGCGGCGTGCAGGCCGGGCACCTCGCCGCGCCAGTGGTCTTCGTGGCGCAGGAAGTGCGGCAGGCATTCGTCCCAGCGCCAGGCCGGGTCGCCGGTCAGCTCGGCCCAGCCGTCGTAGTCCCGCGCCTGGCCGCGCATGTAGATCATGCCGTTGATGCTGGAGCAGCCGCCCAGCACCTTGCCGCGCGGATAGCGCAGCTGGCGGCCGTTCAGGCCGGGGTCGGCATCGGTCTGGTACAGCCAGTCGGTGCGCGGGTTGCCGATGCAGTACAGGTAACCCACGGGAATGTGGATCCACAGGTAGTCGTCATGCCCGCCAGCCTCGATCAGCAGCACCCGGCAATCGGGGTCGGCCGAGAGCCGGTTGGCCAGCAGGCAGCCGGCGGTGCCGGCGCCCAGCACGATGACGTCGTAAGTCGTGTCGCTCATGAGTGTGATCTGTCTCCTGCGCCCACTGTAGACCCGGCGCCAATCGGCCGGCCCGCTGGTGAACCCGGCCGGCGGCGTTCATTGCGCAGCAGGTCGATCGCGCAGCCGGCCAGTGACCAGGCGCCAAAGCCCAGCATCGCGGCCGCCAGCGCCACCAACGCCAGCAGCATCGCGCCCCAGGCGCCGCGGTACAGCACCTTGGCGGCCCATTCGCGGGTGAAGCGCAGACACAGGCCGGCCAGGCTCAATGTCAACATCAGCGGGCAGGCGATCAGGCACAGGGCCAGCAATGCCGCCAGCATGTCCCACAACACGCTGGGCATGGCTCACTCCGCCGCCGCGGCCGGCTTTGCTGCGGCGCGAGGGGCGGTTGGCGTTGGCACGAGCGCCTCGTCGAACAGCCGATACCAGTCCACGCCACGCGTCAGCCACATCACGCTGGCCACCGCCGCGAACAGGCCGACCGAGCCGATGACCAGCGCCGTCTGTTCTTGCTGCAGCAGCACGTACATCAGCCCGTAGAGCAGCGCCATCGCGCCACCGAAGGTGATGCCGTCGCGCCGGCGGCCCAGCATGTGCCCGGTGTAGACGCCCAGCAGCGAGACGCAGGCGGCACTGGCGATGCCGTAGGCGATGCCAAACGCCAGGTGCTCCGACAGGCTGAGCAGCAGCAGGAAAAACAGCGTCAGCGCCAGGCCGACCAGCGCGTACTGGATCGGGTGCACGCGCCGCACCCGGCCGCGGCCCAGCACCTCGACCAGCGCCACCGCGATGAAGGTCAGGCCGACGAACAGCAGGCCGTACTTGGTCGCCCGGTCGCTCAGCACGTACGGGTTCACCGGGTCGATGAACGAGACGGCCAAGGTGTCCAGGCAGTCAGGCGCATTCGCACTGACCGCAGCGGGATAGGCAGTTTCATCGCCAGGCTCGGCCGATGCCGCGGCGGGTTCGCACAGCTTCGCGCCGGCCAGCACCTGCCGCGGCGCGGCCGAGGCCAGCGCCGAGACCTGCCAGGTCGCGTCGAAGCCCTGGTCGGTGATGTCGCGCGCGGTCGGCAGGAAGCGCCCGCCAAACGACGGGTGCGGCCAATCGGACTTCATGACCCAGCGCGTGGCCTCGCCCACCGGCACCAGCGCCAGGCGCGCGGTGCCCACCAGTTCCAGCTCGACGTGCGCAGCCAGCGCAGCGCTGTCCGCCGCCGCAGGCCAGTCTTCCGGCAGCTCGACGTGGAAGCCTTGCGCGAGCTCACCGGTCGGCGTGCCAGGCTTGACCGACCGCGGCTTGCCAGCCACGGTGGCGCTGGCCTCGCGCACGCCGCGCACGTCGCTCAGGCCCAGCCACAGCACCGCGGGCCGGCACTGCAGCCGGCTGTCCGCGTGTTCGGCGCGCGGCTTCATCGCGTCCGCCGAGGCCCATTGCGCGTCCAGCTTGAAATGGCCGGCGTAACCGTTGACCTTGAACAGGCCGCGGTAGCGCGGCTCGCTGCGCAGGCTGCTGTCGACCGTCAGTTCCGCCGGTGCGGCCTGCAGCGTGAAGTCGCGCCGCTCGACGACGCGCTTGCGCTCCTTGCCCTCGCCGGTCTCGCTGTTCCACTCCTCGCTGCAGGCGCGCTGCAGCAGCGGGCCGACCAGCGTCTGCGCCCCGGCCTGGGACTGCTGCACGCTGCGCACGGCGTCCTGCTGGCGCGCGGCGCGCTCGTCGACCAGGAAGCTGATGCGCGTGAGCACCAGCGACAACATCACGGCAAAGCCGCCCACGGCCAGCCCCTTGCCCAGCAATTGGTATTTCATCTCGCCTGCCCTCTCGTTCGTTTGAATGCGATGGGCAGCAGCTTCCCGCAAGCAGGTGAGGCCAGCGTGGGCTGTGTGAAGCGAAGGTGAAGCGGGGCTACAACGGAAAGCGCAGCGTGATGCGCAAGCCAGGCTGGCAGTTCTCGGCCTGCCAGCGGCCGCCGTGCAAGGCCATGACCTGCCCGACGATGGCCAGGCCCAGCCCGCTGCCCTTGCGGCCGTCGCGCGGGCTGACGGTCGCAAAGAAGCGCTGGCCCAGCTGCGGCAGCGCGTAGGCCGGCACGCCGGCGCCGTGGTCGCGCAGCGACCAGCGCAGCTCGCGGCCCTCGCGCTGTACGCTCAGTTCCAGCAGACCGCCCACACCGCCAGCCTCGCCGTGCCGGCAGGCGTTGGCTACCAGGTTGGACAGTGCCAGCGACAGCGCCTGGGCGTCACCCTGCAAAGTCGCTCGCTCCTGGCTCAGCCATTGAACCTGCAGCCCGGCCTGGCCCAGGCTGGCCTGGTGCTGGGCCAAGACCTGCTCGGTGAGCGCGACCAGGTCCACGGCCTCGCGGTGCGCTGGCCCCTGCCGGCTTTCAAGCTTGGAGAGTTCCAGCGCGCTGTCCACCAGCTCGCGCAGGCGGTCGACCTGCTCGTCGATCTGCAGCGCGAAGCGTTGGCGGTCCGACGCGGGCAGTTCGTCACCCAGCAGCTCGGCCGCGCCCTGGATCGCCGTCAGCGGGCTCTTGAGTTCGTGCGTCAGCGCGCGCACGTCATGGGCCAGCTGCTCGCGGCCTTCCAGCCTCAGGCGCATGCGGTCCATGGCCTGCGCCAGCTCGCCGAGTTCGCCCGGCAGGTCCGGCGGGCGCGGCGCGGTGGCCGTGTCGTGCGTGCCGACCGACAGCGCATAGCCGCGCAGCCGCCGCACTGAATGCACCGCCCACCAGGTGACCAGCAGGCCGATGGCCAGCGACAGGCCCAGCAACCACACGCCGGCCCAGAAGATCTTTTGCTCGGCGCGGTCGATGAAGGGCTGCACCGTGGCCATCGGCTTGCCGACCGTCAGCACGCCCAGCAGCTTGCCATCGCGCTGCACCGGTGCGGCCACGTACATCACCGATGTGCGGTCGTCCGCCTGCACCTCGCGCGTGGCGCGGGCGCCGTATTCGCCGCGCAGCGTGCGCGAGACGTCGCGCCAGCGCGAGTAATCGGCGCCGGTGGCCGGCGTGGGCGCAGAGTCGAACACCACGCGGCCGGCGGCATCGGTCACGTAGACGCGAAAGTCCAGGCTGCGCTTGTCCAGGCCCCAGATCTTGGCGTCCACCGGCCGTCCGGCGTAGGCCTGCACCTGGCGCGCAAACGCGCTGCCGGCCAGCGTACCGCCGGGCGGCAGCACGGCCAGGTCATCGGCGGCGGACTCGGCCAGCAGGTTCGCACTGTCGACCAGGATGTCTTCCATCACCTCGCGCACGCTGGGCTTGATTTCGGCCAGGAACACGCGCAGCACGAAGAATGCGGCCAGGCCGCTGATCAACAGGAAACCGCCCAGCAGGCGCAGGCCGAGACGCATGGGCTCAGCGCGCCGCCGACGGCGGCAGCTCCAGCGCGTAGCCCAGGCCGCGGTGCGTGGTGATGGGCTCCAGGTCCGGCCGGCAGTCGCGCAGCTTGGCGCGCAGGGTCTTGATGTGGGTGTCGACCGTGCGGTCGGTCGCTTCGCTCTGCTGGCCCCATGCGGCGTCCAGCAGCCATTCGCGCGACAGGATGCGGCCGGGCGCCTGCAGCAGCACGGCCAGCAGCCGGTATTCCAGCCGCGTCAGTGGCAATGGCTGGCCGGCATAGCGCACGCGCTGGCCGGCTTCGTCCAGCTCGAACAGGCCGCCAGCCTGCGGCGTCGGTGCCGCGAAACTCGCGCGGCGCAGCAATGCGCGCAGCCGGGCGACCAGCTCACGTGGGCTGAAGGGCTTGGTGAGGTAGTCGTCGGCGCCGGTCTCCAGCGCCAGCACGCGGTCCATCTCTTCTGCGCGCGCGGTCAGCATCAACACCGGCAGCACGCGCAAAGCAGCGTCCTCGCCCTGGCGCCAGTGGCGGCAGAGGTCCATGCCGTGGCCGTCCGGCAGGCCGACGTCCAGCACGGCTGCCTGCGGGCGGCAGACTGCTGCGTCGCGCCTGGCCTCGCTCAGCAGCAGGTGATGACGCACGCTGAAGCCTTCGCGTTGCAGCGCAAACACCACCGTGGCGGCAATCGCCGGGTCGTCTTCCAGCAGCAGGATCTCGGGCATGGCTCAGTTCGCCAGGTGCGAGCCCAGCACCGGGAACAGCTTGAGCAGCCCGTCAGCCAGCAGCTCGACCGCCATGGCGGCGAGGATCAGGCCCATCAGCCGCGTCATCACGTCAATGCCGGTCTGGCCCAGCGCGCGGGCGATGCGGCCGGAGGCGGAAAACGCCAGGTAGGTCGCCACGCCAATCACCACGCCGTAGCCGACCAGCACCGCGTGCTCCCAGAAGGTGCGGGTCTTCTCGGCGTAGATGACCATCGTGGAAATGGTGGCCGGGCCGGTCAGCAGTGGCACGCCAAGCGGCACGACGGCGATGGAGGCGCCGCTCTCAGCCTTGGCCCGGCCTTCCTGCACGTCCTTGGGCCGGGTGTCGCCAGGCTGGGCATTCAGCATGTTGATGGCCGAGATCAGCAGCAGCACGCCGCCGCCGACCTGAAACGAGGCCACCGAGATGCCGAAGAACTCGATGATCTTCAGGCCGGCCAGGCCGCTGATGGAGACGACGAGAAACGCCGTCAGCGAGGTCGTGCGCAGCGTGCGGCGGCGCTCCTCTGGCGTCAGCCCTTGCGTGAAGTGGATGAAAAACGGCACGACGCCGATCGGGTTGACGATCGCCAGCAGCGCGATCAGCGGTTTGAGCAGGTCCATTTCAGGTGTTTTCCAGGGCCTGTCGATTGAGGATGCGGTTGGCCAGTTGCCGCACCAGTTGCAAGCCTTCGATGGCCATGCCGCCATGCCAGGACAGCGCCTCGCCGTCCACCGCCAGGCATTCGGCGCGCGGGCAGAGCCGGCGCACGGCCTGCACATCGGCCGCTTCGAAGCGGTAGGGTTCGCTGGGCAGCAGCACCCAGCGCACATCGGCCAGCCAGGGCTCGTCGCCCTGCAGCACCGGGTAGCGCGCCGCGCCACTGGCACCACCCTGAGAAGCCGGCAGGGTCATCAGCCCGGCATGCGCCAGCAATTGGCTGATGTAGGTGTCGCGTGCCACCGACATCCACGGCGCGCGCCAGATCAAGCACAACACGTCCTCGCGCGCCGCCTGCGATGCCAGGCTGTCCTGCCAGGCGGCGGCAAAAGCAATGCGCTCTGCGGCGAACGCCTGGGCCACGCCGGGCAGTTCGCCAAACGCTGCTTCGAGTTGGTTCAGCAGGGCTGGATGGTCAGCCGGACCGCAGGGATGGGTGACGACGAGCTGCAGCGGCACGCCGCTGGCAGTGCGCCATTCACGCAGCGCCTGCACGGTGTCAAGCCGGTTTTCGTCGACATTGACCAGCACGTGGGTCGGCGCGAGCCGCTGCAGCTTGGCCATGTTCACGTCCTTGGTACCACCGACTTTCGAAACTTCCCGCACGGCGTCGGCCGGATGGATGCAGAATCCGGTTCTCGCGACCAGCCAGGGCCCCAGGCCCAAGCGCACCAGCAGCAGCGTCAGGCTGGGCACCAGGCAGGCAATGCGGCAAGCGCTGGCAGGCTGCAATTCTTCAGGCATCGCCGCGATCCATGGAAAACACCGGCCGAGTCTCGCATGCCTGGCGACCGCGCCACATGGACCATCAGGGCCTGTGCAGGTGGTACCAATGGGCGCTTCCATGGTCTGCACTGCAGATGCAGCGCAGAAAAACGACAAATTGACAAGCAAGCTTTTGCCGCGAACGCAAAAATAGTCCCATAATGGGCTGGGGCAGCTTGCTTTTGCTGCCTCGTGTTTGCTGTGTATGGACGCGGCACCTTCGCTTGATGGTTCACGCTGGGTTGAAGCTCCACATGGTCTTTTTGTGATTGATAGGAGCGTTCCCCATGGGAAACAAGCTTTATGTCGGCAACCTCGCTTACAGCGTGCGCGACGACTCTCTGCAACAAGCGTTTGGTGAATTTGGCACGGTCACGTCCGCCAAGGTCATGATGGACCGCGAAACCGGCCGTTCCAAGGGCTTCGGCTTCGTGGAAATGGGCTCGGACGCCGAAGCCCAAGCCGCCGTGAACGGCATGAACGGCCAGCCTCTGGAAGGCCGTGCCATCGTCGTGAACGAAGCTCGTCCGCGCGAAGAGCGTCCGGGCGGCTTCGGCGGCGGCGGCGGCGGTGGTAGCCGCAGCGGTGGTGGCGGCTACGGCGGCGGCGCTGGCGGCGGCGGCGGCGGCGGTGGTCGCAGCCCCTACGGCGGTGGCGGCGGCGGTGGTGGCGGCTACGGCGGTGGTGGCGGCGGCGGTGGCCGTAGCCCCTACGGCGGCGGCGGCCGCAGTGGTGGCGGCGGCGGCGGTGGCCGCGGCGGCTACTGAGCCAAAGCTCAGCAGGCCCTGCTGGTGATTTGATCCAGAGGGTTTGCAACCAAGTTTGCGCGAACTTTGCGCCTCAAGAAAACGCAGCCTCACGGCTGCGTTTTTTTCGTCTCCAGTTTTCGGCCTGTCGGCCCGTGCCTGACGGCTCTCAGCCGTCGCCGCGTCGCTTCTTGCGGCCGCGGCCGGCCAGCAAGCGGTCGAAAACCGGGTTGGGCAACAGGCGCAAGAGCTTGGCCACGATGCCCATTTGCCATGGGATCACGCGGTAGCTGGTGCCGGCCTCGATGGCCCGGAAGGCTCGGTCCGCAAAGGTTTCGGGGGTCAGCAGGAAAGGCATCGGATAGGTATTCGATGCCGTGAGCGGCGTTTGGATATAACCGGGCAGCAGTGTCACGACCCGCACGCCATGCGGCCGGCATTCCCCCCGCAGACTCTCGCAATAAGCCACCACCGCGGCCTTGCTGGCGCAATAAGCGCCGTGCCCTGGCAAACCCCTGATGGCGGTGACACTCGCAATGCCCACCAGCGTGCCGCGACGCTCGGCCTGCATGGCCGCGAGAAACGGATGGAAGGTGGCGGCGAGCCCGACATTGTTGGTCGCGAAGGTCTCCTGCATCACCGCCAGGTCCTCGCGCACCGTGCTGTCCATGCCGATGCTGATGCCGGCATTGGCGATCACGACCTCGGGCAGGCCCGCATCGGCCATGCAGCGCTGGCCGGCCGCGACGATGCTGTCGACCTGCTGCACATCGGCCGCGTAGACATGAAAGTCCCCTGCCGCCCAGCCTTGCTGCAGCGCCCAGGCCTGCAGCACTTCGGCGCGCCGCGCCACCAGCGCCACGCGCCAGCCGGCTGCGCGGTAGCGCAGCGCCAGCGCCTGGCCAATGCCGCTGGAGGCACCGGTGATGAACACCAGGGGTTTCAGCGCACTCACTTCTTGCTCCGGTCCGGCGTCATCACAGCGCGGGCCGGGCCGGTCAGCGTCAAGATGCTGCTGGCTTCGTCGTAGACCATTGCGTCCGCCGTGAATTCGCTACGGCCCTGGCGCACCTGCACCGGCCGCTCGGAGCGCACCACGTGGGCCTTGAAATCAGCCAGCAGGTGTTCGCCGACGAAGTCGATGGTTTCGCCGGTGTTGCCGGTGCTGATGACATGCGCGCCACCGATCAGCTGCACGACCGAGCCGTCACCGGCGGCAATCGCCTCGCGCGCGGTGGCGCGGGTCACGCGGCCGTCGGGGTCGTAGCCTTCGACGTGCACCGTGTCGATCTCGACCTCGTCGGTGTCCGGATAGTGGCGCAGGTGTTCGCCCTGGATCTGCACCTTGAGCCGGCCGCTGGGGTCGTATTGCTGCAGCGTGAAGCGTTCCAGCCGGTAGTCCGGCACATGGGCGGGGGCAGAACGCACCTGCTCGCCAGGCGGCTGCGGCGAGTTCTTCACCAGCCACCAGGTGCCCAGCGCCAGCAAGGTCATGATCAGCAGCGGAATGGCGGTGCCCAGCAGGCTGCCGATGCGCTGGCGCCAGCTGGCGCGGATGTCGGCAGCGCTCGCCTGGTCAGACGGCGGCGTTTTCTCGTGCCCCAATGCCACGGGCACCTCGGGCAGGTCAGGCAAATGCAGCTGTGGACTCATGCGCGCGGCGGGCTCAGGCGCCGTCCAGCGTCGTCAGGTGCCCGTGCAACAGGCTGGCGTAACGGCCGTTGGCCATCAGCATCAGGTCGCAGAACTCCCGGGCAGCGCCATGGCCACCCCCGGCCACGGTGACGTGCTGCGCCAGCGCCTTCGCCTCGGCATGGGCGTTGGCCGGGGCACAGGCAAAGGCGGCGCGCTGCATCAGCGGCAAGTCCGGCCAGTCGTCGCCCATCGCGGCCACGTCGGCCCAGTCCAGGCCCAGCGAGGCCAGCAGCGGGCCCGCCGCGGCGAGTTTGTCGTGCACACCATAGAGCGCATGCTGCAGGCCCAGGTCGGCCACGCGGCGGCGCACGGCCGGGGAATCCCGCCCGGTGACGATCAGCGGCACGATGCCGCCTTGCACCAGCAGCTTCAGCCCCTGGCCGTCCAGCGTGGAGAAGGCCTTGAACTGCTCGCCGCTTTCGCCGATGTAGATGCGGCCATCGGTCAGGCAGCCGTCGACGTCGAAGATCGCGGCCTTCAGGCCCAGGCCGCTGCCTTGGGCGCGCAGCAGCAGCTCGGGCGGGAAGGACAGCGCGGCAGCAGCAGGTTTTGCCATCGTCAGATCACCTTCGCGCGCAGCAGGTCGTTGGTGTTCAGCGCGCCGACCAGGTGGCCGGCGGCGTCCACGACCAGCACGCTGGTGATGCGGTGCTGCTCCATCAGGTCGGCCGCTTCGACTGCCAGGGCGTCGTCGCGGACCAGCTTGGGGTGCGGGTGCATGACCTGGTGTGCCTTCATTGCGCGCAGGTCGGCACCGGTTTCGATCATGCGGCGCAGGTCGCCGTCGGTGAAGATGCCCAGCACCTTGTCGCCGTCGACCACCGCCGTCGCGCCCAGGCCCTTGCTGGTCATCTCGCGCATGGTGGCGCTGAAGCTGGCATCGGCCGGCACACGCGGCACCTGCTCGCCGCCACGCATCAGGTCGCGCACGTGCATCAGCAGCTTGCGGCCCAGCGCGCCGCCCGGGTGCGAGCGGGCGAAGTCGTCTTCGCGGAAACCGCGGGCGTCCAGCAGCGCCACGGCCAGCGCGTCGCCCATTGCCATCTGCGCGATGGTGCTGGCGGTGGGTGCGAGGTTGAGCGGGCAGGCTTCTTTCTGCACCGCCGTGTTCAGCACGAAGTCGGCATGCCGGGCCAGCGAGGACTCGGGCCGGCCGGTCATCGCGACCAGCGTGATGCCGAGCCGGCGCATCGGCGGCAGGATGGCGTTGAGCTCGTCGCTCTCACCGGAATTGGAGATCGCGATCACCACGTCGCCCGGCGTGACCATGCCCAGGTCGCCATGGCTGGCCTCGCCCGGGTGCACGAAAAACGCCGGCGTACCGGTGGAGGCCAGTGTGGCGGCGATCTTGCGGCCGACGTGCCCGCTCTTGCCCATGCCCATCACGATCACCCGGTGCCGGGTGTCCAGCATGGCCTGCATGGCTTGCACGAAGGCGCCGTCGATCTGCCCGCGCAGCGCCAGCAAGGCGTCGGCTTCGATCGTCAGGGTCTCGCGGGCCAGGGAAAGCGCGCGCTCGGCATCGAAGGGTGAGGTGGCGTTCAAAGCAGTGGTCTGGTTCAGAATGGGCCGATTTTAGGTCGACGAACGGTCCCCCGCTGCATGGCATCCACCCTCGAGCTGGTTCTGCTTTATCTCCTCGCTGCGGTGGTCGGCGTGGTCGCCTGCCGGCTGGTCAAGCTGCCGCCCATGTTGGGCTACCTGGCGGTGGGCGTGCTGATCGGGCCGAACGCCTTGTCGCTGGCCAAGGATTCGGCGGCGGTGAAATACCTGGCCGAGTTTGGCGTGGTGTTCCTGATGTTCGTGATCGGGCTGGAATTCAACCTGCCCAAGCTGCGCAGCATGCGCACGCTGGTCTTCGGCCTGGGCCTGAGCCAGGTGATGCTGACCATCCTCGGCGCGGTCGCCGGCAACCTGGTGCTGGCCTGGCTGTTCTCGTTCACCAGCGTGGGCTGGGAGCTGGGCTGGGCCGGTGCCATCGCGCTGGGTGGCGCGATGGCGATGTCGTCCACCGCCATCGTCGTCAAGCTGCTGGCCGAGCGGCTGGAGCTGGAAAGCGAACACGGCCGGCGCGTGATGGGCGTGTTGCTGTTCCAGGACTTGGCCGTCGTGCCGCTGCTGGTGCTGATTCCCGCGCTGGGCTCGCCTGGCGGCGAGATGGCCATGGCGCTGGGCATTGCGCTGCTGAAGGCGATTGCGCTGCTGACGGTGCTGCTGGTCGGCGGCCAGCGTTTCATGCGCTGGTGGCTGACGCTGGTGGCACGGCAGAAAAGCGAAGAGCTGTTCGTGCTGAACTTGCTGCTGGTCACGCTCGGCCTGGCCTGGATGACCGAACACGCCGGGCTGTCGCTGGCGCTGGGCGCGTTTGTCGCCGGCATGCTGGTGGCAGAGACCGAATACAAGCATCAGGTCGAGACCGACATCCGGCCCTTCCACGACGTGCTGCTCGGCCTGTTTTTCATCACCATCGGCATGAAGCTGGACTGGCGGCCGGTGTGGGACGAATGGTTCCTGGTGCTGCTGCTGACGATGATGCCGGTGGTCGCGAAGGCCGCGCTGGTGGCCGGACTCGCCTGGGCTTTTCGCGCGGCACCGGGCGTGGCCATCCGCACGGGGCTGTACCTCGCGCAGGCCGGCGAGTTCGGCTTTGTGCTGCTGAGCCTGGGCGCCGAGCAGCACCTGATCAACCCGCGCTGGATCAGCCCGGTGCTGGCCTCGATGGTGCTGTCGATGCTGGCCACGCCATTCATCGTGATGTACAGCAACCGCATCGTGATGTGGCTGGCCGCCAGCGACTGGCTGATGCAGTCGGTGCAGCTGACGACGATTGCCAAGAAGGCGATCCGCAACGAGCAGCACGTGATCATCTGCGGCTTCGGCCGCAGCGGGCAGAACCTCTCTCGCCTGCTGGAGCAGGAGACGATTCCGTACATGGCGCTGGACCTGGACCCTGACCGCGTGCGCCAGGCGGCCGCGGCCGGGCAAAGCGTGGTCTTTGGCGACGCCGCGCGGCTGCAAAGCCTGATGGCGGCCGGCCTGTCGCGCGCGGCGGCGGTGGTCATCAGCTACCCGGACACGCCGTCGGCGCTGAAGATCCTGGGCCTGGTGCGCCGGCATGCGCCGCACGTGCCGGTGGTCGTGCGCACCATCGACGACTCCGACCTGGAAAAGCTGCGCGCTGCCGGTGCCACCGAGGTCGTGCCCGAGGCGGTCGAAGGTTCGCTGATGCTGGCCAGCCATGCGCTGGTGCTGGTGGGCGTGCCGATGCGCCGGGTGATCCGCCTGGCGCGCGACGCGCGGGACGCGCGCTACAGCCTGCTGCGCGGCTACTTCCACGGCGCCGACGACAACCCGGGGCTGGAAAACCAGGCCGCGAGGCTGCGCTCGGTCAGCCTGCCCGCCGGCGCGGCCTGTGTCGGCCAGACGCTGCACGCGCAGGCGCTGGGCGAACTGGAGGTACAGGTGGTCTCGGTGCGGCGGGCCAATGGCCACGTGATGGCGCCGGCCGACACGTTGCTGCTGGCGCCAGGTGACACGCTGGTGCTGTCCGGCCAGAGCGAGGCGCTGGCGCTGGCAGAGGCCAAGCTGCTGGAAGGCTGATGGGTGAGAGCGCCCCCAGGGCCGGGCTGTGCCCAGCCCGCCCCCCGTGGGGGTTGAGGAAACTTGGGACGGCCCGGCGTTTCCTCAGGAGGCACAATCTCCGGCCGCGCAAGCAGCCCGAACCGCCTCATGACCATCGCCCCCGCCCTGCTCACCGACCGCCCGAGCGACTACATCCGCGAGCACATCCGCACCGTGCCGGACTGGCCGGCACCGGGCGTGCAGTTCCGCGACATCACGCCGCTGCTGCAGAACCCGCGGGTGTTCAGGGTGCTGATCGACCAGTTCGTGCACCGCTATTTCGACACCCGGCCGGACGTCATCGCCGGGCTGGACGCACGCGGCTTCATCATCGGCTCGGTGCTGGCCTACGAACTGAACGTCGGCTTCGTGCCAATCCGCAAGAAGGGCAAGCTGCCGTTCACCACGGTCGAAGAGACCTACGAACTGGAATACGGCAGCGCCACGGTCGAGGTGCATACCGATGCCGTGAAGCCTGGCGACCGCGTGCTGCTGATCGACGACCTGATCGCCACCGGCGGCACGATGATGGCAGGCAAGCGGCTGCTGGAGCGGCTGGGCGCGACGGTGATCGAAGGCGCAGCCATCGTTGATCTGCCGGAACTGGGCGGGTCAGACAAGCTGCGCGATGCTGGCTTGCCGCTGTTCACGCTCGTCGACTTTTCAGGGCACTAGGCCTGGCGCACCCGGTGCTTCGGGTACGAAGCACCACCCGCCGAGCGGGTTGGCTGCGCCGGCTTGGGGCGGCCCGGCGCCGGCTCCGCGGCGCGAATGGGGCGACAGTCGCTCAGGCGAGCGGCAGGCCGCGGTCCAGGTTGGCGCGCATGCGTTCGGACATCACCGCACCAATCGAGCGCAGCAGCTCGATGCCCATGTCGCCCTGGCGCGTCAGCAATTCCTCGAAACGCGGGCGTGTCAGCACCCACACGGTGGCGGGCGACATCGCCTCGACCTGGGCCATGCGCGGGGTTTCGCCGAACATGCTGGGCTCGCCGACCACTGCACCAGAGCGCAGGATGGCGACCGCGCGCCGCGCCGGCCCGGCGTCCGGTACGTAGACCTGCAGCGTGCCGCTTTCCAGCAGGTACATGTTGCGGTCCATGTCGCGGTGGCGGATCAAAAGGTCACCGGCGCGCAGCTTGTGCTGCTGCAGGTAACTTTCAAACAGCGCCCACTGCTTGTCGTCAAAGCGTGGCCTGAATGCATCGTCTGCATTCAAGGACTGAATGGCCTGCACCAGCACGCTTGGCATTGTTTTTCTCCTGGAACTGCTTGCCACGGGCCCGCACCCAAGTGCGGCAACCCATTGATTGGCAATGTTGGATTATCGAATCGGGGCCGTGACTGTAACAATCCCCCAAAGTGGGCATTCATCGCCGCGGTGGCGCCGCTCGTCCTTCGAGCGCCAAAACAGGTCGTCAGCATCGCCAAGCGTGCAGGCACGATGCTCGCATCGTTCATCGCCGCGCCGATCCAGGTACCGCTTTAACGAGCCGAGCCCACCACCCCGGGGAACCGTCGAGACCGTCATGCTGCAAGCACTGGCCCAGGGCCCACTGGACATCATCGGCGACGTGCATGGCGAAGCCGACGCGCTGGACCAATTGCTGGCCCGGCTGGGTTACGACGCCCTGGGCCGGCATGCACAGCGGCGGCGGCTGGTGTTCGTCGGCGACCTGTGCGACCGCGGGCCGGACACGCCACGGGTCTTCGCGCGGGTGCGTGGCATCGTCGAAGCAGGCAACGGCCAGCTGGTGCTGGGCAACCACGAGTTGAACCTGCTGCGCGGCGAACGCAAGGACGGCAATGACTGGTTCTGGCGCCAGGACGCCGAACGCGACCGCAAGTACGAGCCTTACGTGCGCCTGCCTGGCGACCAGCGGCAGGCGCTGCTGCGTTTCCTGATGCAGCAGCCCTTTGCACTGGAGCGGCCGGACCTGCGCGTGGTGCATGCGGCCTGGCACGCGCCGTCCATCCAGGCGCTGCGCCAGCTGCCCACGCCCGCGCCGCAGCTGCACGCGCTGTTCGACCATTGGGAAGCCACCACCGAGCGCCAGCTGGCCGACGGTGGACAGTTCGCGGCCAGCCAGGCCGAACGCAGCAGTTGGGCCGCAGCGCTGGCCAACCCGCGCAGCAGCGTGCCACTGCTGCCGGGCGTGGCGCGTTACGAAGTGGGCCGGCAGATGGGCAACCCGCTGCGGGTGCTGACCTCGGGCCTGGAGCAACCCGGCAAGACCACTTTCTTTGCCGGCGGGCAGTGGCGTTTTGTCGAACGCGTGGCCTGGTGGGATCACTACCAGGAGCCGGTGCCTGTCGTGGTGGGCCACTTCTGGCGCCGGGTGCAATACCCGGCTTCGTCGCCCCACGCCAAGGCCGAACCGCAGCTGTTCGCCGGCATCGCGCCCGAGGCCTGGCATGGTGCGCACGGCAATGTGTTTTGCGTGGACTTCTCGGCCGGCGGCCGGTTCCACGAACGCCGCCACGGCCAACCCGTCGGCCACACCACGCCGCTGACGGCACTGCGCTGGCCCGAGCGCACGCTGATGTTCGACCACGGCGGCGAGCTGCCGACCAGCGGCTTCGGCAGACCCGTCGCCCCGGCTTGAGCCGCAGTCACTTGCCGATGCAGAAGCGGCTGAAGATCTCGCCCAGCAAGTCGTCGGCGCTGAAGCGGCCGGTGATGCTTTGCAGCGCCAGGTGGGCCAGCCGCAGCTCCTCGGCGAACAGGTCCAGGGCCTGGTCCGCCTGACTGGCATGCGCGGCCGCCCAGGCCAGGTGCTCGGCCGTCTGCTTGAGTGCCTGCACATGGCGGCTGCGGGCGATGAACACACCTTCCGGCGCGACTTGCCAGCCGGCGCGCTTGAGCAGCTCCTGGCGCAGCGCTTCGAGGCCGGCACCGGTGCGGGCAGAGATCAGCAGGCGGCCATCGCTGTCAGCCGCCCTCCCTGTGTCGGCCTTGTTGAAGACCTGCAGCAGCCGCACGGGGTCGGCCGTCGCCAGGCGTTGCGCGATGCGGGCGTCGGCGGCCTGGTAATCGGCGTCATTCAAGCGCGTCAGGTCGTGCAGGAAAACGATGGCGTCGGCGCTGTGGATGGACTCCCAGCTGCGGGCCATGCCGATGCGCTCGACCTCGTCGCCGGCTTCATCATCGTCGCGCAGGCCAGCGGTGTCGGTGATGTGCAGCGGCACGCCTTCGATCTGGATGGTCTCGCTGACGCGGTCGCGCGTGGTGCCGGCAATGGGAGTGACGATGGCCAGCTCGGCGCCAGCCAGCGCGTTCAGCAGCGAGCTCTTGCCGACATTGGGCTGGCCGGCCAGTACCACGCGCAGGCCCTCGCGCAGCAGCGCGCCCTGGCGCGCGCGGGCGGCCACCGCGTCCACCGCTGCGCGGATCGCAGCCAGCTTGCCGCGCGCATCGGCCTTCTCCAGGAAGTCGATTTCCTCTTCCGGGAAGTCCAGCGTGGCCTCCACCAGCATGCGCAGGTTCACGATGCGCTCGGCCAGCCCTTCCACTTCAGCGGAAAACGCGCCGCCCAGCGAGCGGCTGGCCGAGCGCGCCGCGGCCTCGGTGCTGGCATCGATCAGGTCGGCCACGGCTTCGGCCTGGGCCAGGTCCAGCTTGTCGTTCAGGAAGGCACGTTCGGTGAACTCGCCCGGCTCGGCCAGGCGCAGGCCGATGCCGGCGCCCGCCTCCAGGCAGCGGGCCAGCAGCAGTTGCAGCACCACCGGGCCGCCGTGCGCCTGCAGCTCCAGCACGGCTTCGCCGGTGTAGCTGTTCGGCGCTGGGAAAAACAGCGCCAGGCCGTGGTCGATCGGCTGGCCGGCGGCATCGCGAAACGGACCATAGTGCGCCTGGCGCGGCTTCAGCGGCGCGCCGATCAGCGCGTCAACCAGCGGCTGCAGCTGCTTGCCCGAGGCGCGCACGATGCCGACAGCACCGCGCCCGGGCGCAGTGGCAATGGCGACGATGGGGTCGTGATGGCGGCCTAGCGATGACATGGCCGGATTGTCGGCGATGCCCGCAAGCGGCGAGGTTTGGCGCGGAGGGGACCGGCCGGCACACGCAAATGGCGCCCGGTCGGTCCCAGGTTGCAGCAAGCCGCAAACCCGCCCCGCAACTGCCATATCGGCACACCACAAGCGGATTTCGATCAGTGGAAACCACGACGCCCCGGCAGCCAGAGGCTTGCCGGGGCGTCGTGCAAGGGTTCAGGGAATGGCCGTCAGGCGACACCCAGCCGCTTGTTGATCACGTACTGCTGGGCAATGGACAACAGGTTGTTCGTCACCCAGTACAGCACCAGGCCGGCCGGGAAGAAGAAGAACATGAAGCTGAAGGCCAGCGGCATGATCCACATCATCTTGGCCTGCATCGGGTCGGCCGGTGCCGGGTTCAGCGCCACCTGCAGCAGGCTGGACGCGGTCATCAGCAGCGGCAGGATGTAGAACGGGTCCTTGGCCGACAGGTCATGGATCCAGCCCAGCCACGGCGCACCGCGCATTTCCACCGACGACAGCAGCACCCAGTACAGCGCGATGAAAAACGGCATCTGGATGAAGATCGGCAGGCAGCCGCCCAGCGGGTTGATCTTCTCCTCGCGGTAGATGCGCATCATCTCCTGCTGCATTTCCTGCGGCTTGTCCTTCATGCGCTCGCGCATTTCCTGGATGCGCGGATTGACCGCCTTCATCTTGGCCATCGAGGCATAGGCCTTGGCGTTCAGCCAGAAGAAAGCGATCTTCAGCAGCACCACCAGGCCGATGATGGACCAGCCCCAGTTGCCGATCATCTTGTGCAGGTTGACCAGCACCCAGAACAGCGGCTTGGACAGCACCGTCAGCCAGCCATAGTCCTTCACCAGCTCCAGGCCCGGCGCCAGCGCTTCGAGCTTGTTTTCCTCCTGCGGGCCGACAAACAGCGTTGCGTCGCTGGTCTTGGTGGCGCCCGGCGCCAGCTCGCCCACCGGCTGCAGCATCGAAACGGTGTAGAGGCCGTTCGGCAGCTTGGCGCTGCGGAAGTCGCGCGGGCTGCCGTCCTTCACCAGCCAGGCGCTGGCGAAATAATGCTGCACCATGCCGACCCAGCCGTCATCGGCGTGCTGGACATGCAACGGCGAATCGCCGGCCTCGTGCTTGTCCAGCGACTTGAAGTCGATCTTCTGGAACTTCTTCTCTGCCGTGTAGACGGCCGGGCCGGTGAAGGTGCTGTAGAAGGACGAGCCACCTGCCGGTGCCACGCTGTCGCGCTGCAACTGCAGGTAGAGCTGCGGCTGCAGCGGCGTGCTGCCGACGTTGATCAGCTCGTGCTTCACGCCCATCGTGTATTCGCCACGCCGCAAGGTGTAGGTCTTGACCAGCTTCAGGCCGCCGACGTCCGGCGACTCGAAGCGCACCGACAGGCTGTCCTGGCCGTCCTTCAGCGTGCGCTCGCCCGGCGCGACGCTCATCAGCGTCAGGTGCGTCGGCAGTTGCGCGCCATTCGGGCCGATCACGCCGGTCTGGGCCACGTAATGGTGGCCGGCGTTGTCCAGCACTGCGACCGGCTGGGTGGGATCGGCATCGTCCTTGTATTTCGGCAGCTCGACCCGGACGATGTCACCGCCGCGGGTGTCCAGCGTCACGTTCAGCACGTCGGTCTTGACGGTGAACTGCTCGCTGACCGCCGGTGCGGCCGGGCTGGTCGTGCCGGGCACGCCAGCCGCGCCAGCCACCGCGGGCACGCCTGCAGCGGACGGCGCCGCGCTGGCAGCCGAGGCCGCGCTGGACTCGGCCACCGGGGCGCCAAACAGCGTGGGATGGCCGTTGTGCTTGTTCCACCCGTCCCAAAGCAGGACGAGCGACATCGTGAACACCACCCACAAAAGGGTTCGGCGCATATCGGTCATGAGGAAGGCCCGGAAGGTGTCTTGGCGACAGGAGAAGGATCGGCACCGGGGCCGCTGGCCTCGGCGAACAGATGGCGGAACAGGCGCGGCCGCTCGGCCGGCACCGGATCGCAGCCGCCGGCACAGGCCGGGTGACAGCGCAACAGGCGCGCAGCGGTGAGGTAGCTGCCGGCCGCGGCGCCGTGGCGCGCGAGCGCATCCAGCGCGTAGCGCGAGCAGGTGGGCTCAAAGCGGCAGCTGCTGCCCAGCCAGGGACTCAGCAGCAGCCGGTAGCCCCGCACAGGCCAGGACAACACACGACGCGGCCATGCGCGCCAGCCCCGAACAGGGGACGGCAATGGCGGCGAAGCGTCGGCAACAGGCAAGCTCACGGCCGCACAGATGGTGTCCGACCGCAACAAAACAAGCCCGGACTCGACGCCGACCATGCGCTGGCGGCTCAGCCGGCCGCAGCGCGGCCACGGCCCCGGGCGCCCGGCGGCGAGGGCGGGCGCGGCGTGGCCGGCAGCGGTGAGCGCGCCGCGCGGGTCAGCAACACGGCGATCTCGTCGTGTGCACACTCGCGCAGGGCTTCGGATGCCGGGCTGAGGAACTGCTGCCGGTCGAACGGCGCACGCAGGCGCACCACCCACAGGCCGGCCGGCAGGCTGGCCATGTGATGCAGCATCGCGGCACGCAGTTGGCGCTTGATCAGGTTGCGTGTCACCGCCCGCTTGGCATGCCGCTTGGGCACCACCAGACCCAGCCAATGGCCCGCGGGAGGCGGTTCATGGGCTGCAGGCAGTGACTCATCCACAAGCAACGGGCCTTGCGGGGCGCCACCTGTGGATAACTCTGGTGACAACTGCGGGGCAACCGGTTCGCAAGCGAGCGGCGCGGCTTTGGCGGCCGGCCGCCGTGCAGTCGAAGGCCCGCTGGCGACGTAGTGAACGGCGAAGTGAGCACTTCGCGAACGCTGCGGCGCAGCCAGCACGCGCTGAAAATCGGCCGAGCGCAAGATGCGGCCGATCATGGTGCGCGGCTTAGACCTGCGACAGCTTCTTGCGGCCCTTCGCGCGGCGCGCGTTGACCACGGCGCGGCCGCCACGGGTCTTCATGCGGACGAGGAAACCGTGCGTGCGTGCGCGGCGGACCTTGGAAGGCTGATAAGTGCGCTTCATGGTGTTCTACCTATGTTGGAAGGCGGTCGGAGGGGCGGACTGTCTGGCGCTGCCGGGTGGCCCGAGCTGCAGGCAACAAGCCCACACATCAGACACACCCCCCGACACTTTCAGCGGCTCATGCAGACTGGCTCGTGGTGGAAAACCGGCACTCCAAAAAGCCCCCGCCTCTCACCCGGCAAGCAGCCCTGCAAGCGCAGTCCTGTCGTTCGGGAAACCTAGCATTAAATCAAAACCTGGACCCGCCGTCAAACATGGCCGCAGGAAGCCCCACCTGGGCGACGACCCTTACCGCGCATCAACAGGGATTGACCTCGCGCGAAAAACTGTGGATAACCGTGCTTGGCGACTGGCGGGGAATGCGTAGAATCCAGCCGCTCGATAAGAACTTGTCCACATGAGCATTGACCTCTGGCAGCGCGGTTGCGACCGACTCGCGACCGAACTGCCCGAACAACAGTTTTCCACCTGGATCCGGCCTTTGCCGCCCGCCGACATCAGCGATGCCGGTGAGGCCGGGGCCGTGGCCTCGCTGCGTGTCCCGAACCGCTTCAAGCTGGACTGGATCCGCTCGCAATACAGCGCCCGGATCGAGAGCGTCCTCAGCGAGCTGGCCGGCAAGCCGGTGCGGCTGGAGCTTTCACTGTCGCCGCGCGACGCCTCCCCCGCCGGCACCATGCCGCGTCCGCTGCCCAGCCGGCCGCACAGCGCCGCCGAGGTGCTGCATCGCGCGCTGATCGGCGGCGGTGCGCCGGCTGCTGCCGCGCCGCCGGCCGGCCAGGCCAACGGCGCAGGCCCGTCCGGCCACAGCTTCCACAGCCATGCAGTCAGCGATGCCGCTGCCGCTGTGCGCCTGGCCCAGGCTGCGCTGGCGCAAGCCCAGGCCAATGCAGAGTCCGAGCAGCAGGCGCAGCGGCAAGCAGGTCAGACCGGGCAACAGGGCGAGCCCGGCCAGGCCCACGGCAGCACCGCCGCACTGCGCATGCCGGGCGACACCAGCGGCGCCGCACCGCTGCCGCCGCGCCCCGGCACGCTCCAGCCGCCACCGGCCGCCAGCCGCAGCCGGCTGAACCCGGTGCTGACTTTCGACACCCTGGTCGCCGGCCGGGCCAACCAGATGGCCCGCACCGCTGCGCTGCATGTGGCCGGCGCGCCGGGCGCAATGTACAACCCGCTGTTCATCTACGGCGGCGTGGGCCTGGGCAAGACCCACCTAGTGCACTCGGTGGGCAATGCGCTGCTGCGCGACAACCCGAATGCCCGCGTTTTGTACCTGCACGCCGAGCAGTTCATCTCCGACGTGGTGAAGAACTACCAGCGCAAGACCTTCGACGACCTGAAGGCCAAGTACCACCAGCTGGACCTGCTGCTGATCGACGACGTGCAGTTCTTCGCCGGCAAGGAGCGCACCCAGGAGGAGTTCTTCAACGCCTTCGAGGCGCTGCTGGCCAAGCGCGCGCACATCATCATGACCAGCGACACCTATCCCAAGGGACTGGTGGACATTGACGAGCGTCTGACCAGCCGCTTCGATTCCGGGCTGACCGTGGCCATCGAGCCGCCGGAACTGGAAATGCGAGTCGCCATCCTGCTGGCCAAGTCGCGGCTGGAAGGCGCACCGATGCCGGAAGACGTGGCGTTTTTCGTCGCCAAGAACGTGCGCGCCAATGTTCGCGAGCTCGAGGGCGCGCTGCGCAAGGTGCTGGCTTACGCCAAGTTCTCGCACAAGGACATCACCATCCACCTGGCGCGCGAGGCGCTGAAGGACCTGCTGTCGATCCAGAACCGGCAGATCTCGGTGGAGAACATCCAGAAGACCGTCGCCGATTTCTACAAGATCAAGATCGCCGACATGTACTCGAAGAAGCGCCCGGCCAGCATTGCCCGGCCGCGCCAGATCGCGATGTACCTGGCCAAGGAACTGACCCAGAAGAGCCTGCCCGAGATCGGCGAACTCTTCGGCGGCCGCGACCACACCACCGTGCTGCATGCGGTGCGCAAGATCGGCGGCGAGCGCCAGAAGAACACCGAGCTGAACCAGCAATTGCACGTGCTCGAACAGACTCTTAAGGGATGAGTGGGGCACCCGGTCTTGCGAAACGCAAGCCCACCCGCCGGGCGGGTACTCGGCCGCCTTGGGGCGGCCCGGCGCCGGCCTCGTGGGGCACGCGCGGCAGCGTTATGAGGCGTCTCGGTAGCTGTCCGGCTAAATCGTTGAAAAAACAAGCGAAAATGCGCGGTCAGCGCGTTCACACGGGGATCCAATGATTGTTCTGAAAGCCGCACAACAACAACTGCTGGGCGCATTGCAGGCGGTGGCCGGCATCGTCGAGCGGCGGCACACCTTGCCCATCCTGGCCAACGTGCTGGTGCGCAAGACCGGGGATCAGATCGAGCTGACCACCAGCGACCTGGAGATCCAGGTGCGCACCACGGCCACGCTGGGCGGCGACCCCGGCAACTTCAGCACCACCGTCGGCGCGCGCAAGCTGATCGACATCCTGCGCTCGATGCCGGGCGACCAGATCGTCTCGCTGAGCGCCAGCGGCAGCAAGCTGACGCTGCAGGGCGGCAAGAGCCGCTTCACGCTGCAAAGCCTGCCGGCCGAAGACTTCCCGCTGGTCAACGAGGCGGCCGACTTCGGCCCGGCCTTCAGCGTGCCGCAGAAGGTGCTCAAGGGCCTGATCGACCAGGTGCACTTCGCGATGGCGGTGCATGACATCCGCTACTACCTGAACGGCATCCTGTTTGTCGCCGAAGGCAAGGCGCTGACCCTGGTCGCGACCGACGGCAGCCGCCTGGCGCTGGCCGCCGCGCAGCTGGAAGTCGACCTGCCCAAGCAAGAGGTCATCCTGCCGCGCAAGACGGTGCTGGAGCTGATGCGCCTGTTGAAGGACGACAAGAGCACCACCGAGGAAGGCGACGCCATGATCGAGATGCGCTTTGCCGGCAACCAGGCCAAGTTCTCGTTTTCGGGCATGGAGTTCGTCACCAAGCTGGTCGAGGGCAAGTACCCCGACTACAACCGCGTGATCCCGAAGAACCACAAGAACATCATCACGCTGGGCCGCCAGCCGCTGCTGTCCAGCCTGCAGCGTGCCGCCATCCTGACCAGCGAGAAGTTCAAGGGCGTGCGCCTGAACATCGAGCCCGGCGCGCTGAAGATCGCCTCCAGCAACGCCGAGCAGGAAGAGGCCAAGGAAGAGCTGGAGATCGACTACGACGGCCCGACCATCGAGGTCGGCTTCAACGTCACCTACCTGATGGACGCGCTGTCCAACATGGGCCAGGAAATGGTGCGGCTGGAGATGCACGACGGCAGCTCCGCAGCACTCATCACCGTCCCGGAGCAGGAAGGCTTCAAGTACGTCGTGATGCCGATGAGGATCTGAGGCCGCCGCGCGGCGGCGAACCGATTCGACACCCGCGGGCCCTTCGGCCCGCAACCTGTTTCTGAGGGGGTCGCAGGCACCTAGCCTGGCAGCCCTCCGCGTAGAGAAAAATGCCATGAGCGACCCGAAAAAAGCCCCCCAGGACAAGCCTGCCGACGACGGCGTGAGGCAGGGCAGCGTGCCGTCGGCCGAGGGCCAGGCCATGGCCACCGGTGCGATGGATTCGGGCGGCTATGGCTCCGATTCGATCCAGATCCTCGAAGGCCTGGAAGCCGTGCGCAAGCGCCCCGGCATGTACATCGGCGACACCTCCGACGGCACCGGCCTGCACCACCTGGTGTTCGAAGTCGTGGACAACTCCATCGACGAAGCGCTGGCCGGCTACTGCGACGACATCGTCGTCACCATCCACACCGACAACTCGATCTCGGTGGTCGACAACGGCCGCGGCATCCCGACCGGCGTCAAGATGGACGACAAGCACGAGCCCAAGCGCTCGGCCGCAGAAATTGCGCTGACCGAGCTGCACGCCGGCGGCAAATTCAACCAGAACTCGTACAAGGTCTCCGGCCGCCTGCACGGCGTGGGCGTGTCTTGCGTCAACGGCCTGTCCAAGTGGCTGCGCCTCACCGTGCGCCGCGACGGCAAGATGCACTTCATCGAGTTCAAGCAGGGCGTGCCGCAGGACCCGCAGATCGAGATGCGCGACGGCTTTGCCACCAGCCCGATGCGCATCACCGGCGACACCGAGAAGCGCGGCACCGAGGTGCACTTCCTGCCGGACACCGAGATCTTCCAGCAGAACAACGAGTTCCATTACGAGATCCTGGCCAAGCGCCTGCGCGAGCTCTCGTTCCTGAACAACGGCGTGAAGATCCGCCTGGTCGACGAGCGCAACAACAAGGAAGACAACTTCGCCTACGCCGGCGGCGTCAAGGGCTTTGTCGAGTTCGTCAACAAGGGCAAGAAAACCCTGCACCCGAACATCTTCCACGCCGTGGGCGACAAGACCAGCGACCAGGGCACCAACGTCGGCGTCGAAGTCGCGATGCAGTGGAACGACTCGTTCAGCGAGAACGTGCTCTGCTTCACCAACAACATCCCGCAGCGCGATGGCGGCACGCACCTGACCGGCCTGCGCGCCGCGATGACCCGCGTGCTCAACAAGTACATCGTCGACAACGAGCTGGCCAAGAAGGCCAAGGTCGAAGTCAGCGGTGACGACATGCGCGAAGGCCTGGCCTGCGTGGTCTCGGTCAAGGTGCCCGAGCCCAAGTTCTCCAGCCAGACCAAGGACAAGCTGGTCTCCAGCGAGGTGCGCGCCCCGGTCGAAGACATCGTCAGCCGCCTCTTGACCGACTGGCTGCTCGAGAACCCGAACGACGCCAAGACCATCTGCAGCAAGATCGTCGACGCCGCGCGCGCCCGCGAAGCCGCCCGCAAGGCCCGCGAAATGACCCGCCGCAAGGGCGTGCTGGACGGCATGGGCCTGCCCGGCAAGCTGGCCGACTGCCAGGAAAAAGACCCGGCGCTGTGCGAGATCTACATCGTCGAGGGCGACTCCGCCGGCGGCTCCGCCAAGCAGGGCCGCGACCGGAAGTTCCAGGCCATCCTGCCGCTGCGCGGCAAGATCCTGAACGTCGAAAAAGCGCGCTACGAAAAGCTGCTGAGCTCGAACGAAATCCTGACGCTGATCACGGCGCTGGGCACCGGCATCGGCAAGGGCATGGGCGGGGACGACTTCAACCCCGACAAGCTGCGCTACCACCGCATCATCATCATGACCGACGCGGACGTCGACGGCGCCCACATCCGCACGCTGCTGCTGACCTTCTTCTACCGCCAGATGCCCGACCTGGTCGAGCGTGGCCACATCTACATTGCGCAGCCGCCGCTGTACAAGGTTAAGCACGGCAAGGCCGAGCAGTACCTGAAAGACGGCACCGAACTCGACGCCTACCTGCTGCGCGTGGCGCTGGACGGCGCGCAGATCGAGCCGGGCGACAGCAAGCCGGCGATCCGCGGCCCCGAGCTGGAGAGCCTGGCCCGCCACTACGTGCAGGCCACCAACGTGATCGACCGCCTCTCGGCCTGGATGGATGTCGAGGCGCTGCGCGCGATCAGCGACGGCCTGACGCTGGACCTGGACGACATGGCCCAGGCCGAAGCCAGCGCCACCGCCCTGAAGGCGGCGCTGCATGACGCCGAGGTCGAGGCGGTGTTCGACCAGCGCACCGACAAGCACCTGCTGCGCATCAGCCGCCGCCACCACGGCAACATCAAGTCCAGCGTCATCACACCCGACTTCGTGCACGGCGCCGACTACGAGGCCCTGGCCATTGCTGGCCGCGAGTTCAAGGGCCTGCTCGGCGACGACGCGCTGGTCAAGCGCGGCGAAGGCGAGAAGCAGAAGGAAAGCAAGGCCGGCGACTTCCGCGCCGCCATGGCCTGGCTGATGGGCCAGGCCGAGAACAGCGTCGGCCGCCAGCGCTACAA
>NZ_JBGGNH010000072.1:0-13727 GCF_041287625.1 Ideonella sp.
TCTTCACGGGTGTCTCCTGCGGGTCGGTTGGGGTTGCGGTGTCGAAATGATCGTCGCCAACGCGGCGCTTGCCCAATGCTGTTTATCTAGTCTTTGATGCCTTGAAAGCACCGCCATGACCATGAACCTTTCGTGGCTCGACGACTTCGCGGCGCTGGCGGCCAGCGGCAACTTCTCGCGCGCGGCCGATGAGCGCCACATGACGCAGCCGGCGTTCAGCCGCCGCGTTCGCGCGCTGGAAGAGTGGCTCGGTGTCGATCTGTTCGACCGCAGCTCGCAACCTGCCCAGTTGACCGAAGTGGGACATTGGTTCCGCCAAGTCGCACAGGACCTGCAAGCCGAGGTCGCGCGCATCCCGGGGGAAGCGCGCGCCATTGCCGAGGCCAGCTCCACGACGCTGCGCTTCGCCTCCACGCATGCGTTGTCCTTCACCTTCATGCCCCGCTGGCTGCGCACGCTCGAAAGCCAGACCGCCGTCGGTCCGATCCAGCTCGTCTCCGACGTACAGCAGAAGTGCGAAGCGCTGGTCTTGCAGAGCCAGGCGCAGTTCATGCTCGCCCACGGCCATGCCCGAGTGCGCGGACCGTTGGACGAGGCCGGATGCCCGAGCCTGGTCGTCGGCACGGATCGGCTGATTCCGGTGTCGGCACCGGACAAGAACGGTCACCCGGTCCATCGTCTGCCGCCGGACGGCAAGACGTCCGCGGTCCATCTGCTGAGCTACAGCACCGAGTCGGGCCTGGGTCGCATCCTGCGCGAGCTGAAGGGACCGGCCCTGGACCGTCTGCACGCGCCGAACATGCTGACCGCGCATCTGGCTTCGGTGCTGCGCACGATGGCGCTCGACGGTCGCGGCCTGGCATGGCTGCCGCAGCTGCTTGTCGGCGAAGATATCGATAGCTGCCGGCTCGTCGTGGCCGCGCCCGAGGAGTGGTCGATCGACCTCGAGATCCGCCTGTACCGCGACCGTGCCGCACTCGGCAAGGCAGCCGAGGCGTTCTGGCTTGCCGCACAGGAGGCAGCGGCCACGGCCAGCTGAGCGGTGCCGGCGGATGCCGGAGCAGCCCTCGTGTGCCGGTGCTTTGAAGGCATCAAAGCCGAAAAATCAGGCATTGGCCTTCGCCGAACCGGCCGACGATCATCCGAGCCACAGCGCCCTGAGGGCGCGTCCACTCGGAGACAACATGGACAAGCTCGATCGGCGTACGTGGGGCGTTGCGTTGGCCTCGGTTCTTCTTGCGGTGGCGGGCACAGCCCGAGCCGAGTTCCCGGAGAAGCCCGTCACGCTGGTCGTGCCGTTCGCGGCTGGCGGCCCCAGCGACAAGATCGCACGCGACCTGGCCGAAGCCTTGCGCAAGCGGCTGAACCAGACCGTCATCGTCGAGAACGTCGGCGGCGCCGGTGGCACGCTGGGCACGGCAAAGGTTGCAAGCGCAACGCCCGATGGCTACACCCTGCTGGTGCACCACATCGGCTTCGCGACGGCACCGACGCTGTACCGCAAGCTGCCCTACAAGGGCATCGAGGACTTCGCCTACCTGGGCCTGATCAACGAGGCGCCGTCGACCTTGATCGGCCGCACGACCTTGCCGGCGAAGAACTTTGCCGACCTCCGCAAGTGGATTGCGACCGATCCGACGAAGGTCAACCTGGCCCATGCGGGCGTCGGGTCCGCCTCGCATCTCTGCGGCCTGATGATGCAGAGCGCGTTGAAGGCTGAGATGACGACGGTACCGTACAAGGGCACGGGCCCAGCCATGACCGACCTGATTGGCGGCACGGTAGACCTGATGTGCGAGCAGGCCACGAATGCCGTGCCTCAGATCGAAGGCGGCAAGGTGAAGGCGTTCGCGGTGACCAGCAAGGACCGCATGAAACTTCCTGCGCTGTCCGGCGTGCCGACGCTGGCCGAAGGTGGCCTGACCGACTTCAGCGTGACGGTCTGGCACGGCCTCTACGCGCCGCGCAACACGCCAGCGCCCGTGCTGAGCAAGCTGAACGAAGCGCTGCGCGGGGCACTCAAGGATCCGGAACTCATCAAACGCCAGGAGGCGCTGGGGATCACGGTCGTGTCGGACGCGCGCGTCGAACCGGCGGCGCACAAGAAGTTTGTCGAAGGCGAGGTCGCGCGCTGGGCCAAGGTCATCCAGGCCGCGGGCGTTTACGCGGATTGATGCAACGCGCTGGGCATCGAACGCCTGGTCAACGGCCAGAAGACGCGCGACCGGCACCGGGCGTCGCTTCGGCCGCTTACGCCGTTTCGGCCTCGTGGTCTGCCATCGTGCGGATCACGTCAATGAAAGCCAGCGCGGCCAGGCTAGGCGGCTCGCCTTGCAGCGTGATCAGGCCATAGTCGGGCATGCGGCCGGGGAGCTCGGCCGCGATGCGCGTCAGAAGCCCGCGCCGCACATACTTGTCCACAAGCGCGGCCGGCTGCAGCGACAGCATGTTCGTGCTCTGCATCAGTTCCAGCGCGAACAGAAACGACGGCGTCTCGACGATGCCCGAGGTGAGCGACAGGCCGGTGCTGCTGAAGATGTCATCCGACACCTTGCGCAGCGCCGTGGACGTCGGATAAAGAATCCACGGCCAATTCGACAGTTCCATCAGCCCAGGCGCATTGGGCCCGCGCAGCGGATGGTGCACGCCCGCGGTGATCTGCAATCCTTCACCGGCCAGCCTTTCGTACTGAAACTGGTCGCGCTGCGATTCGTCGATGAAACGGCCGATCATCACGTCGATCTTGCGTTCGGCCAGCCACACGATCAACTGGTCGCTGCTCTGTTCCAGCACCTTCAAGACCAGCAGGGGCCGCAGGCGCTGGAGCTCGGCCACTGCGGCAATCAGCAGGTGCGCCGCCGAACCCGAAATGGCGCCGACCGACAAATGGCCGTGGCCACCCTGTTTCAGCGTGCTGAACTCGTCCACGAACTTGCGGTGGCCGTCCAGTGCGGAGTGGGCATAACGCAATGTGAAGAGCCCCAACTCATTCGGCCGCATGCCGCGCGGCAGGCGATCGAACAAGCGCGATTCCAGCATCTCTTCGACGTCCATCAACACCTTGGTGGCCGCCGGCTGCGTCATGTGCATTTGCTCGGCGGTCAGGCGCAAATTGCGCGTCTTTCCCAGGATGTCGAGGAACTGCAGATGTCGGAAACGCAAACGCGAGACTTGCGCAAGCACCACGGGTTTACCAGCAGTCTTGTCTGAACTCATTGCCATTTGGAATGGATGCTAGCGAAAAAGTCAGTGGACCCGGCAATGGGTGCTCACCTAGTCTTCCCCCAGTCAAGAACGGTCTCGCAGAGGGCCGGCGCATCGTGGCAGGGTCGCCCCGCCACAGCACATCATCATTCCGGAGACATCATGGATGAGCTGATCCAGCGCGGCATCCAGGCGCTGCCCAGGCTAGGTGACGGTCGCCAGTCGGGCACGGCAGACAAGCCCAATGGCCTGCACGTGCTGCCGCAGGACGGCCTGGCCGGCACGCTGGTGGGTCGTGTCTGGCGGGCCGGCGCGCCGGCCGGCCCGGCCGTGGTGGCGCTGCGCGCCGACGGCGTGTTCGACCTGAGCACGCACTTTGCCACGATGAGCACGCTGCTCGAGACCGACCTGCCGGCACAAGCCGTGTGCTCGGTGATCGGCGAGCGCCTGTGCAGCGTCGATGCGCTGCTGGACAACAGCAAGGCCGAAGGCCGCGACGACGCCGTGCCCTGGTTTCTGGCGCCCTGCGACCTGCAGGTGGTGAAGGCTGCCGGCGTGACCTTTGCCGCCAGCATGATCGAACGTGTGATCGAGGAGCAGGCCGGCGGCGACGCCAGTCGTGCGCAAGGGCTGCGCACCCAGGTCACGGCGTTGATCGGCGACAGCCTGTCCGACATCCGCCCCGGCTCTGCACAGGCGCAGGCGCTGAAGACTTTGCTGCAGCAGAAGAAGCTGTGGTCGCAATACCTGGAGGTGGGCATCGGGCCCGATGCCGAGGTCTTCACCAAGGCGCCGGTGCTGGCGTCGGTGGGGCATGGCCAGGACATTGGCATCCGCGCCGATTCGAACTGGAACAATCCCGAGCCCGAGGTCGTGCTGGCCGTCAACAGCCGCGGTGGCATCGTCGGCGCCGCGCTGGGCAACGACGTCAACCTGCGCGACATCGAAGGCCGCAGCGCGCTGCTGCTCGGCAAGGCCAAGGACAACAACGCGTCCTGCGCCATCGGCCCCTTCATCCGCCTGTTCGACGGCCACTTCGGCCTGGACCAGTTGCGCCGCGAGACCGTGCACCTGCAGGTGGCCGGCAACGACGGCTACACGCTGCGTGGCATCAGTACCATGGCCAGCATCAGCCGCGACCCGGTGGACCTGGTGGCGCAGACGCTGGCCTGCCACCAGTACCCCGACGGCTTCATGCTGTTCCTGGGCACGCTGTTCGCGCCCACCGAAGACCGTGACGAGCCCGGCGGCGGTTTCACCCACAAGCTGGGCGACGTGGTCACCATCCACAGCCACTGGCTGGGCGGCCTGCACAACCGCGTCACCCACAGTGAGACGGCCGCGCCCTGGCAGTTCGGCCTGCGCGCCTTCATCAACAACCTGGCCGCGCGGGGCTTGCTGAAGGACGGCACACTCTGAAGCCTCCCGTTCCCATGGCGACGGCGAAGACCGTCAAGGAGACAACATGATGAAGAAGTGGCTCGACGGCTATTGCCGCGGCGTGGAATGGGTGCTGGTGACCTTGCTGGCGCTGATGGTGCTGCTGGTGTTCGGCAACGTGGTGCTGCGCTACGCCTTCAACTCCGGCATCGCGGTCTCGGAGGAGCTCTCGCGCTGGTTCTTCGTCTGGCTGACCTTCCTGGGCGGGGCCGTCGCGGTGCACGAGCGTGCCCACCTGGGCTCCGACATGCTGGTCTCGCGGCTCGGCCCGGTCGGCAAGCGCATCTGCCTGGGGCTGGGCCAGTTGCTGATGTTGTGGGCCACCGCGCTGCTGCTGTCGGGCTCCTGGCAGCAGGCCAGCATCAACTGGGACGTGGAGGCCCCGGTCACCGGCGCATCGATGGCCATCTTCTACGCTGCCGGCGTGGTGTTCGCCGTCTCCACCGGGCTGATGCTGCTGGGTGAATTCTGGCGCACCGTTTCGGGCCAGGTGAGCGAGTCCGAACTGGTGATGGTGCAGGAGTCGGAGGATCTGGCGCAGATCGAAGAACTCCAGCTCGACCGCAGCCAGACCTTCAAAAAGCACTGAGAAGCTGTGAGCGGCGGAGACACATCATGACGGTTCTGATCTTCCTGGGTTCCCTGCTCGCTGCGATGGCGCTGGGCATTCCCATTGCCTATTCGCTGCTGCTCTCCGGCATGGCGCTGATGGTTCACCTGGACATGTTCGACGCCCAGATCCTGGCGCAGAACGTGGTCAATGGCGCCGACAGCTTTCCGCTGCTGGCGGTGCCCTTTTTCATGCTCGCCGGCGAGATCATGAACGTCGGTGGATTGAGCCGGCGCATCGTCAACCTGGCCCTGGCGCTGGTGGGGCACAAGCGTGGCGGGCTGGGTTTCGTCGCCATCGTGGCGGCTTGCCTGCTGGCTGCGCTCTCGGGCTCGGCCGTGGCCGACACCGCGGCACTGGCTTCGCTGCTGCTTCCGATGATGGTCGCGGCCGGGCACGACAAGGCCCGTGCCGGCGGGCTGATCGCCTCGGCCGGCATCATCGCCCCGGTCATTCCACCGTCCATCGGCTTCGTGGTCTTCGGCGTGGCGGCCAATGTGTCGATCAGCAAGCTGTTCCTGGCGGGCATCGTGCCGGGCTTGCTGATGGGCCTGTCCATTGCGCTGGCCTGGTGGTGGGTGGCAAAAAAGGAAAACATCCCGCCGCCGCCCAAGGCCAGCGTGGCGCAGCGCTTGACCGCGCTGAAGGAATCCACCTGGGCGCTGGTGCTGCCGGTGATCGTGGTGGCCGGGCTCAAGCTGGGCGTGTTCACCCCGACGGAGGCGGCGGTGGTGGCTGCGGTGTATGCGCTCTTTGTCGCAACGCTGGTGTATCGCGAGATGAGCCTGCGCCAGTTGCGCGAAGTGTTCGTCAGCGCCGCCAAGACCACGGCCGTGATCATGTTCCTGGTGGCCGCGGCGATGGTCAGCGCCTGGTTGATCACGGTGGCAGACATTCCGAGCAAGATGATCTCGCTGCTGCAGCCGTTCATGGGCAACCAGACGCTGCTGATGATCGCGATCATGGCGCTGGTGATGGCGGTGGGCACCGCGATGGACATGACGCCAACCATCCTGATCATGACCCCGGTGCTGATGCCGGTGATCAAGGCCGCAGGCATCGACCCGGTGTATTTCGGCGTGCTGTTCATCATCAACAACGCGATCGGCCTGATCACGCCGCCGGTGGGCACGGTGCTCAACGTGGTGGCCGGCGTGGGCCGCATGAAGATGGATGAAGTCACCCGGGGTGTCCTGCCGTTCATGGCAGCCCAGTTCGCGATGATGTTCCTGATGGTGCTCTTTCCCTGGCTGGTCACCGGCCCGGCGAAGTGGTTTGCGAGCTGACAATCACGCCATGCGCATCCACATCACCGGGGCCTCCGGTTCCGGCACTTCCACGTTGGCGACGGCCTTGTCCGAGCGGCTGGGTGCGGCCTGCCTTGATGGCGACAGCTACTACTGGCTGCGGCCCGAGCCGCCGTTTGCGGACAAACGGCCGGCCGACGCGCGGCGGGCGATGCTGGCGCGCGACCTGCAGGCAGACCCTGCCGTGCTGGGTGGCTCCATCGTCGGCTGGGGCGCCGAGGTCGAAGATGCGTTCGACCTGATCGTCTTCCTTTACCTGGATGCGCCAATTCGCCTCGCGCGGCTGCGCGAGCGTGAACTGCGGCGTTTCGGCGCGGTGGACGAAGACTTCCTCGAATGGGCCGGTCAGTATGACCAAGGCCCTTCGGAAGGCCGCAGTCTGGCGACGCACCGGGCCTGGCTGGCCAGCAGGCGCTGCCCGGTGCTGGAGCTTCGCGGGGACCTGCCGGTCGCAGCGCGGGTCGAGCGCGTGCTGGCTGGCCTGAAGTCGCACGGCTGATGTAAGACCCCGCCCAGCGCTTCATCTCGCAGCGCTGGATTGATCTTGCGCAAGCGCTGACCCGGCCCCTTGCCTCAGCATGCGAGCCACGTCCAGCATGCGTTCCGGCGATGTCCGCCTGGTGCTGGCGGGAGCGTGCATGAACCCATCGCTGGCACTGGACGGGCTGGCTCCTGAGCGGGAGCCGGAGGCGGTGCGTGCGGCGCCGCAATGGACGGAGTCGGCTCTGCGCCTGGGTGGCCTGACCTGCTCGGCCTGCGTGCTGCCGATCGAAGGGGCGCTGCGGGCTGTGGACGGGGTGCTGCAGGCCCATGTCAGCGCTGTTTCGGCTTGCGCCACGGTGCGCTGGGACCGTGCGCGCACCGACGAGCCGGCGTTGATCCGTGCCATCGAGCGTGCTGGCTACCAAGCGGTACCGGACACGGCGGCCGGCGCGCGCGCGCTGCGCCAGCGCGAGGCGCGCACTGCGCTGTGGCGGCTGTTCGTGGCCGGCTTGTGCGCAATGCAGAACATGATGCTGGCCACGCCTTCGTATGTGGCCGGCCCGGGCGAGCTGGCGCCGGACCTGAAGCACCTGCTCGACTGGGGCAGCTGGCTGCTGGCGCTGCCGGTGATGGCGTTTTCCGCCTCGCCGTTTTTCCGCGGCGCGTGGCGCGCCTGGCAGAACCGGCGCATTGGCATGGACGTGCCGGTGGCGCTCGGCATTGCGGTGGCCTTTGCCGGCAGCAGTGGCGCCACCTTCGACCCGGGCGGCTTGTTTGGAGATGCGGTCTATTTCGACTCGCTGAGCATGTTCGTCGCATTTCTGCTCGGCGGCAGGCTGCTGGAGATGCAGGCCAGGCACCGCGCAGCCGTTGCGCTGGAAGACACGCTGGCCGGTTTGCCGGAGACGGCATTGCGGTTGCGGGCCGACGGTGTTGTGGAAACGGTGCCGGTGCATCAGCTGCTTCGCGGCGACGTGCTTCGCGTGCCGGCCGGGCAGACGTTGGCGGCCGACGGCGTGCTGTTGGAGGGCAGCCCGGCGGTGGACGAATCGCTGCTCAGCGGCGAGTCGGCGCTGGTGGCGAAGCAGCCTGGGGATCGGCTGGTCGCCGGCAGCGTGAACGGCCACGCAGCCCTGCTGATGCGGGTGGAGGGGCTGGGGCCGGACACGCGCTACGAGGCCATCGTCAGCCTGATGCGCGAGGCGCAGACCCTGAGGCCGGCCTCGCTGGCCAGCAGCGAGCGCTGGGCTGGCCCCTTCCTGTGGGCGGTGCTGCTGGTGGCGGGCGCAGCGGCGCTGGCCTGGCAGTCCATCGATCCGTCGCGCGCGGTGTGGGTGGCCGTCTCGGTGCTGATCGTGACCTGCCCCTGCGCGCTGGCGCTCGCCGCGCCATCGGCGCTGCTGGCCGCGGCTGGCGCCATGGGCCGGCAGGGCCTGCTGTTGCGGCGGCTGGATGCCATTGACGGCCTGGCCGAGGCGCAGCTGCTGTGCATCGACAAGACCGGCACCTTGACCGACCCGCGCTTGCAGACCCTGCGCCTGCAGCGACTGCAGGCCGACAGCCGCTGGGACGACGCCGCGCTGCTGCGCATTGGCGCGTCGCTGGCGGGCTGGTCCAGCCACCCGGTGGCCAAGGCGCTGGCGGCTGCGGCGCCAGGCCCTGCGCACGGCGGCTGTTGGCACTCGCCTTCCGAAGTGCCAGGCAAGGGACTGCAGGCGCTGGACGCCCAAGGCCGCGCCTGGCGGCTGGGTGTCGCCGGCTGGGCCGGCGAGCTGCATGGGCAGGCGGCCACCACCTTGAGCGTGGACGGCCAGGCCCTGGCCTGTTTCGAGCTGCAGGAGCAGCCGCGCCCCGGCGTGGTGGACTGCCTGCGGCAATTGCAGCAGGGCGGATTGAAGGTGCTGCTGCTGTCGGGCGACGACCCGGCGCGGGTGGGGCGTTTTGCCGCCAGCGTCGGCCTTTCGGACTGGCGCGGCGGCATGGCACCCGAGGACAAGCTGCGGGTGGTGCGCGAAGCCCAGGCCGCGGGCCAGCGCGTGGCCATGCTCGGCGACGGCATCAACGACGCCCCGGTGCTGGCGCAGGCGGATGTTTCGGTGGCGATGGGCGAGGGCGCCGGCGTGGCCCGCAGCGAGGCCGACGCCGTGCTGGTTTCCAACCGGCTGCAAGACCTCGCCTCGGCCCGCGCGCTGGCGCGCAAGACGCAGCGCGTGATGCGCCAGAACCTGGCCTGGGCGCTGGCCTACAACGCGGCCAGCGTGCCGCTCGCGCTGATGGGCTGGCTGCCACCCTGGGCTGCCGGCCTCGGCATGGCCAGCAGTTCGCTGGTCGTCGTCTTCAATGCCTTGCGGCTCGCGCGCTGAACCGGATCCACCATGGACATCCTGTACCTCCTGATTCCCCTTTCGGCGCTGCTGGTGCTGGGGCTGCTGGGCCTGTTCGCCTGGGCGCTGCATGGCGGCCAGTTCGATGACCTGGAGCGCCAGGGCGAGCAGATTCTTCTGGACGACCGCGCCGGCGGTTGACAAGCATCAAGCCCCGAGGAGGGCGGCCAGCAAAGAATCCTTCTGTCGACATTCGACTGGGATCGGAGGACTCTGATGGTGGCAATGCGCGAGACGCCCGGCACGGTGAACTACACCGACGAAACGGTGCGTGGTTTTGCGCTGGCGGCAGTGCTGTGGGGCGTGGTGGGCATGACGGTGGGGGTGTTGATCGCCGCCCAGCTGGCCTTCCCTGACCTGACCTACGGCATTCCCTGGCTCAGTTATGGGCGGCTGCGGCCGCTGCATACCAATGCGGTGATCTTTGCCTTTGGCGGCTGCGCGCTGATGGCGACCAGCTTCCACGTCGTGCAGCGCACCTGCCAGGTGCCGCTGTTCCTGCCGTGGCTGGCCAAGTTCGTGTTCTGGGGCTGGCAGGCGGTGATCGTGCTGGCCGCCATCACCTTGCCGATGGGCTTCACCCAGGGCAAGGAATACGCCGAGCTGGAATGGCCCATCGACCTGCTGATCGCCGTCGTGTGGGTGGCCTATGCGGTGGTCTTCTTCGGCACGCTGGGCGTGCGCAAGGTGCGCCACATCTACGTCGCCAACTGGTTCTTCGGCGCCTTCATCCTGGCGGTTGCGTTGCTGCACATCGTCAACAGCGCGGCCATGCCGGTGAGCTTCTGGAAGAGCTACTCGGCCTACGCCGGCGTGCAGGACGCGATGGTCCAGTGGTGGTACGGCCATAACGCCGTGGGCTTCTTCCTGACGGCCGGCTTCCTCGGGATGATGTACTACTACATCCCCAAGCAGGCCGAGCGGCCGGTGTACTCGTACCGGCTGTCCATCGTGCACTTCTGGGCACTGATCTTCACCTACATGTGGGCCGGCCCCCACCACCTGCACTACACCGCGCTGCCCGACTGGGCGCAAAGCGTGGGCATGCTGTTCTCGCTGGTGCTGCTGGCGCCGAGCTGGGGCGGCATGATCAACGGCGTGATGACGCTGTCGGGCGCCTGGCACAAGCTGCGCGACGACCCGATCCTGAAGTTCCTGATCGTCGCGTTGAGCTTCTACGGCATGTCGACCTTCGAGGGTCCGATGATGTCCATCAAGACGGTGAACGCGCTCTCGCACTACACCGACTGGACCGTCGGCCATGTGCACAGCGGCGCGCTGGGCTGGGTCGGCTTCATCTCGATGGGTTCGCTGTACTACCTGATCCCGCGCATGTACGGCCAGACGCAGATGTACAGCGTCAAGGCCATCTCGCTGCACTTCTGGATTGCGACGCTGGGCATCGTGCTCTACATCGCGGCCATGTGGATTGCCGGCGTGATGCAGGGCCTGATGTGGCGCGCGCTGAACACCGACGGCACGCTGGTCTACACCTTCGTCGAAGCAGTCAAGGCGACCTGGCCGTTCTACGTGATCCGCCTGTTGGGTGGCCTGCTGTACCTGTCCGGCATGGTCGTGATGGCCTGGAATGTCGTGATGACGGTGCGCAGCGGCCGCGCATTGCCATCGCCCATCCCCCGTTTGGTCCAAGCCTGAGGAGCCGCCTGTGAGCATCCATTCTCCCGTCAGCGGCCACGAGCGCATCGAGACGAGCAATTTCCTGATGATCGTGCTGATCCTGCTGGTCATTGCCATCGGCGGCATGGTCGAGATCATCCCACTGTTCTTCCAGCGCTCCACCACCCAGCCCGCGGCCGGGCTGCAGCCGTACAGCGCGCTGCAGCTGGTCGGGCGCGACATCTACCTGCGCGAAGGTTGCTACAACTGCCACTCGCAGATGATCCGCCCGCTGCATGCCGAGACACTGCGCTACGGGCACTACTCGATGGCCGGCGAATTTGTCTACGACCATCCGTTCCAGTGGGGCAGCAAGCGCACCGGGCCGGACCTGCAGCGCGTGGGCGGCAAGTACAGCGACGAATGGCACCGCCTGCACCTGGCCGGCCCGCGCGACCTGGTGCCCGAGTCCAACATGCCGGCCTACCCGTGGCTGGAGACGGCCGCCATCGTGCCGGCCAGCGTGCCGCCGCGCCTCAAGGCCATGCAGCGCCTGGGCGTGCCCTACACCGACGCAGACGTGGCTGGCAGCGCCGAGGCCGTGGCCGGCAAGACCGAGCTCGACGCGCTGGTCGCCTACCTGCAGTCGCTGGGCACGCACGTCAAGTGAATTGAGGCACACCATGGACATCAACGACATCCGCAGCCTCGTGACGCTGCTGAGCCTGGCCCTCTTCATCGGGCTGATGGTCTGGACCTGGCGCCCGGCGCAACGTGCCGCGCACGAGGCCGCCGCCCGCCTGGTTTTCGAAGGTGAAGACAGCCCCTCGGCCGATGCGTACATCGCCCGATCCTCCGAGGGGATGCGGGCCGGCTTCGGAGCGGCCCGGCGCTCGACCCGCGCAACGGAGGAGAGCGGCAATGAGTGACTTCATCAATGCAGGCTGGGGCTACTGCGTGGCCGCGGTCACGGTGCTGGGCCTGGTGGCCTGCATCGCGCTGCTGCTGATCGCGGCCCGCCGCCGCGTGATGGCGCAGGACAACACCACCGGCCACGTCTGGGACGAGGACCTGCGAGAACTCAACAACCCGCTGCCGCGCTGGTGGATGTGGCTGTTCATCCTCACGGTGGTGTTTGGCGCTGGCTACCTGGCGCTGTATCCCGGGCTGGGCAGCGCGCCGGGTCAATTGGGCTGGAGCAGCGTCGGCCAATACCAGGAAGAACGGGCCGCGGCCAACGCGGTCACCGCGCCGATGTTTGCCGCCTTTGCCGCCAAGACTGCGCCGGAACTGGCGCGGGACCCGCAGGCCATGGCAGTGGGCGAGCGCCTGTTCGCCAACAACTGCGCCGCCTGCCACGGATCGGACGCGCACGGCAGCAAGGGCTTCCCGAACCTGGCCGACCAGGACTGGCTGTGGGGTGGCGCGCCCGAACGCATCGAGGAGACCATCCGCGATGGCCGCATGGGCGTGATGCCGCCGATGGTCGCCGCGGTCGGCAATGCCGACGAGGTTCACCAGGTGGCGAACTATGTGCTCAGCCTGTCCGGCAGCCCGCACGACAGCCTCGCGGCACAGCTCGGCAAGGCCAAGTTCGTGGCCTGCGCCGCCTGCCATGGCCCCGAAGGCAAGGGCAACCAGGCGCTGGGCGTGCCCAACCTCAGCGACAAGGTCTGGCTGCACGGCTGGGGTGAAGACGCGGTGGTGGCGATGATCAACAAGGGCAAGACCAACGTCATGCCGGCCCACGGCGAACGCCTCACGGCCCAGCAGATCCACCTGCTGGCGGCTTACGTCTGGAGCCTGTCCAAGACCGGCACCGTGACCACGGCCGCCGCGCCATAAGCGAGGTCGCAACCATGGCCCGCGTCATCCCCATCGTGCCAGCCGCGGGCGAAGGCGAGATGGTCTCGCTCTACCAGAAGCAGAAGAAGATCTACCCGCGCTCGGTCAAAGGCGGCTTCGCCCGCTGGCGCTGGCTGATGGTGTGGCTCACGCAGGCCTTGTTCTACGGCCTGCCGTGGCTGTCGATGAATGGCAGGCAGGCGGTGTTGTTTGACCTGTCGGCGCGGCGCTTCTACATCGGCCAGCTGGTCCTGTACCCGCAGGACTTCATCTACCTCACCGGCCTGCTGGTGCTCAGCGCCTACGGCCTGTTCTTCTTCACCACGGTGGGCGGCCGGCTGTGGTGCGGCTATGCCTGCCCGCAGACCGTCTACACCGAAATCTTCATGTGGGTCGAGCAGCGCTTCGAAGGCGAACGCGGCGCGCGGATGAAGCTCGATGCCGCCCCATGGACGGCCAACAAGGCTTGGCGCAAGGTCGGCAAGCATGGGGCGTGGCTGACCATCGGGCTGTGGACGGGCTTCACCTTCGTTGGCTACTTCACGCCGATCCGCTCGCTCTGGGCCGAGGCCTTCACGCTGTCGTTCGGGCCGTGGGAGTGGTTCTGGGTCAACTTCTACGGCCTGGCCACTTACGGCAACGCCGGCTTCCTGCGCGAGCAGGTCTGCAAGTACATGTGCCCGTACGCGCGCTTCCAGAGCGCGATGTTCGACCGCGACACGATGATCGTCACCTACGACGCGCGGCGCGGTGACCCGCGTGGCAAGCGGGGGCGCAGCACCGACCTGGCCGAGGCCAAGCTGGGACATTGCATCGACTGCAACCTGTGCGTGCACG
>NZ_JBGGNH010000073.1:0-331598 GCF_041287625.1 Ideonella sp.
CCCGGCACGGCGAGGCCGCGGCCCGGGAAAAGATCGAGGAAGTGAGCGAGCTGTTCGAGCACCTGCTGCCGCAAGGCCTGCGGTCACGTCCCAGCCCGCTCAGTTCCACCCCGGATTGATCAGGCGGCTTTCGTTCCCTGCACCATCTTCATGGCTGACCCGATCAGCGCCGACACCTCGGTCATGTTGCTCGGCACGATCAGCGTCGTCTTCGAGTCCGCCGCCACCTTGCTGTAGGCGTCCACCGCGCGCTCGGCCACCTTGAGCTGCACCGCCTGCTCGCCGCCGGGCTGGCGGATGGCCGCTGCGATGCGCTCGATGGCGGACGCGGTGGCATCGGCCACCGCGGTGATCGAAGCTGCCTCACCCTGCGCCTTGTTGATGATCGACTGCTTTTCGCCTTCGGAGCGGGCGATGAAGGCCTCGCGCTCGCCGGTGGCGATGTTGATCTGCTCCTGGCGGCGGCCTTCCGAAGCGGCGATCAGGGCGCGCTTTTCGCGCTCGGCAGTGATCTGCGACTGCATCGCGTGCAGGATTTCCTTGGGCGGCGTCAGGTCCTTGATCTCATAGCGCAGCACCTTCACGCCCCAGTTCAGTGCGGCTTCGTCGATGGCGGCGACCACCTGGGCGTTGATGATGTCGCGCTCCTCGAATGTCTTGTCCAGCTCCAGCTTGCCGATCACGCTGCGCAGCGACGTTTGCGCCAGCTGCGTCACGGCCATGATGTAGTTGGATGACCCGTAACTTGCACGCATCGGATCGGTGACCTGGAAGTAAAGGATGCCGTCCACCTGCAGCTGCGTGTTGTCGCGCGTGATGCAGATCTGGCTTGGCACGTCGAGCGGAATTTCCTTCAGGCTGTGCTTGTAGGCGACCTTGTCGATGAAGGGCACCAGGAAATTGAGGCCCGGGGCGAGCGCGGCGTGGTACTTGCCCAGGCGCTCGACCACCCATGCGTTCTGCTGGGGGACGACCTTGATCGCGCGGTAGGCGAAGATGGCCGCGATGATGACGATGACGATGGCAACTTCCATGGATTTCCCTCCTGTTGAACGGTTCAGATTTTTTCGACGACCAAGCGGCTGCCGACGACTTCGCGGACGCGATGCGCGCCGGCCTGCGGGTTCTCGCCGGGCGCGGCGACAACAGTCCATTGCGCCCCGCGGTATTTGACAGATGCCGTGCCGTCGCTTTCCCATGCCGGCACTTCGATGGTTGCGCCGACATCCTGGTTGACGTCGCGGTTGGAGCCCGTGGGGGCGTCGGACCGCTTGGGCCGCAAGAGGTGCCAGGCAGTCACGGCGCCACTGCAGATCGCGGCAGCCACGAGAAGCTGGACAGTCGGCGCCGCTCCCGCATGCGCCGCGAGCGCACCGGCCGCGAGACCGATGGCGATCATCAGCAGGTAGAAAGTCCCGGTGAGCAGTTCGACGGCGACTGCCGCTCCCGCAAGCAGCCACCAGATGGTTGAATCGGCCATGGCCCCTCCTTCAGGGTTGTGGGTGTCTTGATGGCACCACATTTTGGGTGTATTCAAGCACAGCGCAAGGAGGATGCCGAGGTATTTGCATACACTTCGCGCCTGTTTTTCGCTTTTTCTGGCCCGTGGTCTGGAGCTTTTGATGAAATTCCGCTTTCCCATCGTCATCATCGACGAAGACTACCGGTCCGAGAACACCTCCGGCCTGGGCATCCGCGCGTTGGCGCAAGCCATCGAAACCGAAGGCTTCGAGGTGCTGGGCGTCACGAGTTACGGCGACCTCTCGCAGTTCGCGCAACAGCAAAGCCGGGCCAGCGCGTTCATCCTCTCCATCGACGACGAGGAGTTCACGCCCGGCCCCGACCTGGACCCGGCGGTGCTCAACCTGCGCAGCTTCATCGAGGAAGTGCGGCGCAAGAACAGCGACGTGCCGATCTATGTGTATGGCGAAACCAAGACATCTCGCCACATTCCCAACGCCATCCTGCGCGAGCTGCACGGCTTCATCCACATGTTCGAGGACACGCCGGAGTTCGTGGCCCGCCACATCATCCGCGAGGCCAAGAGCTACGTCGACAGCCTCGCGCCGCCGTTCTTCCGCGCGCTGATGGACTATGCGCAGGATGGTTCGTACTCCTGGCACTGTCCCGGGCACTCCGGTGGCGTGGCCTTCCTGAAGAGCCCGATCGGTCGCATGTTCCACCAGTTCTTTGGCGAGAACATGCTGCGGGCCGACGTCTGCAACGCAGTGGAAGAGCTGGGCCAGTTGCTGGACCACACCGGCCCGGTCGCGGCCAGCGAGAAGAACGCGGCGCGCATCTTCAATGCCGACCACTGCTTCTTCGTCACCAACGGCACCAGCACCAGCAACAAGATGGTCTGGCACCACACGGTGGCACCGGATGACGTGGTGCTGGTCGACCGCAACTGCCACAAGTCCATCCTGCACAGCATCATCATGACCGGCGCTGTGCCGGTCTTCCTGACGCCCACGCGCAACCACTACGGCATCATCGGCCCGATCCCCGAGAGCGAGTTCACCAAGGCCTCGATCCAGGAAAAGATCGCCCGCCATCCGCTGCTGCAGGGCGTGGACCCGGCCAGCGTGCGGCCCAAGATCCTGACCGTGACGCAGAGCACCTATGACGGTGTGCTCTACAACACCGAGTCCATCAAGTCGCACCTGGACGGCTGGGTCGACACCATCCACTTCGACGAGGCCTGGCTGCCGCACGCGGCCTTCCACAAGTTCTACGGCAGCTACCACGCGATGGGCAAGAACCGCCCGCGCCCGAAGGAGGCCATGGTCTATGCCACCCAGTCCACGCACAAGCTGCTGGCGGGCATCAGCCAGGCTTCGCAGGTGCTGGTGCAGGACTCGCAGACGGTGCAGCTCGACAAGCACCTGTTCAACGAGGCCTACCTGATGCACACCTCGACTTCGCCGCAGTACGCCATCATCGCCTCGTGCGACGTGGCTGCGGCGATGATGGAGCCGCCCGGCGGCACCGCGCTGGTCGAGGAAAGCATCCGCGAGGCGCTGGACTTCCGGCGCGCGATGCGCAAGGTCGACAAGGAATACGCGGCCGACTGGTGGTTCACCGTCTGGGGCCCGGATGAGCTGGCACCACACGACATTGGCAAGCCCGACGACTGGGTTCTGAAGGCCAATGAAGAGTGGCACGGCTTCGGCAACCTGGCGGCCGGCTTCAACATGCTGGACCCGATCAAGTCCACCATCATCACGCCGGGGCTGGACATGTCGGGCAAGTTCGCCAAGACCGGCATCCCGGCGTCCATCGTCACCAAGTTCCTGGCCGAACATGGCGTGGTGGTCGAGAAGACCGGCCTGTATTCGTTTTTCATCCTGTTCACCATCGGCATCACCAAAGGCCGCTGGAACACGCTGCTGACCGCGCTGCAGCAGTTCAAGGACGACTACGACCGCAACCAGCCGCTGTGGCGCATCCTTCCCGAGTTCTGCGCCGCGCACCCGCGCTACGAGAAGATGGGACTGAAGGACCTGTGCCAGTCCGTGCACGAGGCCTACGCCGAAGGCGACATTGCGCGCCTGACGACCGAGGTCTACCTTTCGGACCTGGAGCCGGCGATGAAGCCCAGCGAGGCGTTCGCGTACATCGCGCGCCGCGCGACCGAGCGGGTCGAGATCAACCAACTCGAAGGCCGCGTGACCACCGCGCTGCTGACGCCATACCCGCCTGGCATTCCGCTGCTGATCCCGGGCGAGGTCTTCAACCGCCGCATCGTCGACTACCTGCGCTTCACGCAGGCCTTCAACGCCAAGTTCCCTGGCTTCGACACCGATGTGCACGGCCTGGTGGCGGAAGACAATGACAAGGGTGAACGCCACTACTATGTGGACTGCGTGCGCCGCGAGGCGATCTGACGCTTTCTGTGGGGGTGCCCGCCTGAGCCGCGGGCTGACCGGGGCGATCTGATGCGCGCCCTGGTTCGCTCCTTGTCGCAAGGCGGGCGCCTGATCGTCTCCGGCATGCTGATGGCCGCCATCGTGCATGCGGCCTTCGTGGTGCTGTTCCTGGCTGCGGGCGTCACCGGGCTGGCGCTGTTCAATGTCTTCAGCTGCCTGCTGTACCTGCTGATGACGCAGCTGATGCGCCAGACTCGCTGGCACCGGCTGTGCGAGGTGATGGCTGGCGTCGAAGTGGTGCTGCACGCCTGTGTTGCCAGCTGCTGGCTGGGCTGGGACAGCGGCTTTCACTACTACCTGCTGCTGATGCTGCCCACGCTGATGGTCAGCACGCTGGTGCCGCGGCGCGCCAAGTGGGCAGGGGCTGCCGCCTGTGTGCTGCTGTACCTCGCGCTGGACCTGCTGTCGCACCGCAGCCCGCCGCCGCAAGCGCTGCCCGATGGCTGGCTGCAAGGCCTGCGCCTGTTCAATGCGGCGGCCGCGTTATCGATGCTGGCAGGTCTTTCGGCGATCTACTACAACCTGGTGCTGCGGGCCGAGGCCGGCCTGCGCGAGATGGCCAGCCTGGATCCGCTGACCGGCCTGCTGAATCGCCGCAGCCTCACCGAACTGGCACGCCATCAGCTGGAAAAGCTCAACGATGCCAGCGCGCCCCTGAACGCGCTCAGCGTGCTGCTGGGCGACGTGGACCATTTCAAGGCCGTCAATGACCAGCACGGCCACGACGTGGGCGACCAGGTGCTGCGGGCCATCAGCCAGGCGCTGCAAAGCGGCATGCGCCAGGGCGACCTGCTCGGGCGTTGGGGCGGCGAGGAGTTCCTGGTGCTGCTGCCGGGCACCGAGCTGCCGGCCGCGCGGATGGTGGCCGAACGGCTGCGGGCGCTGGTGCAGGCGCGTTCGCTGCGCTTGCCGGAGGTGGCCACGCTGCTGCCGGTCAGCATCAGCTTCGGCCTGTGCCAGGCGCGGGCCGGCGAGCCGCTGGAGCAGGCCATTGCCCGGGCCGACCAGGCGCTCTACCGGGCCAAGCAGGCAGGCCGCAACCGGGTGGCGCTGGCCGATGAGGTGTTGGACACCCAGCCGCCGTCCACCTTGCCTTCTGAAGACTGGGGCTGATCAGGCAATTGTGCCGGAGCGGGATCGACGGGCGTGAAAAAGCCCGGACAGTGCCGGGCTTGAGTGGCGCGGGCGGGACTCTATTCGTCCAGCGGCATGCCGCTCATCACGTGGCTGAAGCCGCCGTCGACGTAGGTGATCTCGCTGGTCACGCCGGCCGACAGGTCCGACAGCAGGAAGGCGGCGACGTTGCCAACGTCCTCGATCGTGACGTTGCGACGCAGCGGCGCATTCTTCGAGAAGATTTCCAGCAGCTTGCCAAAACCCTTGATGCCCGAAGCGGCCAGCGTCTTGATCGGGCCGGCCGAAATGCCGTTCACGCGAATGCCCTTGGGGCCCAGGCTGGCGGCAAGGTAACGCACGCTGGCTTCCAGCGACGCCTTGGCCAGGCCCATGGTGTTGTAGGCCGGCACCACGCGCATCGCGCCCAGGTAGCTCAGCGTCAGCAGTGCAGCGTGCGGGCGCAGCGAGGGCAGGGCAGCCTTGGCCAGGGCCGGGAAGCTGTAGGCCGAAATGTCATGCGCAATGCGGAAGTTCTCGCGGGTCAGCCCATCGAGGAAATCGCCGGCAATCGCTTCGCGCGGGGCGAAGCCGATCGAATGCACAAATCCGTCGAAGCCTTCGGGCCAGGCGGATTTCAGGTCGGCGAAGAGTCGCTCGATGGCGGCGTCGTCGCCCACGTCGCAATCAAATATGAGGCTGGAGCCGAATTCAGCTGCAAACTCGGTGATGCGATCCTTGAAGCGCTCACCGACGTAGCTGAACGCCAGTTCGGCGCCTTCGCGGTGGCAGGCCTTGGCGATGCCATAGGCGATGGAGCGATTCGAAAGCAGCCCCGTGATCAGCAGGCGCTTGCCGGCGAGAAATCCCATGCGGTCTCCGTGGACGGTAAGGTTGCGGTAGGCGGTCCCTGTCCGCAGTGTTCTTGATATGCAGCGCGCAATTCTCGCATGCGCCCAGTCCGGCAGCTTGCTGAAGCCCTGCCTTCGGGCTACAATCAGACTCTTCGCTAGAATTGCACCGAAGCGCTAGAAAGAGTGGGCGGATTTTTCCAGCCCATTTTTTTTGGCGTTTGTGTTTTCAGCCGCGGTTTTCCGCTGCGTGTTTCTGGTGGTCAGGCGTTTCAAGCGCCTTTTTGCTTCTTACTGGAAGGTATTCGCACCCTGATGAGCTGGAGCCAGGCCGTTGATCGTACGGTGACCGGATTGGGCTATGAACTCGTTGATGTCGAGCGATCGGCAGGCGGGTTGCTGCGCGTTTTGATCGACCGGGTGCCCGGTCGGGCCTACCCCACCGGGCCACATGAGTTTGTCACGGTTGAAGACTGTGAGGCGGTGACGCGCCAGTTGCAGTATGTGCTGGAAGTCGAGAACGTCGACTATGCACGGCTGGAAGTGTCTTCCCCGGGGTTGGATCGGCCGCTGAAGACGGCCGCTCACTACCAGCGCTTTGTCGGCGAGCAGGTGCAGATCACGCTCAAGCTGCCGTTCCAGGGCCGCAAGAAATACGAAGGTTTGCTGCAGAAAGCCGTGGGGGCCGAGGAGGCCACGCCGCAGGCTGACGAGCAGGCCGTCGCCACGGATGACACCGGCTGGCAGCTGGTGTTCAACGATGGCAAGGTCGACCAGGTACTGGACTTCAGCCTGGGCGAAGTGCGCGAGGCCCGGCTGGTGCCGGTGCTGGATTTCAAGGGGCGGCGTGGCAAAGCCACCCCGGCTGTGCCGCAGGCAGCGGACGGCGACTCGAACGACGGAGGTCAACAAGAATGAACCGCGAAATGCTGATGTTGGTGGATGCGATCTCGCGCGAGAAGAGCGTGGAGCGCGATGTGGTGTTTGGCGCGGTGGAGGCCGCGCTGGCTTCTGCGACCAAGAAGCTTCACGGCGGTGAAGTGGACATCCGTGTCACCGTTGACCGTGACACCGGCGATTACGAGACCTTCCGCCGCTGGCACGTCGTTCCGGACGAAGCCGGCCTGCAGATTCCTGATGCCGAAATCCTGCTGTTCGAAGCGCTGGAACAGATTCCCGACATCGAGGTGGACGACCACATCGAGGAGCCGATCGAGTCCGTGACCATCGGCCGCATTGGCGCGCAAGCGGCCAAGCAGGTGATCCTGCAGAAGATCCGCGATGCCGAGCGTGAGCAGTTGCTGAACGATTTCCTCGCCCGTGGCGAGAAGATCTTCGTCGGCACCGTCAAGCGCCTGGACAAGGGCGACATCATCGTCGAGTCGGGCCGCGTTGAAGGCCGGCTCAAGCGCGGCGAGATGATCCCCAAGGAGAACCTGCGTTCCGGCGACCGCGTGCGGGCCTTCATGGCCGGCATTGACCCGATCGCCCGTGGCCCGCAAATCATGCTGTCGCGCTCGGCGCCAGGCTTCATGGTCGAGCTGTTCGCCCAGGAAGTGCCGGAAATCGAGCAAGGCCTGCTGGAGATCAAGAGCTGCGCCCGTGACAGCGGTTCGCGCGCCAAGATCGCCGTGGTCTCGCATGACAAGCGGGTCGACCCGATCGGCACCTGCGTCGGCGTTCGGGGTTCGCGCGTCACCGCGGTGACCAACGAACTCGCCGGTGAGCGGGTCGACATCGTGCTGTGGTCGGAAGATCCGGCGCAGTTCGTCATCGGCGCGCTGGCGCCGGCCAACGTGCAGTCCATCGTCGTCGACGAAGAGCGGCACGCGATGGATGTCGTGGTCGACGAGGAAAACCTGGCGATCGCGATCGGCCGTGGCGGCCAGAACGTGCGCCTGGCGTCCGAGCTGACCGGCTGGCGCATCAACATCATGACGGCCGAGGAATCGGCCGCCAAGCAGGCGGAAGAGTCGGGCTCGATCCGCTCGCTGTTTGTCGAGAAACTCGACGTGGACGAAGAAGTCGCCAACATGCTGATCGGGGAAGGTTTCACCAGTCTCGAAGAAGTGGCCTATGTGCCGCTGCAGGAAATGTTGGAGATCGAAGGCTTCGATGAAGACACCGTCAGCGAGCTGCGCAATCGTGCGAAGGATGCGCTGCTGACGATGGAAATTGCCCGTGAAGAAAAGGTCGATGACGTTTCGCAGGATCTGCGCGACCTCGACGGCCTCAACCCCGCTCTGATTGGCCAACTGGCTGATGGTGGTGTGCACACCCGTGATGACCTGGCCGACCTGGCCGTCGATGAACTGGTCGAGATGACCGGTGTGGACGACGTGCAGGCCAAGGCGCTGATCATGAAGGCGCGTGAACACTGGTTCAACGCCTGAGCGCCCAGCCTACCCGCACGTCCCGCACACGGCACCAAGATCAAGGAAACTCAAGAATGGCTGTGACTACCGTCGCCCAACTCGCCGCGGAGCTGAACCGGCCCGCCGGGACGCTGCTCGAGCAGCTGAAGTCGGCCGGCGTCGCCAAGATTTCGCCTGACGATTCGCTCAACGAATCGGACAAGGAGCGCTTGCTCGACTATCTCCGCATCTCCCACGGCTCCACTGCTGGCGCCGACCGCAAGAAGATCACGCTGACCCGCAAGTCGACCAGCGAGATCAAGCAGGCCGATGCCAGTGGCAAGGCCCGCACCATCCAGGTCGAGGTGCGCAAGAAGCGCACTTTCGTCAAGCGCGACGATGCGCCGGGTGGTGTCGAAGACGACGGCGCAGCCGCCGCTGCGGAAGAAGCCGATCTCTCGCGCCGCGAAGAAGAAGCCCGCCTGCAGGCCGAGCAGATCCGTCAACAGGAAGAAGAGCTGGCCGAAAAGCGCCGCCTGCGCGAAGAGCAGGAGCGCCACGACCGCGAGGTCCGGATGGCTGCTGAGGCCGCTGCCGCAAAGGCCGCCGCCGAAGCTGCCGCCGCTGCCGAGGAGGCTGCTGCCAAGGCGGCGGCTGAATCCAAGGCGGAAGCAAAGCTGGAAGCCAAGGCTGCCGCAAAGGCCAAGTCCATTGCCGAGTCGTCGGCCATGTCTGCCGCTGCGCAGGCACCCGCGCCTTCGCGCCGGCAAGCCGCTCCCCCGGCGCCCGCTCCGGCACCCGTGGCCGCTGCTCCCGCGCCTGCGCCAGTCCCGGTGCCTGCGCCCGAGCCGGTCGCCCCCCCGAAGCCCGCATTGCGCGTGGTGAAGGCGGCAGACACCGAAGCCGAAGAGCAAAAGCGCATGGCCGACCTGGCCGCTCGCCGCCAGAAGGCCGAGGCCGAGGCCTCCGCCATCCGCGACATGATGAACCGCAAGAGCAAGGTTCTGGTAGCGAAGAAGCCGGAAGAGCCGCCCAAGCCGGTCGAGGTGCCCAAGGAAGGCATCAAGGGCACGATCCACAAGGCCAAGGGTGCGCCTGGCGCGCCCGCGACGACTGCCGCCACCGCTGCAAAGCCGGGCGACAAGAAGTCGGTCAAGTCCGAGAAGCTGTCGTCCAGCTGGGCTGACGATGCGAAGAAGCGTGGCGTTGGCGCGGCCAAGCCGCGCACCGACGCTGGCAGCAACCGCCCGGGCTGGCGCGCGCCGCGCGGTGGCCGCCGTGGCGACAGCCGCGACATGGGCAACGCCTCGAATTTCCAGGCACCGACCGAGCCGACGATCCAGGAAGTGCATGTGCCGGAGACCATCTCGGTCGCCGACCTGGCGCACAAGATGTCGGTCAAGGCCGGTGAGCTGATCAAGGCCCTGATGAAGCTGGGCCAGATGGTCACCATCAACCAGCAGCTGGACCAAGAGACAGCCATGATCCTGGTCGAGGAAATGGGCCACAAGGCGCTGGCTGCCAAGCTGGACGATCCGGAAGCTTTCTCGGAAGAGGAAGAAGCCGCAGCCTCCGGCGAGGCGCTCTCGCGTGCACCGGTCGTGACCGTGATGGGCCACGTTGACCACGGCAAGACCTCGCTGCTGGACTACATCCGCCGCAGCCGCGTGGCCGCAGGCGAAGCTGGCGGCATCACGCAGCACATTGGCGCGTACCACGTGGAAACCCCGCGCGGCATGATCACCTTCCTGGACACCCCGGGTCACGCGGCCTTCACGGCCATGCGGGCTCGCGGCGCCAAGGCCACCGACATCGTGATCCTGGTGGTCGCGGCGGACGATGGCGTGATGCCGCAGACCAAGGAAGCGATCCACCATGCCAAGGCGGCGGGCGTGCCCATCGTTGTGGCCATGACCAAGATCGACAAGCCGGACTCGAACACCGAACGCCTGAAGGGCGAGCTGGTGGCCGAGCAGGTCGTGCCGGAAGAGTTTGGTGGCGAGTCGCCGTTCGTGGGCGTGTCGTCCAAGACCGGCGTCGGCATCGACGAACTGCTGGAACAGGTGCTGCTGCAGGCCGAAGTGCTGGAGCTGAAGGCACCTGCGCAGGCGATGGCCAAGGGCATCGTGATCGAAGCCCGCCTGGACAAGGGCCGCGGCCCGGTCGCCAGCGTGCTGATCCAGTCCGGCACGCTCAAGCGTGGCGACGTGATCCTGGCAGGCTCGAGCTTCGGCCGCGTGCGTGCCATGCTGGACGAAGACGGCAAGACCTTGGCCGAAGCCGGCCCGTCGATCCCGGTCGAAATCCAGGGCCTGACCGAAGTGCCGCAGGCAGGTGATGACTTCATGGTGCTGTCGGATGAACGCCGGGCCCGTGAAATCGCCACCTTCCGCCAGGGCAAGTACCGCGAAGTGACCTTGAACAGGCGCCAGGCTGCAAAGCTGGAGAACATGTTCGAGACCATGGGCCAAGGTGCTGCACAGGCGCTGCCGCTGATCATCAAGGCCGACGTGCAGGGTTCGCAGGAAGCCCTGGCTTCTTCGCTGCTCAAGCTGTCGACCGACGAGGTCAAGGTGCAGATCGTGCACGCCGCGGTGGGTGGCATCAGCGAGTCGGACGTCAACCTGGCGATCGCCTCCAAGGCCATCATCATCGGCTTCAACACCCGTGCCGATGCCCAAGCCCGCAAGCTGGCCGAGCACAGCGGCGTTGACCTGCGCTACTACAACATCATCTACGACGCAGTGGATGAGGTGAAGGCAGCGATGGGCGGCATGCTGGCGCCGGAACAGCGCGAAGAAGCGCTGGGCACCGCGGAGATCCGCGTGGTCTTCGTGGCTTCCAAGATCGGCACCGTGGCCGGCTCGATGGTCACCTCCGGCCTGGTTCGCCGCAACGCGAAGTTCCGCCTGCTGCGCGACAACATCGTGGTCTACACCGGCGAAGTCGAATCCGTCCGGCGCGAGAAGGACGATGTCCGCGAGGTCAAGGAAGGCTTCGAGTGCGGTATCAAGCTCAAGAACTACAACGACATCAAGGAAGGTGATCAGTTGGAATTCTTCGAGGTCAAGGAAGTGGCACGCACGCTGTAAAAGCGGGGTCGGGTTTCACCCTAGAACCCCGCCGGAAACGGCGGGGTTTTTACTTGGGGCAGAAGCCTGATGCAACGCCGAACCGGAGCACATCCAGATGCGACACAAACGCAACATCCCCAACCGCAGCTTCCGCGTGGCCGACCAGATCCAGCGCGATGTGGCCCAGCTGATCCGCGACCTGAAGGATCCGCGCATCGGCATGGTCACGATCAATGCGGTCGAGGTCACGCCGGATTACGCGCATGCCAAGGTGCTGTTTTCGCTGTTGGTGGGCGACCCGGTCGAGACCGAGATCGCGCTGAACGAGGCTGCCGGCTTTGTCCGCAACGGCCTGTTCAAGCGCCTGGCGATCCACACCGTGCCCACGTTGCACTTCAAGTTCGACCAGACGACTTCCCGCGCTGCCGAGCTGAGCAGCCTGATCAACCGCGCCAACGCCACCCGGGCCAAGGAAGACGAACCCGGCGGTCCGCAGGACTGACCGAGTTTTCCCCTTTTCCAAGACAACGCCGATGAATTCCGCCAAGCCCCGCATCCCGCGCCGTGCCCTGCACGGCGTGCTGTTGCTCGACAAGCCCATCGGCCTGTCGAGCAATGATGCGTTGCAGAAGGTCAAGTGGCTGTACCGCGCCGAGAAGGCGGGCCACACCGGCACGCTGGACCCGCTGGCCACCGGCCTGCTGCCGATCTGCTTCGGCGCCGCGACCAAGTTCTCGCAAGTGAGCCTGGATGCCGACAAGGGCTACCTGGCCACGCTGCGCCTGGGCCAGACCACGGTGGGCGGCGACCGCGAAGGCGAGATCCTCGCCGAGCGGCCGGTCAATGTCACCGGCGAACAGCTGCTTCATGCTGTTGCCAGCTTTCTCGGCTCGATCGACCAGATTCCGCCGATGCAGTCGGCGCTGAAAAAGGACGGCCGGGCGCTGTACGAATACGCCCGCGCCGGCATCGAGGTCGAGCGCGCATCGCGGCGCGTCACCATTCATCGGCTCGACATCGTCTCGTGGCAGCCTGAAGACATGTTGCTCACGCTGGACGTGCGCTGCAGCAAGGGCACCTACGTTCGCACGCTGGCCCAGGACCTGGGCGAGGTGCTCGGCTGTGGCGCGCACCTCGCCGGGCTGCGCCGCACGCACAGTGGCGGACTGGACCTGTCCCATGCCGTCACGCTGACTCAACTGGCCGAGGAGGATGCCGATGCACGCGATGCGCGGCTCCAGCGGCCTGACACGCTGCTCGCGGACTGGCCGGCACTCAGCCTGCCGGACACCGAAGCGGCCCGTTTCCTCACCGGATTGCGCCGTCGCGTGGCGCTTCCAGACACCCCGGCCGTGCGGGTTTACGGCCCTCAAGGAGCCGAGGGGCCGCTCCCGAGGTTTCTTGGCCCCGATTGCTCCGCTGCCTTTCTGGGCAGTGGCCACATTCTTGCTGGCGAATTGATCGCCGACCGCCTGCTCAGCCCCGTCGAGGTGCAGGCCTTGCTGGTTTCTTAGAAAGACCTCTCCCATGAGCCGACAGATCCGCAACATTGCCATCATTGCCCACGTGGACCATGGCAAGACCACCATGGTTGACCAACTGCTGCGTCAGTCGGGCACCTTCGCCGAACACGAGAAGGTGGTTGACACCGTGATGGACAGCAATGCCATCGAACGTGAACGTGGCATCACCATCCTGGCCAAGAACTGCGCCGTCAGCTGGGAAGGCACGCACATCAACATCGTCGACACCCCGGGCCACGCGGACTTCGGCGGTGAAGTCGAACGCGCGCTGTCCATGGTCGACGGCGTGGTGCTGCTGATCGACGCCCAGGAAGGCCCTATGCCGCAGACCCGCTTCGTGACCAAGAAGGCGCTGGCGCTGGGCTTGAAGCCCATCGTCGTCGTCAACAAGGTCGACAAGCCGGGGGCCAAGCCGGACGCCGTCATCAACGCCGCTTTCGACCTGTTCGACAAACTGGGCGCCACCGACGAGCAACTGGACTTCCCGGTCGTCTACGCCTCCGGCATCAATGGCTGGACCTCGCTGACCGAAGGCGCCCCCGGTGAACAGTGGGGCCCGGACATGTCGGCCCTGTTCAACACCGTGCTCAAGCACGTGCCGGCCCAGGAAGGCGATCCGGCCGCTCCGCTGCAACTGCAGATCTCGGCGCTGGACTACTCCACCTTCGTCGGCCGCATCGGCGTGGGCCGCATCAGCCAGGGCACGATCAAGCCGTCGATGGACGTGCTTGTCATGGAAGGCCCGGACGGCAAGGCCACCAAGGGCCGTGTCAACAACGTGCTGACCTTCCAGGGCCTGGACCGCGTGCAGGTCACCGAAACCGGCCCGGGCGACATCGTGCTGATCAATGTCATTGACGAGAGCGGCATCGGCGTCACCGTCACCAGCGTGGCCAACCCGGCCCCGCTGCCGATGCTGAAGGTCGACGAGCCGACGCTGACGATGAACTTCTGCGTCAACACCAGCCCGCTGGCTGGCCGCGAAGGCAAGTACGTCACCAGCCGCCAGATCTGGGACCGCCTGCAGAAGGAACTGCAGAGCAACGTCGCGCTGCGCGTCAAGGAAACCGACGAAGACGGCATCTTCGAAGTGATGGGCCGCGGCGAACTGCACCTGACCATCCTGCTGGAGAACATGCGCCGTGAAGGCTACGAGCTGGCCGTGTCGAAGCCGCGCGTGGTGTTCCACGATGTGGACGGCGTCAAGCACGAGCCGATCGAGCTGGTCACTGCCGACGTGGAAGAAACCCACCAGGGCGGCGTGATGCAGGCGCTGGGTGAGCGCAAGGGCGAGCTGGTCAACATGGAACCGGACGGCCGTGGCCGCGTGCGCCTGGAATACCGCATCCCGGCGCGTGGCCTGATCGGCTTCTCGAACGAGTTCCTGAACCTGACCCGTGGTTCGGGCCTGATCAGCAACATCTTCGACGGCTACGAGCCGCACAAGGGTGACATCGCCAGCCGCAAGAACGGCGTGCTGATCTCGATGGACGCCGGTGAAATCTTCACCTACGCGCTGGGCAAGCTGGACGACCGTGGCCGCATGTTCGTCAAGCCGAACGACCCGGTCTACGAAGGCATGATCGTCGGCATCCACAGCCGCGACAACGACCTGGTCGTCAACGCGACCCGCACCAAGCAGCTGACCAACTTCCGCGTCTCCGGCAAGGAAGATGCGATCAAGATCACGCCCCCGATCGACCTGACGCTGGAATACGGCGTCGAGTTCATCGAGGACGACGAACTGGTCGAGATCACGCCGAAGTCGATCCGCGTGCGCAAACGCCATCTGTCGGAACACGACCGCAAGCGCGCCTCCAGGGGCTGAAGTAGGGCACCCGGTCTCATGAGTACCTGAGACCACCCGCCGGGTGGGTTGGCGGTGCCGCCTTGGGGCGGCCCGGCGCCGGCCCCGCTGGGGATGGCGCACCCGGGTTCGCGAGATACGCGAACCCACCCGCCGAGCGGGTTGGCTCCGCCGCCTTGGGGGCGGCCCGGCGCCGGCTCCGCTGGCGGTCCCCCGCCTTGCGACAAAGCCGCCTTCGGGCGGCTTTGTGCATTTTTGGCAGGCAGCAGTGATGGAACCAGGACAAGCAATGGGGCACGGCCGAGCCGTGGTGACGATGGTGCTGGCCACCTTGATGTGGAGCATCGCCGGCGTGGTCACGCGGCAGCTCGACGCGCCCGGGCTGGCGGCCGAGCAGACCTTCTGGCGTAGCGCCGGTGCGGCCGCGTCGCTGGCGGTGCTGTTGCCGTGGCTGATGGGGCGTGAGGCGCTGCGGCGCTCGCTCACGCAAGGCGGCTGGGCCTTGTGGGCGTCAGCCTTGTGCTGGGCCATGATGTTCACAGCCTTCATGGTCGCGCTGGCGTTGACCACGGTGGCCAACGTGCTGGTGGCCGAGGCACTGGGACCGCTGTTCGCCGCGCTGATCGGCCGCGCCACGCTGGGCCAGCGGCTGCCGCTGCGCACCTGGGGCGCCATCGCGCTGGCGGGCGCCGGCATCGGCTGGATGTACGGCCCGCAGCTGGCCGGCGCCGAGCCGCGTCATCTGTTGGGCAGCGCGCTGGCCATGGTGCCGCCGCTGGCGGCGGCCAGCATGTGGACGTTGCTGCAGGCCAACGAGCGCAAACACCCTGGTGCGCGGGTCGACATGCGGCCTGCCGTGATGCTGGGCGCCACGCTTTCGGCGCTGGCCTGCCTGCCCTGGGCCTGGCCGCTGCGGGCGGGTGCGCATGACGTGGCCTTGCTCGGCGGCCTGGGCCTGGTGCAGCTGGCCATTCCATGCGCGCTGGCCGTGGCCGCCGGCCGGGTGCTGAGCGCGCCGGAGTCCGCGTTGCTGGGGCTGCTGGAAATCCTGTTCGGCGTCGCCTGGGCCTGGGCCAGCGGAGCCGAGGAGCCACCGCCCAGCGTGCTGGCCGGCGGCACGCTGGTGCTGCTGGCACTGGCCGGCCATGAAGCGGTGGCCATGTGGCAGCGCCGCCAGTCGGCGGTCAGGGTGGCCTCAGCCGGCAGCTGAGGCGGCAGATGCGGCAGACACGGTTGAAGCGGCGCGGCGCGGCACAATCATTGCCATCTCGCGGCGTTCACCACCCGGCAGAGCCGCCACCCTCGCATGCAAGACGGGCGACAGCCCGCAGGAGACACTGGTTCCATGACTTCCGCTTCTTCCTTGCCCCCGCTGGTCTCCGGCGGTCAGGTGCTGGCCGAGCAGCAGGGCGACTTCGGCATCATCACGCTGAACCGGGCCGGCGCGCTGAACGCCTTGTCGCTCGGCATGGTGCGTGACCTGACCACGCTGCTGTTGCACTGGCGCGATGACCGCAGCGTCAGCGCCGTGCTGGTGCAGGGCGCGGGCCGCGCAGGCAAGGCGCCGGCCTTTTGCGCAGGCGGCGACATCCGTTTCTTCCATCAGGCCGCGCTTGCGGGCAACCCTCAGCTCGAAGACTTCTTCACCGAGGAGTACGCGCTGAACCACCTGATCCACCGCTACCCCAAGCCCTACATCGCGCTGATGGACGGCATCTGCATGGGCGGCGGCATGGGCATCAGCCAGGGCGCCAGCGTGCGCGTGGTCACCGAGCTGAGCAAGCTGGCGATGCCCGAGACCCACATCGGCCTGTTCCCGGACGTGGGCGGCGGCTGGTTCCTGGCCCGCTGCCCTGGCCACACCGGCGAATACCTGGCGCTGACCGGCCAGACCCTGACTGCGGCGGACGCCATCTCGCTGGGCCTGGCGGACGCACTGGTGCCGTCAGCCGCACTGCCGGCCCTGGTCGCGGCGCTGGCCCAGCCGGCTGCCATGCCCGGCCGTCCGGCCGACATTCCGCACACCGCCGAGGAAACCGCCACCCGCATTGCCGCAGCGCTGAAGCCGCATGCACAAGCCGCAGGCGAGGGCGCCCTGGCAACGCACCGCGGCGCGATCGACCTGCACTTCAGCCTGCCCACGCTGGTCGCCATCGAAGCCTCGCTGGCTTCAGACGATTCCGAGTTCGCCAAGGCCACGCTGGCCACGCTGCACCAACGCTCGCCGATGATGATGGCCGTGACGCTGGAACTCGTGCGCCGCGCCCGCAACATGACGCTGGCCGATGACCTGCGCCTGGAGCGCGACCTGGTGCGCCACTGCTTCCAGCTGCGCCCCGGCACCGCCAGCGAAACGGTCGAAGGCATCCGCGCGCTGGCGGTCGACAAGGACCACCAGCCGCACTGGAACCCGCCGCACATCGCGGATGTGACGCCCGAGCTCATCGCCCCGTTTTTCGCCAGCCCCTGGCCGGCGCACGTGCATCCGCTCAGAGAGTTGGATTGAAGGGCAAGGGATCGGCCTCGGAGCGGTCCCCCACCGTGGTTCAAACAAATGGGGTCAGAGTCCATTTATCTGGGCATTCGGGTAGCGTTGCAATGGGGTATCTCAAGATAAATTGACTCTGACCCCATTTGTTTGTGCGCCGGACTGGGCAGGAACGAAAAAGGCCTCGCGTCGCAGCGAGGCCTTGGGCTTGTTAAGTGGCCCGGCGTGTTCGCGAGGCCGGGTGTTTGGTCAGGCTTTCAGCTGAAGCCCACCCATCATCGGATCGCTGATGCTCGGCTTGCCGTTTTCAATGTGGCCGGCCAGTTGCACCAGGAAGCCGGTGTCGCCATCCACGCGCACGCTCACGTCGTACCAGCCCGAGGTCTTCACCAGGTTCCAGCTGACGGCGCCGGAAGCACCGGCATGCAGCTTCAGGCTCTGGCTCTTGCGGCCGTAGGCGTCGACCAGGCGGACTTCCACCGAGCGCGGGCTGTTGTTGGTGATGTTCAACGTCAGCAACTGCTCGTCGGCCGCGGTGTATTGCGCCTCGACCTGCAGCAGCGCCATGCCGTCACCGCCGGTGCTGCCCTGGAAGGCGCGGTAGAAGCCGTTCGGGCCGTGCACCGCCAGCTTGTACTGGCCATTCTTCGCCGCCCAGTTGCCGCTCAGCGACTTGCCGGCGCCCACGGTGTAGCCGCGCGGTGCGTCCTTGCCATGCAGCGCATCGCGCACATGGAACACGGCGGCCTGGGTGCCGAAGTTGCTGAAGCCGATCTGGTAGCTGCCGTCAGCCGCCACCATGCCGCTGGCGTGCAGCACGTAGGGCAGCGGGCGCGCGTTGCGCACGCCGGTTTCCTGCACCGGCAGCGTCGGGTCGGTCGGCGCCACGACGACGTAGTCCGCATGCCGCACCAGGTCCGGCGGCACGTAGCCGGCGGTGCTGGGCAGCGTGGGCAGCTTGACGTTGGGCTTGGCGAAGTTGAACGCGCCGGTCAGGTCGCCGGTGACGGTGCGGCGCCACTTGGTGATGTTGGTTTCGGTCAGCGCCGGGTTGCCCTGGCCGAAGCGGGCTTCCAGGAAGCGGATCACCGAGGTGTGGTCGAACACCTGCGAGTTGACCCAGCCGCCCTTGCTCCAAGGCGAGACGACGATCATCGGCACGCGCATGCCCAGGCCGTAAGGCGCCTTGGGGTGGCTGTCGTCGCCGGGGAAGATCTCGTTGTGTGTGCTGACGGTGGAAGCGCCCAGCTTGTCGTTCATCGGTGGCGTCGGCGGCACCATGTGGTCGAAGAAGCCGCCTTCTTCGTCGTAGTTGACGAACAGCACCGTCTTGCTCCAGACCTCCGGGTTGGCCGTCAGCGCGTCCAGGAACTGCGAAATGAACCAGGCGCCGTAATCGGCCGGATGGTTCGGGTGCTCGCTGAAGGCTTCCGGCGCGCAAATCCACGACACCTGCGGCAGCCGGTTGTTGGCCACGTCGTCGCGGAATTGGGTCACCAGTTGCATCGGGTCGCGGCCTTGCGCGTCGATGTTGGTGCCGGTCTTGGCCTTGTCGGCCAGCGGCGTGCCCGGTTGCGCGTTCTGGTACTGGTGGAAGTACAGCAGCGAGTTGTCGCCGTAGTTGCCGATGTACGGGTCGCTGGTCCAGCCCCAGTAGCCCGCGGCGTTCAGGCCCACGCCCACGTCCTGGTAGATCTTCCAGCTGATGCCGGCCGCTTCGAGGCGCTCCGGGTAGGTCTTCCAGTCGTAGCCGGCCTCGGCGTTGGTGATGACCGGGCCGCCGGCGGCGCCGTCATTGCCGACCCAGCCGGACCACAGGTGGTAGCGGTTCGGGTCGGTCGGGCCGAGCAGCGAGCAGTGATAGGCGTCGCAGACCGTGAATGCGTCTGCCAGCGCGTAGTGGTACGGAATGTCCGCGCGCTGGTGATAGGTCATGGCCGACAGGCCCTTGTTCGGCACGAACTGGTCCTGGCGGCCCAGGTTCCACGCGGCGTGGGTGTCGTTCCAGCCGTGCGGCGGGTCCGGCAGGAAGGTCAGCCCCAGGTTGTCCACCGGCGGGCGGAACGGCATCACCAGCTTGCCGTCGGCGTCCTTCTGGTACCAGACCGGCTGGCCCGAGGGCAGCGTCACGGCACGCGGGTCGGCAAAGCCGCGCACGCCGCGCAGCGTGCCGAAGTGGTGGTCGAACGAGCGGTTTTCCTGCATCAGGATCACGACGTGCTCGACGTCGTTGATCGTGCCGGTCTTGCTGTTGGCCGGGATGGCCAGCGCGCGGGCGATGCTGGGTGGCAGGGCGCCGGCGGTCGCGGCGCCGGTGGCGCCAAGCAGGTGCAGGAACTGGCGGCGATTGGTTTCGGTCATGTGGCTGGCCTTGGGGGTTGGCAAAGTGCGCGCAGGGTAGGCCCGTCGTTTGACAACAGCGTGTCGTGTACAAGACGCTTACCTTTGCGGGCAGGCGACTTCCATCGCGCTTTGGCCTTGACCGCCGGCGAATAAGTCTATGATTCGAACTAATTGATGGCCAACCTTCCCCCGCCCCGTTCCGAAGGCGTCGCCACTGGCGACCAGAGCCTGCTCAAGCGCATCAACAGCGCCGCCTTGCTGCGGCTGGTGCGGACCGGCAGCGGCCTCTCGCGTGCCGACCTGGCCAAACGCAGCGGCTTGACCAAGTCCACCGTCAGCCTGCTGGTGCAGGAATTGATCGACGACGGCTGGATCCGCGAGGCCGAGGTGCCGGTGTCCGGCGCCGTTGGCCGCCGGCCCACGCCGCTGGCGATGGACAACAGCCGGCTGGCACTGCTGGGCGCCGAGATCGGTGTGGACTACCTGAACGTCGTCGCCTGTGACCTGCAGGGCCGGGTGCTGGGTGAGCAGTTCCAGCCGCATGCGCCAGGGGAGTTGCCCGCCACGCTGGCCACGCTGGTCGCCATGCTGGGGCAGCAGGACGCCGCGCTGGCCCGCCAGGGCCGCCGGCTGCTCGGCGTGGGCGTGGGCATTCCCGGCACGGTGCATGGCGCAGGCCGGCGCATCGGCGTGGTGCCCAACCTCGGCTGGGCAGGGCAGGAGATCGCCGCGCCGCTCGCCGCGCTGCTGGTAAAGGGCGGCGTGCGCGTGGCGCCGCTGAAGGTGCTGAACGAAGCCAACGCGGCGGCGCTGTCCGAATACGTTTTTGGCGACATGGAAGGGTCAGGCGAGGGCGTTCACCCGGATTCGCTCATCTACCTCAGCCTGGGCATCGGCGTGGGCGGCGGCATCGTGCTCGGCGACCGGCTGCACCTGGGCCATGACGGCAGCGCCGGGGAGGTCGGCCACACCATCCTGCAACTGGACGGGCCGCCGTGCCGCTGCGGCAGCCGCGGCTGCGCCGAGGCCTTCGTGTCGCAGCGGGCAGTCAGCCTGGACCTCACCGGCGCCACTGCGCCCATCCTCCCGATTGCCGAACTGGTGGCGAAGGTCAGCGCCGGCGAGCCCGCAGCCGTGGCGGCCACCGAGCGCGCCGGCCGCTACCTGGGCATGCTGATGCAGAACATCTGCAACACGCTGGACCCGGCCGTCATCGTGCTGGGCGGCCCCATGGGCCAGCTCGGCGCACCTTACCTGGCAACCGCCCGCGCCAGCTTCCAGGCGCTGCAAGGCCGCTACGCCTTCCACAGCACCGAGGTGCGGCTTTGCCGCTTCGGGCTCAACGCCTGCGCCGTGGGTGCGGCCGGTGCGGTGCTGCACGACGCGCTGCTGGCTTGAGCGCCTGCCCAAGCCCCCCACATGGGTGGCAGACATGGCCAGGGTCGCATGCCACGATGCCGCACCCTGGTGCCACGGAGCAGGCCATGTCCATCGAGTTCCTGCTGGTCATCTGCCCGGACGCATGCCCGGTCCGCGCAGACGGCAACGGCGTCGGCTTCACCAACCACACGCTGATCCTGCCGTCCGACGAATACACCATCACGGTGGACGCGCAAGGCTGCACGCCCGAGAGCGTGGATGTGGTGCTTTCCGGCACCTCCTTGATCCGCCCTTGCGTCGTGGTGTTCACCCGGGCGGCGGCAACGCTGGCTGCACCCGCACCCGCACCCGTGCCCGTGCCCGTGCCCGTGCCAGCGTCTGCACCAGTGGTGGCTGCCAAGCCGGTTGCCGTGCCGTCCCCGGTGCCGCCGCCTTTGAACCCGCCGGTGACGCCGCCTGTGCTGCCAGCTGCGGCAGCTGTGAAAGCAGCGGCCAAGAACGCCGTCACCAAGCCGGCCGCCACCCCGCCCAAGAAGGCCTGACACGATGCTGCTGCCTTCTCATCGACTGGCCTGGCTGCTCGCCGTCCTGCTCTGCGCAGGCTGCGCCAGCACCCGGTTCGAAAACACGCCGCTCGCCACCGCCGAGCCCAACCCCGAGCGCCGCAGCCTGGACGTTTCCGACCCGCAGCGCCCGCTGGTGCTGGTCGCCATCTCCGGTGGCGGCTCGCGCGCCGCGGCGCTGGGCTGGACGGTGCTCAGCCAGCTGCGCGACCAGGTCATCAGCACAGGAGGCGGCGCACCGCACAGCCTGGCCGACGACATCGGCGTGGTCTCGTCCGTCTCCGGCGGCAGCGTCATTGCCGCGCATTTCGCGCTGGCGGGCAAGGAGGGCCTGGAAGACTTCCGCAAGGACTTCCTGGTGCCGGACAACATGGAGATCATCGCCGCCGATTTCCTGAACCCGTTTGCCATCCTCGGCCGCTCGTTTGCAGGCGAATCACGCACCGACGCGATCCGCGACATGTTCGACCGCGAGCTGTTCCACGGCAAGACCTTCGCTGCCATCAACCAGCCCGGCAAACCGTACCTGATCCTCAATGCCACCGAGATGTCCACCGGCGAAGTCTTCGCCTTCACGCCCGGCCGCTTCGACGACATCTGCGCCAGCCTGGACGCGCAGAAACTCTCGGTCGGCGTGGCCGCCTCGTCGGCCGTGCCCATCGCCGTCGCGCCCATCGCGCTGACCAACTTTTCCGGCCCCGGCTGCCCCGCCAAGCCCGCGTCCAGCTGGCCCGAAAAAGAAGTCCGCAAGACCTACAGCCCCTTCATCAACCTCGAAGCCTTCAAGCGCGCCCGCTACGCCGTGGACCTGCGCCGCTCAAACGACGCCGCCGGCCCCAGCGACCCGCCGGACTTCGCCCAGCGCCGCCGCATCCCCTACGTCTACCTGCTGGACGGCGGCATGGCCGACAACCTCGCGGTGCACGGCCTGATGGAAGTCCTGTCCGCCCCCGACGGCCCGCGCCTCATCGCCAACCCGCTGCCCGGCACCACGATGACCCCCGGCAGCCTGCTCGCCGCCATCAACGGCGGGGCTTTGCGCACTGTCGTCGTCATCGTCATCAACGCCCGCGCCGAACCGGCCAACGACCTCGCCCTGCAAGCCACGCGCCCCGGCATCATCCCGATGATCAGCGCCGTCACCTCGCAGCCCATCGACTCCGCCACCACCAGCATCGCCAGCCAGATGTCCGTGCTGATGGCCCAGTTCAACGCCGCATCCGGCGGCGCCACCGGCGACCCCAAATTCACCGGCCTGCGCGTCTACCCCGTGATGATCGACTTCGACCAACTCCCCGTCGCCACACCCGAGCAACGGGCACTGCGAGAGAAGGTCAAGAACGTCCCCACCAGTTGGAAGATCACCGCCGGCAACCTCGAAGCAGTCCAGCAAGCCGGCACGGTGTTACTGCAGCGGCATCCCTGCTACGAGCGGCTGCTGCTGGACTTAGCGGTGCCGGCGCCGTTTGTGGATGCGAACTGGGCGAGGACGGGGTGCAGGTTTCCGAGCGATTGATTCTTTCGCTCACTCGTCCATGTAGGTCCACGTCTCCGCCCCATCAAACCGCCGCACCCGCACCGCCGCAATCAACGCCGGATCGAAGTTGCCGAGGTTGATGCCTTGGCGGGGGCACGCAACCGGGTCTAGGGGTTCCCAGTGGGTGACGACGCCGCAGGTGCGGCAGCGGATGTTGCGCAGCGTGCGGTCGCCCCAGATGTATTCGGTGGTGGACTCCGGGTGGCCTTCGATCTTCACCGTGCCCAGCGGGAAGTAGACCCAGGGGCCGCCGCTGCGGCGGCAGAGGGAGCAGTTGCAGGCCGTGGCCACCTCGGGCGTGGAGGGCAGGGTCAAGCGGACGGCGCCGCAGTGGCAGGAACCTTGGTGCATCGGTGGCCTCCGGTAGGCGGGTTGGGGCGTTGCGGCAAACGGCAGGGCAACGCACGGCGGAAGATTGCATGATCAGGGCCCATGGTTCAGGCGGGCCTGATCGGCAGCTGGCAAGCGAGTTCGAAATGAGCGTTGCCGTGGGCAAAGGGCCGGCCTATCCAGGCTTCGAAGGCGGGTTGATCGTCGGGCACATGACCGCTTCGCGGCAGCCATGTCTTGTAGAGCCAGTCGAACGCGCGGGCCTCCAACGCGCCGTCGCCACGCATCAGGACCTCGGCCACGCGCATGGCCGGGAAGTCGAAGCGGCCAATCTCGCCAGCAGTTTCAACATCGCCTTCGACCACCAGCGCCACGTCGTACCGGCATTTGGCGAGGCTGACGGTCTCGGGTTCGTCCCACATGTAGCCCAGCCACTGGCCGCCAGCGAGTCCGCGGGCAGTCGCCCAGGCCAGCAGCCGCTCGCAGGCTGCCTGCACGGCACCCTCGCGGTACGGGTCCAGCACGCGAAGGTAGGCCACGGTGCGTGCGGGCAGTTCGCGAACGTTCGCCACGAACCCGTCCGGGTTCTGACCTGCAGGCAGGGCGGTGAAACGAGGGGCACCTTCCTGTGCCGATACCACGCGCTCGAAATCGTCGCGGCGTGCATCGCGGAAGCTTTCAAGGTCGAACACGCTGGGAGGCTGTCCGTAGTGCTGCTTGAAGCTGCGCGAGAAGTCGGAGGAAGAAGCGAAGCCGCAGTCCAGGGCCAACTCGGTGAGCGAACGGCCGGGCGCGTGGGACATGAGGTAAAGCGCCCGTTCGAGCCGCTGCCGCTTGATGAACTGGTTCAGCGTCTCGCCCAGCAGCGCCTTGAAAACACGATGAAAGTGGAACGGGGAGAAGCCGGCCGCGCCCGAAACCGAGCCCAGCCGCAGCGGTTGGTCAAGGTTTCGCACGACATGGTCGATGGCGCGGTTGACGCGTTCGACATAGTTCGCAGGAACAGCCAGTTCGCCTTCCGGGTCCATTCGCAAGATTTGGCAAGCCGCCTTTTCGATTCTTGGGCATCGTAGCGTCAAGGTGCGCCGGCCTCGGTGTTCAGGTCGAATGCGCGTCCCTCAACATCCCACATTGGAGGTTCCATGAAACGAGTCACCGGCATTGGCGGCATTTTCCTGAAAGCCAAGGACGCGCCTGCGCTGCGGCTTTGGTACCAGCAGCATCTTGGCATCGACGTTCAGGCCTGGGGCGGCACCGCGTTCGCGTGGACCGACGCCGACGGCAAACCCACGGGCGGGTCGACCGTCTGGTCGATTGCCAGCGAGGACAGCACCCAGTTCGCGCCCAGCAGCGCTTCTTTCATGGTGAATTACCGCGTCGAGGACCTTCACGCGGTGGTCGCAGCGCTCAAGGCGGAAGGCTGCAAGGTGCTCGACAAGATCGACGAGTCCGAGTACGGGAAGTTCGCCTGGGTCATCGATCCTGAAGGCAACAAGGTCGAGCTCTGGCAGCCGCCAGCCGGCCAGTGAACGCACCGGCGCCGGCCACTGCGCTCGGGCAGCGCCGCGCCGCCAACCTCGGGAAAGCCACAGGCCCGCAGCCTTGACGCGGCCGGCGTCTGACGATATTGTTTGTTTGTCGATCAAACTAAATAAGCGAACCGATCGGCGCTTCGTTCACGGGGCTTCGCGAAGACGTGCTGCCAGTCGCACAGACGGCAGTCAAGGAGACAGACAAATGACCCTCAACACCATTGCGGCGCGGCTGCTGCTGGCTGGCCTGCTCGGAGCCTCGGCGCTGGCCCAGGCGAAAGACTTGGTCGTAGGCGTGTCCTGGTCCAACTTCCAGGAAGAGCGCTGGAAACGCGACGAGTCGGCCATCAAGGCAGCGCTGGAGAAGCTGGGCGCGAAGTACATCAGCGCGGACGCCCAGGGCTCGAACGAGAAGCAGCTGGCGGACGTGGAAGGCCTGATCACGCGCGGCGCGAACGCGCTGATCGTGCTGGCCTATGACGCCGACGCGGTGCTGCCGGCGGTGCGCAAGGCCAAGGACGAGAACATCCCCGTGCTGGCCTACGACCGGCTGATCCAGGACACCGGCGTGCTCTACCTGACCTTCGACAACGTCGAGGTCGGCCGCATGCAGGCGCGCGAGGTGCTGAAAGCCAAGCCTGCCGGCAACTACGTGTTCATCAAGGGCTCGCCCACCGATCCGAACGCCGACTTCCTGCACGCCGGCCAGTTGGAGGTGCTGAAGGGCGCCATCGCCGGCGGCAAGATCAAGGTCGTCGGCGAGCAATACACCGAAGGCTGGTCGCCCGAGATCGCGCAGAAGAACATGGACCAGATCCTCACGCGCAACAGCAACAAGGTGGACGCAGTGGTCGCCTCCAACGACGGCACCGCCGGCGGCGCGGTCGCGGCGCTGAAGTCGCAGAACCTGCGTGGCATTCCGGTCTCTGGCCAGGACGCCGACATTGCCGCGCTGAACCGCGTGGCCCGTGGCGAGCAGACGGTCACCGTGTTCAAGGACACGCGCACCCTGGGCGAGGCCGCGGCCCGCTTCGCGGTGGCGATGGCCAAGGGCACGGCCCCTGCATCGGTGCAGGGCGCGGCCATCTGGAGCGGTGGCACCAAGAAGCTGGCCATTCCGTCGGTCTTCCTGAAGCCGGTGGCCATCACCACCGACAACCTGGACTACGTGGTCTCGGCTGGCTGGGCGACCAAGGCCCAGGTCTGCGGCGGCGTGGACGCTTCCAGCGGCCCCAAGGCTTGCCGCTGAACGGCTGAGCGAAGCAAGCAAGACGCACCCACCATGACCACGCTGAGCCGCCCCACGGCGTCCACCCTGCGGCCTTCGCTGCAGGGCTTTTTCCAGAAGACCGGCTTCGACCCGCGCTTCACCTCGATGCTGCTGGTGCTGCTGGCTGTGTGGGTGGGGCTGGGGCTGTTGACCGAAGGCACCTTCCTGTCGCCACGCAACCTGTACAACCTGTCGATCCAGACCTGCGTCACCGGCGTGATGGCCTGCGGCATGGTGTTCCTGATCGTGGCGCGGCAGATCGACCTCTCGGTCGGCTCGCTGCTGGCGTTCAGCGGCATGCTGATCGCCTACACCCAGGTGGTGCTGTTTCCGCCGGAGGCCGGCTGGGGCTGGCCGCTCAGCATCGTCGCCGGCCTGGCTGGTGGGCTGCTGGTGGGCGCGTTCCAGGGGTGGTGGGTGGCCTACCGCCAGGTGCCGGCGTTTGTCGTCACGCTGGCCGGCTACCTGATGTACCGCGGCGCCGCCTTCCTGGTGGCCGACGGGCAGACGCTGGCCCCGCTGGCGCCTGACTACCAACTGCTGGGCGGCGGCCTCTCGGGCGCCATCGGCCCGCTGTGGAGCAGCGTGCTGGGCCTGCTGGCCTGCGTGTTCGTGGTCTGGCAACGGGTGCAGGTGCGCCGCAGCCGCACGGCCTACGGCGCCGATCAACTGGCGCTGTGGGCCGACGGCCTGCGCGTGCTGCTGCAGTGCGCCGCCATCATCGGCTTTGTGTGGGTGATGAACAGCTACACCGCCTTCAATGCGCAACAGGAGCGGGTGGGCAAGGGCATTGCGGTGCCGGTGCTGATCCTGATCGCGGTGGTCCTGGCGATGAGCTTTGTCGCCACGCGCACCCGCTTTGGTCGCTATGTGTTTGCGATGGGCGGCAACCCGGACGCCGCGCTGCTGTCGGGCATTCCTACGCTGCGCGTGATGCTCACGCTGTTCATGCTGATGGGCGCGTTGGCAGCGCTGGCGGCGGTCATCACCACGGCGCGGCTGAATGCCGGCGCGAATTCGATCGGCCAGATGGCGGAGCTGTACGTGATCGCTGCCGCGGTGATCGGCGGCACCTCGCTGGCCGGCGGCGTGGGTTCCATCGCCGGTTCGGTGGTGGGCGCGCTGCTGATCCAGAGCCTGGACAACGGCATGGTGCTGATGGACGTGTCCAGCGCCAAGCGGCAGATCTGCATCGGCCTGGTGCTGATCGGTGCGGTGTGGTTTGACGTGGTCTACAACCGCAGGAGCAGCCGGTGATGCGAGAGAATTTTTCCGCACTGCCGGCGCTGGTCGAGGTGGACCACGTCAGCAAGCATTTCGGCGGCGTGATGGCCGTCGACGACGTCAGCTGCGACCTGCGGCCGGGGGAGGTCGTCGGCCTGCTGGGGCACAACGGCGCCGGCAAGTCCACCCTCATCAAGATGCTCTCCGGCGTGTACGCGCCCGACAGCGGCGAGTTCCGAGTCGAAGGCAAGCCGGTGGCCTTTGCCAGCCCGCGGGACGCCCGCGCCGCCGGCATCGAAACCATCCACCAGACGCTGGCGCTGGCCGACAACCTGGACGCCGCCGCCAACCTGTTCCTCGGCCGCGAGCTGATGACGCGCTGGGGCACGCTGGACACGCCGCGCATGGAACACGAGGCGCGGCAGATCGTCGCCAAGCTGAACCCGCATTTCACGCAGCTGCACCGGCCGGTGAAGGCCATGAGCGGCGGCCAGCGGCAGACGGTGGCGATTGCCCGCGCGCTGTATTTCAACGCCCGCATCCTGATCATGGACGAGCCTTGCGCCGCCCTTGGCCCGGCCGAAACGCGCATGGTGATCGACACCATCCACCGCCTGAAGGCGCAAGGCATCGGCATTTTCCTGATCAGCCACGACATGCCCGACGTGTTCGAGGTCTGCGACCGCGTGACGGTGATGAAAAACGGCCGCGTGGTCGGCACCGAGGCGGTGGCCGATGTCACGCAGGACGAGGTGCTGGGCATGATCATCGGCGGCCGCCAGCCGGCGCACCGAACCGCGCGCAACCCGGACCTGCATCCGGTTTTGGCCACTGGAACCTGAGTCCTTCTCGACTTCGTTACTCCGTGCCTGCCACCTGAAACAGGCACCTCAAGAAAGCTCCCAATGTTCATTGGCATGGACCTCGGCACGTCCGAGTTGAAGCTGCTGCTTTTGGACGAGCGCCACCAGGTGCTCGCCACCGTCAGCGAGCCGCTGCAGGTCTCGCGCCCGCAGCCGCTGTGGTCCGAGCAGGCGCCGGGCGACTGGTGGACAGCCACCGATGCAGCCATGGTTCGCCTGGCCGCCGCTGAACCCGAGGCCATGCGGCGCGTGCGCGCCATCGGCCTGTCCGGCCAGATGCACGGCGCCGTGGTGCTGGACGCCAATGACATGGTGCTGCGCCCGGCCATCCTGTGGAACGACGGCCGCAGCGGCGCTGAATGCGAATGGCTGATGCAGGCGCTGCCGCAACTGCCGGCCATCGCCGGCAACCTGGCGATGCCGGGTTTCACGGCGCCCAAGCTGGTCTGGCTCTCGCGCCACGAGCCGGCGCTGTTCGAGCGCATTGCCAGTGTGCTGCTGCCCAAGGACTGGTTGCGGCTGCAACTCACCGGTGACAAGGTCAGCGAGATGTCCGACGCAGCCGGCACTTTGTGGCTGGACGTGGCCAAGCGCGACTGGTCAGACGAACTGCTGACCGCCTGCGGCCTGAGCCGCGGCCAGATGCCGCGGCTGGTCGAAGGCAGCGAGGTCAGCGGCCGGCTGCGGTCTTCGCTGGCGCAGCGCTGGGGCCTGCCGGCGGACGTGCTGGTGGCCGGCGGCGGCGGCGACAACGCGGCCAGCGCGGTCGGCATTGGCGCGGTCAGGCCAGGGCAGGGCTTTTTGTCGCTGGGCACCTCGGGCGTGCTGTTTGTCTGCAACGACCGCTTCCGGCCCAACCCCGCCTCCGCGGTGCATGCCTTTTGCCATGCCTTGCCCGGCCGCTGGCACCAGATGAGCGTGATGCTGTCGGCCGCCAGCTGCCTGGCCTGGGCCGCGAAGCTGACAGGCCAGCCCGACGTGGCCACGCTGCTGGCCCAGGCTGCCACCTTGAGCGAGGCCGAGAAGGCGGCGGCGCCGATGTTCCTGCCTTATCTCTCTGGCGAACGCACGCCGCACAACAACCCGCACGCCAGCGGTTCGCTTTCCGGGCTCACCCACGAACACGGCCCCGCGCACATTGCCCACGCAGTGATGGAAGGCGTGGCGTTTGGCCTGCGCGACGGCTGGCGCGCGCTGGCTGCGGCAGGCACCGAGGTCGGCGAGCTGTCGCTGGTGGGCGGCGGTGCCCGCAGCGCGCTGTGGGCGCAGATGCTGGCCTCGGCGCTGGACCTGCCGCTGGTCGGCCATGCCGGCAGCGAAGCCGGCGGCGCACTGGGCGCCGCGCGGCTGGGCTGGCTGGCTGCGGGCGGAGACGAAGCGTTGGTCTGCATCGCGCCGCCGGTCGCCCAACGCTGGTTGCCCGAGCCCGCGGAACGCGAGCGCCTGTTGGCCCGGTACGCACGCTTCACTTCGTTGTACCCGGCACTGCACCCGACGCCACACCCGGCTGCGCCGTCGCACTGATCACGTCTTTTCACTTCCTTCACGCTCGCCCAGCGGGCAGAAAGCAGGCCACCATGAGCTCCGAATCCTCCTACTTCGCCAGCGTGGCACCCGTCCGCTACCAAGGCCCCACCAGCGAAGACCCGCTGGCATTCCGCTGGTACGACAAGGACCGCCTGGTGCTGGGCAAGCCCATGGCTGAGCACCTGCGTTTTGCCGCCTGCTACTGGCACAGCTTCGTCTGGACCGGGCTGGACCCGTTTGGCGGCGACACCTTCCAGCGCCCATGGTTCTCGGGCGGCAGCCCGATGGAACTGGCCGCGCTGAAGGCCGAGGCCGCGTTCGAGTTCTTCAGCAAGCTCGGGGTGCCGTACTACTGCTTCCATGACCGCGATGTGGCCCCCGAAGGCGCCACGCCCCGCGAAACCCTGGCCAACTTCGAGCGCATGGTCGAGAAGCTCGCGGCACACCAGCAGCGCACCGGTGTGAAGCTGCTGTGGGGCACGGCCAACCTGTTCAGCCACCGGCGCTTCATGTCCGGCGCCGCCACCAACCCGGACCCGGAAATCTTCGCGATGGCCGCCACCCAGGTGAAGGCCGCGATGGACGCCACCAAGCAGCTCGGCGGCGAAAACTACGTGCTCTGGGGCGGCCGAGAAGGCTACGAAACCCTGCTCAACACCGACCTGCCGCGCGAACTGGACCAGCTTGGCCGCTTCCTGAACCTGGTGGTCGAGTACAAGCACCGGATCGGCTTCGAAGGCACCATCCTGATCGAGCCCAAGCCGCGCGAGCCGACCAAGCACCAGTACGACTTCGACGTCGCCACCGTCTACGGCTTCCTGTGCCGCTATGGCCTGGAAAGAGAGGTCAAGGTCAACATCGAGGCCAACCACGCCACGCTGTCCGGCCACAGCTTCGAACATGAAATTGCCACCGCGCAGGCCCTGGGCATCTTCGGCAGCCTGGACATGAACCGCGGCGACGCCCAGCTCGGCTGGGACACCGACCAGTTCCCCAACAACCTGCCCGACACTTCGCTGGCGCTCTACCACGTGCTCAAGGGCGGCGGCCTCACCACAGGCGGCCTGAACTTCGACGCCAAGGTCCGCCGCCAGTCCATCGACGCCGTCGACCTGTTCCACGGCCACGTCGGCGCGATGGACCACTGCGCCCACGCGCTTGAAATAGCGGCCCGCATGGTCGAGGAAGGCCGCCTCGCCGGTGCCGTCGACCAACGCTACGCCGGCTGGCGCGAACCGTTTGGCCAACAGGTGCTGGAAGGCAAGTTGACGCTGGAGGCGCTGTCCGAACACGTGCTGTCCCGCAACCAGGACGTGCTGCCGGTTTCGGGGCGGCAGGAGGCGATGGAGAACCTGGTGAACAGGTACCTGTGAGAATTTGGGAGACCCTATCGCTGCGCAACTCGGCGCTTTTTGTCCATTCAGGCTGAGCGCGTCGAAGCCAACCCTTCGACGCGCTCAGGGCGAATGGTTTGCACGGCGCGGCGAGTTGCCTGCCCCGTTTGGGCAGAGCCTGTCCAAGCCCTGGACTTTCGACAAGATCAAAGGCGAACGGGTTCAATGTCAACCCAAATCCGACTGCATCGCCTTCGCGTCCGAGAAGGGCGTGGCCTACGCGGTTCAGTCGTTGACCGCAAACACCGCGTAGCCCAGTGCAGGCAGGACCAGTAAAGTCGCTTTTGGTGCCATCGTGTAGTACGCCCCCTCAAACTTCGCTGCGGCCACGATCTCGCTCTCAAGCCTGCTGCTGATGGCTGAGCACACAAACCACGACCCATCGTTTGTCCAGGGGGCCGGGACCGGCGTTCTTTGCCACGGCTGGTAGGTGTAGTAATGGCCGTCGCGGTCTTCCGGTTCACGGTGACCTCTCGCTCGGGTGGCGCTCTCGAAGAACGACAGCTGGTCTTGCTTCACGGCTTTGAGCGTCCGGTCTGACAGGCTATAGACCGCGACACCGCAACCTCCCCTGAACGCGAACTCTTCACCAACGGAGACCGGATAGGCGACCTCCAGCTCTGGCGGCAGTGCCTGTGCATACCAGTGGCACTGGTAGACCTTGTACGCAACGAATGGCAAGGCAGCGGCGACCAGCAGCGCCAAAAACAGCACTTTGCGCCGATGCTCTTTCATGAGCCGACCAAGCATGGACACCCCGCGTGTAAATGCGCCAGCCTACCTGCGTCAACTGGCGCACGCAGCTCGCTTGCGGCCCACCACGAGGCTCGCACCCGGCACTGCCAGCTTCGGGTATCGACGGCATGTCAAAGTTGCTGGGCCGAGAGGATGTCCGCACCCGCACCCGCAGCCGGTGGTTGTCGTTCATCGCAGTGCGATGGCTGGTGATGCTGTGATAGCCCATTTAAGGGCTGAAATGTCCTCATTTTGGACATAACGACCCATGAATGGGCTTTTACGTCGCCGAAAGGCGCTACCCGTGTTCGCGTCCGAAAGGCCAAGCCGCCTTTGGCTTGACCAAGCTGGAGAAGACAGGCGCCGCTGCGCTGTACGCGACGGCGGACTCCAGTAGTCTGGCCGAAATGCCACCCATCGCGCGCATCGCTGCTGGCACTGGCCAAGGCCTGCGACGTCGACGCGGCATTCGCGCTGCGCACCATCGACCAGGTGTGCGGCGTCGCCCAATCCCTGGAGTCCCTGCTGGACAGCAACGGCGTCCGCCGCGCTACCCGCAAGACCATCGGCGACTTCGTCTCAGCCAACGTTGCGCGCTGCCTGCCGCCAACCATCACCCTGAGGCAAAGCTGATTCACAACGCAGCCCGTGGCGCCGCGAGGCACTGGGGCGCACCAGCATCGGCTTGCGCATGGTCGGCACGCGCCAGGTCCGAGCATGGAACTCCTGCGACGATCAAAAGGCAGGACGGGTCGTTGCGGTACGCTGCCGCATGCCTCTTCCTTCGGACTACACGGAGCTGTCTGCCGCAAACCTCGACGGCCGGCGCGTCGAAGCACTTTGGACGTTCCGCGCCTCGTCTGCTGGCGACCACTTGGTGCTGCCAGACGGGCGGATGGACCTGATCGTGCGGTTTCGGGTGTCGGAAGAAGGTGAAATTCTGGCGCCCAGGTTGGTGCTGATCGGGCCGTCTCAGCGGCCGTCCCATGTGCCTTGCGAGCAAGGGGACTGCTTCTTCGGCCTGCGGTTTCGGGCGGGCTGGGGCGGGGCTTGCCTTGGCCTGGCGCCAGCGAGCTTGAGAGACTCTGCCCTCAGAGGGGACGCCGCGGCGAAGCACCTTGGGCCGGATGCGACGCTGCTGCTCAGTGCAGGCCGCATGCCGGTGCTTCAGGCGCGCATGGTGGCGTTGGCCGGACGCCGGGCCCAGCGCGCCACCGGCATCGCCGGCGGTGCCATGGACGCTTTGAACCTGATGCACCTGAGCGCGGGCCGGCTCACGCTCACGGAGGTGGCCAGGCTGGTGGACGTGCCGGAGCGCAGCCTGCGTCGCCAGATCACCGCCGCGGTCGGCCTGCCGTACAAGGCCTTCGGTTCGGTACTGCGCTTCCAATGGACGCTGCGCCTGTTGTCCCAGGCCGGAAGCACCTCACCACTGACGTTGGCCCAGGCGGCCGCAGAAGGCGGCTACAGCGACCAGGCCCACATGACGCGCGAGTTCCGTCGCCACGGCGGTTTCACGCCCGGGCGGCGTCAGCCCGCAACACTGGTTGGCCTGCCACTTGGCACCGAGGCCGATGCGGCCGAAATCTTCAAGACCCGAGCCAGTGGCGCTGCCTATGCTGGCGCTCATTGATCGACATAAAGAACCTGCCATGCAATTCGCCTACACCATCCTCTACGTGCCCGATGTGCCCGCAGCGGTGGACTTCTATGAACGCGCCTTCGGCCTGGCGCGCCGCTTCGTGCACGAAGGCGGCCAGTACGCAGAGATGGAAACCGGCGCCACGGCACTGGCCTTTGCGTCCGAGGCGCTGTCCGAAGCCAACGGCCTCGCCATCCGGCCCAACACATCGCGAGACATCGCCGCCGGCATCGAGATCTGCCTGGCCACCGAGACGCCCGAGCAGGCTTACGAGCGGGCTGTGGCCGCCGGCGCCACGCCGTTGAAGCCGGTGACGCAGAAGCCTTGGGGCCAGCGTGTGGGGTATGTGCGGGACCTGAACGGCTGCCTGGTGGAGCTGTGCTCCCCGATGGTGCCGTGAGCACCTGTCCATGTCTTGCGGGGCTCGCGCGGTGAGGCGCCAGCCTACGCCACCGCTGGCAAGTGGGCCAGCAACTTGTCCAGCGTCACCGGATACTCCCGCACCCGCACACCCGTCGCGTTGTAGACCGCGTTCGCAATCGCCGCGGCCACGCCGCAGATGCCCAGTTCGCCGACGCCCTTGGCTTTCATGGGGGACGAGATCGGATCGGTCTCGTCGAGGAAGATCACGTCCTGGTGGGGCATGTCAGCATGCACCGGGACTTCGTAGCCGGCCAGGTCGTGGTTGACGAAAAAGCCTTTGCGGGTGTCCACGGCGAGTTCTTCCATCAGCGCGGCGCCTGCGCCCATGGTCATCGCGCCGATGACCTGGCTGCGGGCGGACTTGGGGTTCAGGATGCGGCCGGCGGCGCAGACGGCCAGCATGCGGCGGATGCGGATTTCGGCGGTGGCAACGTCCACCGCCACCTCCACAAAATGGCCGCCGAAGGTGGACTGCTGGTAGCGCTTGTCCAGGTCGCCGTAAGTCATGGTGTCTTCGGCGACGGTGCCGTCTTTGCCCGCTGCCTCGGCCAGTGACATGCGGCGGTTGCCGGCACGGATCTCGCCGTCGGTGAACATCACCTCGGCGAGGTTGAAGCCGTGCCGGGCGGCGAGGGTGGCGCGCAGCTTGGCGCAGGCAGCATAGACGCCGGCGGTGGAGCTGTTGGCGCCCCACTGGCCACCGGAGCCGGCCGAGATGGGGAAGGCCGAATCGCCGAGCTGCACCTTCACCTGCGCCAGCGGCACGCCCATCATCTCGGCAGCGGTCTGCGCAATGACGGTGTAGCTGCCGGTGCCGATGTCGGTCATGTCGGTTTCGACCGTGACGATGCCTTGCTTGTCCAGCTTCACGCGGGCGCCGGACTTCATCACCAGGTTGTTGCGAAACGCCGCGGCCACGCCCATGCCAATCAACCATTGGCCTTCGCGGCGCTGACCGGGCCTGGCTGAGCGCCGGGACCAGCCGAAGCGCTCGGCGCCGGTGCGCAGGCATTCGGTGAGGCGGCGCTGGGAGAAGCGGCGGTCCGGTTTTTCGGGGTCGACCTGTGTGTCGTTGAGGATGCGGAATTCGATGGGATCCAAGCCCAGCTTCTCGGCCATTTCGTCGATGGCGATTTCCAGCGCCATCAGGCCCGGCGCCTCGCCCGGCGCGCGCATGGCGTTGCCTTCGGGCAGGTCCAGCACGGCCAGGCGCATCGCGGTCATGCGGTGGGCGCCAGCGTAGAGCAGGCGGGTTTGATTGACGGCTGTTTCGGGCTGGCCTTCGGGCAGGTCACCCGACCAGCTTTCATGGCCGATGGCGGTGATCTTGCCGTCCTTCCCGGCGCCGATGCGGATGCGCTGGAGAGTGGCCGGCCGGTGCGTGGTGTTGTTGAACATCTGCGGCCGCGCCAGCATGACCTTGACCGGCCGGCCGGCGGCCTTGGCGCCCAGTGCGGCGAGCAGCACGTCGGCCCGCAGGAACAGCTTGCCGCCAAAGCCGCCGCCAATGTAGGGCGAGACCAGCCGCACTTTTTCCTTGGGCATCTTCAGCGTGGCGGCCAGGTCGGTGCGGCCCCAGTCGACCATCTGGTTCGAGGTCCAGACGGTCAACTCGTCGCCCTTCCAGGCGGCGAGCGTGGCGTGCGGCTCCATCATTGCGTGGGCCTGGTCAGGCGTGTGGTAGGTCGCGTCCAGTTGGACCGGCGCGGCGGCGAAAGCGCCAGCGAAATCGCCCACCGCGCTGTCGGGTTCCGGGTCCTGCTTGGGCGTGGGTTTCTTCGCCGAGTCCTTGGCTGCGGCAAGGTCGAAGCTGCCCGCTGCGGCTTCGTATTCGACCTTCACCAACTGCGCCGCGGCGCGCGCCTGCTCGAAACTCTGTGCCACGACCAGTGCCACAGCCTGGTGGTAGTGCTGCACCTCTGGCCCGGCCAGCAGCTTGGCTGTGTTGCGCTTGCCCTTGCCGAGCTGGCCGGCGCTGCCGGCCGTGACGATGGCGATGACGCCCGGCGCGGCCCGCGCGGCGTTCAGGTCCATCGCGGTGATACGGCCCTTGGCAATCGTCGCGCCGACCACCTGACCGTAGGCCGGGTTGGGAGCCACGTCATGCCGTTCGTAGGCATACGGCGCAGTGCCGGTGGTCTTGCGCGGGCCGTCGATGCGGTCGGTCGGACGGCCGACGACCTTCAGCTGGTCGATCGGGTTGATGCCGGCGGGGGTGTCGAATTTCATGGCTCAGCCTCCCACTTGTCTGGCCTGGACCAGCACTGCGGCCAGCGTGCGCTCGGCAAGCTGCAGCTTGTAGGCGTTGTCATCGCTGGGCTTGGCGCCGGCCAGCAATTGGGCGGTCACCGCCTTGGCGCCTTGCGGCAGCGCGGCCTCGGCCGTTTCGATGCGCCAGGGCTTGTGCGCGACGCCACCCAGCGCCACGCGGCCGCTGCCGTCCGGCTGCAGCACCGCGGCCACCGAGACAAGTGCAAACGCATACGAAGCCCGGTCGCGCACCTTGCGGTAGACGTGCACGCCGCCCAGGGGCTTGGGCAGCGTGACACTGGTGATCAGCTCGCCGGGCAGCAATGCTGTCTCGACCTGCGGCGTGTCGCCGGGCAGGCGGTGGAAATCGGCGATGGGGATGTGGCGGGCCTGGCCGTCGGGGCGCACGGTGTCGACCGTCGCGTCCAGCACGCGCATGGCCACCGCCATGTCGCTCGGGTGCGTGGCAATGCAGGCCGCGCTGGTGCCGACGATGGCGTGCTGCCGCGTCACGCCGCCAATGGCGCTGCAGCCGCTGCCGGGCTGGCGCTTGTTGCAGGCTTGGGCGGTGTCGTAGAAGTAGGGGCAGCGGGTGCGCTGCAGCAGGTTGCCGGCGGTGGTCGCGCGGTTGCGCAGCTGGCCCGAGGCGCCGGCCAGCAGCGCGCGGGACAGCACCGCGTAATCGCGCCGCACGCGCTCGTCGGCGGCGAGGTCGGTGTTGCGCACCAGCGCGCCGATGCGCAGGCCGCCTTCGGGCGTCGGCTCGACCTGGTCCAGCGCCAGGCCGTTGACGTCGATCAGGTGCGAAGGCACCTCGATCTGCAGCTTCATCAGGTCCAGCAGGTTGGTGCCGCCGGCAATGAACTTGGCGCCGGGGTTGCGCGCTGCGGCGGCTGCCGCTTCGGGGGCGCTGCTGGCGCGTTCGTAGGTGAAGGACTTCATGCTTGAGCTCCTTGCTGCTGCGCGACTTCGGTGATCGCCTCGGCAATGTTCGAGTAAGCACCGCAGCGGCAGATGTTGCCGCTCATGCGCTCGCGCAGTTCCTCGGCCGTGAGCAGCGGGCGCTCGGCGAGGCTCGCGCTCACATGGCTCGGAATGCCGCGCTTCAGCTCGTCCAGCATGCCGACGGCCGAGCAGATCTGCCCCGGCGTGCAGTACCCGCACTGGTAGCCGTCGTGCTTCACGAAGGCGGCCTGCAGCGGGTGCAGCCGCTCAGGCGTGCCCAGGCCTTCGATGGTCGTGACCTTCGCGCCTTGGTGCATCACCGCCAGGGTCAGGCATGAGTTCAGCCGCCGGTCATCCACCAGCACCGTGCAGGCGCCGCACTGGCCGTGGTCGCAGCCTTTTTTCGTGCCGAACAGCTGCAGGTGCTCGCGCAGCGCGTCCAGCAGCGTGGTGCGGTTGTCCAGTTCCAGCGTGCGCGGCTGGCCGTTGACCTGCAAGGTGACCTTGGACATGGGCACGCCGGCGGCGGGGGGCAAGGGCGCTGGCGTGGGCGCGCCCGCGGCGTCTGCCGCGGGCACCACGCTGGCCGTGGAAGCAGCGCCGGCAATCAGCAGGTCGCGGCGGGAAATGGCGAGGTCTGGCTGGCAGTGCATGGCTTGATCGGCTCCCCGTTGGCACGTTGGCAACAGTGGGCGGCGCTGCCTTGGAACGGCCGGGCGCTGGCCACTGGCGGAGGTGGGCAATCGGCGCGCCCGGCCACGCGGTGGCACGCGTCCCTGCCGGCACCGAGGCTGTCACCTTGGTGGGCTGACCCGCGCCGCATACTGGCGGCTGCCACAGTCAAAACGGGAGCGTCAAAATGGAAAAATTGCAGACTGGCTACCTCGGCCACTTCACGCTGCGCGGCTTCAGCCAGGCGCAGCCGGACGGGCGTTTCGAGGCCCATTTCAGCGTCACCGAAGACGACCCCGAAGCCGACGCCTCGGTCACTGGCGACACCGGCATGCTCTACGGCACCGAAGCCGAAGCAGCAGACGCGGGCCTGCAGGCCGCAATGATGTGGGCCAACGAGAACAACCCGGACGACCGGCAAGGGCGCAACTGAGCGGCTGGACCCGATCAGTCCGCGGTGCAGGCGATCATCGCCAGCTGAGCGGCGAGCGTGGGCGGTGCGGAGGGCAAAGCCGGTGCTGCTTGAGCGCTTGGCGCAGCGCCCAGCTTGACCTCGGCGCCGGCAGCCTGCATGCGGCTCGCCACCCGTTCCAGCTCCTCGGGCGAGAGCGCCAGCCGCGCCGCCGCGAAGAACAGCATGTGCAGGCCCATGCCGCGTGGCGCCTGGCCGCCGGTGTACTTGCGCCATTGCTGGCCACCGGCCAGGCCGAACAGCTCGGCCATCTCGACCCCGGTCATGCCGAGTTCTTCCTTCAGGCGGCGCAGGTCCGCAGGCGTGGGAGGGCTGTAGTGCATGGGCCGACTGTCCACTTGAAGCATGAACAGACTGTGACGGTCGCAGTTGGTTTGTGTCGGCCGTCATCAAACGCAGGCGCCCGCCTGGACCACGAAACCGGACATTCGCCTCGGACAAGCCGCGCCGTACCAGCTGTGGCTGGTCGTTGCTTGGGATAATCGCGCCCACATGACGAACCCCGACACCAGCGCCGAGCCCGGCGCAGCCCACAGCCCCTGGCGCCTTTCGGTGGCGCCGATGATGGACTGGACCGACAGGCATTGCCGGGTCTTCCACCGGCTGCTGACCCGCCACACCCGCCTCTACACCGAGATGGTGACGACCGGGGCTTTGCGGCATGGGGACCAGCCGCGGCACCTGGACTTTGATGCGGCGGAGCAGCCGCTGGCCTTGCAGCTGGGTGGCAGTGAGCCGGGCGAACTGGCTTACAGCACCGCGCTGGCGCGGCAGTGGGGCTACCAGGAGGTGAACCTGAACTGTGGCTGCCCGAGCGAGCGGGTGCAGCGCGGGGCGTTTGGCGCCTGCCTGATGGCCGAGGCGCCGCTGGTGGCGGACTGCGTGAGGGCGATGGTGGAGGCGGCCCAGCCGCGGGCGGCCGGCGAGGCGGCGCTGCCGGTCACTGTCAAGCACCGCATTGGCATCGACAAGGAAGAGAGCTACGCGTTCGTGCGCGACTTCGTGGGCACCGTGGCAGAAGCCGGCTGCGAGGTGTTCATCGTGCATGCGCGCAATGCCTGGCTCAAGGGCTTGAGTCCAAAGGAAAACCGCGAGATTCCGCCGCTGCGTTACGAGCTGGTGCATCAGCTCAAGCGCGAGTTTCCGCAGCTGACCATCGTGCTGAACGGTGGCGTGAAGACCTCGGACGAGATCGCCCACCAGCTGCAGTTCGTGGACGGCGTGATGATCGGCCGCGAGGCTTATCACAACCCTTGGGTGATGGCCGACTGGGATCAGCGATTCTTCGGCGATGAGGCCTCGGGGAACGACCGCATCGACATCGAACGCGCGATGGCGCGATACATGGCTGAGCGCCATGTGGCCGCCGGCACGCCGTGGGCGCACATTGCTCGCCACATGCTGGGCCTGTGGAACGGCACGCCGGGCGCGCGCCGTTGGCGGCAGGTGTGGTCGGACCACAAGCTGAAGGCAGAGACACCGGATGCGGTGCTGCGCCTTGCGCATCCTGAAGCAGCAACGGTGGCTGCATGAGCACACAGGTCTTGGGCGTTCTCGGTGGCAGTGGCCTATACGAGCTGCCAGGTTTGACCGACACGGCCTGGGTCACGGTGGACACGCCGTGGGGCGCGCCTTCGGACCAACTGCTGACCGGCCGGCTCGGGGACGCGCGGCTCGTGTTCCTGCCGCGCCACGGCCGTGGCCACCGCGTGCCGCCGGGCGAGGTGAACTACCGGGCCAACGTCGCGGCGCTGAAGCAGCTGGGCGCGACGGACGTGCTGTCGGTCAGCGCGGTGGGCGGGCTGCGGGCAGACCTGCCGCCGGGTACCTTCGTGGTGGTGGACCAGTTCATCGACCGCACCGTGGGCCGCGCTTCGTCGTTCTTCGGCACCGGTCTGGTCGCGCATGTGGCGATGGCAAGGCCGACCTGCCACCGGCTGGGTCGCCATGTGCTGGGCCAGTTGGCGGCGCAAGGTGTGCCGCATGCGGACGGGGGCACCTACCTGGCGATGGAAGGCCCGCAGTTCTCCACGCTGGCCGAAAGCCGCCTGTACCGCAGCTGGAACTGCGACGTGATCGGCATGACCAACCAGCCCGAGGCCAAGCTGGCGCGCGAGGCCGAGCTTTGTTATGCGTCGGTGGCGATGGTGACGGATTTCGACTGCTGGCACCCGCAGCACGACAGCGTGACGGTGGACGCCATCGTCAAGGTGCTGCTGGGCAACGCCGACAAGGCGCGTTCGCTGGTTGCCGCGCTGGCCGGCCAGGTCACAGGCGACGAACACGGTGCCGGCTGCAACTGCCGCCGGGCGTTGGACCATGCGCTGATCACCGCGCCTGCCGTGCGCGACCCGGCGATGGTGGCCAGGCTGCAGGGCATTGCGGGCCGCGTGCTGGGAAGCACGGCACCCTGAACGGCGGGTGGGCCTGACATAAATCGTCGGTTCCCTTACGGCACAGAAACTGCTGATTGACAGGGCAATTGATGCGATCGGCGCATCAACTGCTCACAGCTTCCCGAAGGCGACCCCGGCAGAATTTTGTCTGTTGCCCGGGTTTGCTTTTCCGGTGACCTGACCCGCCCACCTTGCCACTGACAACGGGCTGCTTTGCACGGCCCGAAGGGACTTTGACATGCCGACTCCTGTTCGCCACGCTGGCGTAGACGCCAGCGTGTGCCGGCGCTCGCCTGCGCTTTCCACGTTGCCATGGCGCCGCGCTGGCGCCATCCTCGGTGCCGTCGCCATGAGCTGGGTGCTCGCCGGCTGCGGCGGCAGTGCCAGCGAGGGCAGTTCGAACGAGGCAACTGCTGCCGAAGCCCGCCGCAGCGCGCTGGCCGTCTCGCAGCTGACCGCGCCTTCGCAGCTGACCGCGCCTTCGCAGCTGGACGCGGTGCGCTTCGCCCAGCAGGCGACGATGGGCGCCAACGAGGCCCTCGTCACCACGCTGCAGAGCCGCGGGTTGCCAGGCTGGCTGAAGGACCAGATGGCGCTTTCCAGCTCGCGCTACACCTCGGGCGCGGCGAATGGCGATGCGATCCACAAGAACGTCAACGAGGTCGGCTTTTGCGACCAGCCGGCCCAGTCCGGCAACCCGAACTGCTGGCGCGACTACTTCTCGACCGACCCGCTGATCTGGGACTTCTACCGCAACGCCACCGGCCAGACCGACCAGCTGCGCCAGCGCGTGGCCCTGGCGCTGCACCAGATCCTGGTCATCAGCGGCTACGAGGTCAGCGGCACCTACGGGCTGCGCAACTACCAGAACAACTTCCTCACGCTGGCCTTCGGCAACTACCGCGACGTGCTGCGCAAGGTGGTGCTGTCGCCGGTCATGGGTGACTACCTGGACCACGTCAACAACTCCCCCACCGCGCCGAACGAGAACTTCGCGCGCGAGATGCTGCAGCTGTTTTCGCTGGGCACCTGCCAGCTGCAGAAAAACGGCAACTACGTGGGCGGCAAGTGCCAGCCGGTCTATGACAACGACATGGTGCGCAACTACGCTTTTGCCCTGACCGGCTGGACCTACCCGGTGGGCGGCAGCGCCAGCTGGGGCTGCTGGCCCACTGGCGCCAACTGCCAGTACTACGGCGGCGACATGGTGCCGGCCCCGGCGCTTCGCAACACCAGCGCCCGCACGCTGCTGGGTGGCGTGGCGGTGCCGGCAGGGGCAGACGCTGCCGCCGCGCTGGAACGTGTGCTCGACAGCGTGATGGGCCACGCCAACGTCGGTCCTTTCCTGGCCAAGCAGCTGATCCAGCAACTCGTCAGCAGCAACCCGACGCCGCTCTACGTGCAGCACGTGGCCACCGCCTTCAACAATGGCAAGTTCAAGTACGTGGACGGCGACAAGACCATCAGTTTCGGCGCCGGCGTGAAGGGCGACCTGGCCGCCACCGTGGCTGCGGTGCTGCTGGACCCGGAGGCCCGCGACACCAGCGTGAACCCGGCCAACGGCGGCAAGCTGCGCTCGCCCGCGCTGTTCTTCACCAGCGCGCTGCGCGTGATGAACGGCTTCAGCGATGGCGCCGCGCTCAGCTGGTGGTGGGGCGAGTCCCTGAAACAGCACATGTTCAACCCGCCTTCGGTCTTCAGCTACTACCCGCCGCGCTATCCGGTGGCCGGCACCAACAAGCTGGTCGGCCCCGAGTTCGGCATCCACAACGCCAACGGCGCACTGAACCGGCTGAACTACCTGACCTACCTGTTCGACTGGGACGGTTCGACGCCGGACGCCACGATCCCGAACGCCGTCGGCACCAAGATCAAGGTGGACGCCTTCCTCAGCAGCGCTTCTGATGCGACCGCGCTGGTCGACCGCATGTCGCTGGTGATGCTGGGCCAGCCGCTGGCCGCGACGCCGCGGCAGAAGGTGATCGACGCGGTGGCCTGGTGGACCTCGCAGCGCGACAGCCAGAACTGGCAGTCCAAGCGCGTGCGCGCCGCTGCCTATCTCATCATGGCCTCGCCCGACTACCAGGTCGCCCTGTGACCGCGCCCCGTCAACGATCTGGAAGCATCCCCATGTCGCATGATCATCACGACTCCTTTTCCCCGGCACGCCGTCAATGGCTGCGCCGCTCCGGCGGCATGCTGGCCGCCTCGCTCGGCGCCGGCAGCGTGGCCAACCTGCTCAGCGTTGGCCCCGCGTATGCGGCCGACTACAAGGCGCTGGTCTGCGTCTTCCTGTATGGCGGCAACGACGGCATGAACATGGTGGTGCCGACCGACACCAGCCGCTACAGCCAGTACGCCGGCGTGCGCAGCACCTTGGCGCTGCCACGCGAGCAGCTGGTCGCGCTGACCGGCAGCGACTACGGCCTGCACCCGGCCATGGCCGCGCTGCAGCCCTGGTGGGCCAAGGGCCAGTTGGCGCCCGTCATGAACGTCGGCCCGCTGGTGGGGCCGCTCACCAAGGACCAGTACCGCTCGCAACCCGATGGCTCGGCGCTGATTCCGGACAGCCTGTTCTCCCACTCCGACCAGCAGGCCCTGTGGGAAACCGGCACTGGCGACTCGGACTACCGCACCGGCTGGGGCGGCCGCAGTTCGCAGGTCATGAAGACCCTCAACCCGGTGATTGCCATTGGCAGCAACGGCCGCTTCGGCGTGGAAGACCTGCGCACGCCGCTGGTGTTGCCCACTGCCGGCAACGTCTTCGGCGCCTACGGTCTGCAGCCTGCGGACCTCAGCTGGGAGCCGAACGCGCTGCGCAAGACCGCCATCGACGCGATGTATTCGCAAACCAGCGGCGTGGGCCTGCGCGATGCCTACAGCAGCCAGCAGCGTGACGCTTTTGCAGTCTCGCAGCGGCTGGGCACGCTGGTTGCGTCCAAGCCGGGCGATGCCAACTCGGTGCCGGCGGTGGACAGTGCATTTGCCGCGCTGATGGTCAACGGCGTGGTCGCCGAACCGCTGGCCGCGCAGCTGTACCAGACGGCGCGGCTGATCGCGCAGAACGCGGTGGTGCAGGGCAATCGCCAGATCTTCTTCGTCACGCAAGGCGGCTTCGACACGCACAACGACCAGATCGGCCAGAGCGCGCTGGATGGCACGCACGCTGGCCTGATGAACACGCTGGCCGTTGCGCTGGCGGCGTTCCAGACGGCCATCACCGCCATCGGCCTCGGCCCGAAGATCACCACCTTCACGCAAAGCGACTTCGGCCGCACCTTCGCGCCCAACGCCAGCGCCGGCACAGACCACGCCTGGGGCAACCATCAGCTGGTGCTGGGCGGCGCAGTGAAGGGCGGCCAGGCCTACGGCCGCTACCCGGAGCTGGTGCTGGGCGGGCCGGACGACGTGGGCGTGGACAGCTGGGAACTGCAGGGTCGCTGGATCCCCAGCAGCTCGGTGGACCAGTACGCGGCCACGCTGCTGCACTGGTTCGGCGCGAAGGATGCGCAGCTGGACAAGATCCTGCCGAACCTGGTGAACTTCGGCAGCGCGAGGTCGTTGGGGTTTGTTTGAGAGAGAGGCACGACCCTTCGACAAGCTCAGGGAGAACGGAGCGTGTTCCGTTCGGGCTGAGCCTGTCGAAGCCCAGCAACCGCTGCAGGACTTTTACAGTGCCGGCCGCGCCAGGGCCCGCTGCACTTCCCCGACAAACTCGCCATGCGCGAAGTCGGCGTGGGCGACCAGGCCCTGGATGCGGCCGTTGAGCTGCTGCCGGTCAGCCAGGCTCAGGTCGCCAGCGGTCACCGCAACGATGGGGATGTGCCGCGTGGCCGGGTGGTTCTTCAATGCCTCGGCCACGTCGAAGCCGCTGACTTCGGGCATGGCCAAGTCGAGTGCGATCAGGTCCGGCCGGAAGCGCTGCGCCAGCTCGATGCCTTCCTGCCCGCCCAGCGCGCGCAACACCACGCAGCCGCGCTGGCGCAGCTGTCCAGCCAGGCGCTCGACGGCGACGGGGTCGTCGTCCACCACCAGCACTGTTGCCCTGCGTTCGGCATCCACCGCCAGGCCCATGCGCTCCAGCCCGAGGGCCAGCGCGTCTCGGGCAATTGGTTTTTGCAGCACCAGCGCGGCACCCAGCGAATAGCCGCGGCCGTGGTCGGCCACCACCGAGACCACGACCACCGGCACGCTGGCCCAGGCCGGCAGCCCGCGCATGCGCGCCAAAAATTGCCAGCCGTCCATGCCGGGCAGCAGGATGTCCAGCGTGATCAGGTCCGGTGTGCATTCGCTGGCCAGTTCCAGTGCCTCTTCGGCCGAATGCAGCCAGCGCACTTCGAACCCTTGTTCTTCGAGCTGCACCTGCATCAGCGCCGCAGCGTCGGCGTTGTCTTCGACCACCAGGGCCAGCCGGCGCGAGGTGTCGGTCGGCCGGGCGCTGTTGGCGCTCCAGGCGGGTTGCGAAGCGGTGGTTGCCTCATCCTGCAGCGGCAGCCAGACGGTGAAGCAGCTGCCGCGGCCGGGCTCGCTGGTCACTGCGATCATGCCTTGATGCAACTCCACCAGCCGGTGCACCATCACCAGGCCCAGGCCGGTGCCCTCGGCCTGGCGGGTCACTGCGTTGGCAATCTGCGTGAAAGGCTTGAACAGCTTGTGCAGGTCCGCGGCACTGATGCCGATGCCGGTGTCGGTGACCGAAATTTCCACATAGCGCGTGGGGCGCACCGCGGCGGCATCGGTCAGCACCGGTGGCGGCATGCGCAGGCCTTCGCGGAAGCCGGGCAGGGCTGTGTTGGCGCGCTCGGCATCGGCCCATTGCACCTGCATGCTGACCTGTCCGCCATCGGGGCTGAACTTGACGGCGTTGGACAGCAGGTTCAGCAGCAGTTGCTTCAGGCGCCGGCGGTCGGCCCGCAGCATGCCCAGCGGACCGGGCTTGGCCAGCAGCAGCCGGACTTGGCGGGCGCGGGCGCGCTCGTCCACCATGGCCAGGGTTTCGGTCAGCAAGGCCTGCAGCGGCACCGCTTCCAGCTCGATGTCGACCTTGCCGGCCTCGATCTTGGACAGGTCCAGGATGTCGTTGATCAGCGCCAGCAGGTGGTGGCCGCTCTGGAAGATGTGGGTGGCGAAGGTGCGCTGCCGGTCGCTCAAGGGCCCGGCCATGCTGGCCTTCAGCATCTCGGAAAAGCCGATCACCGCGTTCAGCGGCGTGCGCAGCTCGTGCGCCATGTTGGCCAGGAATTCGGACTTGAAGCGGCTCTGTTCTTCCAGCTGCCGGTTGCCGGCGGCCAGCTGCGCGTTGGCCGCCTGCAACTGCTCGGTCAGGGTGTTCAGCTCGATGCTGCGCCGCCGCATGCGGTCATGGGCATGGGACAGCCTGGTGTAGAGCACATTGCTTTCGAGCAGCAGCCGCCCGAGCACGAAGCTGGCGCCCATCAGGCCGAAGATGCGGCCGGCGTAAAAGCCCAGGTCGAAGCGCGCGGCATTGAACAAGGCCGACAGCCCCACGTCCAGCAGCCACACGCCCATCACCACGACCAGCCACAGGTCCAGCACGGTGAACGGCCGGCGCCGCCAGACCAGCATGCCCAGCGTGCCCAGGCAGATCGCCCAGACGGTGCTGACGACCAGCGTGAGGTTGGAGAGGTAGCTGTGCTGATCGGTCATCAGCGCGGGCAGCGCGTCCTGGCCCAGCGTGGTCCATGCAACGGCGAGGCCGGCCGCGAGCAGCGCGAGGCCAGAGCCTGCCATGCTGGCGAGCAATGGCGAGCGCCCATGCGGCAAGGCCTCCCGCGGGCTGCCACGCAGCATGGCGTAGGCCAGCACATAGAGGGGAAAGCCACCGTGCCAGAACATGTAGATCCAGGCGGTGGTGTGGCGCCCCGCACCGAGCAGGCCGGCGGGGCTGAACACGCCCGGGTAGGTCAAGGCATGCAGCGTGGTGATGCTGGCGGTGAACAGGTAGCCGCAGGCCAGCACCAGCAGTGCGCGCGAACGGGTCAGCCGGAACTGGCCCAGCAGCAGCACGAAGGTGATCAGGTCAGTGACGACCAGCGCCGCCTCGTAAGCCGGAATGAAGGGCCAGAGCTGCCCCAGCGGCCGCTTCGCAAACGGCACCGCGCAGGCAAACAGCAGCGCGCAAACGCACAGCAGGGCCAGCGCCATGTGGCGCTCCCTGCGGCTGGCCAGCCAGCCGGCCAGCGAAGTGGGCTGCAGGCTGGGGTCGGACCTGGCGTCCAAGGTGTTGGGTGTTGCGCTAGCACCCGCAGAAGTCATGCCTCATTACAGCAGAGCGGCCTGGGCGAACACAGCTGTCAATGTTGACAGTCGGGTTTCCTCACCCCGCAGGCGGGCGATCACCTGGGGAAGACCCTGGCCAGGTCGCCAGCAACAGGCCAGCCAGTGCCAGGCCCAGTGCCAGTGCCTGGGCCAGCCCCAGCGACTCGCCCAGCCACAGCACGCCGACTGCGGTGGCGGCAAGCGGCAGCATCACGCTGAACACCCCCGCCTGCTGGGCCGGCACATGGCGCAGCCCAGCCATCCACAGCCACACGGTGACCATGCTGGCCGCCACCGCATAAAACAGCAGCAGGCCCCAGCTGGCCGGCGCGACGATGGCGAAGTCGAACCGCGTGGCCTGCCACAGGCCCAGCGGCGTGACCAGCGCCAAGCCCCAAAGGTTGATCAGCGCGCTGATGCGCTTGGGCGAAACCTGGGCCGTCAGCCGCTTGCCGATGACCACGTAGCAGGCCTCGCAGAACACCGCGCCCAGCAGCAGCACATAGCCCCACCAGGGCGCCTGCTGCGCCGCCGGCTGGCTGCCGCGTGCCAGCGCCAGCAGCGCAATGCCGGCCACCGCGCAGGCAATGCCGGCCATCACGCGTGGCTGCAGCTTCTCGCCCAGCCAGAAGCGCGACAGCAGCGCCACCGCCGCCGGAATGCCGGCCATCACCACGCCGGCCGCCACGGCCGAGGTGGCCTGCACGCCGAACAGCATGCAGATTGAAAACAAGAAGTTGCCCAGGAAGCTCTCGAAGAACAGCAGCTTGCGGTCGCCGGCGCTCAGCCGCGGCTCGGCCGGCGCGCGCCGCACCCAGCCCAGCATGGCGATCGCGGCAATGCCAAAGCGCAACCAGGCGAGCAGGAAGACCGGGAACACGGCCACCAGCGACTTGGACAGCGCCACGTAGCTGCCCACCAGCATCATGCTGGCCGCGAGGCAGGCATAGGCCAGCCCGCGGCCTCTCACGTCATGCGCGCTCAACTTCAGAACGCTGCCGCGTAGCGCTGCAGTTCCCAGTCGCTCACATGGCGGGCATAAGCCAGCCACTCGGCCTTCTTCAGCCGCACGAACTCGGCACTCAGCACCGGGCCGAGCGCGGCTTGCACCACTTCGTCCGCGGCGAGTGCGTCTGCCGCTTCGTCCAGCGACTGCGGCAGCAGCGCGATGCCACGCGCGCGGATCTCGCCCAGCGACAGCGCGAACAGGTCCTCGGTGCAGTCCGGCCCCGGGTCCAGCTGGCGGTCAATGCCGTCCAGCCCGGCGGCAATCAGCGCCGCGGTCGCCAGGTATGGGTTCGCGCTGGCATCCGGCAGGCGCCATTCGAAGCGGCCGGGCAGGGTGCGCACGACCGCGGTGCGGTTGTTCGGCCCGTGCGCCACACAGGCCGGTGCCCAGCTTGTGCCCGACAGCGACTCGCCGACCACCAGCCGCTTGTAGCTGTTGACCGTGGGCGCGGCCAGCGCGCACAGCGCCGCCGAGTGCGCCAGCACGCCGCCGATGAAGTGGCGCGCCAGCGGCGACAACAGCGCGCCCGGCTCGTCCGCCACCGGCGCAAACACGCAGCGGTTCGCCTCGTCCCACAGCGACACATGGAAGTGCAGCCCGCTGCCCGGCTGGTTGGCAAACGGCTTGGGCATCATCGAGAACACGGTGCCGTGCTGCTCGGCCAGCGTGTGCGCGGCGAGCTTGAACAGCATCAGGTGATCGGCGCTGGCCAGCGCTTCGTCGAACGCGAAGTTCACCTCGTACTGGCCGTGCGCGTCCTCGTGATCCAGCTGCAGAACATCCAGCCCGGCGTCCGTCAACGCCCGGCCCAGCGCCTGCAGGAAGGCGGCCTGGCGCGGCATGGACTTGAGGTCGTAGCTGGGCTTGTCCAGGCGGTCGGCGTCGTCGGCTGGCAGCCACCGGCCGCCTTGTTGCTTCAACAGGAAGAACTCCGGCTCGATGCCGGTCTTCAGCCGCCAGCCCCGTTCGGCCAGCCGCGCGGTGGCACGCTGCAGCACCTGGCGCGGGCAAGCCTCGAAGGGCTGCCCGTCCACGAAGCCGCTGCTGGTGGCCAGCGCGTAACCGGGCATCCAAGGCAGCGCCTGGATGTTGTCCTCGGCCGGCCGCGCGTAGTACTCGGCCCGCGCACCGGTGCGCGGCAAGGCCGTGCCCCAGATGGACGGGCCGGCAAAGCCGGCGCCCGTCTTGAGCAGATCGTCCAGGTGCGCCAGCGGCACGTACTTGCCTTTGGCGGTGCCGTGCACGTCGGCGAACTGGGCGATCAGCGTGTGCACGCCCTGCGCGGCGAGGCGCGCTTTCAATTCCTCCACCATGCGTTCAATCCAGCCGGATCCAGGTCGTCTTCAACTCGGTGTACTTGTCGAACGCGTGCAGTGACTTGTCGCGACCGTTGCCGCTCTGCTTGTAGCCGCCAAACGGCACGGTGATGTCGTCTTCGTCATACTGGTTGACATGCACGGTGCCGGCGCGCAGTGCGCGCGAAACGCGGTGGGCGCGGTTCAGGCTGTCACTCCACACGCTGGCCTGCAGGCCGTAACTGGAGGCATTGGCCATCGCGACGGCCTCGGCTTCGGTGTTGAAGCGGATGATGCTCATCACCGGGCCGAAGATTTCCTCGCGGGCGATCTTCATGTCGTTGGTCACGCCGTCGAACACCGTCGGTTCGACGTAGTAGCCACCGGTTTCGCTGCGCGCCTGGCGGCCGCCGGCCACGCAGCGTGCGCCTTCGGTGTTGCCTGCGTCAATGTAGCCGAGCACGGTGCGCATCTGGGTTTCGTCCACCAGCGCGCCGAGTTCTGCCTTGCCGCTCAGCGGGTCGCCCGCGGCGTACTTCGGCGCCTCGGCGGCCACCAGCTTGACGAACTCATCCGCCACGCTATCGTGCACCAGCACGCGCGAGGGCGCGTTGCAGCTTTCGCCCTGGTTGAAGAACATGCTGCCGGCGACGGTTTGCGCGGCGCGGGCGATGTCCTTGAAGTCGTCGAATACCAGGAAGGCGGACTTGCCGCCCAGCTCGTTGTAGACGCGCTTGAGGTTGGAGCGGCCTGCGTAGTCCAGCATGCGGCGGCCCACGCGGGTGGAGCCGGTGAAGCCGATGGCGTCCACGTCCATGTGCAGCGCCAGCGCCTCGCCGGCCTCGTGGCCATAGCCGGGTACGACGTTGAAGACGCCGGGCGGCAGGCCGGCTTCCACGGCCAGCTCGGCCAGGCGGGCGGCGGTGTACGGGCTCTTTTCGCTGGGCTTGAGCACGACGGAATTGCCGGCGGCCAGGGCCGGGCCCAGCTTCCAGGCGGCCATGATCATCGGGTAGTTCCAGGGCACGATGGCGCCGATCACGCCCATGGCCTCGCGGGTGATGAGGGCCAGCGCGCTGTCACCAGTCGGCGCGATCTCGTCGTAAACCTTGTCCACGGCTTCGCCGTACCAGGCGATGCAGCGTGCGGTGGCTGACACGTCCACGCCCAGCGAATACTGCACCGGCTTGCCCATGTCCAGCGTCTCCAGCAGCGCCAGTTCTTCACCGGCGGCCAGGATCTTCTCGGCAAAGCGCTGCAGCACCTTCTTGCGCGCGGCAGGCGGCTGGCCGGCCCAGCGGCGGTCGTCGAAGGCCGCGCGGGCGGCCTTCACGGCGGCGTCGACGTCGGCCGCCTGGCCGCGGGCGACGGCGCCGAGCAGGCGGTTGTCCACGGGAGAGTGCTTGGCAAAGGTCTGGCCATCCAAAGCGGCGACCCGTTGGCCGTTGATCACGGCGCGGCCGTCGAACTGCAGCGTGGTGGCGCGTTCGGTCCAGTTGATGGGAGTGCTCATCTGAAGTCTCCGGAGTGTCGAGAAAGAAAGGGCCGCCTCATGGCGGCCCCGCAGGCAAGGCGGTGGTCCGCCTTTGTATGGCTTGCCGGCGCAAGGCGGTGTGTTCGCCCTGCGCGCAGTGCTGCTTAGAAGGCCACGACGACCGAGGTGGCGATCATGCTGTTGGTCTTCTTGAACGTGCCGTTGCGCACGTCTTCGAAGACCGGGCGGTCGGCGCCGTCCAGGCGGTACTCCAGCTTGACCGTGGTGGCGGTGTCGACCGCGTACTTGCCGCCGATGGTCACCGCGAAGCGGTTCGCACCCTTGTCCAGGTCGCCGTTCAGGTCCGGGCCCAGGCCGTTGCGACCGTCGTTGCCATAGGCCAAGTCGCCGTTTTCGTCGGCACCGGAGTAACCGTTGTAGCCGAACAGGCCGCCGCCGTTCTTGCGGTTGTAGATGTAATCGGCACGCAGCAGGCCCTGCAGGCGCGGCGTGAACATGAAGCCGACCAGGCCCGAGGCGCCGATCCAGCGTGAGTCGCGCCAGCTGCCGTCGGCCGCGGGGGTGATCGCGCCTTCCTTCTGCTGGCCGTAGGCGACCTGGCCTTGCAGCGTCAGGTCACCGCGGGTGAAGTAGCCGTCGGCCTCGGCGATGAAGGACATCGTGTTGGTCCCGGTGTTGAAGTTCGGCGTCTTGCCGACCACGCTGGCAAAGCCCCAACCGTCGTATTCGCCCTTGGCGTAGTCCAGCCGCAGCGCCCACACCGCGGACTTGTCGCCGGCCTGGTGAACTGGGGCATTCAGGTTGGCGATGGCGGTGCGCACCCACCACTTGCCGTCCTTCAAGTCCAGGCCGGCGCCGGTGTAGCCGACGGGCAGTGTGAAGTCATACAGCAGGTTGTGGCTGGTCAGCGGGTTCAGCGTGGGCTGCTGGTATTCGTAGCCGGACCAGTCCGGGATCTGGCCGGCGATGAAGCGGGTGTTCTGGTCGGTCAGCGCGACCGAGACGGTGGCTTCCTGCACGATGCTGGCGCCATCGATGGCGGCGCCCACGCCGCGGTTCGGTGCCAGCGTCAGGTGCCAGATCGTGCCGCTGTCGGTTTCCTTCAGGAAGTCGATCGAGGCGGCGCCGAAGTACGAGGTGTCGTAGGCATAACCGTCGGACTGCTGGTTCAGGAACTGGAAGCCGGCCCGGTTCTGGCGCTGGTTCCACACATAGGTGGGTTCGATGTAGCCGGAGATCTTCAGGCCCATGAAGCCCTTGTCCTGCAGGTTGTCCTGGATGGCTTCGGTCTTCGCGGCGATGCGGTTGAACTCTGCCGACTGCTCGGGCGTCATGCCCCATTGCGGCTGCGTGGCGGGCGCGGCTGGCGCCGGCGTGGCGCCCAGCTTGGCTTCCAGCTGGCCGATGCGGGCCTTCAGGGCCTGGAGTTCCTTCAGCAGTTCCTCGTTGGACTGCGCCATCGCCGGGAAGGCGGCGGCCAGTGCGAGCATCAGCAGGGAGGGGCGGAGAACGTTCATCGTGGATGCCTTCTTTCTGGGTTTTCGACGTGAGCTGCGGGTCCGGGGGCGGACCTATCCAAACCAGGCTGGCGTGCCTCCTCAGGCAGCAACCAGTCGGCACATGAGCACGGGATTCAATTGCGAGCGGCGGCGGCCATTTCCTGTTGGCGGCGTCGCTCGCCGCGGGCGATCAGGTAGCTGGCCGCGATCACGCCGATGGACACCGCCAGCACGATCAGCGTGGCCACCGCATTGACGCTGGGATTCAGCCCCAGCCGGGCGCGAGAGAAGATCACCAGCGGCATGGTCGTGGAGCCAGGGCCGGACAGGAAGGCCGACAGCACCACGTCGTCCAGCGACAGCGTGAAGGTCAGCAACCAGGCCGACATCAGCGCCTGCGAGATCATCGGCAGCGTGACCAGGAAGAACACCTGGCGCGGGCGCGCGCCAAGGTCCATCGCGGCCTCTTCCAGCGAGGGGTTCAGCTCCTGCAGCCGGGCCTGCACTACCACCGTGGCATAGGCCATGCCCAGCAGCAAATGGCCCAGCCAGATGGTGCTGGCGCCACGCTCCGGGAAGCCGGTGATGCGCTGCACCGAGACCAGCATCAGCAACAGCGACAGGCCGACCACGACCTCGGGCATGACCAGCGGCGCGTTGACCATGCCGGAGAACAGCGTGCGGCCGAAAAAGCGCTTGTACTTGACCAGCGCGAAGGCCGCGAAGGTGCCCAGGATGACCGAGCCGCAGGCGGTGAAAAATGCGATCTTGGCCGACAGCCAAAGGCCGCTGAGCATCTCGCCGTCGCGGGCCAGCGCGCTGTACCACTTCAGCGTGAAGCCGCGCCAGACGTTGGCCACCGGCGAGTCGTTGAACGAGAACAGCACCAGCGCCAGGATGGGCAGGTAAAGGAAGGCATAGCCGAGGACCAGCCAGGCGCGGCCGAAGCAGCGGTTGAAAGCGGGAGAGGTGCGCAACATCAGCGGGCCTCCTGGGCTTCTGCCTGGTATTTGCTGAAGAAGGCCAGCGGCACGATGATCAAGAGGATCATCACCACGGCCACGCTGGAGGCCATCGGCCAGTCGTTGTTCGAGAAGAACTCATCCCAGACCACGCGGCCGATCATCAGCGTCTCCGGGCCGCCCAGCAGCTCAGGGATGACGAATTCGCCGACGCAGGGGATGAACACCAGCATGGTGCCGGCGATGATGCCGGCCTTGGACAGCGGCACCGTGATCTTCCAGAACGCGACCCAGGCAGTCGCGCCCAGGTCTGCCGCCGCTTCCAGCAGCCGCACGTCCATCTTCGACAGGTTGGAGTACAGCGGCAGGATCATGAAGGGCACGTAGGTGTAGACCATGCCCAGCACCAGCGAGAACGGTGTGTTCATCAGCTTGCCCGGCGCGGGGATCAGGTGGGCCCAGGCCAGCACCTGGTCCAGCCCGGTGCCGATGAGGAAGTCCGAAACCCAGCCGTGTTCGCTCAGCAAGCCTTTCCAGGCATACACGCGCAGCAGGAACGAGGTCCAGAACGGCAGCATCACCAGCATCAGCAGGGTTGGCTGCAGCGTGCTCTTGGCCCGGGCCATGAAGTAGGCGAACGGGTAGCCGATCAGCAGGCACAGCACGGCGGTGATGGCCGCGTACTTCAGGCTGGCGACGTAGGTCATCCAGTACAGCTCGTCTTCGGTGATGAAGACGTAGTTGCCCAGCTTCAGTGTCAGCGTCAGCAGGCCGTCCTTGTAGCTGACCAGGTCCTTGGCCACCACCGCGCCCATCTCGGACACGCTGAAGTTGACCAGGATCAGGAAAGGCAGCAGGAAAAAAACCAGCAGCCAGCCGTAGGGCAGGGCAATGACGCCGAAGCGGCCGGTCAGCCACTTCGGCCGTTTGCGGGCAGGCGTGGTTGCGACAGTGGCGGGGGTCGACACGGCGGCGCTCACTGGGTCAGCACCACGTGGGACGAGCGCGACCAGTGCGCCCAGACGCTGTCGCCCCAGGTCAGCGCGTCTTCGCGCTGGCGCACGGTGTTGGCCATGCTGACCTTCAGCATCTCGCCGCTCGCCAGCTTCAGCCGGTAGACGGTGAAGCTGCCGAAGTAGGACATTTCCTCGATCGTGCCCTGCACCCGGTTGAACTCGTCTGGCGGTGGGCTGCGGTCGATGACGATCTTTTCCGGCCGCAGCGCGACGGTGACCTGCATGCCCAGCGTGCCGGTGATGCCATGGCCGACGTAGTGCTTGCAGTCCGGGCTGGCGATGATGACGTGGTCGGCCTCGTCGACCTCGACCGTGCCTTCCATCAGGTTCACGTTGCCGATGAAGTCGGCGACGAAGCGGGTCTGCGGGGTCTCATAGACCTCGCCCGGCGTGCCGACCTGCAGGAAGCGACCTTCGCTCATCACCGCGATGCGCGAGGCCATGGTCATGGCTTCTTCCTGGTCATGGGTCACCATCACGCAGGTCACGCCGACCTGCTCGATGATGTTGACCAGCTCGATCTGCGTTTCCTCGCGCAGTTTCTTGTCCAGCGCACCCAGCGGTTCGTCGAGCAGCAGCATCTGCGGCTGCTTGGCCAGGCTGCGCGCCAGCGCCACGCGCTGCTGCTGGCCGCCGGACAGCTGGTGCGGCTTGCGCTTGGCGAACTTGGCCAACTGCACCAGTTTCAGCATGGCTTCCACGCGCGCTGCGACCTGCTCCTTGGGCAGGCCGTCGCGGCGCAGGCCGAAGGCGATGTTGTCCCACACGGTGAGGTGAGGGAACAGCGCATACGACTGGAACATCATGTTCAGCGGCCGGTCGTAAGGCGGCAGCCCCGCCAGGTCCTGGCCGTTCAGGATGATGCGGCCGGACGTGGGCGTCTCGAAGCCCGCCAGCATGCGCAGCAAGGTCGTCTTGCCGCAGCCCGACGAGCCGAGCAGCGCGAAGATCTCGCCCTTGGCGATGTCCAGGCTGACGTTGTTGACGGCCTTGTAGCCACCGAAGTCCTTCACCACGTTCTGGATCTGGAGGTAGGTGCTGTCAGCGCCGGAAGTGCTAACGCTGCTGGTCGGGCGGGAGACGCTGGCGGGAGAGTTCGTCATGATGCGGGCGGGCGCCTTACAGACCGGTCTTGAACGAGGTGTAGGTGCGCGTCATCAGGCGGCGCAGGTCGTTGTTCAGCGAGTCCGGTGCGGCCATCTTCTGCAGGTCGGCGGGCGACAGGAACACGGTCGGATTGGTCGCCACTTCCGGCTTGACGAACTTCAGCGATTCCTTGTTCGGGTTGGCGTAGAAGACCTTGTTGGTCAGGCTCGCATCGACCTCGGGGCGCATGATGTAGTTGATCCACTTGTGCGCATTGCCGGGGTGGGCGGCGTCGGCCGGGATGACCATCACGTCGAAGAACAACAGGCCGCCGGTCTTCGGGATCAGGGCTTCGAGCTTCTGGCCGGTCTTGCCTTCGATGGCCCGCTGGCGCGCGATGTTGATGTCACCGGACCAGCCCAGCGCCAGGCAGACCGAGCCGTTGGCCATGTCGTTGATGTAGCCCGACGAGCTGAACAGCGTCACATAAGGACGCACGGACTTCAGCAGCGTGGTGGCGGCAGCGTAGTCGCTGGGCGACTTGCTGAACGAAGGCTTGCCGAGGTAGTGCAGCGCGGCCGGCACGACTTCGGTGGCGGAGTCCAGGAAGGACACGCCGCAGGACTTCATCTTGGAGATGTATTCCGGCTTGAAGACCAGGTCCCAGACGTTGTCCGGCATCGGCGTGCCGCCCAGCGCCGCCTTGACCTTGTCGACGTTGATGCCGACGGTGGTGTAGCCCCACAGCCAGTCGACCATGTACTGGTTGCCCGGGTCCATGTTGGCCAGCTGGGCCTGGATCGCCGGATCCAGGTTCTTCAGGTTGGGCAGCAGCGATTTGTCCAGCTTGCGCAGCAGGCCGCCTTCGGCTTGCAGCTTGGCCCAGTTCGACGAAGGCACGACCACGTCGTAACCCGTCTTGCCGGCAACCAGCTTGGCATGGACGATTTCGTTGTTGTCGAAATTGTCGTAGCGGACCTTGATGCCGGTTTCCTTCTCGAAGTTCGCGATCGTGTCTTCGGCGATGTAGTCGGACCAGTTGTAGATGTTGAGGACCTTCTCCTCTTCCTGGGCCATGGCGGCGCCGCCGACCATTGAGAGCGAGAGCGCGGCCATGGCCAGCGACAGAACCGAACGCACAGACTTGAACTTCATGAAGATATTCCTCCGGGGGGTCACAGATGCGGGTTGTCAAACTCAGGGCACACGCCGGTGGGGCAGCGGTGCACTGCTTCAGCTTGCAGTCTAGGAGACGAACAGGGCCGTGACGCCCCGGGCGAACACGAAAAAGCTGGCGCTGCAGGTGGGCGCGGTAACGCCTGGGGCAGCGCGGCGGCGGCATGAGAAACCGCCGGGCCGCCCCAAGGTTTCTCATCCCCCTCGGGGGGCCTGACGCGAAGCGACAGGTCTGGGGGCACCCTTAAATCCAGCCGTTTTTTGTGGCGTCGGCCAGCGTCAGGTCGAGGCAGCGGCGGATCAGCGCCATCATCTCGTCGATCTGAGCGCGGGTCATCACCAGCGGTGGCGCGATGATCATGCGGTCGCCCACCGCACGCATGATCAAGCCGTTGGCGAAGCAGTGGCCGCGGCACACCATGCCGATGTCCACTTCGCCTGGGAAGGTCGTGCCGGTGGATTTGTCCTTCACCAGCAGCATCGCACCCATCAGTCCGCATGTCTCCGTTTCGCCGACCAAAGGATGGTCGCGCAAGCTTGCGAACTGCTGTGCAAGATACGGGCCGACATCGTCGCGAACATGCTCGACCAGCTTGAGCTGCTGGATCAGCTTGATGTTGGCCACCGCCACTGCGCAAGCCACCGGATGGCCCGAGTAGGTGAAGCCGTGCTGGAACTCGCCGCCTTGCTCGATCAGCACCTTGGCCACGCGCCCGCCGACGGCCACGCCACCCAGCGGGATGTAGCCGGAGGTCACGCCCTTGGCGAAGGTCATCAGGTCGGGCTTGCTGCCCATGGTCTCGCAGCCGAACCAGTTGCCCGTGCGGCCGAAGCCGCAGATGACTTCGTCGGACACCAGCAGGATGCCGTACTTGTCGCAGATGCGCTGGATCTCGGGCCAGTAGCTCTTCGGCGGAATGATCACGCCGCCAGCGCCTTGCACCGGCTCGCCGATGAAGGCCGCGACCTTCTCCGGGCCGACAGCGAGGATCTTGTCTTCCAGCCAGCTTGCGGCCTTCAGGCCGAAGGCGTCACGGTCCATGCCGCGGCCGTGTTCGAACTGGTAGGGCTGGTCGATGTGCACGATGTTGGGGATCGGCAACCCACCTTGTGCATGCATGCCGCTCATGCCCCCCAATGAGGCGCCGGCCATCGTCGAGCCGTGGTAACCGTTGACGCGGCCGATGATGACCTGGCGTTCCGGCTGGCCCAGGATGTCCCAGTAGCGGCGCACCATGCGCACCACGGTGTCGTTGCCTTCGGAGCCCGAACCGGTGAAGAACACATGCTCGAAACCGGGCGGCGTGACCGAAGAGATCAGCTCGGCAGCTTCGATCGAAGGCGGCGTGGCGGTCTGGAAAAACGCGTTGTAGAACGGCAGCTCTTTCAGCTGCCGCGTGGCTGCGTCCACCAGCGCCTGCTGGCCATAGCCAACGTTGACGCACCACAGGCCGCTCATGGCGTCCAGCAGCTTGTGGCCTTCGCTGTCCCAAAGGTAGATGTTCTCTGCCTTGGTGATGATGCGCGAGCCCTTGCGGGAAAGGCCGCCATGGTCGGTGAACGGGTGCAGGAAGTGCGCCGAATCGGCTTGCTGCCATTCGCGCGTCGTGCGCTTGGTGGCCACGGCCGGGGCCTGGATGACGATGTTGTTTTGCATGGGGAGGCTCCTTGAAAAACGGCCACCCTTGTGAGGTGACCGCGCAATGGTTTTGGGCAGCTTCTTAGACGTGGAGCAGCAGATGCTCACGTTCCCACGGCGAGATCACCTTCATGAACTCGGCGTGCTCGATCTCTTTCACCTCGGTGTAGACCGTGATGAAGTCCTTGCCCAGCACTTCGGCCAGGTCGGTGTCCTGGCGCAGCAGTTCCAGCGCTTCGCCCAGGCTGCGTGGCAGCTGGTACTCGCCGAGGTAGGCGTCGCCCTTGCATTCCGCGGCCGGTGCGATCTTGTTCTTGATGCCCAGGTAGCCGCAGGCCAGCGTGGCGGCGAGTGCCACGTAGGGGTTGGCATCGGCACCGATCACGCGGTTCTCGATCCGGCGTGCCGAGGGCGAGGCCACCGGCGAACGGATGCCGACGGTGCGGTTGTCGCTGCCCCACTGGATGTTGATCGGCGCAGCGGTGTTGCGCGAGAGGCGGCGGTAGCTGTTGACGTACGGGGCAAACAGCGCCATCGCTGCCGGGATGTACTTCTGCAGGCCGCCGATGTACCAGTAGAACTCGTCGCTGGCGGTGCCGTCTTCGTTGCTGAAGATGTTCTTGCCGGTCATCTTGCTGACCAGGCTCTGGTGCACGTGCATCGCGCTGCCCGGCTCGCCGGCAATCGGCTTGGCCATGAAGGTAGCGAACATGTCGTGGCGCAGCGCGGCCTCGCGCACGGTGCGCTTGAAGAAGAAGACTTCGTCGGCCAGGCCCAGCGGGTGGGCGTGGAAGAAGTTGATCTCCATCTGGCCGGCGCCGACTTCGTGGATCAGCGTGTCCACGTTCAGCTCCATCTTCTCGCAGTAGTCGTAGACGTCTTCGAACAGCGGGTCGAACTCGTTGACCGCGTCGATCGAATAGGCTTGGCGCGAGGTTTCGCTGCGGCCGCTGCGGCCGACCGGCGGCTTCAGCGGCATGTCGGGGTCGGTGTTGCGGGCGACCAGGTAGAACTCCAGCTCCGGCGCCACGACGGGTTCCCAGCCTTCGGCGGCGAACAGGTCGCAGACGCGGCGCAGCACCGAGCGCGGCGCAAAAGGCACCAGGTTGCCGTCGCGGTCGTAGCAGTCGTGGATGACTTGCGCGGTCGGGTCGGTGGCCCAGGGCACGATGCGCACGGTGGCCGGGTCGGGCCGCAGGTGCATGTCTCGGTCCGTCGGGTGGATCACGTCGTAGTACGGGCCTTCTTCCGGGAATTCTCCCGTCACGCCCATCGCCACAATGGCCTCGGGCAGCCGCATGCCGCGGTCCTCGGTGAACTTCTGGCGCGGCAGGATCTTGCCGCGCGCCACACCGGTGAGGTCGGGCACGAGGCACTCGATCTCGGTGACACGGTGTTGGTTGAGCCAGTTCTCCAGCTCGCTGAAATTGAATTGTTCTCTGCTGGCCATGGTGGCACCTGCTTTGACTTTGCATTGCGCGCGGAATGTCGCCTGGCAGACTGCTGCGCCTGGCGCCGGGCCGCGCGGGCCCCGGGGTTCTGTTGGGTCAGGCCTTGTTTGCGCCCGGTTGAACTGCTGCTGGATGGTGTGCAGCCTGATGCCGCCGGCAGGCTTCGCCAAAGGCCTTCAGCATCGCGACCGATTGCGGGTTCTGCGCAGCCTGCCATTCCGGATGCCATTGCACGCACAGGCTGAAGCCCGCGCCGCCTTCGACTGAAAACGCTTCGACCAGCCCGTCCGGCGCGCGGGCTTCGACCCGCAGGCCGTCCGCCAGCCGGTTCACCGCCTGGCCGTGCACCGAGTTGACCGGAAAGTCGCCGCTGCCGAACAGGCTGGCCAGCACGCCGCCGGCCTGCACCTGCACCGCATGCGCCGGGCCGTACTGCACGGCAGCCGGTTCGCCGTCGGGCGCGCGGTGGTCATGGTGGCCGGCCACGTCATGCACGGCCTGGTGCAGCGAGCCGCCCAGCGCCACGTTGGTCTCCTGTGCACCGCGGCAGATCGCGAACAGCGGGATGCCGCGTGCCAGCGTGCGGCGGATCAAGGGCAGCGTCCAGCTGTCGCGCAGCGGGTCCAGCGGCAGGGCCGGGTTCAGCACCTCTTCGCCGAAGTGGCTGGGATGCACATTGGACGGCGAGCCGGTGAGGAACACGCCATCGGCCAGGTCCAGCAGCGCGTCAATCTCGTCCGCCTCGGCAGACGGCACGATCAGCGGCTGGCCGCCAGACAGGCGCACCGCATCGAGGTACTTCTTGCCGGCGACGTGGAACGGGTGTTCGCCCAGCATGCGGTTGCAGGCGGGCACCAGCACCACCGGCTTGCGCATCGGTGCGGCCGCGCCGTCATGCGTTGCGGCAATCGAGGAGGGCAGGGTCATGTCGTTCATGGCAATCGTCCTGGAACGGTCCTGGAAATGTTTCGGTTCAACCCAGCAAGTCCCGCAGCTGGTACCAGGCCATGCCCAGCACCAGTGCTGGAGTGCGCAGCAAGCGCCCGCCCGGGAAGGCATGGTGCTTGATGCGTGCGAAGACGTCAAAGCGGCTCGCGTCGCCGGTCATGGCCTCGGTCACCAGCCGGCCAGCCAGGCCGGTCAGCGCCAGGCCGTGGCCGGAGAAGCCTTGCAGGTAATACACGTTCTGGTGCCCGTCCGGCAGGCGGCCAAAGTCGGGCGCGCGGTTCATCGTGATGTCGACGAAGCCGCCCCAGGCGAACTCGGCCCTGGCGTTTTTCAGCTGCGGGAAGGTGCCGACCATGCGCTTCCTCATCGTCTCGGCCAGGTTCGGCGGCGTGACGGTGCTGTAGCTGACGCGGCCGCCGTACAGCATGCGGTGGTCGGCGGTCGGGCGGAAGTAGTCCAGCACGAAGTTGGTGTCGCAGACGGCCGAGCCCGAAGGCACCAGCGAGGAGGCGAGGCCGGGATCGAGTGCCTCGGAGCAGACGATGTAGGTGCCGACCGGCATGATGCGCGGCTCCAGCGCCTGGGCCACGCCCTGCAGGTAGACGTTGCCGGCCAGCAGCACCTGCGGCGCGCGCACCTTGCCGCCAGAGGTGTGCAGGGTGACCGTGGCGCCGGGCGTCATCGCCGTGACGGGTGAGTTCTCGAAGATCTGCACGCCGGCTTCGGCGGCGGCGCGCGCGATGCCCAGCGCGTATTTGAGCGGGTGCAGGTGACCGGAGTGCGGGTCGTGCAGGCCGGAGTGGTAGCGCGGGCTGGCGATCCAGTCGCCAATGCGCTCGTGCGGCACCGGCGTGAACTTGGTGTTGTAGACCCGCGCCATGCGCTCGGCCCATTCGGCCAGCGCCGCGCCTTTGCGCGCACTGGTGGCCACGCCCAGGTAACCGTCGCGCCAGTCGCACTCGATGTTGTGCTGGCGAATGCGCTGGCGCAGCAGGTCCAGCGCTTCCAGCGTCATGCCCCAGACCTTGCGGGCGTCGTCCAGACCCAGTTGGGCTTCGATCTCGGTCTGGTCGCAGGCCAGGCCGTGGATGGCCTGCCCGCCGTTGCGCCCACTGGCGCCCCAGCCCACCTGCCTGGCCTCCAGCAGCACGACCTTGCGGCCCAGCTTGGCCAGGTCCAGCGCGGCCGTCAGGCCGGCCAGGCCGCCGCCGACGATGGCCACGTCGGCTTCGAGGTCGCCGGAAAGCGCAGCGTGACCCTGCGTGCGCGGGGCCGTGGCGGCGTAGTACGAATGGCGGGCGAGATCGCGGTCGACGCTGAGGAAGGTCATAAGGTAGGCGCTAGGCAAGCCCTCTGGAAGTCAGATACAGCAGGGTGGAAAGAGAAGAACGGGAAGGGTCTCAGGCCACGCGGCCGATGGCGATGCGCAAGGTGCCGACGATCTGGTCGATCTGCTCGCGGCTGATGATCAGCGGCGGCGACAGCGCAACCGTGTCGCCCGTGGTGCGCACCATCACGCCAGCGGCGTAGCAGTCCAGGAACACGTCGAAGGCCCGCGCGGTCGGTGCGCCGGGGCGCGGCGTCAGCTCGATGCCGCCGACCAGGCCGATGTTGCGCACGTCGATCACGTGCGGCGCGTCCTTCAGCGAATGCAGCGATTCGGCCAAATACGACTGCAGCTCGCCAGCGCGGGTCAGCAGGCCTTCTTCCTCGTAGGTGTCCAGCGTGGCCAGGCCGGCGGCGCAAGCCAGTGGGTGGGCCGAATAGGTGTAGCCATGGGCGAACTCGATTGCCTGCTCCGGGCCCTGCATGAAAGCGTCGTAGACATGCTGGCGGGCGATCACCGCACCCATCGGCACGGCGCCGTTGGTGAGGCCCTTGGCGCAGCTCATCAGGTCCGGCGTGACGCCGAAAGTCTGCGCGGCAAACGGGTTGCCGGTGCGGCCGAAGCCCGTGATGACCTCGTCGAAGATCAGCAGGATGCCGTGGCGGTCGCAGATCTCGCGAAGGCGCTGCAGGTAACCTTGCGGCGGGATCAGCACGCCGGTGGAGCCAGCGACGGGCTCGACGATCACCGCGGCGATGGTCGAAGGGTCGTGCAGTGCGCACAGTCGCTCCAGGTCGTCCGCCAGTTCCGCACCGTTGGCCGGCTGGCCGACGCTGAAGGCGTTGCGGGCCAGGTCGTGGGTGTGGCGGATGTGATCCACGCCGCCCAGCATGCTGCCGAACATCTTGCGGTTGCCCACGATGCCGCCGACCGACATGCCGCCGAAGTTGACGCCGTGGTAGCCACGCTCGCGGCCGATCAGCCGGGTGCGCTGGCCTTCGCCGCGCACGCGGTGGTAGGCCAGGGCCATCTTCAGCGCCGTCTCCACGGCTTCGGAGCCGGAGTTGGTGAAGAAGACCTTGTTCATGTCGCCGGGCGCCAGGTCCGCCACGCGGCGGGCCAGCTCGAAGGCCTTGGGGTGGCCCATCTGGAACGGCGGCGCGTAGTCCATCTCGGCGGCCTGCTCGGCGATCGCCTGCACGATGCGCGGACGGGCATGGCCCGCGTTGACGCACCACAGGCCTGCAACGCCGTCGAGGATCTGCCGGCCTTCGTCGTTCCAGAAATGCATGCCGGAAGCCCTGGTCAGAAGGCGTGGCGCCTTTTTGAACTGGCGATTGGCCGTGTACGGCATCCAGTAGGCGTCAAGGTCGGCGGTCATGGCGGTTCCTCAAGGACTTGGCGGCGGCGGTGTGATCCACATCACGCTTCGGCGCTGCTTCAAGTGGCATTTGGCAACGAAGAGCAGTCTAGCCAAGCCGGCGCGCAATGTGCTTGCGCGTTGGCAGGGGCGCTAGCCCCGCGGCGCAATTTCATGCGAACCGGACGTAGAATCTTGAAACAATATGCGAAGCATCTCCAAATCGCCGCAATTTTCATCACAGGCCGGTATGCAACTGATGCATCTGGACGCGATTGACCGGGCCATCCTGTCGGAGCTGCAACTCGACGGCAAGCTCACCAACGTGGAGCTGGCGCAGCGGGTGCATTTGTCGCCCTCGGCCTGCCTCCGGCGCGTCAAGCAGCTGGAAGACGAAGGCGTGATCGCGCAGTACGTGGCGCTGCTGAACCCCAAGGCCGTGGGCCAGACGGGCACCAGCTTCACCATCATCAACCTCGAAACCATGAGCAACAGCCTGCTCGAAGCCTTCGAGCAGGCTGTGCGGGCCGAGCCGCAGGTGCTGGACTGCTACTACGTGGCCGGCTCGAACGACTACCTGATCCGCTTCGCCTACCGCGACGCCGAGGACCTGGAGCGTTTCCACACCCAGGTGCTGATGCACCTGCCAGGCGTGGAACGGTCGAACTCGATGCTGGTGCTGCGAACGGTCAAAAAAACCACCGCGTTGCCGCTTTAGGTTTTCAGATCCCCAACCGCTTGCGCTGGCCGCACAGGTAGGTCCAGACGATCTGCGAGGCGGCCAGGCTGGTCAGCTCGCTCTGGTCGAACGGCGGGGACACTTCCACGCAGTCCATGCCGATGAAGGGCCGGTCGGCCAGTTCCTCGACGATGCTGAAAAGCTGGTTGGTCGTCATGCCGGCGGGCTCGGGCGTGCCGGTGCCGGGCGCAAAGGCCGGGTCCAGGCAGTCGATGTCCAGGCTCAGGTACAGCGGAGGGTGGCCATGCGCGGCCAGCCGCTCGCGGATGGCGCTGAGCACCGGGACCAGCTGCGCGGGGCTCTCCAGGCCGCGCAGGTCACGCGCGGTGAAGATCTGGCCGCCCTGGTCGCGCACGTATTCCCTCGCTTCCCGCACGCCTGCCGAGCGAATGCCCAGTTGCGTGAAGCACTCCGGCATCACCAGGCCTTCCTGGATCGCTTCGTAGACCCAGGTGCCGTGGCCGCTGGGTTCGCCAAAATGGTCCTCCCAGGTGTCGCAGTGGGCGTCGAAATGGATGACAGCCAGCGGCTGGCCGACCTGGGCGCGGTAGGCGCGCAGCAGCGGCAGCGTGATCGAGTGGTCGCCGCCCAGCCAGGCCATGTGGTGGCTAGCGATCAGCGGGCGGATCAGCGGCATCATCGCCTCGCGCATGCCTTCCAGGCTGGTGTTGGGCAAGCGCAGGTCGCCGGCGTCGCCCAGGCAGCCGGCCAAGTCCACGTCGAACAGCGGATGCGTGCCGTCGCAGAGCATGTGGCTGGCCTGGCGGATGCTGCGCGGGCCAAAGCGCGCCCCAGGTCGGTTGGTCACGCAGCCGTCCCAAGCGACGCCGGCCAGGCCGAAGGTCTGGCTGCTGGCAAGCGGTGGCACCTGCAGGAAGGTGGTCTGGGACAGGAACGGGAAGCCGGACATCGGGCAGCGCTTTCTCAGGAACTGGAACGGGGATCACCGAAGGGGTCTCGACCCGGCCGAGCAACTCGGCGGCGGCCATCATAAGGAGCCGAAGGCGCCTTGGCGCGTTCGTCCTGCCTGGGTTGCCGCGGCGCCGCGCCGGATTTCCCATGACGGAAAGGCGCTTTCACGATGCGGAATGTAGCCGACGAAAACGTCGACTCCATTTTTCATAGTGAAATTCCAACTCTCACATTGCGATATTTTTAAGTTAAGTCATTGATTTCATTGAAAACAAACTTCACTCTTATATAAGACATAAGTCTTCCCTCCAGCTGGCTCGGCGCGCACACTTGGGTCCAGGTTGTCACTCAGTTGACCTCACTTTTCGACACCCGATCGACTCCCGATCCGACCTACCTGATGGAGCTCCCGATGACGAAGCTGACCCGCGAACAACAGATTGCCGCCCTGCAAAAAGACTGGGCTGAGAACCCCCGCTGGAAGGGTGTCAAGCGTGGCTATTCCGGTGCTGACGTGGTGCGCCTGCGCGGCAGCCTGCAGCCCGAATACACGCTGGCCCAGCGCGGTGCCGAGACGCTGTGGAACAAGATCAACGGTGGCGCCAAGAAGGGCTACGTGAACGCTTTCGGGGCGATCACCGCCGGCCAGGCGATGCAGCAGGCCAAGGCCGGCCTGGAAGCGGTGTACCTGTCGGGCTGGCAGGTGGCCGCCGACGGCAACAGCTCCGAGACCATGTACCCGGACCAGTCGCTGTACGCCTACGACTCGGTGCCCACCATGGTCCGCCGCATCAACAACACCTTCAAGCGGGCCGACGAGATCCAGTGGTCGCGCGGCATCAACCCGGGCGACGAGCAGTTCATCGATTACTTCCTGCCCATCGTGGCCGATGCGGAAGCCGGCTTCGGCGGCGTGCTGAACGCCTTCGAGCTGATGAAGAACATGATTGCCGCGGGCGCTGCCGGCGTGCACTTCGAAGACCAGCTGGCCGCCGTCAAGAAGTGCGGCCACATGGGTGGCAAGGTGCTGGTGCCGACGCAGGAAGCCATCGAGAAGTTGCTGGCCGCGCGTTTCGCCGCGGACGTGATGGGTGTGCCGACCATCGTGCTGGCCCGCACCGACGCGGAAGCCGCCAACCTGATCACCAGCGACCACGACGCGAACGACAAGCCCTTCCTGACCGGCGAGCGCACACAGGAAGGCTTCTACCGCGTCAAGAACGGCCTGGAGCAGGCCATCAGCCGCGGCGTGGCCTACGCACCCTACGCGGACTTGGTGTGGTGCGAAACCGGCACGCCGGACCTGGGCTTCGCCCGTGAGTTCGCGCAGGCCGTGCATGCCAAGAGCCCGGGCAAGCTGCTGAGCTACAACTGCTCGCCGTCCTTCAACTGGAAGAAGAACCTGGACGACCGCACGATCGCGCGCTTCCAGGATGAACTGTCGGCACTGGGCTACAAGTACCAGTTCATCACGCTGGCCGGCATCCACATCAACTGGTTCAACACCTTCAAGTTTGCCAACGCCTATGCCAACGGCGAAGGCATGAAGCACTACGTGGACATGGTGCAGGAGCCCGAGTTCAAGGCCCGCGAACAAGGCTACACCTTTGTTTCGCACCAGCAGGAAGTGGGAGCCGGCTACTTCGACGACGTGACCACCGTGATCCAGGGCGGCAGCTCCAGCGTCAAGGCGCTGACCGGCTCGACCGAAGAAGAACAGTTCCATTAAAACGGGGCACCCGGTTCGCCGGGTACGGCAAACCACCCGCCGGGCGGGTTGGCGCGGCCGCCTTGAGGCGGCTCGGCGCCGGCCGCGCTGCGGTGACGATGGTCGAGGTCGTCAAGCCAGACAAAAAGGCCCGGTTGCCAACCCGCAACCGGGCCTTTTTCGTCAACGCAAGCCTGTCAGCGCAGCCTGCCCACGTAACGTGCGGGCGGCGGGGCGGTGGGGGCATTGGTGCTGCGGCCGAAACGGCTCTCGCCGAAGCCCGAAGGCGTGTGGCGCTCTGCCATGGCACGGGCTGGCACGGCCCGCGCTTCGGCTGGCGGCGGGAACATGGCGGCCAGGAAACGCTGGCCCCACTCGACCAGTTCCGGGTGCGCCACTTCGGCCAGCGCCACGCGAATGATCTCGCGGGCATATTCAGGGCTGCGTACCAGCCATTCCACATCGGTGACACGGCCCATCTTGCGCCGCATCACCACGTGCAGGTGGGCGGCAATGGCCAGCTTCTCGCTCTCCAGCATCTTCACACCTCCGGCTAAGTTGTCGTCAAAAGAAGAGAACTGCCTTGTTGCGCCATCGTGAGCCACGCTGTGGTCACTCGACGCGCTCGCCGTGCTGGCTCAGGTCCAGCCCGTCGGATTCCTGCTTGTCGGTGATGCGCAGGCCGATCACCCAGTCCACCAGCCTCAGGATCACGGCACTCGCCACGCCGCTGTAGACCAGCGTGGCCAGTACCGCCAGGCCCTGGGTCAGCACGCTGCCTTCGACACCGCCGATTTCCGGATCGGCCAGCCAGCCGGTCATCAGCGCACCGATGATGCCGCCCACGCCGTGCACGCCGAACACGTCCAGCGAGTCGTCCGCCCCCAGCAGGCGCTTCAGCCCGGTGGCGCCCCAGTAGCAGCCCACGCCGGCCGCCACGCCGATCAGCACCGCGCTGGTCGGGCTGACGAAGCCCGAAGCCGGCGTGATGGCGACCAGGCCGGCCACCGCGCCGCTGCACAGGCCCAGCAGCGTCGGCGTGCGCCGCACGATCCATTCGGCCAGCATCCAGGCCAATGCCGCAGCCGCCGCGCCCAGTTGCGTGACCAGCATCGCCATGCCGGCGCGCCCGTCTGCCGCACCTGCAGAGCCGCCGTTGAAGCCCATCCAGCCCACCCACAGCAGCGAGGCGCCGATGGCCGTGTAGGCGAGGTTCGAAGGCATCAGCGCGACTTGGCCGTAGCCCTTGCGCTTGCCCAGCATGAAGGCTGCCACCAGCCCGGCAATGCCGGCATTGATGTGCACCACCGTGCCGCCAGCGAAGTCCAGCGCACCACGCTGGGCCAGCCAGCCATCACTTGCCCAGACCCAGTGCGCCACCGGCGAATACACCAGGATGGACCACAGGCCCATGAACCACAGCAACGCTGCGAAACGCATGCGCTCGGCGAAGGCGCCGACGATCAGCGCCGGCGTGATGATCGCGAAGCTCAGCTGGAACATCACGTACACCGACTCGGGTATGGTCGGCGCGAGAGGATGGGTGCTGACCAGCCCTGCCGCCTTGTGGAACTGCACCGTGGACAAGAAGGTCGCGATGCCGCTGCCCAGCCATGGCGAGCCCGGCATGAAGGCCAGGCTGTAGCCCCAGCCAAACCACAGCAGCGAGACCAGCGCGCAGACGGCCAGCACCTGGGCCATCGTGCCCAGCACGTTCTTCTTGCGCACCATGCCGGCGTAGAACAGCGCCAGGCCAGGAATCGTCATCAGCAGCACCAGCGCGGTGGCGCTGATCATCCAGGCGGTGTCGCCGGCACTGATCTGGGCGACCGGCGTCAGCAGCGGCACGCCGGTGGCGACCGCGGTGGCTGTCGCGCTGGTGGCCGCAGCGGTCGCGCCCTCGGGCACCGAAGCAGCGCCAGCTGCCACGCCGGAGGCTGCCGTTGCGACCGCGTCCGAAGCAGCCTGCGCCCACGCACTTGCGGTTGCCCAGCAGGCAACGCCCACCCCGGCGGCACTCAGCCGCCGCACCGTTACTGCGCACTGCATCAACAACGTCCTGTAGGTTTAGTGATACCTGTTTTCCAAGCAAGTATCAGACCTGTATCCGGACGTTTCGGCCGCAGCTTCACATCGAGTCGTGCAGCAGTCGCAGGTAGTCTTCGCGGGTGGCGAGTCGAGGGTTCGTTGCGTGGCAATGGTCGACCATCGCGCCATCGATCACCGCCTCGAAGATCTCGGGCGACACGCCCATCTGTGCCAAGCCGGTCGGCAGGCCCAGCCGGAGGTTCAACTCGCGCACGGCCTCGGCCAGTTCGGTGCCCTGGCTGTCGCAGCCGGGCAGGCCGACGGCATGCGCCATGCGCGCCAGCCGGTTCTCGCGCCGCATCGATTCCGCCGCGGCGTTGAAGCGGATCACGGCCGGCAGGAAGACCGCGTTCAAGGTGCCGTGGTGCAGGCGCGGGTTCTTGCCGCCCAGGCTGTGGCTGAGCGAATGCACGCAGCCCAGGCCCTTCTGGAAGGCCAGCGCGCCTTGCATGCTCGCGCTCATCATGGCCCAGCGGGCTTCGCGGTCGGCGCCGTCGCGCGTGGCCCGCTCGATGTGGGCCCAGCCGCGCGCCAGGCCGTCCAGCGCAATGCCGTCCGCCGGTGGATTGACCGCGCCGGACATGAAGGTCTCCAGGCAATGGGCGATCGCGTCCATGCCGGTGGCGGCCGTCAGCGAAGGGGGCAGCGTCAGCGTCAGCGCAGGGTCCAGCAGCGCGGACTTTGGCATCAGGTTCCAGTTGTGGAAGCCCAGCTTGCGGCCGTCGTCGACGATCAGGATCGCACCACGCGCGACCTCGCTGCCGGTGCCCGCGGTGGTCGGCACCGCGATGAGCGGCGCCGCGGCCGCGCTGATGCGCCCGGCACCGCCTTCGATGGTGGCGTACTGGCTCAGCGGGCCAGGGTGCGTGGCGGCAATCGCCACGCCCTTGGCCAGGTCGATGCTGGAGCCGCCGCCCACGGCCACCAGCCCGTCGCAGCCGTGCTGTTTGTAGACCGCCACGGCGGCGCGCACCGCGGCTTCGGTGGGGTTCGGCGGCGTGGCGTCGAACACCGCGTGCGGAAGCGTGCCCAGCGCGGCCAGCGCCTGGTCCAGCACGCCGGCGGCGCGCACGCCGGGGTCGGTCACGACCATCGGCTTGGCGATTCCCAGCCGCTCGCATTCGGACTGCAACAGCGAGAGCACGCCGAAGTCGATGTCGATCTGGGTCAGGTAGAGGATGCGCGCCATGGCCTGCAGTCAGGGAAGCTTGGGATGCAGCCAGTATGCTGTCGGGCGCGCGCCCCATGCCACAAGACAAACCTTGAGTTCCTGTCCCCGAGATGACACAGCCTTCCCCGCCGCACCTCACGGCGCAGATGAGCGCCTTGCTGGCGCGCATCCGCCGAGCCAACCGGCCGGCCTTCCACACGCTCTCGCCCGAGCACGCACGCCTGGCCTACGGCATCGGCTCCGAGATCCTGGACCTGCCGCGTGCACCGCTGCCGAGGGTGCAGGACATTCAGGTCCCTGTATCACCTGGCGTGCAGTGCGCGGCGCGGCTGTACTCACCCAGCGCCGAAAGGCTGCCGGTGCTGCTGTACCTGCACGGCGGTGGCTTCACCATCGGCGGCATCGAGACGCACGACAGCCTGTGCCGCCAGCTCGCGCTGCGCAGCGGCGCGGCGGTGCTGTCGCTGGACTACCGGCTCGCACCGGAGCACCGCTTCCCGGTCGCGGTCGACGACAGCTTCGCCGCGCTGCGCTGGCTGATCGACCAAGGCGCGGCAGCACTCGGGCTGGACGCTTCGCGCATTGCGATTGGCGGCGACAGCGCTGGCGGCACGCTCTCAGCGGTCTGCGCGCTGATGGCACGCGACCAGGGCTTGAAGCTCGCGCTGCAGCTGCTCATCACGCCCGGCACGGGCGCCTACGCCAACACCGATTCGCACCGTCGTTTTGCTGAAGGCTACCTGCTGGATGCGGCCAGCATCGAGTGGTTCTTCAACCAGTACATTGCCCACGCGCAGCGCGAGGACTGGCGCTTCGCGCCGCTGCTGGCGCCCGAGCTGGAGGGCGTGGCGCCCGCCTGCATGATCCTGGCCGAGTGCGATCCGCTGGTCGACGAAGGCCTGGCCTATGCCGACCGGCTGCGGCTGGCGGGCGTGCCGGTTGCGCTGGAGCTGTACCGCGGCGTGACCCACGACTTCATCAAGCTCGGCCGCCAGATCCGCGAAGCCGATGCTGCCCAGGCCGCTGCCGGCCTTGCCCTGAAAGAGGCATTTTCATCATGAACACACCCCGCCTGCAACGCACCGACTTCCGCTGCTTCGAGCGTCTGCGCGTGCGCTGGTCCGAAGTGGACATGCAGCAGATCGTCTTCAATGGCCACTACCTGAACTACGTGGACACCGCCGTCGGCGCCTACTGGCGCGCGCTGGCCTTGCCGTACCAGGCAGCCATGCAGTTGCTGGGCGGCGACCTGTTCGTCAAGAAGGCCACGGTGGAGTATCACGCCGCGGCGACCTTCGATGACCTGCTGGAAGTTGGCGTGCGCCACGAGCGCACCGGCAACAGCTCGCTGGGCTTCACCGCCGCGGTGTTCCGTGCCGACCAGTTGCTGGTCACGACCGAGCTGGTGTATGTGTTTGCCGACGCTCAGGCCCGCACGCCACTGCCGGTGCCCGCCACGCTGCGCGAAATCCTGCGCGGCTTCGAAGCCGGCGAGGCGATGGTCAACGTACAGGTCGGCGACTGGGCCACGCTGGGCCAGGCTGCCAGCGAGATCCGCCAAGAAGTGTTTGTGCAGGAACAGAACATCCCGGCGGCGATGGAATGGGACGATGGCGACGCGCACTGCGTGCACGCCGTCGCCTACAACCGCCTGGGCATGGCGCTGGGCACGGGCCGGCTGCTGGCGCACGTGCCCGGCGTGGCCAAGATCGGCCGCATGGCGGTGCGCCGCCCGGTGCGCGGCGGCGCAGTCGGCCGCGCCGTGCTGGACGCGCTGATGCAGGCCGCCCGTCAGCAAGGCGACCACGAGGTCATGCTGCACGCCCAGACCAGCGCCGCGGCGTTCTACAGCCGGGCCGGCTTCACGCCGCGCGGGCCGGTCTTCGAGGAAGCCGGCATCCAGCACGTGGAAATGGTGCGGGCGCTGCGCTGATCAGCGCTGGATCGGCACCAGCAGCGGGGCGGTGCTGCTGTGCACCGGCGGCCAGTCGAGCAGTTGCCGTTGCACTGGCGGGGTGCTGGCCAGGCCGGTGTCGTGGGTCTGTTCGTAGACCTGGGTGATCAGCCGGGTGCCGATGCGTTCGGTGATCAGCACGGTGGAGCAGCGCGTGCCGTAGCGGCCATCGGCGCTGCGGATGAAGGCAGGGGAGAGCATGCGCTCGACGGTGAGCGGCACGCCGGTCTGCGGCAGCGCCGCGTCGGGGGCCATCTTGCCGTCAGCCAGCGCGGCGAACAGCTGGTCGCGCAACTGCTCGGCCGGGCCCGTCTGCAACAGGGCTTGCGTGAGCCGGGCCTTCAGCGCCTGGACCTTGGGCCAGGGGGTGTCCAGCGCGGCATTGCTGAGGCCGAAAACGCCGCGGTCCAACCGGCGCGGGTGGCCGTCTTCGTTGCTGGCCCAAAAACATTCACCGCGCTGGAAATCCGCGGCGATCAGGTTGAAGGGCGCGTAGCCGGCCATGGCGATCGACGGCCAGAAGCGGTCGGCCCGTGCTGCGCTGCCCAGCCAGCGCAGCACGATCTCGCCACGCGAGGGCGCGCTGGGCTCGGTCAGCATGGGCCGGCGCACATTCGTCACCAAACCGAATCGGCCGGCGGCCGTCACGCCCAGCCAGGTGCCGCCGGCCTTCAGGTCGCGGCCGGCCAGCACGGCCGGGCTGTCACCAGGCGGCATCCACCAATCCAACATGCTGGCAGGGCGGTCCAGGTACTCGTCGCGGTTGGCGGCAATCACCAGCGGGAAGCGCGGGTGCTGGTCAAGTGCGATGGCGGCTAGGCACATGGCACGAAACACTCGGTGTGGCGCGGACCGGCCAGGTGCGGTGCCAGCACGCTGGCTGCCGCTTCGATGGCCTGCGGCAGGCCGGCAGCGTCCGCTGCCGAGGCTTGGGCCGGCAGGCGGTACACCTCCATCAGCGTGACGCAGCCGTCGCTCGCTTCGGGCCGCCGCATGACTTCGGTCGACAAGCCGGGCCAGTCGCTGCGCAAGCGTTGCTGGAAGGCATGCACCAGCGCGCTGGCAGTGGCCAGCCCGGTTTCCAGGACGCGGTAATAGATGAACCAGGCCGGTGGCGCGCCGGCGGCCCCCGGTTCAGCTTTCATCCTGCAGCAGCAGGTACGGCAAGGCTTGCGGCCGCAGCAGCGGGCCGTCGGCGGCGCCCAGGTGCAGCGCGCCTTCGGCCGTCAGCGCGGCCAGCTTGAGTTCGACGAATGCCAGGCTTTGTTCGCCCAGCGAGGCGCTGAGCGCGACCAGCCCGGCGGGCTGGCCGGGGTCGGCGTCATGGAAAACTTCCTGGCCCGGCTGCATCTCTGCACTGCCAGCCAGCAATGCGCCACGGCGCTTGAGCGTGCCGCGGTACTGGCTGCGCGCCACGACTTCCTGGCCGGGGTAGCAGCCCTTCTTGAAATTCACACCGCCGACGATCTCGAAATTCACCATCTGCGGCACAAAGGCCTCGGCCGTTGCCGCGACGATGCGCACCACGCCGCTCTGCACTTCCAGCCAGCGCCACGCGTCCGGTGACAGCGGCGCGAGTCCGGTGGGCGCCGAAGCCGCAGGGCCGGTCCACAGGCAACGCGGTACGCCATCCACGTCAGGCAAGCGCACGGCCTGGCCGTCTGCGGCAGGCGCGACACCCCAGGCCTGGGCAGGCATCGCGCTGCCCAGCCAGGCGCTGGCTGCGTCGCCAGCCAGGCCCCACAGCGGCAACTCGGCCGAGGCATTGCTGAGCTGGCATTTGGCGCGCAGCACGAACATGGACAGCCGCTTCAGCGTGGGCAACAGCAGGTCCGCGCTGCAGGCCAGCAGCCATTCGTCGGGCGCCGCGCGCCAGGCCACGAAGCTGGCCATCAGGCGGCCCTTGGCGGAGCAGTAGCCGGCAAGGCGGGCCTGGTCGGCACCCGCAAGGGCCAGGTCGTTGGTCAGCTGGCCTTGCAGAAAGCTCAGGGCATCCGCGCCACGGGCCCGGATCAAGCCCCAGTCGGCCAGTGGCAGTGCCCCGCCACTGTGCAGCGAGGCCGGCAAGGCGTTGGATGGCAAGGCGTTGGATGGCAAGGCGGGCGCGCTGGTTTCAGCGGAGGGCGAGGCGGCAACTGTCATGCGGACGATTATCATGCGCGCCCATGCCAGAGCAAGCGCCAGGGTTTGCGCCTCACCCATGAAACTGATGAAGAAGTTGCTGGCGCTGCTGCTGTTGGCAGGCTTGGCCGCCGCAGGAGCCGCCTGGTGGTGGACCGAGCAGCCGCTGCCCCTGCGCAGCGCGCGGGTGGAGCTGTCGATCGAGCCCGGCACCTCGCCGCGCGAGGTGGCCGAGCAATGGGTGCAGGCCGGCGTGGACGTGCCGGCTGAGCTCCTGTACCAATGGTTTCGCTGGTCCGGCCAGTCCCGCAAGATCCGGGCGGGCAGCTACGAGATCGAGGCAGGCGTGAGCCCGAAGGCGTTGCTGGACAAGATGGTGCGCGGCGAGCAGGTGCTGGAGTTGCTGCGCATCATCGATGGCTGGAACCTGCGCCAGGTGCGCGAGGCCGTTGCCAAGGCGCCCGGGCTGCGCAACACGCTGGCCAGCATGAGCGACGCCCAGGCCGCCGCCGCGCTGGGCCTGGCCGACAGCAGCACGCCCGAGGGCTGGCTGTTCCCCGATTCGTATGCCTACAGCAAAGGCGTGAGCGACATCACGGTGCTCAAGCGCGCCCGCGCAGCGATGCAGCAGCGCCTGGCCCAGGCCTGGGAGCAGCGGGCGCCAGATTCGCCTTTGAAGTCGCCAGCCGAGTTGCTGGTGCTGGCCTCGGTGGTGGAAAAGGAAACCGGCCAGGCGAGTGACCGCGGGCTCGTCGCTGGCGTGTTCAACAACCGGCTGCGCATCGGCATGCCGTTGCAATCCGACCCGACAGTGATCTACGGCCTGGGCGCCAGCTTCGACGGCAACCTGCGCAAGGCCGACCTGCTGGCCGACACGCCGTGGAACACCTACACCCGCCGCGGCCTGCCGCCCACGCCCATCGCCATGCCCGGCGCCCGCGCGCTGCTCACCGCAGCCAAGCCGGACAAGACCGACGCGCTGTACTTCGTCGCCCGAGGCGATGGCAGCAGCACCTTCAGCAGCAGCCTGGCCGACCATAATCGGGCCGTGAACCAGTTTCAGCGAGGCGGCAGCCGGTGACTTCTCCAGGCGTGTTTTTCATCAGCTTCGAAGGCATTGACGGCGCCGGCAAGTCTTCCCACATCGAGGCCGTGCAAGAGGCCTTGCAGCAGCGCGGCCATCGTGTGCTGCTGACCCGCGAGCCCGGCGGCACCGAGCTGGCCGAGCAATTGCGCGCCTTGTTCCTGCACCAGTCCATGGACGCGCTGACCGAGGCGCTGCTGGTGTTTGCCGCCCGGCGCGACCATTTGTGCCAACGCATCCTGCCGGCATTGGCGCGCGGCGAAACCGTGCTGTGCGACCGCTTCACCGATGCGACTTTCGCCTACCAGGGCGCCGGCCGAGGCTTTGACCTGGCGGTGCTGCGCCAGCTGGAAACCTGGGTGCAGGAAGGCCGGCAACCGGACCTGACGCTGTGGTTCGACCTGCCGGCCGAAGTGGCCGCCGCGCGTCGAGCCGCGGCCCGCGCGCCGGACCGGCTGGAGCGCGAGGACCTGGCATTTTTCGAGCGTGTGCGCGAGGGCTATGCGCAGCGTTTCGCCGAACAGCCGGCCCGGTTTGCGCGCATTGATTCCGCAGCGTCCATGGACGCGGTGCGCAGCCAGGTGCTGCGGGCCGTGGTCGAGAAAGTGGGCTGAGCCGTGCGCACCGAAAAAGACCTGCCCTGGCTGGCCGAACCGCTGCGCCAACTGCGCGACGGCCAGCGCGGCCATGCGCTGATCCTGCAGGGCGGCATTGGCGCCGGCCTGCTGGAACTGGCGCTGCGCCTGGCCCAGGCCTGGCTGTGCGAACAGCCGCCAGGCCCCTGCGACCAGTGTGCCGGCTGCCACCTGGTGCTGGCCCACACCCACCCGGACCTGAAGGTGCTGATGCCCGAGTCCTGGCAGCAGCGCCTGCAATGGTCGGGCGAAGACGAAGGCGGGGCGGCGGAAGACGGCAGCAAGAGCAAGAAGAAGCCCAGCCGAGAGATCAAGGTCGAGGCAGTGCGCCAGGCCATCGACTGGAGCCACACCAGCAACGCGCGCGGCCAGGCCAAGGTGCTGGTGCTGTTCCCGGCCGATGCGATGAACGCGGTGTCGGCGAATGCCTTGCTGAAGACCTTGGAAGAACCTGCGCCCGGCATGAAGGTGCTGCTGGCGGTCGAAGACCCGGAGCACCTGTTGCCCACGCTGCGCAGCCGCTGCCAACGCTCACGGCTGGCGCCGCCCGACGAAACCAGCGCGCTGGCCTGGCTGGGCCAGCAAGGCCTGGCACAGCCGCACGCCTTGCTGCGCGCCGCAGGAGGCCAGCCGCTGGGCGCGCTGGAACTGGCCTCGCAAGGCCTGTCCGGTGAAGCCTGGGCAGGCCTGCCGCGGCAGCTCGCGCAAGGTGACTGGGCGATGCTGGCCAGCTGGCCGCTGCCGCAGGCGCTGCACACCTTGCAGTGCCTGTGCCATGACCTGATGGCGCGCAGCTGCGGCGGCACGCCACGCTACTTCCCCGTCGAAGCCCTGCCGGCAGTGGCCGACTGGGCGGCGCTGTCCGAATGGAGCCGAGAGCTGCAGCGCGTGCGTCGCCATGAAGATCACCCCTGGCAGGCTGGCCTGGTGCTGGAATCGCTTGCGCAACAGCTTCTGCCGCTGTTGCGCAAGCGCGCGAGCCGGGCCGGGGCTGCTGCGTGACGCAAGCCCGCGGGCGCCTGCGCGCGTGCCGGCATCCCGGCCCTGGCCCGTCTCAAACCTGCCTACACTAGCCGCATGAGTGACCTCGACAGCCGCAGCCCGCCCGTTCCGCCAGGATCTGCCTCGCTGCCCGCCGTGCCTGCTGCAATCCCTGGCAGCAGCGGAGGCGGGCGCCCCAGCGTCATCCAGCTGGTGTTTCGCGAAAAAGGCGCGCTGTATGCAGCCTACGTACCGCTGTTTTCCGACGGGGGCCTGTTCGTGCCCACGACGCGCGACTACCAGCTCGGCGACGACATCTACCTGCTGCTTTCGCTGCCGGGCGACCCGCAGCGCTACCCGGTCGCCGGCAAGGTCGGCTGGATCACGCCGCCGAATACCTCGGGTGGCCGCACCCAGGGCGTGGGCGTGCGTTTCCCGAGCGACGAGAAGACCCGCATGCTGAAGGTGCGCATCGAGGAAATCCTCGGCACCTCCATCTCGTCTTCCAAGCCCACCCAAACCATCTGACCTGACTGCTGCTTCGCTGGATGTTCGTCGACTCTCACTGCCACCTCGTTTTTCCGGAACTGCGCGAGCGCCTGCCCGAGATCCGCGCCGCGATGGCGCAGGCCCAGGTCAGCGCGGCCTTGTGCATCAGCACCCGTGTCGAGGAGATCGAGCAGGTCGTGGCGCTGGCCGAGACCGATCCGCAGTGGTGGGCCAGCGCCGGTGTGCACCCCGACACCGAAGGCGAGACCGAGCCAGACGAGGCCCTGCTGCTGCGCTGGGCCGCGCACCCGAAGGTCATCGCCATCGGCGAAACCGGGCTGGACTATTACCGCCTGAACGGCCGCAGCATTGCCGACATGGCCTGGCAGCGCGAGCGTTTCCGGGTGCACATCCGCGCCGGCCAGGCCACCGATCTGCCGCTGGTCATCCACACCCGCCAGGCCAGCGAGGACACGCTGGCGCTGCTGCGCGAAGCCGCCAGCGCCGGCCAGCCCGCGCCGCGTGGCGTGTTCCATTGCTTCACTGAAACGATGGACGTGGCCCGTGCCGCGCTGGACCTGGGTTTCCTGATCTCGTTCTCCGGCATCCTGACCTTCCGCAATGCCGAAGACCTGCGCGACGTCGCACGTTACGTGCCGCTGGACCGCTGCCTGATCGAGACCGACAGCCCCTACCTGGCACCGGTGCCGTTCCGTGGCAAGACCAACACGCCAGCGCTGGTGCCGCATGTCGCGGCCGAACTGGCCAGGCAGAAGCAATGCAGCGTCGAGCAGGTTGCCGACGCGACCCGGGTCAACTTCGAGCGCCTGTTCGGCGTCTCGGTGGCACCCGTGAGCAACGAAGACCAAGGCACCCCGGCATGAAGCGACGCGAATGGTTGAAGCGCGGCGGGCTTGCCGCGATGGCCGCCACCGGGTTGATGGCCGGGCAGGGCGCCCGGGCCGACAGCTACAGCGACTTTTTCCTCTACATCGAACTCGACAGGCCGGAGGGCCTGCAAAAGCTGTTGCGTACCGGCTTCGACGTCAATGCCCGCAACCCCAAAGGCCAGCACGGCCTGTACATGGCTTTCCGCAACGATTCGGAAAAGGCAGCCGAGCTGCTGCTGGGCTGGCCTGGCCTGGACCCTGAAGGCACCAACGCCCAGGGCGAAACCCTGTTGATGATGGCGGCGATGAAGGGCCAGATCGACGCGATGAAAAAGCTCATCGCACTGGGCGCGGCGGTGAACCGCAAGGGCTGGACGCCATTGCACTACGCCGCCTCGGGCGGGCAACAGGCCGCCATCATCCTGCTCCTCAGCCAGGGCGCCGAACTGGAGGCCCGCGGGCCGAATGGCAACACGCCGTTGATGATGGCAGCCGGCTACGGCACGATAGACAGCGCCAGGCTGCTGCTGAGCCGCGGTGCCGACCCGAAACTGGTCGACGGTGGTGACCGCCATGCCAGCGATTACGCACGCAAGGCCGGTCACGAAGGCCTGGCCAAGGACCTCGAAGCCCTGGCTGCGAAGCCAAGTTGAGCGGGGGAAAACAGGCGCCACCCGGGTGAGTTTCCCAAGACCGCCGGCCCGGTGCACTGACATCCTTGTCAGACGAATACCGACAAAGGCTTTGTCAGCGCTCCGACTTATGCCCTGACAAGCGTCGCCCTACAGTGCGTTCCATGGGTTCCACACCGGAACCCGCCTAGAGAGCCCACCACCATGCGCGACATCCAGAGCCTGAGCAACCCGTTCATGATGATGACGGACCCGGAAGTCATCCTCCAGGCCGTCGAACGTTCGGACCGCCTGAACCGGCTGCAACGTCGCGTGTGCCGCCCGCTGGACCGCCCGCTGATCCCGAAAATCGACGGCGTGGCCGATTTCGACGCCGAAATCGACCACGAGCCTGACCTGGAACTGAGCGACGAATTCCTGGCTGGTTGAAAGCCAACGGCTGCCAGCCTCGGCTGCAGCGCGAATGGAACGGGCGTTCTGGTGGCGTCCGCAGGCCCGGACCGATTCAACTCGGCGGCCTGATCCGGTAGGCAAGCAAGCGCTGCCAACCATCACCAGCTGAATCTCACAGCCAACCCCACAGCAGGTAGGCCAACCGCGTCAGGCGGATGGAACGTGCGGGGCGGTAGTTCTGGCGGTAGTGCGTGTGCATGCGAATCTCTCGACACTGTATGTTCATACAGTATCTTCATCGCAGCGCCCAACGTCAAGCCTTTGCGGTGTTGCCCAACCGGCATGTTCGGGCGCTTCAAAGCAAAAGGAACGGGCCAGCTCGGCCTAGAAATGCGCGACAATGTATATTATGTAAAATAACATGCATGGTGCGACCCGATGCCGCGGGCCATTTGAGGCTTGTCGAATTGGCCGCGCTCCTGAAGTCAGTTGGCCAGCATGCGCGGTTGTTTTCATGCGGCCCCGGCCAACGCCACCGCGTCAGGCCCCGCCGGAAAGCGGAGTTGGTCCGAGGCATCGTTGGCAGCCTGCCAAACGGCCTCCGCCACGTCGACTGGACTGGTCACCGCTGAAAGCTGTGCGAACCCGGCAAACACACTCTGCGCATAGGCGACGTACTGTTCGGGAAGCAGGCCTTGCATGCGAGGGCCGCCATTCGCTGCAAAGCGCGTGGTCGGGCCGTAGCCGGGTTCGACCAACTTGACTCTCACGTTGAACGCCTGGAGCTCCAAGGCCAGCGACTCGGTGAACCCTTCTATGGCGGTCTTGCTTGCCGTATAGACAGCCACCAGCGGGAACGGCGCCAGCGTGGCGCTCGAGGTCACGTTCACGACGGTCCCTGCCTTGCGGCTGCGAAAGCCCGGAATGACGGCCTGGGTCATCGCCATGGAACCGAACGTATTGGTTTCAAAGACCTCGCGTGTCGTTGCCATCGGCGTGGCCTCGAAGGCACCGAACAACCCGATGCCTGCGTTGTTGACCAGAACGTCGATGGGGCCGGCCGCATCGAGGACCGACGCGATGCTCTCCGGATGCGTGACGTCCAGGGCCAGCACGCGCAAGCGGTCGGACGGAGGCAGGATGTCCTCGCGAGGGCTGCGCATGGTCGCGATGACTTTCCAGCCACGCTCCAGAAAGTAGCGCGCGGTTTCAAGGCCATAGCCCGACGAGCAGCCGGTGATCAGAACGGTTTTCATGGCGATCTTTGGTTGGTTTGCAGAGTCGCAACGATAGGCTGCAACCGCAGGACCATCTACAATCGTCAGTCCAAAATTAGTTTGCAGGAGTCCTGCATTGGCAGACCCACTCTCGGAGGTCATCACACTGCTGCAGCCTGGCACTGTGTTTTCCAAAGGCATCAGCGGCGCAGGTCGATGGGCCGTTCGCTACGAGCAGTTCGGCCACCCCAGTTTTTGCGCGGTGCTGGAGGGTGCGTGTCGCCTGATGGTCGACGGGCATGAGCCGCTGACGCTGGAAGCAGGTGACTTTGTCCTGATGCCGGCGACGCCCGGCTTCACGATGTCGGGATTCGAGCCGGTGAAGCCGAAGAAGATGGACCCATCCGTCTCCGCCTCGATGACGGAAGAACTTCGGCACGGCACACAAAGCGGTCCGCCCGACGTACGGCTGCTGGGAGGTTACTTCGTCTTTGGCTCGCCGGACGCCGCGCTGATTGTTTCGCTGCTGCCGCAACTGGTGCATGTCCGGGGGGAGCCACGGCTGACGGTCGTGGTGCAGTTGGTCGGTGACGAAACGCGTGAACATCGCTCAGGGCGCAACCTCGTCCTGGCGCGCCTCGCGGAGGTGCTTCTCGTTGAAGCGCTTCGTTCGGCGACGGGAGCGACGGCCTCGCCCGGGCTTCTGCGCGGTCTTGCTGATACCCGCCTGTCGGCAGCGATACGCCAGATGCACGAGAACCCTGCACGCTCTTGGACTGTCGAGCAGCTGGGGAAGGAGGCGGCGCTGTCGCGCTCGGCGTTCTTCGAGCGCTTCAGCCGCGCGGTGGGCGTTCCTCCGATGGAATATCTTCAGGTGTGGCGAATGGCACTTGCCAAGGACTTGCTGCGCAGAAACGACCTCAGCCTGGCCGAGGTCGCAGAACGCGTGGGCTACAGTTCGGCCAGCACTTTCAGCACGGCGTTCAGTCGTCATGTCGGCCAACCACCGGCCCGGTACGCGCGTAGTCACTGAGGCTGCGTGTGGCGCCCACTCAACCGGGCGCGGCAGTTCAGCGCACCACGCCGAAATGCTGCTTCAGCGCCCGCGCCTGATCGGCCTCGGTGGCGAGGCGCTGGGTGCGGCGGCGCGAACCTTCGGTGGTGATCAGGATGTGGTCGCTCAGGCTGATGCGTCCGCCCGGAATGGCCTTGGAGCAGATGATCTTGCGGCTGAAGTGCGACGTGGGTGAGCTTTGGTGGAAGCGGCACATGGCCTCGAAGGCCGCCAGTGGCCGTGGTTGCAGCGACAGCAGGAAAACCGGCCTGGCCTTGGACGCCGCAACCTCGCTCGAATCGCTGGCGCGCAGCAGCAGCACGCCCTCACCTTCAGGCCGCAGCTGATAGACGTCCTTGCCCTGCCGGTGGGCCTCGGTGCTGCCAATGCGCAGCGGCTGCATGTACGAGTCGCCAAAACCGACGTCGACCAGGTAGCCCTCGCCATCCATCGTGACCTGCAGCGCCATGTGGTCGAACGGTGGTCCTGGTTTGCCGTCGGCTCCATGCACCTGGGCGGACAGGAACACCACCTCGAAGCCCAGCGCCTGCAGCAGCCAGCCGAACAGGCCGTTCAGCTCGTAGCAGATGCCACCGCGGTTGCGCTCGACGATTTTGTCGTACTGGCCTTCCGGATCCAGGTGCAGCGGCGGGCCGCCATGGATGTCCAGGTTCTCGAAAGGCACGGCGAACAGGTGCGCCTGCTGCAGGCCGGCCAGCGTGTCCAGGTTCACTTCAAGCGGGCCGGTGTAGCCGATCCGCGCCAGGTACTTCTCTTTGTTCATTCACCCTGATTCCCTTGACGGGGCCAGCGTGCGGCTCAGCCCCCCGGAAAAATCATAAGGCGAGGCCCGCCTGCTCTGGTCGAATCTCCAGGCCGGTGCAGGCTGGCCGCAACAGTCGTTCTAGGGTGTTGAAAACCGTAGAGCGCTCAAAGCTGGCTCATGCCGCCGTCGACGATGATTTCAGTGCCGACGATGAAGGCCGACTCCTTGGCCGCCAGATGCAGCACGGTGGAGGCAATTTCGGCTGGCTGGCCGAAGCGGCCCAGCGGCACCTGGCTCTGGATCTGCGCGGCGACCGTGTCCAGCGTCGCGGCGTCCATGCCCAGCTTGCCGTACAGCGGCGTGCTCACCGGGCCGGGGCTGACGACGTTGACCCGCACGCCGCGCGGCAGCAGTTCGGCCGACAGTGTCTTGGCCAGCGAGATCAGCGCGGCCTTGCTGGCGGCGTAGATCGACGAGTTCGGCATGCCGATGTGGGCGTTGATCGAGCCGTTCAGCACGATGGACGCACCCGGGTTCAGCAGCGGCACCAAGGCCTGGATCTGGAAGAAAGCGCCCTTCACGTTGGCGTTGAAGATGCGGTCCCACAGGCCTTCGTCGGCGTCTGCCAGGCTGGCGAACTGGGCGGTGCCGGCATTGATGAAGATGGCATCCAGTCGAACATGTTGATCGGCCAAGGTGCGTGCCAGCGCCTTCGCGTCCGCCAGGCTTGCAGCATCACTGCGCAGGCCTTGGGCGGTAGCGCCGAGTTGCGCCAGGGCCTGGTCGATCAGCGCCTGGTCGCGGCCGGTGACGATGACGCGGGCGCCTTCGTTGGCAAATGCCTGGGCGGCGGCCAGGCCGATGCCGCTGGTGCCGCCGGTGATGAGGACGGTGTTGTTGGTGAAACGGGTCATGGTGATGCTCCTGTCTGGGGTTTGCTCGGCGGGATGCCGTGCCGTCATGGTCTGTCTTTCAGGGGCCGCTGCCGTACCATCGCTTCGACGCAGACGTTCGAAGGAGTCGCACATGTTGTCGGAGGACGAACTGGCGCTGCTGGAAGCCATCAAGGCCACCGGCAGCCTGACGCGCGCGGCCGCCAAGCTGGGCAAGGCGCCATCCACCATCTCGCACGCAGCGCGGCAGCTGGAAAACCGCTTCGATGCGCTGCTGTTCGACCGGCGCCGCTACAGGCTGCAGCTCACGCCTGCCGGACAGTTGCTGGTGCAGGAGGCCGGGCGCATCCGTGAGGACGTGTCCCGGCTCACGCGGCGCGTCAAGCAGGTGGCTGGCGGCTGGGAGGACCGGCTGTGGATCGTCACCGACGAGTTGCTGGAATTCGAGACGCTGCTGCCGGTGATCCGCGATTTCGACGCGCTGGCCTCCGGCGTGTCGTTGCGCATCACGCACGAGGTGCTGGGCGGGACCTGGGAGGCGCTGCGCGAGGGCCGGGCGGACCTGGTGATTGGCGCGACGAACGAGCCGCCGGCCATTGCCGGCCTGCAATGGGCCGAGCTGGGCAGCCTGGCCTGGGTGTTCGCGATGTCGCCGCGCCACGCGCTGGCGCAGGAGGCGGAACCGCTGGACGGCGCGGCGGTGACGGCGCATCGCTCGGTGGTGGTCGGCGACAGCTCGCGCCAATCGGCCGGCCGCAGCTACGGCGTGCTGGGCGGCCAGCCCACGCTGGCCGTGCCGTCGATGCGGGCCAAGATCCGGGCCCAGTGCGAAGGCCTGGGCGTGGGATGGCTGCCGCGGCAGCGCGTGGCTTCGCTGCTGGCGCGGGGCTTGCTCATTGAGAAGCAGGTGACGCAGCCGCGTGACCCGAATCTGCTGTACCTGGGCTGGCGCGGCGAGACACAGGGCCGGGCGCTGAGCTGGTGGCTGGAAAAGCTGCGCGAACCGCGGCTGGCGCAGCGCCTGGTCGATGGCCTTGATGCCGCTGCGGCTTGAGGCTTGCTGTTCCAATCGAGGCCGTCGCTTCCCTTCCCCGCTGTTCCTGCATGAGTCCCCTGTGAAAGACCTGATCGCCCTGCTGTTGCAACACGGCGTGTTGCTGGTGTTCCTGGTCACGCTGGCCGCGCGTGCCGGTGCGCCGTTTCCGGCGGCGCCGCTGCTGGTGGTGGCCGGTGGCCTGTCGGCGGGCGGGCTCCTGTCCAGCAGCGGCACCGTGCTGGCTTCGCTGCTGGCCAACCTGGCGGGCGATGCGCTGTGGTTCTGGGGCGGCCAACGTTTTGGCCACCGGGTGATGCGGCTGCTGTGCCGCATCTCGCTGTCGCCGGACTCCTGTGTGCGGCAGAGCGAAACGCTGATCACACGCTGGGGCGGCGCGTCGCTGGTGGCAGCGAAGTTCGTACCGGGCATCTCGGTGGTGGCCGCGCCGATGGCCGGCGCGCTGCACATGTCCTGGCGCCGCTTCCTGGCTTACGACGCGCTGGCCGCACTGCTCTGGACCGGCCTGTTCTTCGGCGTGGGCCGGGTCTTCGGCAGCCAGATCGAGCAGATCCTGGGCGTGCTGGCCAGCACCGGCATCTACGCGCTGGGCCTGCTGGCGGTGCTGGTGGCTGCTGCGGTGGCGCTGCGCTACTGGCGCCGCCGCCGTTTCCTGCTGGACCTTGACATGCCGCGCATCAGCGTCGAGGAGCTGCTGGACCTGATGGCGCAGGAGCAGCCGCCGCTGATCGTGGACGTGCGCTCGGCCGGCAGCCTGGCAGCGGACCGCCGGCGCATCCCGGGTGCGATGCGCATCGCGCTGCCGGACCTGGCCGAACACGCGCCGCGCCTGCCGCGGGACCGCGACATCGTGCTGTACTGCAATTGCCCGAACGACGTGTCTGCCGCGCTAGGCGCACGCACGCTGAGCAGCCACGGCCACACCCGCGTCCGGCCGCTGACCGGCGGCATCAACGCCTGGGAAGCCGCCGGTGCAGGCCTGGCCGCGCATGACGACGGCGATCAGGCAATGGTGATGGCGCCGTCCTGAAGACACCAGGGTCAGGTGAACGCCGGCGAGCCTGCGCGCGTTAGCATCGTCTGTTCCGCACCAAGGCCCGCCATGCAGTCGATGCTTCCCGTCTCGTCGCCCTCCTCCCGCCGCAGTCTCCTCGCCGGTTTCGCCGCCTCGGCACTGGCCGCGGCAACACTGCTGAGCAGCTGCGCCGGCATGGGCAAGCTGGAGAAGATCAAGGTCACGGTGGCCAGTGTGGAAAGCTTGGGCGTGCATGGGCTGGAAGCGCGCTTCGTGGTGAAGCTGCGGGTGCAGAACCCGAACGACATTTCGCTGGACTACGACGGCCTGGCCGTCGACATGGAGCTCAACGGCAAGCCACTGGCCAGCGGCGTCAGCAGCGACAAGGGCACGCTGCCGCGCTTTGGCGAAGCTGTCGTCACGCTGCCGCTGACCGTCTCCACCGTGGCGCTGCTGCGTCAGGCCAGCGAGCTGGTGCGCGACAAGGGCGGCCAGAAGGAAGTGCCGTACCTGGTCAAGGGCAAGATCGGCGGCGGCCTGTTCGGCACGGTGGAGTTCCACCAGGCCGGCGTGCTGGCCATCCCGCGCATGTGAGCCAGGCCGCAAGGCTGTCCTGACCCTTCCGGGAGATGGCGTTCCAGGCCGCGACGCAGCAGAATCGCGCGATGCAAAGCCCCGCCACGCCCCAAGACACCCCACTGCTGCTCACCGGCCACACCAAGGACCTGGGCGGCGGTTTCACCGTCAGCCGCCTGCTGCCATCGGCCAAGCGCCAGGCTGTCGGCCCGTTCCTGTTTTTCGACCACTTCGGCCCGGTGCAGGTGGTGCCGGAAAGCCGGCATGACGTGGGGCCGCATCCGCACATCGGCCTGGCGACGGTGACCTACCTGTTCGAGGGCGCGATGATGCATCGCGACAGCATTGGCTCGGTGCAGCGCATCGAACCCGGCGCGATCAACTGGATGAGCGCCGGCCGCGGCATCGTGCATTCCGAGCGCCGGCCCGAAGACCTCGCGCAGGCGACCTACGTGAACCACGGCCTGCAGCTCTGGGCCGCGCTGCCGGCGGCGCACGAAGAAGGCGAGCCTGCGTTTTCGCACACCGCCGCTGCCGAACTGCCCGAGCACACGCTGCCCGGCGGGCACACGCTGCGCGTGCTGATCGGCAAGGCGCTGGGCTTCGAGTCGCCAGTGCAGACCTTGAGCGAAACGCTGTACCTTGACCTGCAATTGGCGCCAGGAGAGTCGTTCACGCTCCCGGCGCTGGCCGAGGAAATGGCGGTCTACCCGGTTTCCGAGCCGCTGTTGTTGGACGGCCAAGCGGTCCAACCGCGCACGCTGGCGGTGTTGCCCACTGGCCAGTCGGTGACGCTGGCCGGCACAACCGGACAAGCGCAGCGCGTCATGGTGATCGGCGGTGCGCCGCTGGACGGCCACCGGCTGATCTGGTGGAACTTCGTTTCCACGCAGCGCGAGCGCATCATCCAGGCCGGCGAGGTGTGGGCCGCCGGTGGCATCGGCCATGTGCCCGGAGATGATGAAGGCCGGCTGGCACTGCCGACGAATCGACCGCTGCCAGCCTGAGCCTCGCCCGCTTCCTTTCAGTGTTACGTCAGGCCTTGATCAGCTGGCGCAGCACGTAGGGCAGGATGCCGCCGTGGCGGTAGTAGTCGACCTCGATCGGGGTGTCGATGCGCAGCGTCACCAGCAGGTCCTCGACGCTGCCGTCGGCCTTGGTGATGCGCAGGATCACGTCGCGTTGCGGCGAGAGTTCGCCGTCGATGACGATGTCGATGGTCTCGTCGCCGACCAGGCCCAGGTTGCTCCAGCTGTCGGTGCCCTTGAACTGCAGCGGCAGCACGCCCATGCCGACCAGGTTGGAGCGGTGGATGCGCTCGAAGCTGCGCGCGATCACCGCCTTGATGCCCAGCAGCTGCGTGCCCTTGGCCGCCCAGTCGCGGCTGGAGCCGGTGCCGTATTCCTCGCCGGCGAAGATCACGGTGGGGACCTTCGCGGCGATGTACTGCATCGCCGCGTCGTAGATGAACACCTTCGAGCCTTGTGCCGCGCCTGGCAGCTGCAGCAGCGTCCAGCCGCCCTCTTCCCGGCTGCCGTCCGGCTTGGCCGGGATCATCAGGTTCTTGATGCGCACGTTGGCAAAGGTGCCGCGCATCATCACCTCGTGGTGGCCGCGGCGCGAGCCGTAGCTGTTGAAGTCCACCGGCTGAATGCCGCGGCCCTGCAGGTACTGGCCTGCCGGTGAAGATGGCTTGATCGAGCCGGCCGGCGAAATGTGGTCGGTGGTGATGGAGTCGCCGAACAAGGCCATGATCTTCGCGCCCTGCACGCCGGCCGCGGTGAACTCGGGCTTGGGCTCGAAGTGCTCGAAGAATGGCGGCTGCGCGATGTAGCTGCTTTCCGGCCACGCATAGACCTGGCCCGAAACGCCCTGGATGCGCTCCCACAGCTTGCCCGGCTTGTCGGCAATCTGCGCGTAGTTGTCGCGGAAGGCGGAAGGGTCCATCGCAAAGTTCATCAGCGACTGCACTTCGGCGCTGCTGGGCCACACGTCGCCCAGGTAGACCGGCTTGCCCTTCTTGCCCATGCCCAGCGGCTGGGTCATCAGGTCCACCGTGACATTGCCGGCAATCGCGTAGGCGACGACCAGCGGTGGCGAGGCCAGGAAGTTGGCCTTGATGTTGGGGTGGATGCGGGCTTCGAAATTGCGGTTGCCCGAGAGCACCGCCGCGCACACCAGCTCGTTGGTCATGATGACCTCGTTGAGCTGCGGCGTCAGGTCGCCGGCATTGCCGATGCAGGTGGTGCAGCCGTAGGCGGCCAGGTTGAAGCCCAGCTTTTCAAGGTAAGGCAGCAGGCCGGCGCGCGTGAGGTATTCGGTGACGATGCGCGAGCCGGGCGCCAGCGAGGTCTTGATGTGCGGCGCCACCTTCAGCCCGGCCTCCACCGCCTTCTTGGCCAGCAGGCCGGCGGCCAGCATCACGCTGGGGTTGGAGGTGTTGGTGCACGAGGTGATGGCGGCGATCAGCACGTCGCCGTTATGGATCTCCAGCCCGTCTGACGTGGGGAAAGCCTTCGCCAGCTTCTTGGCGGGCTGGTTGAAGCCCACGGCAGGGTTCGGGTCGCTGAACAGCTCGGTGAACTTGGCTGACAGGTGCGTGATCTCGATGCGGTCCTGTGGCCGCTTCGGCCCTGCCAGCGACGGCACCACGCTGCCGAGATCCAGCTTCACGACGGCCGAGTAGTCGATGTCTCCCGCCTGGGACACACCGAACAGCTCCTGCGCCTTGAAGTAGGCCTCCAGCGCCTCGATCTCGCTCTTCTTGCGGCCGGTGCCGCGGAAGTAGTCCAGCGTGCGTTCGTCCACCGGGAAGAAGCCCATGGTGGCGCCGTACTCGGGCGCCATGTTGCCGATGGTGGCGCGGTCCGGCACGCTGAGGCTGGCCGTGCCTTCGCCGAAGAACTCGACGAACTTGCCGACCACCTTCTGCTTGCGCAGCACTTCGGTGATGGTCAGCACCAGGTCGGTTGCCGTCACGCCTTCGCGCAGCTCGCCGCTCAGCTCGAAGCCCACAACATCCGGCGTCAGGAAATAGACCGGCTGGCCCAGCATGCCGGCCTCGGCCTCGATGCCGCCGACACCCCAGCCCACTACGCCAATGCCATTGATCATCGTGGTGTGGCTGTCCGTACCCACCAAGGTGTCCGGGTAATAGACCTGCGCGCCCTTCTTGCCGGCCTTGTGCACGCCACGCGCGAGGTATTCCAGGTTCACCTGGTGCACGATGCCGAAGCCCGGCGGCACGACACCAAACGTGTCGAAGGCCTGCATGCCCCATTTCATGAACTCGTAGCGTTCACGGTTGCGCTGGAATTCCAGCTGCATGTTCAGGTCCAGGGCTTTCTTGTTGCCGAAGTAGTCGATCATCACCGAGTGGTCGACCACCAGGTCCACCGGCACCAGCGGCTCGATCAACTTCGGGTCGCGGCCGAGCTTGGCGGCGGCGTTGCGCATGGCCCCCAGGTCGGCCAGCAGCGGCACGCCGGTGAAGTCCTGCAGCACCACGCGGGCGACGACAAACGGGATCTCTTCATTGCGCGGCGCATGCGGCTGCCAGGTGGCCAACTCCTTCACATGCTCAGGCGAAACACGCTTGTTGTCGCAGTGGCGCAGCACCGCCTCGAGCACGACGCGCAGCGACACCGGCAGGCGCTTCACACCGGGAAACTTCTCGGCCAGCTTCGGCAGCGAATAGAACAGGCCTTTGCGGCCCGACGCGGTTTCAAACTCGTCCAGGGTCTCGGCAAACGGGTGCACGGTCTCAACAGGCATGGGGCTCTCCGGGATGCGGACAGCGGCGGCCGTCCGTTCAACGGTCTAGCTTACCCAGAAATGCGGCACCGCGTCATGCCCCGTCCAGTACCACCCCGAAAGAGGCGGGACGGGCCGCGCCCAATGGCCGATGACGCTTGTCGCGCCACAAAAGCAAAGGGCCACCCAAAGGTGACCCCAGACTTCCGTTCACACCAACTTCGGTGGTGCAACGGGTACTTCGACGCCGGTAACGGGTTCCGGACTCTGCCCAGTGCTGCAGTCGGTTTGTCGTCTCAGTGGTGCCCATTGTGCGGTGAACTCGATGACCGGATCGTGACATCAAGCAAGGAAAGACAAGCCAGTTCCGCCAGGCCGCGGACCCGCAAAGACAGTCAGAGGACAGGTTTTGGGCACAGCGATTGCCAACCGATTGCCAACCCACGGGCATTCTCCATCCCTCTGTCCCGGGGGTGGCCCTCTGCCGACAAGCGCCCTGCCACGTCCATGCCCTCCGCCCTGCCCCGTCCCCCGTATCTCACCGCGCTGCTGCTGTTGCTGGGCGGCCTCGCGTTGGCCGTTGGCGGTGCCTGGTTGCTGGCCCTTGGTGGCACCGTCTACTACTTGGCCGCCGGGCTCACGCTGGGGGTATGCGGCATGCTGCTGTGGCGCCGGCGGGTCACGGCCCTGCACCTGTACGCGCTGCTGGTGCTGGTCACGTTGGCATGGTCCTTGTGGGAGGCCGGGCTGGACTGGTGGCCGCTGGCGGCGCGAGGCGATCTGTTGTTCGTGATGGGCCTGTGGCTGCTGACGCCGTGGGTGGTGCGCCGCTTGTCGCCCGATGAGCGCGCGACCCTTGCCGTCCAGCCGCAGCGGGCGTCGCCGCGCTGGTCGCAGGCGGCTGCGCCGCTGGCGGTGGTGCTGGCCTTGTTCCTGGCCGTCAGCATGGCTTCTTGGACGGTGGATGCGCATCGGATCGAGGCGAACGGCACGGCGGCCGCGGCGCTGCCCCCACCCGGTGCCGCGTCCGACACCATGCCCGCGGGCGACTGGCAGGCCTACGGCCGTGGTGCCGGCGGGCAGCGCCATTCGCCCTTGACCGAGTTGACGCCGGACAACGTCGGTCAGTTGCAGGTGGCCTGGCAGATGCAGACCGGTGACGTGCGTGGCCAGGCCGGCGACCCCGTCGAGACGACCTTCGAGGTGACCCCGCTGAAGGTTGGCGAGCGGCTTTTCCTCTGCACGCCGCACCAATCGGTGTTGGCGCTCGACGCCACCACCGGCCGCACGCTGTGGCGCCATGAAGCCCTGCGCAAGCCGGCGGAAGGCCTGGCGCTGCAGCATCTGACCTGCCGTGGCCTGTCGTATTCGGCTGCCCCTGGAGACGCTGCGGTGCCGGCCGCGGTGCCGGCGTCGGGGCCTGCCGGCAACACCACGGCCTGCCAGGCGAAGCTGTTCATGCCGACCGCGGACGGCCGGCTGCTGGCGCTGGACCCGGCCACCGGCACGCCGTGCGCCGGCTTCGGCACCGAAGGTGCGATCGACCTGTGGGCCGGCATGCCGAACGTGAAGCCTGGTTCGTATTACTCGACTTCGCCAGTGGTGGTGACGAAGAAGCTGGTGATCGTCGGCGGCACGGTGCTGGACAACGTCTCCACGCATGAAACCTCCGGCGTGATCCGGGCTTTCGACCTGCAGACCGGCGCGCTGGTGTGGAACTTCGATTCGGGCCGGCCCGAGCAGACCGAGCCCTTGCCCGCTGGCCAGACCTATTCGGTCAACTCGCCCAACAGCTGGTCCATCGCCAGCGTGGACGAGGCGCTGGGCCTGGTCTACCTGCCCATGGGCAACCAGCCGCCGGACCAGTGGGGCGGCAAGCGCACGCCGGCCGTCGAGCGCTATTCGTCCTCTGTCACCGCGCTGGACCTGGCAACCGGCCAGCCGCGCTGGGTCTTCCAGACGGTGCACCACGACCTGTGGGACTACGACGTGCCGGCGCAGCCGTCCCTGATCGACCTGCCCACGGCCAATGGCGTGGTGCCCGCGCTGGTGCAGCCCACCAAGCAGGGCGAGCTGTTCGTGCTGGACCGGCGCACCGGGCAGGCGGTGTTGCCGATCAACGAACAGCCGGCGCCGCAGGGCGCGGCCGAGGGCGACCACAGCGCGCTGACGCAGCCGGTCTCGGCGCTGTCGTTCAACCCGCCACCGCTGCGCGAAAGCGACATGTGGGGCGCCACGATGTTCGACCAGCTGATGTGCCGCATCGCCTTCAAGCAACTGCGCTATGAAGGCCGCTTCACGCCACCGTCGGAAGGCGGCACGTTGGTCTACCCCGGCAACTTCGGCGTCTTCAACTGGGGCGGCGTGGCGGTGGACCCCGACCGGCACACGGTGTTCGCCACGCCGACCTACCTGGCCTTTGTCTCGAAGCTGGTGCGACGGGCCGATGACACGACGATGTACGTGCAGGGCGGCGAACGGCCCAGGGACAGCCTGCCAGCACTGAACGAAAACTTCGGCGCCCCGTTCGCCGTCAAGCTGAGCGCGTTCACCTCCCCGCTGGGCGTGCCCTGCCAGGCGCCTCCATGGGGCCATGTGGCAACGGCCGACCTGACGACCGGCAAGGTGCTCTGGCAGCACAAGAACGGCACGGTGCGCGACAGCTCGCCACTGCCGCTGCCCTTCCGCATGGGCGTGCCGAACCTGGGCGGCCCCATCACCACCGCCGGAGGCGTGGCCTTCTTGTCCGGCACGCTGGACGACTACGTGCGCGGCTACGACGTGCGCGACGGCCGCGAGATCTGGCGCCACCGATTGCCGGCGGGGGGGCAGGCCACGCCGATGACCTACCGAGGCGCGGATGGTCGCCAGTACCTGCTGGTGATCGCCGGTGGCCACGGCTCCCTCGGCACCAAGGCAGGCGACCATGTGATCGCGTTTGCCTTGCCTGCCAAGGCGCGCAGCGCCGCCGAATAATCGGCCGGCCGCGGACGCGGCCGCGCAGCGTGTCTCAATTGCGGCCGCGGGCGGGCGACCGTTGCGGGTGGCACAGCAGCACCAGCGAGCGGCCCTGTAGCGGGTAACTGCTGCCGCCGTCCTTCGGACCGGGCTCAGCCGGCATGCCGTCAGCCTCGAAGGTGTCCACCAGCACGTGCCAACCGGGTGGGTCGCATGGCGGCAACTGGAAGTCGATGCGTTCGTGGTGGGCGTTCAGCAGCAGCACCAGGTCGTCGTCGTCGATCGGCCGGCCTTGCTCGTCGGACTCGGCCAGCCCGCGCCCCGATAGGCGCACGCCAAGGCAGCGCGCATGCGATTCGGCCCACTGCTCGTGCGTCATCTCCAGCCCGTCCGGCCGCAGCCACTGCATGTCCTTGGCGCCGTCTTCCGCCAGTTCGATGCCGCGGAAAAAGGTGCGCCGACGGAACAGCGGGTGCGCGCTGCGCAGCGCCGCGAGGCGCTGCGTGAAGGCCAGCAGCGCCTCGCCGGGGCCGTCCAGCGCCCAATCGACCCAGGACAGTTCGTTGTCCTGGCAGTAGGCGTTGTTGTTGCCGTGCTGGGTGCGGCCCATCTCGTCGCCAGCGCACAGCATGGGCACGCCTTGCGAGAAGAACAGCGTGGCCAGCAGGTTGCGCTTTTGCTGCTCGCGCAGTTGCAGCACGGCCGGGTCGTCGGTCGGACCTTCGGCACCGCAGTTCCAGCTGTGATTGTTCGAGTCGCCGTCCCGGTTGTCTTCGCCGTTGGCTTCGTTGTGCTTGTCGTTGTAGCTCACGAGGTCGTGCAGCGTGAAGCCGTCGTGCGCTGTGACGAAGTTGACGCTGGCGCTGGGGCCGCGGCCGCCGGCCGCGTACAGGTCGCTGGAGCCGCTGAGGCGGTAGGCCAGCTCGCCGATCACGCCGCCCTCGCCTTTCCAGTATGAGCGGATCACGTCGCGGTATTTGCCGTTCCACTCGGTCCAGCCGGTCGGGAAGCCGCCGACCTGGTAGCCCCCGTCGCCCACATCCCAGGGCTCGGCAATGAGCTTCACCTGCGAGATCACCGGGTCCTGGCGGATCACCGCGAAGAAGCTGCTGCGGGTGTCGAAGCCATGCGGTTCCCGGCCCAGCGCGCTGGCCAGGTCGAAGCGGAAGCCGTCCACGTGCATCTCGGTGATCCAGTAGCGCAGGCTGTCCATGATGAGCCGCAGCGCGGCGGGGCTGCCACTGTCCAGCGTATTGCCGCAACCGGTGGTGTCCATGTAGTGGCGCTCGTCGCCGGGCATCAGCCGGTAGTAGCTGGCGTTGGCTATGCCCTTGAAGCTGAACATCGGGCCCTGGTGATTGCCTTCGGCGGTGTGGTTGAAGACCACGTCGAGGATGACCTCGATGCCGGCGTCGTGCAGCGTGCGCACCATGGACTTGAACTCGCCGATTTCGCCGCTGGCGCTGTAGCGCGAGTCCGGCGCGAAGAAGCCGATCGAGTTGTAGCCCCAATAGTTGCGCAAGCCGCGCTCGACCAGGTGCCGGTCGTCGATGAAGGTGTGCACCGGCATCAGCTCCAACGTGGTCACACCCAGGGCCTTCAGGTGCTCGACCACCGCCGGAGAGGCCAGGCCGGCATAGGTGCCGCGCAACTGTTCGGGCACGCCGGGATGGCGCTTGGTGAGGCCCTTGACGTGGGCCTCGTAGATCACCGTGTCGCTCCAGGGCACCCGCGGGGGTTGGTCATGGCCCCAGGTAAAGGCATCGTCGATGACCATGCTTTTGGGCATGCCACCAGCGCTGTCGCGGGTGTCCATCGCCATGTCTTCGCGCCGGCTGCCCAGGCGGTAACCGAACTGCGCGTCTGACCACGCCAGCTCGCCGGCAATGCGCTTGGCATAGGGGTCCAGCAACAGCTTGTTCGGATTGAAGCGGTGGCCCTTGGCGGGCGCGTATGGGCCGTGCACGCGGTAGCCATAGAGCAGGCCAGGTCGCGCGGCCGGCAGGTAGCCGTGCCACACGTGGTCAGTGCGCTCGGAGAGTTCCACCCGGCCAATTTCGCGCCGGCCCTTGGGGTCGAACAGGCAGAGCTCCACCCGCGAGGCGTGCTGTGAATACAGCGCGAAATTGACGCCCGCGCCGTCCCAGGTGGCGCCCAGCGGCGAGGGCCGGCCGCGCCAGACGACGAGCGAGCCGCCCAGCAAACGAGGGGCCGCGCGCTGTTGCGCGCTGCGTGTTTCGAGACCCATGAACGCTTCCTCCCTTGAGCCAGTCTGGAATGCTGTGTTGCAGCATCGACGCTAAGGGCGAAGGTGACGCGTGCCCGCCGGGCGAGCGCGCAAAGTGGTGTCGGTCTTCGCCTACTTACACCGGAGCCACTCAGCGGCTACGCTACATGTGGCAAAACGTGAAGCGCGCGACGCGCACAGGCGGGCGCCCACAGGCACGCCGATTGCCGACGTGTGATGAGTTGAAACTTCGGACGCCAGCAGTTTCGGCGCCTCACAAAGCCAGCCCTTCGTTGGGACAGGAGACTGCCATGCCCATTGCCTTCTACGAGCAAGACTTGAAGAACCCCGTGCACCTGAGCACACGGGATCCGGTGCAGGCCGACTACTGGGCCGCGCGCTTGGGTGTTTCGGTTCCGGAACTGCGCCAGGCTGTGGACACCGTGGGCACGGCATTGCATGCCGTGCAGCAATATCTGGGATGCTCGGACGGCCTGTCCCTCGGCTGGACGCCCATCGCACCCGCTGAAGCCCCACGCTGATTTCCCGGGCGCGGCAGCCGTCGCCTGCACGGTGCCGCGCCTGTCAGGCCAGCACCCGCAACAGCCACCGGTTCAAGTCTTCGATCTCCGGGCCGCAGACCGAATGTTCCATCGGATAGGTGTGCCATTCGAGCGGGTAGCCCAGCGTCTGCAACGTGTCACGCGCAGCCTGCCCGCGGGCGAGGGGCACGACGGGGTCGTATTGGCCGTGGGCCAGGAACAGTGGCACGTCGGCGTTGGCTTCGCTGCGCTCGGCTGCGGTGGTCTCCGACAGGGGCAGATAGCCCGACAGGCCGACAATGCCGGCGAGCCGCTGCGGCGCGCGCAGGCCCGTCAGCAGGCTCATCGCGCAGCCTTGCGAAAAACCCATCAGGACGATGCGGTTCGCCGGAATGCCGCGCTGAACTTCACGGTCTACCAGGGCCTGCACCGCCAGCAAGGAACTGCGCAGCCCGCCTTCGTCTTCTCGCCGCACGAGGTCGCTGCCGTGGATGTCGTACCAGGCGCGCATGCGCATGCCGTTGTTCCACGTGACCGGGATCACTGGCGCATGCGGGAACACGAAGCGGACCGGGCCGACTGCGGACAGGTTGAGTTCCTGTGCGATCGGCACGAAGTCATTGCCGTCGGCACCAAGGCCGTGCAGCACGATGATGCTGGCGACGGGGGCGTCGCCAGATTGCATTTCAAGGGTTTCAAGCGCCATGGCGCCAGCATAGCGCGCAAGCGGCCTGGAACCCGGGTTTCAGGCCGCCAGCGCGGCGTCGATGGCGGCGATCAGCGCCGGATGGTCCGGCGCCACGTCGGGCGCGAAGCGGGCCACGACCCGACCGTCGCGGTCGATCAGGAACTTCTCGAAGTTCCACAACACGTCGGTCGGCACCTTGGGCAGCATGTTGTACTTGGTCAGCGCGGTGGTCAGCTTGTCGTCGCCAGAAGGTTGTGCCGTCGGCTGGGCTTCGATCAGTGCGGCATACAGCGGGTGGCGCGGCGCGCTGTTGACCTGCAGCTTGCTGAACAGCGGAAAGCTCACGCCATAGTTCAGGTCGCAGAATGAGGCAATCTCGGCTTCAGTGCCCGGCTCCTGGGCGCCGAAATCATTGGACGGGAAACCCAGCACCTGCAGGCCCTGCGCCTTGCGTTGCTCGAACAGCGCTTCCAGGCCTTTGTATTGCGGCGTGAGCCCGCATTGGGAGGCCACGTTGACGACCAGCAGCACCTGGCCGGCATATTCGCCCAGCGTGGTGGGCGTGCCGTCAATGCGTTGCAGGGGAATGCTTTGAAGCGTGGTGCTCATGAGGCTCGTCCTGTCCTTGAAATGGGGAGGCGCAGGTTAGCCTGAAGCGGCATGCGGCGTTGCGGGAGGGCTGAGCGTCCCTGCCGGCAGCCAGTGCAAACAGTGTGAGGTACTCGAAAAGGTACTTCAATCCAGCGACCGATGAAACTCGGCACGGAAATGAAAAACGGGTCCCGAAGGACCCGTTTTTACTCTCGTAGATTGGCGGAGACGAAGGGATTCGAACCCTTGATGGAGTTTTAAGCCCCATACTCCCTTAGCAGGGGAGCACCTTCGGCCACTCGGTCACGTCTCCAACCTAAGCTCGCATTCTAACCACAAAACTCAGTGGTTTTCAGGACATGTTCTCGGCGACCGGAGAATTGTCTGCGTCGAGGTCAAACGCCTTGTGCAGCGCACGCACGGCCAGCTCCATGTACTTCTCGTCGATCACGACGGAGGTCTTGATTTCGCTGGTCGTGATCATCTGGATGTTGATGCCCTCTTCGCTCAGCGTGCGGAACATCTTGCTGGCCACGCCCACGTGGCTGCGCATGCCGATGCCGACGATGGACACCTTGCAGATCTTCGGGTCGCCCAGCACGGTGGCAGCACCGGTTGCCGGCGCAACCTTGGTCTTCAGCAGTTCCATCGTGCGCTGGAAATCATTGCGGTGCACGGTGAACGAGAAGTCAGTCTTGCCGTCGTGCGAGACGTTTTGGATGATCACGTCCACGTCGATGTTCGCTTCGGCGACGTCGCCGAGGATCTGGTACGCGATGCCAGGCTTGTCGGGCACGCCCATCACGGTGACCTTGGCTTCATCGCGATTGAAGGCGATGCCCGAGACAACGGCTTGTTCCATCTTTTCGTCTTCCTCGAAGGTGATCAGGGTGCCCGACTTGGCTTCTTCGTCAATGTTGATGTCCCAGGGCGTGAAGCTGGACAGCACGCGCAGCGGCACCCGGTACTTGCCGGCGAATTCCACCGAGCGGATCTGCAGCACCTTGGAGCCGAGGCTGGCCATTTCGAGCATTTCCTCGAAGCTCACAGTGTGCAGCCGGCGAGCCTCTGGCACCACGCGCGGGTCGGTGGTGTAGACGCCGTCCACGTCGGTGTAGATCAGGCACTCGGCAGCCTTCATCGCGGCGGCGATGGCCACGGCCGAGGTGTCCGAGCCGCCGCGGCCCAGCGTCGTGACGTTCTTGTCTTCGTCGATGCCCTGCAAGCCGGTGATGACGACCACCTTGCCTGCCGCCAGGTCGGCGCGCACACGGGCATCGTCGATGCTCTGGATGCGGGCCTTGGTGTAGGAGGAGTCGGTGATGACCGGCACCTGCCAGCCGTTGTAGCTGACCGCGTCCATGCCTTCGGACTGCAGCGCCAACGACAGCAGGCCGACCGAAACCTGTTCGCCGGTGCAGGCGATCATGTCCAGTTCGCGCAGCATCGCAGGGGTCTGCTGCACAGGCGACAAGTCCTTGGCCAGCCCCAGCAGGCGATTCGTCTCACCGCTCATGGCCGAAGGCACGACCACCATCTGGTGCCCGGCGCGCGCCCATTTGGCGACCCGTTTGGCGACGTTGCGAATGCGCTCCGTCGAGCCCATCGATGTGCCACCGTACTTGTGAACGATCAAAGCCATGTGAGGATGCAGAGGTAGCTGAAGGCGTGCGTCTGCGCAGGCGCTGCGGCAGAGGTGGACGCGTGACCGGCATGGCCACGCGAAACCCTACATTCTAGCGGTTGCGTCCGGGCCAATTCCCGGGCAGAGGCTCGCTTGGCAAATGGCGAAGCCTGGACCGGAACCGCTACGCTGGTGCCGTCGGGTGCGGCAGCCACTCGGGCTTCAGCTGCGGTTCGCCCGGCGCCGCCATTGCGCGCGCGTCAATGCCCAGGCCCGGCACGAACAGCAACTGGCCGTTCGAAGCTCGCAGCAGTGGCGCCTGGCGTGCCCAGGCAGGCATGGCGGCGGCCTGGAATTGTTTCTTCAGCGAACGCGGCGTGCTGCGCGGCGCCCGCTGGAATTGCTCGCCACCGCTGCGTGCCGCGAGGCAAGCGCCCGCGAGCAATGCGAGCGGAATGCCGGCTTCGCTCGTGGCACGAAGCGCGAAGCGGCCCTGCCATGCAAGCGCAGGCCATTCGCCCGGCCCGGCGGCCTGCGGCAATTGCACTGAAGCGGCGTTGGCCGGGTTGCTGCGCGCCAGCGCGTGCGGCTGCAACACACCCCGGTGAAGCCGAAGTTCTTCGCCGGGAGCCAGCGGCCAGCTGCCCTGCTTCGCCCCCGGCAACTGCGCCAGCAAACGCGCCACCAAGCTGTCCGGCGCATCGGCTTGATGCTGCTGCAGCCAGGCCTGCAGCGAGAAACGCCGCCTGGCAGGCGACAGCGCCAGCCAGGCCGACAGTGGCAAGCCGCCGCCTTTGGACAGTCCCATCGCTGCCAGGTCCTGCGTGGCCACTTCGGCCATCAGCGCTGCGGCGGCCTGGGCCTGCTCGGCCATGCGCACGAGCTGCTGCTCGGCCTGGGGAAATGCTTGGCTCAGCGCTGGCAGTACCTGGTGCCGCAGACGGTTGCGGTCGAAGCGGGCGTCGTGATTGCTGTCGTCCTCGATGTGACGAAGCCGGTGGCGCCGCACATAGGTCTCGATGGCCTGCACCGGCTGTTGCAGCCAGGGGCGCGCCCAGATGATGCCTTCGCGTTCGATCAGGCCAGGCATCGCCGACAGTCCCGCCGGGCCCGCGCCGCGCAAGGCCTGGAGCAACACGGTTTCGGCCTGGTCGCGCCGGTGATGGGCCAGCAGCACGATGCCTGCACCATGCGCCTTGGCCATGCGCGCCAGCGCCGCGTAACGCTCGCGCCGGGCCCAGGCTTCGATGCTTTGCCCGGGCGAAGGTGCACCGCTCAACCGCGTCGATTCAAAACAAAGATGGGAGTGGCGGCTGCGCCAGCGCTGGCACTGCGCTTCGAGGTGGGCGAGCCAGGCATCCGCCTGCGGCATCAGCCCGTGGTGCACATGCAAGGCCAGCACCTGCAGGCCACTGCCGAACGTCTGCCTCAGCGTGGCATGCAGCAAGGCGGTGGAGTCACGCCCACCGCTGGTGGCGACCGCCACGATGGGCGGTGCCGAAATTGAAGCCGGCCCCGGCGGCCGCGCCGCCATGCCAGTCAGCGCCTCAGCGCGCGGTGGTGTCGGTGAAACGACCGTAGGACTTCAGGCGCTGGTAGCGGCGCTCCAGCAGCGCTTCGGTCGACAGGTCGGCCACCTGGCGCAACGAATCGACCAGGCCGCGCTTGAGCTGCGAGGCCATCTGCTTCGGATCGCGGTGTGCGCCGCCGACCGGCTCGCTGATGATCTTGTCGACCAGGCCCAGGGCCTTCAGGCGATGCGCGGTGATGCCCAGCGCTTCGGCGGCGTCGGACGCGCGCTCGGAGGTCTTCCACAGGATGGATGCGCAGCCTTCCGGCGAGATCACCGAGTAGACCGAGAACTGCAGCATCATGACCTGGTCGCCCACGCTGATCGCCAGCGCGCCGCCGGAGCCGCCTTCGCCGATGATGGTGGTGATGATGGGCACTTCCAACTGCGCCATCTCGAAGATGTTGCGCCCGATGGCTTCGGACTGGCCGCGCTCTTCGGCGCCGATGCCGGGGTAGGCGCCGGGGGTGTCGACAAAGGTGAAGACCGGGAGACCGAACTTCTCGGCCAGCTTCATCAGGCGCAGCGCCTTGCGGTAGCCCTCGGGACGCGGCATGCCGAAATTGCGCGCGGCACGCTCCTTGGTGTCGCGGCCCTTCTGCTGGCCGACGACCATGCAGGCCTGGCCATTGAAGCGGGCCAGCCCGCCGACGATGGACAGGTCATCGGCAAACGCACGGTCGCCGTGCATTTCCTGGAAGTCGGTGAAGATTTCGTTGACGTAGTCCAGCGTGTACGGGCGCTGTGGGTGACGCGCGATCTGCGTGACCTGCCAGGGCGACAACTGGGTGTAGATGTCCTTGGTCAGCTGCAGGCTCTTCTTGTCCAGCCGCTCGATCTCCTCGGAGATGTCCACCGCGGATTCGTTCTGAACGTAGCGCAGCTCTTCGATCTTGGCGTCGAGTTCGGCGATGGGTTGCTCGAACTCCAGAAAGTGTCGCTTGCTCATGTTCGGGTTCCTTCTAAGCGGGGAAAAAGAGATCGGGGGAACGATGCGTGACAGTGACTGTCAGTAGTCGACCGGCAGCGGATCGAGGCTGCGCCATAGGTACCAGGTCGCCACCGACCGGTACGGGGCCCAGCCTTCGCCCAGTTCGCGGGCTTCGGCCCGCGACACCGGTTCACCGCTGAAATAGCAGGAACTGATGCCCTTCATCAGGCCCTCGTCGTCCAGCGGCAGCACGTTGGGTCGCATCAGGTAAAAGATCAGGAACATTTCGGCCGTCCAGCGGCCGATGCCACGAATGGCGATCAATTCTTCGATGATGGCCTCGTCGTCCATCTGCCGCCAAAGCGGCACATGCACGCTGCCCTCTTCGAAATGGCTCGCCAAATCCCTCAGGTATTCTGCCTTGCGCGCCGACAAACCGACAGCCCGCAGTTCCGGGACTGCCAGCAACAGCACCTGCGCCGGAACCAAAGCATGAGACGGGCCACCCACGGCGCCGGCGAACTTTTCCCAGACGGATTGCGCAGCTTTGACGGAGATCTGCTGGCCGACGATGGAGCGCGCCAGCGTGGTGAAGGCATCGCCCCGGCTCTCGAGGCGTGCTTCGCCGAACTTCGGGATCAGCTTCTTCATCACGCGGTCACGCTTGGCCAGGTGGCGGCAGGCCTCGTCCCAGTACTCGGGCGTTACGCCCGGGTTCGATGCACGCGGCACGTCAGGCCTTCACCCAAGTGGTGCCTTGCGGCGAATCCTTCAGCAGGATGCCGGCAGCCTCCAGTTCCTTGCGGATCTGATCGGCTCGGGCAAAGTCCCTGGCCTGCTTGGCCGTCTGGCGTTCTTCGAGCCGCAACTGGATCGTTGCATCGTCCAGCAGGCTGCCGGCTTGCAGAAAGGCCGCGGGCGACTGCTGAAGGATGCCCAGCGTGGCGGCAAGCGCCTTCAGCTGGCCTGCCACTGCAGGTGACTTGTTGCGGTTCAGCTCGGCTGCGAGATCAAACAGCACGGCCAGGGCGCCAGGCGTGTTGAAGTCGTCGTCCATCGCCGCATGGAAGGCCTGCTCCGCCGGGTTGGCGAGATCCATCGCCACCTCGGGCACGTCGGCCACGCTGGCCAGCGCGGTGTAGAGCCGGCGCAGTGCGCTGCGGGCGTCGTCCAGGTGGGCGTCGCTGTAGTTGAACGGGCTGCGATAGTGGGTGCGCAGCATGAAAAAGCGCAGGGTCTCTCCGTCGTAGTGCTTGAGCACATCGCGGATGGTGAAGAAGTTGCCTAGCGACTTCGACATCTTGACGTTGTCGACGTTCAGGAAGCCGTTGTGCATCCAGACGTTGACAAACGGATGGCCCAGCGCACCTTCGCTCTGCGCGATCTCGTTTTCATGGTGCGGGAACTGCAGGTCCATGCCACCGCCGTGGATGTCGAAGCGCTCACCCAGCAGCGCGCAGCTCATGGCGGAGCACTCGATGTGCCAGCCAGGCCGGCCGGGCCCGAAGGGCGAGTCGTATTTGGCGTCTGCGGGCTCTTCTGGCTTGGCGGACTTCCACAGCACGAAGTCCAGCGGGTCCTGCTTGCCGTCGTCCACTGCCACACGCTCACCGGCGCGCAGGTCGTCCAGCGACTTGCCGCTGAGCTTGCCGTAGCTGGGGAACTTGCGCACGGAATAGTTCACGTCGCCGGTGCTGGCGCGGTAGGCCAGGCCCTTCTGCTCCAGCGTGCCGATCATGTCGACCATGCCTTGCACGTGGTCGGTGGCGCGCGGCTCATGCGTGGGCGTGGCAACGCCAATCGCGCCGATGTCGGCCCGCATCGCAGCGATCATCTCGTTGGTCAGCTGGCGGATGCTGATGTTGCGTTCCACCGCGCGCTTGATGATCTTGTCTTCGATGTCGGTGATGTTGCGAACGTAGGTGACGCGGTAGCCGCGGGCGACCAGCCAGCGGTACACCACGTCGAAGGCCATCATCATCCGCGCATGGCCAACGTGGCACAGGTCGTAGATCGTCATGCCGCACACGTACATGCGCACGTGGCCTGGCTCGATGGGGGAGAAGTCTTCGACCCGGCGGGTCAGGGTGTTATAGATGCGCAGCGTCATCGACGAAGAAAAAGGCAAGGCTTCGTGAGCGGGTTCGGCCGCGAGGCCCGGGCAAGGTCATCGCCGCGGGCGGACCACGCCGGCCGCGAGGACAAACGGCACTCCACGAACGGCGCTTCAAAAAGGGGGTCGGTACAATCGAGTCAGTATAGCGAAGGAGCTTTTACGTGACCTTAACAAGCACCCGGCCCGGCCTCGCAGCGTGCCGGCCAGCCGCCTGGACCCGCTCGCTGACGCTGGCCGCCGCGCTGGCCGTGGCAAGCATTGCCCCAGCCCTGGCGGAGACTGTCCGCCTCAGCACGTCGGCAGGCGACATCGTCGTCGAACTCAACAAGGAAAAGGCGCCCAAGAGCGTGGACAATTTCGTCCAGTACGTGAAGGCGGGCCACTACAACGGCACGATCTTTCACCGCGTGATCGAAAGCTTCATGATCCAGGGCGGCGGCATGACGCCCGACATGAAGGAAAAGCCGACGCGTGCGCCCATCGTGCTGGAAAGCCAGAACGGCCTTTCCAATGTGCGCGGCACGATCGCGATGGCGCGCACCAATGTGCCGAACTCGGCCACCTCGCAATTTTTCATCAACGTCGTCGACAACCAGCGCCTGGACTACCAGCCTGGGCGCGACGGCTACGCGGTGTTCGGCAAGGTTGTCAGCGGCATGGACGTGGTCGACAAGATCAGGGCCGTGCCGGTGGGCGACAAGGGCGGCCATGAGAACGTCCCGACCGAACCCATCCTGATCAAAAAAGCCACGTTGGAGAACTGAGACCATGACCAAGACTGTTGAACTGACCACTTCCGCTGGCGTGCTGCGCATCGAGCTGGACGACGCCAAGGCGCCCGCCACCGTCGCGAACTTCCTGGCCTATGTGAACAAGGGCCACTACGACGGCACCGTGTTCCACCGCGTGATCAAGAGCTTCATGATCCAGGGCGGCGGCATGCTGGCCGACATGAGCCAGAAGCCAACCGATGCGACGATCCAGAACGAGGCCAACAACGGCCTGAAGAACCTGAAGTACACGCTGGCCATGGCGCGCACCAACGCGCCACACTCGGCCTCGGCGCAGTTCTTCATCAACACCAAGGACAACGACTTCCTCAACTTCAGCAGCGAGTCGCCCAGCGGCTGGGGCTATGCGGTGTTCGGCAAAGTGGTCGCCGGCACCGAGGTGGTGGACGCCATCGAGAAGGTGCGCACCGGCCGCAAGGGCATGCACGACGACGTGCCGCTGGAAGCGGTGACGATCGAAAAGGCCGTCGAGATTGTCTGACGCAGCCCTGGCGGCCGGCGCCATGGCGGCGCCGGGCGCCCTGTGCCAGTTGCCGCCCGCCTGCCAGCGGGCGGTTTTCATCTCGGACCTGCACCTGAGCGAGTCGCTGCCACGCACCACCGCGACCTTCCTGCGCCTGCTGGCGCAGCCGCAGGGAGACGCCTTGTTCATCCTCGGTGACCTGTTCGAGGCGTGGGTGGGCGACGACATGCTGGACCAGCCTTACGAAGCCAGCGTGGCCGCGGCCATCACCGCCCTCGCCCGCCAGCAACCGGTTTACGTGATGCGCGGCAACCGGGACTTCCTGCTGGGCGAGCGCTTCTTCCGCGACACCGGCTGCGTCGAGCTGCCAGACCCGGTTGCGGTGCACGGCTTCGGCCAGACGGTTTTGCTGAGCCATGGCGACGCACTGTGCCTGGATGACAAGGCCTACCAGCAGTTCCGCGCCCAGGTGCGGCAGCCCGCTTGGCAGGCCGCCCTGCTCGCCCGGCCGTTTGCCGAACGCATGGCCATTGCGCAGCAGATGCGCGGTGCCAGCCGCGCGCAGGCGCGCGAACCCGAAACCTATGCGGATGTGGACCCGGCCATGGCGCAAGGCTGGCTGGCCGAAGCTGGCACCACGTTGCTGGTGCATGGCCACACCCACCGCCCCGGCAGCGACCAATTCGCTGGCTGGCAGCGCCATGTCTTGTGCGACTGGGAACTCGATCATGGCAGCGCCAACCGAGGCGAGCTGATGCTCTGGGATGCGCAAGGCTGGCATCGGCTGGCCCTGCCCACCTGAGTTCACGTCGATTCGCATGGCATTTCTCCAGAAGCTGCGCAATTGGCGCGAGCAGCGCGCGCTGCAGCGCTATGCAATCCCCGATGCGCTTTGGCAGGCGGTGCTGGCGCACTACCCGTTCCTCGGCCAACGCTCGGTGGAAGACTTGGTAGAACTGCGCCGGCTCGCCAGCCTGTTCCTGTCGCAAAAGGAATTCACCGGTGCGCAGGGACTGGTGGTGGACGACGGGATGGCGGTCGCCATTGCCGCACAAGCCTGCCTGCCGGTGCTGAAGCTGGGTTTGGCGATGTACGACGGCTTTGTCGGCATCGTCGTGCACCCGGACGAGGTAATGGCGCAGCGTGAAGTCATGGACGAGGATGGGGTGGTCCACGAGTACGACGAATGGCTGAGCGGGGAGGCCATGTCCGGCGGGCCGTTGATGCTGTCCTGGCCAGACGTGGAAGCGGCCGGGGAGTCAGCCGAAGACGCTTACAACGTCGTCATCCACGAATTCGCCCATGTGCTGGACATGCGCGAGGGCGAGCCCGACGGCGTGCCTTTGCCGGCCGCTGCCGAAGTTGCTCGCGACCGCTGGCTGGCCGTGTTCGATCCGGAGATGACGCGCTTCGTCGAACGCGTGGACGCCGGCGAAGCCACGCTGCTGGACCCCTATGGTGCGGAGGCGCCGGAAGAGTTTTTCGCAGTGGCGGCCGAGGCGTTTTTCGTCTGCCCGCAAGCCTTCCGCGACGAGCATCCTGCACTGCACGAATTGTTCGTCGCCTATTTCAGGCAGGATCCTTCAGCTGCCGTGCGTTGAGCAAGCAGCCCCATCTGCGACAAAGGCGCCCGAGGGCGCCTTTGCTTTTTCGGCCGGTCAAGCAACCAGCCGCTGTTCGAGACGGTCAGACCGCAGCGGCTTCTGCACGCGGCTTGTCGCCGCTCTTGCCGAGCGGCTGGATGTCCAGTTGGACCTCGCCCGCCTCGTCCACGTCCACTGCCAGGCGGCCACCATCGACCAGGCGGCCGAACAGCAGCTCGTCGGCCAGCGCGCGGCGGATCGTGTCCTGGATCAGTCGCTGCATCGGGCGCGCGCCCATCAGCGGATCGAAGCCCTTCTTGGCCAAGTGCTTGCGCAAGCCATCGGAGAAAGTCACTTCGACCTTCTTCTCGGCCAGCTGTTGCTCCAGTTGCAGCAGGAACTTGTCGACCACGCGCATCACGATCTCTTCATCCAGCGAGCGGAAGTTGACGATCGAATCCAGGCGGTTGCGAAACTCCGGCGTGAACAGACGCTTGATGTCGCCCATCTCGTCACCCTGCTGGCGCTGGGTCGTGAAGCCGATGGTCGCCTTGTTCATGGTCTCAGCGCCTGCGTTCGTGGTCATGATGATGATCACGTTGCGGAAGTCGGCCTTGCGCCCATTGTTGTCGGTCAAGGTGCCATGGTCCATGACCTGCAGCAGCACGTTGAAGACGTCCGGGTGAGCCTTCTCGATTTCGTCGAGCAACAGCACGGAATGCGGCTTCTTGGTGATGGCTTCGGTCAGCAGGCCACCCTGGTCGAAACCGACATAGCCCGGAGGCGCGCCGATCAGGCGGCTCACTGCATGGCGTTCCATGTACTCCGACATGTCGAAACGGATCAGCTCGATGCCCAGGATGTAGGCCAGTTGCTTCGCCACTTCGGTCTTGCCAACGCCGGTCGGGCCGCTGAACAAGAAGGAGCCGATCGGCTTGTCGGACTTGCCGAGGCCGGAGCGGGCCATCTTGATGGCGGCGGCCAGCACGTCAACGGCCGGGTCCTGGCCGAACACCACGCTCTTCAGGTCACGTTCCAGGCTCTTGAGCTTGCCGCGGTCATCGCTCGACACGCTCGCCGGCGGAATGCGCGCGATCTTCGCGACGATTTCCTCGACCTCGTTGCGGGTGATGGTCTTCTTCTGCTTGCTCTTGGGCAGGATGCGCTGCGCTGCACCGGCCTCGTCGATCACGTCGATCGCCTTGTCCGGCAGGTGGCGGTCATTGATGAACTTGGCAGACAGTTCAGCTGCGGCTTGCAATGCGCCCACCGCGTATTTCACGCTGTGGTGTTCTTCGAAACGCGACTTCAGGCCCTTCAGGATCTCGACCGTCTGTTCCACCGTCGGCTCAACCACGTCGACCTTCTGGAAACGCCGGCTCAGCGCCGCGTCCTTTTCGAAGATGCCGCGGTATTCCTGGAAAGTGGTCGCGCCGATGCACTTCATCGCACCGCTGGAAAGCGCAGGCTTGAGCAGGTTGCTGGCATCGAGTGTGCCGCCGGAGGCCGCACCTGCACCGATCAACGTGTGGATCTCGTCGATGAACAGGATGGACTTGGGACTGTCCTTGAGCTGCTTGAGCACGCCCTTCAAGCGCTGCTCGAAGTCGCCACGGTACTTGGTGCCGGCCAGCAGCGCACCCATGTCCAGCGAGTAGACGATGGCGTCACCGAGTACTTCCGGCACGTCGCCCTGCGTGATGCGCCAGGCCAGGCCTTCGGCAATGGCGGTCTTGCCAACGCCAGCTTCGCCAACCAGCAGCGGGTTGTTCTTGCGTCGGCGGCACAGCACCTGGATGACGCGCTCGACCTCATGCTCGCGGCCGATCAGCGGATCGATCTTGCCGTCCTTGGCATGCTGGTTCAGGTTGGTGGTGAACTGGTCCAGCGGCGAGCCCTTGCCTTCGCCGCTGTCTTCCTTTTCGGCTTCACCGCCACTGCTGCCTTCGTTGCTGCCCTTGGCGGGCTCTGGCGGATCGGACTTCTTGATGCCGTGGGCAATGAAGTTCACAACGTCCAGACGCGTCACGCCCTGCTGATGCAGGTAGTAGACCGCATGCGAATCCTTCTCGCCGAAGATCGCCACCAGCACATTCGCGCCGGTGACTTCCTTCTTGCCACCGCCCGTGGACTGCACGTGCATGATGGCGCGCTGGATCACACGCTGGAAACCCAGCGTGGGTTGCGTGTCCACTTCGTCTGTGCCGCCCACGGTAGGGGTGTTTTCGCGGATGAAAGCGACCAGGCTCTTGCGCAGGTCTTCGATGTTGGCTGCACAGGCGCGCAGCACTTCAGCAGCAGACGGGTTGTCCAGCAAGGCCAGCAACAAGTGCTCTACCGTGATGAACTCGTGTCGCTGCTGGCGTGCCTCGACAAACGCCATGTGCAGGCTGACTTCCAGTTCTTGGGCAATCATGCGGCCTCCATAATGCATTGAAGCGGGTGTCCAGAGCGTCGTGCCGCAGCGAGCACCAGCTCGACCTTGGTTGCGGCGACGTCCTTGCTGAACACCCCGCACACTGCACGCCCTTCATGATGAATCTTCAACATGATGAGGGTGGCAGCCTCAAGATCAAGCCTGAAATATTCCTGCAGCACCATCACCACGAACTCCATTGGTGTGAAATCGTCGTTGAGCAAGACCACTTGGTACATGCGCGGCGGCTTGGTGCGGGCGGCCTTTCGTTCGGCCACCACGGCCCCCTGCCCGTCTTCGGGCTTGATCACCGAAGGCGTGGATGGCAGAGGGGCAACGGGTCGTTTCGCAGGCATGAATTGAGTATAGCGAGATGACCAACCCCGCACAGCCGTTGGGCAATGGTCGCCGCACCAAGACGCTGACCAATCGGTGAAAAAGCGCCAGGTCGTGCCGCATTTCGCGGCATTGGCCGTCCGTCAAGGCCCCGGCGAAGCTGGACTCATCACTCGGCCCATTTGACATCGGCAAAGCCATGCCTCAAGAATAGCGACCACAAGCCTGCAAAAGGCGTCAGGAGGAATTGCAAATGGAAGCGGTTGGAACCGTGAAATGGTTCAACGATGCCAAGGGTTTTGGCTTCATAGAACCAGAGTTGGGTGGCGGTGATGTGTTCGCGCATTTTTCGGCCATTCAGATGGAAGGCTTTCGCACCCTGAAGCAAGGCGGACGTGTCCGTTTTGAATTGGTGCAAGGGCCCAAAGGCCAGTTGGCACAAAACATACGACCGGTGGACGAGGTTCCCGTGCCGCAAACTGTGACCAGCTGACCCCAAAAAAGCTGAGCGGCGGGCCGTCCGGCTCGCCAGCTTCTTCAACAGGCGTTCCGGTCACGGGCGTTTGCCTCGTCCCACGCCGGCTCGCTGGCGCTGGGCTTGGCGGAGCTTTTGCCCATGGCAGCCAGCGCCGATGTACAGCCGGCATTGCATATCCTGGTTTGACTTTGGGTATTGACAACAGTGCGGCCGGTATCTATCACGATGTGTCAACGCCAGGACACATTCCAAAGTCCACCGGTCATGGCTGCCTTCTGCGACGGGCACACCCATTGCCACCACGAGTCCGTCATCGCCAAGACTCAATGCTCGGCAATGCGCATTCACAAGGCCGGTGTCACCGTAACAGCACATTGCCCGGCTAACTTATGCCTGCTCGGTATGGACCCTGCAAAGCTTCGCGTTACACACTTTGCTGCATTGCACATTCACGCGTATGCAAATTCGATTTCATGTCTTGACGCACTCGTTTTGCGCGCCTAAGGTGGAGTTCATCTGACTTTTTTTGCACTGCAACATGCCCGGACCCACTGAACGGCTGTCCCCGCGGCGGCTGGCCCTCGCAGAGCAAGGGCCAGACACCAGCCCCGTGCGCGCCAAAGCGCTGCTTTTCCATGACCCTGCGTCCTGCGCGCTGCTTGAGCAGATCGAGCGCATCGGGCGCAGCGATGCATCGGTGTTGCTGATCGGCGAAACCGGCACTGGCAAGGAACTGGTGGCTCGTCACCTGCATGCCATGAGCGCACGCAGCGGCCCCTTCCTGGCAGTAAACTGCGGCGCCTTCAGCGAATCGCTGATCGATGCCGAGTTGTTTGGCCATGAAACCGGCGCTTTCACTGGCGCATCCCAGGCGCGCGCCGGCTGGTTCGAGGCAGCGCATGGCGGCACCTTGTTCCTTGACGAGATCGGCGACCTGCCGTTGTCGCTGCAGGTGAAACTGCTGCGCGTGCTGCAGGAACGCCAGGTTGTGCGACTGGGCTCGCGCAAGACGCTCGCGGTCGATGTGCGGCTGGTCGCCGCAACCAACATCGACTTGCGTGGTGCGGTGGCCGCCCAGCGCTTCCGTGCCGATCTTTATTACCGGCTCAGCGTCGCCACAGTGCAACTGCCGCCGTTGAGGGACCGCCCGGGCGATCTGTTGCCGCTTGCGCGGCATTTCGTCACCCAGTACGGCCCTCGCCTGAAGTTGGCGGACGCAGTCCTGAGTGCGGAGGCCGAAGCGGCGCTGCTGGACTACAGTTGGCCCGGCAACATCCGGGAGCTGGAAAATGTCATCCACTTTGCGCTGATCGTCTGCCGGCACGGGGTCATCGAGGTCAGTGACCTGAAACTGGTCGCGGCCGTCACTGCGCCGCTGGAAGAGTCTGCAATGCCCGCCTTGGCGCCAGCGGACCGCCTGGTGCAGGATGTATCGGTGGCACCCGCACAACCCCAGGCAACGCTGGCCGACATGCGCCAGCAGCAACTGGAAGCCGCACTGGAAGCCTTGCTGAATGCCGGGCTCTCGGATGTGTTCCAGCGTGTCGAGGCCACGCTGGTGAAGACGGCGTTCGCGCGAACCGAGGCCAATCAGGTGCGCACCGCGCGCGCGCTGGGCATCACCCGCAACACCTTGCGCACCTTGCTGCGTCGGCATGGTCTGCTGGCACCCGCCAAACCCGGTGAAGACTCGCAGTTCTCCCAGTTGGAAGACGACTGAGTCACCCGGTCTGCACTTGAAAAAAAGCCCCCGGCTGATCGGCCGTGGGGCTTTTTGCTTGAAGGCCGGCACCGACACCAGGTGCCGGCCATGCAACTCACATATTGTCGATCATCACTTGACCGAAACCGGAGCAGGACACCTGTGTCGCGCCGTCCATCAGGCGCGCGAAGTCATAAGTTACCTTCTTGCTGAGGATCGACTTTTCCAGCGACTGGATGAGCAGGTTTGCCGCTTTCGTCCAACCCATGTGACGCAGCATCATCTCGGCGGACAGGATTTCGGAGCCAGGGTTCACGTAGTCCTTGCCAGCGTACTTCGGCGCCGTGCCGTGCGTGGCTTCGAAGCAGGCCACAGAGTCCGACATGTTGGCGCCCGGCGCAATGCCGATGCCACCCACTTGCGCCGCCAGCGCATCGGAGATGTAGTCGCCATTCAGGTTCAACGTGGCCACCACGGAATACTCGGCCGGGCGCAGGAGGATCTGCTGCAGGAAGGCATCGGCGATCGAGTCCTTGACGACGATCTCCTTGCCGTTCTTCGGGTTCTTCAGCCGGCACCACGGGCCGCCATCGATGAGCTCTGCGCCGAATTCCTTTTGTGCCAGCGCATAGGCCCAGTCACGGAAGCCACCTTCGGTGTACTTCATGATGTTGCCCTTGTGAACAATGGTCACGCTGGGCTTGTCGTTGTCGATCGCGTACTGGATCGCCTTGCGCACCAGGCGCTCGGTGCCTTCGATGGACACCGGCTTCACGCCGATGCCCGAGGTGTCGGGGAAGCGGATCTTCTTGACGCCCAGTTCGTCCTGCAGGAACTTGATCAGCTTGACGGCCTTGTCACTCTTGGCCTCGTACTCGATGCCAGCGTAGATGTCTTCCGAGTTCTCGCGGAAGATCACCATGTTGGTCTTTTCCGGCTCTTTCAGCGGCGAGGGCACACCCTTGAAATACTGCACCGGCCGCAGGCAGACATAGAGGTCCAGCTCCTGCCGCAGTGCCACGTTCAGCGAGCGGATGCCGCCGCCCACAGGCGTGGTCAACGGGCCTTTGATCGACACCACATACTCGCGAAGGATGTTCAGCGTCTCTGCCGGCAGCCACACGTCCGGGCCGTAGATCCTGGTTGACTTTTCGCCAGCGTAGATCTCCATCCAGTGGATCTTCTTCTCGCCGCCATAGGCCTTCTCGACCGCGGCATCGACCACCTTGATCATCACCGGCGTGATGTCCAGACCGGTGCCGTCGCCCTCGATGTAGGGAATGATCGGATTGTTCGGGACGTTGAGCGAAAAGTCGGCGTTGACGCTGATCTTCTGCCCGTCCTCGGGCACCTTGACGTGCTGGTACATGCGCTTGCTCCGCGAGTCGTGATGGGTCATCCCTGGCCGGAAAACGAGGGGCATGCCCTTTGTCTTCGTCGAGGATTTGATATCCGAAATTCTATGCGAGCCCTCTTCCCTGCCGGGTGGCAGGGCCGGCCGCACCTGAACAGCTGGCTTGAGCTGGCGCGGCGTGGCGAGGCGATGAAGCGCCCGTGCCCCGAGGTCGATTCCGCGTCGGCCGCTGGCGGCGCTCCGGCGTTCGATAATCCAGACTTACCCCCCGGCTGGAAAACATGACCCCGATCCACTCAACCTTGCGCACCTGGTGCCTGGCCATCTCTTCCATGGCAGCGCTTGTCTCCATCAGTCCGTCGGCCTTTGCGCAGTCGTCCGGTCAGGCGCAGCACCTGTCGACCGTCACGCTGGGGGCGGGCATGTACAACATCGTCGCGCAGGTCGCGCGCACGCCGCAGGAGCGCCAGATCGGGCTGATGTTCCGCGAGAACATGCCAGTGCACGAAGGCATGCTGTTCATCTTCGAGGAAGCCGCCACGCAATGCTTCTGGATGAAGAACACGCTGTTGCCCCTGTCGGCAGCCTTCGTGGCCGAAGACGGCCGCATCGTCAACATCGAAGACATGGCACCGCAGACCGAGAACTCGCACTGCTCCAAGCAGCCTGTGCGCATGGTGCTGGAGATGAACCAGGGCTGGTTTGCCAAGCGCGGCTTGAAGGCCGGCAGCAAGTTGACCGGCGCGCCGTTCTCGGGCTGATCACGCCCGCCGCCTGCCGCCTGCTGTGGCGTCAGCAGGTGTCAAAAAGCCGTCGCAGGGACGGCTTTCGTGTGTCCATCAGGCGGCTGCGGCGTGGCAGCAGCCGCCGCGCGCTCAGCTCGCGAAGTTGCTCTCGGCGAAGTCCCAGTTGGCCAGCGACGTGAGGAAGGTCTCGACGAACTTCGGGCGCAGGTTGCGGTAGTCGATGTAGTACGCGTGTTCCCACACGTCGATCGTCAGCAGTGCCTTGTCGCCCGTCGTCAGCGGGGTGCCGGCGGCACCCATGTTGACGATGTCGACCGAGCCGTCAGCCTTTTTCACCAGCCAGGTCCAGCCCGAGCCGAAGTTGCCCACCGCGCTCTTCGTGAAGGCTTCCTTGAAGGCCGCGAACGAGCCCCACTTGGCGTTGATGGCGTCCGCCAGCGCGCCCTTGGGCTCGCCGCCGCCGGCCGGCTTCAGGCAGTTCCAGAAGAAGGTGTGGTTCCAGATCTGGGCCGAGTTGTTGTAGATCGGGCCAGAGGACTTCTTGATCACGTCTTCCAGCGGCACGCCGGCGAACTCGGTGCCGGCCACCAGGTTGTTCAGGTTCACGACGTAGGCGTTGTGGTGCTTGCCGTGGTGGTATTCGAGCGTCTCGCGGCTCATCGCGGGGGCCAGGTCGTCCAGACCGAACGGCAGCGGCGGCAGGGTATGTTCCATGCAAGTTCCTTTCGAGGTATGCCGGCGCGGCGGTGCGCACCGGGTGTTGTGCAGAAGTTGGCAGTACCTGGTCGATTGTAGGCAAGGGATGCGACAACCGTGGGGGGGCTTGCATGGGCTTGCCGCCGGGGCGGGTTTGCCTGGGGCGTCACACCACCGGGTCATCGGGCGGCGAGGCTGAAGCGCCGCTGGCGCTGCGCTTGGGCGCAGCCGCCCGGCGCTTCTGCTTCTTTTTGACCGGCAACGCCGCGGGCATGCCGGTGGGCAGTACGGGCTGAACCGAGGTGATCAAGGCTTCGGCCTGCCCGTCGGCCCAGACCGCGCTGACGGCCTGGCCGGCCACCAGTGCGCCGGCGGAAGTGACGGGCTTGCCGTCCGGGGTCTGCACCCACGCATAGCCGCGGGTCAGGACCAGCCGTGGATCCAGCGCCTGCAGCCTGGCGGCCCTGGCCTCCAGGGCCTGGTGCTGGCGCGACCACTGGGCCGGCAGTGCCCGCTGCAGCCTGGCGGCCAACTGATCGGTGCGCGCCTGCGCCTGTCGCAGCGCCTGCCGCAAGACCTGCGCCTGCCGCTGCGCCAAATGCTGCAGCCGGTTGGCCTGCACCGCCAACAATCGTGCGGGCTGCTGCAGGCGCAGCGCAAGCTGGTCCAGCCGCTGCGCATGGTTGTCCAGGCGCTGATGCACCCGCCTGGCCATGCGCTGCTGCCGCGTCTGCAGCGCGGAGAGCAAGTCGTCCCGGGCGGGAGAGACCAGTTCGGCCGCAGCCGTTGGCGTGGGCGCGCGCAGGTCGGCAGCCAGGTCGGCGAGCGTGACGTCGGTCTCGTGGCCCACGCCGCAGACCACGGGCAGAGCCGAGTCTGCTACCGCACGCACGACACGTTCGTCGTTGAAGGCCCACAGGTCTTCGAGCGAACCGCCGCCGCGGCACAGCAGCAGCACTTGCACCTCTGCACGGCGGTTGGCCAGCGCCAGGGCAGCAGCCACCGCAGCGGGAGCTTCGGCGCCCTGCACCAGGGTCGGGTAGACGATGACCTCGATGTGCGCTGCACGGCGGTGCAGCGTGGTCAGCACGTCATGCAAGGCCGCGCCAGCGAGTGAGGTGACAACGCCCAACCGGTTCGGATGGCCGGGCAGGACGCGCTTGCGTTCGGCGGCAAACAGCCCAGCCGCTTCCAACCTGGCCTTCAGCCGCAGGAATTCTTCGTAGAGCGCGCCCGCACCAACGCGGCGCATGCTCTCGACCACCATTTGCAGTTCGCCCCGGGCCTCATAGACCGCCAGGCGGCCGCGAAGCTCGACTTGCTGGCCGTCCTGTGGATTGAAATCCAGCATGCCAGCACTGCGGCGAAACATTGCACAGCGAATGCCGGCAGCGGCGCCATTGGCGTCCTTCAGCGTGAAGTAGCAGTGGCCGCTGCTGGCCCGCGTGTAGCCGGACAACTCGCCTTGCACAGCCACCGCGCCGAAGCGTGCTGCCAAGGCGTCGCCAACGGCCAGCAACAGGCTGCCAACCGTCCACACCGGGCCGCCTACGCCGCGGTTGCGCGAGTCCGTGGCCACAGCCGGGGCACTTTGCCGGAAGCCTCCGTCAATCGCCACGGCACGTCCCATGCTGGTGCATTCGGGAGCAGATATCCACGTCACCGCGCTTCCGCGCCCTTGTGGCCGCCGGGCCGTCATCAAACAGAATTACCGTCGCAAGCATATGATTTGACTGAATAAAACGCTGCCGTATTTTTCAGCACCGCAAGCCTCGCCCCGGAAAATGAGGCCTCCCGGACCATTGCGACCCTGGTTACCCACAAAGTTGTCCACAGAAAATGTGGACGACTTTCGGCACGGAAGATGCCTGCCAACGGCCTGCAGTCACAGCTTGAAACGTCTTGCGCTGCCACCCCGCAACAGGCTGCGAAGGTCGGCCTGTCAGGCGATGGCTTCAGTTCATAATGCCGCCAACTTTTTCCCGCAGGCCATTGCGCCAGAGGACCTCTTGCTGTCGATCATACAAGCCGCTGGCTGGCCGATTTGGCCGCTGATCCTGTGTTCCGTTGCGGCCTTGGCGCTGGTGCTGGAGCGCCTCAGTTCCTTGCGACGCGCCCGCGTCGCGCCCGACGGCCTGATTGACGAAGTCATCACCGTGGCGCGCCAGGGCACGCCTTCGACCGACATGCTGCAGAAGCTGGCCGACAACTCGCTGCTGGGCGCCGTGCTGGCTGCGGGCCTGAAGACCGCTGCGCTGGAGCCGCGCATCAGCGAGCCGCCGCTGCGCCAGGCGTTGGAGACGGCCGGCAGCACCGCGGCGCACCGCATGGAGCGCTACCTGAATGCCTTGTCGACCATCGCCTCGGTCGCTCCGCTGCTGGGCCTGCTGGGCACCGTCATCGGCATGATCGAGATCTTCGGCGCACAGGCCCCAGGCTCGGGCACCAACCCGGCCCAGTTGGCGCATGGCATCTCGGTGGCGCTGTACAACACCGCCTTCGGCCTGATCGTTGCCATTCCGTCGCTGATGGCGCACCGCTACTTCCGCACCCGGATTGCCGACTACCTGCACGACATGGAGCAAGCCTCTGAGCGGCTGCTGCAGCACCTGCTGCGCATGCCGTTGCGGGCGGCGCACTGAGGCCGAGCCGCGATGAAGTTCCGCCGTCCGCCTTCCGACGAGCCGGAGATCAACCTGATCCCGTTCATCGACGTCCTGCTGGTGGTGCTGATCTTTGTGATGCTGTCCACCACCTACTCGAAATTCACCGAGCTGCAGATCAACCTGCCGACGGCGAACGCCGATGCGGTGCGCGACCGTCCGGCCGAAATCCTGGTTGCCGTGTCGGCTGACGGGCGCTACAGCGTCGACGGTCAGGCGGTTGAGGGCCGGAGCATCGAGCTGCTGGCCGCTGCGCTGCGCGCCAGCGCGAACGAGCGCAAGGATCCGTTCGTGATCATCTCGGCCGATGCCGCAACCGCGCATCAGTCGGTGATCAATGTGCTCGACGCCGCCCGTCGTGTTGGCTTGGTGCGCGTGACGTTTGCTGCGCAACTGCCTGCAGGCAGCACCGCGCCGGCGGCGGCGCAGTGACCACGCCGGCCGGGGACCTGCCCGGTCGTGCGGCTGGATTGACTTCAACCCAGCCGGACCTGCGGAAGTGAACAGTTTTTTCCACCGGGCGGCTGCCACGCTGCAGCAGCACTGGTGGCGCCCGCGGCCCAGCTGGCTGGCCCTGGCCCTGCTGCCGCTGGCCGGCTTGTACCTGTTGTTGGCGGGGTTGAACCGGTTGAGTTGGCAGTTGCGCAAGCGCCCTGCACTGCCGGTGCCGGTGGTTGTCGTGGGCAACCTCATCGTCGGCGGCGCGGGCAAGACGCCGACCACCATCGCTCTGGTTCAATGGCTGCAGTCGCAGGGCTGGCAGCCCGGCATCGTGTCGCGTGGCTACGGCCGTGCAGACCCGTCTTTGCTGCTGGTCACAGCGCAAACCCCGGCCAGGCTCGCGGGCGACGAGCCGCTGCTGATGCACCTGCGCACCGGGGCCCCAGTGGCGGTGGGGCGCGACCGCGTGGCTGCCGCACAAGCCCTGCTCGCGGCACATCCCTCGGTGGATCTGATCGTTTCCGACGATGGGTTGCAGCACTGGCGCCTGCAGCATGACCTGAGCCTGATCGTGTTCGATGGCCGCGGTGCCGGCAATCGCCTGCCGCTGCCTGCCGGCCCATTGCGCCAGCGTTTGCCGCGCCACCTGCCACCCGGCAGCTGGGTGGTCTACAACGCGGACGCGCCGACCACGCCACTGCCCGGTGGCTGTGCGCGCCGCGGCCCTGGCGGTGCGGTGGCCTTGTCGGACTGGTGGCAGGGCGCTGCGGGCTCGATGGCGACCTTGGCGCACCTGCGCGCAAAGTCAGAGGAGAACCCTCTCCTGGCTGCGGCCGGCATTGCCTCGCCGTCCCGCTTCTTCGACATGCTGCGTGCAGCCGGCCTGCGACTGCGCGAGTTGCCGCTGCCCGACCACGCGGACCTCGCCGCCCTGCCCTGGCCCGCCAACGAGCCTGATGTGCTGTTGACGGAAAAGGATGCCGTGAAACTGCCTCCGGGCAGCACCGGCAGCACGCGTGTCTGGGTCGTCACGCTAGACTTTGAACTTCCCGCCATGCTGACCGGTGCGTTGCGCCCGGCGCTGGCCTCTTTGATTGCTGCTGAACATGACCGCTGATCATCGCCTGCTCGACATGCTGGTTTGCCCTGTGTGCAAAGGACCGTTGACGCTGAACCGCGACGCGCAATTCCGTCCTCACGAATTGGTGTGTGCCGCCGACAGGTTGGCGTTTCCAGTGCGCGATGGCATCCCGGTCATGCTGGAGAACGAAGCGCGCGCCTTGCCCGCCGAGGAGTGAACCAGGTGGCTGCGTTTTCAGTGCTGATCCCGGCTCGGTTGGCTTCGACTCGCCTGCCCAACAAGCCGCTGGCTGACATCGGCGGCAAGCCCATGGTCGTGCGGGTGGCCGAACGCGCGGCCCAGTCGGGCGCCAGCCAGGTGGTCGTTGCCGCAGACGATGCCTGCATCGTGCAGGCCTGCGAAGCCCATGGCGTGCGCGCATTGCTGACGCGGGCCGACCACGCCAGCGGCAGCGACCGCCTTGCCGAGGCTTGCGAACTGCTTGGGCTGGACGGTGATGCACTCGTGGTCAACGTCCAGGGGGACGAGCCTTTGATCGACCCGGCGCTGGTCGCCGCTTGCGCCCGGCTGCTGGAGCAGCGCACCGAATGCAGCGTTGCCACCGCGGCGCATGCGCTGGTGTCAGAAGACGAGTTTCGCAATCCCAACGTGGTGAAGGTCGTGCTTGACAAGGCGGGACACGCGCTGTACTTCAGCCGCGCCTGCCTGCCCTGGTGGCGCGATGGCGGCCACGCAGGCTTGGCGCGACTGCCGCCGGCCGCAACACCCGCCTTGCGTCACATCGGGTTGTACGCCTACCGTGCCGGCTACCTGCGGCGCTTTCCAAAGCTCGCTGCCTCGCCCTTGGAGCAGCTCGAGTCGCTTGAGCAATTGCGCGTGCTGTGGCACGGGGACCGCATCGCAGTCTTCGAGGCGGCATCTGCACCTGCACCGGGTGTCGACACCCCCGAGGACCTCGCGCGCGTCAGGGCTCTTTTCGCCGGGTGAATTCGGGGTAGCCCCCTAGGCTTTCGCCGGCCTCCTGTCAGGCTGGCGCAGGAATGCCCATGCTATCCTGCGGCCAACCACGCCCCGTGCCCGCGGTCTCGCTGCGCATGGGAGGCTGCCTGCGGCGGCCACCAAGAATCATGAAAAGAGGCAACTCAATGCGTATCATTCTTTTGGGGGCGCCGGGCGCCGGTAAAGGCACCCAGGCCACCTTCATTTGCCAGAAGTTTGGCATTCCGCAAATCTCGACCGGCGACATGCTGCGTGCCGCCGTGAAAGCCGGCAGCGAACTTGGTGTGGCAGCCAAGAAGGTCATGGATGCTGGTGGGCTGGTCAGTGACGAGATCATCATCGGCCTGGTCAAGGAACGCATCACGCAGCCCGACTGTGCCAACGGCTTCCTGTTCGACGGATTCCCCCGCACCATTCCACAGGCCGACGCCATGAAAGCGGCAGGCGTGAAGCTGGACCTTGTGCTGGAAATCGACGTGCCTGACGAAGCCATCATCGAGCGCATGAGCGGCCGCCGCGTACACGTGGCCTCGGGCCGCACGTACCACGTCCGCTTCAACCCGCCCAAAGTGGAAGGCAAGGACGACGTCACCGGTGAGGAGTTGGTGCAGCGCAAGGACGACGAAGAGGCCACCGTGCGCACTCGCCTGGAGGTCTACCAGGCTCAGACCCGTCCGCTGGTCGACTACTACAGCCAGTGGGCGCAAACCGGTGACGCCCAAGCCCCCCGCTACGCCAAGATCTCCGGCCTCGGCACCGTGGACGAGATCACCGCGCGAGCGCTGCAAGCGTTGAGCTGAATCACCCGCGGGCGCAAACACGGCGACAAGTCGCTGCCGTGTTTCGCTGCAGTCAAGCAGGCCGCCTCAGGGCGGCTTTTTGCTGTGCGCTCGATTCTTGTGTCGCTGGCCCCCATCGAACATTTCCTGGAAAGCCAGCAATGGCAAGGCTGCGGTGCCGACGCACAATTGACGTTTACGTCAACGTCAATCGACTCACAGCACAAGGAGACTTTTCATGGAGATTGCGGGCAAGGTATTCATCATCACCGGTGGCGCTTCCGGCCTCGGCGAAGGCACCGCACGGATGCTGACGCGCGAGGGCGCGAAAGTGGTCATCGCCGATTTGCAGGAGGACAAGGGCCAGGCGGTGGCCGCCGAATTGGGCGGCGTCTTCGTGCGCTGCGATGTCAGCCAGGAGGCAGATGGCCAGGCGGTTGTCATGGCGGCGCAGCAACTCGGCAAGTTGATGGGCTTGGTCAACTGCGCAGGCATCGCCCCTGCGGTGAAGACCGTCGGCAAGGACGGCGCTCACCCATTGGCGATCTTCAGCAAGACGGTCACCGTCAACCTCATCGGCAGCTTCAACATGATTCGCCTGGCCGCCGAAGCCATGGCGAAGAACGAACCGGAAACATCAACAGGCGAACGCGGTGTGCTGATCAGTACCGCCAGCGTGGCAGCTTACGACGGCCAAATGGGCCAGGCAGCCTACGCGGCCAGCAAAGGCGGCGTGGTTGGCATGACCTTGCCAATTGCCCGAGACTTGGCTCGCAATGGCATCCGCAACATGACCATTGCGCCAGGGATTTTCGGGACCCCAATGCTGTTTGGCATGCCAAAGGAAGTGCAGGATGCGCTGGCTGCTAATGTGCCGTTCCCCAGCCGTTTGGGAACGCCTGCGGACTACGCAAAGCTGGTTCAGCAAATCATCACGAATGAAATGCTGAATGGGGAGGTAATTCGGTTGGACGGGGCGATTCGACTGGCGCCGAAATGACAGATCAAGCTAAATCATGCCCATGCCAATAGGCCAAGCATAAAAAAACCGCAGCCTAGGCTGCGGTTTTTGCTGGATAGACTAACTGCTAAGCAGTTGCCAGATCAGAAGTCGTACTGAGCCGACAGACGAATTGTGCGCGGGTTGGAGTAGTTGATCACGCGGCCGTATTCGGGGTTCACACCGCCGTAGGATGCTGCGGAGTCGTGTGCTTCATCGATGACCGTGGCGGTCTGGCGATTGAACACGTTGAACACGTCGATGCGCAACCCCAAGCCCTTAACGAACTCAGGCTTGTAGACAGCGTTCACGTCAAACGTGTAGTTCCACGGCAGGCGGCCAGCAGTACCGCGTGGGGACAGTTTGCCATCGCAATAGAAGAAAACAGCGCCGTAGGCACCGCCGCCGATGTCTTCACCCGTGCCACCGTAGTCGCCGAAGCAATTCTTCGGACGACCGGACTCAGCCAGCATCGAACCACCCAAGCTGACCTCGGGCGTCAGTTGGTAGAAACCATAGGCCTTGAGCTGATGCTTGCGGTCGTTCGGCAGGTAGCCGTAAGCGCCTTCCATCAGTTCCGGAAAGTCCCAGGTGGAGGTCACAGCCACGTCGGTCTGAGCATTGTCAGACTTGGTTTGACCCTCGGTGTTGCCCTTGCTCTGTGCATAGGTGTAAGTCACCTTGCCATACCACCCGTCGCTGAACGGATGCTCCAGGAACAAATCCAAGGCGAAATAGGTACGCTTGGGCTTCGGGAGACCGATGTCCGATGCTTTCAGGTCAAACCGGGTCAGGGTGCCGCTGTCGTCGGTGTTGAGATACAGCGTGGCGCCGCTGCCTGGATTGATCGTCGCGCATCCGAACGGATAGAACTCGGCGAGACTGGTGTCAATGTTATGAGCCGCCGCGTAGGCCTCAATCGGACGATAGTCGCAGAAATCATCGATGGTCTGCTTCAGCTTCCGATAAGTCACCTTCGCGCCAGCCGTCAAGCTGTTGCTCAGAGACTTCTCGATGCCAATCGTCATTTCGTCCTGATAGGTCGGCTTCAGATTTGCGGCTGCGACGGAACCAGGATCCTTCTTCTGACCGTACTCATTGTTGGCTGAGTAGGCAGTCGTCAGCGGCGTCAGCCCAGTCGGGGTTGCATTGCCATCAACGCCCGTGTACAGGAAGTACTGCTGCGTGTTCGTCGAACGGCTTGCGCCGCGCACGGCCACGTGCGTCGGAATCTGCAAGCTGTAGCGGCCGGCGGACCCGAAGAGCTTCAGCGAAGCGTCACCCAGGACATCCCATGACGCCGCCAAACGAGGACTCTTGAAGTTTTTCACCTCCAAGAATTTTTCGCCGTCGCCATTTTTGTTTTCGAAACCCTCGTTGCGCAAGCCAAGCGTCAGCAACAGATCTTTGGTGACTTGCCAACGGTCTTCGATGTACTGTGCCGATTGGTTCGACTCTGCATTCGTGCGGCTGTCGAAGATGGTCTCGCGCGCGTAGTAGTAGTATCCATCCAATGGTGTGGCGCCAGCACCATTAAGAGAAACGGTTTGGCCACCCAACAGATTCAAGCGGTTGCCGTTGTCCGCACCCGTGGCCGATGTCACAGGCGTCCGGTAATATCGCCAGTAGGCGCCACTTCCTGCGATCACATCGCCCGCGTCCACAGACTTCAGCCGGTTCACGTCCAAACCAGCACGCAGCAGGTGATCACCCAGGGCGTATTCGACGTCAAAGCGGAAAGACTTTGTGGTTTCGTGAGCACCATCGGGCACGCCGTAGGTGACCGGAACCAAAGGGTTACCTGGAGCGGGCGGTGTAGCCGTCACGCGCGGGTCCACGGAGGCTGTCGTGTCGTTGTAAAGGATCTGAGGCGCAGTCGGGTCGAAGCTGAACGACTGCGAATGCTTGCTCTTGCTTTGGCCGTACAGCGCAGTGATCAGCAAATCTTGCGTCAGATTGCCGCTGTACTTCAGGATCTGCGCATCACCACCCACACCCGGCGTGGTGCCACCGACGTTCTTCGTGCTTTCACTGTACGAATAGCCGGTTTTACTGTGCGTTGCGTAATCGTAACCGTAGTAGTCGTCGGTGGTCTTGTAGTTATCACCGATCAAAGTCGCTTCTAGACGGTGGTCGTCAGTCAAGTTCCAGTCGAACTTACCGAGATAGCGGGTATTCGTGTTGTCCGAGTTTAGCCAGCCAGTAGTGGACAAGCCGGAAGACTGAGGCGTGGCGTTGATGGTGCCGGTCTTCAGCTTGGTCTGGTCAGCCGCAACAAAGAAGAACAGCTTGTCTTCGACCAGCGGGCCTCCAACATAGGCTCCATACTGGGTTTCGGTACGCGTATTCTTTTCGCGATAGTTGCGGATCGTGCCATCGGTCTCCTCAGCGCCTTCGAGGCCAGAGACCGGATAGTAGATGTTCTTGGGATTCGAGCGCAGCTTGTCCGGCTCAATGGAGAAGTTCACCCCACCGTGCCATTCGTTCGTGCCGCTCTTGGTGATGATGTTGACGACACCGCCCACCGAACGGCCAAATTCGGCACCATAGCCACCGGTCAACACCTGAGCTTGCTGGATCGCGCCAAACGGCAGTTCCATCGAGCCAAGTTGAGTCAGCGCGTTGGTAACGGGGAATCCGTTGATGTAGTAGGCGTTCTCGGAAGGACCACCGCCCGCAATGCTTACGCCACCTGCATATCGTGCGTCTGCTTTGACAGTATTCGCAGCCAAGCCAACGATGCCATTGACATCCTTGCTTGAAATAGGTATCGCATCCAATTGTTTAGCTGTGAACACGGTCGCATTCACGCTGCTGGACACGTCAATCTTGGCAACTTTTCCGACGACTTGAACAACCTGGGTTTCGCCAGCGGCCGCGAATGCAACTTCATTTGACTTGCCAACCACCACTTCGACATTGGTGACGGTACCAGCTGCGGTACCGTTCCGAAATTGGGTGACCTTGTATGTGCCCGGCGGCAACGAACTTGCAAAGAAGCGGCCGCTGGCGTCTGGCGTCAGCGTGCGCTTCAGACCGGTTGCAACGTTTTCAACCAGAACCGTTGCGCCTTGAGTCACGGAAACTTGGCCAACGATGTCGCCGGTGGTATTCGATTGTGCGTACGAAACGCCGGACATACAGCCAAGACTGACCGCCACAGCGACAGCCGATAGCCGCCACAGGTGGGAAGAATTTTTCATTTGAGCCACTGACTTCTCTCCAGAAAGGTTGATCGATAGACCCATTTCAGAAGCAAGGCACATGCCGGTCTTGTGAAGCCATGATGTCCTCGCTCCAGGAACGTGTAAATTGATTGTCACTGAAGCTCTTTTTGGACCGCACCCCCACAAACCCTCTTTGCACTTTTCGGTGGATTTTTGTTGCTATTTCGCTGCAACAACCGCCTTCGCAGCGGTGTTCAGCCGGGGCACGGCGTCGATCAGACGCCTTGTATAGACATGTTCAGGGTGCTGCAGAACGGCCTCGCATGCGCCCTGCTCAACGATGCGCCCGGACTGCATCACGGCGACCTCGTCGGCGATGTACTCGACCACGCCGATGTTGTGCGTGATGAAGAGGAAGGCGACGCCGGTGTCGCGCTGCAGTTCGCGCAGCAGGTTCAGGATTTGAGCCTGCACCGAGACGTCCAGCGCCGAGGTGGGCTCGTCGCAAACGATGAGGCGCGGCTGCACAGCCAGTGCGCGCGCGATGGCGATGCGCTGGCGTTGACCGCCCGAGAACTCGTGCGGATGACGGGCCAGTGCCTCAGCGCGCAGGCCCACTTGGTCCGCGAGTTGCAGCAGGCGGGCGCGGCGCTGCATGGCGTCCAGGTCGGGTTGAAGGGCCAGCAGGCCTTCTTCGAGGATGTCGAACACCCGCATGCGCGGGTTCAGCGATGCGTAGGGGTCCTGGAAGATGATCTGGACTTCACGGCGCGCGCGCTGCAGTGCCAGCGCGTCCATCGTGAACAGGTCCTGGCCGTCCAGCAGTGCGCGGCCCTGGGTGGTGGCAACACGCCGCAGCAGTTGCACGATTGCTTTGCCGGTGGTCGTCTTACCGCAGCCGCTCTCGCCGACCAGGGCCAGTGTCTGCCCTGCCCTGACCTGGAACGAGATGCCGCCGACGGCGTCGAAATGCCCGCGAACGCGCTGTAGCAGACCGCCGCGAATGGGATAGCGCACATGCAGCGACTGCACGTCAAGCACCACGTTGGCGGCTTCAGGGGCTTTTGGCGACGCCACGGCGGCTCCAACGGCCGCCACTGCAACCGCGACCTCCTTCGCGTTTTCAGGCGCGGTTTGCTCGCGCCCTGGCGCGTACAGGACGCAGCGCACCGAACGGGTGCCAGGCTGAGCCCAGAGATCGGGCCGTGTTTGTGCGCAAGCGGCTTCCGCGAGGGCACAGCGAGGCTCGAAGCGGCAACCGTGAAAGCTCTGCGTCAGCGCCGGCACCGTTCCGGGGATTGCGGCCAGGGCCTGACCTCGGCGTTGTGCGTCCGGCAGCGCCCGCAGCAGGGCTTGTGCATAAGGATGCCTGGGCGCGGAGAAGAAGCTTTGCGCGTCGGCGGTTTCAATGATCTGGCCGGCGTACATCAGCGCCACGCGGTGCGCCATGCCGGCGACCACCGCGAGGTCGTGCGTGATCAGCAGCATGCCCAGGCCGGTCTCGGCCTGCAGTTGGCGCAGCAGGTCCAGCACCTGGGCCTGGATGGTCACGTCGAGTGCCGTGGTGGGCTCGTCGGCGACGAGGAAATCCGGTTCGGCGGCCAGCGTCATCGCAATCATCACGCGCTGCTTCTGCCCGCCGCTCATGCGGAACGGGTAATCGTCGATGCGGCGTTCGGGCTCGGGAATGCCGACGCGGCGCAGCCAGTCCAGCGCCCGTGCGCGTGCCGCGGCACCGCGCAGCGAGGTGTGAGCCTCGATGGCCTCGACGATCTGGTCGCCCACGCGCATGACCGGGTTCAGGCTGGTGGACGGTTCCTGGAAGATCATGCCGATGCGGCCGCCGCGCACCGCGCGCATCTGTTGCTCCGGCAACGCCAGCGTGTCGGCGCCATCCAGCATCACGCTGCCGGCCACCAGGCGGCCGTTGTCCGGCAGCAGCCGCATCAGCGCCAATGCCGTCATGCTCTTGCCGCAACCGGATTCGCCGACCAGCGCCAGCGTTTCGCCACGCTCGATGCACAGCGTGAGTTGGTCGATGGCCTGTACCAGGCCGGCTTCCGCATCCAGCTGAACGTTCAGCTCGTCAATCTTCAGCATCGGTGCGCGCCTCAGGCAACGGCCGGTTTCTTGGGCAGCAGGCGCACCCGGAACGCACGGGCCCGCGGGTCGAACGCATCCCGCACGCCGTCGGCAAACAGGTTGGCCGCCAGCACCAGCATGACCATGAAGAAGAAGGCCGCGCTGAAGGACCACCACACCACAGGGTCGCGGCTCATTTCGTTGCGGGCCAGGTTAATCATGCCGCCGAAGCTGCTGGTGGACGGGTCCACGCCCACGCCAACATAGGTCAGCACTGCTTCGTAGAGGATCAGGTCCGAGAAGCTAAGCACGGTTGTGATCAGCACCAGGTGCATCACGTTGGGCACGATGTGGCGAGCCATGATGCGCCAGTGGCTGACGCCGAAGGCGGTGGCGGCCTGCACGAAGTCCAGCTCACGCAGCTTCAGCGTCTCGGCGCGCACCAGGCGGCACAGCGTGGCCCAACCGGTCAGGCCGAGGATCACGCAGAGCAGGAAGGTCTTCAGGTCAGCCCGCTCCAGGCCGGTCTCGAACAGGTCCGGGTTCTTGTCCAGGAAGACCTGCACCATCAGCACGCAGGCGGCGATCAGCAGCACGCTGGGCACCGAGCTGAGCGTCGTGTAGAGGTACTGGATCAGTTCGTCCACCCAGCCCTTGAAGTAGCCCGCCAGCACGCCCAGCACGATGGCCAGCGGCAGCGTGGCCAGGGTGGACAACGCACCGATCACGAAGGCCGTGCGCACACTCTTGAGCGCCAGCAGCAGCACGTCATTGCCGGTTCGGTCGGTGCCCATCACGTGGTAACCACCGGCCAGCGCGACGACCGGCCCGATCACCAAGCTCAGCCCCAGCAAGGTGGCCAGCAGAGGACGCAATGGCAGCTCCGTGTGGCCACGCCAGAGCGCCTGCCAGGCTGGGCCGAGCGCGCCATGCGCGCGACGCAAGCTTGCGGCAATCAAGAGGGCCAGACCGACGAAGACCGCCAAGCCCAGGGCCAGCCCGATCAGTATGCGGCGGGTGATGTCGCCAGCCCAGTCGCGCGCCGGATCGGCCAGGTGCGCCCCGCCGAACTGCAGCCGCGGATAGGTGCGCACGATCTCGCCGTTGATCGTCACCGCATCGCGGGTGTGCGCATGCGTGGCCAGCGGCGCGCTGTAAGTGGCCTCGCGGGTGGCGCGCAGGTGGCGCAAGGCCTCGTCCAGCAGCGAACTGGTGGTGGCGTCGTAGTAGACCGCCTGTCCCGTGCTCGCCGTGGCCGGATTGGGCGGCAACGCACGGCGAAAATGCACGCTGTCCAGCAAGGTGACGACGACAAACAGCAGCAGCACGAAGCCGGCCGACAGCGCCGCCGGGTCGTGCAACACACGCAGCCACTTGCTGCGGCTTTGCGGCAGGCCGCGCAGGCGCACGACATAGACCAGCACCGACAGCGCCATCAACCACAGCGCGATGTCGGTCCAGAGGATGACCAGCTTGAAACCCATGTCGTTCACTTCCTGCGGGCTTTCAAGCCAGACGCACCCGAGGGTCGACCCAGGTGTAGATCACGTCGATCAGCGCGTTCGACAGCACATAGAGCAGCGCGCCCAGGAAGACCATCACCCGAACGATGGCGAAGTCCTGCCCGGCAATGCCGTCGATCACGAAGGCACCGAGTCCCGGGATGCCGAAGAAGCTTTCGAATACCAGGCTGCCGAGGAACACATACGGCAGGTACGAGCCGGCGCTGGTGATGATGGGAATGAGCGCGTTGCGCAGCACATGGCGCCACAGCACCACGGCTTCCGAAAGGCCCTTCGCGCGCGCGGTGCGCACGTAGTCGCGGCCCATTTCTTCGAGGAACATCACACGGTACAGCCGCGCCTCAGTGCCCAGGCGCGACAGCAGCGACAGCAGCACCGGCAGCACCAGGAACTTGACCATGTCCAGACCACCCGCGTAGCCCGACAGTGGCACCAGCCGCAGCACTCGCGAAAACAGGAACTGGCCGACGATGATGTAGAACAGGCTGGAGATGGACAGCATCAACACGCAGACCACCGTGCCCCAGAAGTCGATGCGCGAATGCCGGAAGAACACCAGCAGCAACGCGAAGCCGGTGCTGGCAATGACCTGCAGCAGGAAGATCGGCACCGCCAGCGTCAGGCTCACGCCCATGCGGGTCTTGATTTCGTAGCCGATGTCCATGCTGCGCGCCGAATCGGAGCGGCCGAAGTCCAGCAGCATCAGCGAGATCGAGCGCTCCCACAGCACCGTGTGCGTGAACTGCCCGGCGCCCTGCTCGGCTGCATTCCAGTACAGCGGCTTGTCGTAGCCGCGCTCGCCCTTCCACTTGTCGATCTGCACTTGCGTCACGCGCTTGCCGCCAATGTTCAGCCGGGCCATGTCGTCCGGCGTGTTGACGGTGAAAAACAGGAAGAAGGTCAGCAGGTTCACACCCACCAGGATCAACACGCCGTAACTCAGCCGGCGCACCAGGTAGTTCCACATGCTGCGCTCAGCCTGGGTTGGAGGAAGTTGCCGGCGCGAGCGCAGGGTCCTCGCCTGCCGTGCCACGGGCAGTGGCCAGTTCGCGCGCCTTGAAACTGCGCCGCGCCACCCACGCCAGCGCCATCGCCAGCAAAGCCAGCAGGCCCAGTGGCCAGTAGATCGGGTGGTTCCACTCGGCCTGCTTCTTCGCGCGCAGCGCCGCGTCCACACGGTAGTAGCGCACCATGTCACGCACCAGGATGCTGGGCTTGCCGTTGTGCACCCAGGGCTGGAAGGCCAGCCCACCCCAGGGGATGTAGCCGAAAGTCCAGGGCGCGTCGTTCTGCACGATCTTGTAGATCTCGTCGATCACCTGTTGCTTGCGCGGTCCGTCATCCAGTGATTGCATTTCATGGAACAGCTTGTCGAAAGCCGGGTTCTCGTAGTTCGCGGTGTTCTCGCCCTGGGTCTTGGACTTGGCGTTCGGCCCGTAGAGCATGAACAGGAAGTTCTCGGCGTCCGGGTAGTCGGCCAGCCAGCCCGCCCAGAACAGCTGGTGCTTGCCCTTCAGCGTCTTGTCCTGGAACTGGTTGAAGTCGGTCGCGCGGATCTCCAGCTGAATGCCCAGCTTGGCGAACTGCCGCACCATCCAGTCGTTCTCGGCCTTGAATTCCGGCGTGACCACGCGCTGGAAGTCGTAGTTCAGCACCAGCGGCTTGCCGCTCACGGCGTCGCGGCCGCCGGGGTAGCCAGCCTCGGCCAGCAACTGCTTGGCATCGTCGATTGAGCGCCTCACCGGCTTGCCATCGACCAGCGTGTGCGTCACCGGGTTGTAGAAGCCAGCCTGGCCTTCGTGGGAGCCGAACACGCCGGGCGGGATCGGCCCCATCGCCGCCACGCCGCCCTTCTGCTTGAAGATGCGGCCGTAGCCTTCTTCCCAGTCGATGGCGATCGACACTGCCTGGCGCAGCTTGCGATGCTTCACGACCTCCTCCGGCGTGGCGCCGGTGCCCACCACCGGGTCCAGCATGTTGAAGCCGAGGTACCAGTTGGTGATGTCGGTGCTGAGCGGGAACTGGAAGCCGCGTGCTTCGTATTCCTGCTTCACCGCATCGGACTCTTCCATGTCATTGCGGAAGTCCACGCCCCACTCCGGCCGCTCGATTTCGGGCATGTCCAGGTAGCCCTGGCGGAACTTGCCCTTGCGCCCTTCCTTCTCCTTTTCCATCTGCACATACAGCGTGTCGATGAACGGCATTCGCTTGCCGCAGTCGTCCAGCAGGCCGGCCGCCTTGTCCTCAGGCTGGCCTTCGCAGGGGTAGAAGTCGTCGGTCCGGTAGTTCGGGTTGCGCTTCATCACGTGCAGGCGGTCGCGCTCGAACGTGGTCATCATGAACGGCCCGGAGCCGACAGGCCACTGGTTCAACGAGAGGCCGTTTTCGGTCATGCCGGGTTGGGCGTAGAAGGCGTCAGCCTCCCAGGGCAGTGGCGCGACAAAAGGCATCGTCATCCAGTAGTTCCACTGCGGATACTTGCCCTTCAGGCGGATGCGCAGCGTGTACTTGTCCAGCGCCTGTGCCCCCGCCAGCGGCCATTTGCGGAAGTCCAGGAAGGGCTTGTCCTGCAGGTCTTCCGGCAGGCCGGCCAGCAGCTTGGCGTCTTCCTTCTTGATCAGCTCGGCATAGTCCTTCAGGCCCAGCACGTACTCCGCGAAGACCGCGAAGACAGGCGCCTCGATGCGGGTCGTTGCATGGCGCTTCAAGGTGTAGACGAAGTCTTCGGCTTCCACCTCGCGAGTGTCCAGGTGCTCGAATTCCCAGGGCGAATGCTTGTCGCCGACCTGGGCACGCGTCATGTGGTGGTAGAGGTACTGCCCTTGTGCGTCCTTGGCAAAGGCCGGGTGCGGCGCGTAGCGCATGCCGTGGCGGATCGGAATGTCGTAGACGCTCTCGGCGATCTGCTCCGCTGCCGCGTCTGCCGGCAAGTCGTGACCGGCGGCGTCCAGGTAACGAGGCTTCACGACCTTGGCCGCGGCCTTGCCTTCCAGCTCGTACGGCCGCTTCAGGTAGTGATACCCGTACAGCGGCTCGTAGATGGCCATCGTGAAGGCCGACTCGGGGTTGGAGTACGAGGCCACCGGGTCCAGGTAGCGCGGCGAACGTTCCTCGAAGGCATAGAACAGCGTGTTCTCTTTTTCCGCGCCCAGCGGAAAGGGGCTGTTGCCACAAGCGGCCAAACTGGCCAAAGCAGCGGCGGCCATCGTCGCCTGCACGCCCAGCACCACCCAGCGCCAAACCGCGGCGCCCCACACACCGCGCATGCGGTCACTCCTTCAAGCACGCACGGCAGCATCGGTGACCACGCACGCACAAAACACAAACCTCGCGTGGAGCGCACTTTTGGTGCATCCAAACGCGAGGCGAAGCGAAAATTCTAGGCACCGCCGCAGTGCCGGCCGCTCAGGGTTTACCGAGGGGCAGTGTGGCGGACCGGCTGGCGCAACGAGGCGTCAGTTCCAACCGATGAGCACGTCCCGTGCCTGCACCAACAGCTGGACCTTGCGGCCCATCGGCATCGTCACCTTGGTCGGCACGTGCCCGAAAGGCAGGCCGGTGAGGATGGGCGTCTTGCTGACCTCGCGCAGGTAGGCGACGACGGTCTTCAGGTTGTAGCCGCGGTCCATGGGCGATTTGCGCCAGTCGCTGAATGCCCCCAGCACCACCGCCTTCTGCGCCGCCAGCACGCCCGCCTGGTGCAGTTGCAGCAGCATGCGCTCGACGCGGTATGGGTGTTCGGCGACGTCTTCCAGGAACAGGATGCCACCTTTGACCTTGGGCCAGTGCTGCGTGCCCAGCAGCGAGCACAGCACCGTCAAGTTGCCCCCCCACAGCACGCCCTTCTCGGCCAGGCCGTCGAAGCCCGCCTCGGTGCGAAAGCCGACGGCTTCCAACTCGCCGCTCATGGCTTCGTTGAAACAGTCGGGCGTGACCTCGTCCAGTTCGTCGCGGCCAAAATCGTCGGTGGCCATCGGGCCACACCAACTGGCGGTGCCGGTGTGGGCCAGCAAGCCCATCTGCAGCGCGGTCAGGTCGCTGTAGCCGACCCAGCGCGTGCCCTGCTCGGCCGCCTTGGCCAGCAGCGCCCAGTCCAGCCGGTCCAGCAGGCGCGTCATGCCGTAGCCGCCGCGCGTGGCCAATGCCACCGAGGGCGCTTGCTCGGCAATGCGGTGCAGCGTGGCGAGACGGAACTCGTCGTCGCCAGCAAAGCGCTGGTGCTTGGCCAGCGCGCTGGTGTCCACCGTCACCGCGTAGCCCATGCCCTTGAGCCGCTTGGCCGCCAGCTTCACCGCGGCGCTCTTCAACACCACGCCGGCCGGCGAGTAGATCGTCAGCGTCGAAGGCGGCGTGTGTTCGTGGTGATGCGCGTGGTCATGGTCGTGCCCGTGGGCATGGTCCGCACCGTGATCGGCATGCTGGGTCTTCTTCTTCGCTGCGCTCATGGGCGGTTCCTGTCGGGTTCGGTGAATTCGGGTGCGTCATCGGCACCGGGTGGCGTCAACACCCATTCGGTGGCCTCGCCCGTCGGGATGACAGGCTCGGGTTCTTGCGCTGGTTCGGAGAGCGGCGGGCTGAACAATGCGGCGAGCTGCGCGGCGGCTGGCGCTTGTTGAACATCGGCTTCGGCCGCCGCGCGCAGGGCCTTCTGCTGGGCTCGGCGTTCGGCAAAAAACTCGCGCAGCACCTGGCCGCAGGCTTCGCCCAAGACGCCGCCCTGCAGGGCTGTGTGGTGGTTCAGCTGCGGCTGGGCGAACAGGTCGACCACCGAGCCGGCGGCACCGGTCTTCGGGTCCCAGGCGCCGAACACCACGCGCTTGAAGCGGGCGTGCATCAGCGCCATCGCGCACATCGCGCAAGGCTCCAGCGTCACGTAGATCTCGCACTCCGGCAGCCGGTAGTTCTCCAGCAGCTGCGCTGCGTGACGCAGTGCCACCAGTTCGGCATGTGCGGTCGGGTCGTGGGTGGTGATCGGCCGGTTGTAGCCGGTGGCAATCACCTGGCCATCGCGCAGGATGACGGCGCCCACCGGTACCTCGCCCACCAGCCAGGCGTTCTGCGCCTGGTCCAGCGCCAGCCGCATCGCGCTCTCATCGGCAGGCGTGGCTGCAGAACCTGGAGATGCGGAAAACTCGCTCATGAAATTTCTCGGGGACAGAGCAGCAGGCTTGCCCGGTTCAAGCTGCGGGTCCGAGGGGCCAGCGTCCCAGCACGAAGTACACGCTCTGGCCAATCAGGCTGTGCACCAGCACCAGCTCCCTTGCCTGCCAGCTCACGGGCTCGATCGCCTGCACCGGCACGGTCTTCAGGTCATAGGCCAGCGTCATGTGCGGCGTGAAGCGCTTTTCCACCTCGCGCGCCAGGCCGGCATGCGCCATGCGCACGCCAACCTCACGCTGCAGCGAGATCACGCCGGAAAGGTTCTCTTCGCTGCCCACCAGCACAAACGGCGGGTTGCTGCTGTGCTTGCCAAAGCTCATCACGCCGCTGAAGCTCAGCGTGAAACACGGGTGGGCCAGCGTTTCGCCGGCCTGGCTGGCGCGGTTCACCATCAGTTCCGGCACTTCGGGAAAGTCACCCAGGTGATGCAGCGTAATGTGCAGCCGGTTCTCGCCGACGGGGCGGCCGCGCACGCCATGGGCCACACGCAAATCAGCGCCAAGCTTGAACAGCCGCGCGGCGTCCTGCTCATCCGGCATGAGTGCGAAAAACAGCCGGTTTAGCGCCGGCCTGGCCACCGGCGCGTCGCCCAGCAAGGACATCTGCTCGAAACCATCGTTGCCCATTTCCGTGCCTCCCCTGCGCGCATGGCCGCTCGACCCGCACGCATGCAAACTTCAGACCGAGAGGGTTCCCTCAGGGCTTCTCGCCGGCATCGGCCCTTTCCAGGGCTTGCTGGTGCTGCAGCGTTGCGGCGTCGATTTGCTTGGCCACCTCGTTGGCCACCTGGCTGGGTGGAACCTGCCGCACGCTCTGGCCGTCAGCGGTCGGCACCGCAACCGGCACCGCAACCGGCGTCTTCAGCCGCTCACGCGCCAACCATCCCACACCCAGCAGCGCAATCAACACCACGATGAGGCCAGTCCCGCGCATCAGCTCATTCCCACTCGATGGTTGCCGGCGGCTTGCTCGACACGTCGTAGGTCACACGGTTGATGCCACGCACCTCGTTGATGATGCGGCCGGAGACCTTCTTCAGCAGGCTGTAGGGCAGCTCGGCCCAGTCTGCCGTCATGAAGTCGCTGGTCTGCACGGCGCGCAGCGCAACCACGTAGTCGTAGGTGCGGCCATCGCCCATCACGCCCACGCTCTTGACCGGCAGGAACACGGTGAAAGCCTGGCTCGTCAGCTCGTACCAGTTCTTGCCGCTGGCCGGGTCCACCGCCGCGCGCAATTCCTCGATGAAGATCGCATCGGCGCGTTGCAGCAGCGTGACGTACTCGGGCTTCACCTCGCCGAGCACACGCACGCCCAGGCCCGGGCCGGGGAACGGGTGGCGGTAGACCATGTCGTGCGGCAGCCCCAGCGCCACGCCCAACTCGCGCACCTCGTCCTTGAACAACTCGCGCAGCGGCTCCAGCAGCTTCAGGCCCAACTGCTCCGGCAGGCCGCCCACGTTGTGGTGGCTCTTGATCGTCACGGCCTTCTTGGTCTTGGTGCCGCCGCTCTCGACCACGTCCGGGTAGATCGTGCCTTGGGCCAGCCATTTGGCACCTTTGGCCGATGCATCCGCGGCTTTCAGCTTGGCCGCTTCGGCCTTGAAGACTTCGACAAACTCGCGGCCGATGATCTTGCGCTTCTGCTCGGGGTCGGACACGCCCGCCAGGTGGCCGAGGAACTGTGCGCTGGCGTCCACGTGCACGACCTTGGCATGCAGCCGGCCAGCGAACATCTCCATCACCATGCGGCCTTCGTTCAGGCGCAGCAGGCCATGGTCGACGAACACGCAGGTGAGCTGGTCGCCAATGGCGCGGTGGATCAGCGCTGCGGCCACCGATGAATCGACGCCGCCCGACAGGCCGAGGATGACCTCTTCGTCGCCCACCTGTTCGCGAATGCGCGCCACGGCTTCGTCGACATAGCTGTCCATCACCCAGTCGGCCTTGGCCTCGGCGATCTCCAGCACGAAGCGGTTCAGCAGTTCCCGGCCCTGCACGGTGTGCGTCACTTCCGGGTGGAACTGCACACCGTAATAGCCGCGGCTCTCATCGGCCATGCCGGCAATCGGGCAGCTGGGCGTGCTGGCCATCAGCTTGAAGCCGGGCGGCAATGCGGTGACCTTGTCGCCGTGGCTCATCCAGACCTTCAGCATGCCGTGGCCCTCAGTCGTGCTGAAGTCTTCGATGCCTTGCAGCAGCCGGGTGTGGCCATGCGCGCGCACCTCGGCATAACCGAACTCGCGATGATCGGCCGGCTCCACTTCTCCGCCCTGCTGCACCGCCATCGCGAACATGCCGTAGCAGATGCCGAGCACCGGCACGCCCAGGTCCCAGACCGCCTGCGGCGCCCGCAGTTCGTGGTCTTCGTAGGTGCTGGCGTGGCTGCCCGACAGGATGATGCCCTTGGGTGCGAACTCGCGGATGAAATCGTCCGACACGTCGTTCGGATGGATCTCGCAGAACACCTTGGCTTCGCGCACGCGGCGTGCGATCAGCTGGGTGACCTGGGAGCCGAAATCGAGGATCAGGATCTTGTCGTGCATGGCGTTCAAAGGACGGAAAAGATTCGGGGAATGCGTGAAGTCTCAGGCCGAAGCTGGGGCTTCGCGGCTTGCGGCGCGGCGCACGCGCGAGAAGTGCACCACGGCCATCACCGTGGCCGCGGCCTGCAGCAGCGCGCAGAGGTAATAAGGCGCGCCAATGCGCCAGTCGCCGCGCGGCAGGTGGGCGACTTCCTTCAGCAGCAAGGGACCGATGACAGGCGCAAGCACCATCATCAAACTGGACAGGCCGGACACTGCGCCCATGGTCTGTCCCTGGGACTTGGGGTCGGCAGCGTTCGAGATCAGGCTTTGCAGCGTGGTGGCAGCGGCGAAGCCGAAGACGTTGGCGGCGATCACCGCATACATCATCCAGCCTTCGGTGGCCGCGCCCCAGCCGGCATAGCACAGCGAAGAAGAAATCAACCCGACGATGGCCAGCTTTTCCAGCGGCATCCACTTGGTGAAGCGGCCGATCAGCACACCCTGCACCAGCACCGACATCACGCCCACCGCAAACAGCGAAGCTCCGATCTGCTCCGGGTCCCACCCGAACTTCAGCTCGGTGTAGAGCGCCCAGGTGGTGTGCAGGATGAACTGGGCCAGCGAAGCAAAGGCAATCACGATCAGCAGCGCGCCAACACCCTTCAGCGCCATCAGGTGCTTCAGCGAGCCCACCGGGTTGACCTTCTTCCAGCTGAAGGGCTGGCGCCGCTCCGGTGGCAGCGATTCGGGCAACACAAAGAAACCGTACAGCCAGTTGCACAGCGCCAGCGTGCCGGCCACGAAAAACGGCAGCCGCAGGTTGATGCCGCCCAGCAGCCCGCCGATCACCGGCCCGAGGATGAAGCCCAGGCCGAACATCGCGCCCAGCATGCCGTAGCGCTTGGCGCGATCTTCGGGGGGCGTGATGTCGGCCACGTAGGCGTTGGCGACGGCCGCGTTGGCCTGCATCGCGCCGCTGAACAGGCGCACCGCCACCAGCATCCAGTATTCGGTGGCCAGCGCCGTGCCGAAGAAGCTGACTGCCAGGCCGCTGAAGCCCATCAGCAGCACCGGCCTGCGGCCGAAGCGGTCCGAGAGCGCGCCCAGGATGGGCGAGCCAATGAAGTTGGCGAAGGCGAAGGCCATTGCCACGGTCGCATAAGCACCCACCTGTTCGGTCGGCGTGCGTGCAAAGGTGCCCACAAGCTTGGGCAGTACCGGGATGATCAGCCCGATCGAGATCATGTCGATCAGCACCGTCAGCATGATGAACGGCATCGCGGCCGCTCGCCGCTTGCTGCCGTCCCGCGGAGCTGCTGGTGGTGTGGACTGGCCGGAGGGCTCGCTTGGGGGCATGTCGAAGCAGTGTCAGAAACACGGCGCCCGGCCAAGGCCGGGCGCTGCAGCGATCGTCACAGGGCGATCATTCAGCGCGGTAGTTCGGCGCTTCCTTGGTGATCTGCACGTCGTGCACATGACTCTCGCGGATGCCGGCCGAGGTGATCTCGACGAACTCGGCACGCTCGCGCATGTCGTCTATCGTCGCGCAACCGCAGTAGCCCATCGAGGCGCGCAGGCCGCCAGCCATCTGGAAGATGATCGAGACCATCGAGCCCTTGTAGGGCACGCGGCCTTCGATGCCTTCGGGCACCAGCTTGTCGGCATTCGGGTTGCTGGTCTCGTCGGCTTCCTGGAAGTAGCGGTCCGCCGAGCCGGCCTTCATCGCACCGATCGAGCCCATGCCACGGTAGCTCTTGTAGCTGCGGCCTTGGTACAGGATGACTTCGCCGGGTGCTTCTTCGGTGCCGGCGAACATGCCGCCCATCATCACCGTGCTGGCGCCGGCCGCAATGGCCTTGGAGATGTCGCCCGAGTAGCGCACGCCGCCGTCCGCGATCAGCGGCACGCCAGTGCCACGCAGCGCGGTGGCCACGTTGTCGATCGCAGTGATCTGCGGCACGCCAACACCTGCGACGATGCGCGTGGTGCAGATCGAGCCCGGGCCGATGCCGACCTTCACGCCGTCCGCACCGGCTTCGGCCAATGCCAAAGCCGCGGAGCCGGTGGCAATGTTGCCGCCGATCACGTCGATGTGCGGATAGTTTTTCTTGACCCAGCGCACGCGCTCGATCACGCCGGCCGAATGGCCGTGCGCGGTATCGACCACCAGCGCGTCCACGCCGGCTTTCACCAGCAGTTCAACGCGCTCTTCGGTGCCGTCACCCACGCCGACTGCGGCGCCAACGCGCAGCTTGCCCTGTGCATCGCGCGCAGCGTTCGGGAAGCTGGTCTGCTTGGTGATGTCTTTCACCGTGAACAGGCCGCGCAGTTCGGATGCGTCGTTCAGCACCAGCACGCGTTCGAGCTTGTGCTGGTGCATCAGCGCCTTGGCTTCCGCCAGCGTGGCACCTTCGCGCACGGTGATCAGCCGCTCGCGCGTCGTCATGATCTCGCTCACCGGGGCATCGAGCCGCGTTTCGAAACGCAGGTCGCGGCCGGTGATGATGCCCACCACGCGACCGTTTTCGACCACCGGGAAACCGGAGATGCCGTGGGCACGCGAGAGTTCGATCACGTCGCGCACACGGGCGCCGGGGGCGATGGTGATCGGGTCCTTCAGCAGGCCTGATTCATAGCGCTTGACACGCGCCACCTCGGCGGCCTGCTGCTTGGGCGGCAGGTTCTTGTGCACGATGCCGATGCCACCTTCCTGCGCAATGGCGATCGCGAGGCGGGCTTCGGTCACGGTGTCCATCGCCGCTGAGACCAGCGGCAGATTGAGCACGATGTTGCGGGAAAAGTGGGTGGCCAGCGATGTGTCTCGCGGCAGCACCTGGGAGAAGGCCGGGACCAACAACACATCGTCGAAGGTCAGCGCTTTGCCTAGAAGGCGCATAAGGAAAGCTCCAGACGCAAAAGCGGATTATACGGAAAGACCGAACAGGCGTCACGGCGCGAGCTTGCGTGGCCGCACAAGCCGCGGCCGGCCATGCCCCGCCTTTCAGCCGCGGGTGGCGACCGCCCGGCTGCAGTGCCCTGCCAAAGCGGCAAGAAACCGAGGTAACAAGGCGCTCGCGTCACGGGACGCCCACTACACTAAGCCTTGGTTTGGACGTCCGCTTGCGCATCGACATGAAGCTTTCCCGCCCTGGTTTTTCTGCTCCGTTGTCAGCGGTCTTGTTGGCGCTCATGGCGCTGTCCGCTTCGAATGCTTCCGCGCAGGCCATCTGGAAATGGCGTGACCGCGATGGCCACCTGCAGGTCAGCGACCGTGCACCGCCGGTCGACGTGCCGGACAAGGACATCCTGCAGCGCCCGGGCACTGCGCGCGGTGTGACCGTTGGCGCCAGCGCCCCGCTGGACGCCGGCACCGACGCATTGATCCCGGCACCCGGCGCCTCCGCCCCTTCGACCGACCGCGAACTAGAAGCCCGCAAGCGCAAGCTGATGGCCGACCAGGCGGCCCAGAAGCAGGCCAAGGAAGCGGCGGACAAGGAGCGCACCGCAGGGATCAAGGCCGAAAACTGCCGCCGCGCGCGCAACCAGCTGAAAACACTGGAAAGCGGCGTGCGCATTTCGCGGCCCAACGAACAGGGCGAGCGCGAAGTGCTGGACGACCAGGGCCGCGAGCAGGAAACCCAGCGCGCCCGCGACCTGGTCAGCACCAACTGCAACTGAGCGAACCGCGAAGGCCTGCCGGCCGCTGCGCGCCAGCCCCTCAAGCCCGGCCCGGCTTGCTTCCCGTTTGCCGACGGTAGCGCTGGCGGCGCGCTTCTTTCGGATCGACCTGCAATGGCCGGTAGACCTCCACCCGATCAGCCTCGCGCAACAGCGCGTTCAGCGGCTGCGGCCTGGCCCAGATGCCCACGCTGAACTGCTCGTCCAGGTGCAGCCCGTGGCGGGCCACGATGCCGCTGGCATGCAGCGCGTCGGCCACCGTCGCGCCCTGCGGCAAGGTCAGCCGGACGTGGTCCACGCTGCGCGGACCGCTGCCATACACCACCTCGACGTGCAGCAGCGCCGCGGGCGCAGCCTCAGCGCTTGCCATACACCTGCTCGGCGCGGGTAACGAAGGCGTCGACGAAGGTGTTGGCCACGCGGTCGAACACGGGGCTCAGCACCATTTCCAGCGGCCGGCTGGAAAACGCATAGCGCAAGTCGAACTCGATCTTGCAGGCCTGCTCAGGCGCGCCTGGCTTGCCCAGCGGCAGGAACTGCCACAGGCCGTCCAGCGTCGAGAACGGGCCGTCCACCAGTTCCATGCGGACCTCGCGGTCCGGCACATTGGTGTTGCGGGTGGTGAAGGCATGGCGCAACCCGGCGTAAGCCAGGTGCAGCTTGCCGGTCATGCTGTGCGCGTCCTGCGAGAGGATTTCAGCGCGCTCGCACCACGGCAGGAACTGCGGATAGGCAGCCACATCGGTGACCAGCCGGAACATCTCGGCTGGCGAGTACCAGAGCAGGACGGACTTCTTGACGTGCTTCATACAATGCAGGGCATTCTAGGCGGCCGTGCCTTTCCTTTGGCCTCGCCGCCCTCACCTTCCACCTCATGTCCACCACCTCTGCCTACATTGCCGAAAACCGCCGCGCGCGCTTCGAATACCACATCGACGAACAGTTCGAAGCCGGCGTGGTGCTCGAGGGCTGGGAGGTCAAGGCCATCCGCGCGGGCCAGGTGCAGCTGACCGATGGCTACGTGCTGATCCGCGGCGGCGAGCTGTTCATGATCGGCTGCCGCATCAATGCCCTGGGCAGCGCCTCCACCCACGTCAACCCCGAGGCCGACCGGACCAAGAAGCTGCTGCTGCACAAGGAGCAGATCAAGCGCCTGGTCGGCAAGGTCGAGCAGCGCGGCTTCACGCTGGTGCCGCTGAACCTGCACTACAAGGGCGGCCGCGTAAAGGCCGAGATCGCACTGGCCAAGGGCAAGGCCCAGCACGACAAGCGTGAGACCGAAAAGAAGCGGGATTGGGAGCGGGAAAAGGGCCAGTTGATGAGACACAAAGTCTCATCCAATCCGAAGGATTGAGCGCGAAGCGCTGGCTGGGCCTTTCGCTAAAAGGGGCAACTGATGCGCCACAAGGTCTCGTCCCCCAGCAAGGACTGACCGGCCTGGCGCTCAAGCGCGGGCCGGCCCTGCTCACGTTGGCCCTCAGGGCGTGAGCGTCACCTTGTACAGCGTGCCATTGCTGTACTTGCTGCCACCGCCGGCCGTCATGCCGTAGAGGTTGCCATCGGCAGCGAGCGTGGTGCCGCCCCAGGGGAAACGGCCGTCCTGCTTGCCGCCTTCACCGAAGTTGTGAAGGATCTGGAAGGTGTTGTTCTTCGGCTTGATGGCGTACAGCACGCCGCGCTTGTTGTGGCCGCCCCAGCGGGTCGTGCCGAACAACACACCATCTGCACTGCGCGCCAGCTTGGTGGTCGGGCCATACGGGTGCACGCCGTGGTGGATGAACGAGGACAGCGTGGTGATCGTGCCATCCGTGCCGCGCTTGAAGACCGCGCCGTCGCCGAATTCACCACCGTATTCCGAAACACCGTAGAGGTTGCCGTCGTCATCCTCGATCAGCGAGGCAGACGACAGCGCCGGGTCCTGTTCGCCGCCGGAGTGCATCTGGTTGACGATCTGGAACGTGCCGTCGGCCGGGTTCAGGCGGAAGATCACGCCGACGTTGCTGTCGCCGCCGCTGCGCGTCGTGCCGTAGAGCCAGCCGTCCTGGCTCAGCATCATGGCAGCCAGCGGATGCGCGCCGTCGTCGCCGCCGCCGCTGAAATCGTGCAGCACCTGGTAACCGCTGCCGTCGGTGCGCAGCTTGAAGATCATGCCGTTGTCGCTGCTGCCGTCATTGGCGGACGTGCCATACAGCCAGCCATCCGGACCGGCCGTGAGGAAGGTGTAGCTGACGATGGCAAAAGGCTGCAGCGGCGAGAACGCGTGCAGTGTCTTGACCTCGTGGGTCTTCTTGTCGAAGCGGTAGACCGTGCCGTAGTTGTTCGCGCCACCGAGCTGGGTCGTGCCGTACAGCGCGCCGTCTGCGCCTTCCACCGGCGTCGAGCCCGGCTGGCCGCCCATGGTCTCGTTGCCCGGGAAGCCGGCCAGCATCTTCACGATGCCTTTGTCGTTGAGCCGGAACATCGCGCCATGCAGGTAGTCGCCTGTACCGCCAATCGTCACGCCATACCAGGCGCCGTCGCTGCCGCGAACCAGTTCGGTGCGGCCGTCCTGGCCATCGTCCAGCTTGAAGGCGTACAGCTGGCTCATCGTGGCCGGGATCGGCGTGGTGGCGATGGCCACCTTCGCTGCGCTACCAGCAGCTTGCGCCGCCTGCATCGGCAGGCCCAGCAGCAAGGAAGTGGACAGTGCCAGCGCGGAGAACTGCCAGCCGTGGGTGCGTGAAGAGAGGAAACGAGATGCCATGGTGAAGATTCGGCCTCCTGTGCCGGAAATCGCTGAGGTCTGGAACTGCGCGCCGGGGTTCGGCGCTTCGGAAGGCGTGCCTTTTGGGTTGCCCCCGCTCGTGCCTGCCATTTCGCAATATTGGGACCCGTTGTACGACAACCTTCACTTCATTCGTGGGGGTATCTTCAAAATAACGCGGAGGTGCAAACACCCATGGCGCGCCTAGCCGCCGCGAAGGTCACGGCGCTTGCCGGACAATGTGCCGATGCGCACCGCCCCCACCTCGCTGGACCAAGTCCTCTACCCGCCCATCGAGCCCAACCGCACGGGCCGGCTCGCCGTGGACGACCTGCACACGCTGCACTGGGAGAGCTGTGGCAACCCGGCCGGCATCCCGGTCATCTTCATCCATGGCGGGCCCGGTGCCGGCACGTCGCCCAAGAGCCGCCGCTTCTTCGACCCGGCGAAGTACCACATCGTGCTGCTGGACCAGCGCGGCGCCGGCTTGTCCACGCCGCTGGGCGAATGCGGAGAGAACACCACGCCGCTGCTGATCGCCGACCTCGAACGGCTGCGCGAACTGCTCGGCATCGAGCGCTGGCTGGTGTTTGGCGGCTCCTGGGGCTCGACCCTCTCGCTGGCCTATGCGCAAGCCCATCCCGAGCGCTGCCTGGGCCTGGTGCTGCGCGGCATCTGGCTGGTCAGCGACGAAGAGATCGACTGGTGGCTCTACGGCATGCGCCAGTTTTTCCCCAAGGAATGGGAAGCCTTTGCACAGCAGGTGCCGGAGGACGAGCGAGGCGACCTGCTGGCCGCCTACCACCGCCGGCTTGCCAATGACGACCCTGCGGTGCACACGCCCGCCGCGCGCGCCTGGAGCCGCTACGAAGGCTCGTGCCTGCAGCTGATTCCTGACCCAGTGACCGTGGATTCGTTCGGCGAAGACGCCATCGCGCTCGGCGTCGGCCGGCTCGAAGCGCACTACTTCCACCACCGCGCCTTCCTGCAGCCCGGCCAGTTGCTGGCCGGCGTGCCGAAGATCGCCCACCTGCCCTGCGTCATCGTGCACGGCCGCTACGACGTGATCTGTCCGGTGCGCTATGCGTTTGGGCTAGCAGACGCCTGGCCCAGCGCGAAGCTCGTCGTGGTGCCGGACGCCGGGCACTCCTCCTACGAGCCCGGCATTGCCGCCGAGCTGGTCAAGGCGACCGACGCCTTCACGCTGGAAGACGGCGGCGGCTTCGTCGCCTAGTCTGCGGCCTGGGTGACGGCTGGGACCGCTGCTGGCGTCGCGGTTTCCGCCAGCTTCGCCAGGCCTTGCGCGAGGTCGGCAATCAGGTCATCGGTCGCTTCGAGGCCAATGCACAGGCGCACAAGCGTGCCTTGGTACGGCGTGGCCAGCTTGCGCATGCCCTTGGCCTGGTAAGGCACTGCCAGGCTGACCGGGCCGCCCCAACTCCAGCCAATGTGGAAGTAGCGCAGCCCGTCCACAAAGGCATCGACCTGGGCAGGGGTGTACTGCGCGTTGATCTCCAGCGTCAGCAAGCCGGCAGCAGCCTTGCAGTGCGAGGCCCAGTGCGCATGGCCAGGCGAGCCGGGCAGCGCCGGGTGCAGCACCCGCGCCACCTGCGGCTGGGCCTGCGCCCATTCGGCAATGCGGCGGGCCGACGCGTCCTGCGCGGCGTAGCGCAGCGGCAGGTTGGGCAAGGCGCGCAGCACCAGCTCCACGTCGTTCATGCCCACGCCAATGCCCAGGCGGCTGTGGGTCCACGTCAGCTTGTCGTTGAGCGCATCGTCGCGGCAGGCGATCGAACCCATCAGCACGTCGCCGCCCCCGGACGGGTACTTGGTCAGCGCATGGATGGTCACGTCCACGCCCAGCCCCTCGCCGAGATCGAAGGCATTGAACGCAATGCCGGCGCCCCAGGTGTTGTCCAGCGCAATGACGGCCTGCGGCGCCTTCTCGCGCACCGTGCGCACCAGCGCGCGCAGGTCCGGGAACTCCAGCGTCACCGAGCCGGCGGCTTCCAGCCACACCAGCTTGACCTCGCGGTCCAGCTGCGCGGCGAGCGAACCCGGCTGCATCGGGTCATACAGCCGCTGGCTGATGCCCCAGCGCGCCAGCTCGTTGCGTGCGAAGTCCTTGCTGGGGTTGTACGCGTTGTCCGGCAGCAGCATCGCGTCGCCCTGCTGCAGCAGCGCCATGTCGACAATGGTCAGCGCCGACAGACCGCTGGGCGCCAGGATCACATGCCTGGCGCCCTCCAGGCTGGCCAGCCGCGCTTCCAGCGTGAAGCTGGTCGGCGTGCCGTGCAGCCCGTAGGTGTAGCCGCTCTTGTCGGCCCAGGTGCGCTCGCGCAGCGCGGCCACGGTCGGGAAATAGACCGTGGAGCCTTTGAACACCGGCACCGCGGGGGATTCGAAATCCGCCGGTGGCCGGTATGGATGGTGGATCAGCTCGGTGGCCAGCGTTTCATCGCGCTGGGGCGTGGGGATACCGCCTTCGGAGGTGTCGCTCATGCTGTCGTGGGCGGCATTCAGATCGGTTCGCCGACCAGGTCGTGGCCTTCGGCGGCCACGATGCGGGCACGGGCGAATTCGCCCACGCGCAGCTGGGTCGAGGCCTTGGCCGGCGGCAGCAGCCGCACCGTGCCGTCGATCTCGGGCGCGTCCGCATAGGTGCGCGCCACGCCGCCGCGGCGGCCCATCGCCGGTGCGCTGTCGACCAGCACCTGCATCGTGGAGCCAATGCGCCGCCGCAGCCGGTTGATCGACACCTCTTCGGCCACCGCCATGAAGCGCGCACGGCGCTCCTCGCGCAGTTCGTCGGGCAAGGCGCCCGGCAGCTCGTTCGCGGCAGCGCCGGTCACCGGGCTGTAGGCGAAACAGCCGGCACGGTCGATCTGCGCCTCGCGCACGAAGTCCAGCAGGTACTGGAACTCTTCTTCGGTCTCGCCAGGGAAGCCGGCGATGAAGGTCGAGCGCACGACGATCTCCGGGCACAGTTCGCGCCAGCGCTGGATGCGCTCCAGGTTGCGCTCGCCGCTGGCCGGGCGCTTCATGCGCTTGAGCACGTCCGGGTGGGCGTGCTGCAGCGGCACGTCCAGGTAAGGCAGCACCAGGCCTTCGGCCATCAGCGGCACCACGTCGTCCACGTGCGGATACGGGTAGACATAGTGCAGCCGCACCCAGGCGCCGTGCTGCTTGGCAATCTCGCCCAGCTTGGCCACCAGGTCCAGCATGCGGGTCTTGACCGGCTGGCCGTCCCAGAAGCCGGTGCGGTACTTCACGTCCACGCCGTAGGCCGAAGTGTCCTGGCTGACAACCAGCAGTTCCTTCACGCCGCCTTCGAACAGCGCCTTGGCTTCCTTCAGCACATCGCCCACCGGCCGCGAGACCAGGTCGCCGCGCATGCTGGGGATGATGCAGAAGGTGCAGCGGTGGTTGCAGCCTTCGCTGATCTTCAGGTAGGCGTAGTGCCGCGGCGTCAGCTTGATGCCGGCGCCCGGGATGCCACCAGGAATCAGGTCAAGGAACGGGTCGTGCGGCTTGGGCACGTGCGTGTGCACCGCATCCATCACTTCTTGTGTGGCGTGCGGCCCGGTCACGGCCAGCACCTTGGGGTGGATCTCCCGCACCAGATTGCCGCCGCCGTCGCCCTGCTTGGCGCCCAGGCAGCCGGTGACGATCACCTTGCCGTTGGCAGTCAGCGCCTCGCCAATTGCGTCCAGGCTTTCCTTCACCGCGTCATCGATGAAGCCGCAGGTGTTGACGATCACCAGGTCAGCACCCTGGTAGGTCTTGCTGGTGCGGTAGCCCTCGGCAGAGAGCTGCGTCAGGATCAGTTCGGAATCGGTCAAGGCCTTGGGACATCCAAGGCTGACAAACGCAACGGTAGGCGGCTGCTGGCTGGTGACGGGCACCGGCGGGCTGGCGAGGTCTTGGCTCATGGAGCCGATTGTCGCAAACCCCGTCGCCCAGCGCCCGGCCGCCGGCCCAAGCCCGGCGCCGTTTCAGCTCATTTGTGCTCCAGGTGCCTGCTGGCTAGCCGCATTTCTGATCCCGGTAGACATCGAAAAGGGCTCTTTGCGGAAAAGGCCCTCACGAAAGCGATGCAAGACAACCGCTCAGAATCGGTCATTGAGTTGACTGCGTTCCCATCGTTCCCATGCTCCCAAACGCGTGCCGAGGGTCTTGCACCGATCCGACCACAGGCCCCGAGCAGTCCATGCCCCCAAGAGCCAAGCAGCGCCCCCATCCACCGATTCCCGCGCCAGCGGGCCGCATCCGGCCGTGCTCTTACCAGTAAACGAGCATGCTCGGATACGATGTGCGCAGCAACAACGGAGAAGCCCCGATATGGCCGTTTACTCTTTCTGGAACAACAAGGGCGGCGTCGGCAAGAGCTACTTGACTTTTCAAGTCGCAGCCGAATATGCCCGCACACATCCAGAGCAAAAGGTCCTAGTGATTGATCTGTGTCCTCAGGCGAACTCATCGTCGATGCTGTTGGGAGGCATCCTTGCCGGTGAAGCGAATCTGAACGCTATCCACCAAGGAGCCAATCGGCAAACGATCTCTGGCTATATCGACGAGCGAATCTTCAGCCCTTACGCGAATCCGCAATCGGGTGGCCGGTTTGCCACCCAAGTCAGTCGGATCAACGCGGCCGTTCCGGCCAATCTCTACCTCGTCGTAGGCGATGAGCAGTTGGAGATCCAGGCTTCGCGAGTAACCGCGGCGACACTCGCCGGACCTGCCGACGCTTGGCGCATTGTCCACACTTGGATCAGCGACCTTATCGCTGATATCCGCCGCTCATGGAACGAGCAGCCCATGACGGTATTCATCGACTGCAACCCCAGCTTTTCGATCTACACAGAACTGGCGCTCTCTGCCTCAGATCGTCTGATCGTCCCATTCTCTGCTGATGGCTCGTCGAAACGTGCTGTCCGGGCGGTGCTTTCGCTGGTATTCGGTGTTCAGCGCTATCAGGGCCAGACACAATCCGAGTACCACATCAACACGCAACGCTATCGAATGGCGCTGCCTCAGCTCTATATGTACGTTGGCAACCGCTTGACTCAAATGAGCGGTACCTCAGCTGCAGCGTTCAAGAGCGTCGTCAACGAGATCGGAGAGGAAATCTACGCGGTCTGGAGAGCCAACGCGAACCTCTTCTGCATCCACCCCACCGGAGCTCCCGTGCCGTCAACGCAGCGCACTTTCAAGAGCATGTTTCAGTACGAGGTCAACGACGCAAACACTGCCTCTGTGGTGTCCGGCGCGCTTGGCGTACCTATCGCAGGGCTTACGTCGGGTACGCGAAACGTTCTAGGAAAGAACGTGATGGTTAACCAGTCGCAACTCGACAAGCAGGTTCCAAACATTCGGGACCTAACAGCGGCTATCGAGTAAGCACCGACCTGCGTGGGCTTCGTCAAGTAAGAAATTGGCCCTTGAAGGCTGCGCGAAACGTAGCCGCTTTGTCTGCGCGCAGCCAAATTTCGGCAGTCTTTCAACTCACTTCGACGCAACCAGAGGAGCTTATTTCGCAGTCTTGTTGCCCACCGGCGGCACCGGAAACACCGGAAAAAGTCCTCCGGCCTGTTTTTGCATCTGCTCTTGCATCTGCACGAAGAGGTTCTTGGACTGCTCCAGGTAGTTGCCCATCAGGCCCTGCATCATCGGGGCCTGGCCGCTCATGAACTGGGTCCACATCTCGGGCGTGAAGGCTGCGGGATCGTAGAGGCCGCGGGCCTGGTCGCCCAGGCGGCTCTGCATGTCGACGAAGGTCTGCAGGTTCTTTTCGAGGTACGAGCCCATCATGCCCTGCATGGCGTGGCCGTAGAAGCGGATGATCTGGGCCAGCATGCGGGCGCTGAACATCGGCATGCCGCCGGCTTCTTCTTCCAGGATGATCTGCAGCAGGATGCTGCGGGTCAGGTCTTCGCCGGTCTTGGCGTCGCGCACCTCGAATTCCGCCCCCTCCAGCACCATCAGCTTCACGTCGGCCAGCGTGATGTAGCTGCTGGTGCGCGTGTCGTAGAGACGGCGATTCGGGTACTTCTTGAGGATGCGGGGCGCACTGGCCGTTTCAGCGGCAGGCTCGGCACTGCCGGGTGCATCCGGGCGGGGTTCGGTCATCAGCAAAAGCTCCCTTCACGGCCCTGGCGGGCCTGCACGGAAAACACGGACTGTAAAAAAACCGGGGAGCTCGCACACGCCGGCGCGGGCTGCGCCGACGCTTGAGACTTCACGGCATGTTGTTCGACAAGGCAACGCAAGCAAGCTGCATGCGCGGCTGCTGCGGTCGATTCTAGGGTGCGCGCCCTGACGTGCCGCCGGGATTTGCCCTTGCACTGACGTGCCAGATTCTGGGCCGCCGGAGCCACGCGGCTGCCGGCGACCACCGTGCCTTGCTCAATCGAGTGCGTTGAGGCCGTTGCGGACTGCGTCGTTGATGACGTGCAGTTCGGCCAGCGTCGCGTCGATGTGGGCGCGCTTCTGCGACAGGTCGGCAATCGCCTGGCTGGTGCGATCGAACACGTACTGCATCTGCTGGCGCCGGCCCTCGCCTTGTGTGCCATACAGGTCCAGGTAATGCTTGATTTCGGCGAGCGAGGAGCCGATGGCCTTGGCGCGCAGGATGAGTGCGAGCCGCGCCCGGTCGCGCCGGGTGTAGACCCGCGTGCCGTTGACGCGGCGCGGACTCAGCAGGCCCTTGTCCTCGTAGAAGCGGATGGCCCGCAGCGAGATGCCGAAGGCCTTGCACAGTTCGGTGATGCCGAACAACTCTGCCGTGTCGTCGTCATGGTGGGCGGCCACCGCGTCTTCGGCCGACAGGCCTTGCATCGCGGCGTCCGAGGGCACGAGGTTGAGGACAGGGGAGGCGGACAGGCTGTTGGCCACGCTGGTGGCGAAGTCGGTCGCTGCCATCACAGCACCCGCTGCAGCTTGAGGGCCACGCTCATGTCGCCCGAGACCTTGAAGCGCCCGGTCATGAAGCCGGTGGTCGGCTCCAGGCGGCCCGCAATCAGGTCGCCCAGTGTCGACAGCTTGAGTGCCACGGTGCAGGCGGCATCGCGGTTGTGGTTGTCCACCGTGTTGGGTTCGGCGCTGCCATCGATCAGCACGACGCCGTCGTCGCCGCAGTCGAATTTCAGCGTGGTGTTCAAGCCGCTTTGCGTGCCAACCTTCTCGCGCAAAGATGCGGTCGCGGAAGCCAGATCCATGGTTGTCTCCTGTGCTGTTGTATCGCGGGTGTGTTCGCTTTGTTGTGTCGTTGACAAGCACCCGGGCCGCATCGTAGGCCTGCGCAACTCGCGCAACATCAGCGTATTTCCCTATCAGAAATACAGTTGACGTTAACGTCACCCTGTCGCCAAATCTGGCGCAGAAGCAGTGCTGTGTTCGCCACAGCCGCCGCTCACGCCAGAGCAACCGGCCACGACCGGAGGCCTGCGCCAACAGGAGACAAGACATGACGGCTCACACCGCGCCGCGGCCTTCGGGCGGCGATCCTGCGCACGCCTACGACAGCGTGTTCCACCCCGGCCTGTTCGCAGGCCAGCGCATCTGGGTCACGGGTGGCGGCTCCGGCATTGGCCGCTGCGTTGCCCATGAGTTGGCCTCGCTGGGCGCCGAGCTCATCCTCAGCGGCCGCAGCGAAGACAAGCTGCGCCGCGTGGCCGGCGAGATCGCCGAGGACGGCGGCCAGTGCAGCTGGCGCGCCTTCGACATCCGCGACGAGGCTGCCGTCAAGGCGCAGGTCGCCGAACAGTGCACCAGCGCCCCGGTGCATGGCCTGGTCAACAACGCCGGTGGCCAGTTCCCGGCGCCGATGATGGCCATCAGCCAGCGCGGCTTCGACGCCGTCGTGGCCAACAACCTCACCGGCGGCTTCCTGATGATGCGCGAGCTGTACCTGCAGAGCATGCAGGCCCACGGCGGCGCCATCGTCAACATGACGGCCGACTTCCGCAACGGCATGCCCGGCATGGCGCACTCCGGCGCCGCGCGCGCCGGCATGAGCAACCTGACGATGAGCGCCGCCTACGAATGGGCCCCCGCCGGCGTGCGGGTCAACGCGGTGGCGCCGGGGTGGGTCGCATCCAGCGGCATGGACACCTATGGCGGCGCGATGAAAGCCATCATCCCGAAGCTGAAGCAGCATGTGCCGATGGGCCGGCTGGCCTGGGAGGCCGAAGTGGCTGCGGCCATCGTCTTCCTGCTGTCGCCCGCCGCCGGCTTCATCACCGGCGTCACGCTGCAGATCGACGGCGGCGCCTCGCTGGGCAGCGCCATCTTCCCGCTGCAGGACCCGCAGCGCTCCACCGCCTGGAACGGCTTCCACCGCGCCAGCGTGCCGCAGGTGCTGCAAGACGGGGAGACAAGCTGATGCCGGCGCTTGTCTCGCAGCTGGACCTGCAAAGTCCAGCCTTCCAGGCCAATGCGCAGCGCATGGCCGAGCGCCTGGCCGAGGTGCGGCAGCTGGAAGCGCAAGTGGTGGCCGAGTCGGCGGGCAAAGCCGCGCAGTTCGAGAAACGCGGCCAGTTGCTGCCGCGCGAACGCGTGGCCCGGCTGCTGGACCGTGGCAGCGGCTTCCTCGAACTGTCTGCGCTGGCCGGGCTGGGCATGCACGACGACGACGGCAAGCGCGCCGTGCTCGGTGGCGGCAGCATCGTCGGCATTGGCCAGGTGGCCGGCAAGCGCGTGATGATTTCCGCCAGCGACTCGGCGCTCAAAGGCGGCACCGTCTCGCCAATGGGCCTGAAGAAGGCCTTGCGCGCGCAGGAAATCGCCGCCGAAAACAAGCTGCCGCTGATCTACCTGGTCGAGTCCGGCGGCGCCAACCTGATGTACCAGAGCGAGATGTTCGTCGAAGGCGGGCGCAGCTTCGCGAACCAAGCGCGGCTCTCGGCCGCCGGCATTCCGCAGGTCGCGGTGGTGCACGGATCGTCCACCGCTGGCGGCGCCTACCTGCCTGGCCTGTCGGACTACGTGGTGCTGGTGCGCGGCAAGAGCCGCATCTTCCTGGCCGGCCCGCCGCTGGTGAAAGCGGCCATCGGCGAGGACGTGACCGATGAAGACCTCGGCGGCAGCGACACGCACGCCAGCGTCACCGGCCTGGGCGAATACGTCGCCGAGAACGACGGTGACGCCATCGCCCTCACCCGCGAACTGCTGGACAAGCTGGCCTGGGATGAAGCCCTCGCCCGGCCCGCCGCGCCAGCGCCGCTGTACGACCCTGAGGAGCTGATGGGCCTGGTGCCGGCCGACGACAAGACGCCGTACGACGTGCGCGAAGTCATTGCCCGGCTGGTCGACGGTTCGGACTTCCTCGAATTCAAGGCCGCCTACGCCAGCGAAACCCTGTGCGGCCATGCCCGCATCGACGGCCACCGCGTCGGCATCCTCGGCAACAACGGCCCGATCCAGCCGGCCGGCTCGACCAAGGCCGCGCAGTTCATCCAGCTCTGCGACCAGAGCGGCACGCCGCTGGTCTTCCTGCAGAACACCACCGGCTACATGGTGGGCCGCGAGGCGGAGCATGCGGGTGCCATCAAGCACGGCAGCAAGATGATCCAGGCGGTGGCGAATGCGCGCGTGCCCAAGTTCACCATCGTGCTGGGCGGCTCGTTTGGCGCTGGCAACTACGGCATGTGCGGCCGCGGCTTCGACCCGCGCTTCATCTTCAGCTGGCCCAGCGCCCGCACCGCCGTGATGGGCGGCGCGCAGGCGGCGCAGGTGATGGAGATCGTCAGCGCCGCCAAGCTCGCGCGCGCCGGCCAGCCGGTCGTGCCCGAAGCCTTGCAGGCGATGAGCGGCCAGCTGCGACAGCGCATCGACCGCGAATCGCATGTGCTGTTCGGCACCGCGCGGCTGTGGGACGACGGCGTGATCGCCCCGCCCGACACGCGCCGCGTACTCGCGCTGTGCCTGGCGCTGGCCGCCGAGGCCGACACCCGCACGTTGCGGCCCAACGCCTTCGGCGTGGCCCGGCTCTGAACAGTTTTCCGGTTCCGACAAGAAGAGGAGACAAGCACCATGCAATTCACGCCCGAACATCGCGCGCTGGCCGACACCGTGACCCGCTTCGTGAAGCAGGAGATCAACCCCTTCGTGGCCGAATGGGAGGCTGCCGAGCAGTTCCCCAGCCACGCGCTGTTCAAGAAGCTGGGCAACCTGGGACTCTTGGGCCTGAAATACCCCGAGCAATTCGGCGGCGCCGGGCTGGACTTCGGCTATTCGATGGTGATGGCCGAAGCGCTGGGCGAGGCCAACTGCGGCGGCGTGCCGATGGCCATTGGCGTGCAGACCGACATGTGCACACCCGCGCTGGCCCGCTTCGGCTCCGACGAACTGCGCCATGAATTCCTCGCGCCGACGATTGCCGGTGACTACGTGGGCTGCCTGGGCGTGAGCGAAGCCGGTGGCGGCTCGGACGTGGCTGCGGCGAAGACGACGGCCCGCGTCGAAGGCGGCGACTACGTCATCAACGGCAGCAAGATGTGGATCACCAACGGCCTGAAGGCCGACTGGTGCTGCCTGCTGGCCAACACCAGCGACGTGGCCGCGGCCGGCGGCCCGCACAAGAACAAGAGCCTGATCGTGGTGCCGATGGACGCGCCCGGCATCACGCGCCAGAAGATCCACAAGATCGGCATGGACAGCTCCGACACCGCGCAGCTCTTCTTCGACAACGTGCGCGTGCCGCGCCGCAACCTGATCGGCCAGGAAGGCATGGGCTTCATGCTCCAGATGCTCCAGTTCCAGGAAGAGCGGCTGTGGGGCGCGGCCTCGTCGCTGCGCAGCCTGGATCGGCTGATCGACCAGACGATTGACTACACCCGCCAGCGCCAGGCCTTCGGCAAGAGCATCCTGGACAACCAGGTCGTGCACTTCCGCCTGGCCGAGCTGCGCACCGAGGTCGAGGCACTGCGCGCCCTGACCTACCAGGCCGTGGACCTCTACCTGTCCGGCAAGGACGTGACCCGCCTGGCCTCAATGGCCAAGCTCAAGTGCGGCCGACTCTCGCGCGAAGTGGCCGACAGCTGCCTGCAGTACTGGGGAGGCATGGGCTTCACGCGCGACAACCCGATCTCACAAGCCTTCCGCGACAGCCGCCTGATCTCCATCGGCGGCGGTGCCGACGAGGTGATGCTCAGCATCATCTGCAAGCTCGAAGGCACGTTGCCGAAGGCATTGAAAGCATGAGCGATCCGTTGTTGCTCGTGCGCCGGCAGGCGCTGCAACCTGCAACGGCCGGCGTGGTGCTGCACCTCACGCTGAACCGGCCCGAGGCGCGCAATGCGATGTCGCTCGCGCTGGTGGACGCGCTGATCGCCGCGCTGGCCGAGGCCGAGGCTGCGGGCGACGTGCGCGCCATCGTGCTGCGCGGCGCCGGCGGCCATTTCTGCGCCGGCGGCGACCTGAAAGACATGGCCGCGGCGCGGGCGCAGTCGCTGAACGGCGAACACACCGGCGAAGACCCGTTCGAGCGCATCAGCGCCCGCTTCGGCGAGCTGTGCGTGGCCTTTGCCAACACCGGCATCGCGACCGTCGCGCTGTTGCAGGGTACGGTGATGGGCGGCGGCTTTGGCCTGGCTTGCGTGGTGGACGTGGCACTGGCCAGCGCCGACGCGCGCTTCCGGCTGCCCGAGACCTCGCTGGGCGTGCTGCCGGCGCAGATCGCGCCGTTCCTGGTCGATCGCCTCGGCCCGGCCGAAGCGCGCCGCCTGGCCGTCACCGGCGCCACGCTGGATGGCGCACAAGCGCTGGCGAAGGGCCTGGTGCATGAACTGATGCCAGATGCGCAATCGCTTGAAGCCGCAGTGGAGCGAACGCTGGCCGGCATCCTGCGCTGCGCACCGCAGGCGCTGGCCGCCACCAAGCGGCTGATCGCCCAAGCCCGCTGGCAACCGGCGCCCACGCTGGTGCCCGCTGCGGCGCACGCTTTTGCCAGTGCGCTGCAGGGTGATGAAGGCGTGGAAGGCACGCTGGCCTTCCTGCAGAAACGACCTGCGTACTGGGTGCCGCAATGAGCACGCCATTCAGCAAGATCCTCATCGCCAACCGCGGCGAAATCGCCTGCCGCGTGATGCGCACCGCGCGCGCCATGGGCTACCGCACCGTCGCCGTCTACAGCGAGGCGGACGCGCAGGCGCCGCATGTCGCGCAGGCCGACGAAGCGGTCTGCATCGGCCCGGCCGCCGCGGACCAGAGCTACCTGAACATCGCCGCACTGCTGGACGCTGCCCGCCGCACCGGTGCGGACGCGGTGCACCCGGGCTACGGCTTCCTGTCCGAGCGGGCCGACTTCGCGCAAGCCTGCACCGAAGCTGGCCTGGTCTTCATCGGACCGCCACCTTCGGCCATCGCGGCGATGGGCGACAAGGCCGGCGCCAAGCGCCGCATGCTGGCCGCGGGTGTGCCCTGTGCGCCGGGCTACCTGCCGGCCAAAGGCGAGCCGCAGGACAGCGATGAACAGCTGGTGCGCGAGGCCCGCCGCCTTGGCGCACCGCTGCTGGTCAAGGCCGTGGCGGGTGGCGGTGGCCGTGGCATGCGGCTGCTGCGCGACGGCGCGGACCTGGCCGATGCGCCGCTCGCTCAAGCGCTGAGCGGCGCCCGCCGCGAAGCCGAAAACGCCTTTGGCAACGGCAGGCTGATGCTGGAGCGGCTCATCGAAGGTGGCCGCCACATCGAGGTCCAGGTGTTTGCCGACGCGCACGGCCACGCCGTGCACCTGGGCGAGCGGGACTGCACGGCCCAGCGCCGCCGCCAGAAGGTGATCGAAGAAGCGCCGTCGCCCAGCGTGTCGCCCGAGATGCGCGCGGCGATGGGCGCGGACGCGGTGGCCGCGGCGCTGGCCGTGGGCTACGTCGGCGCCGGCACGGTGGAGTTCATCGTGGACGCAGAAGGCCGCCACTTCTTCCTGGAGATGAACACCCGGCTGCAGGTCGAACACCCGGTCACCGAGGCCGTCACCGGTTTCGATCTGGTGCAGTGGCAGCTGCGCGTGGCCGCGGGCGAGCCGCTGCGGCACTGGCTGCCGCGCGGGCAGGAGGACGTGCGCTTCGAGCCGGCGCGCATGGGCCACGCCATCGAGGTCCGGCTCTACGCCGAAGACCCGTACCAGGGCTTCCAGCCACAGACAGGCACGGTGCTGCACTGGCAGCCGCAGCATGCGGTGGCCGCTGGCCAGCTCACCGGCTGCGGCCAGCTGCAAGCCTCGGCTTCGGTGCGCATTGACGCCGGCATTGCGGAAGGCGGCCAGGTCACGCCCTGGTACGACGCGATGGTCGCCAAGTTCATCGCCCATGGCACCACCCGCGAAGACGCGCGCCGCCGGCTGATCGCCGCGCTGCAGGACAGCCCGCTGCTGGGCCTGGCCACCAACCGCGGCTTCCTGATTGCGCTGCTGCAGCACCCGCAGTTCATCGCCAGTGAACTGACCACGACGCGGCTGGACGAATGGGCCGCCGAAGCTGCGCCGCTGCTGCAGCGCCCATTGCCCAGCGACGACGACTGGCGCGTCGCCGCCGCGCTGCGCTGGTGGTCCGCTTCGCCACCGCGCGGCCTAGCCGATGGCTGGCGTGGCGCCGGCATGGCCAGCCAAAGTGTCACGCTGCGCTGGCGCGAAACCCAGCGCAAGCTGCGCCTCACGCTGGGTGGCTGCGGGGATGTGCTGACCGTGGCCGACGACAGCGGCGAGCAGACGCTGAAGCTGCTGTCCCGCGACGGTGCACGCTGGCGAATCTCCGCTGATGGCGTGGCGCAAAGCTGCGTCGCACTAAGCGACGCACAAGGCGCCCTGCACCTGGCTACCGCGAGCGCGGATTTCGTCTTCACCGAACCCGCCGCCGCACCTCGCGCCAGCGACACGCCAGATGCCAGCCGCCTGTGCTCGCCCGTTGCCGGCACCGTCGCCAGCGTTGCGGTTCAACCGGGCGAACGCGTAGCGCTCGGCCAGCCGCTGGTCTGCGTCGAGGCGATGAAGATGGAAATGTGGCAACACGCCCGCGCCGCCGGCACGGTGCGCGCGGTGCACGTGGCGCCCAAGGCCTCGGTGCGCAGCGGCGCGCTGCTGGTCGAACTGATCCTGGAGGAGTCCTGAGATGAACGACAACGTGATCCTGACCTGCGCACTGACCGGCGTGCTGACCGACCCCAAGCAGCACCCGGTGCCGGTGACGCCTGCGCAAATGGCAGCCGAGGCACGCGACGCCTTCAACGCCGGGGCCTCCGTCATGCATGTGCACCTGCGCCAGCAGCAGGACGGCATGGGCCACTGGCCCAGTTGGGACCCGGACGTGGCGGAAGACGTGGTCGCCGCGATCCGCGCCGCCTGCCCCGGCGTCGTCATCAACCTGACCACCGGCGTGATCGGCCCGGACATCAGCGGCCCTGCCGCCTGCATCCGCCGCGTGAAGCCCGAGATCGCCGCCTGCAATGCCGGCAGCCTGAACTACCTGAAGCTCAAGGACAACGGCCAGTGGGCCTGGCCGCCCATGGTCTTCGACAACCCGGTCGCCAAGGTCCAGCAGTTCCTGGACGTGATGGCCGAATCCGGCACGCACCCGGAGTTCGAATGCTTCGACGTGGGCATCGTGCGCTCGGTCGGCATGTTCGTGAAAAGCGGCATGGCCCCCGCCGGCCACCCGGTGGACGTGAACTTCGTGATGGGCGTGGCTTCGGGCATGCCGTGCGACGCGGACCTGCTCGCACTGCTGCCGCGCTGGCTGCCCGAGGGCGCGCTGTGGCAGAGCACGCTGATCGGCCGCGCCGAGATCTGGCCGGTGCACCAGAAGACCGCCGAGCTCGGCGGCATGCTGCGCACCGGCCTGGAAGACACCTTCTACCTGCCGGACGGCAGCCGCGCTGCGGGCAACGGCGCGCTGGTCCAGCAACTCGCCGCCTGCGCCGAACGCGCCGGCCGCAAGGTTGCCTCGCCGGCCATCGCGCGCCAGCTGCTGGGGCTGGCCGAAGCCTGATACGGGCACAGCATTCCCCGCAGCTTGCCTCGCTGGGTAGACTGCGCCCCGCAGCGAGACAACCAACTGGAGGGACCCAATGAAACGTGCATGGAAGAGCGCGGCCTTGGCCGTGGCTGCTGGATTGGCCTGCGGCCACGTTGCAGCGCTGGAAAGCATGGCCACTTACGACAACTTCGGCGCGTCGCCCATCGACGCCAGCAAGTGGTCCAGCTACGAGCGCACGCGCCGCATCAAGAACGGCGCGTTGCAACTGGCCCAGCGCGACTGGGGCTTGGCCACCTCGGACGCTGGCACGCAGGCCAACTCGTATTCCGAGCAACTGAGCAACCCGGCCAAGGTCACGCAGTTCAAGGCCGTGGTGACGCTGAACGCGATCGAGCTCACCGGCTGCAGCGCCAACCCCGGCGTCGGCGCGGTCCGCGCCCGTGTCGCCGGCAGCTTCTTCAACACCGGCAACCCGACCAGCGGCGACTACACCGGCGACGTGCTGGCCCAGGTGCGGGTGATCCGCTACAGCGACTCGGTGGACGCGGCCGGCCTCGCGCATGTCGAGGCCGTGGCTTCCGTCTGCCGCGACAGCGACTGCTCGTCCACCACCACCATTGGCGGCGTGCAGCAGCTGGGCACGCTGGCCGTGGGCGAAAGCGCCACGCTGGCGGTCGAATGGGACAAGGCCACCAAGACCTTCAACTTCTGGCGCGATATCACCGTGTCCAGCGTCAGCTACACCCTGAACGACAGCATCGCCCCCGCGGTCAACCAGAAGTACGTGGGCCTGCGCACCGAGGTGCCCAACTGCCTCAGCGGCGCGCGCGCCTCAGGATTCGTCGACGCCTCGTTCGACAACGTGCAGATCAACAAGTCGGCCAAGCCGTGACCGGAAGCAGCACCATGGACCGCCTCGCCTTCAAGACCGGCCTTTCCGCCCTGGCACTGGCTGCCAGCTGCGCCGCAGCCCTGCCCGCCCGCGCCGCCGAGGCCTATGTCAACTACGACGGCTTCTCCGGCACCAACATCGACGACACCCGATGGCTGGGCAGCGAGCGCCTGCGCATGGTCAAGTCCGGCGTGCTGTACCACTCGCAGCGCGACTTGGGCGACCAGACCAGCAACGTCGGCAGCACGCCCACCAACCATGGCACCGACTTCGACGAGCCCGCCCGCGTGCTGCAAATGAGCGCGGTGGTCACCGTCACCGCCTGGGATGCGTCCACCTGCGCCGCCAACGTCGGCAGCGTCGCCTCTGCAAGGGCGCGCCTGATCGGCAGCTTCTTCAACGCAGGCCCGCAAACGCCCGGCAGCAGGGTCAACGACGTGGTGGCCCAGGCCCGCATCTACCGCGACACCGCCTCCACCGATGCCGCCGGTGTGCTGCGCGTGCTCGGCATGGTCAGCCTGTGCACCAGCGCGGACTGCGAGCAGACCTTGGCCATTGGCACGGCCGGCCTGGGCACCGCCACGCTGGCTCAGGCCGTGAAGCTGCGGCTGGACTGGGACAAGGCCAACAAGCGCTTCGTCTTCACGCGCGACTCGCAACCCGCCCTGAGCGTGCCCTACGCCCAGGCCGACAGCCTCGCGCCCAGCCAGCCCATCAAGTCGCTGCAGACCCGCACCGACCTGCCGAACTGCTTCGGCGGCCCGCGCACCTGGGCGAGCATTGACGCGAACTTCGACAACGTCTCCGTCAACGTCAGCGCAACACCGTGAGGGCGATCCGGGTCGCCACCGGCACCGCGGCCTACATGATCAGCTGATCACCGGCTGCGCCACAAGGCCCAGGCCAGCAGGTCGGCCAGCAGCAGCGTGGTCACCGCCTGCAAGGCCAGGAAGCCCTGGCCCAGCCCCAGAACACCCCCGCGCCCTGCAGCAGCGCGACAGGCAGGCCCGTCACGCTGGCAAGCCAGCCGGCTGCGGCCAGCATCGGCACCACCAAGGTTTTCGGCACGCCGGTGGACGTCACGTTGTCCGAGCTGGCAATCGAGGCCTTTTTCCCGACAGACGCGCAGACCACGCAGGCCCTGCAGGCGCAGATCGCCGCCGAAAACCCCGTCCACCCCCGGGACAACCACGAGGTGACAAGGTCGCGTGGGTGACGGACAACCGGGCTGGTGCAGGCGATAACGCTTGCCAGGAGACGAGACATGAGCCACACAACCGTTCCCGCCGTTGACGGCACCACGACCCACTACCGCATCTGCCCGCTGTGCGAGGCCTGCTGCGGGCTGGACGTGCAGGTGCAGGATGGCAAGGTCATCCGCATCCGCGGGGCCGAGCATGACGTCTTCAGCGCCGGCTTCATCTGCCCCAAGGGCTACGCGCTGAAAGACCTGCACGAGGACCCGGACCGGCTGCGCCAGCCGATGATCAAGCGCAACGGCCAACACGTGCCGGTCAGCTGGGACGAGGCCTTTGCCGAGGCCGAGCGGCTGCTGAAACCGGTGATCGCGCGGCACGGGCGGGACGCGGTGGCGCTGTCGGTCGGCAACCCTTCGGCCCACAAGATCGGCCTGCTGCTGTACTTCGCCAAGTTCGCCCGCGTACTGGGCAGCCGCAACATCTTCTCGGCCTCCACGCTGGACCAGATGCCCAAGCAACTGCAGTCCGGCCTGATGTTCGGCCACTGGCTCAGCGTGGCGGTGCCCGACATCGAACGCTGCGACTACCTGCTGGTGCTGGGCGCCAACCCCATGGCCAGCAACGGCAGCATGTGGACCGTGCCCGACTTCCGCGGCAAGGCCAAGGCGCTGCGGGCGCGCGGCGGCAAGCTGGTGGTGATCGACCCGCGCCGCAGCGAAACCGCCGCGGTGGCCGACGCGCACCACTTCATCCGCCCCGGCGGCGATGCCTTCCTGCTGGCCGGCATGCTGCACACGGTGCTTGCCGAAGGCCTGGAAAAGCCCGGGCGGCTGGCGCCCATGCTCAACGGGCTGGAGGAAGTTCGCGGCGCCGTGGCGGCGTTTTCACCCGAGGCGGCGGCCCCGCGCTGCGGCGTGCCGGCCGAGACCATCCGCCAGCTGGCGCGAGAGTTCGCCAACACCCCGCGTGCCTGCATCTACGGCCGCATCGGCACCTGCACCCAGCGCTTCGGCACCGTGGCCAGCTGGCTGATCGACACGCTGAACGCCGTCACCGGCCATCTGGACAGCGAAGGCGGCGCGATGTTCCCGCAGGCCGCCGCGTTCGCGGCCAACACGCAAGGCAAGCCCGGCCAGGGCCGCGGCGTGACGCGCGGCCGGCACGCCAGCCGCGTCAGCGGCGCGCCCGAGGTCTTTGGCGAGCTGCCGATGACGCTGCTGGCCGAGGAGATCGAAACCCCTGGCGATGGCCAGGTGCGCGCGCTGATCAGCGTGGCCAGCAACCCGGTGCTCTCCAGCCCCGGCGGCCCGCGGCTGGCCCAGGCGCTGCAGAAGCTGGACTGCATGATCAGCCTGGACATCTACCTCAACGAGACCACGCAACACGCGCACGTGATCCTGCCCGGCCTGTCGCCGCTGGAAGAAGCGCACTACGACGTGGCCTTCCCGCAGCTCTCCTTCCGCAACCACGCCCGCCACAGCGCGCCGGTCTTCGCGCCACCGGCCGGCCACTCGCCGGAATGGCAGACGCTGCTGCGTCTGGCCGCGATGGTCGCACCCGAAGGCAAGCTGCCGGCCGACCCATTGTTGGCCGACGACGCCTTGCTGATGGACGACCTGAACCGCACCGCCGGCCCGCAGGCCGAAGCGCTGATGGCTGCCCTCTCGGCCGACGGCCTTCGCGGCCCGGAGCGGCAGCTGCAACTGGCGCTGCGCAGCGGCCCGTATGGCGACCAGTTCGGCCGCAAGCTCGAGGGCCTGACGCTGGCCAAGGTCAAAGCCGCGAACGGCGGCATCGACCTCGGCCCGCTTCAGCCCCGCCTGCCCGAACTGCTGCGCACGCCCAGCGGCAAGGTGGAGCTGGCGCCCGCACTGTGCCTGGCCGACCTGGCCGAAGCCGCGAAGGAACTCGTCCCGGCGGACAAGCACGTGACGCAAGACGAACTGCTGCTGATCGGCCGCCGCGAACTGCGCTCGAACAACAGCTGGATGCACAACCTGCCCACGTTGGCCAAGGGCCCGATGCGCTGCACCGCACTGGTTCACCCGCACGACGCCGCGCGTCTCGGCTTGTCAGACGGCGGCCGCGCCGAACTCTCGCGCGGCGGACATTCCATTGAGGTGCCTGTGGTGCTGAGCGACGAGATGATGCCTGGCGTGATCAGCCTGCCCCACGGCTGGGGCCACGACCAGCCGGGCACGAAACTTGGTCTCGCCGCCCAGCGCCCCGGCGCGAACCTGAACGCCGTGCTGGACGACACCTTGCGCGACCCGCTCTCGGGCAATGCTGTGCTGTCCGGGGTGGCGGTGAAGGTGCGGGCGCTGCAAGTGGCGGAGGCTTGACAGCGAGGCCGCCCAGTCCACGGCGCTCGCTGCTTCCCACCGTTCGAGCCTGTCGAAGCGCATTCCCCCGTTCGGGCCGAGCCTGGCGAAGCCGCCTTCGAGCGAACTCCAGCCTTGTGCCGCATGGGCCCTTCGACAGGCTCAGGGCGAACGGGTTCGGTGGGGTTTCGGGCTACCCCCCCACCGTTCGGGCTGAGCTTGTCGAAGCCGCCTTCGAGCCGCCTCCGACCTTGTGCCACGCGGGCCCTTCGACAAGCTCAGGACGAACGAACGGGTTCAGTGGGGTTTCGGGCTACCCCCACCGTTCGGGCTGAGCTTGTCGAAGCCACCTTCGCGCGGACTCCAGCCTTGCGCCGCATGGGCCCTTCGACAAGCTCAGGACGAACGGATTGGAGGATCCTTCGACAAGCTCAGGACGAACGGATTCGGGGAGGCTTCGGGCGACCCCAACCGTTCGGGCCACCGCCACCCACCGTTCGGGCTGAGCTTGTCGAAGCCTGCAGTTCGCGGTGCCCGCCCTGATGTTGCCGCTCGGATCGAACTCAGCTGCCCTGCGCAAACGCCTCGTCAAAGAAATAGTCCTTCCACGAAGCGGCCTTGTTCTTCAGCACGCCGAGCTTGAAGAGTTCGTCGGCGTAGACGGCCGTGCGGAACGGGACGACGGTGAAGTCGTTTTCCGGGTCTTCGATGATCTTGCGCACGAAGTCCAGCGGGAGCTTGGACTTCTGCGCGCGGATGAAGAGCTGCGCGGCACGGGCCTTGTCGGCCTTCACGTACTGCTCGGCTTCCTTCAACGCGGCGTAGAAGGCCTTGTAGGTCTTCGGGTTCTCGTCGTGGAACTTCTGAGTGGTGTAGAGCACGTTGAAGGTCGCCGGGCCGCCGAGGATGTCGTAGCTGCTCAGCACCTTGTGAACGGCCTTGTTGGCATCCATGGCCTGGTAGTAGAACGGCGCGCTGGAGAAGTGGGAGTTGATCTCGGAGCCGCCAGCGATCAGCGCGGCGGTGGCATCCGGGTGCGGCAGGCTGACCGAGATCGTGTCGAAGCGCTTGAAGTCGTCCTTGCCGAACTGCTTGGCGGTTTCGATCTGCAGCGTGCGCGACTGGAAGCCGGTGCCTGCCGCCGGCACGGCAATGCGGTCCTTGTCGCTGAAGTCCTTCAGCGTCTTGACCTTGGGGTTGTTGGTGATGAGGTAGTTCGGCAGCGAGCCCAGCGCCGAGATGGCCTTGACGTTCTGCCTGCCCTTGGTGCGGTCCCACAGCGTGAGCATGGGCGGGACGCCGGCCGAAACCACGTCCAGCGAACCCGAGAGCAACGCCTCGTTCATCGCGGTGGCGCCGGAGATCTGGTTCCACTCCACCTCCACCTCGCCCAGGCCCTGCGCCTTGGCGTGTTTCTCGATCAGCTTCTGGTCCTGCACCACGTCCAGCAGCAGGTAGGCGATGCCGAACTGCTGGGCAATGCGGATCGTGCCTTCGGCCTGCGCGGCCAGCGGGCTGGCCAGCATGGCAACGGCGGCAACCAAGGACGGCAAGCTGAAATTCAGGTACTTCATGGCGGTACTTTTGAAAAGGGAACGGAGCGAGTTGGGGACAGGAGATTCGGAGGCGATCACTGGTTCGTGCGCTGCATGCCCCAGCGTTGGACCGTCAGCCTTTCCAGCGTACGGAAGACCAAGGCCTCAACCACCAAGCCGATCACCACGACCATCGCCAGGCCGGCGAACACGCGGTCGGTGTAGAGCTCGTTGCGGTTCTGGAAGATGTACCAGCCCAGCCCGCCCTTGCCGGACGAGGCACCGAACACCAGCTCGGCCGCGATCAAGGTGCGCCAGGCAAAGGCCCAGCTGATTTTCAGTCCCGAGAGGATGGCCGGCAGCGCGGCAGGCACGAGGATCTGCAGCACGTAGCGCAACCCGCCCAGGCCATAGTTGCGGCCCGCCATGCGCAGGGTTTCGGGCACGGCCTGGAAGCCTGCATGCGTGGCCAGAGAGAGCGGCCACAGGACAGAGTGCACCAGCACGAACATCAGGCTGCCCTGCCCCAGGCCGAACCACAGCAGCGCCACCGGCAGCAGCGCAATGGCAGGCAGCGGGTTGAACATCGCCGTCAGCGTGGACAGCAGGTCGCGCCCCACCCGCGTGGCTGCCGCGAGGCTGGTCAGCACAAAGGCCGCGGCAATGCCGATCACGTAGCTCTTCAGCAGCACCGAGAGCGAAATGCCGGTCTTCACCAGCAGCTCACCCGAAGCCACGCCTTCGACAAACGCGCGCAGCGTCTGCGCGAAGGTCGGCAGCAGCAGGTCATTGGCCTGCCAGCGCGCCAGCGCTTCCCACACGGCCGCCAACACGACCAGCACGATGCCGCGGCGCACGCCATCGTGCCGCAGCACACGGCGCCAGGCCGGCAGCGCGCGAGGCTTCAGCGCGGGCGGTGCTGCGTTCAGCACGTATTCCACGTCGGGCCTCGTGAGATCGACAGCCCCTCGTCCGACGGGTACGTCGGCCGATCCCCCGAGGGGATGGCGGGCCGGCTTGGGAGCGGCCCAGCGCTCGTCCCGCAAGCGCTCCGTCATGCCGGCTCTCCTGCTGCCGCACGCGGCGTTTCGAACAGCAGGCCGTGGATGCGCTGCGTGGTGGCCTGGAAGTCCGCGCCGCCGGCGTTGTTGAAGCCGAAGCGTTCGCTGTCAATCTCGGCGCGCAGCCGGCCCGGGTGCGGCGACAGGATGGCGATGCGGTTGCCCACCACCAGCGCTTCTTCGATCGCATGCGTGACGAACACCAGCGTGAAGCGGAACTCGTCCCACAGCGCGAGCAGTTCGTCCTGCATGCGGCGGCGGGTCAGCGCGTCCAGCGCGGCGAAAGGTTCGTCCATCAGCAGCAGCTCGGGCTGCATGGCCAGCGCACGGGCAATCGCCACGCGCTGCTTCATGCCACCGGAAAGCTGGTGCGGGTAGGCATCTGCAAACTTGGCCAGGCCCACCTTGGCGAGGTACAGCTCGGCCCGTTCGGCCGCCTCCTTGCGGCCGCAGCGACGCGCCGCCAGCAGCGGGAACAGCACGTTCTCACGTACCGTTTTCCACGGCGGCAACTGGTCGAATTCCTGGAACACCACGGCCCGGTCAGGCCCAGGCTGCGTGATGCGCCGGCCGGCCAGCGTGATCGTGCCTTCGCTGGGCGTGACGAAGCCGCCAATCGCCTTCAGCAGCGTGGACTTGCCGCAGCCGGAGGCGCCCAGCAGCACGAAGCGGTCGCCCTGCATCACGCTGAGGCTGACCTGGTGCGTGGCGCGCACCCAGTGCTCGCCTTGCGGGTAATCGATGCTGACCTGCGCCAGCTGCAACAGCGGCGTGGCGAACAGGGCCTGGGGCGGCGCGTCGGCGCCGGGTTGGGTCAAGGGCAACTGCATGGTCAAAACCTTCAAAACGGCGCGTCGCCTTCGACGGTCGTGCGATTCAGGCGGCGGCGCAGATGTTCCGGCGTGCCTGCCGCCAGATGCATCACCGAGCGGTTGTCCCAGAACACCATGTCGTGCGGCTGCCAGACGTGGCGATAGACGAACTGCGGCAACACGCTGAAGGCGAACAGCTCGGCCAGCAGCGCGGCGCTTTCCTCATCCGGCAGGCCGACGATGCGGGTCGTGAAATGCTCCGAGACGAACAGCCCCTTGCGCCCGGTTTCCGGATGCGTGCGCACCACGGGCTGCACCGCGGGCGGCACCTCGGCCAGCTGCGCGGCGGTCAGCTTGGGCCGCCACGGGCTCTTGGCACGCAGCTCCTCGTACTTGGCCAGGTAGCTGTGCTCGGCCTTCAGGCCGGCAATGCGCGCCTTCAGGTCTTCGGGCAGTGCGTCGTAGGCCGCATGCTGGTTGGCGAACAAGGTGTCGCCACCTTCGCTGGGCAGTTCCTGCGCGTGCAGCAGCGAGCCCAGGCTGGGCGTTTCCTTGTACGACAGGTCCGAATGCCAATACTGGCCCGCGTCCCCCAGGCCAATCGGTTGGCCCTGCTCGTCCTTGATGTTCGAGACGACCAGGATCTCCGGATGCCCCGCCAGCTGGAAGTTCTTCAGCACATGGATCTGCAGCGGCCCAAAGCGCCGGCTGAAGTCCACATGCTGCTGCGGCGTGATGCGCTGGTCGCGGAACACCAGCACATGGTGGTCCAGGTGCGCCTGGTGGATGCGCCGGAAATCCGCCTCGCCCAGCGGCAGGTTCAGGTCCAGCCCGATGACCTCGGCGCCGACGCCGCTGGGGCTGTCGGACAGGCTGCGGATCTGGATCTCTTGCGGTGCGGCCGCGGGCTCACGCTCGATTGCAGTCAGTACAGCAGACATGGGGGCCATGAGTTTTGTGTCGTCGAAGCGGTCACTCTAGAAGCGCAGCGCGTATCGGCGAACAAAGCTTTCCGGCATAGGCCATGCGGGATTCGAGTAAGTCGTCAGACAACCCTCGTGCTTCGCTTCTGCGGGACTTGACTAGATCGATTACATACGTAATCATTGGCCTATGTTTACATCCGTAATCGAAACACCATGACACCACCCGCCTCACCCGTCAGCGACGCCGAAGCCCAGGTCATGGAAGTGCTGTGGCAATCCAGCCCGCGCAGCACCGACGAGATTGCCGCCGCGCTGCAAGGCCAGCGCGAATGGCAGATCGCGACCATCAAGACGCTGCTGAACCGGCTGCTGAAGAAAGGCGCCGTGGCGGCCGCGAAGGACGGCAGGCGCTACCTCTACAGCGCCGTGCTGCCCCGCGAGGCTTGGCTCAGCCACCAAAGCCTGGGCATGGTGGACCGGCTGTTCAACGGCAGGCTCGCGCCGCTGGTGGCGCACTTTGGCGCAGAACGCGGGCTGTCGCAGGCCGACGTGGACGCATTGAAGGCGCTGGTGCGCGCATACGAGAAAGCGCCCAAGCCATGAGCGCGGCACATTTCATGGACGCGCTTGCGAGGCAAAGCCTTTGGCTGAGCGCGCTGGTGATCTTGACAGGCCTGATGCAGCGTGTGCTGCTGCGCCGCTTCGGTGCCGGGCCGGTGCTGGCAGGGTGGTGGCTGGTGCCACTCGGTTTGCTTGCCACCTGGTTGCCGGTGGCGCGGTGGGCGCCGGAGTTGCCGCTGGTGCGGTGGCTGCAGTCGCCCATCGTCGTGGCAACGCAGGTTGCGGGGCCACACCCTGCCCCGCCACCCTCCTCCTGGCCGGCCGTGGCAGCCGCCGTGGCCGTTCTGTGGGCCCTAGGGGCCATGAGCTCCCTGGCCTTGGCCTGGCGTGCCCAGCAGCAGTACCTGCACTCCCTGAGGCGGGACCATGACGGCACATGGCGCTCGCCCGCTGGCAGCAGCCCCGCAGAGGCCGGCGTGTGGCGCAGCCTGCTGGTATTGCCCCAGGACTTCGAGCAGCGCTTCAGCGCTGCGGAGCAAACGCTGGTGCTGGCACACGAAGTCGTGCATCACCGCCGGCACGACAACGGCTGGCGCCTGCTGGCGCTGCTGCTCTGCACGCTGCACTGGTTCAATCCGCTGGCCTGGCGCGCTGCCCGACGGCTGCGGCAGCACCAGGAGCTGGCCTGCGACGCCGCAGTGCTGCGCCAACAGCCGCAAGCGCTGGCGGCCTATGCCAACGCACTGCTGAAGTCACACACCGCGGTTTCCGAAGTTCCTATCGCCAGCAGCGCCTGGCAATCCAACCACCCTTTGCTCGAAAGAGTCCGCATGCTCGAACTGCACACCACCCACGCTTCCCGCCGCACCACCGGCCGATGGCTGGCCTCCGCCTTGGCCGTGCTCGGGGCCGGCGCTGTCTACGCCACGCATGTCCAGCCTCCCGAAGCTGCCGCCCAGGCCACCGCTTCCGTGATGCTCACGCTGAACCTCGCCAACGACGGCCTGCCCGGCGGCTCCCCGCAGGTGCTGACCAAGCTGGGCCAGCTCGCCACCGTGAAGATCTCGCCGAAGAACGGCGAACCCGGCGCGACCTGGGAGATCGATCTGCGAACCACGCAGTTAGCCGATGGCCGGCTGCAGGTGGAGAGCCACTACCGCACCGGCGAGCCGGCACGCGAAGTCGCGCCACACACGCAGGTCGTGGCACAGGACGAAACCTTCGAGTTCATCGTCAGCAATGCAGGGCACGTGCTGAGCGGCAACCTGACGCCGCACCTGCTCGCGGCTCGCTGAGCGCAAGCCTCGGCGCTTGCCCTTCGCCTTCACCGTCATGTCCGCCGGCGCCACCGGCCCTTTCACCGCCGCCTGAGCCAGCTTGAAGAACACATCCGTGTTGTCGATCACACCGAAGAAGCTGAAGGCGCCGGGGCCCGAAGGCGGACAGGGGAACCTCGGTGCCCTATCGAAATCAGCTGAGATCGGAGCGGGCTGCGCGGTCTTTGAGCATGCGCGCGAATTCCGAGTCCCGACCAACAAGGGCGTCTGCCAAGGGCCAACCAGGCGCGGTTTCGATGAGGTGCAGCAGCGACCACGCCAGTCCGAAGCAGCTGTCGTCACCGAGGAGTGCCACCAATGCACGGGCCTCCTCGTTGGCCAGCGGCGGTGGGATCTGCTCGACGAGCGCCTGAATCCGTTTCAGCGCTTCAACGGTTGCAGTTTGCTCATCAGGCAGCCGGCCCATTTCAACGAGTTCTTCGACGACGGTGCGCATGGAAATCTCCCCGATTCGGCGCTTGCCCTTTGCACCAGCATGTCACCTGCGCATCCGGCCAGCTCACAGCGGCCTGGGCCATCGTCGAGAGTACATCGCGCAGCGCCCTCACCGACGAAACTGAAAACGCCAGACGGTCGGACAGGCCCTCAGCTGTGCGTTGCACCGCCACATCAAGGCGGCTCAGCACAGAACCCTTTGGAATGCCGATATTTCCGAGCCGTTCGAGATGGAGATCGTCGAGCGAGCTCGCCGATTCGGCCGGAGCGCGAAAGAAAGAACTGGCTTCGAGCAGTTCAGCCCGAACAGGGAAGCCGCACCAGCGCTCAGCGCTTGCCCTTCGCCTTCACCGTCATGTCCGCCGGCGCCACCGGGCCCTTCACCGCGGCCTGGGCCAGCTTGAAGAACACGTCGGTGTTGTCGATCACGCCGACGAAGCTGAAGGCGCCGGGGCCGAAGGCGGAGAGCGGGACGTCGGTGGCGGTGTGCACTGCCGATTCGCCGGGGACCTGGCCGGGGATCAGGAAGTTGCCCAGGCCGTCGCGTTCGGCCGGGTTTTCCGGGTACCACTTCAGCGGCTCGGCCTTCACCAGGGGCTGCTGGCTGTCCTTGACCGGCTGCGGGTTGCTGCGCCAGTCTTCGTAGCGGTCGGCATTGGCGCCGTAGGCGACCAGCAGGCGGAAGTCGATGTCGGTGGTTTCGGGATAGCCGTCGGCGGCGATGCGGTACTTCGGGAAACCGGCTTGCTCGTAGACGCCCACCACCTTGTCGCGCAGGTTGGCCGAGCCGCCGGCCTTGCCGAGCTGCTGCAGCACCGCGTCGGTGACGCGGCTGGCGCCGATCAGCGCAGCGCCGGAGCATTCATGGTCGGCGGTGACGATGACCAGCGTGTCGCCGCGGTCGCGGGCGAAGTCCTGCGCCACCTGCACCGTGCGGTCGAACTCGATGGTGTCCAGCATCCAACGCTCGGTGTCCATGTTGTGCGCCTGCTTGTCAATGGACGCGCCTTCGATCATCAGCACGAAGCCTTGCGTCTGGCGGGCCAGCGTGGCCAGCGCCTTCTCGGCCATTTCGTCGAGCATGGGCTGGTCGGGGAAGCCGTAGTCGTCCACCACGCTACCGGTCAGGCCCTGCTTTTTGCCGCGTCGGCCGTCTATCTTGTCCAGCGCCACGTTCATGTTGGACAGCGAGAACAGGCCCAGCAGCTTGCCGCCCTTGGCCGCGTCCAGCTCGGTCTTGCTGGATGCGTACTGGAAGCCGGCACCCTGGAAGTCCTTGATCAGGTCGCGGTCCTTGTCCAGCGCGCCGGGCGAGATGCCCCAGCGCTTGGCGATCTCGGCGCGGTGCGGGTCGGCGGCGTCGAACACGTAGTCGGTCTTGTCGCCGCGGGCCGAGCCGGGCGTGGCAGACGGCAGGAACCACTTGCGGCCGCCGCCCATCAGCACGGTCAGCCCCGTGGCGCCGCGGTCGTCGAAGAACTGGTCGACGATGCCGGTGCCCGCGCCGCGGTTGCTGGTGTGCACCGCGTTGCCGGCCGGCGTGGCGTCGAACACATCGGCCGTGGTGACGATGCCCAGCGCCTTGCCCTGCGTGCGGTGCAGGTACTCCGAGAGGTACTCGATGCGCGGGTTGTCGAAGGCGTCCGTCGTGTCGTCCGGGAACACGCCCTCTTCATTGTTGTTGTTCTTGTTGCCCAGCACGTAGGAGGTCATGCCCGGCGAGGAGTCGGTCACCACCGAGTTCAGCGACGAGGTCTTGACCAGCGCGGTCGCCGGGAAGGTGTCCATCGCCAGCGGCGCGATGGCCTTGCCCTGCGCATAGCCGTTCTTCACGATGCGCGCCGCCGTGCGCTGCGCCGCGCCCATGCCGTCACCCAGCAGGATGATCACGTTCTTCACGGGCTTGCCCTGCGGCGTGCTGAACGGGATCACATCGAAATTGCCCCGCGCGCTGAGCTTCTGCCCATCGTCCTGCTCGGCCTCGATGCTGAACTCATGCCGCCCGGTGGCCGCCACGCTGAAGGCGCGCAGCGAGGCAATCACCGCATTCGCCGGCACGCCGGTCGTGCAACCGCTGGCGCAGTCACGCAAGGTCACGTTCCCCGCCGCTGGCTTGCCATCCAGCAGGAAGCGCGCACCACTCAGGCTGCGGCCGGCGTCCGGCCGCAAGGTGGCTTGCAGGTCGAAGCGCTGGCCCGGCAGGAAGCGCGCAATGACCGGCTCCGGCCGGCCCGAGCTGAACAGCTCACTCGGCGGCGTGAGCCGGCTCACGCTGGGCGCTGCGATGGCGCCGAGCGGCGCCAGTGCCAGCAAGGCGATCAACTGGAGGCGGTGAATGCGGTCAGCGTTCATGGTGGGCATGGGTTGGATTGGATGAATGTCTCGCGCGAATTCAGGGTTGGGCCAGCTGCAGTTCCAGCCAGGCCACACGCCCGTCCGGCGCCACCGTGCGCCCGTAATGCAACCTGCCCTGCAGATCGATCAACCCAGGCTGATGCGGCAGCACCCGCGACGCGTCCAGCAGCCGCACCAGCACCGTGGCCGGCGGCAAGTCGTCCGCATCCCCATCCGCGTGCTCGCTCATCTGCACCGGCCGTGCCGTCAGCAGGAAGGCACCCGGCACTGCGTCTTCCTGCGCGACCATCCAGCCGACCAGGCGCACCTGCTGGTCCTGCGCCGCGAGCAGGCGATCGGTGGGCTGCAGGCCAGCGGCGCCGACGGGGGTCTGGAAGAAGTCGGCGAAGCGGAGGGTTTGGGCGGCGGTGTCCGCGGCTTGGGCGGCGGAAAGGCCGCAGACCAGCAGCAGGCTGCCAACGATGGAACTGAGGCGTCGGTTGTCGCGCATGGTGTGGGCGTAGGTCAACCGGTCATGATCGGGTGCGAGCATGACAAGCCCGTGACGGCGAAAAACCCGGTTCGCATGGTCGTCCGGGCCGGGATTCCGCAAGGCTCAGCGGGGCTCACCAACGAAGGCCTCGGAGGCCGGTAACATCGCCCGGCCCGAGGGGAGGAGCCGGTGCCATGAGAAGAATTGCATTTGCCACGCTGTACCGTGCGCAACCGCGTGAGCGGCAGTGCGTGATCGAGGTCGTCGAGTTGGACCTGCCGGCGCAGTCTGCAAGCCGATACGTGGTGACGCTGCGCCAGGGCTTGCTCAAGGGCGGCGTGGTGCTGGACCCTCAGGAGTCTTCGCTGACCGCGAGGCCCTGCACGCTGGACGAGGCCCAGCGTCGCGCGATTGACTTCATTCAACGCCGGCTCGCCGCAGCCGAACGGCTGCAACAGCACGAGGGCCTGCCCGGCCTCGCCACTGCCGAACCGCCTGCGCCATCGAACGCCGCTGCCGTAAAGGCGCCGGCCAGTGACGCCGTGCCGCCCAGCATCGCTGCGCTGGTGGCCCGCTTCGCTCCCGAGCGCTGGCAACTGCTGCCGGCATCGCAGTGGTCCCGCGCCGTGTGGCGCGTCGCCGAATGCAGCGATGCTGCCGGTGGTGCGGGCCAGCGTGCGCTGGTGGCGCTGGTGCCGCGCCTGGTCGAACTGCTGGAGAGCGGCGACGACCTGCTGGACCTGTGCATTGCCGTGGCCGTCGCCCGGCTGGGCGACGGCGGTGCCGCGGTGGCGATGCAGGCGCTGGCAGGCCGAGGCCGCAGCCCGGCCACGCGGCGCACGGCGCACCAGGCCTGGCTGATGCTGCAAACGCCCGAGGCCCTGCGCGCGCATGCCGAGGGCCTGCTGCCCGAGTGGCAGGCCGAGGTCGAAAGCAGCGAGCGCAGCGTGGCGCAAGTCGCTGCGCTGCAGGACCGCGTGACGGCCCGCGGGCCGGGTTGGGTGCCGCTGCTGGGCGACTGGTATGACCTGGCGCTGGTGCGCCCGGCGGCGCGGGCCAGCCTGCTCGCATTGCTGGCCGAGTTGCCGCTGCAGCCCGGCCCGTTCCAGGCACTGCGCTACCTGTACAAGGCAGCCGAGATTCGCCGCGATGCGCCGGTGCTGGGCCTGCTGCATGCACGCTTCGAGAACACTCGCGCCTATTTCAACCGCCCGGCCTACAGCGGCAACGGCTTCACCGATCCGGCCACAAAGCGCTGGGTCAAGACCCCCATTGCCAAAGAACTGAGCCGGCCCCAGCCGCGCCTGGCCTACAGCGACGCAACACGCGATTACCTGCGCCTGCGCGGCTGGCGCACGCTGCGGCGGCTGGCGGCCATCGGTCACTCGCACGCACCCGAGTTGGCGGTGCAACTGCTGCTTGGGTTGGCGGACGATGCGTTGCCAGCGGCGCGCGTGGAAGCCCGCTGGGATCGCGTCGAAGGCCGGTACCAGCGGCATGACCGGCAGTACCACCCTGCCGCCTACTGGCTGCTGGTGCCCAAGCTGCTGCTGGCGCAAGCGCCGGGGGTGCATGTGAGCGCCCGCGGCAAGCGCTGGTGGACCGACCAGCCGCTGGACACCAGCGCCGCGCTGCCCCAACGCAGCGAGGGCCTGCAGGACATGTGGAACGCCCACCCTGAAGCGCTGCTCGCATTGGCGCTGCAAAGCCGCAGCGCGCTGGTGCATGCGGTGGTGGCGAGGGCGCTGCAGGACCACGCCGGGTTCGTTGCGCAGCAACCGGTGGCCGTGCTGAAGGAGCTGCTGCAAAGCGCGCATGCGCCGACTGCCCGCGTCGGCTTCGAAGCCGTGCGTGCCCGCGTGTTGGCCAGCAGTGCGCTACAGGACCAGGTGCCGTGGCTGCTGCTGCTCGTGCAGAGCAGCGACGGCGCGGCCCGCGAGTTCGCCTTCGTGCACATCGCCTCGGACCCGGCCGGCTTTGCGGCGCATGCCGAACTGGTGGTGGCACTGCTGCTGTCGGCCCACGAACGCACACGGCGCCAGGGCCAGGGCCTGGCCTTGATCGCCTCGGCGCCGGCCCTGGTCAACGAACTGCAAGGCGCGCTGCTGGCCGCCGATGCCGATGCCCCGGGCCTGCGCGACGGCCTGGTGCTGGTGGAACAGTTGCTGCGCGGCCCGCTGGCCGAGGCTGCGGCGCAAGCGCCGACCGAAGCACTGCTGTGCCTGCTCGACCATGCCGACGCCGGCGTGCTGCACCTGGCCGTCGTGTGGCTGCTGCTGCATGCCCATGGCGCCGCGTTGGTGGCGCCGGCCACGCTGGCGCGGCTGCTGGTGGACGAGGACCCTTACCGCCGCGCCTCGGGTGTGCGGCTGCTCGCGGCACTGCCTGACGAGGTGCTGCGCACGCAGGCCGAGCTGCTGAGCGACCTGGCCGTGAGCCCGCATGCGGGCATTCGCGAAGCCTTGGCGCCGGCCTTGCTGCGGCTGGCGGACGACCCGGCTTTCGCCTCGGCCCTGGCCGCTCGACTGCATGCCTCGCTGTTCACCAGCGAGACCGGCGACGGCCAACACGAGGACGCGCTGCGCTGGCTCACCACCACGCTGCAGACCCATGCGCCTGCGCGCGACGCCTCGGGCGCCTGGCGCGCATTGCATGCGCAAAGCGCGGGCGCGCAGCTTTACGGCGCCTGGGCATTGGCATCTCTGCCCAGCACCGAGTTCAGCCTCAAGCAACAGGCCACGCTGGCCCGCCATGCGGACGCGGCTGTGCGCGCCTGGGCGATGGCCGCAATCGACCGCACGCTGCCGGCGGTGCCCAGCCCGGAACAGTCTGCCCAGCTCCTGCCGCTGGCCGACACGCTGTTCGACGACGCCCGCGCCTATGCCCACCAGTTGTTCGCCGAGCGCCTGCCGGATGCAGCGCTGACGCCCGAGCTGCTGATCGCCTGGGTCGACCACCCGCAGCCCTGGGTGCAGGCGCTGGGCCGCAGCCGCCTCGTGCGCCGCATGGCCGCCGGCGAGGCCAGCCTGTGCCTCACCCGGCTGAGCCAGCACCCGAGCGCCAGCGTGCAGCTCTTTGTCACGCAATGGCTGCTGGAACTGCCGCGGGACGACGACGCCCAGCTCGCGGCGCGCCTGCGCGAATTGACGCCCTACTTCCTCACCGTGCTGAGCCAGGTGAACCGCAGCCGCGTCGCCAAGTCCCGCATCACCGCCTTCCTGCGTAAGGCGAGCGACGCGCCGCAAGCCGCTGCAGTGGTGGCCGAGATCTTTGCGCGCCAGGTGGTGACCTGCAGCCTGACCGACAAGCCGCAATACATCGCCGGGCTGCGCGACATTGCCGCGCACCATCCGCAGATCGCCCTGCCCTTCATCGCCTGGGCGCCGCCACCGGTGCGCAGCGCGGCCAACGCCACGGAGGGCGCATGAAGTTCCAGTACCGCTACTACGGCAGCACCTCGGTCGATGCCAGCGACACCACGCAGGCCTTCAGCCTCGCGCCGGACACGCTGCGCCCGCCCACCAGCTTCCAGGGCGAGCTGCGCCGCAGCGGCGGCGTGCACCTGGCGTTCCGCGAAGCTCTGTCGGCGCTGCATTCGGTGGTGGTGAGCGACCAGCGCTACCGCGGCCGCGACCCCTCGGCCTACAAGACCTGGCTGGAGGCCAACGAGAACACGCTGCTCACGCAGTACATGCAGCAAGCGCAAACGCTACGTGCCGAGGCGAGTGCCGTCACCAGCGAGCTGAAGACCCTGCGCAACCAGAAGGACACGCTGCTGCGCCCCTTCTACATAGCCAGGCAGAAATACTTCAACTGGCTCTACCTGGCCAACCGCGACGCCTGGTACGTGTTGGACCCGGTGATCACCGTACACCCCGAGCGCCTGCTGTTCGAGGCCTTCAGCCAGGACGAGTCCAGCTACTGCGCGGTGAGCGTCAGCCACAACGTGTTCAGTCGCACTGCCGAGATGGCCTGCGGCACGACCAACATCGACTACTCCATCGGCCTGTTCGACGAGTTCCAGAAGATTCGCGACTACAAGGCCACGAGCTTCCAGGTGGACCCGGCCGGCTTCAGCGTGGCCACCGGCAGCGACCCGGCCTTCCGCGAAGAAAAGATCGACCTGCCCGACAGCTGGGTGCGCGGCTTCCTGCAGGTCTCCAGCGCGATGACGCTGCCGGCCACCGTGCTGGAGCTGCACCCGATGGACCTGCACAACCTGTGCGCCACCTTGCGCCAGCACAAGGAACGCGCCGGCCCCCGCTCGCTGCGCTTCGAGCTGTCGCCGGGCCAGCCGGCCCGCCTGGTGTTCGAGCCCTGGGGCATCGAACTCACGGCGCGGCGCAGCGCCATCGTCGGCACGCCGCTCAGCGAGCCACGCAGCATCCGCCTGTGGGGCCGGCGCCGGCTGCTCACGCTGGAGCGGCTGATCGCGCTCGCCACCCGCGTGCGGGTGCACCTGCTGGGCACCGGCATGCCGAGCTTCTGGGTCATCGAGATGGGCGAGATCAGCGTCACGCTGGGGCTTTCGGGCTGGACGGCCAACGACTGGTCCGCCGCCGGCCGCTTCAACCTGCTGGCACCGCGCCACACCGTGAGCGCGGCCACCAAGCAGGCCGTGGCCGCGGCGCTGCAGCGCGACTGGGTGGCCACGCCAGCCGAACTCGCCGCCCGCACTGCGCTGCCCGAAGCGGACGTGAGCGCCGCGCTTGCGCTGTGGGTGCAGGCCGGCCGCGCGGTGTACGACCTGCCGGGCCAGCGCTACGCCTGGCGCGAACTGTCGCGCGAACCTTTGCCGCTGGAAACGCTGCGCTTTGCCAGCCCCGAGGAAGACGCGGCGCTGAAGCTGGTGCAGGCGCGTGGCGGTGTCACGCTGAAGGACATCGGCGCCAGTGGCGACGGGCAGCTGCGCATCACGGGCACGGTGAAGGACGGCAAACGCGAGTTCTCGCCATCGCTGCTGCTGAATGCCGACGAACAGCTGCGCGACGCGCAATGCGGCTGCAACTTCTTCCAGCAGAACAAGCTGCGCCGCGGGCCGTGTGCGCACATGCTGGCGCTGCGTCAGGTGGCACAACCGAAGTTGAATGAAACCAGAACACAGCGCGCCGTGACGGCTGGAGAAGCGGCATGAGCACTGATAGACTTCTTGCGGGTGCAGCGCGTTGGCTCTTGCAATCCGGGCGATGTTTCGTCGCCCTTGCCAACCGCCTGTTCATGCGTCACGGGTGCCGTCTTCACTGTGCCGCGCTCGCGCCCTGTGCGCAATTGCGGTTGGGCTTGTCTCAAGCCAATTGGCGCACAGGGCGCGGCGCGGCGTCGAGTGGACAGCCCCCGTCCTCGGAGCCCCTCGGGCTCTTCGATGAGAAACGCGCTGCACCCACCCTTCCCGTTCCTGGAGCGATGGCAGCATGAGCGGCGAGCGTCAACCGACCCGCGCCGAGCTGATCGCGCGCATTGCCGCGTCCAGCAAGGACGCCGTGGTGCTGAAGGAAATGCAGCGCTCGGGCTTCTGGCCGAAAGATGCCGCCGCCCCGACCGTCGAAGCCGCGCTGATCCAGCGCGAAGCCGAGCTGGTGCAGGTGCTGAACAAGCTGCAGGCCGAACTGCGCGAGAAGGGCGACCCGCAGGCCGCGCTGAAGGCCATGCGCCAGCAACGCATGGCCGAGGCCAAGGAACGCCGCGAGGCCACCGCGCAGAAGCTCGAACGTGAACGCTACGAACGCGCGCTGCAGTGGCGCGAGCGCAGTCGGCATGAGATCGGCTACCTGGGCCAGGGCGTGTCGGCCGGCTTGCAGCCGCGCCCGGACAACGCAGGCTCGCACGAGAAGCTGCAGCGCCAGGGCCTGCCATTGCTGGACACGCCACAGGCACTGGCCGATGCGATGGGCGTGCCGGTGGCCGAGCTGCGTTTCCTGGCCTTCCACCGCGAGGTGGCGCGCACGCAGCACTACCGCCGCTTCTCGCTGCCGAAGAAAACGGGCGGCGTGCGCACGATCAGCGCGCCGATGCCGCGGCTCAAGCGCGCGCAGTACTGGGTGCTGGACAACGTGCTGGCCAAGGTGACTGTGCATGCGGCTGCGCACGGTTTCCTGCCGGGCAGGTCCATCGTCAGCAATGCCGCGCCGCATGCGGGCCAAGCGGTGGTCATCAACCTGGACCTGAAGGATTTTTTCCCCAGCGTCGCCTACCCGCGCATCAAGGGCGTGTTCCGCGCGCTGGGCTACAGCGAGGCCACGGCCACGCTGCTGGCCCTGCTGTGCAGCGAAAACGTGTGCGACGAACTGCAGGTCGACGGCGAGCGCTTCTTCGTGGGCCGCACCGCGCGCGAACGTGTGCTGCCGCAAGGCGCACCCACCAGCCCGATGCTGACCAACATCCTGTGCCGCAGGCTGGACAAGCGGCTGCAGGGCATTGCCACCAAGCTCGGCTTCACCTACACCCGCTATGCCGACGACCTGAGCTTCTCGGCCTCGGGCGAGGCCGCCAGCCTGACCGGGCGCCTGCTGCGCCAGGTGCACCACATCCTGAAGGCCGAAGGCTTCACGCCGCACCCTGACAAGCAGCATGTGATGCATGCTGGCCGCCGCCAGGAGGTGACAGGGGTTGTGGTCAACAAACAGCCCGCCGTCTCTCGCGAGCAGCGCCGTGCGTTGCGCGCCGCGCTGCACCGCGCAACGCACCAAGGCGTTGAGGCCGCCACCTGGCAAGGCGAACCCGCCGCCCGCAATGTGCTGCTCGGCTACGCCCAGTTCGTCACGATGGTGAATGCCAGGCACGGCGCGCCGCTGCTGGCGCAGGCCAAGGCGCTGCCTTCGGCGGCCTCCGCGCCTTCGGCGATGACGAAGGCCGTGCCGTCAGGCCAGTTCCGCCGGCACGCCGCTGAAGGCAAGGCCCCGCCGCGCGCCAATGGCGCTTGGTGGCAGCCGGCGCCAAAGCCCGAGCCGGTGCTGCTGAAGACGGCGGGGCAGATCAAGGCCGAACGGCAGGCCCGCCTGGCTGAGGTGCGCGCCGAGCGCCAGGCCGCGAAGGTCACGGCGACCCAGGCCGCAACCCCTCGCCGCTTGCCGCGCACTGCCACGCCGCCTTCCGCAGCCGCAGCCAGTGACCTGCAGCAGGAGACCCACGCCCCGCTGCTGCCTCGCATGCGCTGGGAGATCGCTGCAGCCCAGGTGGCGATGCTGATCTACCTGTCGGTGCGTCTCAAGAGCCCGGGCCTCTTCATGATCGGCTCGCTGTGGCTGGGCTGGCGCGTGATGCGGCGCAAGTTCGGCTGGACGGGCTACTTCGTGGCGATGCTGGTCATCGGGGTCGCGGCGCTCATGCTGCGGCTGTAACACGGCGACCGGGCTCGGCGGCGGGGCTGCGACAAAGCGTGCACAAGTTCGCCCCGACCCGGTCTTTTGCTCACTCGCTGCCCCGACAATGCGCGCCATGTTTGCGGAAGCCCCCCGTTCGCCGCCCTCCTCTTTCCTGCCTGACCTGGACCGCCTCGGCGATGAGGCGACCGACCTGGCGCTGCGCCGCGAGGCCATCCGTTTCACGATGGGGTTCGTCTGGCACAGCGTGCCGCTGATGGGACTGGTCGTGGCCATGCTGCTGTGGCTGGTGCGCCACCGGCCGGAGGCCTGGGCGCTGGCCGGGCTGGTGGCGCTGCTGGCACTGGTCAGCTGCAGCGGGCGGGTGCTGCTGCAGCGCGCGAGCCGCCAGGCGGAGCTGCAGGAGCCGGTCGAGCTGCGCCGTTTCGAGCGCCGCATGGCCTGGTACCACGGGCTCTGCTGCGCGGCGTGGATCATTGCCACGCCGGGCGTCTATCAGTTCCTTGATTCCGAGGGGCGCGCGGTCTACACCGTGCTGCTGATCGGCTCGGCTTCGCTGTCGGGCTTCTACATGGCCATGGCCGCGCGCTGGGGCGAAGCGGTGCTGCTCTCGGTGCTGGTGCCGCTGGTGATCCAGACGCTGCTGCCCGACACTCGTTCATGGCCGATGGCACTGGTCGCGCTGGCTTTCCTGGCCGGGCTGTGGCGAGTGCTGCATGCCGTGCGGCGAACCACGGTACTGGCCATCCGCCGGGGCTTCCAGGCCAATGTGCACAACCAGACGCTGCGCGAAGCAATGGCCCAGGCCGAGGAAGCGGCAGCCGCGAAGTCGCGCTTCCTGGCGACCATGAGCCATGAGATCCGCACGCCGATGAACGGCGTGCTGGGCGCGCTGAGCCTGCTGGGCGGCGCGCCGCTGGCGCCCGAAAACGCCAAGCTGCTGGAGGTGGCCCGGCAGTCCAGCGAAAGCCTGCTGGACGTGCTGAACGATGTGCTGGACTACTCCAAGATCGAAGCCGGCCACCTGGACCTGCACGACAACCCGGCCCAGCTGGCGCAGCTGGCCGGCGGCGTGCACACCTTGTTTGCCGCCAGTGCAGATGCGAAAGGCCTGCCGCTGAAGCTGGTGATGGCCCAGGGCCTGCCGGGCTGGATCAGCGTGGACGAACACCGGCTGCGCCAGGTGCTGATGAACCTGGTGGCCAATGCGCTGAAGTTCACGCCTGCGGGCGGCGTCACGCTGCGGTTGCGGCCGGCGGGCATGAGCGGCGGCCAGCCGCTGATCCGCTTCGAGGTGGAGGACACCGGCATCGGCATTCCGGCCGAGCGCATGTCGCAGCTGTTCCAGCCGTTCCAGCAGGTGGACCAGGGCCACCAGCGCGCGTTTGGCGGCAGCGGCCTGGGCCTGGCCATTTCGCAGCGGCTGGTGGAGCGCATGGGCAGCCGCATCGACGTGCGCAGCGTGCCCGGCCAGGGCAGCTGCTTCGGCTTCACGCTGCGCCTGCCGCTGGCCCATGCGCCAGCCGCGCTGCCGGTGGCGCCGGTGGCGGCGGCCGCTTCGTCGCTCAGCGGGCGTGTGCTGGTGGCGGAAGACAACGCGGTGAACCTGATGATCGCCGCGCAGCTGCTGCGCGACATGGGGCTCACGGTGCTCGAAGCGCGCGACGGCGAAGAGGCGTTGGAGACCCTGCGCAGCGCCGCGGTCGACTTGGTGCTGATGGATGGCCAGATGCCGGTGATGGACGGCTACGCCGCCACGCGGGCCTGGCGCGCCCACGAGCAGGCCAACCGCATGCCGCGCCGGCCCATCGTGGCACTCACGGCCAATGCGCTGCCGGAGGACGTGCGCATGGCGCTGGACGCCGGCATGGACGACCACCTCGCCAAGCCCTACGGCCCGGGCGAACTGAAGGCGCTGCTGGCGCAGTGGCTGCCGCCCACGCCGGCCTGAGTTCAGGTTTTCAAGCCGCCTCGCGATGTTGCGGCGGGTTGACCGGTACCGCCCAGTTGGCGTGTTGTGCCAGCCACTCGTGGGCCAGCTCGTCGTCCTGCTGCGAAGGGTGGAAGTCGGTGCGCAGGTAGCGACGCCACGGGCCGAACAGCTCGCGCACCATGCCACCCTGGCCAAACAGGAAACGCGCGCCGCTGGACCAGGTGGACCAGCGCCAGAGGCTGCGGTCGTGCCAGAGGTTGTTCACCGTCTGGCGCAGCAGGTCGGTGGTGAAGTGCCAGGTGACGATGTAGAACAGCCGGCGCCGCCAGCGCACGTCGCCGCCCAGCGCGTAGTACAGGTCGAAGGCCGTGCAGCGGTGTTCGGACTCTTCGCTGGCATGCCAGCGCCACAGCAGCTGCAGCCGCTCCTCGGTGCCGGCCAGCGGCGCGTCGAGGCTCAGCAGGTGCTCGGCCATGATGGCGGTGAAATGCTCGGTGGCGGCAGTCAGCCCCAGCCAGACCCGAGGCTCCATGCCTTCGAGCCGCTTCAGGCGGTGGCGGATGCGCCCTTCCCAGTGGTTCACCAGGCCTTGCTGCTGCAGGTGCTGGTTGAACAGCTGGTGGATGCGCCGGTGTGTGGCCTCCTGCCCAATGAAACCCCTGGCCTCGGCCTCGTGGCGCTCGCGTTGTTCGGGTGGCAGCGCCTGCAGCCCGAGCTTCACCGAGTCGATGAAAAACTGCTCGCCCAGCGGGAAACTCATTGACAGCGCATTGAAGAACGCCGTTCGGAAGGCGTCTCCCCCGTTCCAGTGCCGCGTCAGCGGCGTCTCGAGGTCGATCAGCAATCGACGGATGACGAGATCGGTCACGACGGCTCCTTTCGGCGGGCTTGGACTCAATAGTGCGGCGGCAAATCGTCCCTGAGACTGCGGAACTCCCCGTTGCCGCTTTGCGTGGGCACCTGCTGGCGCAGCTGGCGCAGTTCGTTGATCAGCAGGTCGAGCTGCTGCTGCTGGCGCACGATGACCTCGTTGAGCTGTTCAACCAGGTCTTCGGTGAAGCTGGCCTTGATTTCCAGCGCCACGAGGCGTTGTTCGACTTGTTCTGGATCTGCAGGCATGAAGGTAAAGGATAGGCCGGCACAACGGATCGGGACAATCCCCGCCGTTGAATGGGCATGCACTCTACCAATCCCGGGTTGCCCTGCTCGTAGGGTGCGGCCCGGCGCGATGCTTTGAGCCTTCCCGGAGATCCCGTTGGAAAGACGCATTGCACCGGCCGGGCCGCAGCGGGTTGCATCAAGTCAACCCGCGAACTCGAAGCAGGAATTACTTCTTGCTGTTTTCGTTGCCGATCACGCCGCCGATGACGCCACCGGCGACAGCGCCGCCGGTCGTGCCGCCGGTGATGACCGACCCTGCAATCGCGCCGAGACCGGCGCCGACTGCCGTGTCACGGGTCTGGTTGGACATGCCGGCGCAAGCCGTCAGCGAGATCAGGGAGGCGCTCAGGGCGGCCATGGCGGCCAGACGGAGGGATGAAGACATGGTGTGAACTCCTTTGGGGTTGGCGGCACTGCGATGCCTGGATCAGGCGCCGACCCATGTGCCGAGGTCAGTGAAGCTGAGTCTGGACCTGCTCAAGCGTCTCTCTCATCGGCCATGGCCTTCTCCGGGTGTCAGACCAGGACGACGCGCTGCCAGGCGGGTCTTCCGGACGTGGCTCGGCCTGGGCGGCACGGCACCTCGCTTGCTCAGGGTTCGACGACCGCGGGCGCGCAGGTCCGAGGTCTTGTTTCGGACCCGGCTGGCCAGCGAAGCCGTCGCGGGTCGGGGCCATGTCGCGCCTTCAGCAGAAGAAGAATTCGGCGTGCCGGCCGGCGCGCGCAATGACCTGTTCGCCCAGTACCGGCAACTCGTCGCCAGGCCGGGGCGTGAGCTGGCTGCTGTGCGCGGCCAGCGCCTGGAGCTTGGCGGCGCGCGGCGCGATGCCCAGCGGCAAGGCGTGCAGGCGCTGCCATGGCACCCGAGCATCGTCCGGCCTGGCCCAGTGCCACATCCACACCGGCGTCGCGGCGAAGCGGCAGCCGAGCTGGCGCGCCGCGGCCTCGGCAGCGCGACCGCAGGCTTCGTGGTCCGGATGCCCATCCTGCGACCAAGTGCTGAGCACCAGGTCCGGCACCGGCGACGCGCGCAGCAGCGCCGCGAGCCGCACCTGCAACGCGCCTTCGTGTCGCGCAATCTGCCCGTCCGGCAAACCCAGCCGAACGACCGCGGCTGGCGACAGGCCCAGCATCGCCAGGCCAGCGTCGCTCTCGGACCGGCGCACGGGGCCCAGCACTTCGGCCGGCCATGGGTCGCGGCCGCCGTGGCTGGCTTCGCCGTCGCTCACGGCAATCACGAGGCTGTCACCTCCCTGCTCGGCATGGCGCGCCAGCAGGCCGCCGCAGGCCAGCACTTCATCGTCCGGATGCGGTGCCACCACCACCAGCCGGCAGTTGGCGGGCAACCAGGTGGCCAGGTCCAGCGCCGGCAGCCTGGCCATGCCGGGCCAGTCCAGCCAAGTGGCTTCATCGGTGCCTTCGCCGCGGGCGGCGCGGTCGGGCAAGCGAGGATCGGAAACGACCGGGGGCGCAATGTCGGAGAAGGTTTGCAGGTCCATGTCACAGGCTCCAGGGTTCGGTGGCTGGCGTGAGCAGGTTTTTCGCCGAGCGCCGCCAGGTCGCGTTCGGCATGGCTTTGGCGGATGAAGACGGGCAGGTCGGCCGCCAGGCGGGCGAAGTGCGCGCCGTGGCAGAACGGGCCAGCGCCGAGCGCGCGGCCCAGGCGGCAATGCCAGCGGCGCCGTGCCAGAGGATGGCCGGCGCGTCGGTGTGATCCTCGTGGAGCTTGGCGGCCACATGGGCCCGCGCGCTGACGGCGAAGTGGGGGCCATTGGCCAGGGGCGGCGCGCTCAGGCGGGCGTCCAGGTGAGCCTCTTCGTTGTGCGCAGGCACGATGACGGCAAGCAAGAGCTTCTCCAGCAACTGACCGGCGGCCAGACCTCGCGAGTATCAAAGCCCGCCTGGCTCGCCTGCGTCGGCCGCGGGCGGGCCTCTGCGTAGGCTGGGCCCTACTACTGCTGCGGCGAAAGCACTGCGGCGGCCGTCATCGGACTGAACCTACAAGCGGGGCGCGGTCCGGCCGACTTGAAACCGAACCGCAGGGGCGTAGGCTCGTCAACGTCGCGTGGTCAGCCCACCGGCTGCATTGGCAGCGCCCTTTCCCGGCCGCTGCCAGCCTGTTGTTCGTCGGAGGATCACTTGCTACAACAACCTGCTGCGGAACTTGAACCGGCCGCCTTGTCAGTGCCGGCGCCCGCCCACGTCGATGTGCAGGTGGCACCGCCGCGCTGGCGCCCCACCGGTCCTTCCGCGGCGCTGACCATCATGGCCACGCTGTTGTGCATCTACACGCTGCACTGGGCGGCGGCGGTCTGCATCCCGGTGCTGTTCAGCGTGATCTTCAACTACGCGCTTTCGCCGGTGGTGACGCGGCTGGCAAAGTGGCGGCTGCCGCGCTGGCTGGGTGCCGCGCTGGTCGTTTCGTCCATCATCAGCGGGCTGGGCTGGACCGGCTACGCGCTGGCTGACGATGCTTCGCAATTGATGGAGTCGCTGCCCGAAGCTGCGCAGAAGCTGCGCCAGACGCTGAAGGCCCGCCACAGCAACCAGCCAGGCGCGCTGGAGCGGGTGCAGAAGGCCGCGGCGCAACTGGAGCAGGCCGCCGACGAAAACGCCCTCACCGCCAGCGCCACCAACACCAAGGGCGTGCTGATGGTGCAGGCGGTCAAGCCCAAGTTCAACATCAAGGACTATGTGTGGACCGGCACGCTGGGCCTGCTCGGCCTGGGCGGCCAGGCCGCGGCCGTCTGCCTGCTGACCTATTTCCTGCTTGCCTCGGGCACCAACTTCCGCCGCAAGATGGTCCGCCTCGCCGGGCCGACGCTGACGCACAAGAAGGTCACCGTGCAGGCGCTGGACGAGGTGGTGCGACAGGTGCGGCGCTACCTGATGGTGCAACTCGTGCTGAGCGCCATCGTCGGTCTCACCACCGGCCTGGCGTTCTGGGCCACAGGGCTGCAGCACGCAGCGGTGTGGGGCCTGGTCGCCGCCGTCTGCAACCTGGTGCCTTACGTGGGCACCGTGGTGGTCACCGGCGGCGCGGCGCTGGTCGCGCTGATGCAGTTGGGCACGCTGGAATCCGCGCTGCTGATCGCCGGCCTGTCACTCGGCATCCGCTTCATCACCGGCCAGTTGCTCACCCCCTGGCTCACCAGCCGCACCAGCCGACTGAACCCCGTGGCCGTCTTCATCGGCATCCTGTTCTGGGGCTGGCTCTGGGGCGTGTGGGGCATGCTGCTCGGCGTGCCCATCCTGATGATCGTGAAGGTCTTCTGCGACTCGGTGAAGGCGCTGCAGCCGGCGGGGGAATTGCTGGGGAATTGAGGCTGGGTGCCCCTGGGCCCTTCGACAGGCTCAGGGAGAACGGATATAGAGGCACCCCTCACCGTTCAGCCACCACTCACCCATCGGCCCCCCATCCCCGTTCGGGCTGAGCTTGTCGAAGCCAGCGCCCTCGGCCAAGCTCAAAGCGAGCTGGCGAAGAGTCCTTCGACAGGCTCAGGACGAACGGGAAAAGAGATTTCTCAGCCGACCCACTTCCGCGCATTGCGGAACATTCGCGTCCACGGGCTGAGTTCGTCCACTGACCCGCTGGTCCAGCTCATCAGCACATTGCGGAACACGCGCTCGGGGTGCGGCATCAGCACGGTGAAGCGGCCATCGGCCGTGGTGACGGAGGTCAAACCGTCGGGGCTGCCGTTGGGGTTCAGCGGGTAGACCTCAGTCGGCTGGCCGTTGCCATCCACCCAGCGCATCGCGCGCTTCACGTTGGCTGCATTGCCACGCTGTGAGAAGTCGGCAAAGCCTTCGCCATGGGCAACGGCGATGGGCATGCGGCTGCCGGCCATGCCCTGGAAGAAGATGGACGGGCTTTCCAGCACCTCGACCATCGCCAGCCGGCCTTCGAACTGTTCGCTCTTGTTGCGGGTGAACTTCGGCCAGTCCTGTGCGCCAGGAATGATGGGCGACAGCGCGGCCATCATCTGGCAGCCGTTGCAGATGCCTAAAGCAAAGGTGTCCTGCCGACCGAAGAAGGCCTCGAAGTCTTCGGCCAGCTTGGGATTGAACATGACCGAGCGGGCCCAGCCTTCGCCGGCGCCCAGCGTGTCGCCGTAGCTGAAGCCACCGCAGGCGACAAAGCCCTTGAAGTCGGCCAGCTTGGCGCGGCCGCTTTGCAGGTCGCTCATGTGCACGTCGTGCGCGTCGAAGCCGGCCAGGTTGAAGACGTAGCTGGTCTCGACGTGGCTGTTGACGCCCTGCTCGCGCAGGATGGCGATCTTCGGACGGGTGCCGCTCTTCAGGATGTACGGCGCCGCCACGTCTTCCTTGGCATCGAAGGTCAACGCGAGATGCAGGCCCGCGTCGCCGCTGCCGGCCAGCGCATGTTCGCTGTCGGCGCAGACGGGGTTGTCGCGCTGGCGGGCAATGCGCCAGCTGACGTCGTCCCACTGCTGCTGCAGCTCGGCCAGCGGCGCGCTGAACTGGCTCTTGGCATCGCGCCAGACTTCGATCACGCCCTTGTCGTTGGTCTTGCCGACGACGTGGCTGAGCTTCGAGAGGCCATGCGCGCGCAGCGTGCCCAGCACCGCGTCACGGTCGATGGTCTTCACCTGGATCAGCGCGCCCAGCTCCTCGTTGAACAGCGCCTTCAGCGTCAGTTCCTCGCGGCGGCCGCTGACCTGGCTGGCCCAGTTCTTGGAGTCGCCCATTTCGGCGCGGCTGTCGGAAATGCCGTCGCCTTCGGTGACCAGCATGTCCACGTTCAGGCTCACGCCGCGGCGGCCGGCAAAGGCCATTTCGCAAGCCGCTGCCCACAGGCCGCCGTCGGAGCGGTCGTGGTAAGCCAGCAGCTTGGCGTCGCTGCGCAGCGCGTTGATGGCGGCGACCAGGTTCTTCAGCAGTTCGGGGTCGTCCAGGTCCGGCACGCTGTCGCCGAAGCGCTGCAGCGTCTGCGCCAGGATTGAGCCGGCCATGCGGGCCTTGCCCTGGCCGAGGTCGACCAGGATCAGCGTGGTGTCGCCGTCCTGCAGCTGCGGGGTCAGCGTGCCGCGCACGTCTTCCAGCGAGGCGAAGGCAGTGACGATCAGCGAGACGGGCGCGACGACCTGCCTGGTCTGGTCATCGTCCTGCCAGCGGGTGCGCATCGACAGGCTGTCCTTGCCGACGGGCACGCTGATGCCCAGCGCCGGGCACAGTTCCATGCCGACGGCCTTGACGGTTTCGTACAGCGCGGCGTCTTCACCCGGCTCGCCGCAAGCGGCCATCCAGTTGCAGCTGAGCTTGACGCGACTCAGCTCGAACGGCGCAGCAAGCAGGTTGGTGATGGCTTCGGCCACGGCCATGCGGCCGGAGGCCGGTGCGTCCAGCGCAGCCAGCGGCGTGCGCTCGCCCATGCTCATGGCTTCGCCGCGGAAGCCCTTGTAGTCGGCCAGCGTCACGGCGCAGTCTGCCACCGGCACTTGCCACGGGCCGACCATCTGGTCGCGGTGGTTCATGCCGCCCACGGTGCGGTCCCCAATGGTGACCAGGAAACGCTTGCTGGCGACTGTCGGGTGGCGCAGCACGTCGCGTGCGGCCTTGTCCAGCGGCACGCCGGTCAGGTCCAGTGCAGGCAGCTGGCGGACCACGCTTTTCACGTCGCGTTGCATCTTCGGCGGTTTGCCCAGCAGCACGTCCATCGGCATGTCGATCACGCGCTCGCCGCCGGGGCCGTCTTCGAGGATCAGCTCGGGCTCGTCAGTCGCCACGCCGACGATGGCGTACGGGCAGCGCTCGCGCTCGCACATCTGCTCGAACAAGCCCAGCTTGGCCGGGTCGATGGCCAGCGTGTAGCGCTCCTGGCTCTCGTTGCACCAGATTTCCTTGGGCGCCAGGCCGGACTCTTCCAGCGGCACCTTGCGCATGTCGAAGCGAGCGCCCTTGCCGGCACCGTCCACCAGCTCGGGGAAGGCGTTGGAGATGCCACCGGCGCCCACGTCGTGGATCGCGACGACGGGGTTGTCGGCGCCCAGGCTCCAGCAGTGGTTGATGACCTCCTGCGCGCGGCGCTGGATCTCGGGGTTGCCACGCTGCACCGAGTCGAAGTCCAGCGACGCGGTGTTGGTGCCGGCCGCCATCGAACTGGCAGCGCCGCCGCCCATGCCGATGCGCATGCCCGGGCCGCCCAGCTGCACCAGCAGCGTGCCGGCGGCAAACGGCAGCTTCTTGGTCTGGCCGTCCGAGATCATGCCCAGGCCGCCGGCGATCATGATGGGCTTGTGGTAACCGCGGCGGATGGCTTTTTCCGTACCGTCTGCACCCTCGCCCACGGTTTGCTCGTAGACGCGGAAATAGCCGCCCAGCGCTGGCCGGCCGAACTCGTTGTTGAACGCCGCGCCGCCCAGCGGGCCTTCGGTCATGATCTGCAGCGGGCTGGCGATGTGTTCCGGCTTGCCGTAGGGCGTTTGCTCCCACGGTTCGCTGGTGCCGGGCAGGTTCAGGTTGGAGACGGAAAAGCCGGTGAGGCCGGCCTTGGGGCGGGCGCCGCGGCCGGTGGCACCTTCGTCGCGGATCTCGCCGCCGGCGCCGGTGGAGGCGCCAGGGAACGGCGAGATGGCGGTCGGATGGTTGTGCGTCTCGACCTTCATCAGCACATGCGCGGTTTCCTCGCGTGCACCGTACTTCGGCGCATCGGTGAAACCCGCAGTTGAGGATTCAGGCAGCCAGCGCTCGACCGGGCCGCCTTCCATCACCGCGGCGTTGTCGTTGTACGCAATGATGGTGTGCTGCGAGTTCAGCTTTTCGGTGTTGCGGATCATGCCGAACATCGACAGCGGCTGCTGCTCACCGTCGATGATGAACTCGGCGTTGAAGATCTTGTGGCGGCAGTGCTCGCTGTTGGCCTGCGCGAACATCATCAGCTCGACGTCGCTGGGGTTGCGCTTGAGCGCGGTGAAGGCCTTGACCAGGTAGTCGATCTCGTCGTCCGACAGCGCCAGGCCGAACTCGCTGTTGGCCTTGATCAGCGCCGTGCGGCCCTGGCCGATCACGTCCACATGGGCCAGCGGCTCGGCGGCCTTGTCGTCGAACAGGTGCTGCGAGGCTTCCCGCTCGAAGACCACGCTTTCGGTCATGCGGTCGTGCAGCAGCAGTGCGCAGGCGGCGCGCTCTTCGGCGGTCAGCGGCTTGTTGCCTCCGGTCAGCGTGCTCATCAGCCCGCTTTTCAGCACCAGCCGGAATTCGGTCACGCGCTCGACGCGGTGGATCGGCAGGCCACAGTTGTGGGCGATGTCGGTCGCCTTGGAGGCCCAGGGCGACACGGTGCCCAGGCGCGGCATCACGACGATCAGCTCGCCCTCGGCCGGCGCTTCATAGGCGTCGCCGTAGCTCAGCAGCTCGGCCAGCTTCTGGCGCACTTCAGCCGCCAGTGGCGCGTCGCTCCAGGCCCAGTGCACATGGCGGGCTGACACCCCAGCGATGCGGGGGCATGCGGCCTGCAGGGCCGGCAGCAGGGCGGCGGCGCGAAACGCGGAAAGGGCGTTGCCGCCCTCGAAGTGCATCAGGTGCTTGGAAGCTGTGGACATGGGGTTCCGTCGGTTGGCGGCGGTGCGGGCACGCGTTGGGAGCGTGGAAACCTGGTGACAAAGTCCGCGGCAGGAATGCCCACCGTCGGCTTACTTGGTTCCCCGGTCGCGCCCGTGGAAACCCGGCATTTTACGATGCGATGGGATAATCAGTGGATGACGATCACCCTGAAATCCGCAGCCGACATCGAAGGCATGCGCGTCGCAGGCCGCCTGGCCTCGGAAGTGCTGGACATGCTGACCCCGCACGTCAAGCCCGGGATCACGACCGAAGCGCTGGACAAGCTGGCCCACGACCACATCGTGAACGTGCAGGGTGGCATTCCCGCGCCGCTGAACTACCAGCCGCCGGGCTACACGCCCTACCCGAAGTCGGTCTGCACCTCGATCAACCACCAGGTCTGCCACGGCATTCCCAACGACAGGCCACTGAAGAACGGCGACATCGTCAACATCGACGTCACCGTCATCAAGGACGGCTGGCATGGCGACACCAGCCGCATGTTCGTCGTCGGTGAAGGCTCCATCGCCGCAAAGCGCCTGTGCGCGCTGACCTACGAAGCCATGTGGAAAGGCATCGTCAAGGTCAAGCCAGGCGCTCGCCTGGGCGACATCGGCCATTCGATCCAGACCTTCACCGAGAACCAGGGCTTTTCCATCGTTCGCGAGTTCTGCGGCCACGGCATCGGCCTGAAGTTCCACGAGGAGCCACAGGTGCTGCACTACGGCCGCCCGGGCACGCTGGAAGAGCTGGTGCCGGGCATGGTGTTCACCATCGAGCCGATGGTCAACGCCGGCCGGCGCGAGATCAAGGAAGCCGGCGACGGTTGGACCATCGTCACCAAGGACCGCTCGCTGTCGGCGCAGTGGGAACACACCATCGTCGTCACCGACACCGGCTATGAAGTGCTGACGGTTTCTGCTGGCAGCCCGCCGCCGCCGGCCTTCGTCAACGGCTGAACAAGCGGATGTCTGCAGTCCTAGAGTCCGTCATCCAGCCTCCGATCCCGCCGCAGGCCGCCGTGCCGGTGGCCGAGTTGCGCCGCCGCTTCAAGGACGGCAAGGCTGCCTTGCTGAACCACTTCCGCGAGGCCAGGCCCACGGTCACCAGCGCGGCGCGACTGGCGCGGGCACTGGCCCGGCATGTGGACGCGACGCTGGCCCAGCTGTGGTTCCAGTCCTGCCTGCCGCAGGGCGCGGTGCTGGTGGCGGTGGGCGGCTACGGGCGCGGTGAGCTGTGTCCGTATTCCGACATTGACGTGCTGGTGCTGCTGCCTGCCGGTGCCGAGGCCGACCCGGTCTGCCAGGCCGGCGTGTCGGATTTGATCACCGGCTGCTGGGACATCGGGCTGGAGATCGGCTCTTCGGTGCGCACGGTGGACGAATGCGTGGCCGAGGCCCGCAACGATGTGACGGTGCAGACGGCGCTGCTGGAAAGCCGCTTCCTGTGCGGCCCGCGGCGCCTGTTCACCCGCTTTCGCCGCGCGACCGACGAGACGATGGACCCGGTGGCCTTCCTGCGCGCCAAGGCGCTGGAAATGCGCCAGCGCCATGTCAAGTACGAGGACACGCCCTACTCGCTGGAGCCCAACTGCAAGGAAAGCCCGGGCGGCCTGCGCGACCTGCAGGTGGTGATGTGGGTGGCACGTGCCGCCGGCCTGGGCAAGACCTGGGGCGAGCTGGCGGCCAAGGGGCTGATGACGCAGTTCGAGGTCAAGCAGCTGCAGCGCCAGGAAGGCACGCTGAAGCTGATCCGCGCCCGGCTGCATCTCGTGGCGGGCCGCCGCGAGGACAGGTTGGTCTTCGACTTGCAGACCGCCGTGGCCGAGAGCTTCGGCTACCACGGCACCGGCAACGAGCGCGCCTCCGAAGTGCTGATGCGGCGCTACTACTGGGCTGCCAAGGCGGTGACCCAGCTGAACCAGATCCTGATGCTGAACATCGAGGAACGCATCATGGGCTCGGAGACGGCGCCGATGCGGCCGATCAACGCCCGCTTCCTCGACCGCGCCGGCTCGCTGGAAGTCGCCCGGGACGACCTCTACCTGGACAACCCGCACGCCATCCTCGAAACCTTCCTGATCTACCAGCAGACGCCCGGCATCAAGGGTCTGTCTGCCCGCACGCTGCGCGCGCTCTACAACGCCCGCAAGGTGATGAACGGCGGCTTCCGGCGCGACCCGGTGAACCGCGCGCTGTTCATGGAGATCCTGCAGCAGCCCGAAGGGCAGACACACGCCTTCCGGCTGATGAACCAGACCTCGGTGCTGGGCCGCTACCTGTGGGTGTTCCGCGCCATCGTCGGCCGCATGCAGCATGACCTGTTCCATGTGTACACGGTGGACCAGCACATCCTGATGGTGCTGCGCAATGTGCGCCGCTTCTTCATTCCCGAACACGCCCACGAGTACCCGTTCTGCGCCCAGCTGGCGGCGAACTGGGACAAGCCCTGGCTGCTGTACATCGCGGCCTTGTTCCACGACGTGGCCAAGGGCCGCGGCGGCGACCATTCCGAGCTGGGCGGCACGGAAGTGCGGCGCTTCTGCCGCGACCACGGCATCGACAAGGCGGACGCCGCGCTGGTCGAATTCCTGGTGCGCGAGCACCTGACGATGAGCCGCGTGGCGCAGAAGGAAGACCTGTCCGACCCGGACGTGATTGCCGCCTTTGCGCGCCACGTGGGCGACGCCCGCCACCTGATCGCGCTCTACCTGCTGACGGTGGCCGACATCCGCGGCACCAGCCCCAAGGTGTGGAACGCCTGGAAGGCCAAGCTGCTGGAAGACCTGTTCCGCCTGACGCTGCGCGCGCTGGGCGGGGCCACGCCGAATGCAGACGCCGAGATCGAGGCCCGCAAGCAGGAGGCTCGCCACCTGCTTGCCCTGCACTCGGCGCTGCCGGGCACCGAGGAGCCGCTGTGGGGCACGCTGGAGGTGAGCTACTTCGCGCGCCACGACGGCTCCGAAGTGGCCTGGCATGCCCGCTCGCTGTGGCGCCACCTGGCGGCGGACAAGCCCATCGTGCGGGCCAGGCCGTCGCCCATCGGCGAAGGCCTGCAGGTGCTGGTGTATGCCCAGGACCGGCCGGACCTGTTCGCCCGCATCTGCGGCTATTTCGACAGCACCGGCTTCTCGATCCAGGACGCCAAGGTGCACACCACGCGCACCGGCTATGCACTGGACACCTTCCAGGTCGTCAACCCGCTGGCCGACGACCAGGGCGCCACCGCCTACCGCGACATGATCTCGCTGGTCGAGACCCAGGCCGCGCTGGCGCTGGCCAGCAGCGGCCCGTTGCCCGAACCCAGCCGTGGGCGGGTCTCTCGCCGGGTGCGCTCGTTCCCGGTCAAGCCGCGCGTGCAGCTGCGGCCGGATGAGCGCGGCCAGCGCTGGCTGCTGTCGGTCAGCGCCAGCGACCGCTCCGGCCTGCTGTACGCGATTGCCCGTGTGCTGGGCGCACACCAGATCAGCCTGCAGCTCGCCAAGGTGTCGACCCTGGGCGAGCGGGTGGAAGACACCTTCCTGATCAGCGGCATGACGCTGGCGCAGCCCAAGGTGCAGCTGCAGATGGAAAGCGAGCTGCTGGACGCCATTGCGCCGGCGTGAGCCGGCAAGCCGTGGCGCGCGAGGCGCCCGGCCCTCGGGTCACTCGCCAGCGGTGCACAGGCGGAAGTCGCCCGAGCCGTCCAGCGCGGTCACGGTCCAGCGAAGCATGCCGGCCGGCGCGGTCTTTGTCGTCACCGTGCCATCGGTCGTCACGCTGGTCGACGAGCCGATCACTTTCCACTGGCCGTCGGCAACCTTCTGCTCCAGGTAGAGGTCGAAGTCCAGCGGGTAGATCTCGTCGTGCACAAAATCGGTCTGCACCGTCATCTTCGCGCCGACCTTGCCGCCGGCCGAGTCGAACTTGAAGCGGGCCGCCTGGCCGCGGTACAGCGTGCCCACATGCTGCGTGGTGCCAGCCGGGCAGGCCGCGCCGGTGTAGCCGCCACCGCCCAGTTCATAGGTGGCAGTGAGGGCGACATCGCTGTAGCTGTCGAAGCTCCTCAGGCCGATGTAGTAGGTGCCGGCCTTGGGCGTGGGGAACACGCAGGTTTCGTTGGCGCCATTGCCAAACACGTCCGAGCTGCAGTCGTATTGCCACCAGCTTGGCACCTCGCCACGGCTGACGTACATCAGCAGGTCGGCCGAGGTGCTGCCGGTGGTCGCCACCGTCAGCTTGCCGGCACCTTCGGGCACGTCGATCTTGTAGTAGTGCATGTCGCTGTCGCCCCAGCTGCCGCTGAGGCCGGTCAGCGGCACGCCGTTGCCCAAGTCGGTCAAGGGCGACGGGGTCGACAGCTGGGCCGTCAGCGCGACGTTCTGGAAATCGGTGTTGCCTGTCACCTTCACGTACCAGGTGCCGACCTTGGGGAAGCCCTGGTCGCAGCTGACGCCACAGCCATTGCTGTCCGGGCTGGGTTCCTGCTGGTACTTCATGGACAGGCTCACGTCGCCGCTGCCGCCTGCATTGCTGACCACCAGGTGCGAGATGCCCTTGGGCACGCTGACCTTGTAGAGCACCGAGCTGCCGGCCGCGCCGGACACCTGCGTGGGCACGCCGGAAGCCAGCTTGATGGCCTTCGGCCCCTGCTGGGTGCCCAGGGTGTAGCTGGCGAGCAACTGCGCATCGGTGTAGCCGCCGATGTAGATGCTGCTCAGCATGGCCGTGTAGCGGCCCGGCTTGGGGTTGTAGAAGGTGCAGACGTCGTTGTTGCCTTCGGCGCCGGTGTAGCAGTCGTAGTGCATCTTGCTGACTGGCTTGCCGGCGGCGGCCATCCACATGTCGGCATCGCCGCTGCCACCGGTCACGCTGACGGTCAGCGAGCCGACGCCTTCGGGCACGTCAATGGTGTAGAAGCGCTTGGTGTCGCCACCGTCGCTGACCGCCATCACCGTGTCGTTGGCAAGCGCGATGGCACCGACCGACGAAGCGGGCGTCTTGTACGGGTCCGACGCTGCGCTGGCGGCAGCGGTGGCCAACAGGCCCCAGGCCAGCCAGGCGGGCCGGGAGAACATGGTGAGGGACGAGGTCCGGGACTGGGACATGGGGATGGGCTCCGAAGGCGGATGAAAGCAAAAACCGACATGCAGGCACGCCGGCAACCAATGCGGCGAAGCATGCCGAGCAGCCAGGCAACGGAGTCCTCGCCGGTCTTGGTTTTTTCTGGTTTTTGCCGGTTTCCCGGGCCAGCGTGGCAAGGATTTGGCAACGGAGGCCTTTTCGAGGGCTTGCCGTGGCCGCGGGCCGGCCTTGGTTCCAGCGGACAATCGCCGCAATGCCCGCCTTCCTCCCATGAGTTTCTCTCCCATCCAGGTGCCGGACTGGCTGGCCCAGCCGGCGCAGTTCGATACCGTGATCGATGTGCGCTCGCCGGCCGAGTTCGCCGAGGACCACCTGCCCGGCGCCGTCAACTGGCCGGTGCTGGACGATGCCGAGCGGGCCCATGTCGGCACGGTCTACACGCAGGTCTCCACCTTCGAGGCGCGCAAGCAGGGCGCGGCGCTGGTCTCGCGCCGCATTGCCGACACGCTGGAGCGCCACGTGGCCGACAAGCCCAAGGACTGGCGGCCGCTGGTCTATTGCTGGCGCGGCGGCCAGCGCTCGGGCAGCCTGTCGCTGGTGCTGGCGCAGATCGGCTTTCGCACCCGGCAGCTGCAGGGCGGCTACAAGGCCTTCCGGGCCCAGGTGCGCGACGACCTCGCCACCCTGCCCGGCCGCTTCCAGTGGCAGGTGCTGCGTGGGCGCACCGGCAGCGGCAAGACCCGGCTGCTGGCCGCGCTGGCGCAAGAGGGCGCCCAGGTGCTGGACCTGGAGGCGTTGGCCGCCCATCGGGGCTCGGTGCTGGGCGGCCTGCCCGGCGTGGCCCAGCCAGGGCAGAAGCAGTTCGAAGGGCAGATCTGGCAGCGGCTGCAGGGTTTCGACCCACTGCGGCCGGTGTTCGTGGAAGCCGAGAGCCGTCGCATCGGCGCTCGCCAGTTGCCCGACGGCGTGCTGGCCGCGCTCCAGGCACCAGCGGGCTGGGTGGAACTGCAGATGGACATTCCGGCGCGCACCGAACTGCTGCTGGACGAATACCGATTCTTCACGGCGGAGCCCGAAGCACTGTGCGAGCGCCTGGCTGAGCTGAACAGCCTGCGTGGCAACGCCACCGTGGCCCGTTGGCAGTCGCTGGCCCGGGCCGGCGACTGGTCGCAGTTGCTGCCCGAACTGCTGGACCAGCACTACGACCCGCTTTATGACAGGCAACAGCGCCGCAGCAGCGCACCTGTGCGCGAGATGCTGCTGGCCAGCGGCCAGCCGGACGCGCTGCAGGCCGCGGCACGCAGCCTGCTGGCCTGATCAGTCCTTCGCCGCGCCGATCCCGGGCGGCAGCATTTCGCGCACCTGGGCCGCCAGCTTGGTCACGTCAATCGGCTTGGACAGGTAGCCATCGCAGCCGGCAGCGCGCATGCGGGCGTCGTCGCCCTTCATCGCATAGGCGGTGAAGGCCACCAGCACGATGTGGCGCGTGGCCGGGTCGGACTTCAGCCGGTGCGCCAGCGTCAGCCCGTCCAGGCCCGGCATCTGGATGTCCAGCAGGATCAGGTCCGGCGGGTTGGCCTGCACCCGGTCCAGCGCGGCCAGGCCGTCCTCTGCGGAGTCGACCTCCAGGCCGTCGGCACTCAGCACGTAGCTGGTGAGCTCGACGTTCATCGCGTTGTCGTCGACGATCAGGATGCGCGCGGCGCGGTGGGTGTCAGCGGTCACAGCAGGTCTCCTTCGGTCAAGGCCACCACCGGCGGCCGCCAGCGCCGCAGCGCGCCCAGCGTGTCGGCCAGTGCGCCGCCACCCTTGCCGAGCACGGCGCGGGCCGAGCTGGCCAGTTGGCGGTACTCATCGTCAGTCAGCACCATGCTGGTCCACACCAGCACCGGCAGTTCGCGCCAGGCAGGCAGGCGCTGCAAGGCGTCCAGCACCTCGAAGCCATCGAAGCCCGGCATCATCAGGTCCAGGATCAAGGCATCGGGCCGGTGCTGCGACAGGCTTTCCAGCGCCTCGCGCCCGTCCGCCAGGCAGATCGCGTCAATGCCCAGCTGGGCCAGCGACGAGCGCATCAGCGCCAACGCCAGCGGGTCGTCGTCCACCACCATCAGGCGCGGCCGGCGGCTGACCGGCAGCGCCAGCCGGCCCAGCGCCTGTGACAGCTCGCCGTTCTGCAGCGGCTTGGCCAGCAGGTCGGCGACGGCAAAGCTGGCGGTCTCGCCGGTGTCTTCCGCCGGCATGCTCAGCGCCAGCACCGGCGTGCTGCGGCTGGGCCCGGACTCGCGGATGCTGGCCAGCACGCTCAGGCCGCCGCGCCCGGACAGGCTCAGCGCCAGCAAGATGGCGTCATAGGCCTGCTGGCGCGCCTGGGCCACCGCCTCGGCCGCATCCGCCGCCGCGTCGACCAGGAAACCGGTGTCGGCCAGGCTGCGCACCAGCCGCACATCGCTTTCGATGGCCAGCAGCCTGTGGCTGGCAGGCGGCAGCATCGGTCCGTCGGCATGCGCCGGCTTCATGCGCGGCAGCACCAGGTGGAACACGCTGCCCAAGCCCGGCGTGCTGCGCACGCCGACTCGGCCCCCCTGGGCCTGCACCAGCCGGCGTGTCAGCGCCAGGCCCAGGCCGGTGCCGGCGTGCTGCTTGTTGTAGCCGGTGTCCAGCTGCTGGAACTCGGTGAACAGCCGCGGCAGGTCGGCCTCGGCAATGCCGATGCCGCTGTCCTCGACCTCCAGCCGGAAGTGCGCCGGGCCTTCGGGCCGGCCGCGCACCGTGACCTTGCCACCTTCGGGCGTGAACTTGATGGCGTTGGACAGGTAGTTGTAGAGCACCTGCTTGAGGCGGCCCGGGTCCAGCTCCAATGCCCCGATGGCCGGGTCCAGGTCCACGTCCAGCCGCAGCTGCTTGCGCTGCATGCCGGGCTGCAGCACGTCGCAGACCTCGCGGACCAGCGGTGCCAGCGCCACCTGCTGCGGGAAGAATTCGAACTTGCCGGACTCAACCTTGGACAGGTCCAGCACGTCGTTGATCAGTTGCAGCAGGTGCCGGCCGCTGGCCGCGATGTGGCCGAGGAACTCGCGGTTCTTTGGCGACTGCGGCGGCACCGCACCGCTGTGCAGCAGGTCGGCAAAGCCGATCACCGCGTTCAGCGGCGTTCGCAGTTCGTGCGACATGTTGGCCAGGAACTGGCTCTTGAGCCGGCTGGCGGTCTGGATCTGCTGGTTCTCGGCCTCCAGCCGCAGCGCCTTCTGCCGCGCTTCCTGCGCCAGCTTGTGCTGGGTGGTGTCGGTCACGATGCCCAGCATCCGGCCGGCCGTGCCGCTGTCGTGCAGCAGCCCGGCCTGCAGGCTGATCCAGTGCACGCTGCCATCGGGCCAGCGCACGCGGCATTCGGCCTGCCAGTCGCTTTGCTGCTCGACGGCGGCGCTGAAACTCGCCTGCAGCTCGGGCCGGTCTTCCGGATGCACATGGGCCAGCAGTGTGTTGAAGGACCACGAGGGCTGCAGGTGGCTGTAGCCGAAGCAGCGGTCATGGCGGATGGAACGGTGCGTGGCGCCGGTCGCCAGGTCCATGTCCCATTCGCCGATCTGGGCCGAGTCGAGCGCCAGCCGCAGCCTGGCGTCACTCTCGCGCAGCGCGGCCTCTGCGCGCCGCTGCGGGCTGAGGTCACGCACGATCTTGGCGCTGCCAACGACCCGGCCTGAAGGGTCGCGCAGCGGCGACACGCTGACCGAGACCTCGAAGTGCCGGCCTCCCTTGGCGCGGGCGACGGTGTCGAACGGCGGCACGCTGTGGCCCGAGGCAATGTCGGCCAGCATGTGCGGCTCGGCCATGGCGTGCTCCGGGTCGGCAATGACCTGCACCGGCTGCCCCATGACCTCGCGTGCGCTGTAGCCGAACAGGGTTTCGGCGGCATGGTTCCAACTGGTGATCCGGCCATCCAGCGACTTGCTGACGATGGCGTCGATGGACGAATCGACGATGGCGGCCAGCCGCAGCCGCTCAGCCTCGATCTCCTCGATCTGCGTCAGGTCGCGGAACACCAGCGTCATGCCGCGCTGCTGGCCGCCCTCCCCGACTTTTGGGGCCAGCGTGGCGCGTACTTCGAGTGGCGTCAGGCTGCCACTGCGCGAGCGGATCAGGCCATGCCACGTCACCGCGCCGGCAGTGGTCAGCAGGCTGCGCACGACATCCACCGGATTTTCGCGGGTGACGGTCTCATCCCGGCCTTCGCGCACCAGCACGTCCCATAGCACGCGGCCACGCGCTTGCGCATCTGGCCAGCCGGTGACCCGCTCGGCAACCTCGTTCATGCGGGTCACCATGCCGTGGGCATCGGTGACGATGAAGCCGGCGCCAATGCTGTCCAGCGTCAAGGCCACGCTTTGCTCGATGCCTGCCAGGTGCTGCTCGGCACTGCGGCGCTTGCTGACTTCGGCTTCCAGCGAGGTCACGGCGCTGCGCAGCTGTGCCGCGGAAGGAATGCGCAAGGCGCGTGGCAGCAGCACCCAGAGGGCAACGGCGGTGACAACCGAAATCGCGGCGGTGAAGACCTTGGCCACCACCTGCAGCCCGTAGTCGGCCTGCCAGATGGTCCACACGTCCATCACGTGGGTGATGCCGCAGGCGAAGATGAAGGCGCTGAAGAGCCAGGCCACCGGGCGGTAGCCCACATCGGGCCGCCTGCGGTAGAAGCTGACGATGGCCAGCGGAATGGAGAAATACGCCGCCGCGATCAGCCCGTCGGCCAGCACCATCGGCCACAGCAGCGCCGGGGCCCAGGTGAAGCAGTAGCCATGCGGCAGGAAGCCGTTTCGCCCAAGCAAAGACAGCAGGAAATCCATGACAGCCCTTCTGTTCACCCCTGACCCGCCGCAGTGCGCCGGATCTCCCCAGAGGTCATTTGCCCTGGGACGGCTGTACGGCCGTCCACCGGACATGGTCTGCCGCGGCAAGGCTGCGGTCAATCGTTGCGGCGCCCGGGATGCGGTGGGCTGCCAAAAAATCGCCGAAAAGCGACTGTGCCAGGGCACCCGAGCGGGTATCCCGGCACCAGGCCTCTCGCAGCGTCAGGCTGCCGCGAAAGACCGCAGGCTTCAGCCCATGTGCAGGCCGCCATTGCAGGAGAAGTCGGCGCCGGTGGTGAAGCCGGAGTCTTCGCCGGCCAGCCAGGCCACGATCGCACCGATTTCCTCGGGCGCACCCAGGCGCTTGACGGGAATGGTCGCAACGATGCGTTCGAGCACCTCGGGCTTGATGGCGCGGACCATGTCGGTGCCGATGTAGCCAGGGCTCACCGTGTTGACCGTCACGCCCTTGGCGGCAACTTCCTGCGCCAGCGCCATCGTGAAGCCGTGCATGCCGGCCTTCGCGGCAGAGTAGTTGGTCTGGCCGGCCTGGCCTTTTTCGCCGTTGACCGACGAGATCTGGATGACCCGGCCCCAGCCGCGCTCGACCATGTCGGGCACCACCTGCTTGGTGACATTGAACATCGAGTTCAGGTTGGTGTCGATGACTGCATGCCAGTCCTCGGGCGTCATCTTCAGGAACATGCGGTCGCGGGTGATGCCGGCGTTGTTGACCAGGATGTCGATGGGGCCATGCTCTGACTTGGCGGTCTTGAAGGCCTGCACGGTGGATTCCCAGTCCGCAACATTGCCCACCGAGGCGTGGAACGTGAAGCCGAGCGCACGCTGTTCGTCCAGCCACTTGTTGAAGTCTCGGCTGGGGCCGCAGCCGGCAATGACCGTCAGGCCGCTCTTGGCCAGGCGCTGGCAGATCGCGGTCCCGATGCCACCCATGCCGCCGGTCACATACGCCACTTTTTGAGTCATGTCTTTTATCTCCTGAGCTTGCATATCGAAGGGAAAGCAGCGATTTCAAACCACTATGGCGCGTCGGCTCCGCCGCACACGTCCGTACATTCCCTGCGTCTTGTTGCTGCGGTTCAACGCTCGACCGTCAGTGCAACACCCATGCCACCGCCGATGCAAAGCGAGGCAATGCCTTTCTTGGCATCCCGGCGCTGCATCTCGTGCAGCAGCGTGACCAGAATGCGGGCGCCGGATGCACCGATCGGGTGGCCGATGGCGATGGCGCCGCCGTTGACATTGACCTTGCTGGTGTCCCAGCCCATTTCCTGATGCACCGCGCAGGCCTGCGCGGCGAAAGCTTCGTTGATTTCCAGCAGGTCCAGGTCGGCCGCCTTCCAGCCGGCGCGGGCCAGTGCCTTGCGCGCAGCCGGCACCGGGCCCATGCCCATGATGGAAGGGTCCAGCCCGGCGCAGGCGTAGCTGGCAATGCGGGCCAGCGGCGTCAGGCCCAGCGCGGCTGCCTTGGCAGCCGTCATCACGACCACGCCGGCCGCGCCGTCGTTCAGGCCGGAGGCATTGCCGGCAGTCACCGAGCCGCTCTTGTCGAAGGCTGGGCGCAAGCCGGCGAGCGCATCGGCGTTGGTCTTGCGGTTGATGAATTCGTCAGCGTCGAAGACGATGGGATCGCCCTTCTTCTGCGCCAGACTGACGCCGACGATCTCGTCCTTGAACCTGCCCGCGTCCTGCGCGGCGGCGGCCTTCTGCTGCGAGGCCAGGGCCAGTGCGTCCTGCGCTTCGCGGCTGATGCTGTACTGCCTGGCCACGTTCTCGGCGGTGATGCCCATGTGGTACTGGTTGTACACATCCCACAGGCCATCGCTGATCATGGTGTCGACCAGCTTCCAGTCGCCCATGCGCTGACCTTCACGCGAGCCCGGCAGCACGTGTGGCGCCAGGCTCATGTTTTCCTGGCCACCGGCAATGATGATCTCGCTGTCGCCATCGCGAATGGCCTGCAGGGCCAGCATCACCGCCTTCAGGCCCGAGCCGCAGACCTTGTTGATGGTCATGGCCGGCACGCCGTTCGGCAGGCCGGACTTGATGACGGCCTGGCGGGCCGCGTTCTGGCCGGAGCCAGCGGTCAGCACCTGGCCGAGGATGACTTCATTGATCTGTTCGCCGGCCAGGCCGGTGCGGCGCAGCAGCTCCTTGATGACGGTGGCGCCCAGCTCGGGCGCCGGTGTCTTGGCCAGGCTGCCGCCAAACTTGCCGACGGCAGTGCGGGTGGCGGCGACGATGACGATGTCGGTGGTCATGGGATGAGACTCCTTGCTGTGGATTCGGGCCGCGCGGCAAACGGCGGCGCGCGGCGTTGAAAGAGGTGCCGGTATTGAGGATGCGCGTTGGCGAGGCCTGCGGCCATCGGGTCAAGCGCGCTGTTTGACGTAGCGGCCGGGTGCGGGTTCGATGGCCTTGTGCTGCTTGCCGCCCGGCGCCTTCGGCGCTGGCACCTGCTTGCCGGCATGGCTGGCGAGCCACTGGCTCCAGTCGGGCCACCAGCTGCCGCGATGTTCCTTGGCACCAGCCAGCCATTCGTCGGCCGTGGGCGGCAGGCCTTCGTTGATCCAGTGGGACCGCTTGCCGCTGGACGGCGGATTGATCACGCCGGCAATGTGGCCGGAGGCGCCGAGCACGAAGCGCTTGGGGCCCTTGAACACCTTGGTCGAACCATAGGCGCTCTTCCACGGCACGATGTGGTCCTCCTTCGAGCCGTAGAGGTAGACGGGCGCCTTGATCAGGCCCAGGTTCAGCGGCACACCGCAGACGGTCAGCTTGCCTGGCTGTTTCAACTCGTCCTGCAGGTAGGTGTGGCGCAGGTACCAGCAGTACATCGGGCCCGGCAGGTTGGTCGAGTCGCTGTTCCAGTACAGCAGGTCGAACGGCGGCGGCGTCTCGCCCTTCAGGTAGTTGCCGACGACGTAGTTCCACACCAAGTCGTTGGGCCGCAGGAAGCTGAAGGTGGTGGCCAGTTCCTGGCCCTTCAGCAGGCCCGGGCCGCCCGGCGCTTCGGCCCCCAGCGTCATCTCGCGCAGCTGCACCGAGGCCTCGTCGACGAACAGGTCCAGGATGCCGGTGTCCGAGAAATCGACGAAGGTGGTCAGCAGCGTGACCGAGGCGGCCAGCTGCTCGCCGCGCGCCGCCAGCACGCCCAATGCAGTCGCCAGCAAGGTGCCGCCAACGCAGAAGCCCAGCGTGTCGAAGGTCTTGGCGCCGGTGATTTCGTGCACCGTGCGCAGCGCCTGGATGGCGCCTTGCTCGACGTAGTCGTCCCAGGTGTTGGCGCGCATGCTGTCGTCCGGATTGCGCCAGCTGACGACAAACACGCGGTGGCCTTGCGATACCGTGTAGCGGATCAGCGAGTTCTCCGGCTGCAGGTCCAGGATGTAGTACTTGTTGATGCATGGCGGCACGAACAGCATCGGCCGCTCGAAGACCGTGGCCGTCAGCGGCTTGTATTCGATCAGCTGGAAAAACGCGTTCTCGAACACCACCGAACCTTCGGTGGTCGCCACGTTGCGGCCGACCTCGAACAGGCTCTCGTCGGTCTGCGAGACATGGCCTTGCTGCAGGTCATGGAACAGCTGGCGCAGCCCTTGCGCAATGCTCTCGCCGCGGGTCTCCAGCGCCTTGCGCTGCACCTCTGGGTTCAGCGCGATGAAGTTGCTCGGGCTGGCCGCGTCCACCCACTGCTGGACGGCAAAGCGCACGCGGGCCCGGGTCTTGTCGTCACCCTGCAGCGCATCGGCCAGCTTGAGCAGCATGCGGCTGTTCAGCAGGTACATCTGCGCGGTGAAGGCATTGCCGGGATGGCTGCCCCAGTCCTTGGCGGCGAAGCGCCGATCGGTGATGGCCAGCGGCTTGGTCTCGACAGTTGCTTCGCCGGCACCCGTCGCACTGTTGGCCAGCACGCCGTTCCAGATCGCGGTCGCCTGTTGCAGATAATCGTCACGCAACTGTGTGAGCGCAGGCGCTGGCAGGCTGATGCCGGACCACGATTTCAGCAGGTTGCCGACGGCATGGCCAAAGGCATCGGCGTGGGCCTGCGCCTGGCCACCCATGTCTTCGAACGACGACGGGGTAAAACGCTTGTTCAAAGGCTTGTCTCCTCTTGATCAGCCCGGCGGTGGCTTGCCGCATGCGACAAGGCCCGAGGCCCTGATGCAGCTTACCGCAGCAAGGCCTCGATTTCCGTTAAGCGACATTGCGAACCACATCCCGAAAAATGCACATCGTCGCCGCCGCCTGGATCTTCGTCGCGCTGATGATGGCGCTGGCCGAGGCCACCGCCACCGAGGGCAGCGTGCTGGGCGCGCTGTTCACGTTCTTGTTATACGGCGTGATGCCCCTGGCCATCTTGCTCTATGTCATGGGCGCACCCATGCGACGGCGCGCCCGCCGGCTGGCCGAACAACAGCAATGGGAGGCCGAGCACGCCGCGCAGCCCGGCCCGGCTGGCAACCCGACTGTCAACCCGTCGTTAAACGACAGCGCGGCCCCGGCGCCCGATTGAAACCTGGCGGCTCAGCGTCGCCAGATGGCCGCAGCGTGCCGGCCGGTCACACCCGCGTCACGCCGGTAGGAGTAGAAGCGCACGGCATCGCTCGCCGTGCACCACTGGCCGCCGCTGAGCTGCTGCACGCCGGCCGCGCGCAGCCGGCGGCGCGCCAGGCCCGGCAGGTCGGCCCACCATTTCGGCGACGAGCCTTCTGGCGTCGCGGCCGGTCGGAAACAGGGGTCACCCGGTTCGGCACCAAATGCAATGCGCACCTCGTCTCCCACCTCGAAGCGCTGCGGCCCGATGCAGGCGCCCAGCCAGGCCGAGACCTCGCGAGGCTGGCAGTCCGCCGCCTCGCACAGCGCCGCCAGCGTGGCCTGCAGCACGCCGCCGGCCAGCCCGCGCCAACCCGCATGCGCTGCGCCCACCGCCCGGCCCTGCGGCGCCGAAAACAGCACCGGCAGGCAGTCGGCCACCAGCACCGTGCAGGCCAGGCCGCGCTCGGTGGTGATGCTGGCGTCCGCCTGCCAAAAATCAGCCGGCTGGCCTTGCGCGTCCACCGGCGTTTCGCCGGCCCGCAGCTGCACCACGCGCGTGCCGTGCACCTGGTCCAGGTAGACCGGCTTGGCGCCACCCAGCGCGGCGGCAAAGCGCAGCTGGTTGCGCCAGATCGACTCGGGCGCGTCGAGGTTGTCACCGCGCAGGCCCGGTGGCCGCAGGTTCAGGCTGGCCCAGGGGCCGAGGCTGACACCGCCGGCACGCGTGCTCATCAGTCCGCCCACCTCGGCTGGCAGCCCGCTGGCATGCAGCCAGATCGAATCCGTCACCGACTCATTCGGCATCGGGACAGCGCGCTGGATGCGTCTCGCTGAACGCTGGCAAGGCCATGCAGGCGTCGAACACCTTCATGACCTGCGGCACATGGTCCAGCCGGCACTGGAAGCGCTGGGCGTTGAAGATCTGCGGCACCAGCACGCAGTCGACCAAGCCCGGCGTGTCACCGATGCTGTAGCGGCCGGCCTGCGCTTCGAGCTGGCGCTCGACGGTGGCCAGGCCGGTCTCGGTCCAGTGGCGGTACCAGCGGGTCTTGTCTTCTTCGGACAGGCCCAGGTCCTTGACCAGGTAGCGCAGCACGCGCAGGTTGTTCAGCGGGTGGATCTCGCAGGCCATGTCCAGCGCCAGCGCGCGGGCCCGGGCCCGGCCCAGCGGGTCGGCCGGCAGCAGCGGCGGCTCGGGATGCGTCTCGTCCAGGTACTCGATGATGGCCAGCGACTGGTGCACCGAGGCATCACCGTCGCGCAGCAGCGGCACCAGCCGGGTGGCCGACACGGCGGCGTACGACTCGCCCATCTGCTCGCTGCGCGCCAGGTGCACCGGCTTGTAGTCGTAGGCCAGGCCCTTGAGCGCCAGCGCGATGCGCACCCGGTACGAGGCGGCAGAGCGGAAGTAGTTGTAGAGCTCCATGGCGGGTTTCGTGTCACGCTCCGGCGACGATCTCGACCACCAGGCTGCCCAGGCCGGTGATCTCGCAGCGCAGGGTGTCGCCCACCTTGACCGCGCCAACGCCGGCCGGCGTGCCGGTGTAGATCAGGTCGCCCGGGGCCAGCTCCCAGCCCTGGCTCAGTACCGCAATGGTTTCGCGCACGTTCCAGATCAAGTCCGAGAGATCGCCCCGCTGGCGCAGTTCGCCGTTGACCTCCAGCGTGATCGCACCGCTGCCGAGCTCGCCGGTGCTGGCCGCCGGATGCAGCGGGCCGATGGGCGCCGACTGCTCGAAGGCCTTGCCGATCTCCCAGGAGCGGCCCTGCTTCTTCATGTCGTTCTGCAGGTCGCGGCGCGTCATGTCCAGGCCGATGGCATAGCCCCAGATGTGCTCGCCCGCGGCTTCGGCGCTGATGTCCTTGCCGCCCTTGCCGATGGCCACCACCAGCTCCACTTCGTGGTGCAGGCTCTTGGTCAGCGTCGGGTAGGCCATCTGGCCGGCCTCGCCCTGGGGCACCACCAGGATGGCGTCGGCCGGCTTCATGAAGAAGAACGGCGGCTCGCGGCCTGTGGCACCCATCTCGATCGCATGTTCGGCGTAGTTGCGGCCGACGCAGTAGATGCGGCGCACCGGGAATTGATCGCTGCTGGTGCCTGCGACTGGCACGGTGACGGCGGCGGGGGCAGGAAAGACAAGGCTCATGGCGGCACGGGGGCCGGCGCCGTGGCGGCAACCGGCGGCAAATGAGGGAGGAAACGAGGGTTGGACAAAGATGATGCCACGCGGCCGGCAAAGCCCTGCGGCCTGCCCGCTACACTGCCAGGCCATGCTGCCTGAGCGCTCCATTCGTCACTGCCGCGCCTGCGGTTCACCCGCCGCCTACATCGTGCCGGCCGACGACAGCCGTCCGCGCGCGGTGTGCAGCCAGTGCCACACGGTGCACTACGAAAACCCGCTCAACGTGGTGGGCACGGTGCCCTTCTGGCAGGACCAGGTGTTGCTGTGCCGCCGCGCCATCGAGCCGCGCTACGGCCTGTGGACGCTGCCGGCCGGGTTCATGGAGCTGGGTGAAACCACTGCCCAGGGCGCAGAACGCGAAACCGACGAAGAAGCCGGCGCGCAGATCGAGATGCAGGGCCTGTTCACCGTGCTCAGCGTGCCGCGCGTCGGCCAGGTGCACCTGTTCTACCTGGCCCGCATGCGGGACACCTCGCTGAACCCCGGCCCGGAAACCCTGGAAGCCAAGCTGTTCCGCGAAGATGAAATCCCGTGGGACGAAATCGCCTTCCGCACCGTGCGCGACACCCTGTTGCACTTCTTCGAAGACCGCAAGACCGGCCGCTTCGAGGTGCACACGGGCGACATCCTCTAGCCGCCCGCTTTTCGCGTCAGGCGCTGCCCATCGCCGAATCGGGATGCCGTGCCCGCCAGGCGCGCATGGCCTGGCGGTGGGCATCCATCGCGAGGTCGTACAGGTCGAAGATGCAGGGGTCGCAGCCGTTGCCGCAGCAGGCGTCCAGGTCGGGCTGGAACGGGGGCTGGGGCATCGGGTCCGGGTCGGGAATTTCCGGTGCGGACGACATTCAGGCGGCCAGTGCATCCGCCGGGACCGCGGCGGGGCCGGTGATGCCGTCGATGTTGCATTGCCACAGCGCGTCGGCGTCGGCCGCGTCGGCCACGCCTTCGGCGTAGACCTTCAGATCCAGGCCATGCAGCATGCGCACGCTGCTGGCCACGTGCTGGATGCGGGCGTCGTCGTGGGCCAGGCCTTCGGTGACGCTGGCGTCGAGCTTGATGAAGTCCAGGCCGGCTTCGAGCAGCACCCCGGGTTCTGCAATGTGGGCACCGGCATGTTCCAGGCCGACACGGGCGCCATGGGCGTGCGCCATGCTGACCAGTTCGCGCAGCAATCGCAATTCGTTGAACGCGCCGGCTTCATCCACTTCCAGCCACAGCCCGGGCGAGGCGGCGCGGTGCAGGTCCAGCAAGCCGCGCAGCTGCGGCATCAGCGCGCTGTCTTTCAGCGAGTGCGGGCTGAGGTTGACTGAGCGCGGGATGCCGTCGCGGGCAATCGCGCGCAAGGCCAGCTCGGCAGCGACCAGGTCGATGCGGGCGGTCAGCTGGGTACGGCGCGCCATCGGCAACCACTTGGCACCGGACAGCGGCTCGGCAGCTTCGTCGAGCTGCAGGCGCAGCGGGCATTCGCGCAGCAGCACGGCGCGGGAGGCGTCGATCAGCGGGAATTCGACCAGGTGCGCGCGCTCTGCCGTCAACGCGGCTTCGATGCGCGAGCGCCAGCTGTCTTCGCCCAGCATCACGCCGTCGCCGGTGTCGTCCAGCTCAACCGCAAACGCGCCCTTGGCTTCGGCCCGTGCCAGCGCCTGGTCAGCCGCGGCCAGCAGCGATGAAATGGGCGCACCGTGCCACCAACGCACCGCACCGACCACGGCCGAGACACCGCCCAGCCGCTCGCGGCCAGACTCGCGCAGCAGGCTGCGCAGCCTGGCCGACACGTCTACCGCGGGTTCACGCAGCGACGCCGCTTCAGGCAGCAGCATCGCGAAGTCGGAGCCGTTCAGCCGGCCGACCTCGAAGGAGCCGACACGCGTGGCGGAGTCGATGATCGCGTGGCCGGCCTCGCGCAGCATCGCGTCGGTCGCCACGCGACCCAGGCGGCGGTTCAGGCCCTGCAGGTCGCTGATGCGCACCAGCAGCAGCGCGCCACCGGCCACACCATCTTCCGAACTCAGCAGGCCCTTGAGCCGGCTCATGAAATGCGGCCGGTTCGAGACGCCGGTCAACGGGTCGCAATTGGCCTGCCGGCGCAGCATCTCGACCTGGCCGGCCTGCTCGTCGAACATGGCCTTGAGGCGGTCGACCATCAGGTTCATCGCCCGGGTCACATTGCGCAGCTCGGGCACCGAAGGTTCACTGACGGTGATGAAGCGGCGCTCGGTCAGGGCCTGGGCCTGGCGCACTGTGGCCTCTAGCGGCACGCGGATGCGGCGCAGCAGCAGGTGGGCCAGCGCGCCGAGTGCAATCGCCAGCAGTGCAAACGCGGACAAAGTGCGCAGCATGCCGCGCCACAGCTCACGGTAGGCAAAGCGGGTGTGGCCCAACACTTCCAGCGAACCGACGCTGACGCCATCGGCCACCACCGGCGCCAGGCCTTGCGTGGGGTGCAGCGACAACAGGTCGACGAACCAGTCCGGTACGCCATCGGCCATGGGGGGCGCTTCGCGCGACAGCAGCGTGGCGCCTTGCGGCGTGCGCAGCCGCAGGTGCTCGTAGAAACCAATCTCGAACTGGCGGTCCAGCGTGGCGGCCATGCTGGGCAGGTCGCCATGCTGGCCGGCCAAAGTCTGGGCCAGCGATTGCGCGCTGTCGTGGTTCTTCATGGCCAGTTGCGTGGCCAGGTATTGCCGGGCCGACAACATGGACAGGCCAAACGCGCCGGCAAAAGCCAGCGCCAGCGTCAGCAGCAGCAACAACCAGACTTGGCGAATCAAACTCATGGGCAGGTTTCCGTTTTCTCTGTCGCCCTTATACCTTCTCCCGGCCGGCATCAAAGCTGCAAAATCGACGCAGAAACGGGGCATAACCCGCGGGCTTTGCGCATGCGCAGCGCGGTTCGGCCCAGTGAAACACCTGAATTTGGATAGACTCGGCGGGCTTTGGGCAGCCCAGTCGCCGCCCGGCCCATTTTGTTGCTTGCCTGCCAACTTGCCATCTGACCGCCCTGCCCATGCTGTTTGCCCGTGCCCCTCTTGCGTCCCAGGCGATTCTTCACGCTGACCGGGCCGCCAGGCCGGTGCGAAGCCTGTCCTGTGGCTGGCTGCTGGCCCTGGGCGCGTTGGTCAGCCTGCCCGCAGCCGCACAGACCGCCCCCGCGGCCGCCGCAAAGCCGGCCGCGGTGTCGGCTGAAGCCACCGAAGTGCAACGCCTGATCCGCGATGGCCAACACACCCAGGCGCTCAAGCTGATCGACGAAACCCTGGCGCGCAACCCCAAGGATGCGCAAATGCGCTTTCGCCGCGGGGTGGCGCTGTCCATGCTGGACCGCAAGCAGGAAGCGCTGACGGTGTTCCAGAAGCTGGTCGAGGACCACCCGGACATGCCGGCGCCGTACAACAACATGGCGGTCATCTACGGCTCCATGGGCGACTACGACAAGGCCCGCGAAGCGCTGGACAAGGCGATCCGCACCAACCCGACCTACGCCACCGCTTACCAGAACCTCGGCGACGTGTACGCCCAGCTCGCCAGCCAGGCCTACAACAAGGCGCTGCAGCTGGACAAGAACGATGCCACCAGCGCGCCCAAGCTGGCGCTGTTGCGTGAACTGACGGCCGCGCCCAACGTGGCCCCGCCGCCGATGCCGAGCAAGAAGCCGCCAGTCATTGCCGCGGCACCTGCCGTGGCCCCGTCGGCACCGGCACCAACACCAGCGATCGCGCCTTCCGCTGCCGCCGCGCCGGCCAGCACGGCTGTAGCCGTTGCCAAGCCGAAACCGGAACCCGCCAAGCCTGAACCGGCCAAGCCGACGCCGGCCGCCGCACCGGAAGGCCAGGCCGAGGTCGAAGCCGCCGTCAGGGCCTGGGCCGCCGCCTGGAGCAGCCGCGACATGAGCGGCTATTTCGCGGCCTACGCACCGGACTTCAAGGGCAGCGCCGCCTCGCGCAAGGCTTGGGAGCAGGACCGCGAGGCCCGCATCGCACCGCGCAAGAAGATCCGTGTTGAACTGGCGGACCTGAGCGTGCAGGTCAAGGGCAATCAGGCCACGGTGCGCTTCCGCCAGGCCTACAGCTCGGACACCTTGAGCACGACCGGTCGCAAAACGCTGGAACTGCAGCGCTCGGATCACGGAAAATGGCAGATCAAGCAAGAGTCCGTCGGCGGCTGAGCCTGCCTGCCACCGGCCTTGCCCTGGTGGCGGCCTGACATGTCCTGGCCCGTTGCCCCTGACCTGATTCGATGACGAGTGAACAACGCCCCCTGACGACCCGGCGCCGCGGCGCATGGCTGCTGAGCCTGGTGGCCGGTGCCCTGCTGCTCGGCTGGGCCGCACAAGGGCGCCACGCCTGGGACGCCCGCGCCGCCGTGGCACCTGATGCCATGCGCGGCGGCAGCAAGCTGAAGCTGGCCGACGAACTGCCGACCTGGCGCGACAGCGAGGTCGCCGAACCCGAGGCCTTGAGCGGCAGCGCCGAAAGCCGCCTGCTGGCCGCCTACCGCCTGGTGGGTGAGCGCCGGCTGGACGCCGCGCTGCAGGTCACCACTGCCCTCTCCCACGACTACCCGCAGTTCCGCCTCGGCCAACTGTTGCACGCCGACCTGCTGGCCGCCCATGTGCAGCCGCTGGCGGGCTTCGGCAGGCCGGCTGCGGCACCTCAAGCCTCCGGCACAGTCGACGCACTGAGCGGCCTGCAGCAGGAAGCCATGGCCCGCCTGCGCGCGCTGCAGCAGCGCCCGCCCGCCGGCCTGGTGCCGGCCGAACTCGTGCGGCTGCCGGCCTCGGTGCCGCATGCCGTCGTGGTGGACGCCTCGCGTTCGCGCCTGTACCTGTTCCGCCATGACGCGCAAGGCCTGCAGCTGGTGCGGGACTTCTATGTCTCGGTGGGCAAGCAAGGCGTGGACAAGCATGCCGAGGGCGACCAGAAGACGCCGCTGGGCGTGTACTACACGCTGAACGCGGTGGCGCATGCCCAGCTGGACATCCGCTTCGGTGCCGGCGCGCTGCCGCTGAACTACCCGAACGCACTGGACCGCAACGACGGCCGCACCGGCAGCGGCATCCTGCTGCACGGCGTGCCGACCAGCACCTACTCACGTCCGCCGCTGGACAGCGACGGCTGCGTGGCGATGGCCAACGACGACCTGCTGCAGTTGATGGCAACGCTGCCTGAGCGCGATACCCCCGTGGTCATCACCCGCGAGATCCAATGGGTGGCGCCTGCCCAGGCTGGCGCGTTGCCAGCCAGCTTCGAGCAGACCTGGGCGGCCTGGCAGCGGGCCAGGCTGCAAGGCACGCCCGCGCTGTTGGACCCGCTGTACGCGCCCAACGCCACGCTGGCGGTCACCGGCGAACAGGCCGAGCGGTTCCGCAGCCGGCTGAATGTGCCACCGGCCGCGGTCGACGAAGTGAGTGTGCTGACCTGGCGCGACCACACGCCGATGCTGGTCGTGACTTTCCGCGAACGCGCCGGTGCCACCGTCAAGCGCGACCGGGTGGTACGCCAGTACTGGGGCCAGCAGGGTGCGGACTGGCGCATCGTCGCCGAAGGCCCGGTGCGCTGAGCGGCTGATCGCGCAAGCGCGGCCGGGCCAAAATCTCCGGCATTCACTGCCGGAGCCACCCATGTTTCCTGCTTCACGCCAGTTGTTGGCCGCGCTGGCCAGCACCGCCTTTCTGGCCGCCAGTCCGCCCCTGCACGCACAGGCCGCCGCCGATCCGTTCACCCCGGTGGCCTGGCTCGCAGGCTGCTGGCAGATCGAAGGCGGCGAAGCCGGCACCGTGGAGCAATGGATGGCGCCAGCCGGCGGTGCGATGCTGGGCATGAGCCGCACCATCCAGCGCGGCCAGCTGCGCGAATTCGAGTTCATGCAGTTCCAGCTGGACCCGACCGGCAAGCTCAGCTTCGTGGCGCAGCCGCAAGGCCGGCCGCCGACCGCCTTTGCGCTGGCCGCCGCCGGTGACCGCCAGGCGCGCTTCAGCAACCCGCAGCACGACTTTCCGCAGACGGTGATCTACCAGGCGGTGGGCAACGACAGGCTGCTGGCGCGCATCGAAGGGCCGCGCAATGGCCAGCTGCGTGGCATCGACTTCCCGATGAAGCGCATCGCCTGCGACGGGCCGCGCTGAGCCGGAAATGAAAAGGAGCCGGCCCTTGCGGGTGCGGCTCCCTGGCGTTGGCCATGAACGGCCGGCTCAGCGCTTCTGCGGCGGCAGGTCCGTGCAGGAGCCATGCGCCACTTCCGCCGCCATGCCCAGGCTTTCGCCCAGCGTCGGGTGCGGGTGGATGGTCTTGCCGATGTCCACTGCGTCGGCGCCCATCTCGATGGCCAGCGCGATCTCGCCAATCATGTCGCCGGCATGTGTGCCGACGATGCCGCCGCCGAGGATGCGGCCATGGCCGTGGGCCTCGGGCGAATCGTCGAACAGCAGCTTGGTGAAGCCCTCGTCGCGGCCGTTGGCAATCGCCCGGCCCGAAGCCGTCCACGGGAACAGGCCCTTCTTGACCTTGATGCCTTGCGCCTTGGCCTGGTCCTCGGAGAGGCCGACCCACGCGACCTCGGGATCGGTGTAGGCGACGCTGGGGATCACGCGGGCGTCGAACTGGCTCTTGGCCAGCGCGTCATCGCCCTTGATTTCGCCAGCGATGACTTCGGCGGCGACGTGCCCTTCGTGAACCGCCTTGTGCGCCAGCATCGGTTGGCCGACCAGGTCGCCGATCGCGAAGATGTGGCGCACGTTGGTGCGCATCTGCACGTCGACCGGAATGAAGCCGCGGTCGCCCACGGCCACGCCGGCGTTTTCGGCGCCAACCTTCTTGCCATTGGGCGTGCGGCCCACGGCCTGCAGCACCAGGTCGTAGGTCTGTTCGCTCTTGGTGCCGTCGGCCGCCTCGAACTGCACCTTGATGCCTTCGGGCGTGGCCGTGGCGCCCACGGTCTTGGTCTTCAACATGATGTTGTCGAAGCGCGGGGCATTGAGCTTTTGCCAGACCTTGACCAAGTCGCGGTCTGCGCCCTGCATCAGGCCGTCCAGCATTTCGACCACATCCAGGCGCGCGCCCAGCGTGGAATAGACCGTGCCCATTTCCAGCCCGATGATGCCGCCGCCGACGATCAGCATCTTCTTCGGCACGGCCTTCAGGCTCAGCGCGCCTGTGGAGTCGACGATGCGCTCGTCCTGCGGGAAGAACGGCAGGCGCACGGCTTGCGAGCCAGCGGCAATGATGGCGTTCTTGAAGCGCAAGACCTTCTTCGCGCCGGTCCTGGCTTGCCCTTCGGCGCCTTCAGTCTCTTCGACCTGCAGGTGGTACGGGTCGATGAACTGGCCGACGCCGCGCACAGTCGTGACCTTGCGCATCTTGGCCATCGCCGTGAGGCCACCGGTCAGCTTGCCGACGACCTTGTCCTTGTGGCCGCGCAGCTTGTCGATGTCGAGCTTGGGCGCGCCGAACTCGACGCCGAGGGCGGCCATGTGGCTGACCTCGTCCATCACCGCGGCCACGTGCAGCAGCGCCTTGGACGGGATGCAGCCAACGTTCAGGCAGACGCCGCCCAACACGGCGTAACGCTCGACGATGACCACCTTCAAGCCAAGGTCGGCGGCGCGGAAAGCAGCCGAGTAGCCGCCGGGGCCGGCGCCGAGCACAACCACGTCGCACTCGAGATCGACCGTGCCGCTGTAGGACCCTGCGGGCGCTGGTGCGAATGGCGCCGCCACCGCCCCCTCCGTTCGTCCTGACCCTTCGACCGGGCTCAGGACTGAAGGCTTTGTCGAAGGGCCTGGGGCTTCGACAGGCTCAGCCCGAACGGCAGAGGTTTCAGCCGCCTCCAGCGTCAGCATCACCGAGCCCTGGTTGACGACGTCGCCCACCTTCAGCTTCAGCTCTTTGACCACGCCGGCGTGCGACGACGGGATCTCCATCGAGGCCTTGTCGCTCTCCACCGTGATCAGGCTCTGGTCGGCTTTCACCGTGTCGCCAGGCTTGACCAGCAACTCGATGACGCCCACGTCCTTGAAGTCGCCGATGTCCGGGACTTTCACTTCGATCAGTGCCATGTCGTGCTCCTGATCAAAGTGCGATGCGGCGGAAGTCCGCCAGCAACGAAGCGAAATAGACGTTGAAGCGAGCGGCGGCAGCGCCGTCGATCACGCGGTGGTCCCAGCTCAGCGACAGCGGCAGGATCAGCCGCGGCTGGAAGGCCTTGCCGTCCCATACCGGCTCGATGCTGCTCTTGCAGACGCCCATGATGGCGACCTCAGGCGCATTGATGATGGGCGTGAAGTACTTGCCGCCAATGCCGCCCAAGCTGGAGATGCTGAAGCAACCGCCTGTCATGTCGGCCGGGCCCAGCTTGCCGTCGCGCGCCTTCTTGGCCAGGTCGCTCATTTCCTGGCTGATCTGGAAGATGCCTTTCTTGTCGGCGTCCTTGATCACCGGGACCACCAGGCCGTTGGGCGTGTCCGCCGCGAAGCCGATGTGGAAGTACTGCTTCATCACCAGCTTCTGCGCGTCGCCCTCGCCTTCCAGGCTGGCGTTGAACTCGGGGAACTTCTTCAGCGCGGCCACGGTGGCCTTGATCATGAAGGCCAGCATCGTGACCTTGATGCCGCTCTTCTCGTTTTCCTTGTTGAGCTGCACGCGGAAGGCTTCGAGCTCGGTGATGTCCGCGTCGTCGTGGTTGGTGACGTGCGGGATCACGACCCAGTTGCGATGCAGGTTGGCACCGGAGATCTTCTTGATCCGGCTCATGTCCTTGCGCTCGATGGGTCCGAACTTCTCGAAGTCCACCTTGGGCCACGGCAACAGGCCAGGGAAGGCGCCGCCGCCAGTGGCCGCCGCAGGCGCCTTGGCTTTTTGCGCGGCAGTCTGGACTGCGCCGGCCATCACGTTCTTGACGAAGCCTTCGAGGTCGCCCTGGGTGATGCGGCCCTTGGGGCCTGAGCCCTTGACCTCGGCCAGCGGCACGCCGAGTTCGCGTGCGAACTTGCGGATGCTGGGCGAGGCGTGCGGCAGTTGGCCGTTGGGCGTGCCGGGTTCATGTGCGGGCAGCGCCGCAGTCGGCTCGGTGCGCTCCACCGGCGCGCTGGTCAGCGTGCCCGGTGCGCGGCTTTCGGCGGTGACGGTTTGCGCGGGTACGGCAGCGGGCGTTGCGGCCGGCGCGGGCGCAGGCGCAGCAGCGCCCTCGCCTTCCAGCACGGCAATCAGCTGGCCCTGGTTGATCTTGTCACCCAGCGCAACCTTCAGCTCCTTGACCACGCCGGCATGCGACGACGGAATCTCCATCGAGGCCTTGTCGCTCTCGACGGTGAGCAGGCTTTGTTCGGCCTTGACCGTGTCGCCGACCTTAACCAGCAGCTCGATGATGGCCACGTCCTTGAAGTCGCCAATGTCGGGCACGACAACTTCGATTCGCGACGGGCCGGCCGGCGCTGCAGCTGGCGCGGGCGCCGGTGCGGCAGCCTGCGCGGGTGCAGGTGCCGGAGCGGCAGCCGCGGGCGCCGGCGCCGGCGTTGCGGGCGCAGCGGCGCCTTCTGCTTCGACGACCAGCAGCACCGAGCCTTCGCTGATGGTGTCGCCCAGCTTGACCTTCAGTTCCTTGACCACGCCACCCACGGTGGCCGGGATCTCCATCGAGGCCTTGTCGCTCTCGACGGTCACCAGGCTCTGGTCCGGCTGGATGGTGTCGCCGACCTTCACCAGCAACTCGATGATGGCCACGTCCTTGAAGTCCCCGATGTCGGGCACTTTCACTTCTACCAATGCCATGTCTTGTCTCTTTGTCAGGGGTTGGTGGAAGCCGCGCGTCAGGCGTACAGCGGGTTGATCTTGTCGGCCTTGATGGCGTACTTGGCGATCGCCTCTGCCACCTTCGCGACTGGCACCGTGCCTTCATCGGCCAGCGCCTTCAGCGCTGCGACAACGATGTAGTGCCGGTTGATCTCGAAATGCTCGCGCAGCTTGCTGCGGAAGTCGCTGCGGCCGAAGCCGTCGGTGCCCAGCACCTTGTAGGTCTTGCCCTTGGGGATGAAGGCGCGGATCTGCTCGGCGTAGTTCTTCATGTAGTCGGTCGAGGCGATGACCGGGCCGGAATGTGCACCCAGTTGCTGCGTCACGAAGGGCACGTGTGCGGTCTCGGTCGGGTGCAGCAGGTTCCAGCGCTCGCAGGCCTGGCCGTCGCGGGCCAGCTCATTGAAGCTCGGGCAGCTCCACACGTTGGCCGCAACGCCCCAGTCCTTCTCCAGCAGTTCCTTGGCAGCCTGCGATTCACGCAGGATGGTGCCCGAGCCCAGCAGGTTGACGGTGGCGCTCTTGCCCTTGGCGGCCTCGTCCAGCAGGTACATGCCCTTGATGATCTCTGCCTCGGTGCCAGCCTTCAGGCCAGGCATCGGGTAGTTCTCGTTCAGCAGGGTCAGGTAGTAGAAGACGTTTTCCTGGTTCTCGACCATGCGCTTCAGGCCGTGCTGCATGATCACGCCGACTTCGTGCGCGAAGGTCGGGTCGTAGCTGACGCAGTTCGGGATGGTGCCGGCCAGGATGTGGCTGTGGCCGTCTTCGTGCTGCAGGCCTTCGCCATTGAGCGTAGTGCGGCCCGAGGTGCCGCCCAGCAGGAAGCCGCGCGCCTGCATGTCGCCCGCGGCCCAGGCCATGTCGCCAATGCGCTGGAAGCCGAACATCGAGTAGTAGACATAGAACGGGATCATCACGCGGTTGTTCGTCGAATACGACGTGGCCGCGGCGATCCAGGAGCCCATGCCGCCCGCTTCGTTGATGCCCTCCTGCAGGATCTGGCCGGCCTTGTCTTCCTTGTAGTAGGAGACCTGGTCGCGGTCCTGCGGCGTGTACTTCTGGCCTTCCGGGTTGTAGATGCCGATCTGGCGGAACAGGCCTTCCATGCCGAAGGTGCGTGCTTCGTCCACCAGGATGGGCACGACACGCGGGCCGAGCTGCTTGTCGCGCAGCAACGCGCCGAGCACGCGCACATAGGCCTGGGTGGTCGAGATCTCGCGGCCTTCGGCCGTCGGGTCCAGGACCGACTGGAAGAACGGCAGGTCCGGCACCGGCAGCGACTCTTCGGCCTTCACGCGGCGCTTGGGCAGGTAGCCGCCCAGGGCTTGGCGGCGCTCGTGCAGGTAGCGCATTTCCGGCGTGTCTTCGGCCGGCTTGTAGAACGGCAGCGAAGCCAGCTCGCTGTCGGGGATGGGGATGTTGAAGCGGTCACGGAAGGCCTTGATGTCCTCGTCGGTCAGCTTCTTGGCCTGGTGGGCGGTGTTCTTGCCTTCGCCGGCCTTGCCCATGCCAAAGCCCTTGACGGTCTTGACCAGCATGACCGTGGGCTGGCCTTTGGTGTTGACCGCCTGGTGGTAGGCGGCGTAGACCTTCTGCGGGTCATGGCCGCCGCGCTGCAGGCGCCAGATGTCGTCGTCGCTCATCTTGGCGACCATTTCCAGCAGCTTCGGATGGCGGCCGAAGAAGTTCTTGCGCACGAAGGCACCGTCATTGGCCTTCATGGCCTGGTAGTCGCCGTCCAGCGTGTCCATCATGACCTTCTTCAGCAGGCCGTCCTTGTCGCGCGCCAGCAGCGGGTCCCAGTAGCTGCCCCACAGCAGCTTGATGACGTTCCAGCCGGCACCGCGGAATTCGCCTTCCAGCTCCTGCACGATCTTGCCGTTACCGCGCACCGGGCCGTCCAGGCGCTGCAGGTTGCAGTTGACGATGAAGATCAGGTTGTCGAGTTTTTCGCGCGCGGCCAGGCCGATGGCGCCCAGGCTTTCGGGCTCGTCCATCTCGCCGTCGCCGCAGAAGACCCAGACCTTGCGCTTGCTGGTGTCGGCAATGCCACGGGCATGCAGGTACTTCAGGAAACGGGCCTGGTAGATCGCCATCAGTGGGCCCAGGCCCATCGAGACGGTGGGGAACTGCCAGAACTCCGGCATCAGCTTCGGATGCGGGTAGCTGGACAGGCCCTTGCCGTCGACTTCCTGGCGGAAGTTCAGGAGTTGCTCCTCGCTGATGCGGCCTTCCATGAAGGCGCGGGCATAGATGCCGGGCGAAGAATGGCCCTGGATGTAGAGCAGGTCGCCACCGTGCACACCGTCGTCGCCGTGCCAGAAGTGGTTGAAGCCAGCACCGAACATCGTGGCGACCGAGGCAAAGGACGAGATGTGGCCACCGAGGTCGCCACCATCGGCCGGGTGCAGGCGATTGGCCTTGACGACCATCGCCATCGCGTTCCAGCGCATGTAGGCGCGCAGGCGCTCCTCGATCTCCAGGTTGCCCAGGCAATGGGCTTCATCTTCCGGCGCAATCGTGTTCACGTAGCCGGTGGTGGCCGAGAACGGGCGGTCCACGCCGTGCTGGCGTGCGTGCTCGAGCAATTGTTCGAGCAGGAAATGGCCGCGATCACGCCCCTCTGAATCGATGACGGCGGACAAGGCGTCCAGCCACTCACGGGTTTCTTGCGCATCGGCATCAAAGGCCGACGCGCCCAAGAACGATTCAGGCACGGCTGACATGGTGTCTCCTCAAACGGGTTCTAAAAGGTCGGCGCGCAGTTTGGCACAGGGTTCGTGAATTTTCAAATTGCGATTGTGCTTTTCACATTGTGAATTTGCCCTGCCTCTTCCGACCGAGCTTTTGCTGCCACGATGGTTGAGCAAACCCGCCGCTTGGGCCCGCGCGAAAACCCGCGCCCGGGCCGCCGCCGCAAGCCTGGCCCGGCATCGATAATCGGCCGGCCATGCCCGTTGCCCGAGACATCCCTTCCGCCAGTCATTCCAACAGCCTGCTGCATCGCCTGTTCCGGCGTTGGTGGCGGCAGCAATCCCCCTCGCGCCAGGACCGCTTTGCGACCATCGCACCGCTGATTTCGGTGCTGATGTTTCTTGCAACCATCACCACGACCTTCTGGTACCTGCGCAACGAGGAAATCGAACGCACCAGTGAGGCGCTGCGGCGCGACACCGAAATCTCCCAGCAGCAGATCCGGCTGCACCTGATCGAGAACCAGGAGCAGCTGGTGCGCATGGCCCGCGAGCTGGTGACGCGGGACATCGCGCCCGACGAATTCCTGCCGCATGCCGCTGCCTTCCAGCGCGAGCGGCCCGAGGTGCGCCACCTGACCTGGGTCACCGCGCAGCGCCAGGTCCGCGCTTCACAGGCGGTACTGTCCTATGAGCCGCTGACGCCGGAGCGCCCGTCGCGCCACAACCCCTCGTTTCCGGGTGAAGGCCTGACGCTGGCGTCGGAAGCCGCGTTCGTCGCGGCGCGCGACACCCGCCAGCCGGTCTACTCCCGTCCGTTCACCGATGCCGACGGCATGGCGGTGTTCCAGGTCCAGGTGCCGCTGATCGACCGAGGCAACTTCGCCGGCACGCTGATCGTCGAATACTCGATCGAGTCGCTGGTGCGCTACTACGTGCCCAGCGAGGTGTCGCGCCGGCACATCATCAGCGTCGTCGGACCGGAGCTTCAGCCGCTGGCCAGCACCGTGACCGTGATGCCGGGCCAGCCCGTCGTGCCCCCTTCGCTGCAGCACGAAGTCCCGCTGGCGCCGATGGCCAACGGCTTGATGCTGCGCGGGCAGGGCTACCGCACCTCCATCGGGCTGATCGGCAACACGCTGTTCTGGATGGTGGTGGCCTTGTCGGTGCTGACGGTATGGATGCTGCTGGGCACCTGGAAGCACATGCGGCGAAGGGCGCAGATCCAGAACGCGCTGGCGCAGGAAACCAACTTCCGCCGGGCGATGGAAAATTCCATGCTGACCGGCATGCGGGCCATGGACATGGAAGGCCGCGTGACCTACGTGAACCCAGCCTTCTGTGCAATGACCGGCTATGCCGAGGCCGACCTGCTGGACGGCAAGCCGCCGTTCCCGTATTGGCCTCCCGACCGCGTCGAGGAAAACTCGCGCCTGCTGCAGCAGGAGCTGCAAGGCCGCAGCCCGGCCGGCGGCATCGAGGTCAAGGTCATGCGCAAGGACGGCTCGATATTCGACGCCCGCATGTACGTGTCGCCGCTGATCGACCCGCGCGGCCTGCAGACCGGCTGGATGACCTCGATGACGAACATCACCGAGGCCAAGCGCATCCGCGACCAGCTGTCGGCCTCGCACGAGCGCTTCACCACGGTGCTGGAAGGGCTGGACGCCGCGGTGTCGGTGCTGTCGGTCCAGCAAGGCGAGCTGTTGTTTGCCAACCGCTCGTACCGGCTGTGGTTCGGCGTGGAGGCCCGTGGCCATGGGCAACTCGCCCACAGCACGCCAGCGCAGAGCTACCAGGCCGAGCTGGACGAAGAGGTCGACGGCCTGTCCGGCCTGCCGACGCAGGAACTGACCGATGCGGGCGCGCACCCGCACGAGATCTACGTCGAGCCGCTGGCGATGTGGTTCGACGTGCGCACGCGCTACCTGCAATGGACCGACGGCCGGCTGGCGCAGATGCTGATCGCCACCGACATCACCAGCCGCCGCCGGGTCGAGGAACAGGCCCAGCAGCAGGCCGAAAAGGCCCAGGTCACGAGCCGGCTGATCACGATGGGCGAGATGGCCTCGTCGGTCGCGCATGAGCTGAACCAGCCGCTGACGGCGATCAACAACTACTGCAACGGCATGGTCAGCCGGGTGCGCAACGAGTCGATCAACACCGAAGACCTGATCGCCGCACTGCAGAAGACGGGCCGCCAGGCCGAGCGCGCCGGGCAGATCATCCACCGCATCCGCGCCTTCGTGAAGAAGAGCGAGCCTCAGCGCCAACCTTCGCAGGCCAGCGAGATCGTCGACGACGCGGTCGAGCTGGCCGGCATCGAGCTGCGCCGGCGCAAGGTGGCCATCCATACCTATGTCGCGCAGCGCCTGCCCACGCTGATGTGCGACCCGATCCTGATCGAGCAGGTGCTGATGAACCTGCTGAAAAACGCTGCCGAGGCGATCGACAGCGCCGGGCTGCCGAGCGCGCGCCGCAACATCGAACTGCGCGTCGTGCCGCGGCACACCGCCGAGGAAGGTGGCGTGATCGAGTTCAGCGTCAGCGACATGGGGCCGGGCATGAAGGAAGAGGTGCTGTCGCGCCTCTACGAAGCCTTCTTCTCGACCAAGGCCGAAGGCCTGGGCATAGGGCTATCCCTGTGTCGGTCCATCATCGAGTCGCACCGCGGCCGGATGCGCGCGCAGAACCTCTACAATGGCACAGCCGTGACAGGGTGTCGCTTCGCTTTCACCCTGCCTGTTGATCTGACCCAGCGCGTGGACGCCCAGCCGGTGCCAGAGGTACCTGATGTGGCAGCCGCGGCCAACCCGAACGCCACAGCTTCATGAGCCTGATCCCCAAAAAAGGTACCGTCTACGTGGTCGACGACGATGAGGCTGTGCGCGACTCGCTGCAGTGGCTTCTGGAAGGCAAGGACTATCGGGTCAAGTGCTTCGACTCCGCAGAATCCTTCCTGTCCCGCTTCGACCCCCGCGAAGTAGCCTGCCTGATCGCAGACATCCGCATGGACGGCATGAGCGGCCTGGAACTGCAGGACCGCCTGCTGGAGCGCAAGAGCCCGTTGCCCGTCGTCTTCATCACCGGCCACGGCGACGTGCCGATGGCGGTGACCACGATGAAAAAGGGCGCGATGGATTTCATCGAGAAGCCGTTCAAGGAAGAAGAGCTGGTCTCGCTGGTCGAGCGCATGCTCGACCAGGCCCGCTCAGCCTTCTCGCAACACCAGGAACAGGCCAGCCGTGATGCCTTGCTGTCGCGCCTGACCACCCGCGAAGCCCAGGTGCTGGAGCGCATCGTCGCCGGCCGCCTGAACAAGCAGATCGCCGATGACCTGGGCATCAGCATCAAGACGGTGGAGGCGCACCGCGCCAACATCATGGAAAAGCTCAACGCCAACACCGTGGCCGATCTGCTGAAGATCGCCCTCGGTGCCTCCCACAAGGGGTGAACTTGAGTTTGGCGCCTGGCGCCTGCAGATAACGGGGCCTTCGGGCCCCGTTGTGCCTTCTGAAGCGCATCGCTTCCCCCAACCCTTTCCGCCTCCTCTCCTCGAAAGCAGCCCGCATGACCGCCAAAGTGATCGACGGCAACGCCCTGTCCAAGCAACTCCGCGCCGAAGTCACCACCCGCGCCGCCGCTCTCACCGCCCGCGGCCATCAGCCCGGCCTGGCAGTGATCCTGGTCGGCGAAGACCCGGCCTCGGCCGTCTACGTGCGCAACAAGGTCAAGGCCTGCGAGGACAGCGGGCTGCTGTCCGTCTTCGATAAGTACGAAGCCACGCTCAGCGAGGCCGACCTGCTGGCCCGCATTGCTGCGCTGAATGCCGACCCGGCGATCCACGGCATCCTGGTGCAGATGCCGCTGCCCAAGCACATCGATTCGGGCAAGGTCATCGAGGCAATTGCCACCCACAAGGACGTGGACGGCTATTCGGTGCTGTCAGCCGGCGAGCTGATGGCCGGACTGCCGGGTTTCCGGCCCTGCACGCCCTATGGCTGCATGAAGCTGATCGAATCCACCGGCGTTTCGCTGAAGGGCAAGCACGCGGTGGTGATCGGCCGCAGCAACACTGTCGGCAAGCCGATGGCGCTGCTGCTGCTGCAAGCCAATGCGACCGTCACCGTCTGCCACAGCGGCACGCCGGACCTGGCTTATCACACGCGCCAGGCCGACGTGGTGGTGGCCGCGGTCGGCAGGCGCAACACCCTGACCGGCGACATGGTCAAGCCGGGCGCCATCGTCATCGACGTCGGCATCAACCGCAATGATGAGGGCAAGTTGTGCGGCGACGTGGACTTCGCCTCGGTCAGCGAGGTAGCCTCGCACCTGACACCGGTGCCCGGTGGCGTCGGGCCGATGACCATCACGATGCTGCTGGTCAACACCGTGGAAGCCGCCGAGCGAACGGCTGCACAAGCCGGCGCCTGATGCCCTCCCCCGTTCGCATGGCCTCCTCATTTCAGGGAACGACAAGATGACCAACCCGCTGCTGCAGTTCGACACGCTGACCGACTTCCAGGCCATCCGGCCCGAGCACGTGACACCGGCGATGGACCAGCTGCTGGCCGAAGCCAGCACCGCGCTGGAACACGCCGTCAGCGCCGATGTGCCCGCCGACTACGACGCGCTGTCCGCCACGCTGGGTGTGGCCACCGAACGCCTGGGCCGGGCCTGGGGCGCCGTGGGCCACCTGAACCAGGTGGCAGACTCGCCCGAACTGCGCGCCGCGCATGCCGAAAACCTGCCCAAGGTCACCGAGTTCTTCACCCGCCAGGGCAGCGACGAGCGGCTCTACGCCAAGTACAAGGCCGTCGCTGCCAGCCCGGCCGCGGCACAGCTGAACCCGGCTCGCCGCCAGGCGCTGAGCCACTGGCTGCGCGACTTCAAGCTCGGCGGCGCCGACCTGCAAGGCGACGCCAAGCTGCGCTACGCCGCGATCCAGGACCGCATGGCCGAGCTGTCGCAGGCTTTCTCCAACCACGTGCTCGACGCGACCGATGCCTTCGCCTACTACGCCAGCGCCGAAGAGCTGGCTGGCGTGCCGGAAGACACGGTGGCGGCTGCACGCAGCGCCGCCGAAGCCGAAGGCAAGGACGGCCACAAGATCACGCTGCACTTCCCGAGCTATTTCCCGGTGATGCAATACGGCAGCAACCGCGCGCTGCGCGAGACGATCTACCGCGCTTATGCGACCCGCGCCAGCGAGTTCGGCCCGGCCGAGCGCGACAACAGCGCGGTGATGAGCGAGCTGCTGACGCTGCGCGCCGAAGAGGCCGCGCTGCTGGGCTACGCCAACTACGCCGAGGTGTCTCTTGCCAGCAAGATGGCCCGCAGCCCGGCCGAGGTGATGAGCTTCCTGCGCGACCTGGCGCAGCGCGCCCGGCCCAGCGCCGATCAGGACCTGAGCGACCTGCGCGCGTTCGCCAAGGCCGAACTGGGCCTGGCCGACCTGCAGGCCTGGGACGTGGCCTACGCCAGCGAGAAGCTGAAGGAAGCCCGCTACGCCTTCAGCGACCAGGAGGTGAAGGCCTACCTGCCGCTGCCCAAGGTGCTGCAAGGCCTGTTCGGCATCATCGAGACGCTGTTTGAGGTGGCCATCCGCCCGGCGGACGCACCGGTGTGGCACGAGAGCGTCAAGTTCTACCGCATCGAAAGAGGCACGGAACTGGTCGGCGAGTTCTACCTGGATCCGCATGCCCGCCCAGGCAAGCGCCCCGGCGCCTGGATGGACAACGCGCGTGACCGCTGGAAGCGTGCCGACACCGGCAGCCTGCAGACACCGGTGGCCTTCCTGGTCTGCAACTTCGCCGCCCCGGTGGGCGACAAGCCGGCGTTGCTGAACCATGACGACGTCATCACGCTGTTCCACGAGTTCGGCCACGGCCTGCACCACCTGCTGACCCGGGTCGAGGACCTGGGCGTGTCCGGCATTGGCGGCGTCGAATGGGACGCGGTCGAGTTGCCCAGCCAGTTCATGGAAAACTTCTGCTGGGAATGGGAAGTCATCAAGCACCTCAGCGCCCATGTGGACACCGGCGAACCACTGCCGCGTGCGCTCTACGACAAGATGCTGGCCGCGAAGAACTTCCAGAGCGGCCTGCAGACGCTGCGCCAGGTCGAATTCGGCCTGTACGACATGCGGCTGCACACCGAGGCCGACGCGGCCCGGCGGGTGCTGCCCATCGTGCAGGAAGTGCGCGCCGAGGTCGCGGTCATGCAAGCGCCCGAGTTCAGCCGCACACCGAACACTTTCTCGCACATCTTTGCAGGTGGTTACTCTGCCGGCTACTACAGCTACAAATGGGCCGAAGTGCTGTCGGCCGACGCCTGGAGCGCCTTCGAGGAGCAAGGCGTGTTGAACGCCGACACCGGCCGCCGCTACCGCCGCGAGATCCTGGAAATGGGCGGCAGCCGCCCGGCACTCGACAGCTTCAAGGCCTTCCGCGGCCGCGAGCCGTCGATCGACGCACTGCTGCGCCACCAGGGCATGGCGAACTGACGCCCTGGGGCCTTGCATGTCCGCAGACCCCGCCCAACCGGGGTCGTGCGGAGTGACGGTTGCGTGCTTGTGCGGCTGGCGTCACGGCCAGTGTTGGTTCCACGCGGCACGCCCGCCTGGCGTTTTTGCTACCCTCGAACTCCGTCGTTGGGCGCAGCCGCGCAGGGTTGTGCCGTCATTAGATTTGGAATCCGCAGTCATGATGATCAAGGTTTCGCTTCGCCATCTGTTGCCGCTGGCCATCCTGCTCTGCCTGGCGCCGCTGGCCCAGGCGCAGTACAAGGTCGTCGGTCCGGACGGCAAGGTGACCTACACCGACCAGCCGCCGGCCGATCCCAAGGCCAAGGTACAGGCCGTCGCCACGCCTGGGGGTGGCGCAGTGCCCACTGCCAGCCTGCCCGTGGCCCTGCGCGGCCCGGCCTCGCGTTACCCGGTGGTGCTGTATGCCGCGCGCGGCTGCCAGCCCTGCGACGCCGGCCGCGGCCTGCTGGTCCAGCGTGGCATTCCGTTCAGCGAGAAGCGGGTTGAAACCCCGGCCGACATCGAAGCCCTGCAGCGCATGAGCGGCAGCCGGGCGCTGCCCTTGCTGACCATCGGCACGCAGCAGGTGCGCAGCCTGTCCACCGCCGAATGGAATGGCTACCTGGACGCCGCAGGCTATCCGCACGAGTCGCAGCTGCCAGCGAACTACCAGCGCCCGCCGTCCACGCCGCTGACCATGCCGCAGGCCGCTGCCGCACCTGCACCGGCCAGCACGCCCGACACCGCCGCGCCGCCACCGGCCCCCGCGCCCACCAACGGGCCGAACATCCGCTTCTGATCCGCGCCTGATCAGTGCCCCGCGCCCGGCACCACGCGCCGGGCCGGCCACTGCGCCAGCAGCACGATGCTGCCCATCAACCACATCGGCGCGGCCGGCAGCGTGGCGGCGGCCAGCAGGCCGAACAGCGTGGGCATGAAAACCGTCGCGCCATTGGTCACCAGCATGCGCAAGCCCAGCGCCTGGCCGTGGCGATCGGACGGCGTGACCTGGTGCAGCATCGCCAGCACCATCGGCTGTACCGACCCCAGCGCCAGACCCAGCAGCGCCGAACCCACCAGCATGCCCGGCGTGCCGGGCAGCCAGACGTAGACGGCGCACACCGCCGTGGCCAGGCCCATCGCCGAGCGCAGCGCCAGCCGTTCGTCCAGCTTGTCGGCCCAGCGGGAGATCAGGAAGCGCACCACCGTGGCCGCAGCGGCAAAAGCGCCCAGCACCAAACCGATGCTGGAAGCGCTCATCGCCCGCACATGGCCCAGCACAGGAATGGCGAAGCTGTGTGCGTCCCAGCAGGAGGACAGCGCCAGGTTGACCAGCAGCAAGGCGCGCAGCTGCGGGCTTTTCAGCAGATGCCATGCAGGCGCCTGCTCGGCACCGGCCCCTGCCGGCGGCGCAGGCTGGCGCGGCACCCAGCCGGCAAAGGCCCAGGATGCGAGCGGCAGCAAGGCGGCGAACACAAAGCCGCTGCGGTAGCCCACATGGTCGATCAGCAGGCCGACGACCACCGGCGCCAGCGCATTCGACAGCGCCGGCCCCAGCGACACCCAGCTGAACACGCGCTTCAGGTCCAGCGCGTTGTGCGCCAGGCGGCCGGCCTCGCGCTGGATGCCGACGGCCGCAACCGCGACCGCGCCCCCCGTTGTCAAGGCCGCCATCGCGAGCGCCACGGGATGCTGCGAGATGGCGGCCAACAAGGCCCCGCCCGCACCCATCACCACGCCAATGCCCAACGTGCGGTGCATGCCGTGGCGGTCCGCCTGCCGTCCGGCCCACAGCGACAAGGGCAGCGGGGCCAGCGCGAACAGCGACAGCAGCGTGCCCACCATCCATTCGGGGTAGCCCAGGTGGAGCAGCAACAGGCTGGCGGTCACGCGGGTGGCCGCCATCGACGCATGCACGCCAACCAGCGCGCCGATCACCGCGGGCAGCGCCCGGCGCATCGCCAGCTTGTCGTGCTGCGCGTCCTGGGCAGAAGCCGCGGCCGTCATTCGCCAATCTCCCGCAGTTCATCCAGCGGTGCGGCGGCGGCACCCAGCAGCTGCGCCGCCTGAGGCTCGCTCATCTGCTCCACGCCCTTGAGCTTGCGCGCCATCACGCGGGTGCGCACCTCGGCTGCGTCAATGCTGGAGCTGGCCTCTTCGAGCTTCTTCTTGGTCTTGGCCAGCACCTCGCCAAACTTGCCGAACTCGGTCTTCACCGCGCCCAGCACCTCCCAGACCTCGGCGCTGCGCTTTTCCAGCGCCAGCGTGCGGAAACCCATCTGCAGGCTGCTCAGCGTGGCCAAGAGCGTGGTCGGGCCGACCAGCGTGATGCGGTGGTCCCGCTGCAAACCTTCCACCAGCCCTGGCCGGCGCAGCGCTTCGGCGTACAGCCCTTCGGTCGGCAGGAACAGCAACGCGAAGTCTGTCGTGTGCGGCGCGGCCACGTATTTCTCGCGGATGCTGCGCGCCTCCTGCCGCAGCCTGGCCTCCAGCGCGCGCGCTGCTGCTTCGGCGGCCACCGGGTCGGCCTGCTCCTGGGCCAGCAGCAGGCGCTCGTAGTCTTCGCGCGGGAATTTCGCATCGATCGGCAACCAAAGCGCCTGGCCGTCGTCGCGCCGGCCAGGCAGCCGGATCGCGAACTCGACCCGTGCGCCGCTGCCGGGCACGGTCTCGACGTTGGCAGCGTACTGGTCCGGCGCGAGCACCTGTTCCAGCAGCGCCGCCAACTGCAGCTCGCCGAACACACCGCGCGTCTTCACATTGTTCAGCACCCGCTGCAGCGAGCCCACGTCGCGCGCCAGCCCCTGCATCTCGCCCAGGCCCTTGTGCACCTGCTCCAGCCGCTCGGCCACCTGGCGGAAGCTTTCCCCCAGGCGTTGTTCCAGCGTGGCATGCAGCTTCTCGTCGACGGTGGCGCGCATCTGCTCGAGCTTCTGCTCGTTGCCCTGCTGCAGCTGGGCCAGCCGCTGCTCCACCGCCACGCGCAGCTCGGCCTGCTTGCGTTCGTTGGCTTCGGAGAGGCTTTGCAGCTGCCGCGTCAGCGCCTCGGCGAGCCTGCGCAGCGCGAGTTCCTGCGCTTCGCGGGCCTGGGCCAGCGTGCGGGCCGCGTCGCCGGCCTGGGTCAACAGGCCTTGCTGCAAGTGCGCCAGCCCTTGAGCCAGCTCGGTGCGGGTGGCGCGGGCGCTGCCCTGCACCTCGCCGCGCAGCTCGCGCTCCAGCCGCTCGACCGCGGCGGCGCTGCCATCACCGCGCCGCAGCCAGAGCGCCAGCACCGCGATCAGGTTCAGCGCCAGAAGGGCCAGCAAGGCCGCTTCGACGCTGTTGACGGAGAAACTGGAAACGGAAACGCTTGAAGCAGCAGCAGGCAACACGGTCATCGCCGCCATTGTCGCGCCCGCCGGGCCTGCGAGCCCGGCCCCGCACTCAAGCCCGGGCCAGCACCTCGGGGTTCAGCGCCGTCGGCGGCGTGCCGCCGGTCAGCGACGCGATCAGGTTGTCAGCCGCCAGGTTGCACATGGCCATGCGGGTGGGAATGCTGGCGCTGGCGATGTGCGGCGTCAGCACCACGTTGGGCAAGTCCAACAGCGCGGGCAGCACCTTGGGTTCGCCCTCGAACACGTCCAGCCCGGCCGCGGCAATGCGCCGCTCGGCCAGCGCGCGGGCCAGTGCCGCGTCGTCCACCACGCCGCCGCGGGCGATGTTGGTCAGCGTTGCGGTCGGCTTCATCTGCGCCAGCTCGGCTTCGCCGATCAGGTGGTGCGAGGCCGGGCTGTAGGGCACGACGATGACCAGGTGGTCCGCCTCGCGCAACAGCGTGGCCTTGTCGACCCAGCGGGCGTTGACGGCCTGCTCTTCAGCCTCCGGCAGCCGGCTGCGGTTGTGATAGATCACCGGCATGCCAAAGCCCAGCGCGCCGCGCCTGGCGATGGCCTGGCCGATGCGGCCCATGCCCAGCACGCCCAGCGTGGCGCCATGCACATCGGCGCCGGCCATCAGGTCGAAGCTCCAGTGCGTCCACTCGCCACGGCGCAGGAAGCGCTCCGACTCGGCAATGCGCCGCGCGGTGGCCATCATCAGCGCAAAGCCGAAGTCGGCCGTGGTCTCGGTCAGCACGTCGGGCGCGTTGCTGACCAGCACACCGCGCGCGGTGCAGGCCGGCAGGTCGATGTTGTTGTAACCGACCGCCATGCTGCAGACCGCCTTCAGCTGAGGGCAGGCCGCCAGCAGCTCGGCATTGATCGGCTCGCTGGCCGCGACGAACACGCCGTCACAACCTTGCAGCCTGGCGTGCAGTTCGGCCGGCGCCAAGGCCTGCTCGCTGTCGTGCGTGATGACGTCCAGGTGCTCACGCAACCGGTCAATCACTTCAGGGAAGATCGGCCGCGCGACGAGCACGCGAGGACGGCTGGGACTGGTGGACATGGTGTGCTTCAGTTGACGAGCAATGGCTGCAGCGCCCGCACCAATGCCGCCGGCAGCGGCACCGGCCGGCGCGTCGCGCGGTCGACATAGACGTGGATGAAATGGCCAGCCGCGGCGCTCATCTCGTCGCCCGCGCCAAACAGGCCGACTTCGTAGCGCACGCTGGAACGGCCGACATGCGCGACACGCAGGCCGGCTTCGACGGCTTGCGGAAATGCCAATGGAGCGAAGTAGTTGCAACGGGTCTCGATGACCAGGCCGATGGTCTCGCCGGCGTGGATGTCCAGCGCACCGGCTTCGATCAGGTAGCCGTTCACGGCAGTGTCGAAGAAGCTGTAGTAGACGACGTTGTTGACGTGGCCATAGACGTCGTTGTCCATCCAGCGGGTGCCGATGCTGCGGAACAACCGGTAGGCGCTGCGTGGCAACGCGGCGGGCCGCGCGGCGGCTTCGGTGGCTGCGGAGGTGTCTGCGCTCATGCGGCGATTGTTCCATCGGCACCGGCGATTGGCTGTCGCGTGGCGGACGCAGCGCGCCGCTGTTGCCATGCCACCCAACTTTCGCTGGCCAGCGCCAGCGTGTGCCGTTGCAGCGCCACGGTCACGGCAATGTCGTGGCCATACCCGCCAGCCATCGACAAGGCCACCGGCAGCCCGCGCTCTCGCAGCGCATCCAGCACGAAGCGGTCGCGCTGTGCCAAGCCTCCGGCCGTCACCTTGAGCCGGCCCAGCCGGTCGCCCTCGTGCGGGTCGGCGCCAGCCAGGTAGAAAACCAGGCCGGGCGGCGTGCGCTGCAACCGCTGCCACACGGTGTCGAGGCCTTGCGCCAGCGCGGCCAGGTAAGCCGTGTCGTCGCAGCCGTCCGGCAGGTCCACGTCCAGGTCGCTGGGCACCTTGCGGAACGGGAAGTTGCGCGCGCCGTGCATCGAGAAGGTGAAGACGGTCGGGTCGTCGGCAAAGATCTCGGCGGTGCCGTTGCCCTGGTGCACGTCCAGGTCGATCACCAGCACGCGCAGCAGGCTGCGATGGTGGCGATGCCATTCGGCTTGCATCAAGCGCGCAGCCACAGCCACGTCATTGAACACGCAATAGCCCGTGCCCTTGGCAGCGCTGGCGTGGTGCGTGCCGCCGGCCAAGTTGGCCGCCACGCCCTCGCTCAAGGCCACCCGCGCTGCGGCAATGCTGGCACCGACCGAACGGCAGGCCCGCTCGGCCATGCGAGGTGACCACGGAAAGCCGATCTCGCGCTGCTGCGCCGGGCTGAGCCAGCCTTGCAGCACGGCATCGATGTAGCCAGGTTCGTGCGCCAGCGCGAGTTCGCCCTCGGTGGCTGGCGGCGCCTCGCACAGGCGGATCTGCGGCAGCAACTGGGCCACCGCGTCGCGCAGCAACGCATATTTGCCCATCGGGAAACGGTGCCCCGGCGGCAGTGGCAGCACGAAATGGTCGGACGTGAAGGCCTGCATCGAGCCGCATTGTGCGGCCCCGGCGCGACAGGCGTGCAAAGCCGGCTGACCAACCCGCGGAATCACCCTTCCGCATGCGGAATCACTGCCGCCAGCCAAATTGCTGCAGCGCAACAAAAATGCTTGCAATCCGTTGGCAGACCTCTATACTTGAAGTCATGTTGCAGCGCACAAAACAGTCCGCGCTGTCCTGAAGGATCGAAAGATTCACCCGCCGCTGTTTTTCTTCACCGAATGGAGACTCTGATGCTGACTGCTGAACAACTGGTTGCGAACCAAAAGGCCACTGTGGAAACCCTGTTTGAACTGACCAACAAGGCCTTTGCTGGCGTTGAAAAGCTGGTTGAACTGAACCTGCAAGTGGCCAAGGCTTCGATGAGCGAAGTCGCCGAAACCGCCAAGGCTGCCATGTCCGTCAAGGATGCGCAGGAACTGCTGTCGCTGCAAGCCAGCCTGCTGCAGCCGGCCGCTGAAAAGGCGGCCGCTTACGGCCGCCACCTGTATGACATCGCCGCCGCGACCAATGCCGAGTTGACCCGCGCTGCCGAAGCCCAGATCGCCGACGCGCAAGGCAAGTTCATGGCCACGGTGGACACCGCAGTCAAGAGCGCCCCCGCAGGTTCGGAAAACGCCGTGGCGCTGGTCAAGTCGGCCATGGCCGCTGCCAACAACGCCTACGAGAGCGTGAACAAGGCTGCCAAGCAGGCTGCCGATGTCGCGGAAGCCAACTTCCAGGCGATGACCAACACGGCAGTCAAGGCTGCCCAATCGGCCCCGAAGCCGCGCCGCGCCGCCACTGCGGCCTGAGCTTTGAGACACAGGGTGAGCAGATTCACCCTGTAACGCGGACGGCCGGGAACTTCCCCGCCGTCCGTTGCTCCATCTGACGGGGCACCGCAGACAGCCACCTGCTGGTGCCTGCTCCATGGAAGGTTGTCTCCTCGGTGCCTTCTTCTCCAGTTAGGCACCTTCAAACCCGACCCCGGTCACGCCGACCCGGTCGGGTTTTCTTTTGGCGGAACCCGGCGCAGCACCGGGTTCGCTGTCTCGGGCGCTGGTCAGCGCGTCAAGGCCGTGATGCGGGCCTTCAGCGCCGCCACCTGCGCGAGCGCCGCTTCCCGTCCGGACTGCACTGCCTTGGCACGCGAGGCAAAGTCGGCGCTGGAGACGCCAACCAAACCGGGGCGCAGCACGATGTCGGCGTCTTTCAGCTCGAAGCGGTTGATGCTGCGGCCCATGATGGCGAAGGTCTGCAGCAGCAGGTGGAAGGCATCGCCAGTGGCGGCACCGTCAGGCGGGGACGAAATGTCGACCGCGATGACCAGGTCGGCTCCCATCTGACGGGCGAAGCGCACCGGCACCGGGGACACCAGGCCCCCGTCCACATATTCGCGCGTGCCGATCTTGACTGGCTGGAACACCGCCGGCACCGCGCTGGACGCGCGCACCGCCGCACCCGTGTCGCCGCGCTGGAACAACACGGCCGTGCCGTCGTCCAGGTCGGTGGCGACGATGCCCAGCGGCACCTTCATCTGTTCGATGTTCAGGTTGCGGGTTTGCGTGCGCACGTAGCGCGCCAGTGCGTCACCGCGAATCAGCCCGCGTCCGGGGAATGCCCAGTCCGTCAGCGCCGACTCGTCCATGCCCTGCGCCAGCGCGGCCAGTTCCGTACCTGATTTGCCGGACGCATAAAGCGCCGCGACCAAGCTGCCGGCCGAGGTGCCGACGATCAGGTCCGGCTTGATGCCCTGCTCTTCCAGCACCTGGATCACGCCAATGTGGGCAAAGCCACGCGCCGCGCCGCCACCCAGCGCCAGGCCAATGCGGGGTGGCTTCGGCGCGGCGCTGGGGATCAGCGGTGGCGGTGGCAACTCGACATGCACCGGAGGCGGCGCAGGCGGGGTCGATTGGCAACCGACCAGCAGGCCAGTCAAACCGCCGGCAGCCCAACCCAGGCAGCGGCGACGGGAACAACGCGAATTCATGGACGAGCAGATCTCCAGGGACTTCCAGTGGCAACGGATTCTAGGCGGCGCACGCGCTTGGAAGATTTCTTCATATCCATTGGAAATAAACAATCAACTTTTATGTTCTTTTCAAGAATAAGAACGCTTCCTACAGTGCGGGACATCGGGTGTTCCCTGCCCCAAGCCATCGCCATGTACAACTACACCGACTTCGACCGCCAGTTCGTCCGCCAACGCGCGGCCCAGTTCCGTGACCAGCTGACACGCAACCTGGCCGGCGAGCTGGGCAGCGAGGAATTCAAGCCGCTGCGGCTGCAGAACGGCTGGTACGTGCAGCGCCATGCGCCGATGCTGCGTGTGGCCGTGCCGTATGGTGAACTGAGCAGCCGCCAGCTGAGGCAGCTGGCCGTGATCGCCCGCGAGCACGACCGCGGCTTCGGCCACTTCACCACGCGCCAGAACCTCCAGTACAACTGGATTCCGCTGCCCCAGGCGGCCGATGTGATGGACAAGCTGGCCGAAGTCGACATGCATGGCATCCAGACCTCGGGCAACTGCATCCGCAACATCACCAGTGACGTGTTCGCCGGCATCGCGCCAGACGAAGTGGTCGACCCACGGCCGTACTGCGAAATCCTGCGCCAGTGGAGCACGCTGCATCCGGAATTCGCCCACTTGCCGCGCAAGTTCAAGATCGCCGTCTCCGGCGCAACCGAAGACCGCGCGGCCATCGCCTGGCATGACGTGGGCCTGCAGTTGCTGAAGAACGAGGCCGGCGAAGTCGGCTTCAAGGTGCTGGTCGGTGGCGGCATGGGCCGCACGCCGGTGATCGGCAGCGTGATCCGCGAATTCCTGCCCTGGCAGCAGATTCTCGTCTACCTCGAAGCCATCGTGCGGATCTACAACCGCTTCGGCCGCCGCGACAACGCCTACAAGGCCCGCATCAAGATCCTTGTCAAGGCCGAAGGCCAGAAGTATTTCGACGCGGTCAACGCCGAGTTCGACAAGCTGATGACCAGCGACCCGGCCGGCCGTGAACACATCATTCCCGAGTCCGAACTGGCCCGCGTTGCCGCGAGCTTCCAGGACCCGGTGGGCGTGCACCCCGCCGTGGGCGGTTTCGACCCGCACCGCACCGGCCCGGCACCGACCGCCTTCCTGCGCTGGCTGGAGCGCAATGTGCACGGCCACCGCATCTCCGGTTATCGCGCCGCCACCCTGTCGCTGAAGCGCCCGGGCCAGGCGCCCGGCGACGTGACCGCCGAACAGATGGAACTGGCCGCCACCATGGCCGACCGCTACTCCTTGAGCGAGCTGCGCGTGAGCCATGACCAGAACCTGGTGCTGCCGTGGGTGCGCGAAGCCGACCTGTTCGCCGTCTGGCATGCCGCCCGCGACGCCAGCTTCGCAACGCCCAACATCGGCCTCTTGACCGACATGATCGCCTGCCCCGGCGGCGACTTCTGCGCGCTGGCCAACGCCCGCTCCATCCCGGTGGCCGCCAGCATCACCGAGCGTTTCGACGACCTGGACGCGCTCTACGACCTGGGCGACATCGACCTGCACATCAGCGGCTGCATGAACTCCTGCGGCCACCACCACACCGGCCACATCGGCATCCTCGGCATCGACAAGGACGGTGACGAGTGGTACCAGATCTCGGTCGGCGGCTCTGACGGCTCGACGCTGAGCGGCGCCTCGGTGCCGGGCAAAGTCATCGGCCCATCTTTCGCGGCCGAGGAAGTGCCGGACGTGATTGAGGCGCTGATCGACACTTACCGCGCCGAGCGCGAAGCCGGCGAACGTTTCATCGACACCGTGCGCCGCATTGGCGTGCCGCCGCTGCGCGCCGCCGCCGATGCCGTGCGCCACGCCACCGCCCGGCCCCAGCAAGATCAAGAGCTGGCCACCGAAGCGGCCTGAGCCGGTCACAGGACATCCACCATGAAGTTCGTTTCCCTCCAAGACACCGGCTGGCAGGCAGTTGACGCCGCCGAAACCGCACCGGCCGCCGCGCCCCGGCGCCTGCTGACGCTGGCCCAGTGGCAGGCCGTGCGCGCCAACTGGCCGGCTGACCTGCCGGTCGCCGTGACCCTGCCCAACACCTTCGACGTCGAAGAACTGGCCGCCGACCTGCCGCGCATCGCACTGGTCGCGCTGCAGTTCCCCAAGTGGACCGACGGCCGCGCCTACAGCCAGGCCCGCACGCTGCGCGCCCGCCTGGGCTACCAGGGCGAAGTGCGCGCCACCGGCGAGGTGCTGGTCGACATGCTGCCGCTGCTGCAACGCACCGGTGTGGACGCCGTGCAGCTGCGTGCCGATCAGCGCGAAGAGAGCGCCCGCCGTGCCCTGACGCTGGTCACCGAAAACTACCAGGGCGATGTCTCGCAGACCCGCCCGCTGTTTGCGAGGCTTGCTGCATGAGCGCCGACAACATCTCCGTCCTGCCCGAGCCTGACGCCAGCGAAACCTCGGCGCTGCCGTGGGCCAGTGCTGCGTCCAACGCGATTGCGCTGTATGCACAGCACACGGCCGGCTTCGAAGCGCGCGTGGCGGCCACCGTCGCCTGGCTGCGCGAAGCCGCCGAGCAGCACCCCGGCAGCGTCGTGCTGGCCAACAGCCTGGGCGCCGAAGACATGGTGCTGACCGACCTGATCGCCCGCCACAAGCTGCCGATTGCCATCGGCACGCTACAGACCGGCGCGCTGCATGCCGAGACGCTGGCACTGATCCCGCAGATCGAGAAGCGCTACCAGCTGCCAGTCGAACTCTACGAGCCGCGCAACGAAGCGGTGGTGCAGTTCGTGCGCAAGAACGGCGAAAAGGCCATGTACCAGAGCCTGGAACTGCGCAAAGGCTGCTGCCACGTGCGCAAGCTGGAGCCGCTGGGCCGCATGCTGGAAGGCCGCAGCGCCTGGGTCACAGGCCTGCGCCGCGAGCAGTCGCAAAACCGCGGGGAGATGCCGGCCAGCGAAGTCGAAGCCAACGGCCGCACCAAGTACAACCCGCTGGTCGACTGGACCTGGGCCGACATCTGGCACTACATCGAGCAGAACAACGTGCCGTACAACGCACTGCACGACCAGTTCATGCCCAGCATCGGCTGCGCGCCTTGCACCCGTGCGATTGCCGTGGGCGAAGAATTCCGCGCCGGCCGCTGGTGGTGGGAAGACGAGAAAGCCAAGGAATGCGGCCTGCATGTTCGACCTGAAACCGAGACGGCCGAAGCCTGAACCCGCGCATGTCCTTGCCTGCAGACCCCGCCACGCCCGGCCGCGTCATCTTCATCGGCGCCGGCCCCGGCTCAGCCGACCTGATCACGCTGCGCGGCGCCAGGGCGCTGGGCCAGGCGCAGATCGTGTTGTTCGACGCGCTGACCGACCCTGCGCTGCGTGACTTCGCGCCGCAAGCCCTGTGGCTGGACGTGGGCAAGCGCGGCTTCACCGCCGCCACCGCCCAGGCGCGCATCAATGCGCTGCTGGTGCAGCACGCGGCCAGCGGTGCGGTGGTTGCGCGGCTCAAGGGCGGCGACCCGTCCATCTTCGGCCGGCTGGAGGAAGAACTGCAGGCGCTGGCCGAGGCCGGCATCGCCAGCGAAGTCATCCCCGGCGTGACCGCGGCGTTGGCCGCTGCCGCCGCCACGCAACGCCCACTGACCCGCCGCGGCCGGGGCCGCAGTCTGGCGTTGAGCACTGCAATGACCGCCGAGCTGGAACTGCGCGCCAGCCAGCGCGCCGACACCGAAGTTTTCTACATGGCCGGCCGCCAGCTGGCCGACCTGTCCCGTCGGCTGCAAGATGCCGGATGGCCAGGCGACACGCCGGTCAACGTGGTCTCGCGTGCAGGCTGGCCTGACCAGTTGATGTCCGACCACCGTGTTGACACCCTGCCCGCGGCCTGCGTGATGCATGCCGGCCGGCCCGCAGTGGTCACGGTTGGCGTGGGCGCGGCGGCGGTCAGCGAGATGCCGCGGCCGGCGCAGGCCACCGCAACAGTTGAAGGCCATCCGGCAATCCCGGCCTTCGCACCGTAAAATTCGCTTTTCGCCAGCCGCCGCCGGCGCAGTCGACTAGTTCGAAAGCTGCCGGGGCAAGCCACGCGTGCGTTCCAACAGACGGGGCGCCCCTTTTTCTCATACCAACGATTCCGCCCCATGACCCACGTCGTCACCGAAGCCTGCATCCGCTGCAAGTACACCGACTGCGTCGACGTCTGCCCCGTCGACTGCTTCCGCGAAGGCCCGAACTTCCTGACCATTGATCCGGACGAGTGCATCGACTGCGCGGTCTGCATTCCCGAATGCCCGGTCAACGCCATCCTGCCCGAGGAAGACGTGCCCGGCGACCAGCAGCAGTACATCGCGCTGAACGCTGAACTCGCCAAGCTTTGGCCCAGCATCACCAAGCGCAAGCCCGCGCTGCCGGATGCTGACGAATGGAAGGACAAGACCGGCAAGCTGGGTGAGCTCAAGCGCTGAGCCGCTCTCGCCTTGCCAGGCAGCCCGCCGCGTGCGGGCTTTTTTGCGCCTGCCGCCAGTCAAACATCGCAGCCTGCCACCGCGTTGCACGTGGGTTAAGGGCGATAATCCTCACGCGCTGCGGCCTCTCTCACGACTGCAGCGCATCCGCTAGGGGTGTTGGCCCGTCCACAGGACAGGGCCGACTGAGACAGTCCCTTTGAACCTGATTGAGGTAATCCTCGCGCAGGGAAGCCATGTTGAGAGCGCGTGCCGGTCCTCGGCCGCTTTTTCACTGCATTGCCCTTGCGCCATCGACTGGAAGTCACCGATGGCCCGCCGCCTTTCTCCTTTTGCATTCCTTCGCCAGCCGCTCGCGGCTGCCGCACTGCTGGCATTGACCGCCGGCGCCCAGGCACAAACCACGCCGACCGAGACCGTCACCGTGACGGGCCGCAGCAGCGCCCTGCCCGCCACCATCGCCGGCTTTGGCGACACGCCGCTGGCCCGCTCGCCGTTCCAGGCCAGCGTGCTGAACACCGGCCTGCTGCTGGACAGCGGCATCGACTCGCTGAGCGAGATCACCAGGCTGGACGCCAGCATTGGCGACGCCTACAACGCGCCCGGCTACTGGGCCTCGATGCGGGTGCGCGGCTACGAGCTGGACAACCGCCATAACTACCGGCGCGACGGTCTGCCCATCAATGCCGAGACCGCGCTGCTGATGGACAACAAGGAAAGCATCGAGGTGCTCAAGGGCACCAGCGGTGCCCAGGCCGGCATCAGCTCGCCGGCGGGCCTGGTCAACTTCGTCGTCAAGCGCCCACGCGGGGACCAGAAGAGCGTGCTGCTGGGCTGGACCGAGTCCGGCAGCCTGAAGGCTGCGGCCGACATCGACCAGCAACTGCTGGACGGCAAGGCCGGCCTGCGCATCAACGCCTCGGTCGAGAAACTGGACCCGCTGCAGCACGACACCGAAGGCCACCGCCACCTGCTGGCTGCGGCCGGCATGCTGCGTCTGGGCAACAGCGGCAAGCTGGAAGCCGAAGTCGAGTTCAGCCACCAGTCCCAGCCGAGCATTCCGGGCTACAGCATGCTGGGCGACACGCTGCCCAAGGCTTCGACCGTCGACCCGCGGCTGAACCTGAACAACCAGCCCTGGTCGCTGCCTGTTGTGTTCGACGGCCAGACCGCCAGCCTGCGCTGGACCCAGGCCTTGAGCGCGCAATGGCAACTCAGCGCCCAGGCCATGCAGCAGCGCCTGCAGACCGACGACCGCGCCGCCTTCCCTGTCGGCCTGTTCGATCCCGTCACCTATGACTGCGCCCCCTGCGACCGCTACAGCGCCGACGGCCACGTCTCGCTCTGGGACTTCCGCAGCGAAAACGAACACCGCGACACGCGCGCCGCCGCGCTGACGCTGGAGGGCAAGCTCGCCACGGGCCCGCTCACCCACCAGGTCTCCACAGGCCTGACCTGGAGCAAACTCACAGCCCGCTTCGGCCCGCAGACCTACAACCTTGCCGGCACCGGCACCGTGGACGGCAAGACGGAGGTGCCTGCCAGCCCGGATGCGCTGTACACCAACACCAACCGCGACGAACGCAACGTCGAGCTGCACCTGCGCGACGTGATCGACCTGAGCCAGGCCACCCGCCTCTGGCTGGGCCTGCGGCACACCCGGCTGTCGCGCGGCAGCGTGGCCACCGATGGCAGCGAGCCGGTCAGCTACGACCAGAGCTTCACGACGCCATGGCTGGCGCTGACCCAGCAGTTCACGCCCACGCTGATGGGCTACGCGAGCTGGGGCCAGGGCATCGAAAGCGATGTGGCGCCGAACCGGCCGGTCTACAGCAATGCAGGCCAGCCACTGCCTGCGCTGAAGAGCCGCCAGACCGAAGTCGGCGTCAAGTTCCAGGACCGCGAACTGGACGCTACCTTGACCGCATTCGACATCCACCGCCCGGTCAGCAGCGACCTGGGCGCCTGCTCGGACGACGGCAGCTGCACGCGAGTGAGCGATGGCGACGCGCGCCACCGCGGCCTGGAGGCCAGCGCCGATTGGCACAACGGCCCGCTGACCTTGCGTGGCAGCGTGATGGCGTTGCGCGCTCGGCGCGAGGGCGCAGCCGATGATTCGCAGAACGGCTTGGTGCCCGCGAACGTGGCGCAACGCACGCTGCGCGCCTCGGCCATCTATGCGCTGCCGCAGGTGCCCGGCCTTTCGCTGGTCGCCACCGCTTCGCATGAAGGCTCGCGCTACGTGCTGCCGGACAACTCGGTCGCCATTCCGGGCTGGACCACCTGGTCGCTCGCCAGCCGTTACCAGACCCGCATTGCCGGGCATGACACGGTGCTGCGCGTGGGCGTGGACAACCTGTTCGACCAGCGCGCCTGGCAGGAAAGCCCGTACCAATATGGCCATGTCTATCTGTACCCGGTCGCGCCCCGAACTTTCCGCGCATCTTTTCAGGCCTTTCTGTGAGCCCCCAGATCTGCCGCTTCGCGTCAGGCCCCCCAGGGGAGAAGAAAACTTGGGGCGGCCCGGCGTTTTCTTGTGAAACCCTTGAATTTCTGCCTATAATCTGAGGCTTCACTTCCCCGATAGCTCAGTTGGTAGAGCGCCGGACTGTTAATCCGTAGGTCCCTGGTTCGAGCCCAGGTCGGGGAGCCAAAGTGAAATTTCTCGCAGCGCGCGGAAGGCAACTTCAGATGCAAAGCGAGTGCAGCGCAGGACAACCGAACCTGTAGCGAAGCCAAGAAATTGAAGCGTGTTGGCTTTTCGAAGCCAGCCCCTTTTCCTCGATAGCTCAGTTGGTAGAGCGCCGGACTGTTAATCCGTAGGTCCCTGGTTCGAGCCCAGGTCGAGGAGCCAAAATATCGAAGCCAGCAGGTTTGCGCCTGCTGGCTTTTTGCTTGGTGCGTTTGCCTTGCATCAACGCCAGACTCAACCGGGCAGGTCTGGCGGATTTGGTTGGCCGCACAATGCAAAACGGGCCCTTTCGGGGCCCGTCTTCAGCCCGGCGCCCATCAAGGGCGCCACTGGCTCACTTGCTGGCAGCCGGGGCGGCAGCGGGTGCAGCCGTCGCAGCGTCAGTCTTCTTCTTCGAGTGCTTCTTGTGCGCCTTGGCAGGAGCCGAGGCCGCCGCAGCCGCTTCCGGCTTGGCCGGCGTTTCGGTAGCGAAGGCACCGGCAGCGAACACGGTGGCGATCAAGGCAGCAGCAAGCTTGTTCATGGCAGTCTGACAATGTCAGTCAAGTGGTTGGTGCTGGTTCAACGCGGCCTGTCTTGGCAGCGTTGACACTGAAATGCGGTGAATTTTTGCGTGCAGTGAAGCCCGCCCTGCCTCAGCCAGCAGCCTCCAGGAGCAGTTGCTGGATCACCCGCTCGGAGTGCTCGTACTCGCCCTCACCGTAGTGATGAAAGCGGATTCGGCCCTGCGCATCAACAAAGTAGTGTGCAGGCCAGTAGCGATTGTTGAATGCGCGCCAGATCACGTAGTCGTTGTCCATCGCCACCGGGAACGTGACGCCCAAGTCCGCCAACGCCTTCTTCACGCTGGCCACGTTCTTCTCGTAGCCGAACTCCGGCGTGTGCACACCGACGACCACCAGGCCCTTGTCGCGGTACTTCTCGTGCCAACTGCGCACGTGCGGCAGCGCGTGCAGGCAGTTGATGCAGGAGTAGGTCCAGAAATCCACCAGCACGACCTTGCCGCGCAGGTCTTCCGGACTCAGCGGTGCCGAATTCAGCCAATTCACCGCACCAGTCAGCGGCGGCATGCTGCCTTCAACCGGCAGGCCGCTGGCTGCCTTCGCCGGCAAAGCCACGACAGTTGCCAGCGAAGCCCCAAAGTTCAGAACATCACGTCGATTGGGCACTGAAATCTCTCCCAGTTTCAGCGCCTGGCTTGAGAAACCAGCGCGGGTTCGGTCTGATAGACCGCGGGAAACAGGCGCTTGAGCGCCCCCACCTTCGGCATGTCGTTGACGACGATGTACGGGTAGCGCGGGTTGAGGGTCAGGAAGTCCTGGTGGTAGTCCTCGGCAGGGAAAAAGGACTGGCTGGGCTCCAGCCGGGTCACGATGGGCGCTTCGAACACATGCGCCTGGTCCAACTGCGCGATGTAGGCCTTGGCCACCTTGGCTTGCGCGTCGTTCGCCGGGAAGATGGCCGAGCGGTATTGCGTGCCCTGGTCCGGCCCCTGGCGGTTCAGTTGGGTCGGATCGTGTGCCACCGAGAAAAAGATCTGCAGCAGGCGCGCGTAGCTGATCTGCCGCGGGTCGAAAGTGAGCTGTACCGATTCGGCATGGCCGGTGCCGCCGCCGCTCACCGTCTGATAGGCAGCCGTGCGCTTCTCGCCGCCGGCATAACCCGACACCGCGTTGCTCACGCCCTTCACGTGCTGGAACACACCCTGCACGCCCCAGAAACAACCTCCCGCAAGCACTGCGACCTCGGTGTTGCCTGTTGCAGCAACAGGCTCGGCAGACTTGAAGGCCGGCACTTCGCGGGTCTCGCCGGCCGACACCGGCATGCAGCCTGTGGCGCCGACAGCGGCCAGCGTGGTGATGCCAGCCGCAGCAGACAGCCAGCGGCGGCGTGTGGCTGCGGAAGGGCCGTTCGAGTCATCGTGGAAAGACTTGCGCATGTGTTCAAACCCCAGCTTGCTCATCCAACGGTTCACAAAGGTTCAGGCCGTCAGTCGGCCCACCACGCCGAAACCTTACAGCGCATGGCGGCATGGCACCGGCCAGGATCGGAACAGCCATTGACTGCGGCATGGCGATGGTCAAATGCACGCGCCGCCAGCCGTGCATGGCGGCAGTCACCGATGGAGGGACACACCCGTGCGGCTTTGGAGGATTTTTTTCGTCGGCGCAGCTTATGGGCTGCTGATGCGGCTCGCCTTCGGCCTGTTGCCGTTCATGACGTCCAGCCACCCCCGCACGGCCAGCGGGCCGATGCTGTGGTCCTTTGTGCTGCTGGTGCCCTGCCTGATCGGCGTTTACACCATCGCGTCAATGGCAGCCGAGAGACGCTCACTGGGCCTGTCCATCACCGCACCTTGGGTGCCAACGCTGTGCTTTGTTGGCGGCACGGCACTGCTGCTGATCGAGGGCAGCATCTGCATCGCGATGGCGCTGCCGGTCTTCCTGGCGCTGGCCAGCCTCGGCGGACTGTTGGCACACGCATACACCCGGGTGGCCTCACCCAAGCAAGGCACGCTGAACGCGCTGCTCGCACTGCCGCTGCTCGCCGGCCCGGTAGAGGCCCAACTGCCCCTGCAAGACGAACTCGCCCGCAGCGCCGCCAGCATCCACATTGCCGCCACGCCGGAAGTGGTCTGGGGCTACATCAACCACGCGGTGCAGATCCAGCCCGCAGAGATGAGGGGCGGCCTGGCCTACCTTATCGGCCTGCCCTATCCGCAGGAAGCCATCACTCAGGCCACGGCCAGTGGTGGCCACGTGCGCAAGCTGCGCTGGGACAAACACGTGGCGTTTGATGAGCCCATCACCGACTGGGAGCCGCAGCGCTACATCCGCTGGACCTACGACTTCAAGCCGGACGCCTTCCCGCCCGGCGCACTGGACGAGCATGTCCTCATCGGCGGCCGCTATTTCGACCTGCAGGACACCTCGTACCGGTTGACCCCTGAAGCCGGTGGAATGCGGCTGGACATCGAGGTCCACTACCGTGTCAGCACCCATTTCAACTGGTACGCCACCAGGGTCGGCCAGCTGCTGGTGGACGACGCCGCACAGGCCATCCTGCGCTTCTACAAGCACCGCAGCGAAACGACCGGCAGCAGTTGATCCGGTGCTGACGGTGGCGGATGCCCGCAGTCAGTGCATCGCCGGTGCCGGCGTGTCGCGGTCGAAGCGGTCGAGCACGTGGGTCAGCATGCCGCGGGCAAGTTCTTCCTCGCCGTAGAATACCGCGCCGATCTTGTCGTGGCGCAACAGCTCGGACTCCTCTTCGCTGTGCGTGCGCAGCACCACCTCGATCTGCGGATTCAGCGTCCGGGCAGTGTCGGCCATCTGGCGCACATTGAGCGCGTCCGGTGTGGCGATCACCAGCATCGCGGCGTTTGCAATGTGAGCCTGGATCAGCACTGCCGGATCGGCCGCGTTGCCCGAAACGGCGGCCACACCGCGTCTGCGCAGGTCTTCGACGCGCTCGCGGTTCTGCTCCGCGACCACATACGGAATGCCGCGCGCATCCAGCCCCTGGGCGATGCGCTTGCCCACGCGGCCGTAGCCGACGATGACCACCTGCCCTTCCAGGTAGCGGCGCTCGGTGCTGGTGGGCAGTTCGGCGAACGGGTCTTCTCGCTGCTCCAGCCGCTGCGCCAGCGTCGAGCGCGCCAGCACCCAGCGGCGGAACGGCTCCATCGCAGCAAACAGCAGCGGATTCAGCGCGATGGAGATCAGCGCGCCGGCCAGCACCAGGCTCATGCCAGCCTGCGGCAGCAAGCCCAGCGCCACGCCCAGTCCCGCCAGGATGAACGAGAACTCGCCGATCTGCGCCAGGCTGGCGGCCACCGTCAGCGCAGTGTTCAGCGGGTAGCGGAACAGGATCACCAGCGCCGCCGCGGCCAGGGCCTTGCCCAGGATGATGACGGCGACCACCGCGAGCACGTGGCCCGGCTGCTCGACCAGGATGGCCGGCTCGAACAGCATGCCGACCGACACGAAGAACAGCACCGAAAACGCATCGCGCAGCGGCAGGGACTCCTCGGCCGCCCGGTGACTGAACTCCGATTCGCGCATCACCATGCCGGCGAAAAAAGCGCCCAGCGCAAACGAGACCTTGAACAGCACCGCCGCTCCGTAGGCGATGCCAATGGCCACCGCCACCACCGCCAGCGTGAACAGCTCGCGCGAGCCGGTGCGGGAGACCTGCCACAGCAGCCAGGGCAGCACCCGCCGGCCCACCACCAGCATCAGCACGATGAAGGCCGTGACCAGCAGCAGCGTCTGCCCGATGGCCCACCACAGCGGCTGACCAGCTTCGGCTTCGGGCACGGTGCCGCCCAGCACCCCCGCGAGTGGCGGCAGCAGCACCAGCACCAACACGGTGGCCAGGTCTTCCACCACCAGCCAGCCGACCGCGATGCGGCCGTTCATGGACTCAAGCGTGTTGCGTGCCTCCAGCGCCTTCAGCAGCACCACCGTGCTGGCGCAGGACAGCGACAGGCCGAACACCAGCCCCTGCCCCCAAGTCCAGCCCCACCAGTGCGCCAGCACCGCGCCCAGCAGCGTGGCAAACGTCATCTGCACCACCGCGCCCGGCACGGCCACGCGCTTCACCGCCAGCAGGTCCTGCAACGAGAAATGCAGGCCCACGCCGAACATCAGCAGCATCACGCCGATCTCCGACAGCTGCGAAGCAATGTGCACATCCGCCACGAAACCGGGGGTGGCCGGCCCGATCAGGATGCCGGCCATCAGGTAGCCGACGAGTGCGGGCAACTTCAGCCGCTCCGCAATGAAACCCAGGACCAGCGCGACACCAAAGCCGGCTGCAATTGTGGTGATCAGTGAGGTGCTGTGTTCCATGTCTGGCTGACCTTACCAGAGGCTCCCACCTCGCCGGCCGATGGCCGGACGCCGCGGCAGGAATAGCCTCAGCCGCGCGCGCCCAGGCGCCGGGACAAGGCCGCTGCGCTGGCCCGCAACAGCTGCGCCGCAGCCCCTTCTGGCGACGGATCCAGCGAGGCGCGCGGACCGATCGCAGTCAGCGCCAGCACCATCGCGCCGAAGCCGTCGAACACCGGCGCGGCCAGCGCCGAGATGCCCTCCACCGTACCGCCGTCGACGCTGGCGAAGCGCTGCGCGCGAACCTGCGCCAGCTCGGCCTCGAAGCTCGCGTCGATGCCTTTCGGTGGCTTCGCGCCGGCCGGCGCGTGCGCCGCCTCGTCCTTCAAGGCCTGCAGCACCTGCTCGCGCGGCGCAAAGGCGGCAAACAGCCGGCCCGAGGCCGTGCCGCGCACCGACACCACCGTGCCATGCCGCATGTTCACGTGCACCGCCGTCGGCCCTTCTTCCAGCCGCACGAAGGTCGGCCCACGGTTGCCCCAGATCGCAATGCCCACCGTCTGGCCGATCTGCCGCGCCAACGCCGGCAGCTCTGCCGAGGCCAGGCGGATCGGGTCCACCTGCTGCAGGCTGATCAAGCCCATCTGCAGCGCCAGCGGCCCCAGACCGTACTGCCCGGTGGCCGGGTCCTGCGCGATCAGGCCCAGCTTGCCGAAGCTGACCAGGTACGGATGCGCCTTGGCCGGCGCCATGTCGGCCTCGCCGGCCAGTTCCTTCAGCGGCGCCGGCCGACCCAGGTGCACCAGCGCCCGCAGCAGCCTTCCGCCGACTTCGATGCTCTGGATTCCCCGCGAGCCGCCGCCCTCGTCTTCAACGCTCATCGTCACCACGCATTGGTAGTTATACCTAAACGAATTGTTTTGACATTATCAAACGGATTGACCAAGATCAACATACTTTCACATTGCCTAATCGATTCGTCATGAGCAAAGAACCCAACAAGGCGTTTGCCTCGCAAGCCGATCTGGAGGAGAAGAAAGTCTCGTTCACGCGGCTGTCGGCCAACGCCTATGCCTACACCGCCGAAGGCGACCCGAACACCGGCATCATCATTGGCGACGACGCGGTGATGGTGATCGACACCCAGGCCACGCCGGTGATGGCGCAGGACGTGATCCGCCGCATCCGCGAGGTGACCGACAAGCCGATCAAGTACGTGGTGCTGAGCCATTACCACGCGGTGCGCGTGCTGGGTGCCAGCGCCTACCAGCCGCAGCACATCATTGCCAGCCGTGACACCTACGACCTGATCGTCGAACGCGGCGAGGCCGACAAGGCCAGCGAGATCGGCCGCTTCCCGCGGCTGTTCCAGGCGGTGGAGTCGGTGCCCGAAGGCATGACCTGGCCGACCATGACCTTCACCGGCCGAATGTCCGTCTGGCTGGGCAAGCTGGAGGTGCAGCTGATCCAGCTCGGCCGCGGCCACACCAAGGGTGACACGGTGGCCTGGCTACCCGAGCAGAAGATCCTGTTCAGTGGCGACCTGGTCGAATTCGACGCCACGCCCTACGCCGGCGACGCGTACTTCAAGGACTGGCCGCAGACGCTGGACAACATCGCCGCGCTGCAACCCGTCGCGCTGGTGCCCGGCCGCGGCGCCGCGTTGACCACGCCCGAGCAGGTCGCCGCCGGCCTGGCCGGCACACGCAGCTTTGTGTCGGACGTGTACGCCGCGGTGCAGGCTGGCGTGGCCGCCGGGCAGGACCTGAACGCGGTCTACAAGTCGGTCTACGCCCAGCTCAAGCCCAAGTATGGCCACTGGGTCATCTTCGACCACTGCATGCCGTTCGACGTGACGCGCTGCTACGACGAAGTCACGCAATACGCAGACCCGCGCGTGTGGACCGCCGAGCGCGACCGCCAGATGTGGGAAACGCTGGAAGGCTGAGCCATGGCCCAGGCGGAAACCAATTTCCAGCAGTTGCGCTTCGGCTACCGGCGCAGCGCCGACCAGGACGCTGCCACGCCGGTGCGCCGGCCGGTCGTCGTCGTCGGCGCAGGGCCGGTGGGCCTGAGCCTGGCCATCGACCTGGCGCAGCGCGGCGTGCCCGTCGTGCTGCTGGACGAAGACGGCCAGCTCTCGGCCGGCTCGCGCGCCATCTGCTTTGCCAAGCGCACGCTGGAGATCTTCGACCGGCTGGGCGTGGGCGAGCGCGTGGTCGCCAAAGGCGTGAAGTGGCACGTCGGCAAAGTGTTTTTCGGCCGCGAGGAAATCTACCGTTTCGACCTGCTGCCCGAGCCTGGGCACGAGCGCCCGGCCTTCGTGAACCTGCCTCAGCATGCGGTCGAGGGCTACCTGGTCGAACGCGCGGCCGAGCTGCCAGGGCTGGACCTGCGATGGCATCAGCGTGTCACCGGCATTTGCCAGGAGACGGACCACGCGCGGCTGACCATCAGCACACCCGAAGGCGACTACACGCTGGAAGCCGCGTACGTGGCCGCCTGCGACGGCGCGCGCTCGCCGCTGCGCCAGATGCTGGGCCAGGAAAGCAGCGGCCGGGTCTTCCGCGACCGTTTCCTGATCGCCGACGTGCGCATGAAACACGCGCAGCCCGCCGAGCGCTGGTTCTGGTTCGACCCGCCCTTCCATCCCGGGCAAAGCGTGTTGCTGCACATGCAGCCGGACGGCATCTGGCGCATCGACTTCCAGCTCGGCTGGGACGCGGACCCCGAAGTGGAAAAGCGGCCCGAGAACGTGCTGCCGCGCGTGCGCGCACTGCTCGGCGAGGACCAGGACTTCACGCTCGAATGGGCCAGCGTCTACACCTTCGCCTGCCGCCGCATGCCGCGCTTCCGCCACGGCCGGGTCCTTTTCGCCGGCGACTCAGCCCACGGCGTCTCGCCCTTCGGCGCGCGGGGTGCGAACTCCGGCGTGCAGGATGCCGACAACCTGGCCTGGAAACTCGCCGCCTGCCTGAAAGGCTGGGGCAGCGACGCCTTACTGGACAGCTACGCCGACGAACGCGAAGCCGCGGCCGACGAGAACATCCTGAACTCGACCCGGTCCACCGACTTCATCACGCCCAAGAGCGAGATCAGCCGCGTCTTCCGGGACGCCGTGCTGCAGCTCGCCAAGCACCATCCGTTCGCCCGCAGCCTGGTGAACAGCGGCCGGCTTTCATTGCCCAGCACGCTGACCGGCTCGCCGCTGAACACTGCCAGCGAAACACCCGAAGGCTGCCGCATGGTGCCCGGCGCACCGGCCAGCGACGCGCCGCTGCAGGCTGCAGGTGACCAACCACGCTGGCTGCTGCGCGAACTGGGCGGCAGCGCGCAAGGCTTCACACTGCTGGTCTTTGGCGAGGCCGTGGACTGGCCCGAGCTTGCGCTGCGCCATGCCGCTGAGGGCCTGGCGCCGCTGCAACTGCTGCACCTGAGCCCGCAGGACGACGCCCAAGGCCTGCTCGCGCAACGCTACGCGCTGTCTCCCGGCAGCGCGCTGCTGCTGCGCCCCGACCAGCACCTGGCCGCACGCTGGGAACGCCTGTTGCCCGACGCAGCAGGCCTGGCCGAACTCCGCGCCGCGCTGCAACGCGCACTGGCGCGCTGAACACCGGAGCCACCATGGCCCTGATCCTCACGCCCAACCTCGCCGCACCGGACGATTTCTACGAAGCCCTGATCACCGCGCACCAAGGCCTGGACACGGCCGCCAGCCACGCGCTGAACGCTCGCCTGGTGCTGCTGCTGGCCAATCACATCGGCGACCTGGCCGTGCTGCGCGAAGCACTGCAGGCCGCGCGCGACAGCGGCCCCGTCCCCCTCCCCGCATCATCGAACAACGACCACAGAGACAACGCATGACCCTCCACATTTCCCGCCGTGCCGCCTTGCTGGCAAGCTTGGCATCGGCCGCATCACCGCTGCTTGCGCAGGCCCAGGACCGGCCGCTGGAATGGGTGTTGGGCTACGCGCCTGGTGGCGGTTCCGACGTCGTGGCCCGCACCGTGGCCGACGCGATGAGCAAGACGCTGAACCGGCCCATCATCGTCAACAACAAGCCCGGCGCCGCGACCAACATCGCTGCCGACTACGTCGCCAAGTCCAAGGAATACGGCAACGTGATGCTGACGGCCGACTTCGCCACGCTGGCCGCCAATCCGTCACTGTTCAGCAAGCTCAGCTACAACGCCGAGAAGGACTTCACCCCAGTCGGCCTGCTGGCGCGTTTCCCGCTGGTGTTGGTGGTCGCGCCCAACGTGCCGGTCAAGAACTGGAAGGAATTCCTGGCCTGGGCCAGCAGCCATGCGGACGGCACCAGCTATGCGTCGGCCGGCGCCGGCAGCCCGCATCACCTGGCGACCGAGCTGCTGCGCGAGCGCACCGGGCTCAAGCTGATCCATGTGCCCTACCGAGGCGCCGGTCCGGCCGTCACCGACCTGCTGGGCGGCCAGGTGCCGTTCGGCCTGATGGACACCGCCAGCGTGCAGCAGTACCTGGGCAGCGGCAAGCTGAAGGCCATTGCGGTGGCGAGCCCCCAGCGCCTCAAAACCCTGCCCGAGATCCCCACCTTCGCCGAGCAAGGGCTGCCGAATTTCGAAGCCTACGCCTGGCAGGGTCTAGTGGTGCCGGCCGGCACGCCGCCCGAAGTCGTCGGCAAGCTCAACAAGGCCTTGCAGGCCGCGCTGGACAGCACCTTCGTCAAGGCCCGCTTCCAGACGCTCGCGCTCGAAGCCCTGCCCGGCACGCCCCAGCAGATGACCGACTACGTGCGCGCCGAGCGCGAGCGCTGGGGCCAACTGATCCGTGCCAACCACATCACCTTGGACTAACGCTTCACTCGCCTTCCCCCCATGTCTGACACTCCCCTCCGCTACCAGAGCGGCTTCGGCAACGAGTTCGCCACCGAAGCCGTGGCCGGCGCCTTGCCGCAGGGCCGCAACAGCCCGCAACGCGCACCATTCGAGCTGTATGCCGAACTGGTTTCCGGCACCGCTTTCACCGCGCCACGGCATGAAAACCGCCGCAGCTGGCTGTACCGCCGCCAGCCCTCGGTGGTCGCCGGCCGCTACCAGCCTTATGCGCAACCGCTGTGGCTGAGCGGCAAGCCCGAGGGCGCCGTGTTGCCGCCGGAGCCGCTGCGCTGGGGTCCGTTCCCGATGGCGGGCGCGGCCGAGTGGGACTTCATCGACGGCTTGCGCACCGTGGCCGCTTGCGGCGATGTCGAAGCCCAGCAAGGCCTGGCCGCGCTGGTCTACGTCTGCAGCCGTTCAATGGACCAACGCGCGCTGGTGAATGCCGATGGCGAGATGTTGCTGGTGCCGCAGCAAGGCCGGCTGCGCATCACCACCGAAATGGGCTTGCTGGACGTGGCGCCCGGCGAGATCGCGCTGCTGCCGCGTGGCCTGGCCTTCAGCATCGCGCTGCCGGACGGCCCATCACGCGGCTACGTCTGCGAGAACCATGGGGCCCAGTTCCGCCTGCCCGAACTCGGCCCCATCGGCTCCAACGGCCTGGCCAATGCACGCGACTTCCAGGCCCCGGTCGCCGCGTTCGACGACACGCCCATCGGCCCGGCCGGCAGCTACCAGCTCATCAAGCGCTTCGGCGGCCGGCTGTGGGTGGCAGACGCTCACCGCTCCCCGTTCAACGTCGTCGCCTGGCATGGCAACCTCACGCCGGTGAAGTACGACACGAAGCACTTCATGACCATCGGCTCGATCAGCTTCGACCACCCGGATCCTTCGATCTTCACGGTGCTGACCTCGCCTTCGGACACGCCCGGCACCGCCAACTGCGACTTCGTGATCTTCCCGCCGCGCTGGCTGGTCGCCGAGGACACCTTCCGCCCGCCCTGGTACCACCGCAACCTGATGAGCGAGTTCATGGGCCTGGTCTACGGCCAGTACGACGCCAAGCCCGAAGGCTTCCGCCCGGGCGGTGCCTCGCTGCACAACTGCATGGTGCCGCACGGCCCGGACCAGGATGCCTTCGAGAAAGCCAGCGGCGCCGAGCTGAAGCCGCACAAGCTGGACCACACGCTGGCCTTCATGTTCGAAAGCCGCTACCGCTTCATTCCCACCGACTACGCCATGCAGGCCAGCGGCGTGCTGGACGCCGGCTACCCCGCCTGCTGGGCCGGCCTGCAAGACCGCTTCGCGCCCGCGTGAAATACCGCTGAACCAGAATCCCCCGATGACCGCATCCTCCGACATGACCCTGAACCCGGCATTGAGCAGCTGGGTGGCTTCCGCCAACACTGCCGAAGCCGACTTCCCGATCCAGAACCTGCCCTACGGCCGCTTCCGCCGCGCCGGCAGTGGCGAGGCCTGGCGCATCGGCGTGGCCATTGGCGACCAGATCCTGGACCTGAAGCTGGCGGCCGAGGTACCCGGCTGGGCCGATGGCCTGAAAGACCTGCTGCTGCCACTGGCCGCGGGCGAGCTGAACGACCTGATGGGCCAGCCCACCGCCGCGCGCCATCAGTTGCGCGCCGCGCTGTCGGCCGCGCTGCTGTCGCAGAGCGTCTACGAAGCCGCGCTCGCGCCATGCCTGCTGCCGCAGGCCCAAGCCGAGATGAGCGTGCCCTGCCGCATTGGCGACTACACCGACTTCTACACCGGCATCCACCACGCCACTGCCGTCGGCAAGCTGTTCCGCCCGGACGCGCCGCTGCTGCCCAACTACAAGTGGGTGCCCATCGGCTACCACGGCCGCGCCTCGTCCATCATCCCCAGCGGCCAGCCCTTCCATCGCCCGCAAGGCCAGCTCAAGCCGCCGGAGGCCGAGCTGCCTTTCCTGGGCGCCACCAAGCGGCTGGACTACGAACTGGAGCTCGCCATCTACGTCGGCCCGGGCAATGCGCTGGGCGAGCCGGTGAGCCTGGCGCAGGCCGAGTCGCATGTCTTCGGCCTGGGCCTGCTGAACGACTGGAGCGCGCGCGACGTGCAGGCCTGGGAATACCAGCCGCTGGGCCCGTTCGGCGCCAAGAACTTCGCCAGCACCGTTTCGCCGTGGATCGTCACGCTGGAGGCGCTGGCACCGTTCCGCGCCGCCTTCGAGCGCCCGGCCGGCGACCCCGCGCCGCTGCCCTACCTGGCCAGCGATGACAACCAGGCCAACGGCGCGCTGGACATCCAGCTCGAAGTGCTGCTGCAGACCACCCGCATGCGCGAAGCCGGCGAGCCCGCCACGCGGCTCAGCCAGTCCAACTACCGCGATGCGTATTGGACCGCAGCGCAGCTCATCACCCACCACACCATCACCGGCTGCAACCTGCAGCCTGGCGACATGCTGGGCAGCGGCACCCTCTCCGGCCCGCAGCCCGAACAAGCCGGCTCGCTGCTGGAGCTGACGAACGGCGGCAAGCAGCCGATCACCCTGCCCAACGGCGAAACCCGCCGCTTCCTCGAAGACGGCGACACCATCACGCTGCGCGCCTTCTGCCAGCGCGAAGGCGCCCGCCGCATCGGCCTGGGCAGTTGCTCGGGCACGGTGCTGCCGGTGCGCGTTGCAGCCTGATCAGGCCAGCGCGGCCACCGCCTCGAGCCGCTGCCGATTCTGCTTGCAGGTGGCGCGGAAAGCCGGGCTGATGCGGCTGTCTTCGGCGGCCATCTGCCAGAAGGCCAGCGCTGCGGTACAGGCGGTCTGCCAGACGGTGCGCTGCGGCGGCAGCGGCAAGGCGGGCTCGAACTGGCGCGGCGGCAACTCTCCTCCTGCCAGCGGCGCGTACAGCATCGGCAGCATGTCGTAGGCCGGCGCCAGCTGCAGCCCGGCCTTGGCTGCTGCATTCGAGGTCGGGGCCGGCCGGAAACTCAGGTTGCCGGTGTGCATGTCGGTGTTGGCGATCAGCCGGCCGAACCACCACAGCACCTCGACGCGCGGCAGGGCTTCCGCGGCCAGCCATTGTTCGGCCGCCAGCCGCGCGGCAAGGCGGGTCCAGTCGCTGCTGCCGTCGCCCAGCAGCGCCGCGTCCAGCGTGCCCAGGCTGACCAGCCCGCTGCGGCCCCAGCGGCCGTGGCGGTCGAAACGCTCGACTTCGAGGAAGGTGCGCCCGGCATGGCCCAGCACGCGGCTGCGTGTGGGCTCGGCGCCGGGCAAGGTGCCGGCGCAGGCCAGCGCCAGGTGCTCGCAGACCAGCAGGTCGGCCCAGCGCTGGACAGTGGACGAGCCGGCGTCAGCGCCCGAGAACTTCACCAGCACGTGCGGCGTGGCGCTGCCGTCCAGTTCGCGCAGCGCGGCGAACTTCGGGAACTCGCCGGCCGCGCTGGAGCCCGGCACGCCGCTGGCCACGGCTTCGTCGGCCAACGCCGCATAGGCCGCGCCCTGGACAGCGGGCCGCAGGGGCGTGGCGGGCGCCAGCCGCTCGGCCTGCCACAGCGCCATCGCCGGCTCGCCGAGGATCCACTGGCCGCTGGCGTCCCAGCCGCGCTGGCTGAGCACATGCACCACGTCGTCGTCGCTCCAGGTCTCCGGGTCTGCCGGCACGGCCAGCGCCTGATGTTGCCGGCGCGCAAACTGGCGGCCCATGTAGCCTTCCGGCCGCATGTCCAGCAGCGGGTACGGCAGGCCGTCCCACCAGCCGTCGCGCGAAGCTTCGGGCACGGGCCAGCTGCCGTCGGGCAACTGCAGCCAGGCGCCTTGTGGCCTCAGCAGTGCCAGCTGGCCGACCTGTTCGGCGCGGCCTTCGACATCGACCTGGTAGAGCGGCGAGTCGCCGACGACGCCGCGCAGCCCGCGACGCAAGGCATGGCGCGCCCGCCTGGCCTTGCCAGCGCTGAGCACCTGGCCAGCCTGCTCCTGCAACAGCCGGTGCAGCGTCGGCACACTGACGTCCAGCGCCTGCGCCAGCGCTGCAGCGCTGCTGGGCCCGAGCCGGCCCAGCAAAGGCAGCAAACGGTCTCGGGCGGGCTGGTTGCGCGGTCTCATGATCCCATTATGAAATGATTCATGAGAAGATCAATCCATTAATACCGGCCTTTTCTCATAGGCACATGCAGCCGATATTCAACCTATTCTGCAAAGAAAATCGAGTTGTTTTGATAAGATTCCGGTGACCCCGATACAGCGGCTCGCGCTTGCAACAGCCGTTCACGCTGCGCCGAGGTTTCCAATCGAAACAGCTGCCGGTGCAATGCTGCAGGCCGCTGGTCGGAAAGAGAAATCTTGCGGGTAAACCACGAGATTGGCGTCAAAAGTAGTGCGCGCCAGCGAAAAAGACGGCGGCTTCTCGGCAGAACCCCCAATCCCGAGAGAGACACAGGGCTGGCCCGAATCCTGCAGATGAACGATAATGAGGGGCTGGCCGGAGCGCTTCAGTCGTCTCATTCGTCTTACAGGGGAGGTGATCCAGGGTGCAAACCTTGGGCGTTCATGATTTCGGGGGTCAACCCCGGAGGATCCGGCAGCCGTTGTTGAACCATTTTGTATTTTGAGGAGCGCATTCTGGCCAAGGACGATCCCAAGACCTCCATCGACGCTGGTGGTCTTCGTTACCGCTCGAAAGTAGCGGGTTCTCCCTTCTCTGCGACGGGTGCGTTTGGCGCCGCCACCATGTCGTGTTTCCTGTGTGGCAAACATCGCCCACGTGCCCAGCTGAAGTCCCGTAAGCTGCTGGGCAAGGCACAGGCGGTCTGCGCACCGTCTTGCCGCGAACTTGACCAGGCTGCTCAAGCCTGATCCGCTGCGCACCGCGCTGGCGCGGTGCGCAGCCTCTTCTTCCTTCGGGTTCCCCATTCCGATGCACGAGCCAGCCGATGATGCGCGTCTGGACGCGAACGCTGACGCCGAACCCGGTGCCGAACGCCCGTTGAACCGACGCGAGCGAGGCGTGGTACTCGCTCGTATCCAGGCCCTGATGGAGTTTTGGGGCATCACGGTCGACGACTTGCTGCAGGACACACCGGCTCCCGAACCGGTTCTTGTTCCCGACCTGCCGCCCAAATACCGCCATCCCACGACAGGTGAAAGCTGGGACGGCCAAGGCCCGCAGCCCGACTGGCTGCGCCGCGCGTTGCTGAAAGAAGGCATGCGCGTCGAAGAACTGCGCCAGGCTGCCCTCGCGCCGCCGCCGCCACTCGTCGAGCCTGCTGCCGACGATGCTTCGCCCGCCGCAGACGACACGCCGCCCCCCGGCCACTGAAGCGCGCTGCCGTGCTTTACCGCGCCTGCATTGCGCAGCGCGGCAGGGCAAGCCCACAATCCCCTCGCTGCCCATCGCCACCATGCCAAGCCGGCATGGCTGGCAATCGCACACAGCCAATACCCAGGGAGATCGTCAATGGCAGAGGACAAACTGATCCTCACGCACCGGACGGCGCTGCAGCGCAAGTACGGTGAAAAGGGACTGGCCAAGGTGGACTCCGCACTCAAGCGCCTGGTCAAGGCCGACGCTCGCCGCGGTTTCGACAGCCGGGTGATTCACCTGGACGACGCGGCCACGATGAAGACCTGGGGCGGCGCGGTCTCGGCCGAACCCACGCCCAAGGAAATCAAGCGGGCCATCGACCGGCTCTACGCTGCCCTGTCGCCGCACTACCTGCTGCTGCTGGGCGGCCCCGACGTGCTGCCACTGGTGCCGCTGCGCAACCCCGCCTTCAGCACCGCCAACGGCGACCCCGACACGCTGGTGCCCAGTGACCTGCCCTACGCCTGCGACGCGGCCTACAGCACCGACCCCGGCCGCTTCCAGGGCCCCACCCGCGTCGTCGGCCGGCTGCCGGACGTGCCCGGGGCGCGGGAGCCCAGCGCACTGACGCTGTTGATTGACGCTTCAGCGCGCAGCGTGTCACGCCCGCGCAGCGACTATGCACGCGCATTCGGCATCAGCGCCCAGGCCTGGGAAGCCTCGTCCAAGCTGAGCATGGAGAACCTGTTCGGCAACGCCAGCGCGCTGCACCTGGTGCCGCCACAGGCCTTGCCGTGGAAACCGGTGGATCTGGCTGCGCGGCTGCACTTCATCAACTGCCACGGTGCCAAGGACATGCCGGAGTTCTACGGTCAGCCGCCTGGCGTCAGCGAGTTCCCGGTGGCGCACCGCGCGCGCCGGCTCAAGGGCCGCATCAGCGCCGGCACGGTGGTGGCCGCCGAGTGCTGCTACGGCGCCCAGCTCTATGACCCGGCGCTTGCCGTGCCCTCCGGCGGCAGCGTGGACGAACCCGGCATTGCGCTGGCCTACCTGCTGGACGGCGCCAGTGCGGTGTTCGGCAGCACCACGATTGCCTACGGCCCCAGCGAAGGCAACGGCATGGCCGACCTGATCTGCCAGTATTTCCTGCAGCAGGTGATGGCCGGTTCGTCGACCGGCCGGGCGATGCTCGAAGCCCGCCAGCGCTTCGCCGGCGCGCGCACCCACCTGGACCCCTGCGACCTGAAGACGCTGGCCCAGTTCTGCCTGCTGGGCGACCCTTCGTTGCACCCGGTCGCCTTCGAAGGCCATGCGCTGAATCGCACCAAGGCCTTCAAGAAGGCCTTTGCCGGCACGCAGGACCGCACCGTGCGCGGCCTGCGGCGCGAGAAGCTGGCGCGGGACGGCCAGTTGCTGGGCAAGGCCTTGCCCAAGCTGGTGAACAGCGAAACGGCACCCGGCGAAGCCGCCACCACCACCTTGCGCGCGATGCTGCGCGAGTCCGGCCTGGACCCCAGCCTCAGCCCCGTCAGCTACGAAGTGCGAGGCGGCTTGCAGACCAGCGCCAGCCGCCGCCTGGTGCACCTTGTGAATGGCCGGCGGGCGCTGAATTCGACCGAGCATCCGATGAATTCGCCCGCCGCCGGCCTGGTGGCCCTGGTGCTGACCGAGCAGGACGGCGAATTGCTGCACGTGCGTCGCCTGCACGGCCGCTGAGCCGAAACACCATGTCCACGAACGACCTGAACGCCTGCACCGCCAGCCTCTGCGGCCGCCTCGAATCAGCTGAGCGCGCCCGCGGCAGCAAGAGCGAACACCAGGCCACGCTGCTGCGCGACGATGCGGGCGATCTGCACCCGCTGCGCCGTGCCGGTGGCTCGCCGTTCACCGACCCCGCACTGCAGGCACTGGAAGGCCAGCGCGTGAACCTGCACGGCCAGCCGCGCGACGGCTATTTCCTGGTCATCCGCATCGAGGTGCTTGCCGGCTGAACCCGTGAGACAGCTGCTGCGACAGGCGCGCCTGGGCGAGTCCATCTGCCGCTTTGCCCTGCGGGCAAGCGCCTCGCGTCACAAGGGCTCGGTTGCGGTGGTGGTGGGCGTGGTCCAGGCAGCCTTCAGCGCGTCGCCGAGCTGGGCGTACAGCGTGTAGCTGCGCTTGATGAAGTCCGGCAGGCCGAAGAAGCAGCCGCCACGAGAGTCGGCCTGGCGGAAGACCATCGGCGTGCCGTATTTCAGCCCGTTCGACAGCGCCAGTTCCTTGTAGACCGGCCACAGCACAGAGCCGGCCAGCGGATTCTTGACGTAAGGCGCGGGGAACTGCGGCAGCTTCAGGCCGAGCTCCTTGGCCAGGCGCGCGCCATAGGACTGGAACACCACCGAGGTCGGGTGGTTGAAGGTCATCAGCGTGGGGAACTCCCGCACCATGTCGAGGAACTCCTTGGCAAACGGCACGTCCACGTCCTTGTCCCGCGCCAGCAGTTCCTTGGCCGATTTATCGTAGGCCTGGAAATAGCCACGGCGCCCGTATTCGCCACCATTGAACATGGCTCGGCACTCGGCCTCGGAACGGCCTTCGCAAAAGGCGTCGAGGATGATCTTGCTGTGGTAGTCGCCCAGCGGCGATTGCAGACGCGCACTCATCGGGCCGACATAGGTCACGTCCGGATGCAGACCATCGAAGAACAGGTTGGTGATGGTCTTGACCTTGGCCGTGCGCTGGCGCAGCTCGTCGGTCGAATAGCCGCCATGCTCACCTTTGACCGGGAAGGTGAAGACATGGGTGTCAGCCCGGTCGAGCAGGGGCTGCAGTTCGGCGTCGATTTCAGCGAAGCGCTTGGAGCCTCGCTCATGCACCGCGATGCTGCGGGCGGTGGTGATGTCCGGCAATTGCTCCAGCGTGTGCGCCAGGGGCGAGGCCTGGCAATTGCCGATGACGATGACATTGGGCATGAATGAACTGCCTTCCCCGATCTTGAAAATTGAGTCCGTGCCCGCAATCGTTTGTGCAGGTCATGTGGTGCGCAGCCTTTCCAGCAGGCCACTGGCGCGGCGGGTCGGCAGCGACGCTGCCTGGGTCATCAGGCCGGGTCGCGGCGCGAACAGCGAGAACGCCTCACGGGCTCGGGTAATGCCGGTGTAGACCAGTTCGCGCGACAACAGCAGGCCTGCCTGTTCGGGCAGCACCAGCGCAGTATGCTCGAACTCGGAGCCCTGGCTCTTGTGCACCGTCATCGCAAATGCGGACTCCACTTGCGAAAGGCGTGTGACCGCCACCGAGCGCAGCGTGGGCCCGTCGAGGAACCAGGCCCGCAAGCTGCCCGCTTCCCCGGCCGACGGCAGCACGATGCCGATGTCGCCATTGAACACGCCAAGCGCCGCGTCGTTGCGCGTGACCATCACCGGCCGGCCAACAAACCACTCGCCGCGCACCTGCAGCCAGCCGGCCTCGGCCAGAGCCTGCTGCACCGCGCGGTTCAGCCCGGCGGCGCCCCAGGGGCCTTCGCGCACCGCGCACAGCAACCGGAAGCGCTCGAACTGCAGCAGCACGTCGCGCACCCAGGCGCCGTGCGCGTCCACATCGCCGCTGGCCGGCCGCAGGGCCAAGCGCGACAGGTAGGCCTGGTAGCTGGCCGGCGCGCCGGGCCGGCCGTGCAAGGCGAGCCGCAGCAGGTCGGCCTGCGTCGCGGTTTCCAGGCCCCACAGCGGCCCTGGTTCGCAGTGCAGCAACTGCTGGGCGCGTGCCCCGTCGCCGGCATGCACCGCCAGCGCCAGTTGGCCGATGGGCCCGCCGAAGCGGCGGCTCTCGCGCAGCATCACGGTGTGCTGGGCCAGCAAGGCCGGCGGGCTTCCCTGCGCGAGGTAATCGTCAGGCAGGCAGACCTGGGCAACCGCCTCGGCATAACGCGCGGTCTCCTCGCTGTAACCGCCCTGCTCCGCGCCTTCGCAGAGATCGGCCAGCACCGCGCCGGCTTCCACCGAAGCCAGCTGGTCCTTGTCGCCCAGCAGGATCAGCCGGGCGTGCGGCGGCAGCGCGTCCAGCAGCGAGGCCATCATCTCCAGGTGCACCATCGAGGCTTCGTCGACGATCAGCACGTCCACGTCCAGCGGCTGGCCGGCATGGTGGCGGAACTGCCGGCTGTCCGGCCGCGCACCGAGCAGCGAATGCAGCGTGCGTGCCGCGCCGATGCGGCCTGCCAGCAGCGTCAGGTCCAGCTTCGGCGCCAGGCGCTCGGCCAGGCCTTGCAGCGCGCTGTCCAGCGATTGCTTGAGCCGCGCTGCGGCCTTGCCGGTGGGCGCGGCCAGCGCAATGCGCAGGCGCTCCGGCGCCGGGTCCACCGCAAACAGCAGCGCCAGCAGCCGGGCCGCGGTGTAGGTCTTGCCGGTGCCCGGGCCGCCGGTGATGACGCTGAAGCCGCCGCGCAGCGCGACCGCACAGGCCAGTCGCTGCCAGTCGACCGTGCCAGGCTTGGCCGCATCGAACAGCGCGTCCAGCCATTCGCGTGCTGCGGCTTCGTCAATGGGCTGCGCACGCCGCGCCCGAGCCAGCACCTGGGCCGCCACGCGGCGCTCGTGGTCCCAATAGCGCCGCAGGTACAACCGCCCGGCCGCCAGCACCAGCGGCTGGCCGGCGTCGGCCTCGCCTGCGTCGACGCTGCGCAGCACCGTGCTGCCTTGCAAGGCTCGCTGCCAGCCGTCCAGCGCCTCGGGCATCGCCAGCCACAGCTCGGCCAGCGCCTGCGCGCCCGCCAGCGGCCAGCCCAGCAAGGCATTCGGGTCGCCGCACAGGTCCTGCAGCGGCAAACAGGTGTGGCCGCGACCTTCCATCTGCGACAGCAGCGCGGCGGCCAGCAGCAGTTCGGGTGACGCGGCGGCGTCCAGCTCGGCCAGGAAGGCCGGCAGCGCCGCGTCCAGCCGGCGCAGCCAGCCAGCGTCCGCCCAGGCCGGCAACAGCGCGAGCACCGCCTCGCGGCTGGTCGCAGCCACCTCGGGCGCGGGCTCGGCGTCGAACAGCGACAGCGTGGTGTCCGTCCTCAGCATGCGGCCTCCGGGGCTTGCAGCAGCGCGTCCAGCGCGTCCAGCCATGCGACATCTGCCGGCAGCAGGCAGACGCCGCCGGCCGGCCCGTCGATGCCGCGCAGGAACAGGTACAGCGCGCCACCGAGCTGCGCGGCCGGATCGTAGGCCTCGCCCAGGCGCGAACGCAGCAGGCGGTGCAAGGCCAGCAGGTACAGCGCGGCCTGCACGTCGTAGCGGTGCTCGCCCATCGCCGCCGCCAGCGCGGCTTCGGTGTAGGCGCTGCCGTCCGCACCCAGCTGATTGCTCTTGTAGTCCAGCACCCAGTAGCGGCCGTCGTGTTCGAAGACCAGGTCGGCAAAGCCCATCAACATGCCGTGCAGCTCGCGCGCCGGCAGCACCGGGCGGGCTTGGCCGGGCAGCAGGTGCTCGCGGCACAAGGCGTCTATCTCCGCTGCCGGCAAGCGCCCGGCGGGCAGCCAGAATTCCATCTCGGGCAGCACCCGGTCCAGCTCGGCCAACGCCACGCCAGGGCCAGGCAAGGGCAGGCGCACGATGGCACGCAGCCAGGCCAGCAGATCGTCCGCCTGGGCTGTGCGGCCGGCACGCTGGGCGCGGCGGCGCACGGCTTGCGCCAAGGACCCATCCGGCTCGTCGCCCAGCCCGAAGCGCTCACCGGCCAGCCATTCCAGTTGGTCGTGCAGGAAGTTGCCGGCAATGGCGCCGCGCTCGAAGCGGTGCCAGGGCGGCAGGTCGGTCTGCGGGCGAACGGGATTCGGCAAGAGTTCTGAGGCAGCCTCGTCATCGGCTGGACGCGGCAGCGCGTGCAGCACCGGTGCCGGCCCGTGCTGGATCGCCCGTACCAGTGACGAGAAGCTGGCAATGCCCCAGTGCTGGTCGAAGCGGCCAGGGTACGGTGGCGCGTCCTGCAGCGGCGGCAGTTGCTCGCGGGCGGCCAGCCGTGTGACCGGCACCACGGCGTCTTCGGCACACGGCGCGCGCTGCCAGGTCATCACGGCGGCATCGCCAATGTCTGCGGCCAGGTCTTCGATCGCCACCTGCAAGCCTTCCGGCGTGACGGGCTCCGGCCCGCCCAGCAGGTAGCCGATGGCGCTCAGGTGGCTCAGCGTGTCCGGCACGTCCTTGTTGCGCGAGCTGCCCACGGCGAGCGGCACCAGCCCCAGCCACAGCGCATGCCGCGCCCGGGTCAGCGCGACGTAGAACAGCCGCAAGTCCTCGCGCAGCCTTTCGCGCTCGGCCTGCGCCATCGCTTCGTCGCTCAGACTGAGGTCCAGCGTGCGCCGGCCGCTGTCATCCACCAATGCGACAAAACCGGTGTTGCGCCGCGTCTCCTGGCGCAGCGCGCCGGCAAACGGCAGGCAGACGACCGGGTATTCGAGGCCCTTGCTCTTGTGCACCGTGACCACCTGCACCAGGTCTGCATCGCTCTCCAGCCGCACGATCTGCTCGTCGCCGCCGGCCATGCCAACGGCTGCCTGGTTGATCTCGCCGGTCAGCCAGCGGATCAACGCCAGCTCGCCGTCCAACTGGCTGCTGGCGGCCTGCAGCAGCTCGGCCAGGTGCAGGTAGTTGGTGAGGCGGCGTTCGCCATCCGGCAGCGGCAACCAGCGGGCCGGCAGGTCGAGCTCATGCAGCGTGCGGCGAAGCAGCGTCAGCACGCCCTGGCTGAGCCAGACCTGGCGCAGCGCGCGCAGCTGCTCGGCGCGAGCGTCGAAGGCCTCGTCATCGCGCGCCAGCCAGGCCAGTTCGTCCAGCGACAGGCCCACGGTCGCGGTGGCCAGCGCAGCACGCACCAGGCGCACATCGGTCGGCTGGGCCACCGCGCGCAGCCAGCGCAACAAGTCCGCCGCTTCCGGGCTGGCGAAGACCGAGTCGCGGTCCGACAGGAAGACCGAAACCACGCCGCGGCGGCGCAACGCGCGGCGCACCGCACGCGCTTCGGTGCCGTTGCGCACCAGCACCGCAATGTCGGCCGGGCGCAGCCGGCGCAGCGCCTCGCCTTCGCGCGCGAAGCCCGCCTCTGCGTCGTTCAACCAGCCGACGATCTGCTCGGCGCACAAGGCCGCGTGCTGCTGCCGGTAGCCCTCGGCATTGCAGGCTTCGGCCTGCCATTGCAGCAGCAGCGCCGGCACGTCGCCCTGGGTGCTGACAAAGCGCTCACGCCGGCCGGCCGCGGCCACCGGCAGGAAGGGCAGCGGGTTGTCGCCGCCAACTTGGCGAAAGCCGAAAGCGCCCTCGCCTTCGCGCTGCTCGCTGCGCAGGAAGATCGCGTTGACCGCCTGCACCACCGCGTCGGTCGAGCGGTAGTTGGTGTCCAGCACGTAATGGCGGCCGGCGGTGGCGGCGCGGGCCTGCAGGTAGCTGTGAATGTCCGCCCCGCGGAAACGGTAGATGGACTGCTTGGGGTCGCCGATCAGCAGCAGCGCCGTGCCACGCGCATTCGCCGCCGTGTCGTAAAGCCGGTCGAACAGGCGGAACTGCAGCGCCGAGGTGTCCTGGAATTCGTCGATCAGCGCCACAGGCGTCTGCGCCAGGATGCGCTCGCGCAGGCGGTCGCCGTTGGGGCCTTGCAGCGCGGCGTCCAGCCGGCTCAGCAGATCGGCAAAGCCGAACTGGCCGGCCTGGCGCTTGAGCTGGTCCAGCCGGGCCGACACGCGCGCTGCCGCATGCAGGCGCAGCGCGGGCGCGGTCGAAGGCAAGTCGTCCAGCGCCTTGAGCAGGGATTCGAAGGCCTCGAACTCGGGCGGCAGATCAATGGCCGGCGCGTCGGCCTTGCGCATGCCCCGCACACCGGCCGGCGTGAGCCGCTGGCGCCCCGTCTTGAGGTCCGGCAATTCAGCTTCGCTGTCGCCCCGCGCCCAGGTGGCCAGCGTGTCCAGCCAGGGATTGAAGAACCGCGCCTGAAGACTGCGACCTTCCCAGCCCAGCTTGAGGTCGCACTGCGCCTGCAGCCAGTGGCGCATCTGCTCGGCTCGCTCGATCCAGCCGGCACGCAGCGCAACCAAGGCCTCGGCCCTCGCCTGCGTGGCGTGGCGCAGGCAGTCGGCCAGGCTGCCGTCGCCCGCACCAGCCGGAAGGTTTTGCGTGCCCAGGCTGCGCACATCGGCCACCAGTGCCGGCAGCCCGCGCCAGACGGACAGCACCGCGTTCAGCGACGCGCTGTCCAGCGGGTAGCACTGCTGGCGCCAGTAGTCCTGCGCAGCCTCCAGCCACAGCGCCTGCTCATCAGCCAGCAGCTCTTCATCGAACAGGCTGCCGCTGTCGAAGGCGTGCTCGCGCAGCATGCGCTGGCACCAGGCGTCTATCGTGTGCACCGCCGCGTCGTCCATGCCTTCGGCGGCGGTGGCCAGGCGCCAGGCGGCGGCTTCGCGCGCATCGCTATCTTCGTAGGCGGCCAGCAGGTCGCGCAGCAGCGGGTCGACTTGCGCGTCGCCCAATTCGCCACGGAAGGCCTTGGCCGCATCCAGCAAGCGGGCGCGGATGCGGTCCGACAGCTCGCGTGTCGCGGCCCGCGTGAAGGTCATCACCAGGATCTGGTCCGGCCGCAGCGGGCCGCCAAAGCGTGTGACCTCGTCACCATGGCCCAGCACCAGGCGCAGGTACAGCGCGGCAATCGTCCAGGTCTTGCCGGTGCCGGCGCTGGCCTCGATCAAGCGGCTGCCCCAGAGCGGGAACTCCAGTGGCCGCAGGGCCTGCGCAGCGGACGTCATGCGGCCTCCTCGGCGACGCCCTCTGCGCTCGGGTGCCAGGTCACGCTGACGTGGCGCTGCGCCCATTCGCGCAGCGGCGCATACAACGCCTGGGCCCAGTGGCCGAAGTTGGCACCGGCAGCATCGGCTTGCGTCAGCGTTTCGAAGTCAGGGAACAGCCGCGCCAGGCAGGGTTCGTCCACCTCGCCGCGGCGCTGGAAGTCGCCCTGGTAGGTGGCGAGCGCGGTGGCCGGCGCGTCCAGCCACGCCAGTGCGGTGCGCGGCGCGACCGGCAGCGGCTGCTGTTGCGCCACCTGCCAAGCGGCGAGCAAAGCCTGCGCTGCCACGTTGGCCGACTCGGGCGCGGGCGGCGTGAAATACAGCGTCGCATCGCGACCGATCAGCAGCAGGTCCACCGGCTGGCCGCTGGCGGCCGCGGCCATCGCGCGCAGCCACGGTCCGACCAGCTTGTCCAGCCGCGGCGTGGCCTTGCCGCTGGCGGGCTTCTTGCCGCACAGGCGGCTGGCCTGCACCTGCAACCAAACAGGGCGTTCTTCGCCAACCCGCAGACCGTCCAGCCAGTCGTCCAGCTGCAGTGGCAACAGCAGCGGCTGCCCGTCCAGCGGCAGCACGTCTTCCGCCTGCGCCAGATGCAACGGCAACCTTGGCGCGGCTTGTGGAAACTGCCGCTGCGCCTGCTGCCAGGCCTGCAGCATCGCAGCAAGGTCATGCGCCAGCAATGCCTCGGTGCGCTCGCCGAAGCCGGCCAGCGGCAGCCTGCCGGCACGCCGCAAGCGCGCCAGGCGCTGCGTGACCACCGGCGCCAGCTCGGCCTCCGGCGCGCTCTCCAGCGTGCGCTGCAGTTCGGCCAGCGAGTCGGCAAGCAGTTCGTCGACCAACTGGTGCTCATCCAGCCCGGCAATTTCGAAGGCTTCGTCGTCGGCGTCTTCCACTTCGTCCGCGTCGAACACCACCTGCAAGCGGTGGCGGAAAAAGGCTTTGACGGGGTTGCGGAGGAAGGTGGTGAGCAAGTCCAGCGTGAGCGCCACGGGTGCGCCTTGCTGCTCAGGCGCAGCCGCGTCGGGCAAGGCCGCGGGCTTCGCTTCGGCGTGGGCTTGCCGCCATTCGCGGGCCCAGGTGTGCGCCGGGCTGCCGGGCTCGAAGTAGCGGCGGCTGAAGGGCTGCAGCGGGTGTTCATGGCTGCGTGCGTCCACCGCAGCCTGGCCCCAGGCGGCGGCCAGGTAGTCGCGCAGCTGCGAGACCAGCACCGAAGGCGGCTGTTCGCTGTTGTCGCGTGCATTGCGGCCGGCCCAGCTGAGGTAGAGCATGCGGCGGGCAGACAGCAGGGCTTCGAGCATCAGCTGGCGGTCGTCGTCGCGGCGCGAGCGGTCGCCGGCGCGCGTCTGGCCCGGCGTGGCCATCAAATCAAAGTCGCTGCGCATCGCGCGGCGCGGGTAGTCGCCGTCGTTCATGCCCAGCAGGCACACCACCTCGAACGGGATGGCGCGCATCGGCATCAGCGTGCAGAAGGTGACGCCACCGGCGCGGAAGCGGCGGTTCAGCGCAGGTTCGTCCAGTGCGTCCAGCCAGGCTTCCCGCGTGACCGCCAACGGCACCTCGGCCTCGAATCCCGCCTGCGCGCAGGCGTCCAGCCAGGTGGCCAGCGCGTCGTCCAGCGCGGCCAAGGTCTGGCGCTCGTCGTCGCTGCCGGCGCGGAACAGGTCAGCCAGCAGTGCCCTGCCCCGCTCGGCCCACTGCGCCGGTGTGGCGGGCGTGCGCAGCAGGGCCCACCAATGCGCCAGCCGGCCCAGCAACTGGGCCAGGCCGCCGGCCAGCTCGGCGTCCAGTCCGCCGACTTCGGCATAGGGCTCGATGCCGTCGAACGCCGCCGGCGGCGCCGCCTGCCCCTCGAAGTCCTGCGTCACGTCCAGTGGCGCCGCACCGCTGGCATAGCCCAGCAACATGCGGCGCAAGGCCCACCAGCCGCTGTTCTGCGCACCGCAGGCGCCCAGTCCCAGCGACGCGCGCTGCGCCTCGTGCAGACCCCAGCGCAGGCCGGCGCCGGCCATCCAGTGCGTCAGCTGCGGCAGGCTTTCCGCGTCGAGACCAAACCGCGCGGCCAGCGCCGGCACGTCCAGCAGGTCGCGCAGTTCGCTGAAGCGGCAGCGCTGCTGCGGCAGGCGCAGCAGCCACTCCAGCGCGCCGACCAGCGGGCTGGCGTGGCGCGCGCCCAGGTCGGCAATGTCGAACGGAATGTGGCGCGCATCCTGCCGGGCGTACTGGCCAAACACCGCGCGCACGGCCGGGGCCACGGCGTCGATGTCCGGCACCATGACCACGATGTCGCGCGGCTGCAGCGCGGGTCGGTCAGCCGACGCCGGCTGGGCCAGCAGCGTCAGCAGCTGGTCGTGCAGCACTTCCAGCTCGCGCATCGCACTGTGGGCGCTGTGGAAGACGATGGACTGGTCGGCCGGGTCCAGCGGCGCTTCATCGTGTTCGGCCAGCGGCACCAGGTCGCGGATGCGGGCCTGCACGCGGGTGAGCAGCGGCGCGTGTTCGGCAGGGTCTTCATCGAACAGGTCCAGCCGCGGCAGCTCGGCCTGTTCGAGGCCACGCTGCTGTTCGTCGAAGGCATCCAGCTGGCGCACGAAGTCCCGGCCCTGGCGGCCCCAGGCGGCCAGCAGCGGGTGCGCGTGGGCATGCATCTGCGCGAGCGGCAGCGCGGCCAGGTCGCGGCCCTCGCGCAGCGGCTGGCGCCGGCGTTCGATCTGCAGCAGCTCCCGGCCGTCGAGGATGTCGGCCCAGTGGAAGCGGCAGGGGTTGGGCACGGCCAGCAGCACCTGGCTGTGCGGCGCCATCGCAGCCAGCGCCTGCAAGGTGGGCAGCGGCACATGCGTCATGCCGAACAGCACGATGCGGCGCGGCAACGGCAGCTCACCCTGCGCCGCCTCGGCCAGCCGCGCGAGCACACGCTCGTGCAGCCGCGGGCGGATCGCGTCGTGCTGCGTCTGCGCCAGCGGTGCCAGCAGCTCGCGCCACAGCATGGCCTGCCAGCGCTGGTCCGCCGGCAGCGGATGGTCCGGCCGGCCCGGGTTGCGCAGCACGTCGTGTCCCTGGGCCCAGCCCTCCAGCCAGTCCGCCCGGTAAACCTGGTACTGGTCGAACAGGTCGGCCAGGCGGCGGCTGAGTTGCAGCAGCCGGTCCTGTTCGTCGCCGAGCAGGAACCCGGCGACGGGCTCGAAGCCAGGCCGCTGCGCCAGCTCGGGCAACAGCTGCATCAGCCGCCAGGTCAGCGGCGTCTTGTCCAGCGCCGAATGCAGCGGGACCTGGTCCCGCCCCAGCACCTGCCGGTACAGCCGCCAAAGGAAGCGCGCGGGCAACTCCACACGCGCAGCAGCGCAAATGCCTGCCGCCCCGCCAGACTGCGCCAACGTCATCTTCAGCCACTCCGCCATGCCGTTGCTCTGCACCAGCATGACCTCCTCTTCCAGTGGCGCCAGCGGATGCGCCCTGAGCCAGGCGAACAGCGTTTCGGCCAGCAGTTCCGCGCGATTGCCGTGCATCACCATCAGCCCGGGGGCGATGGGCGAGGCAGGAGCCGAAGCGGAGGACGTGAGATTCATCGTGGACAAAAAGCGCACGAAGCGCCTCGTCACTTTACGCGATGGCCTGCGCCGCCCAATGCGCCAGCAAACCGCACCTGCACATCACCTGAGAACAGCCATCAACGCGGCATTCCGACGCCTGGATGGACAGGCCAGCGTCTACTGGCCCTTCAGAAATCGCGCAATGGCCTGCTCGCCAGCCACGGGGAGCCCATCGAACTGCAGTCCCACCATGAACGCGCCATGGCTGCTGCTCAGCACGCTGTGGGCAACCTGGACCTTGACTTCGACGGGCGTGCTGCCACCGGCAAGCAAAGGCACCAGGAAGCGGATCACGCAGCGCAGATTGGGTGGCGGATTGACCGAGGCGATGATGGCGATGCCGCCAGCACTGATGTCCCAGGTGCGCACTTCCAGCGGCGGTTGGCTGGGAAAGACCAACTGCGCCAGGCCGCGCAAGGGTTTGCGCTCATGTTGGCGGCGTTCAGCGCCTGTCATGCCGACCATCGCGGAAACAACCGGCGCGCCGCAAGCCGCGTTGGTGCAAGGAGGACAGGAGTTGCAGACAGGCGCCAGGGCATGGTGAAGAATCTACCATTCGCCCATGGCGGCCAGCCAGCCAGCCGATGCCCGCGAGCCCACCAGCGGCTCAGCGGATCAACGGCAGGACCCGCTCTTTCAGCAAGCTGAACTGCGCATCCCGCATCGCCGGGTTCGGGTCATGGCCGGTGCGCGGCAGCAGCACCCAGTCCTTCTGCGGTGCCTCGATGCTGTCGAAGTAGCGGCGGGCCACGTCGGGCGTGGTCACCAGGTCTTCTTCACCCTGCACGAAAAACACCGGCAGCCCGAACTTCAGGCCCAGGCCGGGCAGGTCGGTGGACGCAAGCATGCCGTCACCCTTCCGGCCGACGAACTGCAGGTAGGAGTAGTCCTCGCCGGCCTCGTAGTCGGCTTCGGCCTTGGCAGTGGTGTAGAGCGCCGCGGGCTGCCACCAGGCCTTGGGCGCCGGGTCCGTGCGGGCGGCTTCGTAGCGACGGGTCACGCGGCGCAGGATGCCGAAGTTGCGCGGGTCGCACCAAGGCGGCGGGCCCAGCGCCTCCAGCTTCGCGATGTTCTCCTGGTCGCTCAGCGCCTTGGCCCGCGCCAGCGTCGCGGCGTAGCTGGAAGCGAGGTTGGCCTGGCCGTTCACCAGTTGCGCGGTGGTGATGTAGGCGTGGAACAGGTCAGGCCTGGCCTTGGCGATCTGGATGCCGAGGACGGAACCCCAGGAGCCGCCCATCAGGATCAGCTTGCGCGCGCCGAGGTGCTGCGTCACGTAGCTGGCCACCGCAATGCCATCGTCCCGCAGCTGCGCGACGGTGAGCGGCTCGCCTTCGGCCGGCCGGTTGCGGCCATAGGTCATGCCCGAGCCACGCTGGTCCCAGTGCACGATGGTGAAGTCCTTCTGCCACGGGCCGTACAGCCCGTCAGAGAACATGCTGACCGGATTGCCCGGCCCGCCGTGCACCACCAGCACCACCGGGTTGCCACAGCGCTCGCCCTTGATCGTGACCCATTGCTCGATGCCATTGAGGGGCACGAAACCTTGTTCGTCCAGCTGCTGGGACGGCGAGCTGCAAACCGAGCCGGTGGTGGCCGGCGGCGCAGCTTCCGCGGCGCCAGCGGCTTGCGCGCACACGGTCAGCGCGCAAGCCAGCCAGCGGCAGAGTGAAGAGGGGCGCAACAGGTTCAAGAGGACTCCTACCAGGCAGGGTACGTGCCCGCCGACGGTGGGAGTATCCGCGAGCGCTACTTCAGGTAGGACCGGAGCGCGCCCACAACCTGGTCCACATCCTCGCCGCGCTGCTCGGCGCTCACGCCCTCGGCCCCGAGGTGCTCGCGGATGTGCCCTTCCAGCACCTCAGCCATCAGCCCGTTGACGGCACCGCGGATCGCCGCGATCTGCTGCAGGATTGCGCCGCACTCGGTCTCCTGGTCGAGCGCACGCTCCAGCGCATCGGCCTGGCCGCGGATGCGGCGAACGCGGGCGATGAGCTTCTTCTTGGACTGGATGGTGTGGGCCATGGGGCAAAGGCATCGCCTCACGGCGACAAGCCGTTTTGGCAAGAACAAAAGTACTGGGGGGTAGTATGCAGACTTTACGGCCCTCCGGCCACAGAACGTCTGCAGCCAGCCCGCCATGACCACGCCCGCCGCCTCACCCTCTTCCGCCAAAGTCTGGACCGATGCCGGTCGCCACAGCCATGCTTTCGGTGAAGCCAACCCGCTTGCCGAACGGCGTACACGCTGGGCGATGTGGATCACGCTGGCGATGATGGTCGCCGAGATCATCGGCGGCTGGTACTACAACTCAATGGCGCTGCTGGCCGACGGCTGGCACATGAGCTCGCATGCGCTGGCGCTCGGCCTCGCGGCCTTTGCCTACGTGGCCGCGCGCAAGCTGGCGCACGACCGCCGGTTCTCGTTCGGCACCTGGAAGATCGAGGTGCTGGCCAGCTACACCAGCGCGATCTGCCTGCTGGGCGTGGCGCTGCTGATGCTCATCCAGTCCGGCGAGCGGCTGCTGAACCCAGGTGCGATCCACTACGAAGAAGCGATTGCGCTGGCCGTGCTCGGGCTGGCGGTGAACCTGGTCTGCGCCTGGTTGCTGAAGGATGCTGACCATGGCCATTCACACGGGCACGATCACGGACATTCCCATGGTCACTCGCATGACCATTCACACGGCCACGGAAAGGGTCACGCGCAGGGCGACAACAACCACGCAGACGAACTCCACCACGACCTGAACCTGCGCGCCGCCTACGTCCACGTGCTGGCAGATGCCGCCACGTCCGTGCTGGCCATCCTCGCCCTCTTCGGCGGCAAGCTCTGGGGCGCCGACTGGCTGGACCCTGCCATGGGCATCGTCGGCGCCGGGCTGGTCGGCAAGTGGTCCCTGGGCCTGCTGCGCGACTCAGGCAAGGTGCTACTGGACGCCGAGATGGACGCGCCAGTCGTCGCCGAGATCGAGGAAGTCATCGCCGCCAGCCCCGTGCCGGCCCGCATCCGCGACCTGCACGTCTGGCGCGTCGGCCAGGGCAGCTATGCCTGCATCCTGTCGTTGGAGGTGGACCAGCCGGCTACGCCCGATTTTTTCCGGGCGCAACTGGCGATACACGAGGAACTGGTGCATGTGACGGTGGAGGTGATCACCACCGCCAGCGCCAGGGATCACTCCGCCGTCGGTTTGAGCAACGCGTAGTTGGCGAAATTCGTGTCGGCGTACCGGTTGTAGACCCCTGCGAGGATGACACCCGCACTGTTGATCGCAACAGACGCGGCCACATACCAGCCGGCAGCTTGCGACGCTGCGTCAAGGTGGTTGCTCAGTTGGACGAGTTTGTCACCCTTCCAGATCACGGCAGTCCCATTGCAGCGGCCGACAGCTATCTCGGCGTCGCTCACAGCGGTAACCTGGCAATCGTCACTCTTTCCGGCGGCCAGCCAAGTCAGCTTGCCAGCCCGCCAGAGAAAGGGCAAATAGCGGCCGCTCTCCTCTTGCCACGCTGTGCCGCCAGCAGTCCCGTTGGCATTGACAGAGGAGAGTCCAGCCCCCTCCAAGTCTTGCAAATCACCCAAGTCCTGCATCTTCGTTTTCTGCCAGACAACAGGTCGTCGGTTGAATTTTTCGTCCTGCCACCAACCGACTGCCCAACCGTTGTTCGCGCTGCTCACCACATCGGCTCCGACCACTCCCGACTTGGTTGGCAACAAGATTGGAGGCTGGGCCGGATCCTTCCATAGCGCAGCATGTTGGACACCAGCGACTGACACGTTGCCCAACACGTGTCCAGCATCGTCCACGTCCTTCGCCATGCATTCGCAAGGGCTTCCTTCCGGCGCCATGGAAACCAAATCCACAACGGACCCATCTGGGCGCCACAGAACGCTTCTCACTCTGGCGTAGTTTGAGGCCACCATATAGCCTTTGTTCGCACTGCGATACGCGTAGTCGAACTGGGTTCCCAGTTTCTTCTTCTGCGGATCATTCAGAACCTTGGGCTGAGCGTTTTTCCAGCGAGTTACCAGCGTCGATTCCGACGACCCCACGATATTGATCCCCGAAGCGACACTGTGCTCATCCAGCGAGAACAGTCGAAGATCATCGTAGTTGTGCAGCGGTTGCAAGATCTCCATCTGATAGGTCTGCGCCTGCGCGACCTGCGGCATCAAGACTGCAGAACCGAAGGCCAGGATCGCGGACACGGCATTGAAACGGAACGACATGGGAACAACTCCGGCGGAGAGACAACAAGCCGCGAGTTTCCGCCGCCAGCCGAATCGTTGCCATCGCCGTTCAGGGGATAAACGGTGGACGCATCCCCCTAGAATCGGCAGCCCGATCACCTGCACCGCCGCCTGAGCCACCGCACGGGCGCGCCGGCACCGCGTCGCCGCCACGCGCAGCGCCCGCGGTTCCCACCCATCACCGATGACCCTTGCCCGCCTGATCCTGAACTTCGTGCGCCGCCATGCCGCGGCCTACGGCTTGGCCGGTGTGATGCTGGCCGGCATTGCCTTGTTGACGGTCTGGCTGCCGCGGCAGATCGGCCACCTGGTGGACGCACTGGTGTCGCACCAGCTTTCCGGGCCGGCGCTGTGGCGCGAGCTGGGCTGGCTGCTGGCGGCCGGCGTGGCAATCTACTTCCTGCGCGTGGGCTGGCGAATGCGCTTGTATGCCGCCGCCTACCGCATGGGCGTGGAGCTGCGCGCGCAGCTGTACGGCAGGCTGGCCGACCAGGGCCCGCGCTTTTTCCAGACTCGCCGCACCGGCGACCTGATGGCGCTGGCGACCAACGACGTGGACGCCGTGGAAATGGCCTGCGGCGAAGCGCTGCTGGCCGGCTTCGACGGCACGCTGACCCTGGTGCTGGTCGTCAGCACCATGGCATTGGGGGTAGATTGGCGGCTGGCCGCGGTGGCATTGCTGCCCTTCCCGTTCATGGCCTGGGCTTTCTGGTGGATCTCGCGCGCGGTGCACGAGCGCTCGCGCCAGGCGCTGGAAGCCTTTGGCGGGCTGAACGACCATGTGCAGGAAACCATCTCCGGCGTGCGCACGCTGCGTGCGCTGGGGCTGGAGGCACGCAGCAGCGCGCGCTTTGCCGAACTGGCCAGCCATGCCGCAGAAACCGGCTTCCAGGCCCAGCGCTGGGAGGCGCGCTACGAGCCTGCGGTGGGCATGGCGCTGGCCTGCGCGAGCGCGTTTTCGCTGGGCCTGGGTGGCTGGCTGGTATGGCATGAAGAACTCAGCATCGGCCAGCTGACCAGCTTCGGGCTGTACCTCACGCAGCTGATCTGGCCGATGTTCGCAGCCGGTTGGGTGCTGTCGCTCTGGGAGCGCGGCAAGGCGGCCTGGGTGCGGCTTTCGAAGGTGCTGGACGAGCCGCTGGCCATCGACGATGACGGCAGCATCAGCCCGGTGCAGGCCGGCGAGATTGCCATCGAGCAGCTGCGTTTTGCTTACCCGGGCGCGCCGAGCCCGGCGCTGGACGCGCTGAACCTGCGCATCGCCCCCGGCAGCACGCTGGGCCTGGTCGGGCCGACCGGCTCGGGCAAGAGCACGCTGATCAAGCTGCTGCTGCGCCAGTGGATGCCGCAGGCCGGCAGCCTGCGCTGGGGCGGCGTGGCACTGGCCGACTACACGCTGGACGCGCTGCGCGCCGGCATTGCCTGGGTGCCGCAGGAGCCCATCCTGTTCTCCGCCAGCGTGGCCGAGAACATCGCGCTCTCGCGGCCCGAAGCCACGCGCGAAGCCATCGAGGCCGCAGCGAAACTGGCGGCCGTGCACGAGGACATCGAGCGCCTGCCGCAGGGCTACGACACGCCCGTGGGTGAACGCGGCGTGACGCTCTCCGGCGGACAGCGCCAGCGCGTGGCGATTGCCCGCGCACTGCTGGCCGACGCGCCACTGCTGCTGCTGGACGACGCGCTTTCGGCGGTCGACACCGAAACCGAACACCGCATCCTGCAGCACCTGCGCGAGCAGCGCCGCGGCCGCACGGTCATCGTCGTCAGCCACCGGCTCTCCGCGCTGGCTGACGCCGACCAGATCGCGGTGCTCAAACAAGGCCGGCTGACCGAACTCGGCAGCCACGAACAACTGCTGGCCCGCGGCGTGGACGCCAGCTGGTACGCGCACCAATGGCGCGTGCAGCAACTGGAGACTTCGTTTGAGCACGACGACTGAGGCGCCGTTGAACGAAGCGCACAAGACGCCCCAGGGCGCGCCTGTGAAACGCGCCGCCGCGCTGCTGTGGCGCGCCGTGCAGCCGGACATCGCCACCGTCCGGGTGGGCCTGTTCTGGCTGGTGCTGGCCGCCGGGCTGGACGCGCTCGGCCCGGTGATGGGCAAGGCCTTCATCGACCGCTACTTGCTGCCGCACAACCCGCAGGTCGGCGCAATGCTGGGCCTGCTGGGCGGTGCGCTGCTCGCCGGCTGCACCGCCAGCCTGCTGCGCTACCACCAGCTGTGCCGGCTGGCCGCTGTGGCCATGCAGTCGGTGCGGCGCATCCGCGAATCGGTTTACAGCCATGTGCTGCGGCTGCCGATGAGCTTCTTCGACAGCGCCATCACCGGCCAGCTCGTCAGCCGCGTGACCAACGACACCGAGGCCGTCAAGCAGCTCTATGTGCAGGTGCTGTTCGTGATGCTGGACTCGATCATCATGCTGACCACCTTGCTGGTCACGATGACCTTCCTGGACTGGCGGCTGATGCTGATCGTCGCCGCGCTGGTGCCGGCTGTGTTCGGCATCGTGTTCCTCTACCAGCGCCTTTCCGCACCGGCCGTGGGCCGCACGCGGGATTTGCGCAGCACGCTGAACGCGCAGACGGCAGAGTCCATCGCCGGCATGGCCGTGCTGCAGGCCACTGGCGCTGCGGCCACCTACGGCAAGCGCTACGCCAGCGTCAACGAAGCGCACTACGCTTCGCGCCAGGTCGAGCTGCGCGCCAATGCCTGGCTGCTGCGGCCAGCGCTGGACCTGCTGAACGTGGCCATGCTGGCCATCGTCATCGCGGTCTTCGGCATGCGCGAAAGCGGCGGCCAGCTCTCGGCCGTCGAGGTCGGCGTGCTGTATGCGTTCGTCAGCTACATCGGCCGCGTCGTCGAGCCGCTGATCCAGCTGACCATGCAGTTCTCTCAGCTGCAGCAGGCCGTCGTGGCAGCGGCGCGGGTCAACACGCTGCTGGAAGAAGCCGAGGCGCCGCGGCCGCAGGCCAGGGGCCGTGTCACCGCCGGTGCCGTCACGCTGCAACACCTGAACTTCGCCTACAAGAACGGCGTGCCGGTGCTGAAGGATGTGAGCCTTGACGTGAAGCCCGGCGAGTTCCTTGGCATCGTCGGCCCCACCGGCAGCGGTAAGACCAGCCTGCTGTCTCTCTTGCTGCGCTTCTACCCGATCGCCGAGAACAGCGGCCAGTTGCTGGTCGACGGGCAGCCGATTGCCGAACTGGACGAGGCCGCGTTCCGCGACGCCGTCGGCCTGGTGCCGCAGGAGCCTTTCCTGCTCGCCGCCAGCGTGCGCGAGAACATCGCGATGGGCCGGGACCTGAGCGAAGCGCAGATCCACACCGCCGCCGAATCCGCCGGCGCCGCAGGTTTCATCGCCCGGCTGGAGAACGGCTACGACACGCCGCTCGGCGAAGGCGGCGCCCGCCTGGCCGTCGGCGAAAAACAGCTGATCGCCATTGCCCGCGCGCTGGCCGGCGAGCCGAAGATCCTGCTGCTCGACGAAGCCACCTCGCACATCGACACCGGCACCGAACAGGTCGTGCAACAAGCCCTCGCCAAGCTGCACGGCAAGCTCACCATCATCTCCATCGCCCACCGCCTCTCCACCATCCGCGACGCCGACCGCATCCTGGTGCTGAGCCACGGCCATGTGGCCGAGCTGGGGCCGCACGAGGCGCTGATGCAGATCGAAGGCGGGTTGTATCGGCGGCTGGTGGAGTTGCAGCAGTTGGCGAACGAGACAGCGTAGGCCATTGCAGATATCAGCCATGCCCCGCATGACCTTGTGCCTTCTTGGGTAAACGGTTTGCGACGCCGTATTGCGAACGGATGACGCAGTTCATCGCGCAGCGCCGTCGACTCGAAGACCGTGTTGAAATGAATCTCACCTGATGTCTTGGCGAATCGCGACGCATCACCGAGCGCGTCACCCCCCCCGGGACACCCGGTTGAAAACTTCAATTCATTAGGAGGACTTCGTCATGAAAAGCACCATCGCCGCTTCCGGGCTTCTCGCCCTGTCGTTTGCCATTCAGCCATGCTTTGCCGCTTATGCGATAGCCTCAAATTTCCAGGCCAGTGGCCCCGCAATCAGGCAGGCCAGTGGAAGCTGTCCAGTTGAGCCGGAGGCCGCTGCACCAGCCCAGGCCAAAAGCCCCATCATTTACTCCACGTTCCACCACGACTCAGCGCAGTTGTACGCAGTGGGCATCAGTTGGGTCGTGTCCGGCAAAAAGTCCTTCGATCAGACGACCTACGGACTGGCAATGCCTTTTACGTCAAGCGTTGACAGCACCATTGCCAAAGTGAAACTCGGTTTGAACCTGCTTGAAGGCGAAAACGCAATGACCGTCAGCATTCACGCGGATGTGAATGGCATGCCTGGTGAGACGCTGAAGCAGTTCACGGTCACATCGCTGCCGGACGTGCCCATTTGTCCGATGGTCAAGACCATCGGCGGAGTGTCGGTTCATGCCGGAAGCCAGTACTGGCTGATGGTGATGCCGACCCACAAGAATTCCAGCACCTACGGCGGCTGGAACTTCAGCGAATACGAGGGCGCTAACACACCATTCGCACATTTCATCAACGGCGTCTGGCAACTGGACTCGGGGCCGGCTGCGGCCTTCGAGATTGTTGGCGATTGAGCCTCGCGCTCTGTCAGCAACGCCTTCCGCAGACGCACTGCTGATCAGAAGCTCGGCTTGGGGTCTCAGCGCCGCCGCGGCTTGCGGCGGTACATGTCCGCATCGGCCTGGGCCAGCAGCGTGGCGACGTCGTCGCCGTGCTCGGGGTAGAGGGCCACGCCGATGGCCACGTCCAGGCCCTCGTCTTCCGTCGCGGGCAGGCCGGCCAGGCTGTTCAGCGGCTTGGCGAAGGCGGCCTTCAGCTTGGCCAACACCGGGGCCAGCGCGGCTTCGGGGTCCGCGCCTTCGCCGGGTTCGTTGAGCTCCAGCAAGACCAGGAATTCGTCGCCGGCCAGGCGGGCGACGCTGTCTTCCTCGCGCAGCGCGCCGCGCATGCGTTCGCCGAGTTCGACCAGCACCTGGTCGCCCACGGCATGGCCGTGGTTGTCGTTGATGGCCTTGAAGCCGTTGACGTCGAGGAACAGCAGCGCGAAGGGCTGGTGGTCGCCGGAGCGGCGGTGGTGGGCCAGGCGGTCTTCGATTCGCCGCAGCATGGCCTCGCGGCTGGCCAGGCCGGTGAGCCGGTCAGTGGCCAGGCGCTGGGTCATCGCGCTGAAGCTGCGTGCGAGGTCACCGATCTCGTCCTGGCGCCGCACATCCAGCGTGGGGTCGAAGCGGCCTTCGCCGACCTGGCGGGCGGCGGTGGCGATCTGCTTCAGGTCGCGTGACAGCACTTCCAGGCTCAGCAGGCCGATGGCCACCACGGCCACCGCAGCCAGCAGGCCCAGCAACAGGCTTTGCATCGCGTTGTCGCTGACGCGCTGCAGGAAGTCGCCACGCGGCACCGCGACCACGATCAGCCAGTCCAGCCCCGCCGCGTCGCGGATGCGCGCATGTGCCAGCTGCACCGAGTCGCCATCCGGCCCGTCGATGCGCATCGCCCGCGTGGCGCCCGCGTCTTCAGGGCTTTGCAGCAGCGCCTGCACGGCGGCATGGCTGGCTTTCAGCAAGGCGTCGCTGCTGTCGGCCGCGTTCAGGCGGACGGGCTGGCCATCGGCGCCGTTGCGCAGGTAGTCGCCGCGCGAGGTGGCGATCAGGTTGCCGTTGGGCTCGGTCACGAACGCAATGCCGTGCGGGCTCAGTGGCAGCGAGTGCACGAAGGCGCTGAGGTGGCGCAGCGTCACGTCGGTGGCGACCACGCCTTGGGTGTGGCCGTCCTCGGCCAGCACGCGGCGGGCGCGGGTGGAGATCAGCTCGCGGGTGCGGAAGTCGATGTAGATCGAGGTCCAGGTCTCGGTGGCGGCGCTCTGGCCGGCCTGGTACCAGGGGCGCTGGCGCGGCTCGAAGATGCGCTCTTCCGGCGTGCCCGGGCCGAGCGCGCCGTGGATGCCCTTGAACTCGTACAGGCTGCGCGGGCCTTCGCCTTTGAGGCGCAGCCGCAGCTGGGCCTGCTCGCCGCCTTCGCGCAGCAAGCCGAAGAAGTGGCCTAGCTCGTCACCGTAGTAGACGTAGTTGTTCAGCTCCGGGTGCACCGAGGTGGCCAGCCAGAAGCGGGTGCGCAGTGCGTCCAGCCCGTCGGCCACGCGCGGCGGCGCGTTCATGCCACGCGGGAAAGCGGTTTCCAGCACCGCGCCTGAACCCAGCACGTGCAGCTCGATGGCCTGCGAGATGCGGCCGACGGTTTCGGTGAGCAACTGGTCCGACAGGCTGTCGACCGCGATGCGGCCGGCGCGGTAGGACAAGCTGCCGAGCACCAGCGTCAGCAGCAGCACCAACACCACGTAAGGCAGGGTCAACAGCTGGCGCAGGCTCAGCCAACGGAACACGGGCATGTTGTCTCTCTCCAGGGCCGCCGGGCCTGCGCTCAGGGCGCAGTGGCGGCCGTGAACCGGCGTCGTGGCGCCGGTTCTTGTTGTGCGGAATTTTTTTGGATCGGGAATCAGTTCGCAGCGGGCTGGCGCGTCGGCAGCGTGGCCAACCAGTCCACCAGGTCGCGCTGCAACTGCTGCAGCTCGGATTCGCGGGAGTACATCATGTGGCCACCGGCATAGCGCTTGTGCAGCAGGTTGGCGCGCACGGCGTCCGTCAGGTCCAACTGGTCCAGCGACCAGTCGGTCGCGCTGACGGGGGTTGCCAGGTCGTAGATGCCGCTGGCCACCAGCACGCGCAGGTGCGGCAGCCGGCGCATGACCCGCGCCAGCTCGACGGAGGTGCAGGCGTACTGGTTGCCCTTGGCGCTGCCGCGCAGGAAGTTCCACTGCTTGATGACTTCCGGGCCGAACAGGTGATAGCGCCGGCTGCTGTCCATGCCAAGCTGGCCGAAGTAGTGCTGCGCGGCCATCGCAAACGGGCCCCACAGCGGGTCCAGCCCGGGGTCGAACTCCATGCCTTTGGGCTGGGCCAGGCCCATTGGCCCGGTGACACGCGCGTCCATGCGGCCAACGGTGCGGCCTTGCGTGCGCAGCGCCTCGACGAAGAAGGTCGCATCGCTGATGCGCAGGTGGTGCTGCTCGACCAGCGCTGGCGCCAGCCCGGTCAGCTCGCCGATGCGGCGGGCCACGCGGCTGCGCGCCCGCGGCTCCAGCGTGCCGCCGCGATGCAGGGCGCTGAGGTATTCGCGGTGCACGAAGTCGTTGGCCGCCGCCAGCGCGGCTTCGGGCGACGCGCCGGCCTCGCCCTTGAGCGTGCCGTGGTACTGGGCGACGGCCGCGAAGGCCGGCAGGAACAGCGCGTAAGGCAGGTCGTTGCGCGGGCTGAACTCCAGCGCCTGGAAGTCCATCGCGGTCGAGACCAGGATCAGGCCGGCCAGCGGCACGCCGGCATCGGCCAGGGTTTCGGTCATCGCCGCGCAGCGGGTGGTGCCGTAGCTCTCGCCGCACAGCAGCACCGGCGAGCCCCAGCGGCGGTGCCGGGTGAGCCATTCGCAGACGGCGTCGGACAGCACCGCGATGTCGCCGTCGACCGAGAAGTGCTTCTTGCGCACCTCGTCACCGGCCGACAGCGAGCTGCCGGTATGCGGTGGGTCGACGAACACCAGGTCGAACTGAGCCAGCCAGCTCAGCGGGTTGTCCTGTACCACGTAGGGCGGCGGCGGCATCTGGCCGTTTTCCAGGATGGTGACCCGCTTCGGGCCCATCAGGCCGATGTGCAGGAAGGCCGACGACGCGCCGGGTCCGCCATTGAAGGCGAAGCAGACCGGCCGCTGCGCCGCATCCGGCGCAGGCTCGCCACCCTCGGGCTCAAGCTGATAGGCGGTGGTGAAGATGGCCGCTTCGGGCTCGGGCGATTGGCCCGGCAGGTGAGAGAACGCCGGCACGAAGCCGGCGTCGATGCGGTAGCGCAAGTGTCGGCCGGGCAGCTTCAGTTCGCCCTGGCTGCGCAGCGCGGCGCTGGCCAGGGCTTGCTGCACAGCCTCCCTCTGTCGGCGTTGGGCTTCGGTTTCGGCCGGCGTGGCGGCGGCCGGCTGCTGCGGGGTCAGGGTGCTCATGGCGGGCGGCGAGGCTTTGTTGTTGTGTGAAGGAACGAATGCGAGGCGGCGGCACCGCTCAGCCGGGCGGGCCCTGGAAGCCGCCGGACCGGAAGGTCAGCACCAGCGTGTCGCGGTGGCCGCTTGCACCGGGCGCCAATGGTTGGATGGGCGTGGATTCATGCACCACGCGCTCGTCGTCCAGCAGCAGGGTGCTCCAGCGCTGGTCCAGCGTGAAGCGCTGGCCCTCGCGGCCCTGGGCAGCGAAGACCCGCGTCTCTGCGCCCTTGATGCCTTCGCGAGAAACCAGCGTCACGCTGACCAGGTCCACGCCATCGCGGTGGGCGCCCTCGGGCGTCGGCCGGCCAATGCCGTCGGTGGTATCGATGCGGAACGGGTGCGCCTCGACGTACCAGGTGCGTGCACCCTTCAGCGCCGAGGCCCGGGCGGCCAGCGCGGCCAGCCAGCGTTGCCACAGCGGGTCCAGCGCGAGGCTGGGCTCGATGGGTTCGAAATGCCGCTCGATGCCGCCGTGCAGCGCGTTGTATTCAACAGGCTGCCAGTGCGGCCGCTGCGGCACCAGCGTGACCTCATCGCCCTCGACGACGAAGCAGGCATGGCGCCGGCGGCGGTAGCGGCCGCCATCGCGCAGGTAGGCGTCGGCCGGCAGCCGGTCCCAGTGGGACAGCCACGGTGCGAGGTCGTCGGCGGTGCAGTGCAGCAGGCTGAACAGGCCATCGGCGTCCAGCACGGCAAAGCCCTGGCGGGCCAGCGTGGCGTCGATCTCGGCCAGCGGAGTGACGGGAGGAGCGAGCATCATGATGGCCGGATTGTCACCGCTGCGCAGCGGCGCTTTGCTCGGGACCGGCCCGGCGGCTCGCCAAGCTGACCGAGCGCAAAACGCCCGTGACCTATTTCACGGCCGGGGCCACCGCCAGGCGGCCGCATTCGTCGGATGCCGCCGATGTCGGGCAGTCCGGCCAGTTTCTCGCGCGGTCCTCGGTCTTCATCGATTCGGTCAGCGGCATCGGGCACCGGTCCAGCGAAGCGCATCACCGGTTCCGAAGGCCCTGCTGGCGCGGCACGAGCTCAAGCATTGGTGCCGGCAATTCCTCTGACGGACATGCACTGAACCCGGCCGCTTGCAGCCGCGGCAAGCGCATGTCCAGAATGCAGCGCGGATTCCGTACAGCAAGAAGGCCCGTGTGCGCGTTCCAGCGGCGCGGGCCCGGCCGTTCGTCCGGCGGTTCGAACTGTTTTTTTGATTCACCAGGAGCTTGAAAATGCAGGCACGCCACTCTTCCGTCCACCCGGCCATCAGCGCGTTGCTTGCAGTCAGCCTGGTGGCTGACTTCGCGCTGTTTGCCAACTCCGCGGACTACGCGCCCGCCATCCGGCCAGTGCTCATTGGCGGCTTGTTGATCCTCAATTGCGTTCTTGCATGGTTCGGCGGTGCGCGCGGGCTGCGCAGCGCCGAACCCGTTCGGCAGTTGCTGGCAGTGGCCGGCTGCCTGCTCGTCGCACCGTTTGCGCTGTTTGCATTGCTGCTGGGCATCGGCCCGCCACATGAACAGCCGCCGTCGGAAAACGACTTGCGCTTCCTGCTGCTGGCCGTCAATTCGATCCTGGTCGGCGCTGGGCTGATCGTGCTGCGGGAAGCGCTTGCGCAGGCCGGCGAGCGGCTGTATTCAACGCTGGGCCTGGCCTGCGCGGTGTTTGCCACGCCGCTGTACTTCCTGTTCTGCGTGATCCAGCGCAACGATTACGTGGCCGAGCAACTGGGCTGGTCCTGGACAGCATCCGTCTCGGGCAACCTGCGCGAGCTGACGCCGCTGGACGCGCTGTCCATCACCGCGCTGTTCTTCGCCGGAGTTCTGACCTACCTCGCCACCGCGGCGTTTGCCCGCGCGCTGTGCAAGGCGGGCTGGCTGGGCCAGGGCGGCACATGGGCCTTCCTGCTGCTCAGCAGCCTCGGGTTGTTCTTCCTGGCCGCCCGAGGCCTGGCCTATCCCAGCATGCAAGCGGCAATGTCGCACTGGTACAGCGTGCCCGGCTTTGTCGCCGGCATCCCGGCGGTGCCGTGGTTGATGCCGGCGGCGATCGGCGTGCTGATGCTCAGGCGCGCGGGCCAGGCCGGGTCTTAGGGCAGCAGGACGCTGCAACCCGTGGTCTTTCGCGCTTCCAGGTCGCGGTGCGCCTGAGCCACGTCGGCCAGCGGGTAGCGCTGGTCGATGCGGATCTTCACCTTGCCGCTGGTGACCATGCCAAACAGGTCGTCGGCCATCGCCTGGGTGCGCTCGCGGGTGGCGATGTGGGTGAACAGCGTGGGGCGGCTCACGTACAGCGAGCCCTTGGCGGCCAGCAGGCCGAGGTCCAGCGGCGGCACCTTGCCGGAGGCATTGCCGAAGTTGGCCAGCAAGCCGAAGGGCTGCAGGCAGTCCAGCGACTTCATGAAGGTGTCCGCGCCGACCGAGTCGTAGACCACTTTCACGCCCTTGCCGCCGGTGATTTCCTTGACCCGGGCGACGAAGTCTTCCGTGCGGTAGTTGATGCTGTGCGCCGCGCCCAGTTCGCGGGCCAATGCGCATTTCTCGTCGCTGCCAGCCGTGCCGATGAGTTGCAGGCCCAGCGCCCTGGCCCACTGGCAGGCGATCAGGCCCACGCCACCGGCAGCGGCGTGGAACAGGATGAAGTCGCCGGCCTGCAGGCCGCCCTGCGGCAGCGTGCCGCGCAGCAGGTATTGCGCGGTCAGGCCCTTGAGCATCATCGCCGCGCCTTCGTCGAAGCTGATCGCGTCCGGCAGCTGGACCACGCACTTGGCCGGCAGCACGCGGCGCTCGCAGTAGGCGCCGGGCGGCTGGCTGGCATAGGCCGCGCGGTCACCCACGGCCAGGTGCGTGACGCCCTCGCCCACCGCTTCGACGAGGCCCGCGCCTTCCATGCCCAGCGCCAGCGGCAGCGGGTTGGCGTAAAGGCCGGTGCGCTGGTAGACGTCGATGTAGTTCAGGCCGATGGCGTGGTGGCGGATGCGGATCTCGCCGGGGCCGGGCTCGCCAACCGGGCGGTCGACGAGGCGAAGCTGTTCGGGGCCGCCGAAGGCGTCGATCACGATGGTGCGGCTGCTCAAGCTCATATGTCCGGGTCTCCTTGGGGGAATGCGGTGCAGGCCGGCTGCACCAAAGCTGGTGGGTTATCGTGCCAGCCTTTTGCGTTGTCCGATGCCCAACCAGCCACTGACCCTTCGCCTGGCTCTGCTGCTCACGCTGCCGCCGCTGCTGTGGGCCGGCAACGCGGTCGTCGGCCGGCTGGCGGTGGGCGCGGTACCGCCGGTGGCGCTGAACCTGGTGCGCTGGCTGTTGGCCTTTGCGCTGCTGTGGCCGTTGGGCAAGGCGGCTTTTCGCGACCTCGCCACCATCCGCGCCCGCTGGCGCTACCTGTCCTTGCTGGGCCTGCTGGGCATGGGCAGCTACAACGCGCTGCAGTACCTCGCGCTGCACAGTTCCACGCCGCTGAACGCAACGCTGATCACCGCCAGCTCGCCGGTGTGGATGCTGGCCATCGGTGCGCTGGTCTACCGCATCGCGCCACGGCGGCAGGACGTGGTCGGCGCGCTGCTGTCGCTGCTGGGCGTGGCGCTGGTGATCTGCCGCGGCGAGCCCGAGCGGCTGCTGGCGCTGCGCTTCGTGTCGGGCGACCTGCTGATGCTGCTGGCCATCATCAGCTGGGGCTTTTATTCCTGGCTGCTGGCCAGGCCACCGGCCAGCATGCAGGGCGAACAGCGGCCGGACTGGGACTGGGCCGGCTTCCTGCTGGTGCAGATTGCCTTCGGCCTGCTGTGGAGCGCCGCCGCCACCGGCGTCGAAACCCTGGTGGCCGACGCCCGCTGGCACTGGACCCCCTGGGTGCCGGTGATCCTGCTCTATGTGGCCGTCGGCCCCTCGCTGATCGCCTACCGCTGTTGGGGCCTGGGCGTGTCCACCGTCGGCCCGGCCATCGCGGCGTTTTTCGTCAACCTCACGCCGGTCTTCGCCGCGCTGCTGTCGGCTGCGATGCTGGGCGAATGGCCGCAGTGGTTTCACGGCGCGGCGTTCGCGCTGATCGTCGTCGGCATCCTGGTCTCGTCCCGGCGGTGAACCGTTGCGGCGCGACAAGTCTCATGCAACTCAAGCCGGCATGGGAAGCGCTTGCCGCACCTACGAGCAGTTCTTCCGTGAACGGCTGGAAGCGCGCTACGGCAGCCGGGTCGGCCGCTGCTGCCGAGGCTCGTCACGCCCCCAGCCCGAGACCCACGAAGGCGCTGGCATCACTGGGCATCTGCGGGTCGGGCGGCGGTGCATCCAGGGCCCAGGCCGGTGCGGCGGCCAAGCCAGCGGCCAGCGCCGGGTCGTGGTTCGCCAGGACGGCCTGTGTGGCCTCGCGCTGCCGCGCCAGCAGGTTCAGCATCGGCGCCAAGGACCAGCCGGACAAGGCTGACGGTCCGGCCAGCACCTGCCGCAACTCGTCCAGCATGTCCGGGTGGTGCTTGAACAGGTCCTGCGCGACGTCGCATTCCGGCTGTTCGAACTGCAGCGGGTGCGACCAGCGCTCGCGCACGCGTTGGCGCAGCATGGCCACCCGCGCCAGCGCAAAACCAACCTCGCGCAGCTGGCACACGGCCTGTCCCGGCTGCCCTGCTTGGGCCAGCATCTGAGCCGCGCCAAGCCGGGCTTCCAGTTCCCTCGGGTCATGCCAGTACGCATAGGCCCAGCGAAGGCTGGTGGACACGCCGGCCGGCCAGCGGGCATCGTCCGGCGTCATGCGCACGCAGTCGCGCAACAGCAGCATCTGCATGCGGCGCAGCGGCGTGGCCAGCCGCGAAGGGTCGTCGTCCAGCCCCAGTGCGCCGGTCCATTGGGCGGCCAACGGCATGCCCAGCAGCGCCTCCGCCACGGGCCAGTACAGAGGCGCCTGCGTGTCCGCCGCCGGGCACCAGCGGCCGCAACCATCCAGCAGCAGCGCCAGTGCGGCGGCGTGGGCCTTTTGCAGCCACAGCCGGGCCAAGCCCGGGAAAGCCTGGCTGGCGCAGGCCTGTTCCGCAGCAAAACGTGCGGCCTCGGCAAAGCTGGCGCAGCGTGCAGCGCGTGCAGCCGGCGCATGGGCAAAGTCGAGCGAGGCATCCAGTTGGCGCGCCAGCAGCGGCGGCGTGGGCGGCGTGTCCAGCAAGCGGGCGTGCACGATGCGGTGCGTCAACAAGTCCGCACAGGCCAGCCGGCCCGGCTCGGCCAGCCAGGCGGCAGGCAAACGCGTGAGCTGCAGGGACGGCAGGCGCCTGCCGTCCACCATGCCGGCTGGCCAGCAGCGCTGCTGCCGCAACTGCGCGCCGTGGTCCAGGACCAGCAGCGCCAGCGTGTCCGCCGCGGGTGCACCAGGTCCATCTGGATGCAACAGCATCAAGGCCTGTGCCGCGTCGCCGAGCTGGCCCATCAGCCAGTCGCAGGCCAGGCGGGCCGGTGAGTTCTCAGGGAAGCAGTACGGCTCGGACCGAACGTGTGCTTGCATGTGCGCGCCGAGTGCCCCGCAAGCCCCGCGCTCGGGCACGGGTGGGGGCCTGCTCGCTCCTTGCTGTGGCCGATTGACCCGGCCGGTGGCATGAACAAATCAACCATACGGCAAGCTGCTGCGGCGCACAACGCATAAGCATGGCGATTGAGCGAGGGGTTTCCCGTAGCCACGGCCTCCTTCCGTTTGGGGGTGGCCTGTGGAAATCGCATCTCGCCCCACCGCGACAAGAAACGCCATCTGCCGACCCCGCCGTGACTCAAAAAGTCCCCGAAAACGACCCGCCATCCTGCAGCACGTTCTGCCCCGTGATGTAACCCGCCTGCACGCTGCACAGGAAGGCACAGGCGGCGCCGAATTCTTCGGGTTGGCCGAAGCGCTGGGCGGGGATGGCGAGGCGGCGTTGGTCGCGCATGGATTCGACCGGGCGGCCGCTGGTGGCGGCGGCGCCGGCCATGGTCTTCTGCAGGCGCTCGGTGTCGAAAGCGCCGGGCAGCAGGTTGTTGATCGTCACGTTGCGAGCCGCCAGCTGCGGCTGCCGCGCCAGGCCGGCGACGAAGCCGGTCAGGCCGCTGCGGGCGCCGTTGGACAGGCCCAGCGTGGCGATGGGCGCCTTGACGGCGCCGGAGGTGATGTTCACCACGCGGCCGAAACCGCGTTCGGCCATGCCGTCCACCACGGCCTTGATCAGCTCGATGGGCGTGAGCATGTTGGCGTCCAGCGCGGCGATCCACGCGTCGCGGTCCCAGTCGCGGAAATCGCCGGGCGGCGGGCCGCCGGCGTTGTTGACCAGGATGTCGACCTGCGGGCAGGCGGCCAGCGCGTTGGCGCGGCCTTCGACGGTGGTGATGTCGCCCACCACGCCGCGCACCTGCACGGCCGGGTTCAGCGCGCGCAGTTCAGCCACGGTGGCGGCCAGTGCCTCGGCGCCGCGGGCAGTGATGACCACGTTCACGCCCTCGGCCACCAACGCCATCGCGCAACCCTTGCCCAGCCCCTTGCTGGCGGCGCAGACCAGCGCCCATTTGCCGTTCAGGCCCAGATCCATGATGCAACTCCGTAGGAAAAATGAATGAGGTTCAGCGCTCGACTGTGGGCTCGGCCGGTGCGCCCGGCGGCGCAACAGTGGCCGCTGCCGGCGTACGCGAACGGGTCACGATCCAGACGCCGCTGAGCACCAGCGCCGTGCCCAGCAGCAGCACCGGCGTGAAGCTCTCGCCCAGCAGCGCGATGCCCATGAAGATGGTGCTCATCGGGCCGATCATGCCGGCTTGCGCCGTCAGCGTGGGGCCCAGGCGCTCGATGGCCATCATCGTCATCAGGACAGGCGCGACGGTGCAGGCGGTCGCGTTCAGCACTGACAGCCACAGCACCGCAGGCTGCACTTCGGCCAGCCCGCCGATGGGCCGCGTCACCAGGAAATGCGCAATGCACAGGCCGCAGGCCACGGTGGAAGCCAGCCCCGTGAGCCGCAGCGAGCCGACCCGCTTGACGACTTCGCCGCTGGCGACCAGGTAGCACGCATAGCTGATGGCGCTGCCAAACACCAGCAAGCCGCCCAGCACAGTGTGCGCGCCTTGCAGGTTCATCTCGCCGCCGAAGACCAGCAGCGTGCCGGCGTAGCTGACCAGCATGGCCAGCACCGCACGCGGCGTGAAGCGCTGACGGCCCAGCAGCACCGACATCACCAGCACGATGGTCGGGCCGAGGTAGAGGATCAGCCGCTCCAGGCTGGCGCTGATGTAGGCCAGGCCCATGAAGTCCAGCAGGCTGGCCAAGTAGTAGCCGGAAAAACCCAGGCCAACGATGGACAGCCAGTCGCGCAGACCCAGCGCGGGTTTGCCGCGCCCGGCCCACCACGACAGCAACAGGAAAAATGGCAGCGCAAACAACATGCGCAGCATGATCAGCGTGACCGCGTCCACGCCGTGCCGATAGGCCAGCTTGACGATGATGGCCTTGCCGGAAAACGCGATGGCGCCGGCAAAGGCCAGCGGCAGGCCGGTGCGCAGCGGGTGCGGCTGGGCCACGCCCGCAGCTGAAGGGGTCGCCGCGCCGCTCATGCCGAAGCTCCTTCAAGGGCTGGCCCGCCGTCGTCCGGCGGCCGGCGCTGCAGCGCCCAATCCCGGTCGAAGCCCTGGAAGCCGACGGAGCGGTAGATGCCAATCGCCACATCGTCCGGGTCGGCCTTCATCAGCAGGCTCTGCAGTTGCCACTGCGCGAAACCCCATTCGCAGACCGCCGCGACCAGCGTGCGGCACAGGCCGCGGCGGCGCCAGTCGGGGTGCGTCTCGACGTGCTGGAAGCGGCCGACTTCGCCGTCGCGCAGCAAGCCGCAGTCGGCCGCCAAAACGCCATCGCACCAGGCGCCAAACCACTCGGCTTCGCCGCGGCGCTGCATCGCGGCGTAGCGCGCCATCTGGCGCTCGCGGAAGCGGCGGTAGCCGGCTGGCGCGTGGCCGTCGGTGTCGGCACATTGCAGGTTCACCAACGCCGGCAGGTCGCGGGCCCAGTCGATGGGCTGCACGACGACCTCGCCGCGCGGCGCCGTCGGCACCTGCAACTCACCGCGGTGCAGCGCCAGCACCTCGCTGTCGTAGCGCTCGAAGCCTGCGGTGCGCCAGCTCGGCAGCGCGTCTGGCGGCGGTGCGTCACTGTTGAAGGCGAAGGCCACATGGCGCACCTCGGGCCGGCCGGCCGCCACCTCCTGCTCGAAACGCTTCAGCCAATGCGCCAGGTCCGCATCGGCCGGTGTGTACGGCAGCGCGAGGAAATTGCCCCAGTAGAAATTGGGATTGGCGGAGGTGCGCACGACCAGGCAGTCGTCGCGTTCGATCAGTTCGGCGTCGAAGCGGTGGAGGATGAAGTCGGTGCGCCACGCAGGGCGCAAGTCGTCAAAAGTCATGGTGTCCTAGAAGCCGACCGCTGCGCCATCGCGGCGCGGGTCGCCGGCGGCCACAAAGCCGTCAACCGCGGGGTCGCCAAGCCGCCAGATGAACTGGCCGGCGCCGAAGTCCTGGTAGCTGTCGTTGATCTGCTCGATCTGGTGGCCGCGCTCGCGCAGGCCGGACAGCACGGCGGGCGCGATGTGCGCCTCGACGTTCAGCGACAGGCCCTGGTTGTAGCGCCAGCGCGGCGCGTCGCAGGCGGCCTGCGGGTTCTGGCCGTGGGCCAGCATGCGCACCAGCGTCTGCAAATGGCCTTGCGGCTGCATGTTGGCGCCCATCACGCCAAAGCTCATCACCGGCTGGCCGTCCTTCGTCAGGAAGGCCGGGATGATGGTGTGGAACGGGCGCTTGCCCGGCGCCACCACATTCGCGCTCGCTGGGTCCAGCGAAAAACCGTGGCCGCGGTTCTGCAGGCTGAGGCCCCATTCGGGCAGCACCACGCCGGAGCCGAAGCCCATGTAGTTGCTCTGGATGAAACTGACCATGCGGCCCTCTTCGTCGGCCGCGGTCAGGTAGATGGTGCCGCCCTTGACGGGATTGCCGGCGCCGAAGTCCTGCGCCTTCGCAGGGTCGATCAGCTTGGCGCGCTCCGCGAGGTAGGCCGGGTCCAACAGTTGCTCGGCGGTGACGGTCATCGCGGCCGGCTCGGCAACGAAGCGGTACACGTCCGCAAAGGCCAGCTTCATCGCCTCGATCTGCAGGTGCTGGGCCTCGGCGCTGTCGATGGGCAGCGATGCGTGGTCCCGCTGCTTCAGGATGCCCAGCGCGATCAGCGCGGCAATGCCCTGCCCGTTCGGCGGGATCTCGTGCAGCCGGTGGCCGAGGTAGTCCATGCCTATGGGCGTGACCCACTCGGGCTGGTAGCCGGCCAGGTCGGCCACCGTCATCGCGCCGCCTTGCGCCTTCGCTGCTGCGGCCAGCGCTTCGGCGACCTCGCCTTCATAGAACGCCCGGCCGCGGGTTTCGCCAATGGCGCGCAGGGTGCGGGCAGCGCCAGGCATGGCGAAACGTTCGCCGACCGCCGGCGCCCGGCCCTTGGGCAGGAAAACCTCGGCAAAGCCGGGCTGGCGGGTGAGTTCGGGCAGCGCGGCGGCGGCGGCCCATTTTTGTTGCACGACGACAGGCACCGCGTAGCCACGCTCGGCGATCTCGGCGGCCGGCGCCAGCGCCTGGGCCAACGGCAGGCGGCCGAAACGCTCGCTGAGTGCGACCCAGGCGGCCACCGCGCCGGGCACTGTCGCAGCATCCCAGCCGCGCACCGGCGGTGTGGTGCGGCCGTCGCCATATTTCTGCCGGAAGTAGCCGGGCGACCAGGCGGCAGGCGCGCGGCCCGAGGCGTTCAGGCCGTGCAGTTGCTGGCCGTCCCAGAGGATGCAGAACGCGTCGGAGCCCAGGCCGTTGCTGCAGGGCTCCAGCACCGTCATCGCGGCGGCGGCCGCAATGGCGGCGTCCACCGCATTGCCGCCCTGCGCCAGCAGCTTCAGCCCGGCCTGCCCGGCCAGCGGGTGCGAGGTGGCGACGACGTTGCGCGCGAACACCGGCAGGCGGACGCTGGGGTAAGGATTGGCGTAGTCAAACATGGCAGGGTGGGCGGGTGGCCGGTCAAGAGCCTGGATCTTCGCAGCCTGGCCGTGCCGATGCGCGCGCCGGGCTTCTCGGCTGTACAAGCCTGGCTTCGCGGCCGCGCCTAAAGCGTGGCCTGCTCGGCCACGTAGCGCCGCACTTCCGGGTCGCGCGAGCCGAGGTGAAAGGCCAGGCGCTGCGTGCGCAGGCCGGCATCGGCGGCCGTGAAACGTTCCTGCCGGCGCAAGTGCTCGAGCCAGCTTTCGTCGACGAAATATTCGACGTAGCGGCCCACCCGCTCGCTGTCACGGAACAAGCCCCAGGACAAGGCACCCTGCCGCAGCCGGGCCCGCTTGGTGTCCTGCATCACCCGCGCGAATTCGGCAGCGCGCGCAGGGTCGATCAGGTACTCGACCGTGACCATCACAGGGCCTTCGTCGGCGTCGATCTCGATGGCCGGGTTAGGGGCGCTGGATGGCTTCGCGCGGCTGTGGTCCTCGGCCGCGCTGGGCAGCTCGCGCTTGCGCACCACCGCCAGCACCGCCAGGCCGAACAGCGCCGAAGCGGTGAGGCTCCAGCGCACGCCCACATGCTCGGCCACCTGGCCCCACAGCGCCGAGCCGGCCGCAGTGCCGCCCATCAGCGCCATCTGGTAGATCGCCATGCCGCGGGCGCGCACCCAGTCGGGCAGTGCCATCTGGGCGGCCACCGTCAGCGTGTTGGCGGTCGAGATCCAGGCCATGCCGGCCACGAACATGGCCAGCATCGCCACCGCCGGGTGCGGCGCCACCACCACGAGCAAGGTGGCCCCGGCATGCGCGGCAGGGCCCCAGGTGATGAAGCGCGAGGCGTCGAAGCGGGCCCGCCAGCGCGGGAACAGCATCACCGCCGTGATCGCGCCCGCGCCCTGGCAGGCCAGCAACGCGGTGAACAAGTGCGCGCCGCCACCCAGCAGCCGGGCGATCAGCGGCAGCATGGACAGCAACGCGGCCGAATGCAGGAAGAACAGGAAGATGCGGGTGAGCACGCCGCGCAGCCGAGGCGACTGCCAGACGTGCTGCGCGCCCACGCGCATCGCGCCGACGAAGCGCTCGCCCGGCAGCGCGCTCTGGCGCTTCTGCTGTGACTGCCAGCGCAGGATGATGCCAAACGCCACCAGCGACAGCAGCGTGTTGGTGACGAACACCCAGGCGCTGCCGAACGAGGCCAGCAGCACCCCGGCGACGATGGGGCCGATGATGCGCGACAGGTTCATTGCCACGCCGTTGAGCGCCAGCGCACCGGCCAAGTGATGCGGCGGCACGACCTCCGGCACGATGGCCGCGAACACCGGCCAGCGCAGCGCCAGGCCAATGCCGTTGGTGAAGGTCAGCAGCAGCAGCAGGCCGGCGTTCATGCCGTCCGCCAGTGCCACCACGGCCAGCACCGCGGCGTTCAGTCCGACCCACAGCTGCGTGGCAGCGAAGTAGCGGCGGCGGTCCAGCAGGTCGGCCAGCGCACCGCTGGGCAGGCCCAGCAGGAAAACCGGCAAGGTGGACGCAGCCTGCACCAGCGCGACCATGGTGGTGCTGGTGCTCAGCGTGGTCATCAGCCAGCCCGCCGCCACGTCGTTCATCCACATGGTCACGTTGGCCGCCAGCCAGGCCAGCCACAGCATGCGGAAGACCGGCACCTCCAGCGGCGCCAGCGCCGAGTTGCGCATGGCCACCGGTGGCGCGGCTTGCTGCGGCAGCACCGGCCCGGATTCGCCTGTCGCGGCCTCGGCTTCCAACTCGGCTTCGAGTTCGGCCGGCACTGGCGAGGCCGCCACTTCAGGCGCAATCGCGGCGGCCTCCACGGCCGCTTCTACCGGGCCCGGCAACTCGGCCTCGGTGCCAAGCGGCAGCCTGGCCTGGGGATCGCCGTCATCTGGCGGAGGAACTTCACGCATGGGCACACGCAATCATCGCGGAACGACCGCCAGAACGAAAAAGCCCCGCCGAGCGTAAGGCTTGGCAGGGCTGTCAGAGGTACGTGTCATCACGCACCTCGGGGCGGCGTCAGTCCTCCTGGAAGGCTTCTTCGCGCTTGTTCTTGATGGACGGCAGCATCACCACCACGATCATCAGCGCCGCGGCGATCAGCAGGCCGGCCGACAGCGGACGCGTCATGAAGGTGGCCCAGTCGCCACGCGACAGCAGCAACGCACGGCGCAGGTTCTCTTCCATCATCGGTCCGAGGATGAAACCCAGCAGCAGCGGCGCAGGCTCGCAGCCCAGCTTGTAGAACAGGTAGCCGATGAAGCCGAACCCGACCGCCATGTAGACGTCGAAGGTGTTGTTGTTCAGCGTGTACAGGCCAATGCAGCAGAAGGTCAGGATGGCCGGGAACAGCAGGCGGTAAGGCACCGTCAGCAGCTTGATCCACATGCCGATCAGCGGCAGGTTCAGGATCACCAGCATCAGGTTGCCGATCCACATCGAGGCGATCAGGCCCCAGAACAACTCCGGGTTGCTGGTCATCACCTGCGGGCCGGGCTGGATGCCCTTGATGGTCATCGCACCGACCATCAGCGCCATCACCGCGTTGGGCGGAATGCCCAGCGTCAGCATCGGGATGAAGCTGGTCTGCGCGCCGGCGTTGTTGGCCGACTCGGGGCCTGCCACGCCGCGGATGTTGCCCTGGCCGAACGGCACTTCGCCCTTGCGGCCGCGGGTCTTCTTCTCCAGCGTGTAGGCCGCGAACGAGGCCAGCAAGGCACCACCACCCGGCAGCACGCCGAGGATGGAGCCCAGTGCCGTGCCGCGCAGCACGGCGGGCCAGGCGTCCATGAAGTCCTGCTTGGTCGGCCACAGGCCCTTCACGTCCTTGGTGAAGACCTCGCGGTGCTCGGCTGGCTGGCCGAGGTTGGCGATGATTTCACCGAAGCCGAACACGCCCATCGCGATGGTCACGAAGTTGATGCCGTCCGTCAGCTCGGCAATGTCGAAGCTGTAGCGCGGCGTGCCGGAGATCACGTCGGTGTTGATCTGGCCGAGCAGCAGGCCCAAGAGGATCATGCAGATCGCCTTGACCAGCGAGCCCGAGGCCAGCACCACCGCGCCGATCAGGCCCAGCACCATCAGCGAGAAGTACTCGGCCGGGCCGAACTTGAAGGCCAGCTCGGTCAAGGGCGGCGCGAAGGCCGCGATGATGACGGTGCCCACGCAACCGGCGAAGAACGAGCCCAGGCCTGCCGCGGCCAGTGCCGCGCCGGCGCGTCCCTTTCGGGCCATCTGGTAGCCGTCGATGGCGGTGACCACCGAGCTCGATTCACCCGGCACGTTGATCAGGATGGCAGTGGTCGAGCCACCGTACTGCGCGCCGTAGTAGATGCCGGCCAGCATGATCAGCGCCGGGGTGGCGTCCAGCGAATAGATGGACGGCAACAGCATCGCGATGGTCGCGACCGGGCCCAGGCCGGGCAGCACGCCGATCAGCGTGCCCAGGATCGCGCCGAAAAACGCGTAGGCCAGGTTCGTCAGCGTGAAGGCCGTGTGAAAGCCGATGCCGAGGTTTGAAATCAGGTCCATGACTGCAACTGCCCTTTCAGCCGCCCAGGCCGAACACGGTCGGCCACAGCGGAATGATCAACTTGAGGCCGAGCACGAAAACGGCCCAGGACATCGCGGTCAGCACCACGGCGTTCAGGATGGCGGCACGCCAGCTGAACTCTTCACTGGCCAGGCTGGAGATGATCACCAGCAGCGGCAGCGAGATGAACATGCCCAGGCGCTCCAGCGTCAGGCCGAAGACAAACACCGCGGCCAGGATGATGAGCAGCGGCCGCCAGGCGAAGCTGCCGACCGGATCGCCGTCGGCCGACTCGATGGTCAGCGCCTTGAACAGCACCACGCCGCCCAGCACTGCCATCAGGATGCCAAGGCCAAACGGGAAGTAGCCGGGGCCCGGGCGAGCCGAACTGCCGAAGCTGTATTCGGTGGCGCCCCAGGCGAAGGCAATGCCCACCGCCACGAACATCAGGCCGGACCAGAAGTCCTTCTGATTCTTTATCTTCACGAGATCTCCTCCAATGACAGGTTCTCGACAGATTCTAGGCAGCGCGCCATCGCAGGCCGCTGTGGAATACACGTAAGCCCAATGCCTAGACCGGGACCCTTCGACAAGCTCAGGGCGCACGGTGTGGCGGCGCCAGACGAGTCACTTTCCCCGTCCGGGCTGAGCCACCTTTCCCGTTCGGGCTGAGCTTGTCGAAGCCTTGTCAGGTCATCGCGTGCGGGCCCTTCGACAGGGCGAACGGATTCGCTGAGGGGCTCAATGCTCCCAGCGAGGCGTGGAGCGCAGTACTTCTTCCAGTGTGGTGACGCCCTGGGCGACCTTGTTCAGCCCAGCCAGCCGCAGCGGCTGCAGGCCTTTTTCCAGCGCACGCTGGCGCAGCAGCGAGGGCTCCAGGCGCGGATGGATGGCCTCCTGGTGGGCCTGCTCCATCACCATCAGTTCGTACAAGGACGAGCGGCCGCGGTAGCCGGTGCCGCGGCAGACCTGGCAGCCCACGGCCTTGTGCGGGCGCAGCGGGCCGGCCAGCTTGAAAGGCTTGGCCTGGTCCTGCAGCATCTCGGGCGTGACCAGCGGGTCCGGCACGGCGCAGGCCTTGCACAGCGTGCGCGCCAGGCGCTGGGCCAGCACGCCAACCACGGTGGCCGAGATCAGGTACGGCGGCACGCCGAGGTCCACCATGCGGGTGATGGCCGAGGGTGCGTCGTTGGTGTGCAGCGTCGAGAAGACCAGGTGGCCGGTGAGCGCGGCCTGGATCGCCATCTCGGCCGTTTCCAGGTCGCGGATTTCGCCGACCATGATGATGTCCGGGTCCTGCCGCATCAGCGCCCGCAGGCCTTCGGCAAAACCCAGGTCCACCGAGGGCTGCACCTGCGTCTGGTTGAAGCTGGGCTCGATCATTTCGATCGGGTCTTCGACGGTGCAGACGTTGACCTCGTCGGTCGCCAGCTTCTTCAGCGTGGCGTACAGCGTGGTCGTCTTGCCGGAGCCGGTCGGACCGGTGACCAGGATGATGCCGTGCGGCCGCTCGATCAGGCCGCGCCAGCGGCTGGCCTCGTCGGCCGAGAAGCCCAGTGCGTCGAAGGGCTTGTTGGCGGCGGTCGGGTCGAAGATCCGCATCACCACCTTCTCGCCGAAGGCCGTGGGCAGCGTCGACAGCCGCATTTCGACCTCGCCCTGCCCGTCCGGCCGGCGGGTCTTGATGCGGCCGTCCTGCGGGCGGCGGCGCTCGATCACGTCCATGCGGCCCAGCAGCTTGATGCGCGCGGTCATCGCCGCCATCACCGTCTGTGGCACCTGGTGCACCGTGTGCAACACACCGTCGATGCGAAAGCGCACCGCGCCGGTGTCGCGCCGCGGCTCCAGGTGGATGTCGCTGGCGCGCTGCTCGAAGGCGTATTGCCACAGCCAGTCGACGATCTGGATTACGCCCTGGTCGTTGGCGTCCAGCGTGTCCTTGGACTTGAGGTCGACCAGGGCCTCGAAGTTGTTCGAGGCGCCACTGTCTGCGCTGCTCTTGCGTGCCACGCGCACGCTTTGCGCGAGCTGGTAGAACTCGGCGGTGAAGCGTGCCACTTCGTCGGGCGAGGTCAGCACCAGGCGGATCTTGCGCTTGGTGTGGGCCTCGATCTCGGCCACCCAGTCGACCGCAAACGGCTCGCAGGTGGCGATGGTGATCTCGGTTGGCCCCACTGCCACCGGCAGTGCGCGCCGGCTCTCGGCATAGGCTTGCGACATGACCTCCTGCACCCGGCTGGCTTCGACGCGCAGCGGGTCGATCTTCAGCACCGGCAGGTTGAAACGCAGGCCCAGCCAGGCGGTGAGCGTCTCGACGGTCAGCTGCTGCTGGTTGCGCGCGTCCACCAGGCCGGCGCCGCCCAGGCGCAGCAGCGGATGCAGGCTGGAGCCTGCCTGGCCGAAGCGCCGCACCAGGCGCTCGGCCTCCTCGGTGCTGAGCGCGCCGTCGTCGCGCAACCACTTGAGCAGGTGGCGCATGTCCAGCGGGCCGCGCGGGGCGGCAGCGGGACGGTCAGCGGCGCGGATCGGAGCGTTCATCGATGGCTGGCGGGCAAGGACTTCATCATCAGCTGGCAGGCCCGGCCAGCACGGCCGGGTCGAGTGGCCGCACCATGCGCAGCCACTTGCGCGCCGGCAGGCCGAAACGGCTTTCGATGTTAGCGGCGCGCGCCGTCAGGGTCTCGCGGTCCGGCACCTTTACATGCCGCGCCGCGACGACCACCGTGTTGCCCTCCTGCGTGGGTCGCAGGCTCCAGACCTGGTCCAGCCCGAACACGCGGGCAATGCGCGCGGCGCTGCGCTGGAAGCTGGCGTGGCGGCCGAACAGGTTGACCGTCATCAGTCCGCCTTCGTCCAGCACGTCGCGGCAGGCGGCGTAGAAGGGCTCGTCGTCCAGCACCGGCTCGGCGGCGTCGTGGTCGTAGAGGTCCACGTTCAGCACCTGGGCGGTGTGGCGGTTGGCGGCGTCCAGCACCCAGCGAGCGGCGTTCTGGTTGACCACGCTGAGCTTGCCGTCGTCGTCCGGCAGGCGGAACCAGAGCCGGCAGGCCTGGATGACGGACGGGTTGATCTCCACCGCGGTCGTCTGCATGCGCAGCACCTTGTGCGTGAAACGGGTGATGGCTGCGGCGCCCAGGCCCAATTGCACACAGTGGCCGTCGGTCACCTCCTCTTCCGGCCGCCACAGCAGCCAGGCCATCATGCGCTGGATGTACTCCAGCTCCAGCTGGTTGGGCTTGGCAATGCGCATGGCGCCCTGGATCCAGATGGAATCCAGGTGCAGGAAGCGCACGCCGTCGTATTCGGACATCGTGGCGCCGACCATCTCGGGCTCGGCTGCAGTGTTGGTTTTCTTGGAGGGCATGGGAACTAAGGTTCGATCAGGCCGCATTCGGCAAACACCAGCCGCCAGGCGGCCAGCTTGCGTTCGAACGACCAGGAGGCATTCGCCGGGCTGGTGGACGGCAGCTTGAACACCGGCACGCCGAAGCTGGCAGTGAAGCGCCGCGCGCGGGCTGATTCGCCGCCGTTGTGCGCAATGCCACGCAGCAGCGGCAGCGTGGGAATGAGGCTGGCGAAGTCGTTGAACTCGGCTTGCTGGATCGCACTGTCCAGGCTGCCTTCGCGCTCGCAGGCGGCGTACACATCCCAGATGCCCAGCCCGCGCTCGCGCACCGCAGCCAGCCGGTCCTCATAGGCCATGGCCTTCAGGTCCAGCCCCAGCAACTGGCCAACGATGGGCCAGAAATGGTTGCGCGGATGGGCGTAGTACTGGGCCTCTTCCAGCGAGGCCACGCCGGGAAAGCTGCCCAGCACCAGCAAGCGGGTGCGGGCGTCGGTCACGGGAGCAAAGCCAGCCAGCATCGCGGCATTGTCCATGCTGTGGGCCGCGGCAACCTCAAGCTGCCATCAGGCGGGCCAGCCGGGGCAAGGCGGCAAAAGCGTTGGCACGGGTCTGTGCGGCGGTGTGCTCGTGCGACCAGCCACGCAGCTCGGCCAGCGTCTGCGCAATGCGCGGCAGCTCGGCCGGCTCGTTGCGGCCGGTGGTCTCACCTGCGGCGCGCTGCTCCGCGGTGCGGTAAAGCCAGTGCGGCGGAATGTCCGGCGCATCGGTTTCCATCACCGGTGCGGTCTCGGGCACGGCCACCAGCCGCTCGCGGATCTGGTGCGCGCGCTCGAAGGTCATCGCGCCGCCAAAGCCCAGCCGAAGGCCGCGTTTGACGAACTCGTCCGCCTGTTGGGCGCTGCCGTTGAACGCATGCGCAATGCCGCCCACGCCCTCGTGGCGCCGCAGGCCCTTGAGCACCGCGTCTGCCGAACGGCGCACATGCAGCAGCACCGGCAGGCCTGCCGCACGCGCCAGCTTCAGCTGCGCCCAGTAGAAGCGCTCCTGCTTCTCCCGGTCCAGGCCCGCCACGAAATGGTCCAGCCCGATCTCGCCCACGGCCACCAGCCGCGGGTCGTCAGCATGCGCCTTCAGCGCCGCGGCCAGCGTGTTCAGGTCCGCGTCAGCCGCCCCGTCCACGCACAGCGGGTGGATGCCCAGTGCGTAGCTCAGCTGGTGCTGGTGCGCCAACTCGCGCACGGTGTCGAAATTGAAGACCGCCACTGCCGGCAGCACCAGCATGTCGACCCCGGCCGCCTTGGCGCGGGCCACCACCGCGTCACGGTCCGCGTCGAATTCCGGTGCGTCCAGGTGGCAGTGGGTGTCGATCCACATCGCGGGCACGTCAGCCCCTCGTCCGATGAGTACGTCGGCCGATCCCCCGAGGGGATGCGGGCCGGCTTGGGAGCGGCCCGGCGCTCGGCCCGCGCAGGTGTCTCATGCGGCTTCGGTGGCAGGCACCAGCAAGCGCCCGGCTTCCATGCGCAGGCTGCGGTCGCAGCGCGCCGCGAGCGCCGCATCGTGCGTTACCAGCACAAAGGCCAGGCCACGTTCGCGGGCGCGTTGCAGCATCAGCGCAAAGACCTTGTCGGCTGTGTCGCGGTCCAGGTTGCCGGTGGGCTCGTCGGCCAGCACGCAGGCCGGCTGGCTCACCAGCGCCCGTGCCAGCGCCACGCGCTGCCGCTCGCCGCCAGACAGCTCCGAAGGCCGGTGCAGCACCCTCTCGCCCAGGCCCACCTCGGTGAGCGCCGCACGTGCCGCGTCCCGGGCTTCTGGTGTCGCCATGCGGCGGATGCGCAGCGGCATCGCCACGTTGTCCAGCGCGCTGAACTCGGGCAGCAGGTGGTGGAACTGGTAGACAAAGCCCAGGTGCTGGTTGCGCCAGCGGCCCTGCTGCGCGGCGTTCATCGCGTCGAAGCGCTCGCCCATCAGCGTCACGCTGCCGCCGGTCGGCGCATCCAGTCCGCCAAGCAAATGCAGCAGCGTGCTCTTGCCGGAACCGGAAGCGCCAACGATGGCCAGCGTCTCGCCGGCGCGCACCTGCAGGTCAACGCCGCGCAGCACCTGCACGTCCAGCGGGCCTTCGACAAAACGCTTCTTGAGGCCAGCGCACTGCAGCGCCACATCACCTGGCCGGACTGCCATCTTGGGTTCATTCATAACGCAGGGCCTCGGCAGGATTCACGCGGCTGGCGCGATAGCTCGGGTACAGCGTGGCCAGGAAGGACAGCACCAGCGAGATGGCACCGATGGGCATGATGTCGGCCCACTGCGGGTCGCTGGGCATGCGGCTGATCAGGTAGATGCTGCCGGGCAGGAAGCTCACGCCCAGCAGGTGCTCGATGAAGGGCACGATCACGTCGACGTTGAAGGCCACCAGCAACCCCAGGCTGACGCCGGCAAAGGTGCCGATCACGCCGGCCGCCGCGCCCTGCACGACGAAGATGCCCATGATGGATCCCGGGCTCGCGCCCAGCGTGCGCAGGATGGCGATGTCGGCCCGCTTGTCGGTCACCGTCATCACCAGCGTGGACACCAGGTTGAACGCCGCCACCGCAACGATCAGCGTCAGGATGATGGCCATCATGCGTTTCTCGATCTGCACCGCGTCGTACCAGGCGGCGTTGGTGCGCGTCCAGTCGCGCACCAGCACCTGCGGTCCCAGCAGGCTGGACAGCTGCACGCCGACTTCGCGGGCCTTGTGCACGTCGTTCAGCCGCAGCTGCACACCGGTCGGCCCGTCCCGGCGGTAGAGCTTGGCCGCATCGTCGAGGTGCACCAGCGCCAGCCCGCTGTCGTACTCGTAGTGGCCCACGCTGAACTCGCCCGCCACGGTGAACTGCTTGAACCGAGGCGCCACGCCAGCCGGCGTGACCTGGGCGCCCGGCGCGATCAGCGTCACCGAGTCGCCCACGCGCACGCCCAGCAAGCGCGCCAGTTCAGCCCCAAGGATGATGCGCCAGGCGCCCGGCTGCAGCTGGTCCAGCGTGCCGTCCTTTTTCAGCTGCGAGGCCAGGTCGGTCACGCCGCCCTCGTCGGCCGGCGACACACCACGCACCACCACGCCGCGCATGTCCTCGCCACGCGCCAGCAGCGACTGCGCAGCGATGAACGGTGCTGCAGCTTTCACCTCCGGCAGCGTCTTCGCCTTGTCGGCCAGCACATGCCAGTCCGGCAGCGCATTGTCAGTCGCCGAATTCAGCTCCACATGCGGAATGGCCGCCAGCATGCGGTCCCGCACCTCCTTCTGGAAGCCGTTCATCACGCTGAGCACGATGATCAACGCCGCCACGCCCAGCGCAATGCCGATGACGGAGACAAACGAGATGAAGGAAATGAAGCCATTGCGGCGCCCGGCACGCCCGGCCCGCGTGTAGCGCCAGCCAACCTGCCATTCATACGGCCAGGCCGACCCGGAAAAAGGTGAACTCATGGGGCGAATGCTACCCGGAGCCACCGTCGCTGGCCTGTAGGCCGGGGACCCAAGCCGAGCCGATCGACTCCCGGCGTTCAGGACGGCCGCCAGATCACCAAGCTGACGGGGATGTCGATCGGTGTCACCTGAGGTGCATCCAGCTTGACCGTGATGCTGGCTTGGTAGATCGTCAGCGGCAACAGCCCGGCGGTGTCCATCGTGAATTCGTAGTCGTCGTTGCCGACGGCATGCAATCCCTGGATCAGACCATCAGCACTGGGCGTCAGCACGGGGACCCCATCGGTCCACGTCGGTCGCTGAAGGTGAAATCTGTAGACCTGCCGGTCTCCCATGGCGAGCATGCCTCGAACCGAGCCCGGCTCCACCGCCATTCGTTTCTCGCCGCCCTCTGGTGGATCGACCACGTAGGTCACGTCAATCGCAGTGCGATAGCGCGCATCGCGGATGCTGCTGACTGTCGCAGTGACGTGGTAGCTGCCGGCCGGCAGTTGCAAGGTGCGGATCTCCAGCACGCCCGCAGCCAACGCCACGCTGAACAGTTCCGGGTTGGCGCCGGTCAGCTCCAAGGCAAGCTCTCCCGCGGCGGGGTCCGGGTTCAGTGCCAGGGACCGTACCGGGGCCGCTTCGCCGCCAGTCCGATGCAGCGTGACCGTCGCCTGAGCCTCGAGATTGGGCGCGACCACGAGATGCAAGGGATAGATGAATGGCCCGCCATCGACGGGCTGGGTGCATGCCTCGTCATGGCAAGCGTCGAGCTGCAAGTCGCTGTCGTAGGTGCCGGCGGTCAAGGTCGGGCGCGTCTTCAGTACCGCCGTCAAGGATTCGCCTGCGGCTTGCAAAGTGCCGGAAGAGATCAGATCTTTGTGGTCCGTCAGACGCAGGTAGAGCGTGTCGTGCCCGGTGTAGGTCAATTTCCCGTGCAGCGTGAACTCGGTTTCGTAACCTGCCAGCGCCTGTGCGTTGAGCTGCGGGGTGGCAAAAGTGACTGACACCTTGGCGCTCTCCTCGCTGCCACCGTCCCCGCCGCCGCCGCATGCGGCGACGAGCAAAGCCACCAGCCCTGCTGCGACGCCGTACATCCAGGCGTGCCTGTCCCACGGCCCACGCGCCGTCCCTCCCCTCGCTCCCATTCACCTCTCCTCGTTTGAAGCCGGCATTGTGCCGCTCACGTCACCGCGGCAGACCGACGAAGCTGCGACGCTTGGCGACTTGGCCGGCACCGCGATAATCCCGCCCATGCATCTCGTGCTTCCCTTCGCCAGCGCCCTGACGCCGCCAGCCCAGCACGCGATTTCCACGCTGGCCTTGCCGAACCTGGAGCGGCTGCTGGCGCGGCTGCAGCCCACCGGCCCGGCGCTCAGCGCCGAGCCCGGGGAAGACGAAGAGCTTTCGCTGAGTGCGCCGCACGAGCAGGTGCTGGCCGCCGCCTGGGGTTGGCCGGCCGGGCCGGCGCAGGACGGGTTGTTGCCGATGGCGGCAGTGGCTGCCCAGCGCGACGGGCTGGCGCCGGTGAGCGACGAACTCGGCTGGGGGCTGCTGAGCCCGACGCACTGGCATGTGGGCACCGATCAGGTGTCCCTGACCGACCCGGCCACGCTGGGGCTTGACGAGGCGATGTCGCGCACGCTGTTCGATGCGCTGCGCCCGCTGTTCGAGGAAGACGGCTGGCGGCTGCAGTGGGGCGCGCCCACGCGCTGGTACGCCACGCACCCCAGCCTGCGCAACCTGCCGACGGCGGCGCTGGACCGGGTGATCGGCCGCAACGTGGACCTGTGGCTGAACACACACCCGCAGGCCCGGCTGATCCGCCGGCTGCAGGCGGAGGTGCAGATGCTGCTCTACAACCATCCGGCCAACGACGAGCGCGAAGCCCGCGGCCTGCTGCCGGTCAACTCTTTCTGGCTCAGCGGCACCGGGCCGACGCAGCCGATGCCGCGCGTTGATGCCGGCATCGTGCACGACGACCGCTTGCGCGCACCCGCACTCGCTGGCGACTGGACCACATGGGCCGAGGCCTGGGCCGCGCTGGACGCCGGCCCGCTGGCCGAGGCGCTGGCCAACGTGACGGCCGGCCAGGCTTTCACGCTCAGCCTCTGCGGCGAACGCCGTGCGCAGACCTACACGCCGCGCCCGCTGGGCTGGTGGCAACGCGGCCCGCTGGCGCCCGGCCGCGTGCATGCGGCACCGCTGCTGGCCTCTCTTTGATTTCCTGCAGGACCCGATGACAAGCAGCCCTTCCCTGCACCTGCGCGACGTGCCACCGCGCGCCGCCTACGCGTTGGAGCAAAGCGGCGTGCATCCGCTGCTGGCGCGCCTGTACGCCGCCCGCGGCGTGCGCGAGCCCGCCGAGCTGGACGACGGCCTGGCGCACCTGCTGTCGCCCTCGCTGCTCAAGGGCACCGAAGCCGCGGCCAAGCTGCTGGCCGACACGATTGCCAGCGGCGCCCGCATCTGCGTGGTGGCCGACTACGACTGCGACGGCGCGACCGCCTGCGCCGTGGCGTTGCGCGGCCTGGCGATGCTGGGCGCACAGCCCCCGCAGCTGCACTACGTGGTGCCGGACCGCGCGGTGCACGGCTACGGCCTCACGCCCACCATCGTCGACCTGGCCATGGCGCAATGCCAGCCGCAGCTGCTGCTGACCGTGGACAACGGCATTGCCAGCCAGGCCGGCGTGGCCCATGCCCGCGCGCTGGGCATGCAGGTGCTGGTGACCGACCATCACTTGCCCGCATTGGTGGACGGCGAAGTGCTGCTGCCGGATGCCAACGTCATCGTGAACCCCAGCCAGCCCGGCTGCGAGTTCCCCAGCAAGGCGCTGGCCGGCGTGGGCGTGATGTTCTACACCCTGCTCGCGCTGCGCGCCGAACTGCGCCAGCGCGGCGTATACCAGGGCCCCGAGGCCGACGACAAGCGTCGTCCGCCCCCCGAGGGGGTGACAAAACTCGGGAGCGCCCCTTCGTTTTCTCATGAGCCGCCGCCGCAACCCAAGCTGGACGCGCTGCTGGACCTGGTGGCGCTGGGCACCGTGGCCGACGTGGTGAAGCTGGACGGCAACAACCGCCGCCTGGTGGCGCAAGGCCTGCGCCGCATCCGCGCCGGCCGCATGCAGCCGGGCGTGGCGGCGCTGTTTGCCGCGGCCTCGCGCCAGCCCGCCAAGGCCAGCGCCTTCGACTTCGGCTTCGCGCTGGGCCCACGCATCAATGCCGCGGGCCGGCTGTCGGACATGACGCTGGGCATCGAATGCCTGACCACCGACGACCCCGGCCGCGCCATCGAACTTGCGCAGCAGCTGGACGCGATCAACCGCGAGCGGCGCGACGTGGAAGCCGGCATGCGCGAACAGGCCGAGCTGCTGCTGGACTCCCTGATGCCCGAAGGCCAGCCGCCCACCGCCGTGGTGCTGTTCGACCCGGATTTCCACGAAGGCGTGGTCGGCATCGTGGCCGGCCGCATGAAGGACAGGCTGCACCGGCCGACCTTCGTCTTTGCGCTGGGCGCAGACGGCTTCCTCAAGGGCTCCGGCCGCTCCATCCCCGGTTTCCACCTGCGCGACGCGCTGGACCTGGTGACCAAGCGCCACCCCGGCGTGCTGAAGAAGTTCGGCGGCCATGCGATGGCCGCCGGCTGCACCTTGGCCGAAGAAGACTTCGAGACCTTCGACCAGGCGCTGCAGCAGGTCGCCCAGGAATGGCTGCTGCCCGAAGCGCTGGCCCGCAAACTGGCAACCGACGGGCCGCTGGCACCGGAATACTTCAACCCCGAAACCGTTGCCAAGCTGGACGCCGTGGTCTGGGGCCAGGGTTTTGAGGCACCTGTTTTCTGCGACGAGGTGACCATCGTGCAGCAAAAGCTGGTCGGCGAAAAACACCTGAAGCTGCGCGTGCGCCACGGCGGCCCCAAAGGCACGCTGCGCGACGCGATCTGGTTCGGCCACGCCGAGCCGGTGGCTGAAACGGTGCGACTGGCGTACCGGCTCAGCGTGGACGAGTTCCAGGGGCAGGTCCGCGTGCAGATGGTGGTGGAGGCGGCTGTCTGATGGCCCGCTGGATCGCCCTCTTCCGCGGCATCAACGTCGGCAAGGCCAAGCGCATTGCGATGGCGGAGCTGCGCACGCTGCTGGAAACCGAGCTGGGCCACAGCGAGGTGAGCACCTTGCTCAACAGCGGCAATGTCGTATTCAGCGCGAGCGGCCGGCCCACTGCGTCTAAGCTGGCCACGGCCATCGAGGCGGCCATTCATCAACACCTGGGCGTACAGAGCAAAACCACGGTGATCTCGGCCGCGCAGCTGGACGCGATGCTCGCGGCCATGCCCTGGGACGACGCGGACGAGATTGCCTCGCGCCTGCTGGTGGCGGTGCTGCGCGAGCCAGGCAGCGAGGCCACGGCCGCTGCGCTGAAGCAGCTGGGCGAGAAGGACTGGGCGCCCGATGGCTTTGCCGTCGGCCCCGGCGTGGCCTATCTGCGCTGCGAGCCAGGCATCCTGGACAGCAAGCTGGCGCCGGCCTTCGAGAAGCTGTTCAAGGACCGCGCGACCAGCCGCAACTGGGCGACGATGAAGAAGCTGCAGGCGCTGGCGAACGGGTAAGGCGATGGTGGGATCTCGTTTTGCCGCCTGCTGGTGCCTGGCCGCGCCGTTGGTGATGGCCAGCGCCCTGGCCGCCGAGCCGCCGCCGGCCGATGCCGAGCTGTTCCAGTTCCCTGCCGAGCGCAACGTGGCGGTCAACCTGCAGCTCTGGCCACTGGGCCTGAAGAGCGGGCGCGACAGCCCCGTCTTCCACAACTTCATGGCCCAGCTGCGCTTTTCCGGCGAGCCGGACGTGCTGACCTGCGCACTGCGGCTGTACGAGCCCGAGGGCCAGTTGAACCCTGGCCAGGCGCAGGACCTGGCGATCCGCTGCCTGCAGCCGTTCCGCGTGAAAGCCAAGCAGCCGGACTTCCAGGTCTTTGCCGCCGGACGCCCCATCGGCAAGGGCCAGCTGCGCTCGGCCGCGCTGGCGCAGGTGATGGGCGAATCGGGCATGAGCACCAACGCAGCCAGCGCACCGCCATGAGCGAAGCCGAGTATTTCGCCACGCCAGCCCAGCTGCGCGCGTGGTTCAAGCGCCACCATGCCACGGCGACCGAGCTGCTGCTGGGCTACTGGAAAGTCGGCAGCGGCCAGCCCAGCGTGACCTGGCCCGAGTCGGTGGACGAGGCGCTTTGCGTGGGCTGGATCGACGGTGTGCGCCGGCGCATCGACGACGAGCGCTACAGCATCCGCTTCACACCGCGCCGGCCCGGCAGCGTGTGGAGCATGGTCAACGTGCAGCGCGTGCCGCTGTTGCAAGCAGAGGGCCGCATGCGGCCGGAGGGGCTGGCGGTGTTCGAGGCGCGCAAGGCCGAGCACCAGACCGGCTACACCTTTGCCGCGCGGCCGGAGGAATTGCCGCCTGAAATGGCGGCGCAATTGCACGCGCTGCCCGAAGCCCTGGCCTTCTTCCTGGCCCAGCCGCCCGGCTACCGGCGCACGGCGGTGCACTGGGTCACCAGCCCCAAGCTGGCCGCCACGCAGGCGAAACGCCTGGCCGAGCTGCTGGCCTGCTGCGCCCGCGGTGAGCGGCTCGGGCATACGCAGAAATACCGCTAGCTGTCGCGTGCTTTGCGACGAACGGGGAGCCACGTTCAAGGGGATTGCGGACAGAAAAACGACAGCGCGGCTGGTGTCAAATCACCGTCACCATCGCTCCCTGTCCAGGACCGTTCATGTTGTTTTCGACTCCCTTGCGTGCGCTGGCCCATGCGGCCGCCATGCTGTGCCTGCTCACCGCTGCTACCTCAGCCTCAGCAGCCTCGGCCGCCACACCATCCGCGGCCAGCACCAACCCGGCCCTGGGCCCGCTGCAAGACCCGCTGTGGATGCGCTACCCGGCCATCTCACCCGACGGCAGCCAGATCGCCTTCAGCTTCCAGGGCAACCTCTTTGTCGTGCCGGCCGAGGGCGGCGTGGCGCGGCTGCTGGTGGCCAACGGCCAGAGCAACTCGCGCGCAGTGTGGTCGCCGGACGGCCGCAGCATCGCCTACGCGGCCAACCTCTATGGCAACTACGACGTGTTCCTGGTCTCGGCCGACGGCGGCCCTTCGCGCCGGCTGACGACACACTCGGCCAACGAGACGCCGCTGAGCTTCACGCCGGACGGCAAGGAAGTGCTGTTCTCCGGCACCCGCATGGATGCGCGCGGCAACCTGATGTTCCCCTCGGGTCAGGCCAGCGAGCTGTACAAGGTCGGCATCGAGGCCGGCCGGCGCCCGGTGCAGGTGCTGAGCACCCCTGCCCTGTCGGCCCAGCTGAACAAGGCTGGCACGCAGATGCTGTACGAGGACTGGAAGGGCTACGAGAACCTGTGGCGCAAGCACCATGTCTCGCCGGTGGCGCATGACATCTGGCTCTACGACACCAAGACCGGCCAGCACCGCCAGCTGACCACCTTCGGCGGCGAGGACCGCAACCCGGTCTGGTCGCCCGATGAGCAGACGGTGTATTTCCTCAGCGAGCGCAGCGGCTCGTTCAACGTCTGGAAGATGCCGCTGAACCAGCCCGAAGCGGCGGTGCAGGTCACCAGCTTCAAGACCAACCCGGTGCGCTTCCTCAGCATGGCGGGCAACGGCACGCTGAGCTTCGGCTACGACGGCGAGCTCTACCGCCTGGCCCCGGGCGCCAGCGCGCCAACCAAGGTCGCCGTGCAGATCGCTGCGGACACCCGCACCCGCGGCACCGAGCTGCAGCGCCTGTCGCAGGGCGCGACCGAGATGTCGCCCAGCCCCAGTGGCAACGAAGTGGCCTTCGTGATTCGCGGCGAGGTGTTTGTCGCCTCGTCCGAATTCGGCGACACCAAGCGCATCACCGACACGCCCACGCAGGAACGCTCGGTCAGCTTCAGCCCGGACGGGCGGCGGCTGCTGTTTGCCGGCGAGCGCGATGGCGCCTGGAGCCTCTACGAAGCCAGCCTGCCCGGCAACAAGAAGGAATCGCCGAACTTCTACAGCGCCGGCAAGGTGCAGATCAAGACGCTGCTGAGCAACGGCAAGGACAACTTCCAGCCGCGCTACTCGCCGGACGGCAAGGAAGTGGCCTACCTCGAAAACCGCAACACGCTGAAGGTGCTGAACCTGGCCAGCGGCCAGACACGCACCGTGCTGCCGGCCGAATGGAACTACTCCTACGCCGACGGCGACCAGTGGTTCGACTGGTCGCCAGATGGCCGCTCGCTGCTCACGCAATTCGTGGACCGCAACCGCTGGGGTGCCGAGGTCGGCCTGATCGACGCCCAGGGCAAGCACCCGCTGGTCAACCTGACCCAGAGCGGCTATGACGACTTCTCGCCACAGTGGGCACGCAACGGCCAGATGATGGTCTGGCTGACCGACCGCACCGGCATGCACGGTGCCTCGGGCTCGTCGCAGAAGGACGTCTACGCGATGTTCTTCACCCGCGAAGCCTTCGACCGCTTCAACCTCGACAAGGGCGAATACGCCGCGCTGCTGAAGAAGGAAGAAGAGGAAAAGAAGGAAAAGGACAAAGCGAAAGAAGCGAAGGAAACCAAGACCGACAAAAAAGGCGGCAAGGACAAGGACGATGACGCCATCACCCTGCCCGAGCCGGTCAAGCTGGAACTGGACCAGGTCGAGGACCGCGTCGTGCGGCTCACGCCAAACGCCGGCAATGTGCGCTCAGCCGTGCTGTCGGAAGATGGCGAAGCCCTGGTCTACCTGCTGGAAACGGCCGACGGCATCGAGCTGTGGGTGAACCGCCTGCGCAGCAAGGAGAACAAGAAGGTCGGCGGCTTCCCGGCCGGCAAGGGCGGCCACGGCGACCCGCTGCCGGTGGACCTGCAGCTGGACGCCAAGGGCGAAAACGTCTTCGTGCTGGCCGACGGCGGCATCCAGAAATTCAAGCTGCCCAAGGAAGACGGCCCCGTCAAGCCTGAGCCGGTCAAGTTCGCCGCCGAGCTGAACCTGGACCTGCGCGCCGAACGGACCTACATGTTCGACCACGTCTGGCGCCAGACCCAGGCCAAGCTTTACGTGGCCGACATGAACGGCGTGGACTGGGCCGGCTACCGCAAGGTCTACGAACGCCAGCTGCCCTACATCGCCAACGGCGAGGACTTTGCCGAGCTGCTGAGCGAGATGCTGGGCGAGTTGAACGTCTCGCACACCGGCTCGGGCTACACCGGCAAGCCTGGCGCAGGCGATGCCACCGCCCAGTTGGGCGTGTTCTTCGAACCTGCCTTCACCGGTGCCGGCCTGAAGGTGGCCGAGATCATCGACGGCAGCCCGCTGCAGGCCGGTGATGCGCGCATCCAGCCCGGCATGGTGATCGAGAAGATCGACGGCGTCGCGATTGCCGCCGGCGCTGAATTCGACTCGCTGCTGAACCAGAAGGCCGGCAAGCGCGTGCTGCTGTCGGTCTTAGACCCGGCCGCCAACAAGCGCTTCGACCAGACCGTCAAGCCCATCTCGCTGGGCGAACAGGGCGAGCTGCTCTACAGCCGCTGGATCAAGGCCGAGCGCGATGCGGTGGACAAGCTCTCCGGCGGACGCCTGGGCTATGTGCACGTGCGCGGCATGGACGACGAGAGCTACCGCGACGTCTACGCCGAGGTGCTGGGCCGCCACAGCGGCAAGGAGGCGCTGATCGTCGATACCCGCTTCAACGGCGGCGGCAACCTGCACGACGAACTGGCCACGCTGCTCAGCGGCCGCCGCTACCTGGAGTTCCTGCCGCGCGGCCAGTCGCTGGGCTGGGAGCCCACCGGCAAGTGGACCAAGCCCTCACTGGTGCTGATCAGCGAGAGCAACTACTCCGACGCCCACCTCTTCCCCTGGGTCTACCGCCATCAAGGCATAGGCAAGCTGCTGGGCATGCCGGTGGCCGGCACCGGCACGGCCGTCTGGTGGGAGAACCAGCAGGACACCACCATCACCTTCGGCATCCCCGAGGTCGGCTTCCGCGACGAGAAGGGCAACTTCATGGAGAAGGCCTTGATCGAGCCGGACATCCTGGTGCCCAACGATCCGGCCAAGGTGGGAGCAGGTGTGGATCAGCAGCTGGAGCGCGCGGTGCAGGAGCTGCTCAAGCGCTGACGCGCAGCCTACTGCGACGCGGCCAGCGCCGGCGCCGGCGCCGACGCCGCGTCGGCATGGCCGCCGCTGACGTCGTGCTTCTCGCCGCCCATGTCGATCTTGTCGCCGGCTTTGGACAGCAGCCACAAGCCGACGGCGGCGAAGAGGATGAATCCCACGAGCAGCTTCCACATGTTCAAGTCTCCTGTCATCGAGTTGGTGAAGTCGCGGCCGCTTTCGGCGGCGGTGGCGACACCATAGGAGACGTGGCTGACAGGGCCCCTACACGGCCTGGCCGAGACGAAAAAAAGCGGCCCGGAGGCCGCTTTTTTTCATCGGAGATGAACGAAGCGATCAGTCGTTCGCGTAGATGTTCACGTCCTTGGTTTCCTTCACGAATAGCAGGCCGATCACGAAGCACACCGCGGCGATCACGATCGGGTACCACAGGCCGTGGTACATGTTGCCGTTCTGCGCCACCATCGCGAAGGTGATGGACGGCAGCAGCCCGCCGAACCAGCCGTTGCCGATGTGGTACGGCAGGCTCATCGAGGTGTAGCGGATGCGCGTCGGGAAGAGCTCCACCAGCATCGCGGCGATCGGGCCGTAGACCATGGTGACGTAGATCACCAGGACGGTCAGCAGCGCGACCACGTTCCACCACTGGCCGCTCATGAAGCCGATGGGCTGCGCCTTGGGCGGGTAGCCCGCCGCCTTCAGCGACTCGCTCACGTCCTTCTTGAAGGCGGCCACCGAGGCGGCGGAAGCTTCGTCGAACTTGTGGCCGCCGGGCAGCACGGCCGCGGTCGGCGGCGTGATCTGCTTGTCACCGATCTTGATCGTGGTGGGCGTGCCGGCCGGTGCGGCGACGTTTTCATACGAAGCCGAGTTCTGCGTCAGTGCGCGCTTGGCGATGTCGCAGCCGGAGGTGAAGTCCACCTCGCGGGCCACCGGGCTGCCCTGGAACGAGCAGGTCGCCGGGTCGGCGCTGACGGTGATCTGGGCCGTCGCCTGGGCCTGGGCCAGCGCCGGGTTGGCGGCCTGGGTCAGCGCCTTGAAGATCGGGAAGTAGGTCAGCACCGCGAGCGCCAGGCCGGCCAGGATGATGGGCTTGCGGCCGATCTTGTCCGACAGCGTGCCGAAGATGACGAAGAACGGCGTGCCGATGATCAGCGAGACGGCGATCAGCACGTTGGCGGTGCCGGCATCGACCTTCAACACGCTGGTCAGGAAGAACAGCGCATAGAACTGCCCCGTGTACCAGACCACGCCCTGGCCCATCACCAGGCCGAACAGCGCCAGCAGCACGATCTTCAGGTTCTTCCACTGGCCGAAGGACTCGGACAGCGGGGCCTTGGAGGTCTTGCCTTCGTCCTTCATCTTCTTGAAGGCCGGCGATTCGTTCATCGACAGGCGAATCCACACGCTGATGGCCAGCAGGGCGATCGAGAGGATGAACGGCACGCGCCAGCCCCAGTCGGCAAAGGCCTGCTCGCCCAGCGCGGTGCGCACGCCCAGGATCACCATCAGCGAGAGCATCAGGCCCAGCGTGGCGGTGGTCTGAATCCACGAGGTGTAGGCACCGCGCTTGCCGTGCGGCGCGTGCTCGGCCACGTAGGTGGCGGCACCGCCGTACTCGCCGCCCAGCGCCAGGCCCTGCAGGATGCGCAGGCCCACCAGGATGATGGGCGCGGCCATGCCGATGGTGGCGTAGTTGGGCAGGATACCGACGATGAAGGTCGACAGGCCCATGATCAGGATGGTCACCAGGAAGGTGTACTTGCGCCCGATCATGTCGCCCAGCCGGCCGAACACCAGTGCGCCGAACGGCCGCACGATGAAGCCGGCGGCAAAGGCCAGCAGCGAGGCGATGAACTGCGCCGTCGGGTCCAGCGCCGCGAAGAACTGCTTGCCGATGATGGCGGCCAGCGAGCCGTAGAGATAAAAGTCGTACCACTCGAACACGGTGCCGAGCGAGGAGGCGAAGATGACCTTCTTCTCCTCTTTCGTCATCGACGTGCTCGCTGCCGGCATCGGTGCGCGTTTTGCTTCCGCCATGGCCATGGGATGTCTCCTGATTGAACCGCATCTCGCTGCCCCCTCGGCAGCGTGTGAGGCGGACTATCTGCCCCGGCTCTGACCGGGTTCTGACGCGAGCCTGAACCGAAGCTGACAACCCAAGGGGCAACCCGCAGAGTTGATTTCACGATGCGAGATGGCAGTCGTTACTGCGGGTAACTCCCGGGGCGCCACGGCGGCGCCGTCAGCCTGCCGGCCGGGCCGTCTGCAGGCGCCGTGCGGGCAAGAGGCGCCACACCCTGCGCTTGGCCTCGTCGTCCATCGTCGACCAGGCCGCGATCTCCTCCAGGCTGCGCTGGCAGCCCTCGCACCAGCCGGTGGCCGCGCCGATGCGGCACACGCTGGTGCAGGGCGAGGGCACGGGCGATGCCAGCCAAGCCGGCACGGGCGTGCTCACCCTTGCACCACGTCGGCCACCGGCGCGCCGGTCAGCCGCACCAGGTCGGCCGGGCTGAGGCAGAACACGCCCTTGGGGTGGCCGGCTGCCGCCCAGATCTCGGCAAAGCGGAACAGCTCGCGGTCGATCAGCGTGACGGGCGGTGTCGCGTGGCCCACAGGCGAGACGCCGCCGATGGAATAGCCGGTGCGCGCCTTGACGAAGTCGGCATCGGCGCGGCCAATCGCACCCACCAGCGCCGCGACCTTCTTTTCGTCGACCCGCTTGTCGCCCGAGGTCACCACCAGCACCGCCGCCTCGTCCGCCTTGCGGCGGAAGATCACGCTCTTGGCGATCTGCCCGACCACCACGCCCAGCGCATCGGCCGCCTCCTGCGCGGTGCGCGCCGAGACCGCGAGCCAGACGGGCACGTGCGCGTGGCCCAGCGACTGCAGCAGCCGCACGACGTTGACAAAGCTCTCGTGGGGGGCGTCGCCGTTCGCGGCGCCGTCTGCTGGGCTGGGTGTGGAAGATTCGGCCATGGCTCACCTGTGTGGAAGGCGAATTGTGATACGCCCGCAGCGGCGCAGTGCGCCAGCGGACAATCCGGCGCCATGCCCGCGCCCACCTCCCTGCCAGCCCCCTCCCCCGACCCCGACACGGTGATCGCCCAGACCCGCCGCTGGCTGGAGAAGGCCGTCATCGGCCTGAACCTCTGCCCCTTCGCGAAGGCGGTGCACGTCAAGGGCCAGATCCGCTACGTCGTGAGCGCCGCGACCGAGCCCGCCGCGCTGCGCGCCGAGCTGGCCGAGGCGATGCGGCACCTGGTCGTCGCCGACCCCGCGCGGACCGACACCACGCTGCTGATACACCCCGGCGTGCTGGGCGATTTCCTGGACTTCAACGACTTCCTCGGCGAGGCCGACGAGTTGCTGGAAGAGCTGGGCCTGGACGGCACGCTGCAAGTGGCCAGCTTCCACCCGCAGTTCCAGTTCGCCGGCACCCGGCCGGACGACCCGGGCAACAACAGCAACCGCGCCCCCTACCCCACGCTGCACCTGCTGCGCGAGGCCAGCGTGGACGCGGCCGTGCAGGCCTTCCCCGAGGCCGAGGCGATCTACGAACGCAACATCGAGACCCTGCAGGCGCTGGGCCAGGCCGGCTGGGCCCGGCTGTTCGAGACGCCCGCCGAGCCGCCGCCCGAGCAGCGGGGCTGAGCCGGCCGGCTCATTTGGCGCCGGGGCCGGCGCGGGCGCGCAACAGCAGCACCGCGTCCACCACGGCGCGGCTCAGTTCGTCGCACACCTCGGGGTCGGCCAGGCGCTTCGCGTCGGCCTCGCTGAGCTCGCTGTCGTCGCCGCCCAGCAGCGCGACGGGTACCAGCGCCGGGCCCAGCGCCGCGTCGTCGAACAACTCGCCCCAGGGCCCGGGCGCCAGCTCGACCGCCCGCAGGAAACCCGCGCACCAGTCCTCGGCGTCCACCCACTCGCGCTGGTCGACCTCGGCCACGCTGAACACCGGCTGCCAGGCCGAGGCGTCTTCGGAGGCATCCTGGAGCTGGCCGTCCAGGTGGCGCAGGTGGCGCAGCACCAGCAGCGTGGCGCGCTTGCGCTGCTTGCTGCTGGCAAAGGGCGCGTTGCCCTCGCCGTCGCCGCCCCACACCGCCGGCAGCCACTCGGCGCCGGGCCGGCTGGCCAGCCCGGGAGGGCCCACCAGCAGCGCGGTCAGGTAGCCATCGAGGTTCTCGATGTTCATCGTGGCACCGGGCAGTGCCTGCAGCATCTGGTCCAGCGCCTGCAACTCGTCGTCGCTGAGCGGCAGGTTGTCGGAGAGCGGGTTGTACTGGGGATATTCCACGGGGCGGCCTTCGATGTAGCAGAGCGATCAGCCCTGCATTGTCGTTGCACGCCCGCGTGGCCCCCGTCTCTCAGCCCTGCAGCGGCGGCGGCGGATCGACCGCCGGCGGCTCCTGCACCGGTGGTACGCCGCCGGGCAGCGGCGGGTCCTCGATGGTGGGCGGCGTGTCGTCCGGCCGCGGCGGCGTCGGCGGGTCTTGCGGCGACGGCACCGGGGGCATGTTGGGCGTGTGCATCAGGCGGGTGTCGTCGGTGTTCATGGGCTTGCCTTCAGGGCCAGGGCGTTGGGGGTCGCGGCCACGGCGCTCGGTGCAGCGGCGGTCACGCGCCAGATCACGTTGCCGACATCGTCGGCCACCAGCAGCGCGCCCTTGTGGTCTATCGCCACGCCCACCGGGCGGCCGCGGGCCTTGCCGTCGTCGCTGAGGAAGTCGGTCAGCACGTCCAGCGGCGGGCCGGCCGGCCTGCCGCCGGCGAAGGGCACGAAGATCACCTTGTACCCGCTGTGGGGCTTGCGGTTCCACGAGCCATGCTGGCCGATGAACATGCCGCTGGCGAAGATCGCCGGCAGCTTGTTGCCCTCGGCCGCAGCCAGCCCCAGCGAGGCGGTGTGGGGGCCGAGCGCGTAGTCGGGCGGAATCGCCTTGGCCACCAGGTCGGGGCGCGGCGGCTGCACGCGCTCGTCCACGTGCTGGCCGTAGTAGCTGTAGGGCCAGCCGTAGAAGCCGCCGTCCTTGACCGAGGTCAGGTAGTCGGGCACCAGGTCGCTGCCGATCTCGTCGCGCTCGTTGACCACCGTCCACAGCGTCCTCTGCGTGGGCTCCCAGGCCATGCCGTTGGGGTTGCGGATGCCGGAGGCGAAGATGCGGTGCCGGCCGGTCTGGCGGTCGACCTCCCAGATCGCCGCACGGCCGGCCTCGGCTTCCATGCCGCGCTCGCCGATGTTGCTGTTGGAGCCGACGCTCACATAGAGCTTGCTGCCGTCGGCGCTGGCGAGCACGTTCTTGGTCCAGTGGTGGTTGATGGGGCCGCCGGGCAGGTCCACCAGCTTGGTCGGCGCGGCCTTGATGCTCGTCTCGCCGGCGACGTACGGGAAGCGGACCACGGCATCGGCATTGGCGACATAAAAGTCGCTGCCCACCAGCGCCATGCCGAAGGGCGACATCAGGCCCTCGAGGAACGGCGTGCGCAACTCGGCGACGCCATCGCCATCGGCGTCGCGCAGCAGCGTGATGCGGTTGGCGCTGGGTACGCCGGCACCGGCCTTTTTCATCGCCTGCTTCATGAACCAGCCGCGGATGCCACCGCCATCGTCGGGCTTGGGCGGCGCGTTGGTCTCGGCCACCAGCACGTCGCCATTGGGCAGCACGAGCAGCCAGCGCGGGTGGTCCAGCCCCTCGGCAAACTTGGCCACGCGGGTACCGGCGGCCGAGCGCGGCAACTCGTGCTGGCCCCAGGGCTGCGCCGGGGCGACATTGACGGTGGGGATCAGGGTCTTGTTCGGCGGCGGCAACTGCGGGTTGCTGCCGGTGCCGGCCAACACCGGCAGCTTCGCCGTCTCGCCGCAGCCAGCGAGCACGGCCACCGCCGCCAGGCAGAGCGCGGCCTGCATCCGCCTGAAGGGGCTCAGCGGCCACCGCCTCGATCTCAACATGCAAACTCCTCGTCGGGACCGGAAGGTCGGCCACTCCAGCACCTTGGCGCGACCGCTGGCCCGGCGGTGTAGGCCATTGCCGCAAGCGCTTGTAGGGGCCTCCCGGGGAGTGCGATGCCTCAGGTCTTGGGCTCGAGCACACCGTCCTGGTCGCGGTCTTCGGGCGGCACCGCGCCCTCGTCGGGTTCCACCGGCTGCTGGCCCGGCGCCTCGGGCACGTCAGGCTCGTGGTGGTGCGTGTGGTGGGGGTGGGGCAGGCTGGCCATCGGGGTGCTCCTCGGCGGGTGGGACACCGCAGTCTGCCCCAAGCAGCCCCCGCTCCGCCATGGCCCTGCTGCAGTCACGGCAGTGGCCGACGGCGGTGCCCGCCGTCCGCCTACAAGCGATGTCCGGCAGGGGTGAGAGATTCAGCAGCCTGCCCGGGCCTGCCTTGTCCTGGGCGCCATGCCAGCCGCCGCGGCACCGCCGTGGGCCACCCATCACAGCTCCGGAGACCGCCATGAAGTCCAGCTCCTCCAAGCGCAGCAGCCCTGCCGCGAAGCCCGCTCCCCGCAACACCGGCGACGACCCGCTCGCCGCACAGGCCGAAGCCACGCAGGCGATGGTCGCGGCCATGCCCTACAACCGCAACAAGCCGCACGAGATCGGCCGCGACAACGCGCTCACGCCGCCGATAGGCGCAACCGTGCAACCCGGCTCCACCGACGTCGGCGCCAGCACGCTGAGCGAGCACAACGTGTCGCTGAAGACCGGCAACGGCGCACCCGCCACCGGCAGCCAGCCCGACCGCGGCTCGCTGGAGCGCTCGCGCAGCGACGCCACCGGCCAGGTGCTGACCACCAACCAGGGCGTGGCCATCGCCGACAACCAGAACTCGCTGAAGGCCGGCCTGCGCGGCCCGACGCTGCTGGAAGACTTCATCCTGCGCGAGAAGATCACCCACTTCGACCACGAGCGCATCCCGGAGCGCATCGTGCATGCCCGCGGCTCGGCGGCGCATGGCTACTTCGAGTGCTACCAGCCGCTCGCCGAGCACACCCGCGCGGCACCCTTCGCCGAGGCCGGCAAGATCACGCCGGTGTTCGTGCGCTTCTCCACCGTGGCCGGCGGCGCCGGCTCGGTCGACACGGCCCGCGACGTGCGCGGCTTCGCGATCAAGTTCTACACCGACGAAGGCAACTGGGACCTGGTGGGCAACAACATCCCGGTCTTCTTCATCCAGGACGCGATGAAGTTCCCCGACCTGGTCCACGCCGTCAAGCCCGAGCCGCACCACGGCATGCCGCAGGCGGCCTCGGCGCACGACACCTTCTGGGACTTCGTCTCGCTGATGCCCGAGAGCACCCACATGCTGATGTGGGCCATGTCGGACCGCGCCATCCCGCGCAGCCTGCGCATGATGCAGGGCTTCGGCGTGCACACCTTCCGGCTGGTCAACGAAGCCGGTGCGTCGGTCTTCTGCAAGTTCCACTTCAAGCCGCTGCTCGGCACCCACTCGCTGGTCTGGGACGAGGCCGCGAAGATCGCCGGCGCCGATGCCGACTTCCACCGCCGCGACCTCTGGGAGGCGATCGAGGCCGGCGAGTACCCCGAGTGGGAGATGGGGCTGCAGATCTTCAGCGAAGAGCAAGCGGAGGGCTTCAGCTTCGACGTGCTGGACGCTACCAAGCTGATCCCCGAGGAGCTGGTGCCGGTGATGCCGGTGGGCCGGCTGGTGCTCAACCGCAACCCGGACAACTTCTTCGCCGAGACCGAGCAGGTGGCCTTCTGCGCGGCCCATGTGATCCCGGGCATCGACTTCAGCAACGACCCGCTGCTGGCCGGCCGCATCCACTCCTACATCGACACGCAGATCTCGCGCCTGGGCGGCGCCAACTTCCACGAGCTGCCGATCAACGCGCCGCTGGCCGCCGTGCACAACAACCAGCGCGACGGCATGCACCGCCAGACCATCCCGCGCGGCCGCGTCGCCTACGAGCCCAACTCGCTGGGCGGCGGCTGCCCGTTCCAGGCCGGCGCCAAGGGCTTCGTCTCGTTCCCCGAGCCCCTGCAGCAGGACAAGCTGCGCGGCAAGCCCGAAAAGTTCGCCGACCACTACACCCAGGCCGCCCTGTTCTACAACAGCCAGACGCCGGTGGAGCAGGCCCACATCGCCGCAGCCTTCCGCTTCGAGCTGAGCAAGCTCACGGTGCCGGCCATCCGCGAGCGCATGGTGGCGTCGCTGGTCAACGCCTCACCCGAGCTGGCGCAGAAGGTGGCCGAGGGACTGGGCATGCCGTTGCCGGCCGCGCTGCCGCGGGCGCTGGACCAAGCCACGCCACCCGAGGTGACCGAGTCTCCGGCGCTGTCGTTGACGGCCCTGCCCGGCGATGGCGGCATACGCACCCGCAAGATCGCCTTGCTGATCGCCGACGGTGTAGCGGCTACGTCGCTGACGGCCCTGCACGCGGCTCTCAAGAAGGCCGGCGCCGTGCCGCAATGGGTCGCCCCGCGCCTGGGCCGAGTCGAGGCCGCGGACGGCGAGGCGCTGGCGGCGGACGCCACGCTGGAGAACTCGCCCGCGGTGCTGTTCGACGCCATCGTGCTGCCCGACGGCGACGAGGCGGTCAAAGCGCTGGCGGCCGATGGCCACACGATGGAGTTCATCGCCAACACCTACCGCCACGGCAAGACATTGATGGCGATGGGTGCCTCGAAGGCGCTGCTGGAGCGGGCCGGCGTCAGCGCCACCCTGCCCTCCGGCGAGGCCGACCCCGGCGTGCTGATCGCCCAGCCGGGCGAGATCAAGAGCACCGCCAAGGCCTTCATCGAGGCGGTGGGCAAACACCGCCACCCGCAGCGCGAGACCGATCCGCCGCGGGTCTGAGAAGCGCCAGCTTCAGGTCACGGCTGCTGCTGCTGCGACCACTGCCGTATCTGGTCGATGCTGGCCGTGGCGCCGCCGCAGACCACGACCAGCACGGTCTCGAAGCCTTCGAGCTCGGGCGCCGCTTCGTAAGCCAGCGCCAGGCTGGCGCCGCAGGCCGGCTCGACCAGCAGACGGTGGTCGGCGAGAAAGCGCTCGCAGGCGGCCAGCGCACTGGCGTCCGACACGACGACGCTGCGGATGGGGCGCTGCTGCCACCAGCGCACCGCCTGGTCGCAGACACGCTTGGCGCCCAGCGAGCTGGCGATGCTGGCCAGGCGGGCCAGCTCGACCGGCCGCCCGGCCTCGGTCGCCGCACGGAACGACGCGGCCCCCGCCGTCTCGACCGCGAGTATCGGTACGCCGGCCCAGCCGTTACGCTGCAGCCCCTCGGCGACGCCGGACAACAGCCCGCCGCCGCCGACCGAGAGCACCACCGCGTCGGGCTTCAGCCCCGCCTGGGCCACCTCGTCGATCATCGTGGCGTGGCCCTGCCAGAGCAGCGGGTCGTCGAAGGGGTGGACAAAGGCATCGTCCGCGCCCACCAGCGAGAGCGCCAGGCCGTTGGCCTCCTGCCAGGAGGCGCCGTGCACGAGCACCTCGGCGCCTTCCAGCCGCAGCAGCTCCTTCGCCGTCTCGGTCGCGGTCTCCGGCACCACGACCGTGACCGGAATGGCGAGCCTGCGGCCGGCGTAGGCGACCGCCAGGCCGGCATTGCCGCCGGACGACGACACGAAGCGGCGCGCGCCTCGCCGGGCGTGGGTCTCGCAGGCGAATCCGACGCCGCGGATCTTGAACGAACCTGGCACTTGCAGGGCATCGAGCTTCAGCCAGACCGAGCGGCCGGACAACAGGCTCAGGCGGTGCGATTCGACGAGGGGGGTCTGGATGTGGAGGGGCATGGTGGGAGCGATTCAGGGGCGGGTTCGGGTGGGCGTGTTCAGACCGGCTCCAACCCGCGGTGCGGTGGCGCAGGCAGCTGGATGGCGATGCGATCGCCGGCCTGCACCAAGCCGCCGGCCAGCACGACGCTCATCACGCCCGCCTTGCGAATGAGCTGACCCTCGGGTGAGCGGTCCAGCACGGCGGCCGTCAGGCCGGGCTGGAACTGGTCGAGCTGGGCGCAGGGATTGCGCAGCCCGGTCAGGCGCAGCACGACATCGGCGCCAATGCGCAGCTCGGTGCCCACGGGCAAGCTGAGCAGCGGCACACCCTGGGTGGTGAGGTTCTCGCCCAGTTGGCCGGGCCGAACGCTGAAGCCCTGGGCAGACAGCTCGGCGAACAGCTCTGCGTGGATCAGGTGGACCTGGCGCAGGTTGGGCTGCGTCGGGTCCCTCGCCACGCGCGAGCGATGCTGCACGGTCACCCCGCAGTGTGCATCGCCCTCGACGCCCAGCCCGGCAAGGACCGTGATCGAAGAGGACATCGGCTTGGTGAAGGCATGGGCTGCGCTGGCGCAGACGGCGACGACAACAGGGGGCTGGGTAGGCATGCTGCGGCGATGCTAACCGGCTACCGCCGGCGGCCGGCCGGCGCCGCGCATGCGGCATTGGCTGACGCTGCGCAGCGCGCTCGCCCTACGGCCCGTTGGGGCCGGCAGGCGCCCAATCGATTGAACGCCGCAGCCGCACGACGGCCCACCGGCGCATCGGCAAGGCGCGAAACCGCCGCGCCTTGTTTTTGCTCCGGAGAACCACCATGACCCTCGGAACCATCCTGCTGATCGTCTTGATACTGATACTGCTGGGCGCACTGCCCACCTGGCCCCACAGCCGAAATTGGGGCTATGGCCCCAGTGGTGGTCTCGGGCTGGTGCTGCTCGTCGTGATCGTGCTGCTGGTGATGGGGCGGATCTAGCGGTTCGCTCTCAGGCCCGCTTGGCCAGCAGGGCCCGCGCGACGCGCGAGCCATTGGGCTGGCCCAGCGCGGCGCGGATGGCGGCGCCGGCGTCGATCAGCGCCTCCAGGTCTATGCCGGTCTGCAGCCCCAAGCCGTGCAGCAGGTAGACCACGTCTTCGGTCGCGACATTGCCGGTCGCGCCCTTGGCATAGGGGCAGCCGCCCAGGCCCGAGACGCTGGTGTCGAAGCTGCTGATGCCGACCTCCAGGCTGGCGTAGACATTCGACAACGCCTGGCCGTAAGTGTCGTGGTAGTGGCCGCTCACCTCCTCCAGCGGATAGTGCTGGAGCGCCTGCGCCAGCGCCGCCTGCACCTTGCGCGGCGTGCCGACGCCTATGGTGTCGGCCACGCCCACGTGCTGCACGCCGATCTCCTTCATCAGCCTGGCAACCAGGCCGACACGCTCGGGCGCGATCTCGCCCTCATAGGGGCAGCCCACGGCGCAGGAGATCGCGCCGCGCACCTTGATGCCGGCCGCGCGCGCAGCGGCGGCGACGGGTGCAAAACGTTCGATGGATTCGGCGATGGAGCAATTGATGTTGCGCTGGCTGAAGGCCTCGCTGGCGGCGCCGAAGACGACGATCTCGTCGGCGCTCGTCAGCAGCGCCGCCTCCCAGCCCTTGAGGTTGGGCGTCAGCACCGAATAGCGCACGCCGGGCCGGCGCTGGATGCCGGCCATCACCTGCGCGTTGTCGGCCATCTGCGGCACCCACTTGGGGCTGACGAAGCTGGTCACTTCGATCTCGCGCAGGCCGGCGGCCTGCAGCGCGTGCACCAGCGCGATCTTGTCGGCCGCCGAGACGGCCTGCTTCTCGTTCTGCAGGCCGTCGCGCGGGCCGACCTCGACGATGCGGACGTGGCTGGGCAAGGTGCTCATGATGGTGTCCTCAGTCGGCCGCGAGGCGGAGCAGCTCGCCGCCTTCGCTAACCTGGTCGCCGATCGCGTACATCACCTCGGCCACCGTGCCGTCGCGCGGTGCGCTGATGGTGTGCTCCATCTTCATGGCCTCCATCACCGCCAGGGGCTGGCCCTTCTTGACGACGTCGCCGGCCTGCGCGAGGAAGGCGATGACCTTGCCGGGCATGGGCGCGGTCAGGCGGCCGGCGTCGGCCGCGCTGTCGCCGGCATGGGCGATCGGGTCGATCTCGCGCAGCTCCAGCGAGCCGGTGGCGCCGAAGACGGCGACGCGCTCGCCGACTGTGTGCACGGTGATCGTGAAACGCTGGTCGTCCAGCCGCACCTCGTGCCTGCCGGCACCCAGCGGGCGGGCGGCGAAGCGCCAGGTCTGGCTCCCCAGGCCCAGCAGCAGAGCGCCGTCGTGCAGGCGCGCCAGCGTCGCGACGTGGTGCGTGCTGCCCAGCTCGAGGTCGAAGTGGCGGCGCGCGCCGCCGTGGATGCGCCAGCCGTCGCGCCGGGACCACGGGTCGGGGGTCTCCAGCGCGGTCTCGCTCGCCAGCGCATGCGCCGCGACGCCCGCCGCGGCCAGCTCCAGCGGCAGGCCGGCGATGTCGAACAGCACCGCGCGCTCACGCTCGATCAGCGCGGTATCGAGGTCGGCGGTGGAAAAAGCGGTGGAGTGCACCACGCGGCGCAGGAAGGCGACGTTGCTGTGCGGGCCGACGATGTGGGTGTCGCGCAGCGCGCTGTCCAGCCGCGCCAGCGCCTGCGCACGGTCTTCGCCCCAGACGATCAGCTTGGCGATCATCGAGTCGTAATACGGGCTGATCGCGTCGCCCTCGCGCACGCCCGCATCGACCCGCACGGGCGCCGGGTCGTGAAAGCGCTCCGCGTCCGCGTTGCGGCGGAAGCTGACGTGCTCCGGCCAGCGCAGCACCTGCAGCGTGCCGGTGGCAGGCAGGAAGTTGGCGTCGGGGTTCTCGGCGCAGATGCGGGCTTCGATCGCATGGCCGTGTATCTTCAGCTCGGCCTGCCGGGCGGGCAGCGGCTCGCCGCCGGCCACGCGCAGCTGCCATTCGACCAGGTCGAAGCCGGTGATGGCCTCGGTGACCGGGTGCTCGACCTGCAGCCGCGTATTCATCTCCATGAAGTAGAAGCGCAGGTCACCGTCGTTGATTTCTTCGGCGATGAACTCCACCGTACCGGCACCGACGTAGCCGACGGCCTTCGCCGCCGCCACCGCCGCGGCGCCCATCTCGGCGCGGCGCTCGGCGCTCATGCCCGGCGCCGGGGCCTCTTCGAGCACCTTCTGGTGGCGGCGCTGCACCGAGCAGTCGCGCTCGAAGAGGTAGACGCAGTCGCCCTGCGAGTCTCCGAAGACCTGGATCTCGATGTGGCGTGGGCGGGTGACGTAGCGTTCGACCAGCACATGGTCGTTGCCGAAGCTCGCAGCGGCTTCACGCTGGCAAGAGGCTAGCGCGGCCTCGAAGTCCTCCGCGCGGTCGACCCGGCGCATGCCGCGGCCACCGCCGCCCGCACTGGCCTTGATCAGCACCGGGAAGTCGATGCGCTCGGCTTGCGCCTTCAGGAAGGCGGGCTCGTTGTTGTTGCCGTGGTAGCCGGGCACCAGCGGCACGTCGGCCGTCTCCATCAGGGACTTCGCCGCCGACTTGCTGCCCATCGCGGCGATCGCCGACGGCGGCGGGCCGATGAAGACCAGGCCAGCCTCGGCGCAGGCGCGCGCGAAGTCTTCGTTCTCCGACAGGAAACCGTAGCCCGGGTGCACGGCCTGCGCGCCGGTGGCCTGCGCCGCGGCGAGGATGCGCTGCCACTGCAGGTAGCTGTCCTTGGCCGCGCTGCCGCCGATGTGCACCGCCTCGTCGCAAGCCAGCACGTGCTGGGCCTGCGCGTCGGCGTCCGAATAGACCGCCACCGTCAGCACGCCCAGCCGCCTGGCCGTCTCGGCCACGCGGCAGGCGATCTCGCCGCGGTTGGCGATCAGGATCTTCTTGAACATTCGCTTGTCTCCATCAGGCCTGCATCGAGCCCGGGCGGTAGGTATTGCTGAGGCGGCGCCAGAGCGCACGCAGGAACTTGAACAGCAGCACGGTCGTCGTCACCATCACGACCAGCGCCAGCGCGAGCGCCGCGAAGAACCACAGCGGGTGCTCCCACGACAGCCACAGCATCACCGGCACGGCCGCATCGCCGAGCAGCGACAAGCCGATATTGGAGAAGGGCTCGGGCGAGGTGTTGGCCGCCGCACGGGTGGTCGCCTTGGCGGCGTGCGCGGTGGCGGCCAAGGTGCCGCCCATCAGCGCGGCGATGACCGTCCACTCGGCCGAGTTGCCGCCGAAAGCGCCGGCCGCCAGCGCAGCACCCGCCGGGATGCGTATCACCGTGTGCACGGCATCCCAGACCGAATCGACCGCCGGGATCTTGTCGGCCAGGAACTCCACCGCCACCATCAGGCCGGAGGCCCCCAGCACCAGCGGGTTCTGCAGCACCTGCAGGCCGCCGGGCAGCGGCACCCAGCCCAGCCAGCCGGCCAGGCCGGTCAGGAACACGACGGCATACAGGCGCAAGCCGCTGGCCCAGCCCAGCGCGGCGGCCACCGCGAACAGGTGCGTGGTGTCCAGCGCCGCGACGCCGTTCAGCATCGGCGCGGTGACGGCCGACGGCAGGCTCAGATCCATGCGGCCGGCCTCTTCTGCAGGAAGGACATCACGCCCTCCTTGCCCTCGTCGCTGGCGCGGATGTCGGCGATGCGGCGCGCGGTGTCCTCGCGCAGCGCGGGGTCGATGTCCTGCTGGGCGAGGTCTTGCACCAGGCGCTTGCAGGCCTTGACCGCAGCCGGGCCGTTGGCCACCAGCGCGGCCACCAGGGCGGCCACCCTGGCGTCGAGCTCGGCGGCGTCGCAGAGCTCGTGCACCATGCCCAGCCGGTGGGCCTCGGCCGCGCTGAAGCGCTCGGCCGTGACGAAATAGCGCCGCGCCGCCTGCTCGCCCATCGCCCGCAGCACATACGGCGCGATGGTGGCCGGCAGCAGGCCCAGCTTGGCCTCGCTGAGGCAGAAGTTCATGCCGTCCGCCGCGACCAGCACATCGCAGACGGCGGCCAGCCCGACGCCGCCGGCATAACAGTCGCCATGGAGGCGGCCCACCACCGGCAGCGGGCAGCTGTAGATGGTCCACAGCATCTCGGCCAGGCCGCGTGCGTCGGCGTGGTTCTGCTCCCAGCTGTAGTCGGCCATCGCCCGCATCCAGTTCAGGTCGGCGCCGGCGCAAAAGGCCTTGCCGTGGCCGCCCAGCACGATGGCGCGCAGCTCGGGCTCGGCACCCAGCGCGCGGAAGGCGCCGGTCAGCTCGACGATGACCTGGTCGTTGAAGGCGTTGCGCACCTCGGGCCGGTTGAGCCAGACCTCGGCGACATGGCGGGAGGGGCGGCGGATGTCCAGGGTTTGGGTCATGGTGAATTCTTGTCCAGCGGCTCGCGGCGATACGCACCTATGGCTTCCGCGGTGCGCCAGGCCGGAGGGGCTTCGAAGGTCGCCCAGTATTCGGTGATCTGGCGTATCAATCGGCCGGGGCCGGCGTCGAGCTGGAAGCGCGAGTTCGCGAAGAAGCGGCTCTCGCCGTGGCGCACCTCGACGATGCTGTGCACGTCGCCACTGCGCAGCTCGTCCACCGAGATCACGTGGAGGGACCAGCCCTCCGGGTAGATCGCGTTGACCTTGATGATGGCGTCGGCGTCGAGCAGGTGTTCGCCGGAGGCGACCCAATGCATCGTGGCGTCGTCGTGCAGCAGCGCGCGGGCGCCGGCCCAGTCGCGGGCCTGGAACAGCGCCCAGAGGCTGTGCACGGCGTCAACGGCAGTCGAGGTACTCATGGCCGCCTTTCAGTGTTGCCACACGCGGAGGCCACGCTGCGCCTGGAAGGCGTCGAAGTCGCGGTCGTTGTGCAGCAGCAGGTAGTCGTTCTCGATGCAGAAGGTGGCGATCAACACGTCGATGGCGCTGCGCACGGTGAAGCCGGCGCTGCGCAGCGAGCGGTAGTGCTGCGCGGCGGCACGGGCCAGGCCCTCGCCGCCGCAGGTTTCGAGGCTGAGCGCCTCCATCAGACGCAGCGCCTGGCGATGGTCGCGCTCGTCGCGAAAACCGCGCAGCACTTCGTAGAGCACGAGATCGGGCACCACGAGGCGGGTGTCGCCCTCGTTCAGCAGGCGGCGCAACTCGTCGCGCACCGGCGTGGGCCGGCCGTTGAAGAAGTCGATCCAGACACCGGAATCAACGACGAGCACGGCGGGGCCCCATGCTGGTGGGCGGAGACGGCTCCTGCACTTGCAGCGGCGCCACCGGTGCGCGCCAATCGGGCGCACCTTCACCCTCCTCGCCTTCCCAGCGAAGCTTGCCTTCCCACTTGAGGATCTCGCGATAGGCGGCTTGACGGGCCAGCAGCTTGAGCCCCGCCTCGACCGCGTCCTTCTTGGTCGTGTAGGGGCCCGCCTTCATCGCGGCTTCCATCAAGTCGGGGTCGATGACGATGTTCGTGCGCATGATGTGTATCAGGTGAGTTTTAGCATACACATCGTACATGGTCTGCACAAAATTTGAAGCACGCCCATCGTTCACATCCGGAAAACGCCAAATCTGGTCTCCGGGACCGGCGCATTCAAGCTCGCCGAGAGCGCCAGCGCCAGCACGCGGCGAGTGTCGGTCGGGTCGATCACGCCGTCGTCCCACAGGCGCGCGGAGGCGAAGTACGGGTGGCCCTGCACTTCGTACTGGTCGCGGATCGGTGCCTTGAAGGCCTCTTCTTCTGCCGCCGACCACTGGCCGCCCTTCCCCTCGATGCCGTCGCGCTTGACCGTTGCCAGCACGCTCGCAGCCTGCTCGCCGCCCATCACGCTGATGCGCGCGTTGGGCCACATCCAGAGAAAGCGCGGCGAGTAGGCCCGGCCGCACATGCCGTAGTTGCCGGCACCGAAGCTGCCGCCGATGATCACGGTGAACTTGGGCACCTGGGCGCAGGCGACGGCGGTGACCATCTTGGCGCCGGCCCGGGCGATGCCTTCGTTTTCGTACTTGCGGCCGACCATGAAGCCGGTGATGTTCTGCAGGAAGACCAGCGGGATCTTGCGCTGGCAGCAGAGCTCGATGAAGTGGGCGCCCTTGTTGGCGCTCTCGGCGAAGAGGATGCCGTTGTTGGCGACGATGCCGACCGGCAGGCCCTCGATGTGGGCGAAGCCGCAGACCAGCGTGCTGCCATAGCGCGACTTGAACTCGTCGAACTCGGAGCCATCGACCACGCGGGCGATGATCTCGCGCACGTCGAAGGGCTTGCGGGTGTCGGTCGGGATCACGCCCAGCAGTTCTTCGGCCGGGTAGGCAGGCGGCTTGGGCGCGCGGGTGGCGAGCGGCACCTCTTTGCGCCAGTTCAGGTTGGCCACGATCTGGCGGGCCAGCGCCAGCGCATGGGTGTCGTTGTGGGCCAGGTGGTCGGCCACGCCCGAGAGGCGGGTGTGCACGTCGCCGCCGCCCAGGTCTTCGGCGCTCACCACCTCGCCGGTGGCGGCCTTCACCAGCGGCGGGCCGCCGAGGAAGATGGTGCCCTGGTTCTTCACGATGATGGTTTCGTCGCTCATCGCCGGCACGTAGGCGCCGCCCGCCGTGCACGAACCCATCACCACAGCGACCTGCGGGATGCCTTGGGCCGAGAGATTGGCCTGGTTGTAGAAGATGCGGCCGAAGTGGTCGCGGTCGGGGAAGACCTCGTCCTGGTTGGGCAGGTTGGCGCCGCCGGAGTCGACCAGGTAGATGCAGGGCAGGCGGTTTTCGCGCGCGATCTCCTGCGCCCGCAAGTGCTTTTTCACCGTCAACGGGTAGTAGGTGCCGCCCTTGACGGTCGCGTCGTTGCAGACGATCACGCACTCGACGCCGCTGACGCGGCCGATGCCGGTGATCACACCGGCGCAGGGGGCGGCATCGCTGCCATCCTTCTCGGGGTACATGCCGAAGGCCGCCAGCGGGGCCAGCTCCAGGAAGGGCGCGTCCGGGTCCAGCAGCATCTCGACGCGGTCGCGCGGCAGCAGCTTGCCGCGGCCCAGGTGCTTGGCGCGGGCCGCCTCGCCGCCGCCGAGCGCGATCTTCTCGAGCTTGGCGTTGAGGTCGTCGACCAGCGCGCGCATCGCCGCGGCGTTGGCCTTGGCGTCTTCGGAGCGCGGGTTGAGCTTGGTGGCCAGCACCGCCATCACATCGTCTCCGAGAACAGCTCACGGCCGATCAGCATGCGGCGGATCTCCGACGTGCCAGCGCCGATTTCGTAGAGCTTCGCGTCACGCCACAGGCGGCCCACCGGGTACTCGTTGGTGTAGCCGACACCGCCCAGCGCCTGTATCGCCTCGCCGGCCATCCAGGTGGCCTTCTCGGCGGAGTACAGGATCGCCCCGGCGGCATCCTTGCGCAGCGTGCGGGCGTGGTCGGCGCGGTCGCAGGCCTGGCCCACGGCGTAGACGTAGGCGCGGCAGGCCTGGAAGGTGGTGTACATGTCGGCCAGCTTGCCCTGCATCAGCTGGAACTCGCCGATGCTCTGGCCGAACTGCTTGCGCTCGTGCAGGTAGGGCACCACCGCGTCCATGCAGGCGGCCATGATGCCCAGCGGGCCGCCGGAGAGCACGGCGCGCTCGTAGTCCAGCCCGCTCAACAGCACCTTGGTGCCGTTGCCCTCGCCGCCGATCACGTTCTCCTCCGGCACTTCGCAGTCCTCGAAAAAGAGGGGATAGGTGTTGGAGCCGCGCATGCCGAGCTTGTCGAGGTGGCTGCCGTGGCTGAAGCCCTTGAAGCCCTTCTCGACGATGAAGGCGGTCATGCCGCGGGCGCCCATGCCAGGGTCAGTCTTGGCGTACACGATCAGCGTGTCGGCGTCGCCACCGTTGGTGATCCACATCTTGGCGCCGTTGAACACATAGCGGTCGCCCTTTTTCTCGGCCTTCAGCTTCATGCTGACCACGTCGGAGCCGGCGTTGGGCTCGCTCATCGCCAGCGCGCCCACATGTTCGCCGCTGACCAGCTTGGGCAGGTATTTCTGCTTCTGCGCCTCGTTGCCGTTGCGGTGGATCTGGTTGACGCACAGGTTGGAGTGGGCGCCGTAGCTCAGGCCCACCGAGGCGCTGGCGCGGCTGATCTCTTCCATCACGACCATGTGGGCCAGGTAGCCCAGGCCGGTGCCGCCGTAGGGCTCGCCCACCGTCATGCCCATCACGCCGAGCTCGCCGAGCTTGCGCCAGAGGTCGGCGGGGAACTCGTTGTCGCGGTCGATCTGCGCAGCGCGGGGAGCGATCTCGTTCTGCGCGAAGTCGCGCACCGCCTCGCGCAGCGCGGCAATGTCGTCGCCGAGGGGGAAGTTGAAAGTCGATTCGAACATGTCGTCTCCTGTCTTTTGGCCCGGGATCGAGCAACATTTGAGAACAACTCAATACAAACCCTGAGTCGCCCGCATCCTGATTCTGTAAAGCGGCCTTCCGCGTCGCCAGCGGCGCAATCTACCAGCGGCCGGCTTGCGCATCAAGTCTTTTCTGAGTGATACTCAAATCATGCCGCACACCGCCCCCTCTCCAGCCACGGCCCCTGCGCAGGCTACGCCCAAGCCGCGGCCCGCGAAAGCCCGGGCAAGCCCCGCCGAGGCCCAGCCCGCGCAGCGCCGCGCGCCGGCCAGCGCCAAGTCCGAACAACGCATCAAGGACATCCTGCGCGCCGGCCGTGAGGTTTTTGCCCAGAAGGGCTACGAGCGCGCCACCACCACCGAGATCGCGCAGCGCCTGGGCGTCTCGGAGGCCACGGTCTTCACCTACTTCCGCGGCAAGCGCGAGCTCTGCGAGCGCGTCATCCACGACTGGTACGACGAGATCATTGCGGCGATAGAAACCGGCCTGCCGCGCGAGCAGGGCATACGCGCGCAGCTGCAGTTCATCGTGCACACCCACCTGCGGCTGTTCCTCGACCAGGGCACCGGCCTCTGCGCGCTGGTGCTCTCGGAGGGTCGGGCCAAGGGCCAGTCGCTGGGCGACAGCCTGCTGCCGCTGCAGCGCCGCTACACCGCGCCGCTGATGGACCTGCTGGCGCGCGGCCAGGCGAGCGGCGAGATCCGCGCCGACATGCCGCTGCGGCTGCTGCGGCCGCTGGTCTTCGGGCCGATGGAGCACCTGCTCTGGGAGGCCGTCGGGCAGGACAAGCCCATCGACATCGAGCCCACCGCCGACGCGCTGGTCACGCTGCTGTGGAGTGCGCTACAGGCGCCGGACGCGGAGTTGGCGGCGTTGCGGCGTCTGCGCGACGAGGTGAGCAGCGCGCTGCGGCGCTGACCGCGAGCCGGTCGCAGCGGTTGGCGGCCCGCGGCGTCAGACGCCGTTCGCTGGGCCATTGGCAATCGGCGGCTCCCCACGCACCCGGTATCACGCCGCGTGCGATTCAGCGGCTACCAGAGGCTCCGGCCGAACGCGCAGCGCCCAGGCCACGCCGGCGACCAGGAGCACAATGCCGAGCAAGGTGGTCGGCGCTGGCCATTGGCCGCGCAACAGGAAGGCGTAGGCCAGCGCCGAGAGTGTCTCGAACACGATGAGCTGTCCCACCAGCGTGGTGGGCAGCCGCTGGCTCGCCTCGTTCCAGCACAGCGTGCCCAGCCACGAAGCGAACAGGCCGATCGCGAGCATCAGCCCCAGAAATAGTGCCGGCGTAGGCCCGAAAGGCATCGCGAGCGCCTGGCCGGTGGCGGCGCTCCACGCCCAGAACGAGGCAAACCCCAAGGCCGCCAGGGGCAATGTGGCCAGGCCTTGCGCGGTAGCCCAGCTTCGCGGGCTTCGGTCGGCGTGCGCTCGGAGCCAGTCGGCATTGCGCAGGGGGTACCAGGTCCAGCAGGCGACCGCCGCCACCGCCAGCAACACGCCCGTGCCATAGCGCCCCAGATCGGCCGATGGGTCGGCGCGCAGGTGCTCGATCTCGACCTGGTTGACGCAGCCTATCCCCGTGCCGATCAACACCAGCGAAGGCACCAGCTTCAGCCAGGGCACGCGGCCATCGCGGGCCGTGTCACGCAGGTTGGAGCAGATCGCGATCACGACCGGCAGCGTGCCGATGAGCATGGTGGGCAAAGGCCCGCCTGCGCGCTGGATGGCACCGGCCAGGCAGAAGTAGTACAGCACGTTGCCCACCACCGAGAGCTTGCCCGCCTCTAGCCACTCCGCGCGGCTGAACTGCGCCATGCGACGGCGGTCCAGCCAGGCCAGGGGCAATGCGATCAGCCCGAACGCCAGGTAGCGAGCGAATGACAGCATCGTGGCCGGATAGTCCGGCAGCATGGTGGGGGCCACGAATACCAGGCCCCACATGAGTCCGGCCGCCAGCGCGAAAAGAGTTCCGATCAACATGGGACGAGAGTGTCGCTCTGTGCCGCGGTCCCGTCTTGAACGAGGTGGCGGACGGCGACCTCGATTCTTGACCTGGGTACCTTGTGCACGGCGCCGCGGCTCGCCTTTGGCGCGGAAGTTGCTGCGAACTGCGCTCCACACGGCAGGAGAGCGGCGATGAACACCCTCATCAAGGTCACCGAGGTCTGGCGGCCCAGCGCCGATGGCAGCTTGCTGGAGTTCGGCGGCGGCCTGTATGGCGATGCCGGCAACTTCGGCCGCATCAGCCGCCAGATGTGCTTCGGCAAGGGCGAGGGTCTACCGGGCCGGGCCTGGGACGCCGGCCAGCCCATCCTGCTGAAGCAGTTGCAGGGCTCATGGTTCCGGCGCAGCGAGGCGGCCGCCGCCGCCGGCCTGGCCTGCGCGATGGCACTGCCCATCTTCGTGCGCGGCCAGCTCACCGCCGTGCTGGTGTTCCTGCTTGGGGAGTTGCAGCCCCATGGCGGGGCGGTGGAGCTCTGGCGCAACGACCCGCGCGTCAGCACCGACCTGAAGCTGGTGGACGGCGCCTACGGCAGCGGCGAGGCCGATTTCGAAGCGCTGACGCGCGACACCTACCTCTCGCGCGGCGCCGGCCTGCCGGGCCTGGCTTGGCAGCGCGAGGGCGCCGTCTTCATGAACGACCTGGCAACCGCCCCCGGCTTCCTGCGCAGCGAGAGCGCGGTGGCCGCCGGGCTGGAGCAGGGGCTCGCGCTGCCCTGCGGCGCGGCCGGGCACGAAAACCACGTGCTCACCCTGCTCTCCGGCCTGCGCACGCCACTGGCCGGCCGCATCGAGAGCTGGCTGCCGGACGCCGACGAATTCACGCTGCGCCGGCAGTGGGGCCACTGCGAGCTGAAGGGCAGCCTGCCGCCCGCGCTGATGCCGCTGACCGACGACATGCCGGGCTGCCTGGTCAGCGCCCTGCGCAGCGGCGTGGCCTGCGTGAGCCACCGCGTGGCGGAGCAGCCCGAGCCGGTCAGCAACGCCGCCCGCGACGCCGGGCTGGCCAGCCTGGTCGCCCTGCCCATCGTCTGCGATGGGGAGATAGGCGGGGTGCTGGCCTTGTACTTCTGACCGCTGCGCGGCACCGGGCCGCGGGGGTGAGCCGCTCAGTTGAGCAGCGCAGTGGTGCCACTCAGGCCGCCTGCGAGTGCTCGCCGAAGAGGTCGATCTCGGTCCAGCCCAGCGCCTGCACGTCTTCGGTACGCACCCGCGCGTCGCTGGGCAGCAGGAAGTCGTCGAGCTGCGGCGGCTTGATGGAGGTGCCGGACAACATCGCGTGCACCTGGCCGCGGTGGTGGGTCTGGTGCATGAACAAATGCGCCAGCGTGCGGCCCAGCGGGTTCAGGTCGACCCGGTCGCCACGGTCCAGCCGCACCGGGCGCTCCAGATCGTCCATCGCCAAGCCGTCGCACAGGGCGATCAGGCGCTCGTCGTTGAGCTTCTGGCGCCGAGCCCAGGCGGTCACGTTGGCACAGGGGCGGAACTGCTGGTACTGCAGCACCATGTCGGCCTCGCCATGCAGGCAGGCGGTGTAATAAACATCGACCGCCAGCAGGTGATTGACCGTGGCAGCCAGGCTGGGGAAGAAGCTCACGCGGCGGGCATGGAAGTCTTCGCTGCCCAGGCACAGCATTGCCTGCTGCAGGCGGTAGTTCGCCAGCCGGTTGGCCCGCGCCGAGGTACGAAAGTGATCCGCCAGATCCATGCGCGGCATTGTCGGTCACCTGCGCATAACCCCACAGTTTTCGGGTGCCGGCCTCAGGGCGGCAGCGGCAGCGCGGTCTCGTACTTGACGTCGCGCAACACGACGTTGGTGCGTATGCTCGAGACGCCCTTGAGCTTGAACAAACGCTCCTGCAGGAAGCGGTCATAGGCCTTCATGTCGGGCACCACGACCTTGATCATGTAGTCGGCCTCGCCGGTGATGCTGGCGCACTCCATGATCTCGGGGCAGGCCAGCGCGAGCCGCTCGAAGTCCTCGACCGCGCCGTCGGTGTGGCGCACCAGCGAGACGTGGGCAAAGACGCAGATCGCCAGGCCCAGCTTCTCGCGGTCCATCAGGGCCACGTAGCGCAGGATGGTGCCGGACTGCTCCAGCTCCTTCACGCGCCGCCAGACCGGCGTGGGCGACATGCCGACGCCGTCGGCGAGCTGCTGCGCACTCTGCCGGCCGTCGCGCTGCAGGGCTTCGATGATGCGGCGCGTCACGCGGTCGAGGAGGTTCATTTCGATAGTCGCAGAGATTTGAAGTAGTTCTTGCGCAGACTAGCGAATCTGGCGAATGAAAGAAACGCTTGTTTCCACCAGCCTGCCTAGCATCGAGGCCAAACAGATTCGATGGAGACAAGCCGCCATGCCCCTTGACGCCCTGCCCGCAGCGCCCGCGCTGCGCCCCTACGCGCTGGCCGACAACCTGGCCGCCGAGCGCGGCGCGGTCTTCCTCACCGGCACCCAGGCCCTCGTGCGCCTGCCGCTGATGCAGCGCCGGCTCGACGACGCAGCCGGCCTCAAGACGGCCGGCTTCGTCTCGGGCTACCGCGGCAGCCCGCTGGGCATGGTCGACCAGCAGATGTGGAAGGCCAAGCCCTTCCTCGACGCCGCCGGCGTGCAGTTCCTGCCCGCCATCAACGAAGACCTCGCGGCCACTGCCTGCCTGGGCACGCAGCGGGTGGCGCTGGACCCCAAGCGCACGGTCGATGGCGTGTGCGCGATGTGGTACGGCAAGGGCCCCGGCGTCGATCGCGCGGGCGACGCGCTGAAGCACGGCCATGTCTACGGCAGCAGCGCGCTGGGCGGCGTGCTGGTGGTGGCGGGCGACGACC
>NZ_JBGGNH010000074.1:0-5937 GCF_041287625.1 Ideonella sp.
ATTGGCGATGGACGAAACCGAACGCCGTCGCAAGAAGCAGATGGCATTCAACGAAGCCAACGGCATCACGCCGCGCGGCGTGGTCAAACGCATCAAGGACATCATCGATGGCGTCTACGATGCCGAGGCGGGCAAGAAGGAGCTCCAGGCTGCGCAGACCTTTGCCAATTACCATGCCATGAACGAAAAGCAGGTAGTGAAGGAGTTGAAGCGCCTGGAGAAGGAAATGCATGACGCCGCGAAGAACCTGGAATTCGAGAAAGCAGCCAAATTGCGCGACGAATTGAAAAACCTGCGCGCGCAATTCTATGGCGCGGAGCCGCCGGACGCGACCTGATCTATAGTTTACGTAACGCTGGCTGTGTTGTCGTTTCAGGTGAGGTGCCTGCGTTACAAATAGCCTCGCAATAAAAAATGTCCGCTGTCAAGCCCAAGAGGCTGGAAGGCAGCGGGCTGAATACCTTTATGGGGCCGTAGGTTAGACCATTTCTTGGGTGTCCCGGATTATGGTCGCTTTCTGAGCCAGGAGCCGCATAGGAGCGCCGCGGCAGCAAGCCCAGGAGCGCTACAGCGAGCAGACTGCCCACGGCGAAACCATCTGGGCATCCCTCAGATGCCCACCTCAAAACGAGAACGCGCAGCTCTTGGGCCGCTCGTCGCGAGTTCTTGGCAGAACCGAAGGCTCTATTACGTGGCCTCCGTTCCCTCGGTATCAACTCGAAGAAGCATTGGATCGAGCACAGATGTACTGTGCACCTCCAGCGCCAACGAAGACCGACAGTGCCACAGCCCAACTTGCCATGAAATTAAGTTTGAAGTTTGTTTTCTTCATAGTTACCTCCTTGGTTTGTTGTGCGTTGGTTACGGTATGGTGCTTGTTGTTAGTGGGAATCTCACCCAGCAATCGGACGGTTCTCTCTGTCTTCTGAATCTGTTGATACGTCAGGCTGATTGAACTATCGGTCTTCTCGCTCCAATACTTCCTCTTTGTCACTGGTGCGCTCAGTTTACCGTGAGGCTGCGCTAGTTGCTTGGCCACTTGCTCTGGTCTCCCTTCCTGAATCCCCGGCCCCCGCCATGAACGCCTACAGCATGTGCGGGATCAGTGTCGCCGCATCGCAGCTTCGCCATACGTCTGCGCGTGCAGTGCCGCGTAACGGTCGAGGTCGGCCTTCAAGCTGGCCGAGCACACGAAGGTTAGCTTGATGCTCTCGGTCTTGGGCAGCGGCCCGAGCCGCAGCCTGCGTGTCGGGATCATCGCGAAGCCCCCCGGTTGAAAAACATCGGCTGGTACGGTCGGAGCACCAAGTCCCTGGCCACGATCACCCGCACCGGCAGCCCCGGCCGTGCCGTCAGCGTCGGCTGGATGTTCATGTTGCGCCGGGCTGCAAGGCGGTGAACACGCGTGGCATGTGCTCCAGGAAGAGCTTGCCTGCACGGGTCAGCCGCGTGCTGCGAGTCGTACGGATAAAAAGCTGTGCCCCCAGGTCTTCTTCCAGTTTCTTGATGGCGCGCGACAACGGCGACTGCTCGATGTGCAGCCGCTCGGCGGCGCGGGCGAAATGGAGTTCTTCGACCACGGCCAGGAAGCAGCGCAGATGGCGCATTTCCATTCACGTGGATTCCTGCGACGGCATATCTGCACGACGTGCTGCGCCGAGCAAGCCAAAGACCAGCAGGCTCGCAAACGCAAGGAGCCACACGCTGACCGCGCCGTAAAGCATCACCCAGCGGAAGCCTTGCGTCAGCGCTCCCGTCGCCATGTCGGCCGGGACGGCCAGTCCCGCGCTGCCTTGCCCGAGCGCGTCCGATACTCCCCCTGAGAGGCGTTCCGCCAGCGATCGGAGTTGTGCACGGTCGGTTCCTGTCGGAAGCTTGTCGCGCAGGTAGGAGAAGATCCCCTCCACCAGAATGAAGCCCATCAAGGCGATATTCACCGCCAGGCTGATCAAGCGGGCGCTGGTGTCGATGCCCGAGGCCATTCCGGCACGTCCTGTGGGTACCGCGCCGATCGTGGTGTTGGTCACGGGCGTGTTGGTCAGCCCGAGTCCAATGCCCGCCAGTAGGCAACCCGGCAGCATTGTCAGCCAGCTTGCGTTTGCGGCGCTGCTTCCCCACGTCATCAGAAAGAATCCCGAGCCGATCGTGAACAAACCTGCGGGAATCACGACCTCTGCCCGATATCGCAGCGCTAGCCATTCTCCAAGCGGTGGAAGCACCAACGTCGGCAAGGTATAGGCCAGCAGCGAAAGGCCGGTTGCCAGACTGGCATAGCCCAGTCCGTTCTGAAAATACAGCGGCAGATAGATCATGAACGGCCAGAAGCTGAAGTTCATGCCAACCGAGCCAAGCAAGGCGCCGGAGAAGCGGCGAATACGGAACACCGAGAAATCGAACATCGGATCGTCGGCTCGCTGCTCTGCCACCACGAAGACGACGAAGCTTCCAATCGCTGCAACCAAACTGGCAAGGGATGCGACGCTTGTGAAACCCGATGCCGGACCTTGGGTGATAAACCAGGCCAGGGCAAACACGGCGATCGACAGCGAAACAATGCCCAGGAGGTCAAGTCTGCGACTCTGAGGATCACGCGACTCGTCCACGCCTGCAATGGTGAGGCCGAGCCCGGTAACGGCAAGGGGAACATGAGCCAGGAAAACCCATTCCCAGCTCGACACGGCCACAATCCCCGCGCCGATGATCGGGCCGAAGCCCAGGCCGACGCCGAACACGATGCCCCAGATACCGAAGGCCTTCGCGCGCGCCGCGCCAGTCGGGAACTGATGAGAGAGCACTGCGAACTGGCAGACCAGCATTGCACCGCCGGCCAAGCCCTGCAAGAACCGGCCGGCGATGAGCAGCGCCGAGCTATTGGCCAGCCCACAGATCAGCGACGTGATACCGAAGAGCAGCAGGCAGATCAGAAACACGCGCTTGCGCCCGTAGCGGTCCGCCAGCGTGCCGGTTGCCATCAGTACCGTCGTGCAGGCGATGGTGTAGGCATTCATGATCCATTGCAGGTCCTTGAAGTCGCTGTGCAGAACAGTTTCAAGAATGGGCAGGATCACCGGCACGCTGGAGATCTCGAGACCGAACATCAGAGAGGCCAGACAGGCGGCCGCCAGCGTGATGGAATTTTTGTGGGAAGGAGAGAGAGACATCATAGGTTTTCCTCGATACGCAGATCTGCCCCTCGATGTCTTCTCGATCCGACACTTGGGAAAAGCCCAGGTAAGCAGACTGAATGCGTGGGGCACTCGATGGATTCGATTCTGGAGATAATCAATAAATGATGGAAATGATTTAATTTTGTATAATTCATCAATTACTATCATGAGTTGATGTGATGGATTTCGACCCGTTCCTACTGCGTGCCTTTGTTGCCGTGCAGTCGCTCGGCGGCTTCACCCGAGCCGCCGAGCGGTTGCACCTGAGCCAATCGGCCGTTAGCCACCAAATCCGCAGATTGGAGGAACAGGTCGGGGTCGCATTGCTCGTGCGCACCACGCGCAGCCTGACGTTGACCGAAGACGGCGAGGACTTCCTGCGCCACGCCGAACAAATCCTGCGGGCGCAAGATGCCCTGGCGCAGCGTTTCCACCGTTCGCCGGTCACGGGTGCCGTGCGTTTCGGTGTCCCGGAGAACTTCATTGGTGATCGCTTGCCGTCCCTGTTGGCCCGGTTCGCGCGTTTATTTCCCGCGGTGCGGCTGGACGTGACGGTCGATACCTACTTGGCTTTGCGCGCCCAGGTCGATGGCAATGCGCTGGACCTCGCTGTCACCCTGTCCTTGGATGGCGATCAGGGTGCGGACCTACTGCGGCAAACCCGGTTCGTCTGGGCCGCGGCGCAAGGTTTCGACTTGGCCGTGCACGCTCCGCTGCCTCTGGCTTTCGCACCCAAGCCCTGCATGCACCGACAGGTCGGCACCGATGCCTTGGACCAGGCGGGAATCGGCTGGCGGATGGCCTTCACCTCGCCCAGCCAGCGGGGCCTGCGTGCGGCCGTGCAGGCAGGGCTCGCCATCACAGTGTTGCCGCAGGAGGACCTGGAGCTTGGAATGATTGTCGTCGATGGCCGGTATGGCCTGCCGCCTTTGCCTGATGCCAGCTTCCGGCTGATTTGGAATGTGTCGGGCAAGACATCTGCTGCCGAGGCACTGGCGCAGTTATTGGCAGAAATGTCCGCAGCGCCACTCGAGGGACATTGAAGCCAGACTTCGGACGGGAAAGGCTGTGTGTTATCCAATTTCTGGCCCACGCTGCCGTCCCAACTCCCAAGACACCCCGCTTCCGCGCATCGTCGCGGCGATCTGCTGTCCCAATCGCTGTTCGATCACTGGCCGCCACGGAACCAGACTGGCCTCCACGCCATCATCGAGCATGGCGTAGCGCCCGCTGGCACCGGCAGCACTCGCCAGAGTATTGCCGTGAAGGGGGGATTCAGCGGCAACCAATCCGAAGTCACCAGATCGGTTGATTCCCAGACGCAGGCGCGAGGGACGCCAGGTACTAATCGCCTCCCTTGCCATCGTGTCACCTCAAGCGGTAGCGACGCGATGGCCCGGCTTGAAACCATGCGCCTTGGCTGACCAGACCACGGACAGGCCGAACAGCGCGAGCATCGCCAGAGCCCAGGGAAAAGAGGCAGGTCCGAATCGCTCCAGCATCACGCCGCCGCCACCGCCGCCCGCCACCGCCAGATTGAAGACAGTCACCAGCATGGATTGCACCACGTCCGCGCCATCCCCAGCCGTATCGGCCAGCGCGGTTTGCAACAGCGTGGGCGCACCGCCGAAGGTCACCGAACCCAAGGCATAGAGTGTCACCAATTGGCCTGCCAGGGCCAAACCCTGGCCGATCTGCGGCAGCAGGCCGGCCGGCATGGTCTCGGTCATGATAGCGAGGAAGCCGGCCCATCGTGAATGCCAGCAGCTTCCATATCGGAAACCCCTCGGCGGTTGCCGCAGGCGCTACCGCTGCGGAGTCTTCGTTTTCTCGGATGCTCATATGGTTCTCGTTCTCTTGAATGTCAGGCGAGGTAGGACGCGGCCATGTCCTTGTCGCCGTGCCCGGCTTCAAGGGCACGCTCGAAGCGCCGGAGGCCGGCCTGTGCTGCATCCACCCGCACCCCGGCCTGGGCGGCCGCGTCGACCACCAATCGGGAATCCTTTACCGCATTGGCGATGGAGAAACTGGCGGCGTAGTTCTCGGCCAGGATGGCGGCAGCCTTGGCCTGGAAATAGCCGCTGTCCATCGGCCCGCCCGTGACCACATCCACCACCAGCGCCGCGTCGACGCCCAGTCCCTTGGCAAGCGCCAGGCTTTCGGCAAGGCCGTGGGTCAGCGCAAAGGCCCAGCTGTTGAGCGCGAGCTTTAGGCGGCTGCTGGAACCCGTTTGCTCCGACACCCACAAGGTACGCTTGCCGATGGCATCGAAGACCGGTTGAACGACTTCGCGCTGGGCGATCGGGCCAGAGGCCAGGATGATCAGTTGCGCCAACTCGGCCGGCTGGCGGGTGCCCTGGACCGGAGCGTCATAGAAGATCAGACCGTGCTGTTCGGCCAATGCTGCCAGGGCATCGATTCCCTCGATGCCAACCGTGCTCAGTTGAAGCCAGACGGCCCCCTTGCCCAAAGCTGGTGCCGCAGCCTGTATGGCCTGCGCGACGCTAGGGCCGTCCTTGAGCACGGTGACGATGATGTCGGCACCGCGTACCGCATCGGCCGGGTTGTCGAATGCCTGGATATCGTCATTCGCCAGGGCATGCGCTTTGGCGGCGGTGCGATTCCAGGCATGCACCGTGAAGCCCCGCTTGCGCAGGTTGCGCGCGACAGGGGCACCGATCAAGCCTGTTCCGAGGACGGCGATGGTGGGTTGTTTGTCAGTACTCATGATGAATTCCTTTGAAGATGGAATGGTTGATGAAAGAATTTT
>NZ_JBGGNH010000075.1:0-134171 GCF_041287625.1 Ideonella sp.
CTCGCGTTTGCAGGACTTCTCCCACCTTGGCAAACAGCGCTTCGCCCAGCTTGTGCGTCTCCAGCAGGCGGCGGAACTTCAGCAGCGTGGTGCCGTCGGGCACGCGTTCACGCCCGAGGTCGATGCCCACGAAGCGCCGCAAGGACGTGCTGTCCAGCAGCGCCTCTTCGCAGGCTTCATCTGCCAGGTTGAACCAGTGCTGCACGAAGTACATCCTCAGCATGCGCTCCAGCCCGACCGGCGGGCGGCCGTTGCCAGCCTTGGGGTAGTGAGGCTCAATGACCTCGCACAGCGCAATCCACGGCACGATTTCTTCCATGGTCGCAAGGAAGGTATCGCGCCTCGTCGGCTTGCGGTACTGCTCGAATCCTTGGCCTTGATCGGCTGCCATCGCAAGGGTCTGCTGCTTCATCTTCACGTGCTCGTCTGTGCTGCCACGGCACATGCAAACCCCGCGCCAGATTCGACCTTGTTCAGCATTGCCCTAAAGTGGGACAAATGGGAGCGGCGCGAACGTGCGGCGCATGAGCGGCTTCGCCGCCGTCAACGCGAAAGAACAGCAACAATGCCGCAACGGCTGACGGAGGTAGCGTTTTCGCTGGGATATGCCAGCGGGGATGATGACCTGGGTCCTGGTCTTTCTTGTACGTGCTTTCCGCCAGAGCACGATCTGTCTAAGGTGCGCTCACCTCGGATCGACAACCCGGTTGCTGTCGCGTCGCTTACCCGCCAGGCGTCACTGTTCGGCTCCGCTGAGCAGGGTTGCGGACCCATTCGCGGCTGGTGATTTCGCCGCCGTGTTCACCGCCTCAAGCTTGCGATGATCCAGCGCCTCCGCCGGCCCCGGCCGGCCCAGCAGGTAGCCCTGCAGCTCGTCACACCCCAGGCTTTGCAGCATCGCCATCTGCGGCTCGGTTTCGACGCCTTCGGCGTTGACGCGCATGCCCATCGCGTGGGCGAGGGAGACGATGGAGCGGACGATGAGGGCGACCTTGGCGTCGTGGACCAGGCTGCTGGTGAAGGCGCGGTCGATCTTGATCTTGTCGAACGGGAAACGCCAGAGGTAGGCGAGGCTGGAGTAGCCAGTGCCGAAGTCGTCCATCGCGATGCGCACGCCCATGGCCGACAGGCCGCCCAGCGTGCGCAGCACTTCGTCGGTGCCGCTCATCAGCAGGGATTCGGTGATCTCCAGTTCCAGCCGGTGGGCGGACAGGCCGGCCACTTCCAGCGCCTGCTCGACGACGCGCACCAGGTCGTGCGTGGGCCGGAATTGCGCGGGTGAGAGGTTCACCGCAACGTGCAGCGGTGCCGGCCAGCTGGCGGCTTCCAGGCAGGCGCGTTGCAGGGCCCAGGCACCCAGCGCCTCGATCTGGCCGGTCTGCTCGGCCAGCGGAATGAATTCGGCCGGCGGCACCATGCCGCGCTGCGGATGGCGCCAGCGCATCAGCGCTTCGTAGCCGAGCAGGGTTGTGCCGTCATTGGCCCACAGCGGCTGGTAGTGCATGGCCAGGTGGCCGTCTGCCAGTGCCGAGCGCAGGTCCTGCGCCAGCGAGCGACGTTCGGCCAGTTCGCGGTCCAGCGCCGCGTCGTAGAAGCTGAAGCGGCTGCGGCCGCCGGTCTTGGCGCGGTACATGGCCACGTCGGCCTTGTGCAGCAGTTCGTCCACCGCATGGGCGTCCACGCCAAAGCGCGCTGCGCCGACGCTGGCACCGCAGAGCACCGTGTGGCCGCTGAGTTCGAAGGGCAGGGCGATGGCATCGACCACGCGCTGGGCCAGCCGGCCCACGTCTTCCGGGCTGTTGACGGCGCTTTGCAGGACCGCGAATTCGTCGCCGCCCAGCCGGGCCACCAGGTCGCCATGGCGGACCAGCGCTGCCAGCCGCGCGGCGGCCTGGCGCAGCACCTCGTCGCCCGCGGCATGGCCACGTGCGTCGTTGATTTCCTTGAAGTGGTCCAGGTCAATGCACAGCACCGCAAAGCCCGCGCCGCCCTTGCCATGGCGCCAGCCGGCCTGCTCCAGCGCCTGATGGAAGCTGGCCCGGTTCAGTGCGCCGGAGAGTGGGTCGTGTTCGGCCAGGTAACGCATGCGCTGCTGGACGCGGCGGCGTTCGGCCAGGCGCTGCCAGGCCTGCGCGCCCATGGCGCCGCCTATGGCCAGCAGCAGCGCCACGACGATGGCCGAGACCTTGGCAAACGCGGCGCGGATGCGTGCCGCGTGCCCGGCCTGGTCCACATAGACCTCGACCACGCCCAGCACCCGGTCGCCGGCCATCACCGGCACATAGGCTTCGCTGTAGACCGGCGGGCGGGCGGCCGCGCCTGCCCCCGGGGCTTCGTCGTCGTCGTCATCATCATCGTCGTCAGCGCCATGAAGCTCGATGAAATTGCGCCCGCCCAGCACGATGTCGCTGACGTGCTTGTTCGGGTGGTGTTCCTTGCCCAGCGCCTGGCCGTCCTGGCCCACGCGGGGTTCCGGCGCTGCCAGGTCTTCCGAGCTCAGCAGCGCCCGGCCATCGCGGTCGAACAACTGGAAGCGGAACACGTCGCCCATGCGACGCAGCCGGCGCAGCTCGGTGAGGGTTTCCGGTTCCAGGCTGCCCTGGTCGAACAGCAGGTTCAGCCTGGGCACGGCCCCGGCGATGAAGCCGGCATATTGCAGCGCCGCGTGTTCGGCTTCGTCGGCCAGCAGGCGCTCAGCGGTGCGGCGCATCAGCATGGCTGCGCTGCCGATCGCGGCGACAAAGGCCACGGACCAGATCAGCACACGAAGGACTCGGGAGGACAGCAGGGATTTCATGGGCATTGCAGCGCGCCGCGGCGACCTGGTTGGCCGCTGGCGCTGCCACGCTATCGGCTGCCGCAGACAGGGCTTGAGCGCGCCGCTGCAATGCGCAGGACGCATGGCTTCTTTTATCGCGGGCAAGCTGCACTGCAGCACAATTCGCGGCGGCCAAGCCGGCCTTTCACGAACACCGGAAGTCGTCGAATGTTTCACAAATGGGTGGTGGCGCATGGCGCTTGACCACGAGCCCGGGCGGGTCATGCCGGCCGGAACGATCACGCTGGGTGTCGAGGAAGAGCTGCAGGTGGTCGGGCCCGACGGCGGGCTGGCGGCGCACGACGTGGCGCGCGGCCAGCGCGATTTCCCGGAGCCGCTGGGCGGCTCCTGCGGCGAGATCCACCGCTGCGTGCTGGAGATGCAGACGCCCGTCTGTGGCTCGCCGGACGAGATCGTGGCCGCACTGGCGGTGTTGCGGCAGACGGCAGCGTCGCGTGCCCGGGCCCAGGGCACGCGCGTGCTGGCGGCGGCGCTGCACCCGTTTTCGCACTGGCAGGCCCAGGCGCTGCACGAGGACCCGCTGGGTCATCCGCACTACGTGCACCTGCTGCAGGAATATGGCGACATTGCCCGCAGCGCGATGTCGTTTGCGCTGCATGTGCACCTGGCGGTCAGCCAGCCCGAGTGGCGCATGCCGGTGATGAACCGGCTGCGCCATGTGCTGCCGGAGCTGCTGGCGCTGTCGGCCAGCGCGCCGCTTTGCGAGGGGCGGGACACGGGGCTGCAGACCTGGCGCCACAGCCTGCTGGGCCGCTACCCGCGCATGGGCGTGCCGGAGGTCTGGGCCAGCGAGTTGGACTACTGGGCCCATGTGCACCGGCTGCAGGCGGTGGGCAGCGTGGAGCAGGGCCACGGCCTGTGGGAAGACCTGCGCATTCACCACCGCTACGCCACGCTGGAAGTGCGCGTGTGTGACGCCGTGCATGGGCTGGACCGGGTCTGGCTGATCGTGGCGCTGCTGCAGGCCGAGGTGGCCACGCTGGAGGCCGAGCTGGCGGCGGGGCAGTGCGCGCAGCCGTTGCAGCGCACGCTGATCGAGGACAACAAATGGCGCGCCCGTCGCCACGGCCAGCAGGCCCAGTTGGTGGACTGGCACAGCGAGGAGCCGCTGCGCTTTGCGCAGGTCATGGCGCGCTGGCTGGCCCGGCTGGCGCCCGCAGCCGCGGCGCTGGGCTTTGGCCAGCGCCTGCCGCTGGCCATGGCCCAGGCGCTGCGCCAGGGCACGCCGGCCGACCAGCAGCGCCGCTGGCTTGCCGAAGCCGGCGGCGAGCTGCCAGTCTTGGTGGACAGGCTGGTGCACGAGACCGCGCAGCCGCTGTCGCCCTGGCTGCTGGCCGAACCCGGAGGCGCCGCATGACGCCCATGCAGCGCCTGGACGCGGCCTTCGATTCGCCACCCGCCGGCCAGCGCGAGCGCCTGCAGGCTGCCTGGCTGGCCAGCGGCCTGGCCGATGCGCGTGCACCACTGCCCCTGCACAACATGGGCGAAGCGCCGCTGGTGATGTCCGAACGCCTGCATGCCGAGCTCGGCCAGCGGCTGCGCGGGCTGTGCGGCTGGCTGCAGGCGCGGGTGGAGACCGGCGCCTGGGCCGATGACGCGCAATGGCCGGGCATCACCCGGCCCGACGTGCTGGCGGCCGACCTGGCCGTTGTGCAGGCGCCTGAAGCGCCCGGTGGCTGGGCGCTGCACTGGGTCGAGTTCCAGGCCTTCCACTCGGTGACCGTCGCCGCGCAGGCGCTGCACCTGGCCTGGCAGGCGTTGTACCCCGCGCTGTTGCAAGGCCTGCAGCCGCACGAACTGCCGGCCGGGCAGGCGAGCTGGCACCAGGCCATGCGCGACTGGCTGGCGCCGCTGCCCGGCGGCGTGTTGCTGGAGCATGCGCCGCTGGCCCAGGCCACGGCGTTTGACCTGCTGCCCACCGCCACGCTGCTGGGCCTGGCCCTGGCCGAACCGCATCAGCTGCGCTGCGAACAAGGTGTGCTGCAGCGCCAGGTGGACGGTGAATGGATGGATGTGCCGCAGGTGCTGAACCGGTTGATCCTGCACGAGGACCCGCAGGGCGAGGCCACTGCCCGCCTGCTGGCCCAGGCCCGCGCGGTGCGCTGGCGCGGCCACCCTGCCTGGTTTGACCGCATCCACAAGGGCTTGCTGCCGCAGCTGCCGCTGCCGGCCGACGAGCGCTGTGCGCCGCTGGCGCAGTGGCGAGCTTTGGGCCGGCCGGCGCAGGCGCTGGTGCTGAAGTCGGCGCGCTCCTGGGGCGGCACCGGCGTGCGGCTGCAGGTGGATGCGGCCGAGCTGGATGCGCTGGCTGCCACGGTGGACGCGCCGCACTGGATCGTGCAGCCGCGCTACCAGGCTTTCCCGCTGGCCACCGCGCGTGATGGCGCGCCGCTGTACGGCGAGCTGCGCTGCATGCTGGCGCTGCCGCCCGACGGGCCGCCGTGGATCGCCGCGCGGCTGGCGCGCCTGAGCCGCGGCAGCATGGCCTCGGCGCGCAGCTGGTCCGGCCTGCCTGGCGAGGGGCTGGCGCCGGTGTACGCGCCGCCCGGCTCGCCAAGGACGTTCTAGGCGGACACCGTCCGCCTCAGGCCATCAAGGCTTCTTGCGTTCCTTCGGAATGATGGGCACGGCCGGAGGCGGGGCCACGGTGCCGGAAGGCTTGGGCGCCGGCGCGTCTTTCTTCGGCTTCTTGGTTTCCTTGTTGCTGCGCTGGGATTTCATGGGCTTTCCTCAAAGGTCTAAGTTCGCTCATCATGCCCTGGGTCTGGCCGGTTTCTGGTGCGGGCGCTGATTTCAGCACCCTTGACGGCGCCGCAGCCGGCCGTGCCAGAAGGGCTTGGCCTTGCCGGCCTGGGCCAGGGCCTGGCGTGCCGCGCGCACGGCGTCCGCATGGCCGGCGCTGAGCCAGCCGACGGCGAACCAGGCCTGCGGTTGCGCCGCCGCCGCCTCGCGGTAGGCGGCTTGCGCTGCCATCTGGTCGGTCAGCCTGCCCAGGCAGTCCTGGGCGGGTGCAAGCGCCTTGAAGTACCGGCTGACCTCCGAGCGGCGGAACAGCGGCGCGGTGAATTCGGCCAGGTAGCGCAGGCGCTTGAGCCGCTTGCGGGCGCGGTGCTGGTGTTCGGGCGGCAGTGTCTCGAAATGCTTGGCGTCGCGGCGCAGCTGGCGTTGCAGGTGGTCCAGCCGCTCGGCCAGCGCGGGCAGCGGCGGCCCGTCGTAAGCCGCGTGGGTGACCGGAGTGGCCTGCATTGCCAGCGCCTGCGCGGCCAGCAGCACCAGCTGGAAATCGCTGGCCTGCAGCAGCGAGGACAGCGGTGGGTCCTGGCTTGGTGGCTGTAGGCGGCCCAGCGGCGGCGCACCTGCGGCGATCAAGGCCCCGCGGGTCTGCGTCTCCAGCAATTGCCGGTCGCGCAGCCGGCCCAGCGCACCGAAGACACGGGCCAGCGGTGCTTCCCAGCCGGGGTCCAGCCCGGCGTCCAGCGGCGCCATTTCGCGCAGCACGGTGCGCAGCCGGCGCAGGCCCACACGCAGCTGGTGCACATGGTCCGGGCCGCCCGGGCCGCCCGAGCCGTTCCCGTCGCCGCTCGCCAATGCGCTGAGGTTGGGCAGCACCTGGGCCAGGCAGGCCGCCACGGCGGCGCGCGCGAAGGCTGCGGCGCCGAGTCCCGCGTCAACCTCGGGCGACCGCGCCTTCACCGCCGGCGCGCCGGTTTTCCCCAGCGACAGCCAATGCCCGCGCTCGGCCTTGGACACGCTGTCCAGCCACAGGCCGTGCTGGGCGACCCAGTCGGCCGCCAGCGCGAACAGCCCGGCCAGCGGCCCGGCCTTCCACTCGAATTCGATCTCCCACAGGGCATGGCGGGCCGCGCCCGCCTGCACCTCGCCCCGGTCCAGCGCCGCTTCGGCAAGCAGGCCGCCAGGGCCTTTCAGCAAGCGCACTTCGCGGGTCACGTCGGTGCGGAAGACTTCGACCAATGTGGCCTGCTTTGCAGGCGCGAATGCCTTCAGCAAGCGCCGGTGCGCAGGCGTTCCGGCATGGCGCTCGGGGTCCGGCGCCGGCATGGCCTCGCTGGCGCCCAGCGCCACGTTGTCTTCCAGCCGCAGCGGGCCGTGGCTGTTGCCGGCCTTCAGCGTCTGCACCCAGCCGCCGGGCTCGCTGCGCAGCCGCAGTGCCATGCCGTGGCGCGCCAGCAGCCGGTCTTCGGTGTCGAAATAGACGGCGAGCAGCCGCTGCTCGGTGACGCGGCCGCGCCGGAATGCCTGTTGCAGCCCGCGCCGCCGGGCTTCGGGCACCTGGAACTTCAGTTCGATCTCATGCATGCGGGCTGGCGGGCAAGTGGGGTGCCGGCCAGCGGCCAAGTATGGCCGCGTTTGCCAGGCGCCATGTGAGCCATCGCAGGCGGGCGCCGTGCGGGCACATCAATGGACCTGCGTTCGAAAGGCGCTCGGCGACACACCTTTCCAGCCCCGGTAGGCGCGGATGAAGGAGTTGGGCTCCTGGAAACCCAGCAGAAACGAGATTTCTCCCAGCGACAGCTTCGATTGCTTCAGGTAGTGGTCGGCCAGCTCGGTGCGGGTGGCCGCCAGGATGTCCTGGAAGCCCTCGGCCTCGGCGGTCAGCTTGCGCTGCAGGGTCCGCTTGCTCACCGCCAGCCGGTCGGCCACCGCCTCGATGCTGGCCTCGCCACTGGGCAGCGCCTCCAGCAGCACTGCGCGAACCCGCTGCGCGGTGCTGGCGCTGGCGTCCAGGTCGGCGAGTTTCTGGTTCAGCTTGCCTTCGAAGAAGTCCCACATCGCGGCGTTGAAGGTCAGGAAGGGCTTGGCCGCGTCGGCCGCCGAAAAATGGATTTCGGTTTGATCGGCCCGGCGCAGTGCGCACCCAAAGTAGGCGGCATAAGGCGCGACATCCCGGGGCAGCTCAGCCAACTGGACGACCCTCGGCACGATGCGCTCGCGCGTGCCGAAGCGGATCAGCTGGCAGAAGAACACCAGCTCGGTCAGGCTGAGCGCACGCGGCAACTGGCCTTCGGCGCCATAGCAGGCCAGGCTCAGGCGCGTGAGGTTCCGGCCCTGATCCACGTCCAGCAGCAGCGGGCCGATCAACGGCTTGTAGTGGCTCAGGCGCCTGGCGGCCACGTTGAAGTTCGGGCTGCAGAGGCTGGCGAAGATGGGCGCGTCAAAGGCTTCTGCCTTGAAGTGCTCGGCCAGCAGCAAGCCCACCTCGCGCTCGCCCGCGGCCCGCTCGATGCCGTGCCAGAAGCGAAAGTACTCGGCCGGAGACAGGGCCGCATCGCCGCGATGGAACAGGTCGGCCGGCAGCCCTGCGTGTGCCAGCACGGCCGCGGTATCGATGCGCATGTCGCCCAGCATCAACTGCCAGCTGCTGGCGACGACGAACCGGCTGGCGCGTTTCATCGCGCTCCGCCCGACAGCCGCTTGGCCGGCATGTCTTTTCCCTTCTCCATCGCCCGGCGCGACATCTTGAGCACCATCTTGCGCGGCAGCAGCGGCACGATCCAGTTCAGCATGAACCGCAACTGGCCCTCGTTGAAGGCGACCAGCTCGCCGCGTTGCATCGCGTCGTAGCCACACTGCGCCACCGATTGCGCGGACTTCGCCTGTTGCCACAGGTCCACGCCCTCCAGGTTGCCGGCTGCCACGAACCCGGTGGCCACGGCGCCGGGGCACAGTGCGGTGGCCGTCACGCCATGGGCTGCCACCTCTTCGGCAATCGCCTGGGTGAACGAGGTCACGTAGGCCTTGGTGGCGTAGTACACCGCCTGCAACGGGCCGGGCATGAACGAGGCGGTCGACGACACGTTGAGAACACGGCCGCGCTGGCGCTGCACCATGCCTTTGAGGAATGCATGTGTCAGCTCGGTCAGCGCGGCCATGTTGACCTGCATCATCGCCTGCGCATCGGCCAGGCGCTGTTCGTGGAACAGGCCGTGGCCGCCAAAGCCGGCGTTGTTGATCAGCACGTCGATCACCAGGCCATGGGCCTGCGTCTGCTCGAAGATGCGTTGCGCGGCACCGGGCTCCGCCAGGTCTTCGGCGATCACGGTCGCCGAAATGCCGTGCGCGGCCTCCAGCGCCAGTTTCAGCGCGTCCAGCTTGTCGCGGGAGCGCGCCACCAGCACCAGGTCGCCACCCTTGCTGGCATGGATCTTCGCGAGTTCCAGGCCGATGCCGCTGGAGGCGCCGGTGATCAGCGCGGTGTTGGATGGCTTGGTCATGATGTCCTCATGGCGTGGGTTTCGATGAGGTGATCGTAGGAATTCGGATCGCGCCACGCACTGGCAAACGACGACAGCTTGCCATCCGATCGTGCCATCGTGCGTCGCGTTCATGCCCGGCGCTCAGGCGTCTGGCGGCGGGCAACCTTCTGGCCAACGATAGGCCAGCACCGTGTCGATGGGGTAGGTGTGTTCACGCACCGCGCCGAGCTGGTTGCCACCCAGCAGCCGCACTTCGCGGTCGTCGTGCGCCAGGTAGAAGCCCACATGGCCCTTCCAGCTGGCCGGGTCTTCGCGCCACAGCACCGCGATGCAGCCAGGCATCGGCTGCGCGAGCGCCACGCCCCAGTCCAGCCACGAGCGCGCCAGCGCCGAGCCGGTGCCGCGCAGCCCGGCCCGGGCCAGCGACCAGTGCACGAACGAAGAGCACCACGAGACCTTGTCGTCGTAGCCTTCGACGTTGGTGCCGGCGTGGTATGCCGTGATGCGCGTGTTGCATTCGCCCGGCGGCGCGGCACACACGCCCAGTTCGGCGCGCGCGGCCGTCAGCCAGGCGGGTTCTGGCAAGGAGGAAGCCGTGAGCGGCATCGGTTCGGGCTTGCCCGACGCCAGGGGGCACTGGCGCCGCAACAGAATCTGCAGGTTGGTGGGCCGATTCTCTTCCTGTCGAAGCCGCGGCCGTCGATGTGGCGCGCGCCCCGGGACAGCAGGTCGCCGTCGCTTGTGGAGAATGCAGAAGCGGGCGAAGCCGCCGCTACGCCGTTTCTTGCACCCAGGTCGCACCGTGAACCTTCCGAATTCCCCATTCCTTTTCCGGCCCTTCGTGGCAGCCGACGCGCCTTCGTTCACCGCAGCTGTCCGCGAGTCCACCGCCACCGTCGGCCAGTGGATGCCCTGGGCGCATGCGGCCTATGCGGACGCCGACGCGCTGGCCTGGTTTGCGCATTGCGAGCAGGTGCGGGCAGACGGCTCGGGCCACGAGTTCGGCATCTTCGACGCGGCATCCGGCACGCTGGTCGGTGGCTGCGGACTGAACCAGTTCAACACCATCAACGGCTTCTGCAACCTGGGCTACTGGGTGCGCGAATCGTGGCAGCGCCGCGGTGCCGCCAGCGCCGCCGTCCAGGCCCTGTCGCGCTTCGCGTTCGACGAGCTGCAACTGGGCCGCGTGGAGATCGTCGTCGCCGAGCACAACACGCCCAGCCTGGCGGTGGCGGAACGTGCGGGCGCGCTGCGGGAATGCCTGGCGCGCAACCGGCTCAAGCTGAACGGGCGGTTTGCGAACGCGTTTGTGTTGTCGCTGGTGCCAGGCGCTCCCGACACAATCGCATCCCTTGTCGCCCGAACACAGCTTTGACATGAACCCAGTCCTGGTCCAGGCCGAGCAGCTTGGTTTTTCGATTGCCGGCCGGCCCTTGCTGGCGGCGCTGGACTTCGCCATCCGACCCGGCCTGAACCTGGTGCGCGGCGGCGATGGGCGCGGCAAGACGACGCTGCTGCGCCTGCTGGCCGGCGAACTTCAGCCGGGCAGCGGCCGGCTGCATCGCCAGGTCCAAGGCCTCAGCTTCGAGCGACCGGCTGAGGAGGTGCACGACCCCGTGCAGGCGAGCGCATGGTTGGCCGCACGGCGAGAGGTCTTCGCAGCAAGCTGGCAGGCGGCGCTGGCCGACGCGCTGGTCGTCGACTTCGGCCTGGCCGAGCACCTGGACAAGCCGATGTACATGCTGTCCACCGGCAGCCGCCGCAAGGTGGGCCTGGTGGCCGCTGCCGCCAGTGGTGCTGGGCTGACGCTGCTGGACACGCCGTTTGCCGCACTGGACGCCCGCTCCGGCCGGCGCCTCAGTGCCTTGCTGAACGAAGCCACTGTCGACCCGCAACGCGCGTGGGTGCTCGCCGATTACGCGCTGCCCGCCGGCCTGGCCGACCTGCCGCTGGCGGCACTGGTCGACCTGGGCGAATGAACCACGCCTGGCCGCCCGAAGGTACGCCAGTGAGCATCAGCCTGCCGCTGGCCGCGACAGCCAGTGCAGCAAGTTCGCATACAGCGCCTCCGGCTGGACCGGTTTGCTCAGGTGGTCGTCCATGCCGGCGGCCAGGCAGGCGTCGCGGTCTTCGGTGAAGGCGTTGGCGGTCATCGCGATGATGGGGGCCCGGTAGCCGCGGCTGCGCAGTTCCCGGGTCGCGTCCAGGCCGTCCATCAGCGGCATCTGCACGTCCATCAGGATCAGCGCGTAGGGCTGGTCGACGGCCCGGTCCAGCGCCATCTGCACGGTGCGCACGCCATCGGCCGCCACGTCCACTTCGAGGCTGACCGATTCAAGCAGTGCCTTGGCCACCTCCTGGTTGACCAGGCCGTCCTCGGCCAGCAGCACCCGCTTGCCGGCATGCAGCTGGCGCAGGCTGGCCTCGGGCCCGCCGGGGGCTGCGGGCTGGCGAGGCGGGGTGGGCCGGGCCTGGCCCAGCACCCGGAGCAAGCCGTCGTGCAGCGCGGAGGCGGTGACGGGTTTGACCAGCACGCTGCTGAACCTGGCTTCGCGCACCTCGCGCTGCAGGGCCGCATCGGCATCGGCCGTGACCAGCACCGCCGGCGGCAGGCCCGCCCCGAGCCGTTTGCGCAGCAGCGCCAGGGTCTGCACGCCGTCCAGCGGGGCCATGCGCCAGTCGATCAGCAGCAGCTCGAAAGGCTCGCCGCGGCGCGCGGCTTCGTCGGCGCAGGCCAGCGCTTCTTCGCCGGAGGCCGCGGTGGTGACCAGCAAGCCGAGCCGGCGCAGCTGTCCGGTGAGTGCCGCCAGGGCCTCGGGCAGGTCGTCGACCAGCAGGGCGCGGCGCCCGGCCAGTTGTGGCGCGTGGCGGGTTGACGGCGCAGCCACGCGCAGCCAGACGCTGAACCAGAATTCGCTGCCCTTGCCGGGGGTGCTGCTGACACCGGCATCGCCGCCCATCAGCTGGGCCAGCCGCTGCGTCAGGGCCAGGCCCAGGCCGGTACCGCCGTGGCGGCGGGTGGTCGAGCTGTCGGCCTGCTCGAAGGCGAGGAACAGCGCGCCGATGCGCTCCGGCGCAATGCCAATGCCGGTGTCCCGCACGCTGAACTTCATCAGCGCGCGGTCGCCTGTGCGGGCCAGCACTTCGCCGCCCAGGCGCACAAAGCCCTGCGCGGTGAACTTCACTGCATTGCCGACCAGGTTCAGCAGCGCCTGCGAAAAGCGCGTCGGGTCGCCGACCAGCCGGTCGGGCAGGTGATCGGTGTCGACGATCAGCTCCAGCCCCTTGGCCTGCGCATGGTCGGCCACCATCTCGAAGCTGCGGCTCAGCACCGCGTCCAGCGAAAACTCGATGTCTTCCAGCTGCAGGCGGTTGGCCTCGATCTTGGAGAGGTCGAGGATGTCGTTGATGACCTGCAGCAGGTGCTGGGCCGAGTGGGCGATCTTGCCCAGCCGGTCGCGCTGGGCGGGTTCCCGGGCCTCGCGCTGCACCAGGTGGGTCAGCCCGACGATGGCGTTCAGCGGCGTGCGGATCTCGTGGCTCATGTTGGCCAGGAACTCGCTCTTCGAGCGGTTCGCGGCCTCCGCGCGGTCGCGCGCGGTGGCCAGCTCGCCAACGGCCTGCGCCAGCGCCTGGGTGCGCGTGTCGACCATCTGCTGCAACCGGTGCCGGTGGTCCTGCAGTTCGGCGATCAGCGCCCGGTGCTCGGTGATGTCGTGGTTGATGCCGATCATGCGTGCCGGGCGGCCATCCGCATGCCGGAAAAGCTGCCCTTGGCCGGCCAGCCAGCGTGTGTGGCCGTCATGGCGGACGATGCGGAACTCGTCGCGCCAATGGCTGGTGGGCACCTCGGGCTGGCGCTTGAACAGGGGCTTCAGCCGCAGTTCCAAGCGGTCCTTGTCATCAGGGTGGACGAGCTGGAAGAAGCAGTCGGTGGGAACAGGTTCTTCGCCCGGTGGCAGGCCCAGCAGCTGGTACATCTGCGGGTTCCAGATCGACAGCTGGGTGTCGATGTTCCATTCCCACAGGCCCATCTGGCCGGCTTCCAGCGCCAGGTGCAGGCGTTGTTCGCTGGCCTGCAGCACGCGGGCCTGCGCCAGCGCCGCTTCGCGCTCCAGCGCGGCCTGGTGCATCTTGTCGGCCTCGCGCCGCATGCGGGCCAGCGCCAGGTGGGCCTTGACGCGGGCCAGCAGCTCCCGGGCCGAAAAGGGCTTGGTCAGGTAGTCGTCGGCCCCGGCCTGCATGCCTTCGACCCGTGCTTCCTCGCCGGCCCGGGCCGACAGCAGGATCAGCGGGATCGCCGCGGTGCGCGGTTCGGCGCGCAGCGCGGCCAGCAGTTCGAAGCCGTCCAGCCCGGGCATCATCACGTCGGACAGCACCAGGTCCGGCGGCTGGGCCAGCGCGGCGGCCAGCGCGGCCCGGCCATCGCCCACGGCCTGCACGGTGTAGTGCCCGGCCAGCAGGCGGCACAGGTAGTCGCGCATGTCGGCGTTGTCGTCGGCCAGCAGCACGCGGGCTTGCAGTTCGAGCGAAGCGAGCAACGGTTGCGAAATGGTGGGGGCCGCAGGCGCGTCCGGCAGCCAGCGCATGGCTTCTTGGACGAAAGGCGCAGCGTCCAGCGCGGTCGAGGCCAGCGGCTGTGCGGCGCCAATGCCATCGACGGACGGGTGGGCGCTGTCCAGCGGCACGCGCACCGTGAAGGCCGAGCCGCGGCCCGGTTGGCTTTCCACGGTGACCTCGCCGCCGTGCTGGCGCACCAGTTCGCGCACCAGCGCCAGGCCGATGCCGGTGCCCTCGAAGCTGCGGCCCTGCGCGCCGCGCACCCGGTGGAAGCGCTCGAAGACCCGCGGCAGCTCGTCCGGCGCAATGCCGATGCCGCTGTCCGCCACCGTCAGCACCGCCATGCCGTCCTGCGCCACGAGGCCAACGCTGACCTGCCCGGCGTGCGTGAACTTGAAGGCGTTGGACAGCAGGTTCAGGACGATCTTTTCCCACATCTCGCGGTCCACCTGCACGGCAGCTGGCAGCGGCGGGCAGTCCACCTGCAGCGCCAGCCCGGCGCGCTCGATGGTGGCGCGGAACACGCTGGCCAGGTCGGTCGTCAGCGCGGCCAGGTCGGTGGGCTCGAAGCTGGCCTGCAGCCGGCCGGCCTCGATGCGCGAGAAGTCCAGCAGGCTGTTGACCAGGCGCAGCAGGCGCATGGCATTGCGGTGCACGACAGCCAGCGTGCCATGGTCCACGGCCTTCGGCCCGCCGGGCCGGGCCAGCACGTCTTCGAGCGGGCCCAGCATCAGCGTCAGCGGGGTGCGGAACTCGTGGCTGACGTTGCTGAAGAAGGCCGTCTTGGCGCGGTCGATCTCGGCCAGCGCCTCGGCGCGCCGCCGCGCCTCCTCGTAGGCCAGGGCATTCGCCAGCGCGGTGGTGATGGTGGCGGCGACTTGCTCGCACAGCCCGCGGTAGACCTCGTTGTGCGGCAGCCGGGGGCTCAGCGCCGCCACCAGCACCGCCATCGGCCGGCCGGCGCCAGGCGGCGAGATGGGCAGCAGCAACGCGCTCTGCGGTGGCTCGTCATAGGGGCCGGCGGGCGCGCCGCGCAGCCGGGCCGGCACGTCGTCGACCTGCAGCAACTGGCCCTCGCGCAGCAGTTGGGCCAGCGGCCAGGGGGCGTCCGGGTCACCCAGCGCCAGCACCGCGGGTGCCGCCGAGGTGCCGGCCGCCACACCGGTCGTGCCATGCAGGCGCGCACTGTCGCCGGCCTCGTCCAGCTCGTACAGCAGTGCAAACGGCAGGTCGAAGCTGTGCTCGGCCAGGACCTGGATGGCGCATGAGAAAACCTGTGCCAGGCTGTGGCCGTCGCTGGTGCGGGCGGCCAGGTCGCGCAGTGCGCGGGCGCGGCGCTCGCCCAGCATGCGCGCGGTGGTTTCGGTGACCGGGTGGAACAGCCCGCCGACCTGGCCGGATTCGTCGCGGATCGGGCTGAACGAGAAGGTGAAGAAGGTCTCCTCCAGGTAGCCGTTGCGGTCCAGGAACATGCGCTGGTTTTCGAGGAACGAGGTCTCGCCCTGCAGCGCCCGCTCGAAGGCCTCGCCAATCGCGGGCCAGGCAGAAGCCCAGCATTCGCTGAAGTCCCGGCCCATCGAGTGCGGATGCTTGCCGCCGCAGATCGGCCAGTAGCCATCGTTGTAGATCTGGACGTGCTGCGGCCCCCAGGCCAGCGAGATCGGGAAGTTGGAGGCCAGGCACAGGCCGACGGTCGTGCGCAGGCTTTGCGGCCAGGTCTCGGGCGGGCCCAGCGGCGTGGCCGACCAGTCCATGCTGCGGACCAACTTGCCCATCTCGCCGCCGTTGCCGAGAAAAGCCAGCGGGTCCCGTTCTTGTGCTGTCCGCATGTGCGTCCGGTCGATTCGAGGTTGGCCGAGCGAGCGCTGTTGGCACGGTGCGGTTCGACAGGCGCTTTCAGGTTGCGTGATCCCTGCTGCCGAAGTCGCTGCATCGGGCCACGCAGCATCCAGGTGCTGCCGATGGACACTGTCGGTGTACCCGAATTCGAGGCCATTGCCAACTCCTTAAAATCCCCCCATGAGCTTGCAAGACGCCGATGAGGCCAACGAGGGCACCACGCCCGACACCATCCACCAACCCGGCCTGTGGCGCGACAACGGCTGGACCGCGAAGGTCCTCAAAAGTGAGGAGGGCGACGGCTGGGCCGTGGCCATGATCAAGGACGGCGAGCCCGAGCCGGCGCTGATCGGCCCGTGGACCATGGGCCGCGACAAGCGCAACCCCAAGCCGCTGGACACCAATGCGTTCAACGTGCTCGTCAAGACCGCTTCCGAGGTGATTCGCCGCCACGAGCAGCACCTGCATGCGATCAACCACCAGAACGTCGTGGTCGAGGTCAACGGCGAGCGCATCACCGTGACGCTGGACCTGGTGGCCGACGAATACGAGCCGCACGCCATCCTGGCCGCGCAAAACGCTTACGGCGAGCCGCTGGCCAGCGTGAAGGTGCCGGCCAACTTCAAGCTCAAGGCCGCCAGCGCGGTGGCCTGGATCGAAAGCGACTACGCCAAGCCAGGCAGTTCACGCAGCAGGTAAGGCGCCGTCGCCGAGCCTTCGGCCCGCGCCACGGTCCGCGGTGAACCGGCCGCGACGATGCGGCCGCCCGCGCTGCCGGCACCTGGCCCCACGTCGATCACCCAGTCGCTGGCGGCGACCACACGCATCTCGTGCTCGACCAGCACGACGGTGTTGCCCGCGTCCACCAGCCCCTGCAACTGGGCCATCAGCTTGTCCACGTCCGACGGGTGCAGCCCGGTGGTCGGCTCGTCCAGCACGTACAGCGTGTCGCCGCGCTGGCTGCGCTGCAGCTCGGTGGCCAGCTTGATGCGCTGGGCCTCGCCGCCGGAGAGTTCAGTGGCCGGCTGGCCCAGGCGCAGGTAGCCAAGCCCGATGTCGCGCAGCAGCGTGAGCGGGCGCGCCAGCGCGGGCTGGTCGGCGAAGAAGGCCAGCGCCTGGTCCACCGTCATCGCCAGCACCTCGGCAATGTGGCGCTCGCGGTAGCGCACCTGCAGCGTGGCCTCGTTGTAGCGCGCGCCGTGGCAGGCCGGGCAGGGCGCATAGACGCTGGGCAGGAACAGCAGCTCGACACTGACGAACCCTTCGCCCTCGCAGGTCTCGCAGCGGCCCTTGGCGACGTTGAACGAAAAGTGGCCGGCATCGAACTGGCGCTTCTTCGCCTCGGGCGTCGCCGCAAACAGCTTGCGCACCTGGTCGAACAGGCCGGTGTAGGTCGCGAGGTTGGAGCGCGGCGTGCGGCCGATGGGCTTCTGGTCCACCTGCACCAGCCGGCGGATGGCCTCGGCACCTTCGGCGATGCGGCCGGTGGTCACGGCCACTGGCGGCTCGTCCAGCAGATCGGCCGAATCGTCAGATACAGGTTCCTCTTCCTGCCCCAGATGCCGGCTGACCAACTCCACCAATGCCTGGCTGACCAGGCTGGACTTGCCTGAACCCGAGATGCCGGTGACGGCCGTCATCGCGCCCAGCGGAAAGGCCACGTCCACCGCCTGCAGGTTGTTGCGCCCCACGCCGGCCAGCTTCAGCCAGCCGCGCGCTTCACGGCCAGGTTTGGTGGGCGCAGCCCGGTGGCCGAAAAGGTAGGGCGCAGTGCGCGAAGCCGCCACCGCTTGCAGCCCCTCGGGTGGTCCGCTGTACAGCACCTGGCCGCCCAGCTCGCCGGCATCCGGCCCCACGTCCACCAGCCAGTCGGCCTGCCGCATCAAGCCCACGTCGTGCTCGACGACGAACAGCGAATTGCCGGCGGCCTTGAGCTGCCTCAAGGCGGTCAACAGCGCTTCGCCGTCCGCAGGGTGCAGGCCGGCGGTCGGCTCGTCCAGCACATAGACCACGCCAAACAGGTTGGAGCGGATCTGCGTGGCCAGCCGCAGCCGCTGCAGTTCGCCCGAGGACAACGTGGGTGTGCTGCGGTCAGGCGACAGGTAGCCCAGACCCAGCTCGGTCAGCGTGTGCACGCGGCTCAGCACGTCCTGCGCAATGCGCTGCGCGGCCAGCCGCTTTTCCTCGGAGTCCCCCGCGGTGCGGCGCACGTCCGGCGTGGCGGTGTGTGCAGCGCCGCCAGCGGCCACGCGGCGTGCGTTGTCGGCCTTGGCTGCGCTGCGGCTCAGCACCTTGCCCTGTGCGGCCAGCGCGCCGTCGGCATGCGCGGCCGCCGGTGCCAGCACCTCGGCCAGCTGCGCCAGCGGCAGCTGCATCAGCTCGCCAATGTCCCGCCCGGCAAATCTCACCGAAAGCGCCTCGGGCTTGAGCCGCTTGCCGGCGCAGGCGGGGCACAGCCCGCCCACCAGGAAACGCGCCACGCGGCGCTTCATCAGCGCGCTCTGCGTGGTGGCGAAAGTGTGCAGCACGTACTTGCGCACGCCCATGAAGGTGCCCTGGTAGCTGGGCTCCAGCTTGCGTTTCAGCGCGGCCCTGGTTTCGGCCGGCGTGAAGCCGGCGTACACCGGCACCGTGGGCTGCTCCTCGGTGTAGAGGATCCAGTCCTTGAGCTTGCGCGGCAGATCGCGCCACGGCCTGTCCACGTCATGGCCGAGCGTGACCAGGATGTCGCGCAGGTTCTGCCCGTGCCAGGCCGGCGGCCACGCGGCAATCGCGCGTTCGCGAATGCTCAGCGAATCGTCCGGCACCATGCTTTTTTCGGTTACGTCGTAGACATGGCCCAGGCCGTGGCAGGTGGGGCAGGCGCCCTGTGGCGTGTTCGGCGAAAAGTCTTCGGCATACAGCATGGGCTGCCCGGCCGGGTAGCTTCCGGCGCGCGAATACAGCATGCGCAGCAGGCTGGCCAAGGTGGTCACGCTGCCGACGGACGAGCGCGTGCTCGGCGTGCCGCGCTGCTGCTGCAGCGCCACGGCCGGCGGCAGCCCGTCAATCGAATCGACCGCCGGCACGCCGACCTGGTCGATCAAGCGCCGCGCATACGGCGCGACCGATTCGAAATAACGCCGCTGCGCCTCGGCATACAAGGTGCCAAACGCCAGCGAAGACTTGCCCGAGCCCGACACGCCGCTGAACACCACCAACGCGTCGCGCGGAATGTCCACGTCGACGTTCTTCAGGTTGTGTTCGCGGGCGCCGCGCACGCGGACGAAGGCGGATGGGGCGCGGGTGGGCAGGTCTGCGGTCAAGGCTTTGGTCACGGGTTCAAGCGGTGGGCTGTCGCGGTCCGTCATGCTGGCGTTTTGTGGCGCTGGCGCCGGAGGACGCGGTGTTGCAGGTAGATTCGCGGCTTCGATTTCACTGCGCGCGCTTCGGATCGTCATGTCCCTGCTCATTGTCTTGTTGCCTCTCGTGGGCTTGAACCTCTGGATCACCCGCCGGATCACCGGCCTGGGCGATGCCATGGACCACAAGGGCATGCACATCGCGATGGTGTGGATGGTGCCATTGGTGGGGGCCCTGATGGGCCATGCGCATGCCCGGGCGCACGAGCAGGCAGCCCGCGAGGCGCTGCCGGTGCGTGGTGGCGTGCTGGACGCGCCGCCGGAGCTGATCGAGGCGCCTGGCGCCGAGAACTGGGTGATGGCCCATGGCCTGCAGCTGGTGCATGGCTACCCATTGATGGATTGGCAAGCATTCGAGGCCTGGCTGGCGCCGTTGTCGCCTGCAGCGCAGCCCGGCCTGCGGCTGGCGGCCCACCGCGCCTGGCTGCTGCACATGCGGGATGCCCTTGGGGCGCATGTCTCGCTGCGAGAGGGCGAGGCCGCGTGGGTGCTGTCCTCGCTGGAGCCTGCCAGTGCTGAAGCCGTGGCCGCGTATGTGGCCAGGACGCGAGGGCGCATCGAGCGCGTGCTGGGCCCGCTGGCCCGCTTTCCGGCCGGCATGAAGAGCATCGTGCTGGTGCTGGATCATGAAGACGACTATTACCACTACGTGGCCGCGCACGACCCTGGTGAAGGTGAGGCCGCGTTCAGTGGCGGCATGTTCATTGACGCCGGTTGCCCGCACTTCGCGTTGTGCCGCGCCGAATTGCGCGACATCGAGCCGGTGATCGCGCATGAGCTGACCCACAGCGCGCTCGCTCATTTGCGCCTGCCTGTGTGGCTGGACGAAGGCCTGGCGGTCAACACCGAGCACCGGGTGGCCGGCGCCAGGCCGGGCCTGCACACGCCGCATGCCTTGCACGCCATGCATGTGCGCTTCTGGAACGAAGAGACCATCCAGCAGTTCTGGACCGGAGAGTCGTTCCGCCGGACCGATGACGGCAACCTGCTGTCTTACGACCTGGCGCGCCTGGTGGTGTCGCAGTTGTCCGGCCAGTGGAGCCTGTTCCAGGCCTTCGTGGCGGACGCCCGGCGCGCAGATGCGGGCGAGGCGGCCGCGGCCCGCCACTTCGAACTGTCCCTGGGACGCTACGTTGGCGCACTTTTTGGTCACCAGGATGCAGACGCCTGGTCGCCGTCGGCCCTGGCCCGCAGCTGAAACAAGGCAGGCGTGTGTCGCCAAGAACGTTCGAGGGAATTGATGATGGTGAATGAAGCATCGGCCGGGCAGGGCTCGGAAGTGCCTGAAGCGCGGGAAGTGCCCGAAGAGGCGAGCGCCCAACTGCCAGTGACCGGCATGCCGAAGCTGCCGCTGCTGCCCCGCGGCGCGCTCGGGGCATGGTGGGCGCAAGGCCTGCGCGCGGCCCTGCTGCTGCGGCCGAGCGGCGAGGCTTTGCCGCTGAGCGCTGCCATCCTGCTGCTGCTGTGGCTGATCGGGCTGGGGGCGGAGCTGGGGCTGGCGCGGCTGTTCATCGACGGGCCGGCACGCTTCTACTGGCCGGCGCTGCTGATGAATCCGTGGATGGGCTTGGTGGTGTCTGCGCTGGCCGCCTGGCTGGCGGTGCGCAACCCTGCAGCCGGGCCTGGTGAGGTGCTGCAGCAGGCCGGCGCGCGGCTGGCCTTGCTCTGTGCGTTGACGCTGCCGCTGGCGCTGGGCAGCCTGCTGGTCCTGGTGCCGCTGATCCGTGGCATCGACAGCCAGGACGAGCAGGCCGTGGCGCTGGTGCAGTGGGTCAGCTGGATCTGGATGGGTTGGGTTTTTGCGGCGCAGGGCCGGCTGTTGTGGCGGGGTGGCACCGCCGGTGCCGGTTCACGGCTTGCGGCGGTGCTGTTGCTGGTCGGCTCGCAACTGCTGCTGCAGTTCTACCAGCCGGTGCACTTCTGGTACCCGCAACGCCCGCCCGCACAGACCGAGGCCGACAAGGAACCCCCGTTCAGCCTGACCCAGGAGGTCTTTGAGGCGCAGGACGATGTGTTGGCGAACGCGCTGGACGCAGTGCCGCCGCAGCACCCCGGCAAGGTCGATGTCTACGCCATCACCTTCGCGCCGAATGCGGACGAAGAGGTGTTCCGCCGCGAGAGCCACATGGTGGCCGAGGTGATGCAGAAGCGTTATGGCGCGGCGCCGCTGGAACTGATCAACCAACGCGAGGACACACCGGACTGGCCCTGGGCCACGCCGATCAACCTGGCGCGGGCCATCCAGCGCGCGGGCGAGCAGATGGATGTGGACGAAGATGTGCTGTTCATTCACCTCACGTCGCACGGCGGCCGCGACGGCGAACTCGCCACCGCCTTCTGGCCGCTGGACGTCGATTCGGTGACGCCGCAGGACCTGAAGTCCTGGCTGAACGAAGCCGGCATCAAGCACGCCGTCATCTCCATCTCCGCCTGTTTCTCCGGCAGCTGGATCGCGCCGCTGGCCGACGACAACACGCTGGTGATGACGGCAGCAGACGCCGACCACACCTCCTATGGCTGCGGCCGACGCTCCCCGCTGACCTTCTTCGGCCGCGCGATGTACGACGAAAACATCCGCGCCGGCATGCCGTTCGAAGCGGCGCACGCAAAGGCCCGCGAGGTCATTGCGCAGCGCGAGAAGGAAGCCGGCAAGGACGACGGCTATTCGAATCCGCAGATCGCGATGGGGGCGAGGATGCGGGAGAAGTTGGCGGAGCTGGAGAAGCAGCAGGCGGGTGGACGCTGAGCGACGCGGCTTCTTGCCAGCACGCTGGCGCAGTGGCCTGCCGGCGTTCGCCCGTCACCTCCGGTCTTCCTCGTGCTGCTCGGCCCCTTCAACCGGCCGCAGCCAAGGCTCGCGGCGCTTGATCCACAGCTCGTAGCTGGGCACCAGCGGGGTGGGCGCTTGCGACAGGATGCCGAGCTTGATCTCGGCTTCTTCGTCGTCCACCGAGAACAGCCGCGCGCCGCAGCGTGGGCAGAAGTGCCGGCCCTTGAATTCGGCGGTTTCGCCCGTGCGTTCGAACCGATGGGCCGGCCAGATGCCGTAGAAGGTGAAGGCCGAGCCGCTTTCCTGGCGGCAGTCGGTGCAGTGGCAGATGCCCACGCGCAGCGGCTCGCCGTGAACGGCGATCTTCACCTGCCCACAAAGGCATTGTCCTGACAGCGGGTTCATGGCGGGTTCCTTTCCGGTTGCATGCCACCGAAGATCAGACGAGCCTGGCGCGCATTCGTTCCGCGGCCCGCCTGAGCAACGCCCTGGCGCGCCGCCAGCGCTCAGACCGCGCCGTGTGCCTCCACGTACAGCGCATAGACCGAGTGGCTGCTGGTCATGTAGAGGCGGTTGCGCTTGGGGCCGCCGAAGACCAGGTTGGGGCAGCGTTCGGGCAGGCGGATGAAGCCGATGGCCTTGCCTTCGGGGTTGAAGACCATCACGCCGTCCAGGTCCTCCGAGCGGCCCTTCAGCGGGTAGACCTTGCGGCCCGGCAGCAGTGGGTTGTCGACCGGTTCGGCGGCCAGCGCGCCGTTGCTGCCCCAGCCGCACCAGAGGTTGCCGTCGCGGTCGACCTTGAAGCCGTCGAGCGCGCCCTGGTCGGCCGCGTCGATGAACTTGAACTTGTTGCTCAGCGTGCCGTCTGGATTCACGTCGTAGCGCCAGATGCTGCGGTTCGGCGTGCCCTTCCATTCGACGACGTAGAGCTTCTTCTCGTCCGGCGAAAACGCCAGGCCGTTGGGGTTGACCAGGTCGGTCAGCACGGCGCTCAGCTTGCCGTCGGTGCCCAGGCGGTAGACGTTGGTCGTCGCCTGCTCGGGCTTGGCCTTGCTGCCTTCCCATTCGCCGTTGATGCCGAACAGCGGGTCGGTGAACCAGATGCTGTCGTCGGACTTGACGACGATGTCGTTGGGCGCGTTCAGGCGCTTGCCTTCGAAGCTGTCGGCCAGCACGGTGACCTTGCCGTCGCGTTCGGTGCGGGTGACGCGGCGGGTCACCGAATGCTCGCAGGTGACGAGCCGGCCCTGGCGGTCACACACGTTGCCGTTGGCGAAGTTCGACGGGTTGCGGAAGACGGTGAAGCTGCCGTCCTTCTCGTCGTACTTCATGATCCGGTTGTTCGGGATGTCGCTGACCAGCAGCCAGCCTTTTTCCGGGAAATACGCCGGCCCTTCGGCCCAGCGCAGGCCGGTACCGATCTGCTCCACTGTGCTGCTGTAGAGCCGGTACTTGGCGAAACTCGGGTCCAGCACCATCACGGCCGGATCCGGGTAGCGCTGGTTGGGCTTGAAGTCGAAGGACTGGGCCAGCGCGCCGCCGGTGGCTGCGGCAAATGCGCTGCCGGCGGCGGCCTGCAGCAGGCTGCGGCGGGGCAGGGTTGCACGGGTGTCGTCTTGCATGAGAGGTCTCCGATGTCGTTGGTGTTATGACATCGTACAAGTCGCGTGCGCGTTGGGCTACCCGGTAGATGACCGTGATTCCACGGATGCGGGGCGGGCGGAATCGGTGGTCATCGTATGACTTGTTCAGCGTCCGCCAAGCGACTCGGCCAATGCCTTTGCCAGGCTCGGCGCGTGGCCGAGGACGCGCTTGAAGGCGCGGCTGAAGGAGGCTTCCGAGTCGTAGCCGAGCCGGTCGGCGGCCACGGTCACGCGCATGCCGTCCTGCGCGATCCAGCGGCGGGCCTGGAACATCTTGATCTTGGTGACGTAGCGGGCCGGGCTTTCGCCAACCGAGTCCTTGAAGGCCTGGGCGAAACGCGAGCGCGAAGTGCCCATCAGGTTGGCCAGCGCCGGCACGCTCCAGTCAAGCTCCGGCGCGGTGTGGATGGCGGCCAGGACCTTGCCGACCCCGGGGCAGCGCAACGCGGCAATCCAGCCGGAGGGGTTGCTGCAGGCGCATTCGACCCAGGCGCGGATGATGCTGGCGGCCAGCACGTCGGCCATGCGCGCCAGGATGCCGCAGGCACCGATGCGGTTCAGCGCCACTTCGCGCTCCATGGCCTCCAGCAACACCGGCACGGTGGGATCGCGTTGCGCCAGGTCGCCGGCGCGGATCACGTCCGGCATCATCGCCAGCAGCGGGTGCAGAGGGTCGAGGTTGAACTGCATGCTGCCGCAGAACATCACATGGGTCGGCGGTCCGGCCTCGGCGGCGGCGTCGCGCAAGAGGTAGAGCTCGTCTGCCACCGTGTCGCGTCCCAGCGAGGCGATGTCCACGGGCTGCACTTCAGGCGCACTGGCCAGCACATGGGCGCTGCCGCGGGGCAGCAGCACCGCGTCGCCAGCGTTCAGCTGCACCCATTCCTGGCCTGCGGCGCGCAGCCAGCAGCTGCCGCTGGCGACGAAGTGGAAGCGTGCCGTGGGCTGCGGCGGGAACGAAACGGCCCATGGGGCGTGCATCAGGCAGCGGCCGTATTCCACGCCTTCGAGCCGCAAGCCGAGCAGGATCTGCGTCAGGGGGTCGGGGCCGGTCAGGGCCGGGGCCGCGGTGCCAGGGCTGGAGAAACGGTCAAGCATTTGGGCTGTTCCGGCATGGAAAGCACTGGATGCTAGGCCTAAGCTGACGCCCTCAGCACCAACAAGGCTTCGCATTCCGTGTCATCCAATTCCTGCTCCGCGTGCCTGGCTGACGCCAGCGAGCTGCCCGCCGCTCCCCTTCACGCCCCCGAACACGACGCCGCACGCTGGCCGGCAGTGGCTTCACTGTCGCTTGGCGTGTTCGGCCTGGTCACGGCCGAGTTCTTGCCGGCCAGCCTGCTCACCGCGATGGCGGCCGACCTGCACGTCTCGGTCGGCGCTGCCGGGCAGGCGGTCACGGCCACTGCCCTGGTCGGTGCCGTGGCCGCACCGGCCGTGCCGCTGCTGACGCGCCGCCTGGACCGCCGGTGGGTGCTGCTGGCACTCACGGCCTTGCTGCTGCTGTCCAACGTGCTGGCGGCCACCGCGCAGTCGCTGGGCGTGCTGCTGGCCGGCCGGGTGGTACTGGGCGTGGCGCTGGGTGGCTTCTGGTCGATGGCCGCTGCGCTGACGATGCGGCTGGTGCCCGCGCCGCTGTTCCCGCGCGCAATGTCACTGGTGCTGACCGGCGTTTCCATCGCCACGGTCTGCGCGGCGCCGGTGGGCGCGTGGATGGGCGAGCTGTGGGGCTGGCGCAGTGCCTTCGTCGCCGCCGGGGCGGTTGGCGTGCTGGCGTTTGCAGTGCAGCTGATCACCTTGCCGGCCCTGCCGCCGCATGGCGAGTCCAGCCTGCGCGCCATGGGTGAGCTGTTCACGCGGCCGGCCGTGCGCTTCGCATTGCTGGCGGTGCTGCTGGTGATCTCGGGCCACTTCGCCGGCTTCACCTACATCCGCGCCGTGATGGAGCAGGTGACGCGGCTGCCGGTGGAGGCGATCTCGGCCGTGCTGCTGGGCTACGGCATCGGCGGCTTCTTCGGCAACTTCGCGGGCGGCTGGCTGGCCGGGCGCAGCGAGCGGCATGCGATCGCGGCAGGCGGTGCGCTGATCACGCTGCTGGCCGCGAGCCTGCTGGTGGCCGGCAGCTCGCCTGTCGTCACCGCCGTCGCCGTCAGCCTGTGGGGCTTTGCCTTCGGCGCCTTCCCGGTCGGCTTCCAGACCTGGATCGTGCGCGCCGCGCCGGACCAGGCCGAGGCGGCAGGCGGCCTGATCGTGGCCGCCTTCCAGATCGCGATCGCGACGGGCGCCATCGGCGGCGGGCTGCTGGTGGACCATGTGGGTGCTTTGGGCGCGCCGGCCTTCGCGGTGGTCGCCGTCACGCTGGGCACCTTGCTCACCTGGCGCTGGGGGCCGCGGGTGGTGCCGGCAACAGCTTGAAGCCTTCAATGGAAAACGCCCCGCCGATGACGGCGGGGCGTTTGGGATGTGGGCCTTCAGGTTGATGCAGGGGCGGTCGCCAGCCCCCGCTTCAGTTCACTGTGCGCTCAGCCGCGTGCGGGCCTGGGTTTTGCGCTGCGTGGCCGCGCTGGCGGTGCTGCGCGTTGCAGGGCGGATCTTCAGCGCGCCGGCCGTGCTGCCAACCTTGGTCAGGCCAGCGGTGCCGCTGCGGTAGGCGTACAGGTCGGTGCTGGTGTTGCTGCTGCGCACGAACACGCCGGCTTGGCCGAGTTGCAAGGATCGGTCGAACGCGTTGGGCTCGATCGCCCAGGCGGCGTCGCCTGGCAGCGGGTCTTCATACGCGATCACGGTGCGCGTGGCGCCCTGGGCGATCAGGATGCGCGGCGCCGAGTTGCTGCCCTGGTTGCGGCCTTGCACCAGCATCACCGCGCCCACGTTCGAGCCGAAGACTTCGGCCGGCGTGCCCAGCGCGGGGGCGATCTCGTCGTAGGTGTCGGTGAAGGGCAGCACTTCGGGGCTGCTGCCATCCGAGCCGACGACCAGCGTGTTCGCCGTCGCGAAGTCGTTGCTGTAGAGCGGCATGTACAGTGTTTCGGCGGAGGCAACCATGTAGCCCTGGGTCTCGCCGCCGGACAAGGCGCGCAGCACGCTGATGGCGCCGCTGGCCTTGGCCACGGTGACGAGCTGGCCCGCGGCGGTGGACAGGTAGTCGTCGGTGGCGGGTGTGGACAGCACCACCGCGGCGACCGTGGTCGGCGTCAGGCGCATCTGCGTCAGGCGGCCGTTCATCGTCGCCAGCGTGCTGGTGCTCAGGTCGGCGTTGAAGCTCACGATGCGCGTGGTGACGCCATCGGTGATGCCGATGTAGGTCGTGGTGCCGTCGCTGACATTGCGCGTGATGAATTCGCCCGACGACAGCGTGGTCACCGGCACCCGCACGGACGGCTTCTTCAGGTTGACCGCCCACACCTGGCCGATATCGCTGAACAGCCACAGGTCCGGCTGGGCCGGCATGGTGTCGCGGTAGCGGAAGCTGCCGTCACCGGCAATGGTGTACAGGTCCGCCTTGGCCTTCAGGTCGGCGTCCAGCAGCCTGATCTGGTTGCCTTCGAGCACGACCAGGCCGAGGAAGGCGCCGGAGGCATCCGAGACGCGGGCCATCGGCTTGCCGATGGCGACGGGCGCATCGGTGGCGCTCATGTCCATGCGCACGGCCTTGGCGCTCTCTGTCGAAGAGGCCGGGCGGCACTTGCCGTCGGCTGCCGGCGTGGGCATGAACAGCCAGCCCTTGGACGGCACCGCTGCATCCTGCCCCTGCGGGGTGATGTACTGCAGCGAGCAGACCTCTTGCGTGGCCAGCGTGGACAGCTGGCGCGAGCTGACGCTGCCGTCGCTTGCGCCCAGGTGATCGACCACGTAGTAGTGGTCGTTCTTGGCATAGAAGTCGAAGCGCTTGCGCAGCGCGCTGACCTTGCCGTCCTTCAGGCTGTACTCGATGCTGTGCTGGTAGTTGGTAAGCGGGTAGGCGCCGGTGGAAGGTTCGATGGCCACGGCGGCTGCCGTCAGCGAATCGGTGCTGACCGAGACGATGGCTGCCGGCGTGCGGCTGCGGTTGCCGTCGGCGAAATGCAGCACCGTCGAGGCGGCGTAGTTGTCGATCGAGGCCAGGATGTGGCCACCTGTGGTCGCCACCTGCAGCACCACGCTCAAGCTGGCCGATGCGCTGGCGAGCGAAGTGCCGCCGCCGGACACCAGCACCGAGTAGACCTCGCCGTTGTTGGCGTAGGCCACGGCACCGGTCTGGTAGCTCGCGGCGGTGGCGCCATCGATGGCCACGCCGTTGCGGCGCCATTGATAGCTCAGGTCCGAGGCACCGGTTGCGGTGATGCTGAAGCTGGCAGTCTGGCCAATGGCCACGCTGGTGCTGGCCGGCTGGGCCGAGATGCTCAGGCTGGGCGTTTCCACCGGCGGCTGCGATGTCACCGGCGGGGTGCCGGTGCCGGAGTCCACCGGCGTCACCGTCAGGCTGGCGGGCTCGCTGGTCACGGTGCCTGCGGCATTGGTCACGGCCACGCGGAAGGCCGCGCCGTTGTCGCTGGCCTGCAGGTTGGTCACCAGCAGGTGCGGCCCGGTGGCGCCAGCAATCGCCGTGCCGTTCTTGAGCCACTGGTAGCGCAGCGGGCCCTGGCCGGCTGCCACCACGTCGAACACCGCAAAGCCGGCCTGCTGGGCAGACTGGGCCGCGGGCGACTGCACCAGCGTCGGCAGCGCGACCGCGGTGGACACGACCAGGCAGCTTTCGAGGTTGATGGCCGAGGCCGAGGGGCCGACCCGCAGGCCGTCGGAGCTGCCCGCGCTGCTGTCGGCGGTGAGCAGCGCCAGACCGCCGTTGCGCACGCTGAGGCTGAAGCTGCCATCCGCTGCGGTCACGGCGGTGGTGCGGCCGACGTAGTCGATGCCGCCGGCCACCACGTTGGCGCTGGCCAGGCGTGCGCCGGTGCCGTCCTGCACGCAGCCGGTCACGGCCACGGTGGTCACGGCACGCGCCACCATCCAGTAGGTGAAGTGCGACACGGTGCCCTGGTAATACTGGTTCGGCGCATCGCCCACCAGCACGGCAGCACCTTCTTCGACCCACAGGCCGGTGGCCTCGTTGAAGTAGAACAGTGCGGCATTGGCCGGGGGCGTGTTGCCTACCACGGCGGGTATGCGCAGTTCCGCCGGCTTGCCCGCGGCGAGCTGCAGCGGCTGGCCGGCAGCGTCGCTCAGGTTCACGCTCACGGCGCCCAGGCTTTCGAGCGTGCGCGCGGGGTCGCTGCCCACGGCGGCGGCCACGAAAGTGCCCGGCAGGTTGGCGGCGTTCGCGCCGCCGTCGATGGCCGTGACCGAGACCGTGGCGGTGCCGGTGAAGGTGGTGCCATCGGCAGCGGTGAGGCTGGCTGCTTGCAGGCTGACCTGGGCCGGCGAGGCTGTCGAAGCCACCGTGGCGGCTTGCGAAGCGTCCACCGCGGCGCTGGTGTCGATCGGCGTCAGGCGCGCATCGAGCGACACCGTCGCCTGGTCGGCCACGGCGACCACGGCCACGCTGGGTGCATAGCCGTTGCGGGTGAAGCGGACCGAGGCGGTGGCCGATTCCGGCACCTGCGTGAGCTGGTAGTGCCCGTCGTCTGCCGTGGTGGCGCTGCGGTCTGCGCTTTGCACCGTGACGCCCGGCAGCACCAGGCCGCTGCTGGCATCGACCAGCACGCCGCTGACGGTACCGGCCTTGGCCGCTGCAGGTGGCGGCGAGGTCGACGCAGTGTCGTCGCCGCAGGCGGTCAGGGTCAGTGCGACGCAGGCGCCGACCGACATCACAACCCGTTGGATCCAGTTCGAGATCATGTTTTCCCTCTGAACGGCACATGCCGTCGTAGGAGGAACACGTTACCCACGAGGGCATCCGGCAAGCGGCCGAGAAGGCAGGGGAAACACAGCCAATCCGGCGTCTGGCATGGCCGGTACGCGCCTGGCATCTCCCCTAATTTGAGTTCGGCGCGGGTGCAGCGCCGCTGCTACCGTGCGCTCGCCAGCGATGGCCAACGTGGCCGAGACACCGCGTTGTTGAGAACCAAATCAGAGAGACTTTGTCATGTCAAATTCGTTCACTTTCCGGGGCGCGCTGCTGAGCGCCGCACTGCTCGGCACCGCACTGCCTGCCGCAGCCGAGAGCTTCGTCACGTTCCAGGTGCCGGGAGCCGTCAGCTTCTCGGTGGCCAAGATCAACAGCAGCGGCGTGGTCGCCGGCTCGTACACCTTGAGCGACGGCCTGTCGCGCGGCTTTGTGCGCAGTGCGTCCGGCGAGATCACGGGCTTCGACGTCAATGGACTGAGCACCACGTCGATGTCCATCAGCGACGATGGCACCGTGGCCGGCCATTACACCGATGGGGGCGGCTTGAAGGCCTTCACGCGCAGTCCTGCCGGCGTCATCACGCCCGTGGTCACGCCGGGTTCCTTCAGTGTGGCCTACGCCATCAACAACGTTGGCAGCACCTCGGGCTTCTACCGCAACGAGCAGAACGACGACTTCGCCAACCGCGGCTTCGTGGCCACCGCCAACGGCGGCTTCACCAGCATCAGCATGCCTGCCGGCATGAGCGGCTCGGTGGCCAGCGCGCTCAACGATGGCGGCGACAGCGCCGGCAATTTCGAGGTGCTGTACCTCAACACCTTGCTGAAGTACGTTGGCTTCGTGCAGACGGCCAGCGGCGCCTTGACCAGCTTCGAGGCTGGCACGGTGAGCGATCCGGCCGGCATCCCGCAAACCGAAGTGGCGGGCCTGAACAACGCCGGCACCGCGGCTGGCGTGTTCAGGACCGTGGTGTGCCCGTTCAACTGCGCCACCAAGTCTTCGCAAGGCTACGTGCGCAGCGCTGGCGGCCAGATCACGCTGTTCAAGGTGGGCGGCACCCGCAGCCTCATGAACGTGGCGGGCATCAACAATGCGGGCCAGACCGTGGGTGACTACACCACCACGCGTGGTGCCAGCGGTTTTGTGCGCGCCGCGGACGGTGTGGTCACGACCTTCAAGGTGCCGAAGATGCTCTACACCTCGCCCAGCAGCATCAATGACCAGGGCGTCGTCGCCGGAACCTGCTTGAAGTCCGGCAGCAGCACCTACCTCGGCTTCCTGCGTTTGCCCTGACGCACAACAGCCCGCCATCCGGGCGCTGGCCGCGCGGATGGCGGTGCTATCGTGCCCGCCATGAGATGGTGGATGCGTGTGCGGCCCTGGTTGGGCCGGCGTTGGGTGCAGGTTGGTGGCGGGCTGTTGGCGCTTTACCTGCTGCTGGGCTGGTTGGCAGTTGGGCCACTGCTGAAATGGGCGGCGCCGAAATGGCTGGCCGAGCGAGGCGGCTACACGCTGGCCGTCGAGCAGGCGCACTTCAATCCGCTGGCCTTGTCGCTGGAGCTGCAAGGCCTGTCGCTGAAGACGCCGCAGGGCCAGCCGCTGCTGAGCCTGGGCCGGCTCTACGTGAACTTCCAGGCCAGCAGCCTGTTCCGCCGCGCCTGGACCTTCAACGAGCTGCTGATCGAGCAGCCGACGGTGGCGGTGACGCTGCTGGCCGATGGTCAGCTCAACTGGCAGCAGTTCGTGGATGCGCTGGCCGGCCAGGCACCGCCTGCGCCACCATCCGATCCGGCGGCCGAGCCGCCCCGCCTGCTGGTGCAACGCCTCGCACTCAGCGGTGGCCGCGTCGACTTTTCGGACCAGCAGGTGGCCGGCGGTTTCAGCACCCAGCTCGCGCCGCTGGCACTGGAACTCGACGACGTTTCCACGCTGCCCAATGCGCAAGGCGAACACGAAGTCACCGCGCACGTGGGCCTGGGCGCCGACCTGCACTGGCAAGGCCGCTTCGGCCTGAACCCGCTGGTCTCCAGCGGCGAGTTTTCCATTCAAGGCCTGCTGCTGGGCCGGCTCTGGCCCTACCTGCAGAATCGGCTGAAGATGGCGCCGCCAGAAGGCACGGCCTCGCTCGCGTTGCGCTACGAGGCGGGGTATGCGCAACGCCAGTTGTCGCTGAAGCTGGCGCAGGTCAATGCCAAGCTGTCCGAGGTGGCGCTGCGTGGCGTCAATCAAGCCGAGCCTGGCGTGGCCTTGAACGCCTTGACGCTGAGCGGCGGCACGCTGGATCTGGCGAGCCGCCACATTGGCGTCGAAAACCTGGCACTGCAAGGCGGTGCCGTGCACCTGCTGCGCGCTGCGGATGGCCGGCTGGATTTGCAGGACTGGTTCGCCGCTGCGCCGCCCGCCGCGGCGGCATCTGCCCCAGCGGCGGCCTCTGCGCCCGCTGAACCCTGGACCGTGCAACTCGCCAAGGCCAGCATTGAAGGCCTGGGCCTGCGCGTGGAAGACCGCAGCCTGGCCACGCCGCTCACGGCCGAGCTGGGCGAACTGCAACTCGGCTTCCAGGCCGAGGCCAGCAGTGCCGGTGACGGCCAGTTGAACCTGCAAGGCCTGCAGCTCACGGCGCGCGAACTGACGCTGCGTTCCGGTGCGGCCGAGCCCTGGTTCAAGCTGGCCAGCGCGACGCTGGGCGATGGCCAGCTTGCCCTGGCCGAGCGCAGGCTGGCCATTGGGCGCCTGGCCTTTGCCGGCGGGCAGCTGGTGGCCGTGCGCGATGCGCAGGGCGAACTTTCCCTGCTCACGGCCTTCAAGCCCGCGGCGGCCAAAGCTGCCGTGGCCGCACCAGTACAAGCACCAGCGCAAGCCGCCAGTGCGCCGGCCTGGCATTACCGCGTTGGCCAGGTGGCCGCGACTGATTGGCAGGCCACGCTGCGCGACGAAGCCGTGCCCGGCACCCAGCCGCTGGTGCTGGAGGCCATCCAGGCCCAGGTCGACCAATTGAGCGACGACCCCAAGGCCAGGCTGCCGGTGCAACTCGCGCTGGCGGTGCAGGGCAACGGCGGGCGCCTCGGCGTCAACGGGCAGGTGCAGCCCGCCAGCCAGGCGGCGGACCTGCGCGTGTCGCTGCGCGGGCTGGCGCTGGCGCCTGCCAAGCCTTACCTGGCGCAGCAGGCCGCGCTCACGCTGCTGGGCGGGCTGCTTGATGCCGAAGGCCGGCTGCGCCTGGCGCAGGGGCAGCCGCGCTATGAAGGCAGGCTGGCGCTGCGCGAGCTGCGCATCGACGAGACCGTCAGCGGCGAGCGTTTCCTGGCGTGGCGCCAGCTGGCGGTGCCGCGCCTGGCCGTCACGCCGCAGTCGCTGGAAGCCGGTGACGTGGACCTGGACGGCCTGAACACCAAGCTGGTGATCTTCAAGGACCATTCGATCAACCTGACCAAGGTCTTGCGGCCGCAGGCCGTGGCCGCCGCTGCGCCGGCCGCGGCTTCGGCCAGTGCTGTTGCCCCCGCCAAGGTGGCGAGCCCGGCCGCCGAGCCTGCCTTCCTGGTCGACGTCAGCCGCGTGCGGGTGCGCAACAGCGAGCTGGACTTTGCCGACCTGTCGCTGGCGCTGCCGTTTGCCGCGCGCATCCACGGCCTGCAAGGCCAGTTGGCGGGGCTGTCCACCCGGCCCGGCCGCTCGGCGCAGATCGAGCTGGGCGGGCAGGTCGACGAATACGGCCTGGCGCGTGCAAGCGGCCAGGTCGAGCTGGGCAACCCGACGAATGCGATGGACATTGGCGTGGTGTTCAAGAACGTCGAGATAACCTCGCTGACGCCTTACGCCGCAACCTTCGCCGGCCGGCGCATCGCCTCGGGCAAGCTTTCGCTGGACCTGGCCTACAAGATCGACAAGCGCCAGCTCAAGGGCCAGAACCAGGTCGTGATGGACAAGCTCACGCTGGGCGAGAAGGTTGACAGCCCGACCGCCGTGAACCTGCCGCTGGACCTGGCGCTGGCGCTGCTGCAGGACAGCGATGGCCGCATCGACCTAGGCCTGCCCATTTCCGGCAGCCTGGACGACCCGCAGTTCAGCTACGGCGGCATCGTCTGGAAGGCCGTCGTCAACGTGCTGACCAAGGTCGTCACGTCGCCGTTCCGCGCGATTGGCGCGCTGTTTGGCGGCAACGACGAAGCCGCACCCCGCATCGCCTTCGACCCCGGCCATGCCGAGCTGCCACCGCCCGAACGCGAGAAGCTGGACCGGCTCGCCCAGGCGCTGGCCAAGCGCCCCGGCCTGGCCGTGAAGATCAGCGCCGGCTACGACCCGCAGGCCGACACCGCGGCGCTGCAAGACCTCTGGCTGCGCCAGGCCGTGGCGGCCCAGCGCAAGCAGGAGATGGCGCCCGGCGAGCTGCCAGGCGCCGTGAACCTCAGCCAGCCCGAGGTTCGCCAGGCACTGGAAGCCATCTACACCCAGCGCCTGGGTGCGCCCGCCCTGGAGGCCTTGCGACAGCAGATCAAGGCTGCCGCTGGCAAGCCAGCCGAGCCCGCCAGGACAGCAGAGGCCAAGCCGCCAGAATTCCCGCTGCATGCCGCGCTGCAGCAGCAATTGCTGGCGCAGAGCCCCGTGGCCGAAGCCCAGCTCGTGGCACTGGCCACGGCGCGCGCGGAGGCTGTCAGCAGCCGGCTGGTCTCGCGCAACATTGGGCAGGACCGCCTGCGGATGGAAGCCGCCAAACGGCTGGATGCTGAGCAGGCGCCGCAGGTCGAGCTGGGACTGAGCGCCAAGGCGAGCCCTGCGGTTGAGGCCGCGCCATCCGCCGCTGCCCGTTGAGCCTGCGCTACACGCTCAGTGCCTGCTGCAGGTGATCGACCAGCGCCCGCTGCGGCGCCGTCAGCACCGCACCTGAAGCGGCCACCAGCGCCAGCTCGGTAGGCGCCAGCTCCGGCAGGCCTTCGCACAGCCGGTGCTCGGGCAGCAGCGCGGTGGTGGGCAAAACGCTGATCGCCAGGCCCGAGGCGACTGCGGCCTGGATGCCGGTGAGGCTGTGGCTGCCAAAGGCCTGGCGCCAGCGGCGGCGCGCCTTGTCCAGGCCGCGCAGCGCGCGCTGTCGGTAGACGCAGCCTTGCGGGAACAGCGCCAGCGGGAGGGGCTCGCCGGGCGGCAGCGCGAAGCCCTGGCCCTGCACCCAGACCAGGGTTTCAGGCCAGGCCGCCAGGCACTCGCCTTCGCCCGGTGAGCGCTTGACCAGCGCCAGGTCCAGCTCGCCCTGCGCGAGCTTGTGCTTCAGGTCCGTGCTCATGCCGCTGAGGGTTTCAAGACGCAGGCCGGGCTGCTGCGCGCTGAAGCCGGACAGCAGGGCGGACATGCGGCGCGCATCGAAGTCTTCCGGCACACCCACGCGCACCGGCAGCACTGCGCCTTCGCTGGCGAGCACGTCCTCGGCCTCCTGCGCCAGTGCCAGCAGGCGGCGGGCGTAGTTGGTCAACAGTTCGCCCTGCGCGGTAGGCGTGATCTGCGTGCCGGTGCGGTCGCGCAGCAGCAGCGGCCGGCCCACGCGCTCCTCCAGTTTGCGGATCTGCTGGCTGACGGTGGACTGGGTGCGGTGCACCCGCTCGCCAGCGCGCGTGAAGCTGCGCTCGTCCACCACGCAGACGAGGGTCTGCAGCAACTCCAGATCCAGCACCTTGGCGCTCCTTCGACGTTGAAGATCTCATTAGACATTCAACTGATGTGCCGCATCAAATCGAATTTCCAAATTATTGGATGACTGCCTACGATGCCCCCGTTCCTTGTCTTGCGCTGCAGAAAGCCCATCGCCATGTCCCTCTCCGGTTCCCGTCCCCGCTGGCTCACCTTCGACTGCTACGGCACCCTCATCCAATGGGACGAGGGCTTGCAGGCCGCCGTGCGCGAGCTGCTGGCCGCCAAGCAGGCGGACCATGTGTCGCCCGAAAAACTGATCTCGGTGTACGACCATCACGAACACGCGCTGGAGCAGACGCCGCCGCACCGTTCGTTCCGCGAGTTGGCCGGCCAGGGCTTGCAGATGGCCCTGCGCGAGCTGGGCCTCCCGGTGGGCGAGGGGGACATGGCCTCGCTGGCCCGGCGCATCTCGGCGATGCCACCGTTTCCCGAAGTCGTGCCGACGCTTGCGCGCTTGAAGGCGGCGGGCTGGCGGCTGTGCATCGTCTCGAACACCGACGACGACATCATTGCCGGCAACGTGGCGCAACTGGGTGGCCACATCGACCGCGTCATCACCGCGCAGCAGGCCGGCGCCTACAAGCCCAACCGCCGGCTGTTCGACCATGCGCACGGGGCGCTGGGCGTGACGAAGGATGAGGTGCTGCACATCTGCGCCAGCCCGCATCTGGACCACGCGGCGGCACGCGACATCGGCTTTCGCTGCGTTTGGATCGACCGCGGCACCGGCCGCCGGCTGCTGCCGGACTACACGCCGGACGCGACCTTGCCCACGCTGGCCGGTGTGCCGGAGCTGCTCGCCGCAGCGGGTTGGTGAAGGATCATCATCACGCCATGGCCCACACCTTTGCCGCATCCGTCGCCCCGTCCAATGTCCGGTTCGAACTGGCCGCGGACGCCATTCACCAAGCCCGCATCGAGCTGGCCGCCTGTTTCCAGCTGGCCGCGCGGCACGGGTTGGAAGAAGGCATCTGCAACCACTTTTCGGCGCTGCTGCCGGGCAGTGACACGCTGTTCCTGGTGAACCCCTACGGCCTGGCATTTGCCGAGGTCACGGCCTCGCGCCTGCTGGTCTGCCATGTGGACGGCCAGGTGCTGGCCGGCGACGGGCAGCCCGAGGCGACTGCGTTCTACATCCACGCCAGGTTGCATCGCCGGCAGCCACGCATCCGCGCCGCGTTCCACACCCACATGCCGCATGCGACGGCGCTGGGCATGTTGCAGGGCGAGCCGCTGCGCTGGGCAGGCCAGACCGCGTTGAAGTTCCTGGGCCGCACCGCCGTGGACCCGCACTACAACGGCCTGGCGCTGGACAACACCGAGGGCGACCGCATCGCCAGCGCCATCGGCACGGCCGACATCGTGTTCCTGAAGAACCACGGCGTGCTGGTCTGCGGCGCCAGCGTGGCCGAAGCCTGGGACGACCTGTATTACCTGGAGCGTGCGGCCCAGGTGCAGCTGCTGGCCATGCGCACCGGCGAGCCGCTGCAGGTCATTCCAGGCGAGATCGCCCAGCGCACTGCCGCGCAGATGCGGCTGGGCGATGCCGACAGTGCCCGCGCACACCTGGCCAGCGGCATGCGCCAGCTGCGTGCGGCGGGCAATCCGTTCGAGCGCTGAGTTCAGCGCCCTGCAGCTTCAGCGGGCGACGCCGTAGACCGACAGCGCCGGCAGCGTGGCCGAGGCGGTCTTGGTCCAGCTGCCGCTGGTGCCGTAGGTGGCGTAGCCGCCGGTCGTGCCGTTGGCGTTGTTCAGCCAGATCGCGCTGACATCGCTGCCCGCCGTCGTCACCGTGCCGACCCAGTACTGCATGCCGGCGGTCAGCGCGATGGCCTCGGCCGTGGTGACCTGCACATAGCTGCAGCAGGGGTAGATCGCGCCCTTCTCGGTCTTCCAGTCGAAAGGCGTCACGTCGGTCCAGGTGAACAGCGGTGCGCCTGGCACGCCATTCGCGTCGGCATACACCACGACGTTCAGCGTGCTGCGGTTGCCGGCGCTCAGGGCCACCGGCAATACCATCTTGGTCAGGTTGGCGTCCAGGGCGGGCGTGAACGGCACTGCGGCGTTCTGCAGCGGATCGGTCGCGCTGTCACCGGCGATGCTCAGCCCGGCGTCAGCCTTGTACATCGCCACGTTCGACGTGATCGTCGAGTACAGGACCTGGGTGTCGGCCTTGGCCTTGGACTTCGCATCCGCCGTCGGCGCGACCGACTGTGCGGGACCGACTCGGCGGATGATGGGTTCGGCGCCGGCTGTGGTGGTGGCCATGGTCGCGGCAGCGAGCGCGAGCAGCGGCAGCAGCGCTGTCAGGGTTTGCGGGATTCGCATGGAAAAACCTTTGTCAGGATGTCGGTAGCTGGAGGGTGGCAACGAGAGCGAACAGTCGCTCACTCGGTCGGCACGCCGTAGACGCCCACGGCAGGCAGCAGCACTTCGGTCTGGCTCTGCCACACGCCGCCGCCGTCCAGGTAGGCATCGGTGCCGGTCAGGCCGCGGGAGTTGAAGTACCACATCGCGGTGACGCGGCTCTTCGGCGTGGTCGCGACGACGATCCAGTACTTCTTGCCTTCCACCAGCGGCACTTCGCCGGCGGCAGCGCTCGGGGCGACATAGGTGCAGCACTGGCGCGCGGTGTTGTCCGCGTTCAGCGTGTTCTGGATCGGCATGTCCTGCCAGGTGTAGATCGCTTCGCCGGGCAGGCCCTTGGCGTCGGCGTTGATCGAGATCAGCAGGGTGCTTGCGTCTTTGACGCTGTCCTGCGAGAGCGGCACGATGACCTGCGTCACGCTGATGTTGGACTTGGCCTTGAACGGCACTGCGAAATGCTGCTGCGGCCCGCGCGTGCCCGGCACGCCCTGCATGTGCCACAGCGGGCCCAGGATGGCCGGGCCCCAGCCGTAGTCATAGACGTTGGTCAGGTCCGTGTTCAGCGTGCTGTAGATCTTGGTGGTCCCGGGCGGCGCGGCGGTCGGGGTCCGGGCAGGGCCTGATTGTTTGACGATTGCTTCGGCTGCAACATGGCTTGTGGCGATGGCCAGCAGCGACAGGGCAACCCATTGTTTGAGTCTCATGGAACACCTTGTGAAGAAGGGAGTGTGAGGTCCGTCGTGCGGGCTTGTGACCCTTGCGCGCCGGCTTCTGCAGGGAAGGTCACACAACAGCCGACCCTGCCGAAGTGGGCCGCAGTGTGCGTGGCGTGCCCCGAAACGGGGCCTCGGCCGCGCCATGAAAGGGCAACGGAAAGGGCTTGGTACCTGTAGAAAAAATTGCCCCCAGCTGTCATCGCCCAGACTTGTTGATTTTTTCTAGCTTTGCCGTTTGACGGTTGTATGACGTCAGTCAGGCATTGTTTTTGCGCTGTGTTGTCACATCGCCGGCCATGCGCCGCGCCAGCCCGATCCGCCGATCCAGCGGGTTCGGCCAGCACGGTGCGCTTGCTCCCAACCCGGGAGCGCGGTGCGTTCCAAGGAATCGTGTTCATGCAAGAAGCTGGGTTGTCCCAAGCGTCCGCCGGGTCCGTGTGGACCTTTGGCGAGGTCGAGTTCGATGAAGTGCGCTGGTGCTTGCGCGTGGCCGGCGCGCCGGTCGCCCTGGAGCCCAAGCCGCTGCGCATCCTCAGCATGCTGCTGCGCCGCGCGGGCGAGGTCGTCACCCGGGACGACCTGCTGGCCGAGCTGTGGCCCGGCACGCCGGTGGTCGACAAGGCCGTCACCAACGCCGTGGGCAAGCTGCGCCAGGCGCTGGGGCCGGATGGCGTGAACTGCATCTCCACCGTGCCCAAGCTGGGCTACCGGCTGATGGCCGAGGTGCAGCGCCAGGGGGCCGTCGCAGAAGCCAGGCCCTCGGTGGCCGAAGAACCCGCCGAGGTGCCTCACACGGAGACAGCCGTCGCTGTGGCGCCAGAAGTTCCCCTGGACATGCCGGCCCCGGCGCGGCCCTACAACCCGCCGCGCGCGGCCCGCTGGCGCGATGTGCTGCAGCAGGGCCAGCAGGTGCGGCGGGTGTCTGCAGGCCTGGCGCTGCTGCTGATGGGCCTGGGCTTTTGCGGTGCGCTGGGCTGGGAGGCCAGGCAAGCCCAGCGGGCGGCAGACGCCGAACGCCGCATCACGCACGCCTTGCAGTTGCGCCTGCTGGGCGCCATGGCCCAGGCTGGCCTGGTGGACGATGCGCAGCGCGAGGTCGACGCGCTGCGGGCCCGGCTGCCGGAAGACGACGCCGACATCCAGGCCGAAGCCTCGCGGGTGCAGCAGCGCGTGGCGGCGCTGCGTTCGCAGGGGGCGGCCGCAGCGACCACTTCCGCGCTCGGCCAGCTCGACGCGAGCGACCTGCTGGCCGCCGGCCTGGGTGACCGCGCCGCCGTGCTGCAGGCAGCCCGCTGAGCGTCAGGGCCTGGCCGCGTCCACGCTGGCTTGCGTGAAGGTCGGGTAGCCGCTGGGCTTGTAGGTGTTGAGGTTGCCGAGGAAGTTGCTGTCCTTCAGCGGGATGGTGGCCGAGCCGTAGTCGAAGCTGTTGAGCTTGCTGCGCATCGTGGCGTTGTCGATGCCGTCGCCGTGCAGCTCATACCAGCTGGTGATGGTGGGCGTGACGAACTGGCCGTAGGGGTTCTCGGCCGGCTCGGTGGCGCTGGCGAAGCGCATCGCGTGGGTCAGCCCGCCGTCCTTGTGATAGATGATCTTCACATGGTTGCCCTGCATCGCGATCTCGGCGACCGGCTTGTTGTACAGGTCGCCGTGGGCGCTGTAGCCGCCATGCGTGACGATGCCGTTGGTGGTCCACACGGCCGCATGTTCCCAGTCGTGGCGGTGGCCGCCGCCCAGCGCGGTGGTCTGGTCCTTCTCGAAGTACAGCGCGTAGAAGTGGCCGCAGTAGGTATTGCCGCCGGTGGTGAGGCAGGCGTGGCGGTGCAGCGTGTTCGAGCTGTCCAGGAAGTTGCTGGAGCGGCAGTTGCCGGTGATGCTGCCGGTGGGCTTGAGGCCGCCATTCTGCACGCCGCTGCGGCTGATGCCGGCACTGGGCAGGCAGCCGTCGGTGTCGAAGTCGAACACCGGATAGGTGGCGAGGATGCTCTCGGTGGTGGGCAGGGTTTCGTCCAGCCTGGCGAAGTCATCGGCGTGCGCGGCTTGCGCCAGCACGAACAGCGGCGCGGCGCACAGCAGGGCCCAGGTGCGGTTCATTGACATTGCATGTCTCCCAACGATGGATGTGAGACCGCCAGTGTGCGGGCGCGGTTTGAAAGCCGCGTGACGTGTGCCTGGTGCGGCCGGGCCGCCAGCAAAAAGGCCCGGTGGGGCGAACCCACCGGGCCTTTGCAGCGTCAGCCTTGTCGGCTTACCAGCCGATGTCCTTCAGCAGTTCCAGCGTCAGGTCCTTCGGCGCCGAGACCTTGAAGGTGGGCAGGTCGTCGTTGATCGCCGGTTCCATCAGCAGGTTGCGGGAGGCCGAGGTGTCCCAATGGGAAACCGAGGAGCCGCCCTGGAACGGGTTGGGCGTGAACAGCATGACCCGGCCGGCCGCGTCGGCACCGGCATAGCGGGTCTTGTCGATGCCCATCACCGCGGTGATCTTGTCGGTGGACAGCAGGCTGCCGGTCAGCACGGTCTTCAAGGTCGCGCCGTCTGCCTGGGTGATCATGACCGACGGAATGACCACGGTGTCGTCGCTGCCAGGCAGGCTGCCGGGCGGGCCGCCGGCCACGTTGTTGACCACGATCACGCCGATCGCCCCCGCGTCCTGCGCGTTCTTCACCTTGACGGAGAAGTTGCAGGTGCCACGGTCCAGCAGCGCCACCTTGCCGGCCACCAGCGAAGCATTGGCCGAGCTGAGCGGGTCGCAAGCCAGCCCGGTCGCGCCGTCGGCCTGGTCGATGACACGTGCCATGCCGCCCTTGAGCGCGGTGCCGGACAGCGGCGGACCGAACTCGGCCGGGCCAACCAGGTAGACGCCGGCCACGTCCGGGAACTTCTTGGACTTGACCGTCAGCATCGGCGTGCCTTTCTTCAGCACCGAAGGCATGTCCGCGACGACTTTCGGGCCGGTCCAGACCAGCCCGCGCGGGTTGATCGCCGACGTGCGGCGCTCCGCAGCGGTCATCTCCAGCCAGGTCTTGCCGGCCGTGTTGTCGAACATCATGCTTTCCCAGACGGTGGGGTAGCGCTTGCCGTCGGTGTCGCGGGGCTGCAGGCCGGTGCTGCCGTTGGTCGGCGTGGCGAAGCCCAGGCCGTGGCCCACCTCATGGGTCAGCACGACGGCGAAGTCGATGCTGCCGGCCGGTGCGTTGCCGTCCAGGCCGAGGTACCAGGGCGTGCCTTCCAGGCAATTGGCCTTGCCCAGGTTGACGTTGAAGCTGGAGCTGATCTCCGGCTTGGCGCCGTCGTCCAGGTCGACCTGGGCCAGGGTGTTGGCCAAGGCGGCCGGGTACCAGGTGCCGGTCTTGGGTGCGTTCGGGAAGTCGTGCCACGACGTGACCGCGCCAGCCTGACCCAGCACGGCCTGCGACGAGTTGCAATCAAGCGCCGGCCAGTTGGCCGAGATCTGGATCACCGGGCCTTCGGGCAACTGCTGGCCCCAGACCGATGCGACCTTCTTGTACACGTTCATGCGCTGTTCGCCGAGCGTGCTGCCTTCGTTGCCGCCCACCGGGGCAGCGGCGGTCTTGTCATTGAAGCCGACACCGGGGGAGTCGGTGTTCAGGATCTCGATCGTGGCGCCCCAGGCCGTGAAGGCGGCCAGGGATGCAACCAGGGCCACCAGGCTGCGGCTGTGCATGCGGATGCCGCTCATTTCAGGCTCCCTTCGGTGTGGACCGGGTGTTCGTGCACATCGGCGGCTTCGTCGCCGTCGACGCAGTCGGTCGCCAGCTTGCCGTTGGCGCCGATGGCCGCGCGCGAATACGACATGTGTTCCGGGCCCATGACGATGCCGCGCGCACCGGTGGTGCGGGACACGATGCCTTGCAGCACGGTTTCAGCGCGCGGCGCCTTGGCGGCAGCTGCGCCCAGCGCATCGGCCTCGGACGGCGTCAGCGGGCGGATGCGCTTGGTGACCGGATCGATGCTCACGCGCAGGCCGTCGGTGGACGACGCTGACGCGGGCGCCGCGGGGGTGTCGCTGTCGGCATGGGCGGATGTGCCCAGGCAGACGCTGATCACGGACGCGCTGATCAGCGTCCGGATCGACATGGTGAATAAGGAGGACATGAAACGGGACTCCAGGGAAGAAACGAAAAGTCAGTTTATTTTCGGATCCCCCTGTCATCAATCGTTAATCTTCAAAAACCAGTCTTCAAGTTTGGGGGATAGCGTTGTCCGGTTGGAAATGAACCGCGTAGGTGCAGAAATGGCGAAAGATGGGCGAAAACCGGGCGGGGAGATGCCCAATCTTGTGCGGTATGGAACCACTTCCATATTCGAGTTAGGGGGTTTGAAGGGGCTGTTGCGGTTTTGATATGGAACCGATTCCATACCCGGGTCGCATCCAGGCCAAAAAAAGGGTGGCCAGTGCCACCCTTTGAAAACATGGCCTGTGTTGACAGCCATGCATCCCAAACCCGATGCGGGGCCTCAGGCCTGCGTGTAGGCCGTCTTGACCACGGTGTAGAACTCCGCGGCGTAGCGGCCTTGCTCGCGCGGGCCGTAGCTGCTGCTCTTGCGGCCGCCGAAGGGCACGTGATAGTCCACACCCGCGGTTGGCAGGTTGACCATCACCATGCCGGCCTGCGCGTGGCGCTTGAAGTGCGTGGCGTGCTTCAGGCTGGTGGTGGCGATGCCGCTGGCCAGGCCGAACGGGGTGTCGTTGGCCAGGTGCAAGGCTTCGTCGTAGCCCTTGGCGCGGATCACGCTGACGACCGGGCCGAAGACTTCCTCGGTGTTGATGCGCATGGCCGCGGCGGTTTCGGTGAACAGCGCCGGCTGCATGTAGTAGCCCGGCGCGCCTTCGGCGTTGGTCGGCATGGCCGCGCCGCCCCAGGCCAGCTTGGCGCCTTCGGACTGGGCGATGCCCACGTATTCCAGGTCCTGCGCGAGCTGGCGGTCATCCACCACCGGGCCGATGTCGGTGCCGGCGGTGCGGGCGTCGCCCACCTTCAGCGTCTTCAGCTTGGCGACCATGGCTTCGACGAAGCGGTCATGGATGCCTTCGGTGACGATCAGGCGCGACGAGGCGGTGCAGCGCTGGCCGGTGGAGAAGAAGCCGGAGTTGATCGCGGCGCCCACGGCCACGTTCAGGTCCGCATCGTCCAGCACCACGAACGGGTTCTTGCCGCCCATTTCCAGCTGGAACTTGGCGCCGCGGCTCACGCAGGCCTGGGCCACCTTCTGGCCGGTGGGCACCGAGCCGGTGAAGCTGATGCCGGCAATGCGCGGGTCTTCCAGCAGCACGGCACCGACTTCGCTGCCGCGGCCCATCACCAGGTTGAACACGCCTGCCGGGATGCCAGAGCGGCTGATGATGTCCGACAGCGCCCAGGCCGAACCCGGCACCACTTCGGCCGGCTTGAAGACCACGCAGTTGCCATAGGCCAGCGCCGGCGCGATCTTCCAGGCCGGGATGGCAATGGGGAAGTTCCACGGCGTGATCAGGCCGATCACGCCCAGCGGCTCGCGGGTGATTTCCACGCCGACGCCAGGCCGCACCGAAGGCATCATTTCGCCACCGGGGCGCAGCGCCTCGCCGGCAAAGAACTTGAAGATCGCGCCGGCACGGGCGACTTCGCCAATGGCTTCGGGCAAGGTCTTGCCTTCTTCGCGCGCCAGCAGGTCGCCCAGCTCGGCCTTGCGGGCAATGATCTCGCTGCCGATGAAGTCCAGCGCGTCGAAGCGCTGCTGCGGCGTGCTGAGGCTCCAGGCCGGGAAGGCTGCAGCGGCAGCAGCCACGGCTTCTTCGGCCTGCGCACGGCTGGCCACGGTGTAGTCGCCAATCGTGTCGCGGGTGTCCGACGGGTTGATGTTCTGGTAGGCGCGCACGCCTTCGGTCCAGGCGCCGGCAATCAGGTTGAGTTTCATGGGATGAGACCTCGTGGAGTGTTTTGGATGGATGGAATCGGAGGCAGAAAAACGGTCAAGCGCGCGGCGCTTCGCTGACCAGCGGCTGGCCGGCCTGGAAGGCGGCGATGTTGTCGAGCACGCGCTGCGCCATGGCCTGGCGGGTTTCTTCGGTCGCGCTGGCGATGTGCGGCAGCAGCACCACGTTGTCCAGCTTCAGCAGTGCTTCAGGCACTTGCGGCTCGTTGGCGAACACGTCCAGCCCGGCGCCGGCAATGCGCTTGTCCTGCAGCGCGGCGACCAGCGCGTCTTCGTCGATGACCGAGCCGCGCGCCACGTTGATGACAAAGCCGCGCGGGCCCAGCGCGTCCAGCACCTCGGCGTTGACCAGGTGCCGGGTGGACGGGCCGCCGGCGGTGATGACCACCAGGTAGTCGCACCAGCGTGCCAGCGCCGGCAGCGAAGGCTCGTGGGCCCACGGCAGGCCTTCGACCGGGCGGCGCGTGTGGTAGCGCACCTGCATGTCGAAGCCCGCGCCGCGGCGGGCGATGGCCTGGCCGATGCGGCCCATGCCGAGCACGCCCAGCCGCGCGCCGCTGACCTTGCGCGACAGGCCGAAGCTGTTGAGCCCGCCCTTGGCCCAGCCACCGGCGCGCACGAAGCGGTCGGCTTCCGAGACACGGCGCGCCACGTCCAGCAGCAGCGCCAGCGCCGTGTCGGCCACGCAGTCGTTCAGCACGTCGGGTGTGTAGCCCACGCTGATGCCGCGCGCCTGCGCCGAGGCCACCGGCACCTTGTCCAGGCCCACGCCGAAGCTGGAGATCAGCTTCAGGTTGGTCAACGCGGCGAGCTGGGTCTCGTTCATGCCGACCGCGGCCGAGGTGACGGCGATCTCGAACTCACCGCCGTGGGCCGCCAGGAAGGCGGCCGGGTCGGCCTCCTCGACCAGGCGGTGGATGGCGAAGGTTTCGGCCAGCGCACGATTCAGCACGGGCACCAGGTTGCCGATCAGCAGCAGGCGGGGTGTGGTCATCAGGTGCCTCAATCCATCAATCAAGCTTGACGTTGCCCTTGACGACCACCTCGGCCCAGCGCTTGCGCTCGGTCTCGAAGAAGCTGCTGAACTCGGCCGGCGACATCGTGCGCACCTCGGCGCCTTGCGAGACCAGGCGCTCGCGCACTTCGGGCGAACGGATGATCCCGGTCAGCACCGTGTTGACCTTGGCGATCACCGCCGGCGGCGTGCCCACCGGCATCAGCACGCCCTGCCAAGTGCCGGACTCGAAGCCCTTCATGCCTTGTTCGGCCAGCGTGGGCACGTTGGCCACCAGCGGCATGCGCGTGCCCTTGGACAGGGCCAGCACCTTCAGCTTGCCGGACTGCACGTGCGGCAGCGTGGCCAGCATGCCGTTCATCGTCAGGTCGGTCTGGCCGGCAATGGTGTCGGCCACCGACTGCGAGCCGCCCTTGTACGGGATGTAGGTCCACTTGGCGCCGGTGGCCTGCTGCACGGCCACGGCGGCCAGGTGCGGCGCGCTGCCCAGCGCCGTCACGGCGAAGTTCAGCTCCTTGGTCTTGGACAGCGCGACCAGTTCCTGCAGGTTGTTGGCCTGCACCGAAGGGTGCACCACCAGCATGTGCGGGGAGTAGGCCAGCATGGTCACGCCGCGCAGGTCCTTGCTCGGGTCGAAGCCCAGCTTGGTGTAGACCGACGGCGCGATGGCCAGCGCGCCCACGTCGCACAGCAGCAGCGTGTGGCCATCGTTGGCCTTGGCGACAAAGTCGGCACCCATGTTGCCGCTGGCGCCGGGCCGGTTGTCGACGATGACGGTCTGCTTGAGCGCCGTGCCGAGCTGCACGCTGATGGCGCGCGCGATGATGTCCGACGAACCGCCGGGCGGGTAGGGCACGATCAGGCGGATCGGCTTGGTGGGCCAGGCGGCGTCGGCCGCGGCTGCCGGTTGCGAGGCCAGCAGCGCGCCCAGCGTCAGGGCGCCCAGGCCGGCGGTGGCCAGCAGCTGGCGGCGGGAGGGGCGGTTTTCGATGCGAACGGAACGGGTCATGTGAATCCTTGCGGTCGTCTGGTGCGGTCGTCTTGTGCGGACGGAAATCAATCGACGGTGATCTTGCGATCACGGATCACCACGGCGTAGCGCTTGCGGTCGTCGTCGATCAGCTTGGTGAACTGGGCAGGTGTGTTGCCGGCGGGCAGGCCACCCATCTCGGTGATGCGGGTTTTGACTTCATCGGACGCCAGCACTTCGCGCAGGTCGCTCGCGACCTTGTCGACGATGTCCTTGGGCGTGCCGGCCGGGGCCAGCATGCCGACCCAGCTGCTGACGTTGACGCCTGGCACGCCGGCTTCGGCCAGCGTGGGCACGTCGGGCAGGTTGCTCAGCCGCCTGGAGCTGCTCACGCCCAGCGCGCGCAGCTTGCCGGTCTTGATGAAGCTGCTGGCTTCCAGCGCGGTGACAAACGAGAGCTGCACGTGGCCGGCGATCAGGTCGCTGGTCGCAGGGCCGCCGCCGCGGTAGGGCACGTGCACGATGAAGGTTTCGGTGGTGGCCTTGAAGATCTCGCCGGCCAGGTGCGGCGCGCCGCCGGCGCCCGAGCTGCTGTAGGTCAGCTGGCCGGGCTTGCTGCGCGCCAGCGCGACGAATTCCTTCGCCGTCTTCGCAGGCACGCCGGGGTTCACCAGCATCACCAGCGGCAGGTCGGCCACCAGCGCGATGGGGGCAAAGGCGGTGTCGGCGTTGTAGGGCAGTTTGGCGTAGAGCGAGGGGTTGATGGCCTGGGTGCCGAGGTTGCCCATCAGCAGCGTGTAGCCATCGGGCTTGGCCTTGGCGACCGCGTCGGCACCGATCTGGCCCGCCGCGCCGCCCTTGTTCTCGACCACCATCTGCTGGCCCCATTTGGTGCTGAGCTTCTGCGCGATCAGGCGGGCGGTGGTGTCGGTGCCGCCACCGGGCGGAAAGGGCACGACCAGCGTGACCGGCCGGGCCGGGAAGGCCTCGGCGGTGGCCGCGGCCGAGGCGGTGAGCGCGGCCACACAGGCCAGCGCGGTGAGAAGTCGTTTCATCCTAGAGTCTCCGGTATTGTCGACAACCACCGGTCTTGGCGCCGGCTCAAAAGTTCGGGGCCGACCTCGGCCAGGTGGTTGACGCCCAGCAGGCCCATGTCGGCGCGGATCTCGGCTTTCAGCAGCGCAATCGCATGCGCCACGCCGGCCTCTCCGCCAATTGCGGCCGCGTGGTTCATCGGCCGGCCGATGAAGACGCTCTTGGCGCCCAGCGCGAGCGCCTTCAGCACGTCGGTGCCGCGTCGGAAGCCGCTGTCGGCCATCACCGTCATGGTCCCCGCAGCTTCGGCCACCGCGGGCAGCACATGCAGCGGCGAGACGGTGCCGTCCAGCTGGCGGCCACCGTGGTTGGAGACGATCACGCCATCGGCGCCGAGTTCGCGGGCGCGGCGGGCATCGTCCGGGTGGCTGATGCCCTTGAGCACCAGCGCACCGCGCCAGCGCTGGCGCATCAGCTTCAATGCGTTCCAGTCCAGGTGCTCGCGGCCGGAAAAGTCGCGCGTCACGTCCTTGGCCACCAGCGGCGCGCCGCGGCCGGCTTCGACGTTCTCGAAATGCGGCATGCCGTGCCGGACCAGCGTGCGCAGGAAGGTGCCCAGCGCCCAGCGCGGATGGGTGAGGCCGTCCCACACGAGGCGCAGGTCCGGCCGCAGCGGGGTCTTGAAGCCGTTGCGCGCGTTGTTCTCGCGGTTGGGCACCACGGCCGAATCCACCGTGATGACCAGCACTTCGGCGCCGGCCTTGGCCACCCGGTCGACCAGCGCCAGGCCGGCGTTGAGGTCCCGCGCCAGGTAGGCCTGGAACCAGGTGCCGGGCGCGGCTGCCAGCACGTCTTCCATGCGGATCAGCGCCGAGCTGCTGAGCACCATGGGCACGCCGGCTTGCGCGGCGGCGCGGGCCTGCACGATGTCGCCGCGGTAGGCCGTCAGCGCGCTGATGCCCATCGGCGCGATGCCGAACGGCGCCGCGTAGCGCCGGCCGAACAGCTCGACCGACTGCTCGCGCGCCGAGACGTCGACCAGCACTCGCGGCACGAACTGCCACTGCGCAAAGGCCTCGCGGTTGCCGTGCAGCGAGGCATTGGTCTCGGTGGCACCGGCGACGTAGCCGAACAGCGGGCGCGGCAGCAGGCGCTGCGCGGCCGGCTCGAAGTCGTCCAGCGACAGGAAGCGCCGGGCCAGCCGCTGCTGCTGCCGTGCCGCGCGCTGCGAACGCGGCGTGTCCGCGTGGGCAGAAGCTGCGGTGGCAGGCACGGTGGCGGCAGCCGGCATGGCGCTCAGTCGACCTTGATGTTGGCCGCCTTGATGACCTCGGCCCACTTGGTGACTTCGGACTTCTGGAAAGCCAGGACCTGGTCGGACGTCATGGGCTGCGAGAGCATGCCCAGCTTGGTCAGGCGCTCCTGCATGTCGGCGGTCGCGAGGATCTTGCCGATCTCGCCGTTGAGCCGGTCGACCAGCGGCTTGGGCGTGCCGGCCGGCGCGAAGATGGCCTGCCACGAGACGACCTCGAAGCCGGGCAGCACCGTCTCGGCAATCGTCGGCACGTCCGGCAGGCTGCTGACGCGCTTGGCCGAGGTGACGGCCAGCGCGCGCAGCTTGCCGGACTCGATGAACTGCGCTGCGGCCACCGTGGTGTCGAACATCATGTCGACCTGGCCGGCCAGCGTGTCCTGCAGCGCCGGGCCGCTGCCCTTGTACGGCACGTGCACCACGTCCTTCAGGCCCAGCTTGTACTTGAACAGCTCCAGCGCCAGGTGCTGCGAGGTGCCGTTGCCGGCCGAGGCCGCCGTCAGCGGCTTGCTCTTGGCTGCGGTGGCCAGGTCCTTGGCGGTCTTGTACGGGCTGTCGGCCTTGACCAGCAGCACCAGCGGGTTGGTGCCGATCAAGGTCACCGGCACGAAGGACTTGACCGGGTCGTAGCCGAGCTTGGGGTAGAGGCTGACGTTGATCGCGTGCGAGCTGATGGTGCCGCCCAGCAGCGTGTAGCCGTCCGGCGCCGCATGCGAGACGATTTCCGAGCCCACGCTGCCACCGGCACCGGCCTTGTTCTCGACGATGACCGTGCCCTTGAGCGCCGGGCCCAGCTTGTCGGCGATCAGCCGGGCCAGGATGTCCGAGGTGCCGCCTGGCGGGAAAGCCACGGTGTAGGTGATGGGCTTGGACGGGTAGGCGTCCGCGGCCAGGGCGCGCAGCGGGAAAGCGCTGCCGAATGCAGCCAATGATGCTGCCGAGGCCAGCACGGAACGGCGAGTCGTGTTCATGGGGTGATGTCTCCGTTTGGGATGGTTTGGAACCAGGCTCAAGGCGCGCGCTTCAGCGCACCAGGCAGGGCCGCTTGTTGTCGAACTTCCAGCCAGGGATCAGGTACTGCATCGCGGTCGCGTCGTCGCGGCTGCCCAGTCCGTGCTGCAGGTAGAGCTGGTGCGCCGCTTCGACGGCGGCCATGTCCAGCGTCACGCCCAGGCCGGGCGCGGTGGGCACGGCGACTTCGCCGCCGACGATCTGCAGCGGGTTCTTCGTCAGCTCCTGGCCTTCCTGCCAGATCCAGTGCGTGTCGATCGCGGTAACGCGGCCGGGCACCGCTGCGGCGGCATGGGTGAACATCGCCAGCGAGACGTCGAAGTGGTTGTTCGAGTGCGAACCCCAGGTCAGGCCGAAGTCGCGGCAGGTCTGGCCGACGCGCACGGCGCCCTGCAGAGTCCAGAAATGCGGGTCGGCCAGCGGGATGTCGACCGACTGCAGCGACAGCGAGTGCACCATCTGGCGCCAGTCGGTGGCGACCATGTTGGTGGCGGTCGGCAGGCCTGTGGCGCGGCGGAATTCGGCCATCACCTCGCGGCCGGAGAAGCCGGCTTCGGCACCGCACGGGTCTTCGGCATAGGCCAGCACGCCATGCATGTCGCGCATCAGGCGGATCGCGTCCTTCAGCAGCCAGCCGCCGTTCGGGTCCAGCGTGATGCGGGCCTTGGGGAAACGCGCCTTCAGCGCCTGGATGGCTTCGACTTCCTCGTCGCCGCTGAGCACGCCGCCCTTGAGCTTGAAGTCCTGGAAGCCGTAGCGGGCCTGCGAGGCTTCGGCCAGCTTGACGATGGCTTCGGGCGTCATCGCCTCTTCATGGCGCAGGCGCAGCCAGTCGTCGGCCTGGTCCGGCTGGGTGTCGTAAGGCAGGTCGGTCTTCTTCCGGTCGCCCACATAGAAGAGGTAGCCCAGCATCGGCACGCTGGCGCGCTGCTGGCCTTCGCCGAGCAGTGCGCAGACGGGCACTTCCAGGTGCTGGCCCAGCAGGTCCAGCAGCGCGGTTTCCACGGCAGTGACTGCGTGGATGGTGGTGCGCAGGTCGAAGGTCTGCAGGCCGCGGCCACCGGCGTCGCGGTCGGCGAACTGGGTGCGCACGCTGTTCAGCACGCGCTGCCAGTCGCCCACCTTGGCGCCGACCAGCAGGCCGCGGGCGTCTTCCAGCGTCTGGCGGATCGGCTCGCCGCCAGGCACCTCGGCCACGCCGGTGCGGCCGGCGCTGTCGGTCAGGATCAGCAGGTTGCGGGTGAAGAACGGCGCGTGGGCGCCGGAGAGGTTCAGCAGCATGCTGTCGCGGCCCGCGACGGGCACGACACGCACTTGCTGGACGGTGGGCGTGGCAGAGGTCATGGAAGGAAGTTCGGTTGATGCCGCTGTGCGGCTCAGGTCGGGAGGCGAACGGCCTGGCGGGCCAGCAGTGTCCACGCGCCGCCTGCCTGGCGGGTCCACACGCTCAGCACATGCAACTTCACGGTGCCTGGGCCTTTGCCTGCGTCGTTGGTGGCGGCCTGCAGCACATGGCGCACGGTGGCCACCTCGCCGGTCACGGTGACCTGTTGCTCGGTCAGGCTGATGCTGACGAAGTCGGAATTGCCCTCCAGCAGGTCCTTGATGAAGCTGGCCTTGGTGTCGACCTTGCCGCCGGAATGGCCGTAGGTCAGGTTGTCGGCGACGATGGCTTCGAGCGCCGCGCGGTCGGGGTCGACCATCAGCGTGCGCAGTTTCTCGACGGCAGCGCCCACGGCGCGGGCTTCATCGCTTTGCGCCATGGCGGCCTCCGGCAGCGTGAAAAGGGGCAGGGTGGCGGCCAGCGTCAGCAGGGCGGAAAGCGCAGCGCGGCGCGAGCGTTGGATCAGCTTCATCGTTTGTCTCCTGAAAGTTCTTCTGTCGAAATGAACCATGCGCCAGCAGGGCTCTGCGGCCCTTCAGCGGAACATGGGATGAGCGGCCGGGGGCCGCCCGGGATCGGTCCAGTGCTTACTGGGGGCCGAGCTTGGCCATCAGCGCGGCGAGTTCTTCGTACTCGGCCGACTTCAGGTCGGAGATGGGCGGGCGCACCGGGCCGGCACTGTGGCCGATGATGGTGGCGCCGGCCTTCACGATCGAGACCGCATAGCCTTCGCCCTTGTTGCGGATCGCGATGTAGGGAATGAAGAAGTCGCGGATCAGGCGGTCGCAGGTCTCGGTGTCGTTCACCGCATGGGCGTTGTAGAAGTCCATGGCCGTCTTCGGGATGAAGTTGAAGACCGCGGACGAATACACCGGGCAGCCCATGGCCTTGTAGGCACCTGCGAACAGCTCGGCAGTGGGCAGGCCGCCCAGGTAGGCGAAGCGCTCGCCCATGGTCTGGCGCACCGAGACGAACTTCTCGATGTCGCCCACGCCGTCCTTGAAGCCGATCAGGTTCGGGCAGGTGTCGGCCAGCACTTGCAGGCTGGCGGGCGTCAGGCGGCAGTTGGCGCGGTTGTAGACGATGACGCCGAACTTCACGCTCTTGCAGACGGCCTGCACGTGGGCGATCAGGCCTTCCTGGCTGGTTTCGGTCAGGTAAGGCGGCATCAGCAGGATGCCTTGTGCGCCCAGGCGCTCGGCCTCTTGCGCGTACTGGATGGCCAGGCGGGTGCCGCCACCGGCGCCGGCGATGATGGGCGTGCGGCCCTTGCAGGTCTCCAGCGCCACCTTCATCACCGCGCTGAACTCGACCGGATCCAGCGAGAAGATCTCACCGGTGCCGCCGGCCGCGAACAGGGCAGAGGCGCCGTAAGGCTGCAGCCATTCCAGCCGGTCGGCATAGGCCTTGGGCGCGAAGTTCAACTCGCTGTCGAAATCGGTCAGCGGGAACGAGAGCAGGCCGGATTGCAAGACGGCTTTGAGTTCTTGGGGGGACATGAGGGCTCCTGGCAGCGAAGGACTGGGGGAAAGGAAACAGAACAGCCAGGCAGAACAACGGACCAAGGCCTGGCTTCGAGATGTTGTCAGTCATCGTACAACACCGAAGCCGATTGGAACTTGGTGATTCCACTGACGCGGCACTGGCTTGTTTGAGCTTTGGCGCCGGGGCCAGTGGCAACGATCAGTCTCCACCGCAGTTCAAACAAATGGGGTCAGAGTCAATTTATCTAACGGAAGGTCGGTTCATGGCCACCCCATCCCAGATAAATTGACTCTGACCCCATTTGTTTGTGCGCCACCGTCGACTCAGGCAATGGCCGGGCGCCACATGTCTCAGCTTCGTCGCGTGCGAAACGTGATCGACCAGCGCAGTTCCGCCACCGGCGCCACGCTGTGCTGCCAGTCCCAGCGTGCCGGGCCGCGCATGGCGTAGATCGAGCAAGGGGCTGCGGGCACGCGGAGCACGTCCTCGCACTTTGCCGTCTCCGGTGGGTACGGCCGGAAGCGCAGCAGGGCCTCGCTGCCCAGCGAGACGCCGAAGACGTGCTCGAAGTTTGGCACGTCGCGGTGCCAGCCCAGTGGCGTGCCCGGCGCGTATTCGGCAACCAGCGCATGCACCAGGTCTTCAGGCGCCGCGCCAGCCCAGGCGGCGACATGGTCGCGAAGCGGCTTGAGTTCGTCGACAAGCGGGGCGGCGGGCAGCAGGCGGTTGGCGTCGTAGTCGTAGCTGCCACCGTAGCTGACGACGCGGCGGCGGGCGGTGTATTGCTTGTACTTCGCGGCGGCCAGCGGCAGGCCGCGGATCAATTCGATCAACCCGGCCTCTTCGGCTTCGGTGAGGAATTCGGGCTGGTAACTGAGGCCTGGCGGGAGCCTCGAAGGCAGCAACTCGGTGGGTTCGAACAGCGATGGCTGGTGCATCGCCGAAGTCTAGGCCCGCGTCTGGCTCATGACGTGAGCTGGGGCTTTCGTTGTGGCCAGAGCCGGAAGGCGAGCGCCAGCAGCAGGATGGCGACGGGTACTGCGTAGCTGCTGGACATCGGGATGCGTTTGCCGAAGGTCACGATGAAGCTGATCCACAGGTAGTAGATGCCGGCCGTGTGCAGCCGGCCCCAGGGCTTGCGACCGAGCCAGGCGGCGACCGTGTCGGACGAGCTCAGCGCCATCAGCGCGATGAAGGCGTAGGCAATGCCGCCGGTGATCTGGTTGCCCAGGCTGCTGGCCTGGTGGAAGCCGGCGGGATCGCGGCTGGCGAAGCCGAGGATGGCTGCGAGGTGGATGGCGTGCGAAACGGCGAAGGCCAGGCCCAGGGGGCGGCGGTTGCGCAGCTGCCAGCGGGGCAAGGCGCCAGGCCAGCGCCGGGCGGCGGCCGAGGCGGTGAAGACCAGCAGGAACAGCAGCCACGAACTGCGGGCGGTCAGGTGAATGGCCAGGCGCAGCGCAGGCACCAGGTCCGGCAGCACCAGCAACGGACTTGCCGCCATCAGCAGCAGCGCCAGCGACAGGCAGGCCAGCAGGCGCCGTCCTTCGAGCAGCCTGGCGCGGGCAGGGTGGGGCAGTAAGCGAGGGTCCATGGTGGCGGCCTGTGGTTTCAATGTGATCGGAGATTACATTTCGGCCCATGCGCCAGTCCAGGCGCCACACAAGGTGCTTACATGGTCAAGCCAGCCAAGGCCTCTGCTTCCGACGTTGCGCCCCCAGCGCGTGCCTACCACCACGGCAACCTGCGCCAGGCCTTGCTGGAGGCTGCGCTGGTGCTGGCGCAGCAGCGCGGGCCGGAGGGCGTCAGCGTGCGCGAGGCTGCACGGCAGCTCGGCGTGTCGCCCGGTGCGCCGTTCCGGCATTTCCCGAACCGGCGGGCGTTGATGACGGCCATGGCCGAGGAGGCCAGCGCGCGGCTGCAGATCGAGGTGCGCAAGGCCATTCGCCCGCGGGACAAGACACCGTTGGCGCGGCTGCGTGCGTTGGGCCGCGGCTACCTGCGGTGGGCCAGGGCGCACGAGGCGCATTTCCGCATCGTCTCAGCACGCGACCAGATTGACCTCGCCGGCTCACCTGGGCTGCAGGCCAGCATGCAGGCGGTGCGCGCGCTGACCGAGCAGACGCTGCACGAGGCGCAGGCCGTGGGCGAGGTAAGCGCGGCGCACGACGCGGCGGCGCTGGCCCTGCTGTCGCGCGCGACCGTCTATGGCCTGGCACGCATGCAGCTGGACGGGCATCTGCCGCAATGGGGCGTGAAACCGGGCGGCGAAGCAGCGGCCACCGAGGCAACGCTGGCGCTGTTGATCAACTTGCTCGCTGGTGGTGAGGAATCGAAGAAGCTGTCGACGGCTCCGGCGCGCCCGAGCGGGTCGTCAAAGCGAGTCCAATCTAGGCACAAAGCGCAGCTGTAGCTCGGGCTACAGCGAGCATTTGCAACGACGAGTGGGCTTGCTTTGGCGGCCAGAGCGGGCTTGCCGGGGGCGTCGGCAGCTTCTCAGGTCTGCTGCGCGCGGCGGCGGCGTTCGCGGCTGTTGGCCAGGTGGGTGCGCATCGCGGCGCGGGCGGCGTCCGGGTCCTGGCTGGCGATGGCGTCGAAGATGCTTTCGTGTTCGCCGTTGACGCGCCGCAGGTAGAGGCTGCGCTCTTCGGTCAGCGCGTCGCTCAGTGCGGTAGTCGGCTGCAGCCGGGCGCGCGGAATGATCATGCTGCCCAGCGTCTGCATCAGGTCGGCGAAGTGATGGTTCTGCGTGGCGCGGGCGATTTCCAGGTGGAACTGGAAGTCAGGCGCGATCGCGTCGCCGCCGTTGGCCACCGCCTGGGTCACCGCGTCCAGCGCCTGTCGCATGGCCTGCAGGTTGGTGGGGCTGCGGCGCACGGCGGCCAGCGCGGCGGCTTCGGTTTCGAGGCCGATGCGCAGCTCCAGCACGGCGATCACGTCGTTCAGCGTGCTGAACTGCTCCGCCGAGATGCGGAAACCTGTGCCTTCGGAGAAGCCGATCACGAAGGTGCCGATGCCGTGCCGCGTCTCGACCATGCCGGCCGCCTGCAGCTTGGAGATGGCCTCGCGCACGACGGTGCGGCTGACCTCGAATTCGGCCATGATGGCCGCCTCGGTCGGCAGCTTGTCACCGGGTGCCAGCCGGCCATCCCGGATGCGGTCGCCCAGGGAATCAACCAGCTCCAGGGCAAGGGTGCGGGGCCGCCGGCGGGCGGGAAGCGTGGAATTCGGTGCAACAGGCTGCATGCGGGGTATTGTCCCTCGTCGGATCGGTGGAATCCCAGGTCAGGCGCTGGCTTCAACGCGCTAAAGTGCCATTCCTGGTTATGTTGTACGACGACATACAACTATCATCTCCGGGCTGTGACGCCTGCGCAAGTCAGCAAAGACCCGCAGCGCTACAGCTTCAGATTCGGCTTTTCCAGTCCCTGACCTGAGCGAGTTTGCCTTGACCAACGCCGCCGCCCCGACCGCCGCCCCCGTGGCTGCTTCCACTGCCGCCCCCATCGCGTCTGTCACGGCCAGGCCGCCGCTGACGCTGAGCATGCACCCGGCCGACAACGTCGCCATCGTCGCCAACGACGGTGGCCTGCCTGCCGGAACCGAGTTGCCGCCGGGCCTGCCTGGCGCCGGACTGGCGCTGCGCGAGAAGGTGCCGCAGGGTCACAAGGTGGCGCTGGAGGACATTGCCGAGGGCGCGGTGGTGCGGCGCTACAACGTGCCCATCGGCTACGCGGTGAAGGACATCCCCGCCGGCAGCTGGGTGCATGAGCGGCTGCTGAAGATGCCCGCCGCACGCGAGCTGGACGACACGCTGCCGATTGCCACCGTCAAGCCGCCGCATCGGGACCCGCTGGTCGGCCACAGCTTCCAGGGCTACCGCAATGCCGACGGCTCGGTCGGCACGCGCAACCTGCTGGCCATCACGACGACCGTGCAGTGCGTGGCCGGCGTGGTGGCGCTGGCGGTGGCGCGCATCCGCAGCGAACTGCTGCCGCTGTACCCGAACGTGGACGGCGTGGTCGGCCTGGAGCACACCTACGGCTGCGGCGTGGCGATTGACGCGCCGGACGCGGTCATCCCGATCCGCACCCTGAAGCACATTTCGCTGAACCCGAATTTCGGCGGCGAAGTCATGGTTGTCAGCCTGGGCTGCGAGAAGCTGCAGCCCGAGCGCCTGCTGCCGCCCGGCAGCTTCGCGATCCAGCCGGCTGACGACGGCAGCGAAGCCGGCCTGGACGTGGTCTGCCTGCAGGCCGAGGCGCACGTGGGCCTGATGTCCATGCTGGACGACATCGTGCAAAGCGCCAAGCCGCACCTGGCGCGGCTGAATGCCCGCCAGCGCGAGACGGTGCCTGCCAGCGAACTGGTGGTGGGCGTGCAGTGCGGCGGCAGCGACGCCTTCTCCGGCGTCACCGCCAACCCGACCGTGGGCTTTGCCGCCGACCTGCTGGTGCGCGCCGGCGCCACCATCATGTTCAGCGAGAACACCGAGGTGCGGGACGCGGTGGACCAGCTGACCAGCCGCGCCGCCACGCCCGAAGTGGCCGAGGCCATCAAGCGTGAACTGGGCTGGTACGACCGCTACCTGGACCGCGGCCGCGTGGACCGCTCGGCCAACACCACGCCGGGCAACAAGGCGGGCGGGCTTTCGAACATCACCGAAAAGGCGATGGGCTCCATCATCAAGAGTGGCAGCTCGGCCATTTCGCACGTGTTGCCACCGGGCGAGAAGCTGCGCCGCGACCAGCGCGGACTGGTCTTTGCCGCCACGCCGGCCAGCGATTTCATCTGCGGCACGCTGCAACTGGCCGCCGGCATGAACCTGCACATCTTCACCACCGGCCGCGGCACGCCTTACGGCCTGGCCGAATGCCCGGTGATCAAGGTGGCCACGCGCAGCGACCTGGCCCGCCGCTGGCACGACATCATGGACGTCAACGCCGGCCGCATCGCCGACGGCGAGCAGACCATCGAAGAAGCGGGCTGGGCGCTGTTCCAGCTGATGCTGGACGTGGCCAGCGGCAAGAAGACCTGGGCCGAACACTGGAAGCTGCACAACGCCCTGGTGCTGTTCAATCCGGCGCCGGTGACCTGAGGCTCGCAGCGAGCGGGTGGTGCACCGCAAGAGGCGGGTCAGTCGCATGGCTAATTTGTCCAAAAGAGATGAAAATGGACAAAACAGGAGCCCGCGCCATGCAGCAGATGTCTTCCACGCAAGCCAAGCAGTCCTTCGGGGAACTGCTTGAGGCAGCGGCCCTGGGGCCGGTGGCCATCGAGAAGCATCGGAAGATCAAAGCCATCGTGGCATCGCCGGAGTTTTTCTCCCAGATGAGCCAGGAAGAGGCTCAGTTGGCGGCGCGGCGCGTTGCGCGCCTGAACCAGGCGATGGTGGAAAAGGATCGCCTGATCAAGCACCAGCAGATCGCGATCGATCTGCTGACCTTGCCTGAACTGGCGCGGGATGCGCTGGTTCAGCAGGCATTGGCCGCGGTGGCGCGGTGGCGGTCCGAAGGCCTTTGCAGCCAGGACTACATCGAGAAATGGGAAGCGATGCTGGGCTTGCCGGTGCGTGATCTCGCCGTGGCCATGACCTCCAACGCTGACGGCTGGGGGCCCGCGCTGCGCCAGAACTCGCCTTGGTCTGGCGTGGCACGGTGAACCTCGACCACTTGTTCGAGGTGTTCGAGCAGGCGCGGCAGATCAGCGGCCACCGCGACTATGTGGTCATCGGCAGCCTGTCGGTGCTGGGTGTCGAGGAAGACGGTCCGGTTCCGAGCGACATGTCGATGTCCATCGACATCGACTGCTACACCAAGGCCGATCCGCCCCGTGTCTTTGATCTGAAAGCTTTGCTCGGCGAAGACTCGGCTTTCCATGCCAACCACGGCTACTACCTGGACCCGGTTTCGCCCAGTTTGCCCAGCCTGCCCGATGACTGGGAGCTGCGTCTGACGAGGGTCGAGCGCGCTGGGCTGCGTCTGTGGTTCCTGGACCCGAACGACGCCGCGGTTTCGAAATACGCGAGAAGCGAGCCGCGTGACTTGCGGTGGATCCGCGCTGGCGTTGCCGCCGGGCTGATCTCGTTGTCCACGGTGAGGTCCCGGCTCCGAAGCACCCACTTCCTGGATGCCGAGGAGGAAGGCCGAAGCCGGGTGCAGATCGATGCCGACACCGCGTGGTTCGAGCGTCTCAAGACCCAGCGCGTGCAGGGCGCGGGCGGCGGCGGTTCTTGAAGCTCAAGGCCCATCGGCCGGCACGCGCACCAGGTCGCCTTGCGTCGGCCCGTGGCGGGTCACCAGGGCCAGGCCGGCCTTGTCGATGGCCAGCGAGCGGAACGGGCCGATGGAGGCGCTGGGCAGCGTGAGCAGGGGGTGGTCGTGGCCGGTGGCGTCGCGGCGGATGAGCTGGTCGCCAGCGCCGCTGCGCGAGACGCGCCAGAGTTCGCCGTTGTGCCAGGCCCAGTTGCCCCAATCCTGTTGGGCCAGGTCGTCCAGCACCCGCTCGCCCGGGCCGGCGGGGCGGCCGTTGTCGTCCAGCTGGCGGCGCCACAGGCCGCGTTGGTTTTCCCTGGCGTAGTACAGCCAGCGCTGTGGGCCCAGCTGCACTTCGCGGCCGAAGTGGGCGTGGTCGTCGGTCAGCCGGCTGAAGGTTTGCGTGGCGGGGTCGAAGCGCCAGAGTTCGGGGTGGTTCTCGCGGGTGCTGTAGACGATCAGCGTGCGGCCGTCCGCGCCCCAGCTCGGGCTGGCGACCTCGGCTTGCACGGGGATCACGGTCGGGGTTGCGCTGCCGTTCAAGTCGCCGATCACCAGCTGGTTCGGCCCGTCGCTCGGGCTCAGCACGGTGGCGTAGCGGCTGCCGTCCGGGCTGCAGGCGGGCGGCTCGGGCGTGCCGGCGGGCAAGGGCAGTTCGCGGGCCTCGGCGTTGGCGCCGTCGCGGTACCAGACGCCGATGCGCCGCGCCCGGAACGAGACGAAGATCGGGTGCCCGGCGTCCTGGCAGGCATCGGCATACAGGTCGCGGCCGCTGGAGCGGATGCTGCTGCGCAGCGCGCCGTCGGCCAGCGCGTAGAGCTCGATGTGGTCGTCGTAGCGCAGCACGCTGGCGGCCACGTCGCCTGAACCATCGGGGATCGCGGCCAGGCTGCCGACGTGGTCGATGCGCGCGAAGCGGCTGGGCGTGCCGCCGTCGGCGTCCACGCGCCAGAGCGCGAAGTCCCCCGCCAGCCCGGCCGAGAAGACCAGGTCGCGGTCGCCTTGCCGCCAGGCCAGTGCCCAGACCGGCGCGGTCTCGCGCGTCAGCCGCAGCGCTTCGCCGCTGCGCACGTCCAGCCGCACCAGGTCGCCCACGGTGTCTTTCAACTGCAGCACCGCGACGTGGCGGCCATCGTGCGACCAGGCCATCTCGCCGTAACCCAGCCCTTCGCCGGCCTGCGCCAGCACGCGTTCCTGGCCGTCTGCCATGTGGTGCAGCAGCAGCGCCAGGCCGCCAGGTGCGCTGGGCGAGCGGCGCGAGAAGGCCAGCCACTGGCCGTCCGGCGAAGCGGCCAGCGTGGCGGCGCCGGTGAGGTAGTGGCACTCGGCCAGGTCGCGCCGGCTGTCGTCGCGCAGGTCCACCAGCATGACCCGGCAGCTTTCGCCGTGCTGGCCTTGCAGGTAGGCCAGGTGATGGTCGTCCACCCACACCGGCCGGTAGATGCGGTCCTGCGGATCGGTCAGCTCGCGCGCAGGCGCCTCGGGCCGTTGCAGGTCGACCATGCGCAGCCGCGGCGGCGCGCCCGTGCGCCGCCAGACGTAGGCCAGCGAGTGCCCGTCCGGCGAATAAGCGGGCGCCTCCTCGATGCCTTCCAGCGTGGTGATGGCACTCAGCGAGCGCTGCGCGACGGTGTTCGCGCCGTGGCGAGCCTGCCAGGCCAGCGCCAAGGCCATGACCAGCAGCAGAGACGCTCCACCGGCCAGCCAAGCCAGCTTCGACCTTCGCTCGGGTGCAGAGGGCGGTACTTCCGCTTCTTCGCCAGTGACCTGGCTGGCCGGCCACAGCAGCCGGTAGCCGGACTTGGAAATCGTCTCGATCGGGCCGGTGTCTTCTTCGGCCTCGCCGGTTGGCTGCGCCGGCTCGGCGGACGGCGCTTTGCGCAGGCTGCGTCGCAGTTGCGAAACGGTGTGCGTCAGGCCGCTGGAGCCGGTGTAGGCGTTGCCGGCCCAGACTTCGGCGATCAACTGCTCGCGGCTGACCACTTTGCCGGCGTGCTCTGCCAGCCTCAGCAGCACCGCAGCGGCCTTGCCGGAAATGCGCTCGCTGCTGCCGCCTGCCGTCAGCGTGCGCGCGGCCGGATCGAACACGAAATGCCCGATGCGCCAGGCCGCGTTGGGCGGCGATTCGGGTGCGGCTCTTGTCAGCCCATCCAAGTCCTGCAACCCGCCCTCCGCCTTCTTCACAAACCGCCCAAAAGTCCGACTTTAAGCGAGCGTGCGCTGCCCATTGGCCTCTGATTCGACGTGTTGCGGTAAAGGCTGGCCCTGCGGTGGGGGCGAAGACCGGGCGGCAGCGGGCAACAGGCCGGCTGCATACACTGCGCCGGACCCAAAGCCTTCTCCCGGAGCTTGCTGCATGGCCGATTCGCCCAACTACACCCCACCCGCCATCTGGACCTGGCAGCGCGAGAACGGCGGCAGGTTTGCCAGCATCAACCGCCCCATTGCGGGAGCGACGCACGACAAGCCGCTGCCGGTGGGGCGGCATCCGCTGCAGCTGTATTCGCTGGCCACGCCGAATGGCGTGAAGGTGACGGTGATGCTGGAGGAGCTGCTGGCGCTGGGACATGCGGGCGCGGAGTACGACGCCTGGCTGGTCCCGATCAACGAAGGCGCGCAGTTCGGCAGCGGCTTTGTCGAGGTCAACCCGAATTCCAAGATCCCGGCGTTGATGGACCGAAGCGGTGCGGCGGCGGTGCGCGTGTTCGAGTCCGGCGCCATCCTGCAGTACCTGGCGGAGAAGTTCGGTGCCTTCCTGCCGGCCGGCGGCGCGGCGCGAGCCGAGTGCCTGTCATGGCTGTTCTGGCAGATGGGCAGCGCGCCGTTCCTCGGTGGTGGCTTCGGGCATTTTTATGCCTACGCGCCGACCAAGCTCGAATACCCGATCGACCGCTACGCGATGGAAGTCAAGCGCCAGCTCGACGTGCTGGACCGGCACCTGGCCGAGCACCGCTACCTGGCGGGAGAGGACTACACGATTGCCGACATGGCCGTGTGGCCCTGGTACGGCACGCTGGTCAAGGGACAGCTCTACGAAGCGGGCGAGTTCCTGCAGGTTCACGAATACAAGCATGTGCTGCGCTGGACCGACGAGATCGCCGGGCGTCCCGCCGTGCAGCGTGGCCGCATGGTCAACCGCACCTGGGGCCAGCCGTCCAGCCAATTGCACGAGCGGCACGAGGCCAGTGACTTCGACACCAAGACACAAGACAAGCTGGGCACATGACCATGATCACGCTTTACGACTGCGCCACCGCCCCCAGCCCGCGCCGCGCGCGCATCCTGCTTGCCGAGAAGGGCGTGGCCCACGAAACGGTGCAGGTCGACCTGCGGGCCAACGAGCAACTCGGCGAGGCCTATCGCCGCATCAACCCGCAATGCACTGTGCCGGCGCTGCGCACCGGTGACGGCGGGCCGCTGCTGACCGACAACGCAGCGATTGCCGCCTGGGTCGAAGCCGCCTTTCCGCAGCCGCCGTTGCTGGGCAGCACACCGCTGGAGAAGGCCGAGATCGCCAGCTGGCAGTGGCGCATCGAGTTCGAGGGGCTGATGGCAATTGCCGATGCCTTGCGCAACAGCTCGCCGGCCATGGTCAACCGCGCGCTGCCGGGCCCGGTGGACCACGCGCAGATTCCCGAACTCGCCGCGCGCGGCCTGGCCCGGGTGCAGCAGTTTTTTGTGGACCTGGACCAGCGCCTGGCCGGGCGCGAGTTCATCGCGACCGAGCGCTTCAGCCTGGCCGACATCACCGCGGTGGTCGCGGTGGACTTCGCGCGGGTCGTGAAACAGAAGCCCGGCGAGCAGCATCCGAACCTGCTGCGCTGGCGGGCGGCGATGGCGCTGCGGCCATCGATGTCCTTGTAACCTGCTCTCCATCCCAGCGGGGCTTCTCGGTCGGCTCCCTACAATCGCGCCCCTTTTCCCCGTTTTCCCTTACATCGCGCACATGGACATCGTCGTCAACGAAGAACTCAAGGCTTACATCGACCCGTTGACCGCGGAAGAACATGAGGCGCTGGAACGCAGCATCCTGGCCGAAGGCTGCCGGGACGCGCTGGTGCTGTGGGGCAATGTGCTGGTGGACGGGCACAACCGCTACGGCATCTGCCAACAGCACGGCGTGCCGTTCCAGACGGTGCAGAACACGCGTTTCCAGAGCCTGGAAGACGTGCACCTGTGGATGATCGACCAGCACCTGGGCCGGCGCAGCGTGTCGGACTTCCAGCGTGGCGTGCTGGCGCTGCGCAAGCGCGAGATCGTCGCGAACCGGCGGCTGCGCAAGCAGGCCGAACCGGCCGCGGAGTTCAGGGCGCCCGTGGGCGACGAGCGTTTCGTGCCGCCAGAGAGCCTGCCCACGCCCAAGCCCGCCGACACGCTGGAAACCCGCGAGGCACTGGCCAAGGCCGCGCGCCTGAGCAGCAGCCAGGTCGTGATGATCGAAAAGATCCAGAAGCAGGCCGCTCCCGAGTTGGTGGCCGCGGTGCGCGCGGGCACGCTGTCCCTCAGCGCTGCGGCGGCGGTTGCCAGCCTGCCGGCCGAGGAGCAGGTGGCCGCTGCCGCCGCTGGCAAGGACGAGCTGAAGCAGGCTGCCAAGCGCGTGCGCGACGCCAAGCGCAAGATGCCGGTCGAAGTCGCGGTGATCCCCGCGGCACCTGCTGCGCCCACGCTTCCCGCGGACGACACCGACAACAACGTCGACTCGCTGCGCCAGCGCGTGGCCGCGCTGACCGCGGAAAACGCCGCGCTGCGCCAGCAGGTGGCCGAGCTGCACTCGCAGCTGCAGTACGCGGCCCAAGGCGGCGACACCTCGTCGCCGTTCTGATGCCGTCGCTGCGCTACCTGGGCTTCGACCTCAGCGACAACGATGAAGGCGTGAGCACGCTGGAGGCGCTGGCGTCGACCTCCGCCGTGCAGCACGCTGCGGTGCTGGCCGAGGTGCAGCAGGTGCTGGACTGGGCCTGGCAGCACTTCCCGCACAGCCACGGCCCGGCCGACGATGGTGGCGACTGGGACGAGGATCTGCAGGTCAGCGTGGAAGGCCAGTGGCATGCGGTGACGCTGACGCTGGCGGTCTCGGCGCGTTTCGCCGAGGCCTTCCTGGCAGTGTTCGGTGGGCCGCCGGAGGGTTGAGGGCACGCGGTCTTGCCTATCATCTCGGGCCAGTTCCACTCCTGCCGTCTGCCATGCGCCCGATTCGCTTCGCGTGCCTCGTGTGTCTCCTGTCCGTGCTGCCGCTTGCCACCGGCATTGCCCAAGCCAAGCCTGACGCACCGCCGCGGCCCGTCACCTCGCGCGGCGCGCTGGGCGCCGACGAGCTGAACAACATCGCGGTCTTCAAGGCCGTGTCGCCTTCGGTGGTCAACATCACGGCGCTGGGCCTGGAGCGGGACTTCTTCTCGCTCAACGTGCAGCAGGTGCCGCAAGGCACCGGTACCGGCTTCGTGTGGGACACGCAAGGCCACGTCGTCACCAATTTCCACGTGATCCAGGGCGCGAGCGGCGCGCGGGTGACGCTGGCGGACCAGTCCAGCTACAAGGCCGAGCTGGTCGGCGCCTTCCCGGACCGGGACATCGCGGTGCTGAAGATTCCTGCGCCGGTGGCCAAGTTCAAGCCGGTGACCGTGGGCACCAGCCGCGACCTGCAGGTTGGCCAGAAGGTCTATGCCATCGGCAATCCATTCGGCCTGGACCAGACGCTGACCACCGGCATCGTCAGCGCACTGAACCGCGAGATCGAGTCGGTCACGCATCGCACGATCAAGGGCGCGATCCAGACCGATGCGGCCATCAACCCCGGCAACTCCGGCGGCCCGCTGCTGGATTCCGCCGGCCGGCTGATCGGCGTCAACACGGCGATCTACAGCCCGTCCGGCGGCAGCGCCGGCATCGGCTTTGCCATCCCGGTGGACGAGGTCAACCGCATCGTGCCGCGGCTGATCCGCGACGGCCGCATGGTGCGGCCTTCGCTGGGCGTGACCGGCGGCGGGCCGGAGATCAACCGTGCGCTGGGCCTGCCCAAGGGCGTGGCGCTGGTGCGGGTGCAGCGCAACGGCCCGGCTGCCAAGGCCGGGCTCAAGGCCTTCAGCCGGGGCGACGGCGGCATCCTGGCCGGCGACGTGATCACCGCGGTCGATGGCGAGCCGGTCGAGACGCAGGACGACATGCTGACCGCGCTGGAGCGCCTGCAGCCCGGCGACAGCTGCACGCTGAGCGTCTGGCGCAGCGGCGCGACCCGCAAGTTGACGGTCACGCTGGCCGAATCCGACGACTGAAAAAAATCTCGAAAAAAGTCTCTTGAAAACCTGGCGCGGCGCTCCTAGTTTTGGAGCCGGAAGCGCTGGGGGCCAGTCTTCGGCGCTTCGTTCCACCCTTGTTTGACGCAAGAACGAATGGAGGTTTCGCCATGTACCGATCCCTGTTTCCCCGCGACATGTTCGCCGAGCTGGATCGCCTGCAACGCGACATGCAGCAGGCCTTCGACCTGTCTCCCAGCATCCGCGGCTTCGGCCGCCAGAGTTTCCCGGCCTTGAACGTCGGCGGCACGCCGCAGACCGTCGAGATCTATGCATTCGCCCCGGGCCTGGACCCGGCCACGCTGGAGGTGCAGCTCGAGCGCGGGCTGCTGACGATTGCCGGCGAGCGCAAGAACTCACTGGCCGAGGCCGGTGACAGCAAGTCCGCGGTCCACATCAACGAGCGCTTTGCCGGCACCTTCCGGCGCGTGTTGACCCTGCCGGAAGATGCCGATCCGGAAGCCGTGCAGGCGCGTTGCAAGGACGGCGTGCTGCACATCACGGTGCAGCGCCGTGCGGCCTCGCAGCCGCGCCGCATCACGGTGCAGTGAGCCGTCTTTCCTGAACTTCAGCATCCAGGAGATTGACCATCATGAACAGCTTCAATCTTTCGTCCAAAACGCCCAACAGCTCGTCGCTTGCAACCCGCCCCGGCAACCAGGCGGTGGACAGGCCGCAGGACCAGTCTCAAGGCAAGCCGAACTACAGCGACGCCGCGCTGACCCCGCCGGTGGATGTCATCGAGGACTCGCAGGGCATCACGCTGTATGCGGACTTGCCCGGCGTGTCGCGTGACAAGCTGAACCTGCAGGTCACGGCCGACACGCTGACCATCGAGGCCGAATCCGGCCTGACGGTGCCGGAAGGCCTGCGGTCCAGTCACAGCGAGGTCAGTCTGGGCCGCTATCACCGGGTGTTCACGCTCAGCAAGGAGCTGGACACCGGCAAGATTGCCGCCGACCTGTCCAACGGCGTGCTGCGCCTGCGCATTCCCAAGGCCGAGCATGCGCAGCCCCGGCGCATCCAGGTGCAAGCCGGCTGACCGGCAAAAGCCCGCAGGGTCGCCCAGCCCCGCTCAGCCGAGCTGGCTGGGCGACAGGTAGTCCTTCAGGAAGTCGTCGAAATTCTGGGTTTCGGCGGCTTCGATGCGGGCCTGCTCGGCCAGCGACTCGCGGGCCATCGCGGCCCAGCGTTCGGCCGCAGTGGCGGGCAGCGGCTGGGCCAGGAAATGGGTGCGAACGGCGTCCGAGCGCTCGCGCACCCAGCCGACGAACGAGGCGTCCGGCCGCGCCTGGATGGCCGCCAGCACGCGGGCCGAAGGCGTCAGCGCCGGGTTGGCCAGCATCTGCCGGGCGGCGGCCAGCGCGGCCTGGTGCGGCCTGCCGTCGCCGGCCAGTCGCTGGTCCAGCAGATCGGCGATCGGGCCCATCTGAGTGAGCAGCTCGGCGGCCCAGTCGGTCAGCGTCAGCGTCTGTTCGCCGCGTTCCAGCAGCAGCCCAGGTTCACGGCCGCGGGCCGCCGTGCGGTGCTGGTTGCGGGCCAGCGCAGCGACTTCCTCGGGCGTGTCCTGCGGGCTGTCGCTGAGCAGGCAGTGCAGCAGGAAGGCGTCGAGGAAATGCGAGGTCTGCGCGCCAATGCCGGCCGGCTCGAAGGGGTCCAGGTCCATGCAGCGCACTTCGACGTATTCCACGCCGCGCTGGCGCAGCGCATGCAGCGGGCGTTCGCCGCTCTGGATCGTGCGCTTCGGACGAATCGTGCCGTAGAACTCGTTTTCGATCTGCAGCAGCGAGGTCGAGAGCTGCTGGTAGCGGCCGTCGGCACCCTTGACGCCCAACGCTTCGTAGGCCGGGTAGGGCTGGGTCAGCGCGTCCTGCAGCGAGGCGCCGTAGCCGGCCAGGTGGTTGTAGCTGACGCGCAGGCTGGCCTGGGCATCGCTCTGGTAGCCCAGGCGGCCCATGCGCAGCGAGGTGGCGTAGGGCAGGTACAGCGTGTCGGTGCCCATCGCGTCCAGGCCATGCTGCAGGCCGGCGCCGAAGTCGGTGCTGGTGGCGGGCGAGGCGCCGAACAGCCACAGCAGCAGGAAGGAATGGCGGCGGAAATTGCGGATCAGGCCGAAGTATTCGTCGTTCGACAGCCCTGGCAGCGACCAGTTGTAGTGGATGCCGGAGATCGTCTGCATGCGGCGGCCGTAGCGGTGGCTCAGGCCGTGGCGGTAGACGGTCTTGGCCTGGCCGACGTTCGAGCGGCCGTACTGGCCGATGGGAATCTGCGCGTCCGGCGGTAGCCGGCCGGGCATGCTGGCCACCCACAGGCGCTCGTCGCCAATGGCGCGGTAGCTCAGCTGGTGCAGCGTGGCGAGCTCGTCCAGCGTCTGGCCCACGGTGGTGTTGGCACCGGTCACCAATTCGACCTGCGACTCGCTGAAGTCGGTCGTGATGTGCGGGTGCGTGAGCGCCGCGCCCAAAGCGGCAGGGTGCGGCGTGGCGGCGAGCTGGCCATCGGCCTGGGTGCGCAGGCTCTCTTTTTCAATGCCGCGGCGCATGCCGGCCAGGCGGGCCGCGCTCAGCGCTTGCAGTTTCAGTTGCAGGGATTCAAAGCTCACCGATGCCTCCTCGGCAGATTTTCTAGTTCAAAGCCGACTTGGCGGTCATCCAGTCGGCTGCTGTCGCGTTGCACTGGGATGGCAGCTTGCCCGGAAAGTGCGTCATTGGACGCCAATTTCAAGGCCACCGCATGGCAACCCGATTAGGCCTCGCCAGGCTGGGGTTGCCGCGAGCAGCCGTGCCAAGGCTGCTCGAAATGTGGAAAGCGATTTGCCTCGGTGCCCCGAGGAGGTTTTTCGCAGCACGGGGGGTCGGCCAGCAGACTGTTGCCCAAAAGCAATTGTCGGCCCCGAACTTGCTAGCTTTTTCGGTGTGTGCACGCTCGCTTGCCCTGCTTCAATGTCAGCATTGGACCGAGCTTCCGCCTGAACCGCCATGTGCCTGATCATCAAAAAGCCCCGGGGCCGGCAGATTACCGCCGACTTCCTTGAAAACGCCTGGCGTGGCAACCACGACGGCTGGGGCTTCTTCTACCTCGACGGCAGCGGCCACCTCGCCACCACCAAGGGCATGCAGCTCAACGAGTTGCTGGCGCTGAACCAGGGCCTGCCGCTGGACTGCGAGGTCTACCTGCATCTGCGCAAGGCCACCTACGGCCACGTCAACCATGAGATGGCCCACCCCTACCAGGTGCGCGAAGGCCTCATGTTGATGCACAACGGCAGCATCGAACACCTGGCTCCCACCGACACCCGCCGCAGCGACACCTCCGAGCTGGCCCGCATGCTGGCCTGCATGTTCGACGGCCTGAGCGATGCGCAAGTGGCCAGCATGATGCGCAGCGAAGGCTTCAACCGCCTGATCACCCCGGCCATCAAGGGCTCGATGGTGGTGCTGCTGGACCGCGAAGGCGCGGTGCGCCTGGGCCGCGACTGGCACGTGGTGCAGCCGCGCGAATGGAACGGCGTGATGCCCGGCATCGAAGTCTCCAACACTCACGCCTGGGCCCCGCTCTGGGACCTGCAGACGCCGGCCTGGCGTCGCGTGGCCCGCAAGGCCTGGCAATGGCTGACCGGCCGCAAGGTCAAGCTGGTGATGCAGCGCGGCTGAGCGCCCGCTGCCGTCAATCGGTCAGTCAGCCCGGCCGCCGCAGCTTGAACTTCTGCTCCGGCGCTATGCGGAAATAGTCCGCCGGGCCGCCGCCACGCAGGATGGGCTGGCCGGCCGCCGTGTCGTACACGCCATTCACCAGCAGGCGCTTTGCAATGTGCACGCCCACCACCTCGCCCAGGATCAGCCAGGTCGGCACCAGTTCGCCCGCGGCGCTCTGCAGCTGGACGATTTGCGTCAGCTTGCACTCGAAGCTGACCGGGCTCTCGGCCACCCGCGGCGGCTTCACCAGGCGCGAGGCCAGCGGTGTCAAACCCGCCAGCCCGAACTCGTCGACCTCCGGCGCGACCATGGCTGAAGACGCGTTCATCGCCCCGGCCAGCGGCTCGGTCGCCAGGTTCCAGCAGAACTCGCCGGTTGCGCGGATGTTGCGCAGGCTGTCCTTCTCGCCCACGCTGGCAAAGCCGACGATGGGCGGCGTGTAGTTGAAGCCGTTGAAGAAACTGTAGGGCGCCAGGTTCAACACACCGGCCGCGGAAATCGAGGAGATCCAGCCGATCGGCCGCGGGCCGACGATGGCGTTGAACGGGTCGTGCGGCAGGCCGTGGCCTTTGGCGGTCTCGTAGAAATGGAGGTCGTGCATGAGGTGCGCATCCAGGTGGGCAGTGTGTGCTCTGCGACACGGAGGGTGTAAGGAATTGAATGAATGTAAGCGCTCGGCTTCGGCGCACGGGGCAGCGCCTGAAATGCCGGGCTGCAGGCTGGGGTGGCGATGATTGACGCCGCGGAGTCTGCGCCCGGATCATCGCGCCGGGCCGCGCATGTGCCGGCCATGGCCCGGAGGGATCACATGAACACCAAGACGCTGTTTCGCGCCAGTCTGCTGACTGGCTTTGCCCTGCTGGGCCTGGCGACCGCACCCGCCTGCGCGGCGAAGACCGGGCAGGCCACCTTTTACGGCTACAGCGGCGGGGGCAACTGCATGCTGCCGGTGCCAGGCGACGTGTACACCGCTGCCATCAACGGGACCGATTACCAGGGCTCCAAGGCCTGTGGCGGCTACGTGCTGGTGAAGAACAGCGACACCGGGCAGACGGTGAAGGTGCGGATCGACGACCAGTGCCCCGGATGTCCCGCGGGCAATCTGGACCTCTCTGCCGAAGCCTTCAAGCAGATCGCCGATCCGGCGCAGGGCATCATCAACATCAGCTGGAAATACGTGCCGTACGACCAGCCCAGCATGCAGCTTTTCATTGCCGACGGTTCCAGCCAGTACTACACGGCAGTGCAGGTGCGGCACCATCGCTACCGCATCAACAAGCTGCAGTACCGCCTCAGCGCGCAAGGTGGCGCGTGGACCACGGTGGCGCGAACCGACTACAACTATTTCGTCAAGCAGGACGGCATGGGCCCAGGCCCGTACGACTTCCGGCTGACGGACGTGAACAAGCAGGTGGTGGTGGTGCCGAACGTGCCGCTGCAGACCGGCGTGGAGATCGAGACCGGCAAGCAGTTCCCGGTCTACGCGCCTTGATGATCATCCAGGGCGTTTCGCTTCCCGTGTCGGCCTCATGAGAAAACGAAGGGTCGCCCCAGGTTTTCTCATCCTCCTCGGGGGGCCTGACGCGAAGCGGCGGGTCTGGGGGCGCTCTCAGGCCCGCTCGGCGAGTGCCTTGGCAATGCGCTGCCGGCCCACGGTCGGCCGCGGCACCTTGCCCTTGACCTCGTCGAACCAGGCGCGAACGTCTTCTTCGAGCATGTTGCCGTGCATGTAGTTGTAGATGGCCTTTTTCAGGCCGCGGCCGAGGGCGTCGTGGTCGGTGCCTGTCGGGTCCAGGAAGCCCACGTCGTTCTTCGCGAACTTGCCGTCCGGCAGCGGCAGCAGCGTGATGCCGTAGTCCGCCGGTTGTTGGCCGACGGGTGAGTGCACGGTGCAGGCGAAGCGGTGGAAAAAGCCGCTGTGGATGCAGCCGTTCTCGAACAGCTGGCGCACGTATTCCAGCGCGTCCACGGTGTCCTGCAGCGTCTGCGTCGGGAAGCCGTACATCAGGTAGGCGTGCACCAGGATGCCGGCATCGGCAAAGCCCTTCGTGACGCGCGCAACCTGCTCGACCGACACGCCTTTTTTCATCAGCTGCAGCAGCCGGTCCGACGCCACCTCCAGGCCGCCGGAAATCGCCACGCAGCCGCTGTCGGCCAGCAGCTGGCAAAGGTCCGGCGTGAAGGTCTTCTCGAAGCGGATGTTGCCCCACCACGAGATGCCCAGCTCGCGCTGGATCAGCGCCTGCGCCAGTGTCTTCAAGGCCTTGGGCGGTGCGGCTTCGTCAACGAAGTGGAAGCCGGTCTGGCCGGTCTCGGTGACGATCTGCTGAATGCGGTCGGCCAGTACTTCGGCCGAGGCGCCTTCATAGCGCGAGATGTAGTCCAGGCTCACGTCGCAGAAGCTGCACTTCTTCCAGTAGCAGCCGTGGGCGACCGTCAGCTTGTTCCAGCGGCCGTCGCTCCACAGCCGGTTCATCGGATTGAGCATGTCCAGCAGCGACAGGTACTGGCCCAGCGGCAGCCCGTCCCAGGTGGGCGTGCCAACCTCGGTGAAGGCCACGTCGGCCTCCATCATGTTCTGGTAGCGCACCTCGCCCGATTCGGCGTCGCGCACGAAGGTGCGCACCAGGCGCTGGCGCGAGCGCTGGCCTTTGACATGCTCGATCAATGCCAGCAGCGGGCGCTCGCCGGCGTCCAGCGTCACGAAGTCGACAAAGTCGAACAGCCGCGGCTCGCCCAGTTCGCGCAGCTCGGTGTTGACAAAGCCACCGCCCAGCGCAATGGCCACGCCAGGGAACTCGCGCTTGATGGTCTGCGCAATCCGCAGCGCGGCGTACACCGCGCCGGGGAAGGGCACCGAGAGCAGCACCAGCTGCGGCTGGTGGCGCGCGAGCGCTTCACGCGTGAGCGCGGCCAGCGTGTCGTCCAGCAGGTTGGGTGCTTGCGCCAGCGCGTCGGCCAGCGGGTCGAAATGCGGCTGGCTGGTGGCCAGCTGCTCGGCATAACGAACGAACTCGAAGCGCGGGTCCACCGCGTCGCGCAGCACGTCGGCCAGGTCGTTTAGGCACAGCGTGGCCAAGTGGCGCGCGCGGTCCTGCAGCCCCAGCGCGCCAAAGGCCCAGTGCAGCGGGTCGCCGCTGCCGTCATCGACGTAGTGTTCCAGGCTCGCGAAGCGCGCGCCTTCGGGCAGCCAGAAGCGGGTGACGATGCGGTGCGCCAGCGTGGCATCGGTGCCTTGCAGGAAGCGGATCAGCGAGGTGATGCAGGCCCGGTAGCGGCGGAACTCGGTGATGAAGTGCCTGACCTGGCCGGTGCGCCGCGCCTCGGGCAGCGCCAGGCAGGCGGCCAGCACCTGGTCCAGCCCGCTCGGCGAAAACAGCCGCAGCACCAGCGCCAGCGCAAAGTCTTCCTGCACCGCAGCAATCTCGCGCGAGCGCAGGAAGCCGGTCAGGTAGGCGGTGGACGGGTAGGGCGTGTTGAGCTGCGTCATCGGGGGGATGAGGCTCAACACCTTGAACTCGGGAGCGGCGGACATGGGCGGGCACGGGGCAACAAGAGGGTGGCCCAGGCCACCATGCCGCAGTTGCGGTTCGCCCGAATTGTGCCAGCCGCCTCCCGACCCGCGTGTCAGCGGGGAACTGCCCCGAGCAGGAACATCTCCACCGCCAGCTTGACCTTGGCGCGCACCTCGGTCTCGGACACCGGGGGTGGCGGGTTCTGGAACACCCGATTGTTGATTTCGGCCGTCAGCAGCGCAAAAAACTGCTGGGCCATGACCTTCGGATCGGTCCGGCGCAGTTCCTCGCGTGCCATGGCCGCCGAGATCAGCTTGGCAATGGCCTCGATGCTCTGCGCAGGCCCGGATTCGTAGAACAACTGACCCACCACGGAGTGGCCCGACTCCGCGACGACCATGCGGTAGACCGCGATGGCTTTCTCGTCGTTGACCAGCACGTGCAGCATGCGTTCGCCAAAGCGGGTGAGCTGCACGCGCAGCGGAACGGGCTTTTCATTGGCCTGTGACAGGTCATCCACCGCGTCTGCCAGGTTGGCCGTCGCCAGCGTCTCGACCACGGCCACGAACAGCGCTTCCTTGGACGGGAAGTAGCCATAGAGCGTGGCCTTCGAGCCGCCGAAACGCCGGGCCAGTTCATTCATCGAAGCCCGCTCGTAGCCCATCTCCTGGAACAGTTCCGCCGCTGCCAGAACGATGGCGCTGCGGCGCGCCTCCGTGCGTACCTTCATCCTTGCTCCTCAAAAGTGAACCGGATGGTACTTTTTTCTTGACGCGCCAGAAAAGCAAACAAATAATGAACTGTACGGATCGGTTTTGATTTCACCGATGTTGGCCGGGCTGCACATGCAGGCAGCCAAACGGGCCGGCTCGGCGGCTTCGTGGCCTCGTCGCCGCTGACCGCTTCTTCAACGCGACCTCACCCAGGAACCGCCATGTCACCTTCCAAGCCTTGGTTTTCCGGCGCTGCGCTGGCGCTGTGCGTCGGCCTGACAGCCTGTGCCGGCACCCAGCCGGTGCCCTATGCCGGCATCACCTCGTCCGACCGTCTGCACCAGAACACGCTGGACGAGACCGGGCGCATCCCGCTGGCCTATCGGTCCGGGGTGGCGCTCAGGCGCTACGGCAGCGTCAGCCTGGATCCGGTGCTCATCTACCGCGGCGCCGACAACCAGTTCGAGGACATCGCCGAATCCGACAAGCGCGAACTGGCGGCCTACATGCAGCGCCAGTTCTCCGACAGGCTCGATGGCTACGCCCGCCATGCGTCGGGTGCGGCTGGCAAGGCCTTGCGCATCCAGGTGACGCTCACCGGCGCCAAGAGCAGCACTGCGGTGCTGAGCACGCTGTCGCGCTTCGACCTGGTGGGCGGCCCCTACAACGCGGTGCAGGCCGCGCGTGGCAAGGAAGGGGCGTTCACCGGCTCGGTGACCTATGCCGTCGAGGTCTTCGACGCCGACACCCAGGTGCTGCTGGCGGCCTACGTCTCCAAGCAATACCCCGGCGCCTGGGACCTCAAGGCGGGCATCGGCGCTTTGAACGCCGCGAAGGCCGGCATCCGCAGTGGTGCCGACGAACTGGTGAGCTACCTCCAGGACAACTGATTCCTGCACCTCTTTCCCGTCATTGCTCCTCATTTCAAGGACACCCGCATGAACTTCCTCTCGAAGGCCGCCCTGTTCGGCAGCACCGTCCTCGCTCTTGTCGCCTGCGGCGGTGGCGATACCGCCGAATCCCTGAATGTCGGCCCTGGCCAGGTGCGTTTCGTGAACGCCGTGCCGGCCAGCCCCAGCCTTGCGCTCTACCGCAAGGACGACATGGAAAACGAGGCCGGTGTGCAGGCCTATGAAGGTGCATCGAAGTACTACGACACCGTCAACGTGACCTCCGACTGGAGCGCGCGCGACGCCACCACGGGCACGCAGCTGGGCGTCACGTCCATGCGCGTCGAGAACGGCACGCTGTACACGCTGGTCGCCCTCCCGGGTTCCGGCAGCGCCTACAAGCTGCTGCAGATCTCCGACCCCTACAACAAGCCGCTGGATTCCGACAGGGCCCGGGTGCGCATCGTCAACGGCACGCCGGAGGTGGGCAGCTTCGACGTTTACATCACCGCGGTGGGCGCAGACATCGGCAGCGCCACGCCCGCGATGGCCGGCGTCGCCGGTCAGATGCCCAGCCCTGCCTCCGGCTCGGATTCCTTCATGACCGGCGACGGCACCTACCAGATTCGCCTCACCGGCGCAGGCTCGAAGTCCGTCTTCTTCTCCGGCACCTTCAAGCTGGGCAACGACGACGACGTGCTGTTGATCACCTTGCCCGGTGCCGCCAGCGGCGAGGTCAAGATCCTCGACATCCCGGCTGGCAAGACGCAGTCGAACACCGAGATCCTGAACGAAGCGGGAGGCTGACACTCCGCAACGGCAAGACCCGCGAGGCCGCCCACCATGTCACGTCCTGCCGATGCAGCCCCGCGCGCGGTGCCGCCCGTGCTGCAGACCGCCATCGTCATCCTGGCGCTCGCCGCTGGGCTGGTGCTGCTTCACTTCGGCCGGGCGATCCTGGTGCCTGTGACGCTGGCCGTGGTGCTCAGCTTCGCAGTGACGCCCTGGGTGCGCATGCTGCGTCATCTGGGCCTGGGGCCGCGGTCGGCGGTATTCGCGGCGGTGGCTTCCGTGGTGTTGGCGGTGGTGTGGCTGCTGGTGCTGATCGGCACCCATGCCCTGCACATGGCCGAGCGCTTGCCGGCCTATCAGGCGAACCTGAGCGCCAACCTGGACGCCTTGCGCTCGGGTGCGCTGCTGCCGCTGCAGAGGACCTGGGACGCGGCCGACGCACTGCTGGACGCGCAGCAGCCAGGCGCCGGCGAGGCGAGGCCCTTGCAGGCCGTCGCCGTGGGGCCGTCTGCAACGCGCATGGTGCCGATGACCACGCCGCTTCGCCGCCTGCAGCAGTTGCTGGCCTGGCTGTGGGGCCCGATGGTCAGCACGGCGGTGGTGGGCATCGTCATGGTGTTCGTGCTGCTTGAGCGGGCCTCGTTGCGGGACCGCTTCATCCGCCTGATCGGCCAAGCGGACCTGCGCGCCACCACGGCCGCCATTGACGATGCGACGCAGCGGCTGTCGCGCTACCTGGCCCGGCTGTTCATCGTCAACCTGGGCGTGGGCGTGGCGGTCTGGATGACCTTGTCGCTGATCGGCCTGCCCGAAGCCTTTGTCGCCGCAGCGTTCACGGCCGTGCTGCGCTTCGTGCCGTTTGCCGGCGTGCCCCTGGCGGCGCTGCTGGCCATGGGGCTGGCGCTAGGCGCCTCTGCCGGCTGGCATCTGGTGCTGATGACGGCGGCAGCCTTTGCGGCTGTGCAGCTTGTCACCTCGCAGCTCATCGAGCCCCGGCTGTACGGCCGGGCCACGGGGCTGTCGCCGCTGTCCATCATCCTGGCCACGCTGTTCTGGGGCCTGCTCTGGGGGCCTGTTGGCGTGCTCATCTCCACACCGCTGATGCTGTGCCTGGCCGTGGCCGGGCGCCACGCCAGCTCACTGGGCTTCCTCGACATCCTGCTGGGCAACGGCCCGGCGCTGACGATGGCGCAGAAGTTCTACCAACGGGCCTTGTCCGGGGACTCCGACGAGATCATCGGCGATGCAAAGGGCTTCATGAAACGCCGCACGCTGGCCGCGTATTGCGACGCGGTGCTGATGCCCGCGATGCAGCTGGGTGGGCGTGACTTCGAAGTTGGCGCCATCAGCTTGCGCCAGCAGGCCAGGATCCGGTCGGCCGTGGTCGATGTGGTGGAGGCGCTGGAGGGCGCCCGGCGTGAGCCCGTGATGGCGGCCGGCCGTCCCAAGCCAGATGCACAGGCGGAGGGCCTGAGTTCAGGCCTGCTGTTGCGCCACAAGCGTCTGGCGCGTGAGCGTGCACGGCCGAAGGCGGTCATTCAACAGCCCTCCTTGGCCGCGCCCGCAATGCGCAGCGTCGTTTGTGTGGGCATGGGTTTGCCAGGCGACGAGTTGGCCACCGAGCTGATGGTGCGCATCCTGCGCAGCCTCGACCTGGACGCCCATCACCTGACCCCGCCGGACCTGGATTCGCAGCAGGCGGCGTTGCCGCCTGCCGCGGCCATCGGCGCTGTCTGCATCGTCAGCATGGCAGCGCGTGGTGAGCAAGGGCCAGGTGAATGGCTTGGCGAACGCCTGGTCGCCATCGCGCCGCAGGCCGCTCGATTTGCCTTGCTGCTGCCTGGGCCGGAGGCCGAGCTGCTGGGCAATGCCCTGCGCGAATCGGTCGACGGCATGGGCCACTCCTTTGAGCGCATCGCTGGTGAGGTTCGCACCCACCTGGCAGTCGGCGCGACCCACCTCGCCATGCAGCAGGCCCGGGACCAAATGTGATTCGGCCACTCAGGAGCAGATCATGGACACACCCTTGAACGAGATGACGCCGTGGGTGCCGCAGACCTGGCCTTCGGGCCTGCCGCTGCTTGTCACGCTGCCCGGACTGCGCGCCCAGGACGCCGCTCGCACCGGCATGGCGCTTTACGCCGCCGGGTTCCGTGTGATGGCCGTGCCGTGGGCGGGACTCGCCACGCTGGCCACGCTGCAGCAACTGGTGCGCGCGCTCCCGGCCGACTGCGTGGTCGGCGCCACCGGCGTCAACGATGCGTCGCAGGTGCTGGACGTGGTCCATGTGGGCGGTCGCCTGGTGGTGGCGCAGGCTTTCGAGCCCGAGTTGCTGCTGCTCGGGCTGCGCCTGCGCCTGTTCGTGGTCCCGCACGTCTATTCGCTGCGAGAAGCCTTGCAGGCGATCCAGTCGGGCGCCCAGGCCGTGCGGCTGCACCTCACGGGCGACATCACGCGCCGGGCGCTGATGGACTTCGAACCCTTCGTGCCCGAGGGCGTCGAGATATGGCCCGCAGGCAACTGCGCCTTGGAGGCGCTGCCGCTGCGGTTTGCGGTCGACCACCATGTCTACCGGCCCGATCAGCCTGACGCCGCGAGCCAGCGACTGGCGGCATTTGGCGCGGCCAGCTGGACCCGCGCCCGCGCCGCAATGGAAGCGGCAATGCCGACAAGCCTCTTGAAGGCGCGGCCCGGCGAAGGTTCACGCGCCGGCCTGGAAGACTGACACCTTGCCGCTCGGTACGACACAGCCTGAAACACGGATTGCCGGCCTGCGCCTACAAGGCCGTGCGGCAGCAACTCACACGCCTGCGGGCGGCGTCAACGGTCTACTTTCAGCACTGCGAACACCGCGCCTGCGCTGTTCATCCGTTATCACAACGAGAGGCTGTCCCATGACCATTCGCTCCAAACTTGCCCTGTTGGGCTGCGCCCTGCTCACCGTCTCCGCGCTGTCCGCCTGCGGCGGCGGTGACACTGCCGACTCGCTGAACCTCGGCTCCGCCCAGGCCCGTTTTGTCAACGCTGCGCCCGGCAGCCCGAGCCTCACGCTCTACCGCAAGGGCGACTACGAGTCCAGCGCGGGCGTGCAGGCCTATGAAGGTACCTCCAAGTACTACGACACGCCCAGCGTGACCTCCGACTGGGCCATCCACGACTCGACCACCGGCGCCGTGCTGGCGACCACCTCGCTGAACACCGAAAACGCCACCTACTACACGCTGGTGGCCCTGCCGGACGGCACCGGCTACAAGCTGATGACGATCTCGGACCCCTACGATAAGCCGGTGGACTCCAACCGTGCCCGCGTGCGCATCCTCAACGGCTCGCCGCTGACGGGCACCTATGACGTCTACATCACGCCGCCCGGCACCGACCTTGCCACCGTCTCGCCCAACATGGCTTCGGTGGCCAGCCAGGCCGTGGTGCCGGCCTCAGGCGCCAACTCGGTCTTCATCGGCAGCGGCACCTACCAGGTTCGCCTCACGCCCGCCGGCTCCAAGACGCCGTTCTACAGCGCCAGCATGACCGTGGGTGACGACGACGATGAACTGCTGATCAGCCTGCCGAGCGACGACGGCCTGAACGTGCAGCTGCTCGACGTGCGCCATGGCAGCACGCAGGACAACGTCGTGCTTGCCAACACGCTGCCCTGAAGATCAGCCGCCGGCCGGCTTCAGCCGGCTGGCTGCCGGTCCAGTGGCCAGGCCTGCGCCAGCAGCTCGTAGGAGCGCAGCCTGGCGCTGTGCGCATGCAAGGCCCCGGCGACGATGAACTCGTCGGCACGGGTTTCCTTCTGCAAGGCCTGCAGCTTCGCGCGCACCGTCTCCGCGCCGCCCACCGCGCTGGCCGCCAGCATGCGCTGCACGCTGTGCTTCTCATGCGGCTGCCACATGGCCTCCATCTCCGCCGGGTCGATGGGCGGCGGCAGCGGGCCACGCTGGCCGCGCTGCATGCCCAGGAAGCGCTGCTGGATCGAGGTGAACAACCGCGCCGCTTCAGCGTCGCTGTCGGCCGCGATCACGTTGACGCCCACCATCGCGTGCGGCTTGGGCCATTCGGCCGAGGGCTTGTAGCTGTCGCGGTACACGTCCAGTGCCTGCAGCAGCAGGTCCGGCGCGAAATGCGAGGCAAATGCAAACGGCCGGCCCAGCCAGGCGGCGAGCTGTGCGCTGAACAGGCTGGAACCCAGCAGCCACACCGGCACGTGCGTGCCCATGCCGGGAATCGCGCGCACTGCCTGGCCGGGCTTGGCGTCGGCCAGGTAGGCCATCAGCTCCTGCACCTCGCGCGGGAAGTCGTCTTCGGTCGTGGCCGTCGGGCCGCGGCGCAGCGCGCGGGCGGTGGGGCCATCGGTGCCGGGTGCGCGGCCCAAGCCCAGGTCGATGCGGCCGGGGTACAGCGTGGCCAGCGTACCGAACTGTTCGGCAATCACCAGCGGCGCATGGTTGGGCAGCATCACGCCGCCGGAGCCCACGCGAATGCGCTGCGTGCCACCGGCCACGTGGCCGATCAGCACCGCCGTGGCCGAGCAGGCCACGCCATCCATGTTGTGGTGTTCGGCCAGCCAGTAGCGCTTGTAGCCCCAGGCTTCCGCATGCTGGGCCAGGTCCAGGCTGTGTTGCAGCGCCTCGCGGGCGCTGCTGCCTTCGGCAATGGGGGCGAGGTCGAGGACGGACAAAGGAATCATGGCGCCCATCTTGGCCCTGTCGGCCTGCCCTTGGCTGGCGGACGGTTTTTGCGGCTTCTCGGCCGCGCATGGCCGCGCAGGCTTCAAAATCCGGTCCATGTCCTCCCTGTCTCTTTTCCTGGCCCGCGTGGCGCTGGCCATCCGGCGTGTGGTGCTGACGCTGGCCGGCCTGGTGTTCGTCGCCATCCTGCTGCTCGTGGGCCTCACGCTGGGCCTCATCCTGCTGCTGTGGGCGCTGCTGCGCGGCCGCCGCCCATCGCCGATGAACCTGCGCTGGGGCCGCGGCGCACGTGGCATGCCCGGCTGGGCCACTGGCCGCCAGCCGTCCGCCAACAGCGCCGAGGTGGTCGACATCCAGGCCCGCGAGGTGCCGGCCGCTGCGGACGCGCCCGCGCCCGCTTTGCCCCGCCAGCCGCGCTGAGCCGCGCATGCCTGCTAACCGACCCGAGCGCTGGGCGCTCGACGCCGGCGACAGCGACGTCGCCGTGCTCACCATCCCGGCCGTGCTGCTGCAGCACCGCGTGTTCGAGGTCGACGTGCGCTTCGTCGTGCGCAACCCGTCCCACGATCCGGAAACCTGGCACGCCCTCAGCGTGGAACTGGATGGCCGGCGCGAATGGTCCCGCCGCCTGCCCACCCACCCAGGCACCAGCACCGATTCGCTGGACTACCACTGCCGCCGCGAGCTGCCCGCCGGCCAGGCGCTGCGCATCCGCGCCGTCACGCAAATCGGCCCCGGCACCCGCCGGCAAAAGCTGGTGATCGAGGCCGAAGAATCGGTGGATTGAGGCGGGTCTGCCGGCCCGGCAGTGCTCAGAAAAGCCCCGGCTGGTCCGGTGACGCCGCGGCTCCGAGGCCCGCACCTTCCAGTTGCAGCAGCTGCAGCTTCAGCGGCACCCCGCCAGTGGCCGAGAAACCGCCGGCCAGCCCGCCTGCCGCCAGGATGCGGTGGCAGGGCACGATGGGCGCAAACGGGTTGCGCCCCAGCGCCTGGCCGACCGCACGCGCCACGGCCGGCGGCTGATCCAGCAGCCTGGCCATCTCGCCGTAGCTGCGCGTCTGCCCCGGCGGAATCTGCCGCGCGAGCTGCCACACGGCCACATGGAACTGCGCATGCCCATCGAAGTTCAGCGCCACATCCGCCAGCGTGTCCCGGCTGCCTTCGGTCAGCACCGCCACCCAGCGCCGGGCGACCACCGCCATCGCCGGCGGCAGCGTGTCGTGCCAGGGCGGGTCTGGAAACTGGTGGCGCAGGCGGCGCGCCGTGTGCGCTGGGTCGGCTTCCGGCAGGTAGCAGCCTCTCAGCCGCCCGTCGTCGCCCCAGGCCAGGCCACAGGCGCCGACGGGCGTGTCGAACAGGGCAATGCCGCCTGTCAGTGAAGTGCTCACGGGTTGTTCCGTTCTGGGGTCACGGAGAGCGGGGTTTTAAACCAATGCCGTTGCTGCTCAAAAGAACGGGTCCATGTCGAGGGCGTCGTCTGCCAGCCGTTGGCGCGCGAGCTTGAGCCAGCGCTTGGTGGCAGCCACGTCGCCGAGCAGGCTGATCTCCCTGGCCATCTCGGCCAGTTCAAAGCGCAGGCGCCGGGTCTCGTGCGCGAGTTGCGCGCCCAGCTTGAGTGGGTTCAAGCCCCGCCCGGGCGCCAGCCCGAAGTCCATGCAGAAGCCGAACTCGACCTGGCCGATCTCCGTCTTGAGTTCGGCGAGCTGCTCGGCCAGCACCTTGTTGTAGTGCTTCACCCGCTTGGTGTCTGCGTTGGCCATGTGCCCGGCGTCGACCTGTTCGATCTGCAACTGCAGCTCCAGCAGCGTGAGCAGGTCGTTGTTCTCGTAGGCCTGGTTGGCCCGTTGCATCAGCGCTGTCTTGATCGTGCGCTGCTCGGCGTCGGTCTCGCGATCTGGATGCAGCGCGCTGGCCAGCTTGCGGAAGACTTCGCGCACCGACTGTGTGGCCTGCTGGGCTTCGGCCTCGCGGCGCTGCTGCGCGGCGCTTTTGCGACTGCGGGATGACTTGGCCTCCTGCTCGGCATCGGCGGCCTGCGTGTGCGCCTGCATCTGTTGATGCATGCGTTGCATCAGGTCTTCCTCGCTGGCGATGCCCTCGTCATCCCCCAGATCCAGCCCCGTCGCCAGCTCGGCCAGGTCCTTCATCGCGAGCAATGCTTGCGCGCGGTCGGTGTCGAAGTCCACGTCTGCGTGCCTGGCGAACAGCGCCTTGAGTTCGGCGTCGTCGTCGTTGGCCTGCAGCAGCTCTGCCGCGGCATTGCAGACGAGTTCACGCATCGTTTCGCGCTCGGTGCGCGTCCAGCCTTTGCGTGCAAGCGCCGAATCCAGCGCGAAAGCCCAGCGCCGCTGCAAAGCCTGCTGTTCCTCCAGCAAGGGGGCGTGCACCTGCGCGTGCGCCTTGGCATAGAGGACGATGTTGTCTTGCCAGGCCGCCAGGGTCTTGCGCGATTGCTCGATCTGCCGGATCAGGGTGTTGAACCGCTTCTGCTCGGGGGTCAGCTTCGCGGCGGGATCGGCGGGGACGATTCGGATGGCGGCGAGGTCAGTCATGGTTTCAGACATGTCAGAGGACCATGCATTGTCCGATGACACCCTGCCTGCTCGTATCTGGCACCCGCTGGTCACCGCACAGACGCGGGTGCCTTCGCTCACTGCGGCTGGAAGCCACTCGCCTTGATGATGCGGGTCCAGGTTGCCGTGTAGGCCTTCTCGCGTGCGCCGAGCGCTTCCGGGCTCATGTGGCCGACCGTCAGGCCCATCGCGGTAAGGCGTTCGTGCACGGCGGGCTGGGCAATGACCTTGGCGAGGGCTGCGGAGAACTGGTCCAGCGTGGCCTTGGGCGTGCCGGCGGGCGCGAACACGCCGTAGTAGGGCACGTCCTCGAAGCCGGCCAGGCCGAGTTCGGCGAAGGTGGGCACCTCGGGCATCACGGCCTGGCGGGTGTTGCCCAGCACGGCGACCACGTGCAGCTTGCCGCTCTTGTGGTTCTCGATGAAGTCGGGGATGGAGCCGGTGCCGGCGGCGATCTGGTTGCCCAGCATGTCGGCCATCATCGGTGCGCTGCCGCGGTAGGGCACCGGCACCAGGTCCAGCTGGTATTTCTGGCCGATGACCTTGACCAGGAATTCGGGCACCGAGGCCGGCGCCGGAATGCCGACCGAGCCCTTGCCGCCTTGTGCCTTGGCCCAGGCGACGTAGTCATTGAAGCTCTTGGCGGGCGTGCCGCCGGAGACGGCGAAGGCGTTGACGAAGGTCGCGAAACCGCCGGCCGGCACAAAGTCCCGAGCCGGGTCGAAGCCGGGTGTCTTGACGACCTGCGGCAGGATGGAAATCGTGTGGTCGTGGCTGAGGAACAGCGTGCTGCCGTCTGGCGCCGCCGTCTTCAGCGTTTGCGCGGCGAGCTGACCACCGGCGCCCGGCTTGTTCTCCACGACCACCGGCACGCCGAGTTCGTCCTTCAGCTGCTCGGCCAGGATGCGGGCAATCGCATCGGTGCCACCGCCTGCGGGGAAGCCCACCAAGAGGCGCAGCGGCTTGCCGCCGGCATAGGCGCTTTGGGCGTGCGCCAGCGGCCAGGCGGGCGCGGCGAGCAGCGGCAGGGCGGCCTGCAGCAGGCGGCGGCGGGACAGGGTGGGGCGCATGGGGAATCTCCTCTTTGTGCAGTGACCGGCCGCTTCGCATGGCGGTCGTGGGTGAGCATAGCGGCTGCCAGGGCCATTGGCCCGGCGCAGAGGCACAATGCCAAGCGCCGCTGCCGGGCAGTTTCATCCGGCGGCACCTCCGATTTCCTGCTTCGTTTTTCCGTCCTGCATGCCTGATTCCACCCCCGTTTCCCTCCGGCTGCCCCAGCGCCACCACGTGGATCGCGTGCCGGAACACGTCACGCCGGAGGCGATGGAGCGGGTGCGGCAGGCGGCCTACAACCTGCCACAGGTGGTCAAGCCGACGGATTACCTGCCGGAAGACGCGCCCGGGCTGGAAAACCACCTGGAGACGCTGGGCCTGATCAAGCTGCAGAAGGCGGTGCCTGGCCACCGGCCCAGCCGCTGGATCGCGCCGGAGCTGATCGACTCGGCGCTGCGCCACCTCGACGAGGTCGGGGCCGGCAAGGAAATGCGCGCGGTGCTGATCGAGCGCAGCGCGGCGCTGGATGTCCTGGGCATTCACCGCCAGGGCAGTGGCTGGGAGCGGCTGATGCGCCAACCGCTGCCGCTGAAGAGCGACGCCTGGCCCGATGGCACGGCGCTGCAGGTGGCCTACCTGGCGCCATTGCCGGCCGAGCCGGTGTGGTCCTTTTTCCGCAATGGCGACGAGCGTGCGCTGCTGGGCTCGCTCGGGCCGGCGGTGCCCTGGCCGCACGCCGAGGCGCTGGCCCGGCACCTGGACGCGCTGGCCGAGCGCAGCGACCTCTGCGACAGCCGCAGCATGGGCTCGCTGGTGGCCCGGCTGCAGGCCGAGTGCTCGCGCCCGCAAGGGCCAGACGAGCTGATGGCCGCCTGCACCCGCGCGCAAGACCGCTGGGAACACCAGGTCAACGAGCAGCAGACGATGGTGGGCCTGAACCGCGAGCTGGGCTTCCAGGGCTACCCGGACAGCTTCGCGCTGGCGCGGCAGTTGAAGCGCAAGGTCTCGCTCTATGTGGGCCCGCCCAACAGCGGCAAGACCTACTCGGCCTTCGAGCGCCTGGCCGGTGCGCTGGACGGCGCCTACTTGGCGCCGCTGCGCCTGCTGGCGCTCGAAGGGCGCGACCGGCTGGTGGCGCGCGGCGTGCCGTGCTCGCTGCTGACCGGCGAGGAAAACGTGCCGGCCAACGGCGCGCGCGTGGTTTCCAGCACCATCGAGATGGTTGGCACGCGCGACGCGGTGGACGTGGCCGTGATCGACGAAGCGCAGATGATCTTCGACGCCTCGCGCGGCTGGGCCTGGACCCAGGCCATCGTGGGTGTGCCGGCGCGCGAGCTGATCATCATCTGCTCGGCCTATGCGGTGCCGGCCATCGAGAGCCTGCTGGGGCTGTGTGGCGAGAGCCCTGTCATCCGCCAGTTCGAACGCAAGCAGCATGTGGAGCTGCTGAAGGCGCCGGTGCCGATTCCGGCGCTGAAGAAAGGCGACGCGGTGGTGGCTTTCAGCCGCCGCGAGGTGCTGATGCTGCGCGACCAGATCGGCGCCAACGGCCACCCGGTCTCGGTGATCTATGGCGCGCTGCCGCCCGAGGTGCGGCGCCGCGAGGCCGAGCGCTTCGCCACTGGCGAGTCGCACATCCTGGTGGCGACGGACGCGATCGGCATGGGCCTGAACCTGCCGATCCGCCGCGTGCTGTTCTCCACCATGACCAAGTTCGATGGCGTGGGCGACCGGGTGCTGAGCGAGTCCGAGGTGCACCAGATTGCCGGCCGCGCGGGTCGCTACGGCATCCACGAGGAAGGCTTCACCGGCGTGCTGCACGAAGCCGAGCCCAGTGCGGCGCGCGCGCTGAAGGACCTGCTGCCGCGCACCCCGCGCGCGCCGCTGCACTTCAAGGCCCCGGTGGCGCCGAACTGGTGGCATGTCAGCACCATCTCGCAGCGCCTGGGCAAGCAGAAGCTGCACGAAGTGCTGAGCGTCTTCATGGCCCAGCTGGAGCTGGACAACGCGCACTTCCAGGTGGCCGAGCTGGAACAGATGCTGGCGCTGGCCGCCGAGCTGGACCACAACGCCGGCACGCTGACGCTGAAGGAGCGCTTCATCTATGCCCAGGCCCCTGTGGACACGCGCACCGAATCGCTGGTTCAGGAGTTCTTCGGCTGGGCCTGGCACCATGCCCGCACCGGTCAGGCAGGCCGGCCGGACTTCCTCGGCCAAGTCGATGGTTTCAGCCGGCTGGACCGCATGGAACAGACGCTGCGCGCCTGCACGCTGTGGCTGTGGCTGGACCTGCGCTTCCCCGGCATCTACGGTCACCTGGAAGAAGTGGTGGCGCTGCGCAGCGAGCTGAATGACGGCATCGAGCGCCAGCTCAAGGGGAAGAAGCCGCTGTGGCAGGCCCGTGGGGGTGGCGGCGGCGGCGGTGGTGGTGGTGGCAACCGCGGCGGGCGGCGCTGAGCGCTCGCCGGAAAACGGACCGACCATGAAGACCAGGACCTGGGCCGCACTGGCGCTGGTGTTTGCCGCCGGCCTCGCCGTGTACTGGTACGAATCACCCTGGCTCACGCTGTGGCAGATGCAGTCTGCCGCCAAGTCCGGTGATGCGGCCAGCTTCAACGCCCATGTCGACTACCCGCGCTTGCGCGAAAGCCTGAAAGGCCAGGTCTCGACGCTGCTGGCGGACCAGATGGGCGGGTCGGACGGCAACAATGTCGGCTCGGCCATTGGCGGCCTGCTGGGCATGTTCGTCGCCGACAAGGCCATTGACGCCTTTGTCCGCCCCGAAACCGTGATGCGGGCGATGCAGGACGGCAGGCTGCTGCCTTCGCTGCACCACCACAAGCCTTCGGCCTCGTCGCCAGACGGCACCCCGCCACCGCCCGCAGGCGAGCGCCTGCAGTGGCAGACCGAACGCGAAGGCGCCGACCGCTTCGTCGCCTTCGCCCTCAAGCCCGGCACCCCGCGCGAGCAGGCCACCGCCTTCGTGCTGGCGCGCCACGGCTTTGCCGACTGGCGCTTGAGCGAACTGCGGCTGCCTCAGCTGGCGCGCTGAGGGCCGGGCCTCAGCGGCTGAGTTCCATCAGCTCGATGTCCTTGCGCAGCAAGTCGTTGACCAGGGTCGAGAGTTCAATGCCTTTGGCGCTGGCAAGGGCTGCGAGCTTGGCCTGCACCTGATCGTCCAGGTAGACGGGCAGACTCAGCTTGGCGCCAGGCTGATGGAACTTGCCGCGAGTGCCCTTTGAGAAGTCGATCTCGCCGGGCATGTCGTCGTCGAGCGAGCTGGCTTGTGTTCCCATCTTCATCACCTTGCTGCTGGGCTGGCCCTCATCGGGTCAGCGCGGTTCTTGCTCGTAGTGCCGGCGCTCGGCCTTGGTGGCCTCTCGCGCCGAAATGATCCTGACCTTGGCACTGTCCGGTCCAGTCGCATCGTGGGTGTGCGACACCGCCAGCAACTTGCCGTCACTGGCCAGGCCCAGTGTGAACCAACGCTCCTCGAAGTTGCTGTGGGCTTCGTCGAACACCGTCAGGGCCAGCGCATCGTGCAGCACGCTTGCCGCCTGGGCGAACGATACCCCGTGCTTGGCCAGGTTGGACCGCGCCTTCTGCGGGTTCCACGCGAATTCCAGCTGAGGCACCGACCCACCGCTCAACGCTGGCCCTCCGCTTTGCGCGAAGCGGCCCAGCACTGGCGAAGACCTGTGCCGGCTTTGAACGACTTGCTGAACAGCATGCGTTTGCCCATCGAAATTCCGACTCGTTGGCACGAGTCTAGGGCAGTGAGCACCTTGTCGGCCAGCACCTGCATTTGCTCGGGATTGGCCACGCCTTCGCAGACCAGCACGAATTCGTCGCCGCCGACGCGGGTCAGCAGCACGGCAGCATGCACGTCGCCGTGGAACAGCGTGGACTTGTCGTCCTGGAACCAGGGACGTTTGGAGACGTCCACGCCTTCGAGCAGGCCGTCGTTGGCAGCCAATGCCTTGCCGCTGGGGTCGGTCAAGCCGATTCAGGCAATTTCCGGCTCGCGATGTCGCATGGCGTCCAGCGCGGCGCGGGTGATCGCAGGAAAGGCTTCACGGCCATGGGTCTCGATGGCGCCACATCCAGTGCCACAGGCCGGCTCAATTCAATTGGCCGGGGCGGCGGGTGCAGGCGCGGATGCCGCTGCGGCAGGCGCCGAAGCGGCCGCAGCCGGCAGCGGCGGTGCGGTCAGGGGTTGCGGCACGAGGGCTGCCGTGGTCGCCCGGTCCTGCTGCCGGCTGTCGCCCACCGACTCACGCAGGTAGCGTTGCATCAGGATGAAGAAGCGATCGTAGAACTGGCCAGCCGGAATCGTCTCGCTGGCGACCTTGACCAGCGAATCGTCGCTGGCCGACAGTGGAATGGACAGCGAGCCCAGCGCCGGCAGGCCCAGGCTGGCCGAGTTGGCACTCTTCTTCAGCGCGTAGCGGTCCTGCATGGCGCTGACATAGGCGGTCGACACCTTGCCCGAACGGCCTTCCGGCGTGCAGACCACGGTGAACGAGATCTCGACGTGCACCTCGCCCTCGGGCTGGAAGCGCTTGCTGCCATTGACCAGGTCCGGCTTCAGTGTGTTGATCACATAACCCTGGCTCAGCAGCGCGCGCCGCGCCGCCTCGCAGGTGTCGTCCGGCTCCGCGTCGAACAGCCGAGAAAACGTCTCGTCCGACTTGAACTGCTCGTTCTGGTAGACCGAAGTCCTCTTCGGAATCACCGTGTCGCAGCCGGTCAGCGCCCCAGCCACCGCCAGCATCAACAGCCCGCAGGCAGCCGCCCGCGGGACCGCGGCCCTGGCTGGACGGCGGGAAGGGGCTGCATCGGGCAAGAGCAAAGGCAAGGGCAAACGGCTTCTCCTGGGCACAAACCGCCCACTGGCGTGCGACCGATTATGTCCGCGTCAAGTTCCCTCGGCCGTGCATGACCTGCCCGCCCAGCGGGCGACACAGGGCTGGATGCCTCGCGGCAAAATGGCCGCCTTCGCCTTTTGATACAGGAGACAGTCGCATGCCCAAGGGATATTGGATTGCGCACGTGGATGTGGCCGATCCGGAAAAGTACAAGGACTACGTGGCCGCGAATGCCGAGGCGTTTGCCAAATACGGCGGGCGCTTCCTGGTGCGGGGCGGGCAGTTCGCCTGCGTGGAGGGGGCCAACCGGGCGCGCAACGTGGTGATCGAGTTCGCGAGCTACGCACAGGCGCAGGCCTGCTGGGATTCGCCCGAGTACCAGCGTGCGCTGGCATTGCGCAAGCCGGTGTCCACGGCCGACGTGATCATCGTCGAAGGTTACGACGGGCCGCAGCCAGCCTGAAGCTCAGCCCTTGCCGCGCGGCGCGCGCACCGGGCGTTTCGCGGCCGGGCTGGCGGGGTCGCCCACCGGCAGGCGCACCTCGGATTTGATTTCCTTCAGCACGATGCTGGAGCGCACGTGCGTGACGCCGGGCAGCTTGAAGATGGTGTCGTGCAGGAACTGTTCGTAGTGCTTGATGTCTTCGACCAGCACGGTGAGCAGGTAGTCGGCCTGGCCGGTGGTGGACAGGCAGCGCACGATCTGCGGGCTGGCGGCCACCGCCTGCTCGAAGCGGGCCACCAGGTCCTCGTTGTGCTGGCTCAGGTTGGCCTCGACGATGACGGCCAGCTTCAGCCCGACTTTTTCGCGGTCCACCAGCGCGGTGTAGCCGCGGATCACGCCCGCGGCTTCCATGTCCTTGACGCGCTTCCAGCACGGCGTGGCTGACAGGCCCACCGCTTCCGACAACTGTTGCACCGTCTGCCGCGCGTCGCGCTGCAGCTCGGAGAGGATCTGCAGGCTGTAGCGGTCGAGGTCCAGCGGTTCGGTCATGGGGCGTGCGGCGGCTTGGGTTGAACCCAGTGTAGGCCGCCGCCCGCATCAAGGCAGCGTGACCACCGCCAGCACGTCGACGTCGGTGCAGATCACGAGCTGTTTGGGTCCCAACATCGCCAGTGTCCGCACTGCGCCCACACGCGGCTCGACATTGCCCGTCACCAGGGCGCCACCCGAGCGGATCAACACGCGGGCCGTGTCGGCGACCGGGTCCACCACCGTGATGCCGTCACCTTGCGCCAGCGTGACGTAAAGCAGCCCGGTCGAAGGGTCCAGCGCCATGGCGTTGACCAGCGCGGCGCTGTGCAGCGTGGAGACGATGCCGGCCGGCGTGATCTTGCGGATCACCGGCCCGTCGGCGACGTAGATCGTGCCGTCCGCCGCCGTCGCCATGGCGCCCACGCCTGCGAAGGTCGCGGTGGCGAGTGGACCGTCGACCGAAGTCGTGGTGCCTTCCCTGCCGGCGAAGCTCGTGGTGTTGCCGGCGGTATCGACGCGCCGGATGCTGGAGCCTCCGCTGGAGAAATAGACACTGCCATCGATGCCCATCGTCATGCTGGTCGGGACTCGTGTGAGGCGCGATGTCCCGATCGGTCCGTCGACATTGGCAGCCGTGCCCTGGTAGTAGCCGCCCGCGATCGTCTTCACCGTCTTGTCTGCAGCGATGCGACGCACGCTCAGGTAGTCCGAGAAGTAGACCGTCCCGTCAGGCGCCGCCGCGATCGAGGTGCCAGGCGTTCTCAAAGCTGCCGCGTTGCCGACGCCGTCGGCAGGGAAATCATCGTCGGACGCCGGATTGCCGGCCAGGATCTCCAGGTTGCCCGCGGTGTCGATGCGACGCACGAACAGGCCCAGGTCGGTGCCGACGACGACGCGGTGCTGGCCGTCGACCGCGAGGCTGACCGGCAGGCTGCCCGCGGCGAACGGCAGCTTGTCGGTCACCGCAGTGCCACCCGGGGCGATGATCTGGTTGAAGGCACTCGCGATGGTCGTGATGGTGCCTGCAGCGTCGGATGTGCGGATGGCCAGCCCGTCGCCGAGCATGAATCCGCCCGCGGGCAGCGGGACCAGCACGTTGGCCCCACCATTGGCCGGCGCATCGAAGTTCGACTCCGTTGCCGGGCCATCCTTGAGTCGCAGTGGGCCCGTCCGGTTGCCGCTGAACGTGGTGACAGTGAACGTGGTCAGGTCCATGGCGCGAATCAGGCTGGTGTCGCGCACATACAGCGTCGAGCCCGAGATGGCGAGACCCGTCGGCCCCGGAATGCCTGCGGCGGTGCCGACGCCGTCAATGCCGGGGACTGTCGTGTAGCCGCGAATGCCGGCGACGGTCTCGACGTTGCCCGCCACGTTGCCGCTGCGCACGACCCGCCGGACCGTGCTCGTACTCCATTGGCTGAAATAAAGATCACCGTTTGCCGCGATGACCATGCCGCGGACGGCGCCGATGTTGGCGGTCGACGCAGGGCCGTCGAGATCTCCGTAGCCCGAACCTGCATAAGTCGAGACCACACCGGCGGGTGTCATGCGAAGGATGAAGCCATCGACGGCAATGTAGAAGTTGCCGTCCGGTCCGAGCGCCATGGCAGTAGGAAAACTCAACCCACTCGCGACCGTGCTTACCGTGCCGTCATTGGCGATGCGGCGAACCGCCGAATTGCCGGTGTCGAGCACCCACAGCGCGCCGGATGCATCGTGAACGATGCTGCTGGGCGTGCTGAACAATGCCGTCGCGCCCGGCCCGTCGGTACTGCCAGGGGTTCCCTGGTTGCCCGCCACCACGGTGATGCTGGTTCTGTCGGCGGACAGTTTGATGATGTTGTTGCCGCTGCTGTAGACGGTCGATCCATCCGCCAGCACGTCCACGCCTCGCAATTGGCTGACCCCGGCCTGGGCGGCACGATTGGCGATGTTCAAGAGGCCCACGGTGATGCCGCCAGCGGTGCCGACGCTGAGCGTGGCGGCATTGCTGGCCGTGACCGACTGGCCACTGCAATCCAGCGTGGCGCGGAACTGCGCGCCGTTGTCTGCCGCGGCGCTGGTGAAGGCGTAGGTCAGCGCTGTTGCACCCGGGATGGCGGTGAAGCCCGACCCGCCGGCGCGTTCCCATTGAATGCCCAGGTTGCCGCTGCTGCAGGTGGCGCCAACGGTGAAGCTGGCCGGACTGCCGGCGATCACGCTGGCGTCGGCGGGTTGCTGCGTGATCGTCAGCACCGGTGGCACGGTGGTCACGGTCAGCGTGGCGCTGTTGCTGGTGGCGCTGCCGGCGACGTTGCTGACGACCGCACGGAAGACCGCGCCGGTGTCAGTGTTCGCGGTGGTCGCGAGTGAATACGTTGCAGAGGTCGCCCCCACGATGTCGCTGCCGTCGCGCTGCCACTGGTAGCTCAGCGGGTCGCTGCCGGTGGCGGCGACGGTGAAGCTGGCGGGCTGGCCGGCGGTCACGCTCAGGTCGGCTGGCTGCTGCGTGATCTGGGGTGGCTGCGGGCCGCCGGCCGGGTTGGAGCCGGGCGGTGGCGCGTCCGCGCTGCCGCCGCAGGCGGCGAGGAACAGCGCGAAGAAGCTGGCCAGCAGCAGGCTGACGCTGGCTGCGGCGAAGCGGCGCAGCGCGTGGGCGATGATGAGCGCGAGGCGGAGCGTGTCGAACATGGGGTTCCTCGGCATCAGAAGGCCATCTGGGCGCTGAGGCCCAGCAGGTGCAGCGAACCGCGGGTGCTGTGCACCTTGAAGCGGGTGAAGTCGTAGTCCAGCGAGAGCAGCCAGCCGGGTGCAATGGCATAGCCGGCGCTCAGGCCCGCCAGTGGCTGCGCCTGCGTCTTGCTCACGTCGCCGTCGAACGGTGCCGCGTAGCTGAACCGCGTGCGCACCGCTGCCACACCCAGTTGCCCGCGCAGCCACCAGTCCGGTGCCAGCGGCACGCGGTAGCCCGCGGCCAAGCCCAGCCCGGCGACGCGGAAGCTGCCGCCAAAGGTGGTGCCGTCGTCGGTCGTGTCGCCGCCCTTGAAGCGGCTGCCGGCAAAGCCCAGCGCCTGCAGGTCCCAGGCCTCGTCCAGCCGGTAATTGAGGAATAGCTTGCCGTGGGCGCTGCTGTGGTCGCAGCTGTAGCCGTCCACGCAATCGGTCTTGCCGCGGTTGGCGCCGGCGCCGAAGCCGAGGCTGAATTGCCAGCCCACTGCCGCGCTGCCGTTGGCCTCCGGCGAAAAATCGAAGTCCCGGGTCTGGGCGTGGGTGGTCAGGCTGCAAGCGAGCATGGCGCTCGCGGCAATGGCGGTTGGGACGGCGTGGCGGAGGCTTTTGGCCCAGCGCCTGTCGAGTCGGTTCATCGCAGCTCCGTGTGGAAGTGGCGGACCCGGCACAAAGGCGAGGGTCCTTGTCTTCCCATACGGAGTGCGGCGGGTGAAAGTGACATTGGCACGGCGCAATCTGCCGTTCGCCGTTCGTCGGTTGTGGCTGGGTGCTGGGCGTCCTGCTGCGCTCCCTCGCAACTGGTGGTGGACAGCGCGGACCAGGTGATGCGTGCCTTGCGGGTCTACCGCGCGGGCAATGCCGACTTTGCCGACTGCCTGATTGAGCGCATGGCCAATGCTGCAGGCTGCGGACGCACGATGACTTTTGACGTGGGCGCGGCCAAGACGGCTGGCATGGCGCTGCTGGTCTGACCCATCAACGCCGGCTCTGAGCAAGAATGCGCGCCGCCTCGGCCAGCTCCGGACTTGCCGGATCGAACAGCGCGCTGTACATCGCAACGGCACGCTCCAGCACTGGCACGGCATCCTTCACCTGTCCATTGCCCAGCAGCGCTCTTCCAACGATCAGCGTTGCACGCGCCTCTTTGTCACGTTGATAATTGACTTGCCCACCCCGAGCAATGGACTCAAGGGCTCGGTCCGCCTGGCTTCGCGCCCTTTCGAAGTGGCCCGCAGCCAACTCGTAGCCCGCCCATTCGACAAGTTCTGAAACCGGAGCGTCCGGGCCCGGCTCCGGTGCCAGCTTTTCAGCCACGCGTTTTGCTTTGGCGTCGGCAAGCGCCTCTGCCCCTTGGCCATTCGCCACGAGCCAGGCGCGCTCGGCTTGGTCGATCGAAGCAGTGGGCACCTTTCCAACCATGTCATTCCTCAAGGAACGAGCATGGTCAAGTAACTCATGAGCCTCAGCCAGGTGCCCGAGCTGTATCAAAGCGCGAGCGCGCATGGCAAGCAACCCGAAATCCAGTGCCGTCACGGACTTCGCGTCTACCTTCAGGGCGACGTCGTCATCCGATTCCTGCAGCGCATCTTTGGCTCGACCAAAGGCCAGCAGTGCCATGGCGTGGTGTACGCGTATGGCGTGCGCCAGGGACTGCTGCGACTCCCCCGCAGGACTCCTGGCCCAGCGCAGAGCACCTGTGATGACGTCGATGCTCTCGTGCGGCCGTCCTGTCCTGCGCAAGAAGATGGACAAGAATGCGTGGCCCATGTGCACGGTCACCTCACTGGCCCCTCGCTTTTCATCGCGTTCAATGCCCTTGCGGATGTTGCGCTCCGCTTCGGCGTAATGGCCCAGTTCGGTTTGCGCGTCGCCCAGGGATTCGTACATGACGGCCAGGCCGCCGGCGCCCAGCGGTGGATGTGCTTCGCACAGGCGGATCAATTCAGCGTAGACCTCGCTCGCCAATGCGTAGTCGTGCAGTGAATGGGCGCTGTCGGCCTTCATCTGCAGGGCATTGGCGAGATCGTCGTTTGTTCCGAAGCTGCGCGCGTAATCGATCGCCCGATCCGCATAAACCAAACCCTGCCGCGGGTTGCTGCGCCGCTCAAATGCAGCCTGCATGACGTCGACTTCGAAGCGGGCCCGCGTTCCTTGCTCTTGCCGCCCATCGAGCACAGTGGCAGCCTCTTTCAACAATGACAAAGCTTCCGGCCGTTTGTCGTTGAGGGTCAGTGCGTGCGACAGCTTCGCCATCGCGATCACTGCTTCACCGCTTGTTGCACCGTGGAGCGAGCGACTCTGAGCCAGGACCTTGCGGCGCAGCTCGATCTCCTTGTCGGTGAGCACCATGTTGCCGTATATCGACGCAAGCACGTCCAGCAGCCGCTCCCGGGCCAGCGGTGCGTGAGTCAGTTCTACATCGATGCGATCCACGCCCCTGTCGAGCAACTCACGTGCCGTCATGTCGCGTGCTTTTTTCGGGTCTGTCTGATCGGCGCTGCTGGCAAGGAATACACCTTCGAGAAATCCTTGCACGGCTTGTGCGGTGGCCGCTTCGGCTTGGGCCCGCTGTGCCTGGAGGCGGGCTTCGTGCGCCTGCCATAGCGCGACCGATGCGCCCGCTACCAGCGCCACCGCTACCGCTGCGCCGGCGGCGACCGGCAACCGATGCCGGCCGATGAACTTTGCTGCGCGGTAGGCGAAGCGATCTGGCCGGGCCAGCACCGGCTCGCCGTCCAGCCAACGCCGCAGGTCCTGCGCGAAGGCTTCCATCGTCGGGTAGCGCTCCGCTGCGGACTTCTTCAGCGCATGGTTGAGGATGGCATCCAGGTCGCCACGCAGCTGCTTGCGCAGCGCCGGGTCGGTGCTGGCGCTGCTGGCCAATGGCACTTCCGCGCCTGCGATCACTTCCTCCAGCTCGGCGGCGCTGCCGCGCTTGAGGCGGTAGGGGCGCACGTCGGCCAGCACCTCGTAGGCGACCACGGCCATGCTGTAGATGTCGCTGGCGGTGCCCAGCGGCTCGCCGCGGATCTGCTCGGGGCTGGCGTAGTCCAGCGTCAAGGCGCGGCCAGACTGCTCGGTCAACGCGGTGGCCTGGGTCAGCTCGCCGTCCAGCAGCTTGGCAATGCCGAAGTCCAGCAGGCTGGCCTGGCCTTCGGGCGTGACCAGGATGTTGTTCGGCTTCAGGTCGCGGTGCACCACCAGCCGCGCATGGGCATGGGCCACCGCGGCCATGACCTGCAGCAGCAGCGCCACGCGCTCGCGCAGCGGCAGCGCATGGTGGCAGCAGTAAGCATCGATGGCCTCGCCCTGCACGTATTCCATGGCCAGGAAGGGGCGGCCGTGCGCGTCGACGCCAGCGTCGTAGAGCCGGGCAATGTGCGGATGGGCCAGCGAGGCGAGGATCTCGCGTTCACGCGCCAGGCGCTCGGCGAAGGCGTCGCCCCAGGCCACGCGCGGAAGCTTCAGCGCGACCTGGCGCTGCATCAGCCCGTCGGCGCGCTCGGCCAGCCAGACCAAGCCCATGCCGCCTTGGCCGATCGCCTCGATCAAACGATAGGCGCCGACTTCGCTGCCGGGGCCCAGGCCCAGGCCCTGGCCAGGCGCCGCGGACGGCGGATCCAGCCGGGGCAGCGCTTCGAGGAAGTCATCGGTCTCGATCTCGGCCTGACGGGCGAGCAGGCCACGCAGGGCCTCACCGTGCGTGGCCTGCTCGCCGCTCAGTCCTGCCAGCCAGGCCTCGCGCTGCGGCGCGGGCAGGTTCAGCGCCTCGTCGAGCAAGGCACTGATGGCCGACCACTGGGCCGCAAACGGCGCGAGCGGCTTCATGTGGCGGCTTTGGGCGGGCTCAGCCGCGCAGCGCGTGGGCCAGCAGCAGCCTGGCCTTGTCCCAGTCGCGGCTCACGGTACGGCGGGACAGGCCCAGCGCCTCGGCAATCTCGGCGTCTTCCATGCCGCCGAAGTAGCGCATCTCGACCACGCGAGCGAGGCGCGCGTCCACCGCGTCCAGGTCCTGCAGCGCGGCATGCACGTCGAGGATCTCGCCAGCCGGGTCGGCAATGCTGCCGATGAGTTCGGAATCCAGCGTGACCTGCTGCACGTCGCCGCCGCGGCGGTCGCTCTGCGCGGCGCGGGCTGCATCCACGATGATGGAGCGCATCACCGTGGCCGAGTAGGCCAGGAAGTGTGCGCGATCCGCGGGTGCGAGCCGGTCGCGCTGCACGAACTTCATGTAGCACTCGTTGACCAGCGCGGTGGTCTCGATCAGGCCGTCGCGGCTGTTGCGCGACAGGCGGCGATGCGCGATCTGCCGCAGCTCCGGGTAGAGCAGCTCGAAAATTTTGTCGATGGCTGCGCGATCGCCTTCGCGTGCGCGTCCGATCAAAAGCGTGACTTCTCCCATGCCGGCGTGTCTTCCACCCGTGGTTGTGGAAGCCGGATGGTAGCGAAAACGATAGCCGGCCTTGTTTCAGGCAGGGTTGCCCGGCGGCATTGAACCTGCTCATGCGGGAACTGGCGCCTGCGAAGGCGCGAACAGCAGCGGCACTGCACAGGCGCTGGCGCAGGCCCAAAGCAGGGCCCACGGCGCGCCGATGGGCGCAGCCAGCAGCGCGAAGACCGTGCCGAAAGCCGCCTTGCCGAACAGCCCGCCGACATAGCCATGCAGGAAGCGCGACGCGGCGGCCGGGCCGCTGGCCGAATGTTCGACCACCGCGACCGCGCCGCTGATCAGCGGCAGCGAGGCCATCACCCCGGCCGCAAAACTGCCGATCAGCGGACCCAGCGTGGTGGTCAGGGCCGTCAGGCCGCCCACTGCGGTGGCAGTGCAGGCCTGGGTGCAGCGCGAGCGCTGCTGGGTGCCGGTCTGCTCGCCGCGCCGCTGGATCGCGTACCAGGCGATGGCGCAACTGCCCAGCGCCAGCGCCAGGGCGTTGCCCAACGCTTCGCTGGCCGCGAACACCGGCCAGGCCAGCGCCGCAGCGCCCGCCACACCGCCCACCAGCGCGAACACCACACCGCCGCGTCGCGCGGCCAGCGCATAGCCCATCGCAAACACCGCCAGCATGGCGCAAGCCGCCACGCTGGCCACCGCCGCGCTGGTCGCAAAAGCCACGCCTTGCTCATGCGCCAGCCAGGCCAGCGTTGGCGCCGTGATGGTCGGCAGCGCCGCCGCCACCCCCGCCACCCGGTGCCCGCCAAGCCGTGCCACAGCCATCACCAGCCACACCACGCCCGCCGTCAGCACCGCCTTGTAAATCCCATCCATGCCTGCTCCCCTGTGGACCGGGTCCGATGGACCTGGTCATGGAGGAGAACGAGATCGGGGTGGTGAAAGCGACATTGGCGACCTGTGGCCGCCTCAGCTCAGGGCTTAGGCGTCAGCAAGTACCCGTGTGCATCCGACCCGCTGGCCAGGATCTGGCCGGACTGGTTGACGCTGCGGGCGTCGACCAGCTTCACGCCTTCGGGCAGCGTGGCCAAGGTGTTCAGGTCGGTGAGGTCGCTGCAGTCGCTGCTGCAGACGAAGGCGCGGGCGGCGTTGTCGTGGCCGTTCAGCGCGTGGCCGACGATGGTGCCGGCTTCGTTGCGGGACCAGGCGACGACGGTGGTGAAGTTGCTGGGCGTGGCGAGTTCCTGCATGCCCATGTCGGGGCGGATCAAGAAGGAGCGGGTGCGGGACTTGCGGTCGGACACATAGCCCAGCACCACGCCTTGTGGGTCGATACCGGTGACCTGGTAGCCGAAGCGGTCGTCCAGCGCGTAGGGCACGAAAACGTAGTCCGGCGGCGAAGCGACGAACACGCGCACCGAAGGGTCGGGCTGGCAGGCGAAAGTGCCGGCGACCACGCCCTGGTCGTTGATGACCCTCGCTGTGCTGGCGTCCGACAGGCACTGGCCCAGCGGGCGCATGGTCTGGCTGCCGCTGTCGTACAGGAAGGCGCGCACGTTGGGCGAGTCAGGCGAGGTTTCGGCGTAGCCCACCGCCTGGCCCAGGTTGTTGACGGCCAGGGCCTCGCTCTTGTTGCCGCCCAACGCGCCCAGGTCCTGGATGCCCACGCCTTGCGCGCCCGTCATGAAGGCATGCATCCCGCCTTGGCCGATGTTGCTTCGCCCGACCACGACGCCGTGGTTGTTCAGCGCATTGGGCTGGTTGGCCTTGCCGTCAAGCCGGGGCAGGGGGCGCATCTTGTTGGCGTTCGGGCCGGTGAGGAAACCCTGCACCGCCTGGTTCTGGCCCTTGGGCGAACGGCCGGTGATCCACGCCTTGTCATTGAGCTGGACCGGCGTGACCGGGTAGGCACCGAGCGTGCCAATGTCCTTCACGGTGTAGCCGGTGCTGGTGACAAGGCTGGTCTGGGCGGATGCGGAACCGACGCCGATGGACAGCAACAGGGCGGACAGGAGCAGGCGTTGGGACATGGCGGACTCGTTCTATGGACATGCGGACAGCGATTCTGAAGGCCTCGATCTGTCGTAAGCCCGGTTCCCCCTAGTGTGTTGATACGCCTTGATACATCGTCCCCTCCAAGTGGGGAGAACGCGCGTCGCCCCTTTCGTCGTTCGATCCCTCCCGCGGCCGGTTCAACAAAGCTCAAGCCAACCGCAGCAGAAGGACGCTTGGAACTTACTTCTTGGGCGTCAGCAGATACCCGTGCCCATCCGAACCGGTGGCCAGGATCTGGCCTGAAGCATTCACGCTGGCGGCCTGTGCAAAGACCACTCCTGGCGGTGCTGTTGCGACGGAGTTGAGGTCCACAAAATCGCTGCAGTCACCGCTGCAAACGAATGCGTGGAGGTCCCAGCTGTTCGGCGGCTCGAACGTGCCGACGATGGTGCCAGCATCATTGAGCGCATTGGCAAACACGGCCATCAGTTCTTGGGGCGTGTTCAGCAACTCGATCTGCTTGCCGGGACGAATCGTGAACAGGCGAATCAGGCCGTTGGCGACCGTTGAGGTGCCCAGTACGGTGCCCTTCGGACTGATGGCCGTGACCCGGAGGTTCAGGCTGCCGGGACTGGTGTAGGGAACCAGTCCATAGTCCGGCGGCGACGCGGTGAAAACACGAATGGCGTCCGTCTCTTCACAAAAATAGCTGCCTGCGATCATGCCCTTGTCGTTGACAGCCATTGCATTGCTGGCATCCACCGGGCAGTTGCCAAGCGATGTCATCTTGCCGGTGTTGCCGTCGTAAACGAACGCACGGATGTTGGAGGAGTCAGGCCTCGTCTCGGAGTAGCCCACCACCACACCATGATTGTTGACGGCCATTGCCGAACTGTTCAGACCGCCCAGCGTGCCGATTTCGTGCGGGTTGCTCCCCTGCTTGCCTGACGTGAACGCACGGGTATTGCCATTGGCGTCCTGCATCGTGCCGGCCACCGCCCCATGGTTGTTGATGGCATACGCGGTAAGTCGGTCGCCCAGCGACCGGCGGTTCTTGCCGCCCGGGCCGGTGATGAAGGCGCGGCTTTCACCGCTTGGTGGCACCTCGCCATGGCCAGTGACCCAGCTTTTGTCGTTCATCGACGCGGGCTTGAGGCCGTAGGTGTTGTCGACGGTGCCGATGTCCTTGACGCTGTAGCCCGGGGCGGCCTGTGCGGCAGGCTGCATGGCGCAGATCAGGATGGCCACTGCTGCGGCGCGGAAGTGAAGTTTCAGGTTCATGTTTGAAAGTTCGAAGATGGATGAAGCAGCGCGGCTTCCGCATCGGCGTTTCACTGCTCTCGCCGTCCTCCCGGTTCCCGCGCCTTCGTTGAACTGCGGCGCGATTCTGTGGGTGCCTGCAGCTGGCGTGATGACAGCCCCCTAAAACGTTGACACGGTTGGATACACCGTCCCCCTCCGAAGAGGGAGAGGCAGGGCGGCTGCCGCTGCTAGAGTCCCTGCGCCCGTGCGAGGCGGTTTTCGCTGAGGGGTGTTGCAGGAGAAACGATGTTGCTTTCGCGTGGTGGCCTGCTGGCCGCAGGGCTGGTCTTGGGCTTGGCCGGTTGTGGCAAACAAGGGGTTGAACTGGGCCAGGGCGGCTCGGTGGTGAGCGGCGGTGGCGGGCCGAATGGCGCGACCAATGCGGCCAAGGCCTTGCTGAAATGCGACTCGCCGGTGGCCGTCGTTTCGCTGGTCGAGAACCAGGGCGGCTACACCGGGATCGGCCGCGGTGGGCTGCCGGAATCGCCGCTGCCGCTGGTGCGGGTCATCATGCAGCAGAGCGGCTGCTTCCGCATCGTCGACCGCAACTCGGGGCTGAAGTCCACGGTGCAGGAGCAGGAGCTGAAGGACGCCGGCGTGCTGCGCGCCGACGGCAACGTCAAGAAGGGCCGCGGCATCATGGCGCAGTACAGCATCGTGCCGAGCCTGACGTTCTCCGAGCAGGACGCTGGCCGCCAGCTCGGCGGCGTGATGGCGGCCATCCCGGTGTTGAACAAGTTCGCCGGCGCGGCGGAACAGGTGAAGACCAAGGAAGCCCAGGTCGTGCTGCTGCTGACCGACAACGAGACCACCGAGCAGTTGTCGTCAGCCACCGGTGCCGCGCGCACCACCGACCTGGGCGTCGGCGGCCTGGCTTTTGGCGGCGGTGGTGGCCTCGGCGGCATGGGCTGGAGCAATACCAACGAAGGCAAAGTGATCGCCGCCGCCTTCCTGGACGCGCACAACAACCTGGTGCAGCAGGTGCGCGCGCTGGCGCCCAAGGAACTGCCGGAGAAGGTGAAGACGCGCTGAAAGCAGCGGCAGCCAGGTGCGGCTGGACGGCGGATGCCCGGGATTGCGGCAAGTCGTGCTGCACCAGGAGGTGGCGACCGTGCGCGGTTCGCGTGTCGCTGACCCAGAACTGCGACACGGTGGCCGAAGCCCGGCGCACCTTCGAGGCCCTGGCCGAAGGCGGGCGGATCAACGGCATGTTGGTGGACCGCTTCGGCGTGGCCTGGATCGTCAATGGCGAGCGCAATCCGATGTGAAGCAGCAGGCGGCCGGAAAGGCCGGGTGCCGGCTGCGCCGAAGGTGACGGTTTGTGTCAGGTACGCGATCTGCTGATGACGGGTTGACGGCGCTTGCCGCCCCTGTTTGGTCAGCTCTTTTGCGCCCACTTCACGATCCATGGCTTCTTCGATGTTTCGCCCCAAGATGTCCGACGCTCGCGCTCAACAAGGATTTGTCGAGGCGGTCAGCGATCGCCATGCCAGTGACTGGGTGGACATCGACGGGCCGGCAGAGATCGTCTTCGGTCAGGATCTTCCGGTGGACCCGGCACCAGTTGCGGCAAAAACCGGTGCAGCGGGGCTGGACCCTGCAACCAAGGCCGACCTGGTGCGCCTGGGCTTGCGCTGGCGCGAGCGGCCGGGCCTGGTGCCGGTGCTGCAGGTTGCCGCCAAGCGCAGCTGGCCGGTGTGGGTACCGGCGGCAGGACTGGCGGGCTACGGACTCTGGAGCGACCGACCCTGGCTGCCCGCGCTGGCAATTGCGCTGGCTGCGCTGCCATTTGCGCAGGCCGCCTGGCGCCACCGCCGCGCGGACCGTTACCAGCAATTGCTCAAGGCCGATGCGCTGGGTCGCTGGTCCGAGATGGTGGGCCTGGCCGGGCAGTTGCGCGCCAGTGGCCGCTTCACCAGCCAGCTGGACTTTGACCTGGAAGTGCGCGTGGCCACCTTGCGTGCGCGCCAGGGCGACCTGGACGGCGCGCTCGAAGACCTGGCCCCGTGGCGCAGCCAGCAGTCCGAACGCGCGGGCTCGTATGAAGCGCGGGTGGCGGGCGTGCATGCCGCGGCCGGCAACCGCACCGGCTTCGTGCGGCTGATGGGCAAGGCCCAGGCCGCTTCGGGTGACGAGGCCTCGCGGGTGCTGGACCATGCGCTGGCGCAGGCCCGCTTTGGCGAGTTGGCCGAGGCCGAGGCCTTGATGGCGCGCGTGGACGCCGCACCGGTGCTGCCGCCGCAGAGCGAAGGCAAGGTGCTGTGGACACAAGGGCTGATCGCGATGCGCCGTGGCAGTGCCGACGCCATCCACGTGCTGAACCAGGCCCTGGCCGAGTTCCTGCGCCAGAGCGAACAACCTGCCGTGTGGACCGCGCTGGCGCTGTGCGCCTGCGACCAGGCCATTGCGCTGAATGCCGCCGGGGACCGCGCCAGCGCCCGCAGCATCCTCAAGCGGGTTGCGCCGGTGCTGCGCGCCCAGGCGGACCGGCCGCTGATGGCCCTGCTCAAGCGCGACAAGCTGCTGAGCCGCCGCGAAGGCTGAAACCGCCAGCTGGCGGCCGCCTTCACGACGGCAGGAAGTCCAGCGGGTAGTTGACGCTCATCGGCTCCACGTCCTTGGCGCCGAAGTCGAACTGGCGGATGCGGGCCAGCAGCTTGGCTTCCAACTCGGGCGCCTTCAGCTCGGTCGAGACGATGCGCAGGCCTTCGACCTGGCCGCTCGGTGCGATCTTCAGCTCCAGCACCACCTTGCCCTGCAGCGAAGGGTCTTCGCGCAGCGCCCGGTTGTAGATCGCGTAGATCGCGCCCTTGTTGCGCTCAAACACCAGGCGCACATCCTCCAGCGAACGCGCCGCCTTGCCGCCGCCACCGCGCTGCACCGTGCCACCGGCGCCGTTGCCGGACCCGGTGCCCACGCCGCTGCCGGTGCCGCCACCGCTGCCACCCTTGCCGCCCACACCGGCGCCACCGCCGCCGCCGCCACCGGCCACGCCAGCAACCAGCGTGGTCGAACGGCCGGCCAGGCCGCCGCCGCCACTGTCGCGGCTCAGGCTGCCGGTGTTGATGCCGCCGCTGCCCTGGCCGGCATTGGCGGTGATCATCGCGCGGCTGGGCAGGCCGGGCTCGGTGCCAGCGCCTACGCCGGGGCCGCTGCCGCTGCCCACGCCCGCGCCGGGCTTGATGTTCTGGTTCAGCTGCACGGCAGTCGGTGCGCCATGCATCTCGGCCAGCGTGTCCTTCATCGCCAGCAGGCCGACGCCGGTGGCCTTGCGGCGCGCGGCGTCGATGGCCTCGCCCGGCGGCTTGTCCGGCACCGGGTTGCGCGCTTCGGCAATGACGGGCTTGCCACCGTCATGCTGGCTGGCGACCTGTGGCTTCGGTGGCGCCTTCGGCGGCACCACCGGCTCGACCGGCTTGGCCTCGGCCTTCGCGACCGGCGCTTCGACCTTGGGCTTGGCCGCCGGCAGGACCAGCGGCACCGGCTTTTCCAGGATCAGCTTGGCCATGGGCGCCGGCAGCGGCGCCGGCACGATCTCGCGCAGGATGTCCGGCGGCGGCAGCACCTGGGCCAGCAGCAGCACCAGCGCGACGATGGCCAGCACCGTGGCCTGCGTGCGCCGATACCGCGCCAAATCATCAGGCGCATGGTCCCAGGCGAGCACACCAGCTCGGAACGTCATGGCAGCGCTCATGATGCGGCTCCCACTTTCTGCCGCACCGCAAACGACACGTTGGTGAAGTTCGCGCTGGCGCAGGTGGTCATCACCTTGCGCAGCAGTTGGTAGGGGATGGCCTTGTCGCCCAGGATGGTGATGGCCTGGGACTGGGCCAGCTTCGCAGGGTCGTCGGTCTGCACCGGCTTGCGATTGGCCTGCTGTGCGACCAGCTCGGCGTGCAGCGGGGCGATCAGGTCTTCACTGGATGCCATCACCTCGGGCACCGAAGCGACGACCTTGCTGCCGACGATGATCTCGCTGGCGCTGACCAGCACCATCAGCGTCTCGCGCGGCGAGGTTTCGGCCACCGATTCGGGCAGCATCACCGCCTTGTTGCTCGGCAGGATGTCGATCTCGGTGGAGTTGGACAGCAGGAAGAAGATCAGGATGGTGAAGACGTCGATCAGCGAGACCAGGTTCATGTCCAACCCGGTCTGGTTGCGCGCCTTGCGGGCGGCGCGTTTTTGCAGCGGCGTGAGTTTCATGCGGTCCTCACTTGCCTTTTTGCGCGGTGGCTGCCGCAGGCGCCGCGGCGCCGGCCGACTTCACCGGCGCGTCGCCAATGGCCAGCGCCGGGAACAGCTCGGTGCTGACCGAGCGGCCGGGGTGGGCCGGGTCTGGCGTGGGCGTGGCGCGCATCGCGTCCATCGCCTGCACCAGCGTTTCGTACGGCGTGTTGGCCTGGGCCAGCACGCTGGCGGCCTTTTCGTCCGGGAAGCGCTGCTTGATGACCAGCATCTCGGCGTTCAGCGCCTTGAAGTCGTAGGCGCCGTCTGCGGTGTTCGGGATGTGCAGGATCAGGCCGCCCACGCGGTCACCCACGTCCAGCGCGTCCGGGCGGATCACCACCTCGAGTTGCAGCTTGTCGACCTGCAGCTGCATCACACCGGCGGCCGGCGCGGGCAGCGACAGGTCCATCACCGCCAGCTTGGTGAAGACGGCGGTGGACAGCAGGAAGGGCACCAGCACCACGATCAGGTTGATGAACGCAGTGACTTCCAGGTGCGCCGTTTCCTTGCGGAGTCGGCGCACCCTCATGCCGGCCGACCCGCGCTGTCAGCGGTGGCGGGGCGGTTGGCGCTGCCTTCGGGCGCCAGGCGCTGCACGACATTCAGGAAGCTGATCTTCGCGGCCTCCAGGCCGTCGACGATCTCGGCGGTGCGGGCCTGCAGGAAGGCGTGGATCAGCAGGAAGGGAATGGCCACCATCAGCGCGACGGCGGTGTTGTTCATCGCGATGGAGATCGAGGCCGACAGCAGCTCTGCCTTCTCGGCCGGGTTCACTTGCGCCACCGCGGTGAAGGCCTTGATCAGGCCCATGATGGTGCCCAGCAGGCCGACCAGCGTGATGACGTTGGCGAAGGTGGCGATGTAGTGGGTGCGCTTTTCCAGGCGCGGCACGATCTCCATCATGCCTTCTTCCATCGCGGCGTCGATGTCGTCGCGCTTGCGCGAGCTTTGCATGCGGGCCAGGCCGTTGTGCACCAACTTGCCGATGGCCGCGTCGCTCTTCGAGGCCAGGCTGTTGACTTCCTTCCACTGGCCGCCCTGCAGCAGCGGCTGCACCTTCTCCCACAGCTTGCGGTTTTCGCTGCGCGCGCGGCGCAGGAAGATGAAACGTTCGATGGCGATCGACACGCCCAGCGCCATGATCAGCAGGCTGGGGTAGATGAACAGGCCGCAGTCCTGGATGAACTTGATGGCAATACTGATGGCATTCATCGGGAGGCTCCGGGTACAGGCAAAGTCAGGAAGAAAAGAGGAATCTGAATCGGGTGGGCGCGGCTCGGCGTCACTTGGCCGCGTCTGGTTTCGCTGCCGCCTTGGCGTCCGGCGCATTGGCGCCGTAGGCCACCTCGCGGCGGAACACGTCGCGGTCCAGCGGGGCCAGCGCCTCGTCCAGCACGCTGCCGGGCGGCTTGCCGGACAAGGCGGTCGGCACCGGGCGCTTCCACGGAACGATGTAAAGCACCTTGGGCAGCTCGCGGTTGCCGATGATCTGGGTGGTCTCCAGGTCGGCGTGGTCGGTGGTGCCGCTGTCCGCCGGCGCGGCGGCCGAGGCGGGCACGGCCGCCGGCTTGGCCGGTTTGGTTTGGGACCACGCGGGCATGGCGCAGGCGGCGGCCAGGCTCAACAAGGTGAGGCAGCGGGCAGGGCGCATCAGGTAGCCTCCTTCTTTGCGGCGCCAGGCGCCGGCTTGCGGTTCTTCAGCTCGGTGACCCACTTGGCCACCACCGGGTCGCCAGCGGGCGTGAGTGCCAGGTAGCGCTGGTACTGGGCCATGGCGCCGGCGGCATCGTCCAGGTACAGGTCCAGCAGCACGCCCAGGTTCAGCGCGGCGTTGGCATGGTTGGCATCCAGCGCCAGGGCTTTTTCGTAAGCGGCGCGTGCGTCGGCGAAACGGCCCATCAGGCGCAGCGTGATGCCGCGCTGTTCGTGCAGGGTCGCGCTGTCGGGCTTGGCGGTCAACGCAGCATCTCCACTGGCGAGTGCCTCGGCCAGCTGGCCGGCCTCGCGCTGGCGCGCGGCTTCGGTCGCCTGGGGCGGCAGTGCGCTGAGCTCGTCGTTGCTGCGTTCTGCCTTGCCGTAACGGGCCGGGCGCAGCGTTCGCAGCGCGGCAAAGCTGCGCTTGACGCTGTCATCGTACAGGCCTTGCGTGGTGCGCTGGACATTCAGCGTGTGCAGCTCGGCGGCTTTTTCCTCGAACGGGAAGGCCTGCTCCTCCAGCAGCACGTCGTACTGCTCGCGCTCGGTCTTCGAGAGCTTCTTGGGCCGCTCGGAGCTGAGCATGGCCTGGCCGAAGTCCTGGTAAAGCATGGCGGTTTGGTAGGTGGCAGCGGTCACGGTGTCGGCCACCCCGTCTTCGGTCGCCAGGGCATAGGCCTTGAGCGCATCGTCGAACCGGGTTTTCTTCAGCTTCAGCGCGGCCTGCAACGGCTCGACCAGCGCCACCGCGCGGTAGCGTGCCGCCACCGGCTCGGCCAGCGCCAGCGCTGCCTGGGCGCCCAGCACGCGGGTGCGTGGCGTGCGGGCGCTGCCGCCGGCGCGGTCGGCCTGCAGGATCTCCTGCTGCCAGGCCAGCGCGCGCGTCGGGTTGCCGGCGTTGAGCTTGACCAAGTGCGAGCGGGCTTCGATGGCAGCGTCCAGCGGCGTAGGGTACTGGCGCACATAACGTTCCCAGGCTGCAGCGGCCTGCGGCGTGGCATTGGCCTTCTCGTACAGCTCGGCGGCCTGCCAGCGCGCGGCGCGGGCCAGTTCGGCGTCCGGCGTGGCGGCGGCCACACGTTCGGTCTCGGCGGCTGCTTCTGCCCAGCGGCCCAGTTCGGTGTAGGCCAATGCCAGCTTGGGCGGCAGGTCCTTCTGCAGCGGGTGGTTCGGGTAGCGCTGGCGGAAGTCTTCCAGCAGGCGCACCGCGCCGGCCCAGTCTTTTTGCGCCAGGCGCGCGGCAGCGGCGTCGTACTGCGCATTCACACGAACGCTGGACTGCGGCGCGGCTTCTGCCACGCGCTCGAAGTGGCCCGCTGCCTCGGCGCTGCGGCCTGCGGCGCGGGCCTGGTCGCCCTGCTGGTAGATGGCGGCAGCCAGGCGCTCGCTCAGGCCGTTGCGGTCGGCGGCGTTCGCGGCCGTGAGCGCGAGGCTGTCGCGGTAGGCCTTCTCGGAAGCGGCGTAGTCCTTGACATCGAACGCCGTCTGGCCGAGCACGGTGAAGGCGACGCGGCGTTGGGCGTCCGGTGCGGCGGGTTGCAGCGCGAGCAACTGGCGGGCGGCATCGGCTGCGGCGGGCGCGTCGCCCAGGCGCAGCAGCGTGTCGGCGGCGTTCGCCAGCACTGCGGGGGTGCGCGGGTCAGCCGGGTAGCGCTTGGCAAAACGCAGGCCGCTGGCGACGGTTTCGCGCTGCAGCGCCGTGCGCTGGTCGTCGCCCGCGGCCTTGGCCTGTTCGGTGTGGGCCAGCAAGCCGGCGTAACCGGCATCCGCGTTGCCGGCTGGCGTGGCAGCGGGCGCCGAGGCAGCGGTGGCGGGCGCAGGCGCTGCGGCGTAGGCCACGCGCTCGTATTCGGTCGCGGCTTCGGCGAAGCGCTTGTTCTCGAACAGCAGCTCGGCCAGCAGGAAGCGGTTGCGTGCGGCTTCGGTGTCGTCCGGGAAGGCGGCCAGCAGCGCGCGGTACCACTGCACGGCTTCGGTGACGGCGGCGGTGTGCTGCGCCGCCAGCTCGGCGTCGGTCGGGCCGCGGTTGGCTGCCGTGACGGGGGCCGGCTTGGCCTGGGCCAGCGCATGGTAGTGCGCGGCCAGCGCGGCCAGGTGGGTCTTGACCAGCGGCTGAGCCTGCTTCCACGCGGCCGGGTTGGCCTTCTGGAACGCGCTGCCCGGGCCGTACAGGCCGACAAAGGCCTTTTTCTCGGCCAGCGCCTGCTGCATGAAGCCGGCTTTTTCGTAGATCTCGATCACGCGCGCCTGCAGCACCGGCGCCTGGCCGTGCTGCGGGTGCAGGCGGGCGAACGCGAGGTAGGTGTCGGCAGCGTCCTTCGGCCGTTCCTGCTTCAGGTACAGCGCGGCCAATTGCTGGTACAGCCGCACCTCGTAGCTGCGGCGTGCGTCGCTTTGGATCAGGGCCGGGATGCTTTCCGCGCCTTGCAGGTTCTGCAGCGCCAGGCTGGTGACGCGGAAGCTGTCTTCGACCAGCTCGCGGTCGGCGCGGGTCAGGTCGGGCAGTTTTTCCAGCGGCACGTCGTCGGGCTTGCCGGCCAGGCGGCCGTCCAGCACGCCGAGGAAGGAGGCCAGCGCCTGGTCCAGCCGGCCTTGCTTGAACTGGGCCCAGCCCTGCATGTAGAGCGCACGCTCGCGGTACGGGTTGTCCTTGGCGCCGGCCAGCACGGTGGCGTAGGCGGTCTCGGCGGCCGGGTATTGGCGGGCGGTGAACAGCTGCTCGCCGCGGCGGAACTCGGCCTCGTCGCGGTAGCGGGTCTGCGGGTACTGGGCGACCAGGCGGTCCAGCACCTTCTGCGCGGCTTCGAGGTCGCCGGCCTGCTCATGCGCACGCGCCAGCTGGTAGAGCACCTTGTCGTTGCCCGGGTCCTGCGGATAGGCGCGCAGGTAGTCCTGGTAGCGGGTGATGGCGGCCTTGTATTCCTGGGTCGCTTCGGGGCCGCTGGCGGCGGCCGCGGCGCGGTCGCTGCGGTCCATTTCCAGGTCGCCCAGTCGGCGCAGCGCTTCGGCGCGCTGCTTGGGCGACGGGCCGGCGGCCAGCAGCGCGGTGTAAGCGGCAATCGCCTGCGACTCGCTGCTCTTCATCGGCTGGCCGCTCGCCGGCAGGTCCACCGTGCGGCCGGCCAGTGCCTTCAGCGTGGGTTCGTTGTCGGGCGAGCTGGGCTTGGTACCGCACGCGGTCAGCAGGACGGCCAGGGCAGCGGCAGCCAAGGGCGTGTGCAGGAAGTTCATCGCGTCAGGGCTTCGCATTGGGGCCCTCCGGCTTGGCCGGGCTGTCGTTCGTGCCGGGGCTGCGTTCCAGCGCCTGGTCGTGCAGCTGGGCGAGCGCAAAACGCGCCTGGGTGGTGTAGCCGGCCAGGCGCTCCTTCTGCTGCTGCAGCGAGGCAATCGCCATGGCCTGCAGAGCTTGCTGTTGCACGCCGCTGAGGGCCGCAACCTGAGGCGCGAGCTGCTCGACGCGCTGGGCCATCAGGTCCAGCCGCTGGCCCAGCGAATCCAGGCGCTGGCGTTCGCTGCCTTCGGCTTGCAGCAGTTCCTCCAGCCGGTGGCCGGCGGAGTCCAGTTCCTTGCCCAGCTGCTGCAGGCCTTTGCGGGCCTGCCAGGCGCGTTCGGGGTAGGCTTCGGCCAGTTCCCAGTTCAGCACGCCCGACAGCAGGCGCAGGCGTTCGCGCTGGGCGGCGGTGTCGGGGGCGTCCGCTGCGGCGCCCAGGCGGTCCAGCGTGTCGCGGGCGGTGCCGGCGCGGCTGAGCAGGCCGCGCTGGCGGGTGTCGGCAAAGGCCAGGCCGTCGCCATCGGTGCTGGCCTGGGCCAGCTCGGCGCTCAGTTGGTCGCGCAGCTGCTTGCGCGGTGCGAGGTCAATGCCACCGGTCTGCGCGTGCAGCATCGGCAGGCGTTTGTCGAAGAATTCGCGGCGGTGGTCCAGCATCGCGCGGTAGCTGGCCAGCTTGCTGCGCCAGTCGGCCAGGTTGGTCTGCAGGAAGCGCAGGTCGCGGTGGTTCTTGAAGGCTTCCTGGAAGTCGTTCCGGGCCATCACCAGGCGCAGGTGGCCGGCGGCCGGCATCTGCGGCAGGCGCGAGATCTGGCGCAGCGCACCCATCTCCTCGCCGGGATTCAGCGTGAGCAGCGCGTCCAGCCAGCGCGGGTCGCGCAAGGCGGTGATGGAGTCGTCGAGCTGCTGGTCGGCCTGCGCATACTGGCCCAGCGTCTGTTCGTACTGTGCCGCAGCCGGGGCGATGGCGCCGAGCTCGGTCAGCGCGTAGGGCATGGCCAGGCGGGCTTCCAGCACCGCGGCGTCGTCGCTGTCGCGCTTGGCGAGTTCGGTCCAGGGCACCAGGGCCAGCCTGGGCTGCTTGAGCGACAGCGCGGCCCAGCCGAACCCCAGCAGCGCCTTGTTCGACGCCGGACCGTTCAGGCGCACGCGCTCCAGCCACTTGCGGGCGTTCTCCGGCTCTTCGGCCTGCAGTGCGCTGTAGCCCAGTGCGACGTTGGCCTGGTCGCGCAGTGCGCGCATTTCCTCGTTGCCGGCGGCTTGCTGGCCGAGTTCGTCGAGGATCTTCACGCCGGTGTCGCGCTGGCCGCTGCGGATCAGCGCGACGCCGAGATTGAAGCGGGCATAGCGGGTGGCGCGGTCGTTCTCGTCGTCGGCGTACTGCTGGCCGAACCAGCCCAGTGTCCAGACGGACGCCCAGCCCGACGCCCGGGCGGCAGGCTTGCGGCCGGCCAGGCCACGCAGCGCATCGGCGGCCGGGCCGTACTGGCCCAGCGCCATCTGCACCTGGGCCTGCAGCAGCGCGTGGTCGTCGGCCAGTTGTGGCGGCAGCGGGCCGTCGATGCGGGCGAGTGCGTCCGCTGCCTGTTGCACCAAGCCGCGCTGGTAGCGGATCTTGGCCAGGAAGTACCAGGCGCGGCGGCGCGTGGCCGGCTCGGCGCCGCGCTCGATCAGGCGCTCGAAGACCTGGGCGGCCTGGCGGTGCAGGCCGTAGGACAGCAGCAGGCCGCCGCGCAGCACTTCGGCTTCGTCGTCATGCGGGGCGACCCGGTGCAGCGTCTGCGAGACCATCAGCCCGGTGACGGCGGTGAAGTACTGGTCCTGGAAGAAATAGAACAGCGCGTCGCCATAGTGCGGCGCCTGCACGGTGATGGTGGGCGAGGGCGGCTCGGCCGCCAGCGAGCTGCACGGCAGCATGCCGCCCAGCGACGCACCGCAGGCAGCTGCTGCCGCCCAACGGCGCAGCAAAGGAGCTTTCACAACCGCGGTCACTGCCAGACTTTGACGTCGAACACCGGCTGCAGCGTGCGGGCCGAGTCCTTGATCTGCAGCTCGACGTACTTGGGTTCGCTGCCCTTCTCGAACTTCAACGTGGTGCCACGCTTGTAGTCGCGCTCGTGTGGGCCCTTGCCGACGAAAAACGCCACCAGCGTGTGCTCGCCGCTGCGCAGGTTGCCAAGGTAGAAGCGCTGCACCCCACCGCGCCGCAGCGCCACCAGCTCACGCTCGGTGTAGAGGTGGTTGCCGACTTCCTTGCCGTCCAGCAGCACCTGCACCGAGTCCAGCATGAACAGGTCGCCCACGTCGCTGGAAACAAACACGGCCACCTGGGTGCTGGCCGGGAACAGCAGTTCCTCTTCGAGCAGCAGCAGGTCGCGGTTGAGCTGGATCACGTCGGACTTCAGGCCTTCGACGCGAGCGTCCAGCGCCACCGGATCGGCCGGGGCCGATGCTGCCGAGGGCGCGGATGCGGCAGCTTCGGGCACGGCGGCCCGCGACCAGCTGGTGAGTGGCGCGGCCAGGGCCAGCAGGCAGCCGGCAGCGGCCAGCGCATGGCGCAGCGCTTGGGGGAAGGTCTTGGGCATGGTGCTTAGAACGTGGCGGTCATGTAGAGCTGCACCACATGGCCGGTGAAGGCATAGGGCTTGCCGGTGCGGATGTCGGTGAAGTCCTGGTAGTCGAAGCGCACGATCTCCCAGGAACCGTGCAGCTTGACGTCGTACTTGCCTGGCACGCTGGCCGCGTTCCAGCTCAGGTGGGCACCCAGCGACATGCTGTTGAAGGTGCCGAGCTGGCGGTTGCGGGTGAAGTAGGTGGTCTCGGTCGGCGCGTTGTCGCTGTAGAACAAGGCCTTGGTCTGGTGGTTGTAGCGGCCAAAGCCGTCGACCAGGAAAGCGTCGCCCAGGTAGCGGGTGTAGCCGGCCTCCAGCGTGTTGGCGCGAATCGCCCAGTTGTCCCAGAAGTACCTGTATTCCGCATGCACGGCGCTGCGTGCACCGGCCTCGCCCACGTCGCCGATCACGCGGAACTTGACCGCCCGGCTGGCGCGGGTGCTTGGGTTGTTCTCGTGGATGAAGGAGCCGAAGACACGCGCCAGCCGGTACGGGCTGCCGAGGTAGCCGTCGTCGGCAATGGCTTCGAGGTTGGCGCTGGCGACCCAGCGCGGGCTGAGGATCAGGCTGCCGCCGACCCGGTACTGCCAGTGGCGGGCGCTGTCGGAAAAGCTCGGGTTGTCCTTCATGCCGACCTGGTCCTGGCCGCGCGTGAAGCCCAGCGAGATGGTGCTCAGGCCGCTGAAGATTTCCTGCGACACGTCGACCGAGAAGCTGTTGGCGACGTAGTCCGGCTCCTGGCTGTGCGAGCCGCTGAGCGTGATGAGGCTGTCGCGCGTGGCGTAGGCCATGCTCAGGTCGAACTCGTTGCGCACTTCCTTGTAGGCGCTGGCGGTGGTCACCACGTCGATGGACGCATTGCTGACCATGTCCACGTAATAGGTGCCGCTGAGCGAGACCTTGTCGGCAATGTTCTTGCGCACCAGGAAGGCCGGGCCGATGGCCTTGACGCCACCGCCGTCGTAGATGTGCACCATGGCTTCGGCGGTGTCGGCAGGCAGGTCCACGGCACGCGCGGCGCCATGACCCAGCAATGCAGCAAGGCCGGCGCCCAGGGAGCCGAGCGCGGCACCGATGCGGCGAAGGATCTCAGTTGCAGCCACAACCGCCTCCCTGCACGCCGGTGGCGCCACGGCCGCCTTCGCGCACCGTGTAGACGTGGTCACGGTGCTTCTCGGCCAGCGAGTCGCGCGAGAACTGCATGATCGGGTCGGCCAGGCGTTCGCGCTCGTAAGGTTGGACCCAGGGCTGCGGCGTGCTGCAGCCGGCGAGCACGGCCGCGGCGAGCACGGAGAGGGCAGGAAGGACGCGCATGGTCTTCATTTCCATCACTCCTTCAGCAGCGCGCGGATCTGCTGGTCGTAGGTCTGCTCGAAACCTGCGCGGTAGCCGCGGTGCAGGAAGCGCACCTTGCCGTCGCGGTCGATCAGCACCGTGGATGGCATCGAGTTCAGCTCGTAGAGCTTGCTGACCTGCTTGGCACTGTCCAGCAGCACCGGGAACTTCACGCCCAGCTTCTGCGCCAGTGCGGCCGCCGCGGCAGGGTCTTCGTCCACGTTCACGCCCAGCAGCTGGAAACCGGCACCCTGGTAGCGCTCGTAGAGCTTGCCCAATTGAGGCATCTCTTCTCGGCAAGGGGCGCACCAGGTGGCCCAGAAGTTCAGCAACACGACCTGGCCGCGCTGCTCCTGCAGGCGCAGGTTGCGGCCTTCGGTGGTGCGCAACGTGAAGTCCGGCGCCGGGGCGTTGGGCGTGGGCGCGGCCTGGGCCAGGCTGGCGAGCAGCAGCAGGCTCAGGGCGCACAGGGCAAATGGGCGCAGCAGGGAAGACGGGAGATTCATGTCGGCAACAGCAGGGCAGGGGACGCGGGCAGGACGGTCAGAAGAAGAACGACGCGCCGGTCGTCAGCTCCAGGTTGTGGGTGCTGTCGCGCTTGCCCAGCAGGTCCAGCGTGAAGATGTGGTCGCGCATGTCCACGCGCAGGGCAAACCAGTTGTTCAGGAAGACCTTGGCACCGATGCCGAAGTTGAAGGTCTGCTCGCGCTGGTCGACGAAGCGGGTGCGGCCCAGGCCTGCCACCAGGTAGAGCTGCGAGAGCTTGGCGGTGCTGCTGCCCAGGAAGATCTCGCCGGGCAGCATGTTCCAGCCCAGCGAGAGGTTGTAGTAGCTGAGCTTCTCGGTGTCGCTGGTGAAGATGCCGCCGGGCAGGATGCGGCGGAAGGTTTCGTCGGTGACGTTGGTCTGGCCGTAGGCGGCTTCGGCGAAGAAATCTTCGGTGATGTGGTAGCCCACGCGCGCCCCGCCGGCGAAGCTGGCGCCGAAGTTCTGCGTGCCATAGATGCCGCCGAACAGGCCGACCTCGAAGTCGTTGGACGGGAAGCGCGCGGGGCGCAGCTCACTGCGCTGGACTTGCGGCACGATGGCCTGCTGGTCGCCCGAGGTGGTGGTGTCGACGGCCAGGGCGGGCAGCGCGAGCAGCAGCGCGGCGCTTGCAACGGCCAGGCGGGGAAAGGAAACGGAATGGGCCATGGGTGGCAATCAGAAGAAGAACGACAGGCCTGCGGAGTACGCGCGGTATTCGCCGGTGCGCTGCTGCGACAGGAAGGCGGTGTAGAGCGTGCCGTCCAGCCGCAGCACGAAGCGGTCGGTCAGGTGCCAGCGCAGGCCCAGCCGCATGTCGGCCAGCTTGGCATCGGTGGTCTGCGACTCGACCAGGCTCTGGTTCGGGATGTTCTTGAACTGGCCCACGCCGACCGCGAAATACGGCGACAGGCGCTGGTCGGACCAGGGCTCGGCCATCAGGTCCACATGCCACAGCGTGCTGCCCGAATACACGCCCTGCACCTGGGCCAGCGAGCCCTCGAGGCTCAGCGTGTCGGACATCCGGTACGCAGTCCAGAAGCGGATCATCGGTTCGGACTTGAAGCGGCCCCAGGCGGCACCCAGCTCGACCCTGCGGTTCAGGTAGTCGCCCAGCACCACGTCGCGGAACAGCTGGTCGCCACCGGCCACCACGGTGTTCTCCAGCTGGCCGCGCTGGACCCAGCCGAGCTTGCCGTTGGCGGTGCGGACCTGGTACCAATCGGTGTGGCGCAGCTCGATGCGCAGCCACTCCTGGCGCTTGGCGACGTAGAAGATCGGGTAGCCGCGGCCCGGGCCGCTGCGCATCTCGACGTAGGCCACCTGGACCTGCACGATCTCGACCTTGTCGTCACGGCCGGGTTCTGCGCCGACCCAGACCAGGGGCTGCGGAATGCCGACCGATGGCACAGCCTCTGGCGCGTCGACTGCCGGCATGACAGTTTGCGCCACTGCGGAGGCGGCCGAAGCTGTCAGGGCGACCAAAATCGTCAGCTGTGCGGCAAGGCCTGTCACACCGCCCAGACGGGAGAAAAAGCTCATGGGGTCGTGTTGCAGGTGCCGGTGGCCGGGTCGGCGGGCGTGAACATGCTGTAGGAGGCGGTGCTGAATTCGTCCTGGCCCTGCGGCGCGGGGTTGGAGATCCAGTAGCGGATCTTCTGCGCATTCGGATCGGACTCACTCGCAAAGATCAGGCCGCCGCCGTGCAGTACGTTCTTCAGCAAGGGCTTGTCGAACAACCGGCTGTCGTCGGCATTGCCAGGCAGCGTCACGCCTTGGGCCGAATAGAAGTTGCGGTACATGTCCGTCGTGCGCAGCACGTCCGCCGACTGGCTCAGGTCCTGCGCCGGTGCGCCGCCGACCACGCGCAACGCGCCGCCGGTGCCGGTGGTGTTGTCATGGCAGCCACCGCTGGCGCAGGTGTTGGTGTGGTTGCTGCCGTCAGGGGCTGCCAGCGCCGCTTCGAGGATGGGCTGGATGCACTTCTGGTAGTAGGCGAAGGACAGCTTCTCGCCGGTGGCGCCGGGTGGATTGGTGATGTCTGGCGGGTTGCCCAGCGGGCCGCCGCCGCCACAGGCCGCGAGCAGGGCACTGCCGGTGGCGACCACGGCCATGCCGGCCAGCCAGGTCATCCAGCTCGGGCGCCGGCGGGTGCGAAACAACGGGAACGACAGGTTCATCGGGCAGAGATCCGGGTGCCGGTGGGCGAGGCCGTGGTGGTAGCGGTTGCGGGCTTGAGGCTGGTCGAGGCCTTGATCATGGCCTTGCCGTTGTCCTTGCTGGCTTTGTGCTTGTTGGCCGCAGCCGGGTTGCTGCAGCCGGCGGCAATCCACGCGACCATGGCGTTGTAGGTGCTGCTGTCCACCGGGAGCACGGCCTGTGCCTGGCTGGCGGCGGCAGCCGGGTGCGGAATGGTGGACGGCCGGGAGATCAGCGGATTGGTGGCCGGCGAGCAGACGTCCGAGATCATCGACAGCGAGACGTTGAAGTCGCCTTCCTCGCTGCCGGTGAGCACGAACTTGTTCTCGTGGAAGTCCTTGGCCGCGTTGCTGCCGATGGCCATGTGGCAACCATTGGCGCAGTTGGCCATCAGGATCGGGTGGATGCTGGCCTCGAAGGCTTTCTCGTCCAGCGTGGCCACGGTGCGCACGCCGCTGCTGGCGTCGAAGGGGTCGTTGTAGTACTGGCCGCCCAGGTCCATCCATTCGGCGACCAGGCGCTTCTCGGCTGCGTTGAGCAGGGTGGCATGGTCGGGTGCGGGCGACGCGGGCGTGGGGTGGGAGGTCAAGGCGTCGCCGCTGGCCATCAGCTTCTGGCCGGAGAGGATTTCCATCAGCCGGCTCTTGCGTGCCAGGCCCAGCGCACTGCCTTCGCTGGCGTCGTTCTGCACCAGCGCGGCCTGGCGCGTGACCATGGGCACGCCTTCTTCGAGGTGCGTCTGCGGCAGGCCGGTCTTCGGGTCCAGCACCGGGTCGCCGATCAGCAGCTCCTCGTACGAGACCAGGCGGCCGCTGCCGGCCAGCGTGGCGCTGAGGTCCAGCTTGCTGGTCGTGCTGGCGGCGTTGTGGCAGGCGGTGCAGGTCAGTGCGCCGTCGGTGCCGCGGGCACGGGTCCACAGCGGCTGGATGTTGTCGACGTAGTTGATGATGCCGCGCGTCGGTGCGGCGGTGACCAGGTCGTCTGCGCTGTTGTCGTTGCCGGTGTAGCGCAGCGAGATCGCCTGGCGGGCGGTGATGCCGGGCTGGGTGGTGTCGGCCCACACGTCGGCATACATCAGGTCGGAGACCAGCTTCAGCGCTTCGGGGTCCAGCCGGGTGCGGGTGCCGGCCAGCGTTTCGCCGGAGGCGCGGCCGGCGGTCAGTGCGCTGCGCAGCGTTTCGGGCACGGTGTTGACGACGGTGCCGGAGTTCAGCGAGCCGCCGCGGCGCGGGCTGTGGCAACCATCGCAGGTGCGGCGCTCGCCCGGGCGCACCTGGATCCAGTTGGTGTGGGTCTGGAACGCGCGGCCTTGCGAGTCGATGATGGCCAGTGCGACTGGGGTGTCGGCCGGGATGGTGAGCTTGAACGAGCCGTCCGGCTCGATCGGCGCGTAACCCAGGATCTGCTGCGGCTCGAAGTCGGTTTCACCGATTGCCTGGCGCAAGCCCATGCTGCCCGAGGGTGGCGCCACCGCACGCGTGGCGCGCACGAAGCGGGCCGGAGAGCAGTGGTAGGCCGGGTCGGCCGGGTCCTTCATCTTGACCAGGTCCGCGACCTGCGAGCGGGTGTCCAGCGGGTCGGTGGGCGCGGTCTTGGGAATGGCAGCGCTGCAGTTCTCGCCGAGGTCGGTGGCGCCGAGCACGGCGTCGCCCATGCGGCCCAGGCCGTCGGTGTCATAGACGCTGCGGACTTCCAGCAGGCCCAGGTTTTGGGAGGCCAGGCTGCTGTCGACCGGGGTGGCGTCGGTAGCATTCGGCTCGGTGCGGGCCTGCAACGCGATCGGGTCGGTGTACATGAAGCCGGCGTCGGGCGAGGCCACGTTGAGCCAGGTCTGCTTGGCCGGGTCGAACATGTAGATGGCGTACGGCGGCGGCACGTCGTCCTGCAGCGTGTCGGCGGCCGCCGCGTCGCGGCCGCGGCCGTCGTCGCTGAGGCGGGCGATCTCGTCGGCGGTCAGCGTGGCGCACGAGACGACGTTGCCGTCGCGTGTCACTTCGCAGGGGCGGTAGGCGACCAGCAGCCGGTCGGTGCCGTCCCACAGCGGGTAAGGCGTGGTGACGCGGCCGTAGCTGGACAGGCCGCGGTCCATCTCCAGCAACTGGTCGGTGATCTGGGCCTGGCCGCCTTGCGTCGGCACGCTGGGGTTGGCAGGGGTGTTCTGCTCGGAATAGTTGGCCACGTCGACCCGCATCAGCGCGCCGCCTTCATGGGTGCGCGACAGCGGCATCAGGTCGGTGGACAGCTGGCCGGCGTAGGCGCCCTTGGGGTCCATGTCGCGCGGGTGCAGGAAGCTGTTGCCTTCGCTGTGCGCGCCGTAGAGGACGAACAGGTCGGTGCCGTCCGGCTTCATGCGGAAGACCTTGAAGTGATTGCGCCCGCCCACGTGGTCCCAGTGCGAGAACATCACGTCGCCATTCGGCCGCACGACAGGGTTGCGGTCATGGCTCTGGTTGAAGGTCAGCTGCACGATGTTGTTGCCGTCCACATCCATGCTGTGGATGTTCAGCGTGCGTTCGCGCTCGTATTCGTCCAGCGCGTAGTAGCTGCGGTCCAGTGCCTGGCTGAGGTGGGACTTGGCCTGGCGGTTCGACGCAAAGACAAAGCCGCGGTTGCCTGGCAGGTAGACCGGGTCGACGTCGTCATCAGTGGTCGAACTGGTCAGCCGGCGGAAGGTGCCGGCGGTCAGCCCGCCGGTCGTCATGTCGTATTCCCAGATGTTCCAGTGGCCGGTGCAGGCCGGCTGGCCGTTGACCAGCGAGGTGTTGCTGGTGGGGCAGCGCAGCGAGAAGATGACCTTCTTGCCGTCGTACGAAACCTCGGGGTCGGAGGCGTCGCCCTTGCCCTGGGTGATCAGCGTGGTCAGGTTGTGCTCGGGCGCGCTGGGTGAGGACTTCTCCCGCAGCATCAGGTCGCCGCCTTCAGCGAAGCCGGTGCCATCGGTGGGGTTCAGGCCGACGGTGTTCACGCGCTTGACGTAGACCAGCGGCACGTCGCCGTTGACGGTCAGCGTCGAGTCGCCGCTGGTGCTGCCGCCGCCGCAGCCGGCGAGCACGCTGGCGATGAGCAGGGCGAAAGCCGTCGCGGCACGGGTGCGCAGGTCAACAACTGGATTCATGACGGGCTTTCGCATAGGGGGCGCGCGGAGGAGGTGACAAAGAACGTCAGGCGAGGAAAAACCATGCTGACGATGCAGATTCAGTGCCCGGCTTGGCGCAATCCGCCGGAAAAGTGCAACTGCCCGTTTCCATCGACGATCACAGCATCCACACCGGGCAGCGTGTCGATCAATTTCAGGCCGGCGGCGGCGCCCAGCACGAACACCGCCTTGGACAGTGCTTCGGTGGTGAGGCCGTCGTCGGCCAGGATGGTCACGCTTTGCACGCCTTCGGCCGAACGGCCGGTGCGCGGGTCCAGCAGGTGATGGTGGCGGCGGCCGTCGCCGGCGATGAAGAAGCGCTCGTAGTCGCCGGAGGTCGAGATGGCCACGTCCTGCAGCGGCAGCACCGCGATGTTGGCGCCGGCCTGGCGCGGGTCCCGCACGGCGACCATCCACGGCCGGCCGCGGCGGTCGCCCAGCAGGTGGCTGTCGCCGCCGGCGGCAACCATCGCATGGCGGATGCCGCGTGCTTTCAGCAGCGCAATCGCGTTGTCCACCGCATGGCCCTTGGCGAAGCCGCCGAGGTCGATGCGCATGCCGGGCCTGGCGAAGCGTAGCGTGCCGTTCGCCCGGTCGAGCAGCAGGCCGCGGTGGCCAATGGCTTCACGGGCTGGCGCCAGCGCCGCGTCGCTGGGTGCGGTGCCGGCGCGGTAGTCGTAGAGCTGTCCGGCGCTGGCGTAGCTGATGTCGAAGGCGCCGCTGGAGAGTTCAGAGAAGCGCAGCGCGCGGGCGATCAGGCCGGCCATTTCCTCGCTCAGTGGCACCGCATGCTCGGCCGCCTCGCGGTTGATGCGCGAGAGTTCGGATGCGGGCTTGTGCGGGCTCATCGCGGCGTCGATGCGGTGCATCTCGGCCATCACCGCGGCCAGCGCCGCCTGGGCCTGGTCCGGGTCTTCGCACCACAGCTCGGCGCTGATGGCCGTGCCCATGATGGCCTGCTCGGCCTTGACCCAGCCGGGCTCATCCGAAGGCGAGGCGGGTGCCGGGGCGACTGTGGGCGGGGTGGCTGGGGCGGAGCGGGCGCTGCGACGCCAGGCGGCCGGCAGTGCGCTCAACAGTCCCATGTCTTCGGCCCGAGGCGCGGCAGCCACACAACGCGGCAGGGGTGGCAAGACACAGGTACTACTCCCAAACCAAAGGGCCGGCGGCTCGGGCGATGGCCGCGGCACGCCTGCAGACATGGGCGGTGCACGTTGCCGGTGTGGGGCCGGCCCGCGCGGTGGTCGTCCGGACCGCCCGCATGCCGGTCATCCCTGGAAGATCGGCGCGTGAGGGCGACGTTTCAGGTCAATGCCGGCAATTTGATTTCACTTTACAGCAGCGCCGGCAAGGGCCGGTAACCGCTCGTTGCTGGCGGCAGGCCGCCGGTCCAGGGCGCGCCTCAGCGCCAATCGGCCGGCAGGCGACGTTCCATGCGACGGCGCGGCAGGCGCTGCAGCCGGCGCAGCAGGCCATGGTCGGCTTCGTCAGGAATGGCTGGGCCGGGATGGCGCGCGAGCACGTCGGCCTGGATGCGCAGCAGCAGGTGGGCGGTCAGCAACGCGTCTGACAAGGCGCGGTGGGCGCGGCCTTCACGCGGCAACGCATGGTGCTCGGCCAGGCCGCCCAGCTTGTGGTTCGGCGCCTCGGGATAGAGCCGGCGGCTGAGCAGCAGGGTGCAGGCGAATTCGTCGTGTGCCGGGTCTTCGCTGGCGCCGGCCAGCGCGCCCTCGGCGCGCCAGAAGCTGCGGTCGAAGGGTGCGTTGTGGGCCACCAGCGGGCAGCCGCGGGTGAAGGCCAGCACCTCGTGCATGACATGTTCGGCCGGCGGCGCATCGGCCAGCATCGCGTTGCTGATGCCGGTCAGCTGCTCGATGAAAGGCGGCACCCAGGCGCCGCTGCGCATCAGGCTCTGGTACTGGCCGACGATCCGGCCGCCGCTCACCAGCACCGCGGCGATCTCGGTCGCCCGGGCGCCCTGGCCGGCCATGCCGGTGGTCTCGAAGTCGATCACCGCGATGGTTTCGGCGGCGGGCGCGGTGCCTGGGTCGAAGGAGGAGGCGGTGTCTTGGCGGTCGGTGGCGGACGGGCTCAGCATGCCGCCATTGTCGCGGGCCTCAGGGCAGCGCCGTGGCGCTGGCCGGCAGGCTGCGCAGGTAGAGCTGCAAGGCGTCCAGTTCCAGGTCGCTCATCTGGCTGAGTGATTCGAAAGGCATGCTGCGGCTGACGGCGCTGTGGTCGGGCCGGGTGCCGGTGCGCATCAGCCGGCGGAACAGCGCAGGGTCGGCATAGGCGGACATGCCGCTGCGGTTGCCTGAGCCTGTGGCAGTTGGCAGGTCCGGCGCCAGGCTGGGCGCCCAGGGCTGGCTGGTGTCGTCGCGGCCGCCGGTCAGCTGCGCGCCATGGCAGCGGGTGCAGGCCTGGGCCACGTAGCGGCCGTAGCCCACGCTCAGGGCTTCGGGCTCGGCAGGCTCGGGCGGGCGGGCGTGGTCGATCTTCTCGGCTGCGTCCTGCCACTGGCCCAGCCCATGGCGCAGCCGCAGCGAGGTGGGCAGCTCCAGCACGGCGGCGCGGCCGGGCACCGGCGGCAGCTGCCTGAGGTACTGGACCAGCGAGGCCAGGTCATCGTCGCTGAGGCGGCTGTAGTCGTCAGACGGCATCAGCAGCACCGGCTGGCCATTGGGCTTGACGCCGTGGCGCAGCACGCGCTCCCAGTCCGCAGGCTGGTAGCCGGCGACCACATTGCCCGGGCCGGGGCTGATGTTCGGGCTGGCGACGCGTTGGCCGGTCAGCAGGTCGTCGATGAACAACCGGCCTTCGCCTTGCTGGCCATGGCAGCCGGCACAGCCGCGTGTGTCGTACAGGTAACGGCCACGGGCCAGGCTGGCGTTGTCGTCATGCAGTGCCAGCGGGTAGGCCGGCAGGCTGATCACGCGCAAGCGCTTCTGGTCATGCTGCTGCAGGGCCCAGCCACAGACGGCCAGCAGCGCCAGCAAGGCCAGCAGCAACAGCCCGGCCAGGGCAGAGATTGCCTGCCGATGCTGGCTGCCAGCCCACTGCTCGCCGGCATTTGTCTCCACCACTGCTCGCATCTGCCTTCGACCACTGGCCACGAACCGCCGGCAGCGGGTTGACGCGGGCGGGCAAGTGGGCAGTGTCGCGGCAGGCCGCGGCGCGCGCATCCCTCATCGGATGCACGTGAGGCGTCATCCCGCTGAAGGTGTCATCACCAGGCAGGTGGTGGTGGCATGGGCGTAGACCTTGCCGTCCGGCCCATACAGCCGGCCTTCGGCAAAACCGAGCTGCCGGCCGCTGCTGATGATGCGGCCTTCGGCGCGCACCAGCGGCACCTTCAGCGTCAGCGCCCGCAGGTAGCTGATCTTCAGCTCGGCGGTGGTGTAGGCCACGCCGGCCGGCAGCGTGGTGTGCACCGCGCAGCCCACCGCCGAGTCCAGCATCGTGGCAATCCAGCCGCCGTGCAGCGTGCCCATGGGGTTCAGGAAGCGCTGCGGCGGGTGGCCCTGGAACACGAAGCGGCCGGCTTCGTATTCGATGGGCCAGATGTCCGCGCCTTCGCTGACATGCGGGTACGGCAGCTCGCCCTTGCTGATGCCTTCGAAGACCTGCAGCCCGCTGAGCCCTTGCAGCTGTCCAGGCCGGGCCACGCCGCCTTGCGACAGCTGGCGCCGGACTTCGGTTTCCTGTTGTTGCCAACGGACCAGCGTGTCGGCCGCGGTGTCGGCAGACAGGGCGGCAATGCTGTGCCAGAGGGGGTTGATGTCGGCGGGCATGGGCGTCTCCTGGAAGGGCGTGGATGGCAAGCCGGAAGCGGCGTGGGTTCGATAATAATTGTAGATACAACAGTTGTGGCTACAATTATTCGCATGAAACGCCCTGCGACCGAGCCGCCTGCGTTGGCGGAGCCACCCGCGCTGCCTCGCGGCTGCAGCAACCTGCGCCTGCGCCAGGCCGATCGGCTGGTCAGCCTGCATTTCGACGGCGTGATCCAGAAAGAGACCGGGCTGAAGACTTCGCAGTACTCGCTGCTCGGCCACATTGCCGCGATGGGGCCGGTGCGGCCGGCCGACCTGGCGGCCGCGATGGCGCTGCAGCCTTCCACCTTGACCCGCAACCTGCAGCCGCTGGTCGCGCAGGGCTGGGTGCAGATGGGCCCGGGCGCCGATGCGCGCTCGCGCAGCATTTCGCTGACCGACGCCGGCCAGGCCAAGCGCCAGCAAGCCCGGCAGTCCTGGAAGCGGGCGCAGCTGGCCTTCAACCAACGCATGGGCGCCGAACGCGTGGCCCGCCTGCATGCCTTGCTGGACGAAGTGATCCAGCTGATGAACGACACACCGGAGCCCACCTGATGAAGACATCCTCTTCCACCTCGCCCGCGGTCTGGCTGGTGCTGCTGGCCGCTGGCGGCACCTTCGCGTTGACCATGGGCGCGCGCCAGTCCATGGGCCTGTTCCTCGGCAACCTGAACAGCTCGACCGGCCTGGGCCTGGCGCAGATCAGCCTGGCCTTTGCGTTTGGCCAGCTCTGGTGGGGCCTGACCCAGCCCTTCGCCGGCCTGGTGGCGGACCGCTACGGCCCGGGCAGGGTGCTGATCCTGGGTGTGCTGCTGGTTTGCGCCGGCACCGCGCTGATCCCGCTGATGCACAGCAGCGCGGGGCTGATCCTGGCGATTGGCGTGCTGGCCGCGGGTGGCGCCGGCATGGCCGGGCCTTCGGTGCTGATGGCCGCGACCACGCGGCTGGTGCCGCCTGAGCGGCGCGGCATGGCGACCGGCATCGTCAACGCCGGTGGCTCGTTTGGCCAGTTCGTTTTCGCGCCGATCGCGCAGGGCATGACGGCCGCTGCCGGCTGGGTCTCGGCGCTGCAACTGCTCGCGGTGCTGCCGCTGATGGCGCTGCCGGCCGCGTGGGTGCTGCGCAAGCGGCCCGCGGCGGTCGGTGCGCCTGCGGCGGCGCCGGTGGAGCCGACAGGCCAGGTGCTGCGCCGCGCGCTGCGCGACCGCAGCTTCCTGCTGCTCTCCGGCGGCTTCATGGTCTGCGGCTTCCATGTGGCCTTCCTGGCCACGCATCTGCCAGGTGTCGTCGTGTCCTGCGGCTTACCGGCCGCGGTCGGTGCCTGGTCGCTGGCGGTAATCGGCCTGTTCAACATCGTCGGCAGCTTCGGCATCGGCTGGGCCATCGGTTTCCAGGGCGGGCGCTGGCGCATGAAGTCGCTGCTGTTGATGATCTACCTGGTGCGCGGCGTGGCGGTGCTGGTCTTCGTGCTGTCGCCCAAGAGCAGCGCCGGCATGCTGGTCTTCGCCGCGGTGATGGGCGTGAGCTTCCTGTCCACCGTGCCGCCCACGGCCGGCCTGGTCGCCCGCTTCTTCGGTCCGGCCCACATGGGCACGCTGTTCGGCGTGGTGATGCTGGCCCACCAGGTCGGCGGCTTCCTTGGCGCCTACCTGGGCGGCAAGACCTTCGAAGCCACAGGCAACTACACCTGGATGTTCTACGCCGACGCGGTGCTGGCCTTTGGCGCCGCGCTGATGCACTTGCCGATCCGCGAGGCATCGCGCGTGGCGGTGCCGGCAGCGCAGCCGGCTTGAGCTCAGGCTGCCGCGAGGCCTGTTTCATCGCCGCGTCGGCGGCGGCCGAACCACAGCAGCGCCGCCAGGCCGATCCCCATCATCGCTGTGCTGGTGGGCTCTGGCACTGCGCTGACCGTGCTGCTCAGCGACAGCACGGTGAAGGCATAGCGGTAGCCGCTGGTCAGCGATGAAAAACTGTCGACCACGCCGTAGTTGGTCCAGTTGGCCTGCGCGGGATTGAACACCGCTTTGCGATAGTCGATCGAATCGACCAGGCTGAGGTTGTTCGCGCCGGTAGAGACGAGTTCGAGCTGGAACAGCTGCTGCGGGTAGGTCTGGCCGTTGCTTAGAAAGCGGTTCGCCGAGAAGCCGTCCTGCGCAGGCTGGCCATTCAACACGGCATTGTTCATCAGGTGCGAGTAGGCGTTGTTGCCTTCGCCTTCCGGGTAGGGATCGGGCGCCGGAGAGGATGGAATGAGCAGCGTCGAGCCGTCGGGCTGGGTGATGCTGACCGTCATCCAGTCGGTCGCAGGGTAGCTGGCATTGTTGGACAACTGGCTCATCTGACCCGGGATCAGCACCGTGGGCGCTCTGGGGCCAAGGTCAATGCGGATCGAGCCGCTGACCGTTTGCCCCAGCCAGTCCGCAGGCATGTTGCTGCTCACCAGCGGTTGGTAGATGCCGGTCTGCAGCACCGAGTCGCTGATCTGGCCGGTGAAGTTGAACGACACCACATCGGCCCGTGCCGGGGCAGCGGCGAAGACGGCCGTGGCGACCGCGAAGACGACGCTCAAGGTGCGGAGGGTGAAAGTGCGCATGCAGGCTCCTGTCGAAGAAAAAGACGCGGAGAGCCGGTGCAGCATGGCTCTGGCGCAATGTAGGAGCGAGAGGGGGCTGGCAACAAGGCCTGGCCGCATCACGAATTAGGGGCATGCGGGCAACGTGCATGCAGCGCTCGGCCAGCGCATGAAGGCCACGATCGGCACTGGCAAGACGCCTTGGTGACAGGCCTTGGCCGCCAGTCGGGATGAAACTGGGGTTCGCTTCCGAATTCCCCTCGCCTCCAACATGTCCTTGCCAGAACCGCCTTTCGTCCATTCGTTCGACCAAGCCATCACGCTGCTGCCGGGCGGAGGCCCTGTGGGGCACTTCCGCGGCGCCACCAGCCCGGCCTACGCCAACATGGTGGGCCCGTTTGGTGGCACGACGGCGGCCACCTTGCTGAACGCGGTGCTGCAGCACCCTGAGCGGCAGGGCGAGCCGATTGCGTTGACCGTCAACTACGCCAGCGCGATCGAGAACGGTGGCTTCGAGCTGGTGGCCCGCGCGGCACGCACCAATCGGTCGACCCAGCATTGGGCGGTGGAGCTGCTGCAAGGCGGCGCCGTGGCGGCCACTGCGACGGCGGTGCTGGCGTGGCGGCGTGAGACCTGGTCGGCACCGGACGTGCGGCCGCCCGCAAACCCGCCGTCACCCGACACGCTGACGCGGGCCGGCGGCGCCCGGCGCCCGCCCTGGTTCAAGCGCTATGACATGCGCTTTGTCACCGGCGGCCTGCCCGAGGCCATGGACGGCGAGGAGCACGCCAGTTCGCACAGCTGCTTCTGGGTGCGCGACGAACCGGCCCGGCCGCTGGACTTCGCGTCGCTGGCCGCCATTTGCGACTGCTTTTTCCCGCGTGTCTTCATGCGCCGCCGGCTGTTCGTGCCCATCGGCACCGTGACGCTGACGACGTATTTCCATGCAGACGCCGCGATGCTGGCCGCGCAGGGCGAGCGACCGGTGCTGGGCGTGGCCAAGGCACTGAACTTTCGCAACGGCTATTTCGACCAGACGGCCGAGGTCTGGAGCGACAGCGGCCAGCTGCTCGCCAGCACGCACCAGATGGTTTACTACCGAGAGTGAAGCTGCGGTGACCGCGCCGGCCGGCTGGCGGGGTGGGGCAGGGCGGTGGCGCGGCATGCTTCCTGCTCACAATGCCCGCATGGCGACTGTAGACACCCCCGACACTCCAACCGCGAAACGCACGGCAGAGGCACTCGCACCGCTGACAGACAAGCCGCACACCTTGTTCGAGGACACGCAGGCCATCTTCACCGGCACGCTGTTCGTCTCGCTGGCGCTGATCCTGTTTGCCCAGGTGGGCCTGATCACCGGTGGCACCGCGGGCGCGGCCTTTGTGCTCAGCCACTTGACGGGCTACAGCTTCGGCAAGTGGTTCTTCGTCGTGAACCTGCCGTTCTACGGCTTCTCGTGGAAGCGCATGGGGCCGGAGTTCACGCTGAAGACCTTCGTGGCGGTGACGGCGCTGTCGCTGATGACCGAGTACTCGCCGCGGCTGTTCGCCATCGAGCGGCTGCACCCTGGTTATGCCGCGGTGCTGGGCGGGCTGTTGCTGGGTTCGGGTTGCCTGTTTCTCGCACGCCACCGGGCCAGCCTGGGCGGTGCGACCATCGTCTCGCTGTATTTCCAGCAGGTCAAAGGCTGGCGTGCCGGCAAGGTCCAGATGGCCATCGACATCAGCGTGCTGCTGATCGCCGCGCTGATCCTGCCGCGCGACCGGGCGATCTACTCGGTGCTGGGCGCGGTGGTGATGAGCAGCTTCATCTACATCAACCACCGGCCGGGCCGCTACACCGGCAGCTGAACTCAGTGGAACACGCTGAGCCCGCGCTCCAGGCGCTGGGCCCAGGCCGCCGAATCCGGCCGGCTTGTGGTTGTTCACATGGCGCGTGTTGCCACGCGGTTCCACCAGGTGGTCGCCCGGGACCGCGGCCACGCGCCTGACCAGCTGTTGCTGCGCTGGCTCAGCGTGGGCGCAGGCGTTCGCGCCGGGACTGTTTGGCGCGGTACATGGCGTCGTCGGCCGTGGCCAGCAGGCGAGTCGGGTCCAGGCCGTCTTCCGGATAGAAGGCCACGCCCATGCTGGCCGTGAGCGTGGTTTCGCTGCCGTCGGCCAGCTGCATTGGCTGCTTGATGTCGGCCAGCACCCGGTCCAGCACCAGGTCGCATTCCTCGCGCGCCGCCAGCCGGCTCAAGACCAGCACGAACTCGTCGCCGCCGATGCGGGCCACGGTGTCGTGCCCGCGCACGCAGGCCAGCAGCCTGGCCGCGACGATTTGCAGCACTTCGTCGCCCGCGCCGTGGCCCTGGCTGTCGTTGACGGCCTTGAAGCCGTCCAGGTCGATGAAGCAGACAGCCACGCGCTCGTGTGCCCTGCTGCCGGTGGCCAGCGCCTGGCGCAGCCGGTCCTGGAGCAGCAGCCGGTTCGGCAGTCCCGTCAGCGGGTCGTGGAAGGCCATTTGCTCGACCTGTTCCTGGTGCAGCCGCATCGCGCTGATGTCCTGCAGCAGCCACAGCGACTCGCCGGTCTCTGCCGACAGCAAGGTGCCGGCCATGTCGACCCAGATCGGCTCGCCCGACTGGCGCACCAGCTGCAGTTGCACGCGGTAGCTGTCGCCGCGGCTGAGCACGGCATGCGAGGCTTCTCCCAGTGCCTGGTAGGCGGCTTCACTGGGGTAGAGCTCGCGCGTGGGGCGATTCGTCAGCTCGCCAGGGCGGTAGCCGAACATGCGGGCCATCGCCCGGTTGTGCCAGACGATGCGGCGCTGGCGCAGCTTGACGATGCCGACCAGGTCGTTGTCCAGCATCAGGCCTTGTTCGTGGTTGAGCCTGGCGAGGGCCGCTTCCGAGCGCTGCAGCTCGGCGGTGCATTCGGCCACCTGTTGCGCCAGCATTGCTTGCAGCGAGTCCGCCTGCTGGCGGGCGTGCACCGCAGCCTCGCGGTGCTGGATCTCGCGCTGCGCATTGCCGGCCAGCTCCGTCAGCAGGTGCAGCTCGGCCGGGCTGAACTCGCGCGGCTTGTGATCGATGGCACACAAGGTGCCCAGGGCGTGGCCCTGGCTGCTGCGCAGCGTGATGCCGGCATAGGCCCGCACCTGCGGCTCGGTGGTCACCAGCGGGTTGTCGGCAAAGCGCAGGTCCAGCCGTGCATCAGGCACCACGAAGGGCAGGTCGCCATGGATGGCATGGGCGCAAAACGCGATGTCGCGCGGTGTTTCGGTGGCCTCCAGCCCGACCCGCGACTTGAACCACTGGCGCTGCTCGTCCACCAGCGAGATCAGCGCCACCGGCACCTGCAGCAGCTGGACGACCAGCCGTGTCAGTGTGTCGAAGGCGGGCTCGGGTGCGGAGTCCAGCAGGTCCAGCGAACGCAGCAAGGCCAGGCGCTGCGTCTCGTCAGTGGTGGGCGGGGCAATCAGCATGAGGTCATCGCGTGGGCGTGGATCCGACACGCATTGAAGCATGAGCTTGCGATCCTCGACGCCGCCCGGTCCGACCAGCGATCACTTCCACTCGACTTGCCACCTGGCGCGCTGCCGTCCCTGATCCGCGAATCGCCTTTCCCCTCCTTTGGGGGATGGGGTGAGCGTTGTCCCCCAGTTATGGTTCACGCGGTTCGATGAGGTCCCGATTCGGGCCGTGTGATTCAGGGACTGGCGTGAGTGGGCCGCTGCATTGCGGGCGTGGGAGCGCCTGGAGGAGTTCGCGAAAACCGCGAATGGCAATGTCAATCGCGGCCCACTCGGGTGGGTATCCTTGGGTCAATTCAAGTCCGCAGCTTGATGAATGCCATGCGTCGAAACCGCAAGGCGGTCCAATCCTCGTCGATGGCCACTGCACGCACCGTGTCGAACCCCGCCGCCTGCAGCACGGCCCAGCCGGTGTCGCGGTTGAAGTCGCAGCGGTAGCGCTTGGAGGTGCCTTTTGGGTAGGCGAACCACAGCAGCGCGTCGCCCTCGGCCTTGCCGGCCAGCAGCCCGGACAAGCGATCGACCTCGGTTTGCTGCGTGGCAAACGCAAGCGCGAAATGGACCGCCTGGACCTCCGCCGGGTCGCGCAGTACCTTGGCATCCGCCAGCGTGGCCAAGGCCGGCTCGAAGGACGCAGGCGCGTTGACCACCAGGATCTCGCGCTGGGCCTTCAGGTTCAGCTTGTCGAACACGCTGGGCATGGTGGTCTCCATCTTCTGCCAGTCAATCAGGCAGTGTAGAGAAACGGTGCACGGTGCTGCTGCGGAAAACCTCGCCGGGGCGCAGCACGGTGGTCGGCCAGTCGGCGCTGGCGGCGTGGTTGGGCGAGTCGGGGTTGTGCTGGGTTTCCAGGCACAAGCCATCGCCCTGGCGGTAGAGCTGGCCGCCTTGGCCGCGCAGCGTGCCGTCCAGGAAATTGCCGGAGTAGAACTGCACCGCGGGCTCGGTGGTGTGCACCGTCATCAGGCGGCCGGAGGCCGGGTCTTCCAGCCGGGCAGCGAGGTGCAGCTGGCCGTCCTGCGGCGCGTCCAGCAGCCAGTTGTGGTCGTAACCCCTGGCCAGGCGCAGCTGCTCGTGGCCTTCGCGCAGCCGGGCTTCGATGACCTGGCTGCTGCGGAAGTCGAACGGCGTGCCGGCCACATCGGCAATGCGGCTGGGGATCAGCGCGGTGTCGACCTCGGTGTAGCGGCTGGCGTTCAGCTGCAGCCGGTGGCCGACGGCCGAACCGCCACCGGCGAGGTTGAAGTAGTCGTGGTGGCTGAGGTTGACGACGGTGGGCCGGTCGCAGCGCGCTTCGTAGTCCACGCGCCAGCCTTGCGCATCGTCCAGCCGGTAGCGCACGCTGAGGTCCAGCGTGCCGGGAAACCCTTCTTCGCCATGTTCGCTGCGGTAGCGCAGGTGCAGCGCGTCGCCCTCGATCTCGGCCTGCCACAGCCGGGTGCCAAAGCCGCGCGGGCCGCCGTGCAGGCAGTTCGGGCCGTCGTTCAGCGGCAGCTGGTGGGTTTCGCCGTCCAGCGTGAAGCGGCCGCCGGCAATGCGGTTGGCATAGCGGCCGACGATGACGCCGAAGTGCGGGTTGCGCAGCACGTAGTCGTCCAGCTGGTCGAAGCCCAGCACCACATTGGCCGGCCGGCCCGCGCGGTCAGGCACCTGCAGCGAGGTGACGATGCCGCCGTAGGTGATGGCGCGCAGCACCAGCCCCTGGCCGTTGTCCAGCGTGTATTCGTCGACGGTGCGGCCGTCGGCCAGCGTGCCGTAGGGGCGGGAGAGGAGGGTGGTCATGGGGAAGTGCTCAGACCCAGCCGCCATCCACGATGAAGTCCTGCGCGGTGCACATCGCACTGTCGTCTGCTGCGAGGAACAGCGCCATGCGGGCGATGTGCTCGGCCATCAGCGGCTGGTTGATGCACTGGCCCTTGGCGATCTCGGCGCGGGCCGCGTCGTCCACCCACAGCGCGAGCTGTCTCTCGGTCATGACCCAGCCCGGCACGAGGGTGTTGACGCGGATGTTGTGCGGCCCGAGGTCGCGTGCCAGCGACCGCGTCAGGCCTTGCACCGCGGCCTTCGCAGTGGTGTAGGCCGGCATGCCGCCTTGCTTGAGCTTCCAGCTGATGGAGCCGAAGTTGACGATGCTGCCGCCACCCGCGGCGCGCATGTCGGGCAGCACCGCCTGCGCGGCGAAGAACTGGTGCTTCAGGTTGACGGCCAGGCCTGCATCCCACTGCTCTGACGTGACGCTTTCCAGCGTGTGGCGCTTGTCGTTGGCGGCGTTGTTCAGCAGCACCGTGAAACGGCCACCCAGCGACTCGCGCAGGCTCTGGATGGCGCGCTGCAGCGCCGCGGTGTCGGTCAGGTCCGCTGCGACGAAGTAGGGGCCCCGACGTGCGCCGTCCTGCAGCTTCGCGGCCAGCGCTTTGCCCGCAGCGGCGTCGATGTCGATGAAGCCCACCGCCGCGCCTTGTTGTGCGAATTGCTCCACCAGGCAAGCACCGATGCCGGTGGCGCCGCCGGTGATCAGCACCCGGCGGTCGGCCAGGCTGGGATAGCGCGCGAAAACAGTCATGTGGGAACTCCGCCAACAGGGCTACAGAACGATGGAATCATTTTATTAGTAATACTTTAGTTTGAAGTCTTGCATGCGATTCAGGGTTTACCCGAGTGACGTGCCATAATTAGTCATACTTTAATGTCGACTCCTGTTTGAGAGAGCCTCATGTCAAAGCCCCCCGTCAAGCTCAGGTCCGCTGCATGGTTCGGCACCGCCGACAAAAACGGCTTCATGTACCGAAGCTGGATGAAGAACCAAGGCATCCCGGATCACGAATTCCAGGGCAAGCCCATCATCGGCATCTGCAACACCTGGAGCGAGCTGACGCCCTGCAACGCGCACTTCCGCAAGCTGGCGGAGCACGTCAAGCGCGGCATCCTGGAGGCCGGTGGCTTCCCGGTCGAGTTCCCGGTGTTCTCCAACGGTGAGTCGAACCTGCGGCCCACGGCCATGCTCACGCGCAACCTCGCCAGCATGGACGTGGAAGAGTCGATCCGCGGCAATCCGATCGACGGCGTGGTGCTGCTGGTCGGCTGCGACAAGACCACGCCTGCGCTGCTGATGGGCGCGGCCAGCTGCGACGTGCCGGCCATCGTCGTCACCGGCGGGCCGATGCTCAACGGCAAGCTCAACGGCAAGAACATCGGCTCGGGCACGGCGGTCTGGCAGCTCAGCGAGCAGGTCAAGGCCGGCACCATCTCGATCAACGACTTCCTCGCCGCCGAAGCCGGCCACGCCCGCTCGGCCGGCACCTGCAACACCATGGGCACCGCGTCCACGATGGCCTGCATGGCCGAATCGCTGGGCGTGAGCCTGCCGCACAACGCAGCCATCCCCGCGGTGGACGCGCGGCGCCAGGTGCTGGCGCATCTGTCGGGCAGCCGCATCGTCGAGATGGTCAACGAAGGCCTGACGCTGTCCAAGCTGCTGACGCGCGAAGCCTTCGAAAACGCCATCCGCACCAATGCCGCGATCGGCGGCTCGACCAACGCGGTGATCCACCTGAAGGCGATTGCCGGCCGCATTGGCGTGGACCTTGAACTGGACGACTGGACCTCGGTCGGCCACGGCACGCCCACGCTGGTGGACCTGCTGCCCTCGGGCCGCTTCCTGATGGAAGAGTTCTATTACGCCGGCGGCCTGCCCGGCGTGCTGCGTCGCCTGGGCGAAGCCGGCCTGCTGCCGCACCCGAATGCGCTGACGGCCAATGGCAAGAGCATCTGGGACAACGTCAAGGATGCGGCCATCCACGACGAAGAGGTGATCCGCCCGCTGACCAAGCCGCTGGTACCGGACGGCAGCATCCGCGTGCTGCGCGGCAACCTGGCGCCCAACGGCGCGGTGCTGAAGCCTTCGGCCGCCAGCGCCCACCTGCTGAAGCACCGCGGCCGAGCCGTGGTCTTCGAGAACCTCGAACACTACAAGGAACGCATCGTCGACCCGGACCTGGACATCACGCCCGACTCGGTGATGGTGCTGAAGAACTGCGGCCCGCGCGGCTATCCCGGCATGGCCGAGGTCGGCAACATGGGCCTGCCGCCCAAGCTGCTGGCACAGGGCGTGACCGACATGGTGCGCATCTCCGACGCTCGCATGAGCGGCACCGCCTACGGCACCGTGGTGCTGCACGTGGCGCCCGAGGCGCGCGCCGGCGGCCCGCTCGCGGTGGTGCAGGAAGGCGACTGGATCGAGCTGGACGCCGAGACCGGCCGGCTGCACCTGGATGTGTCCGAAGAAGAGCTGGCGAGCCGGCTGGCCGCCTGGGCCGCGGTGCAGCAGGTCGACCCGGCCGACGCGACCGGCTATCGCCACCTGTACGTGAAGCACGTGATGCAGGCCGACCAGGGCTGCGACTTCGACTTCCTGGTCGGCTGCCGTGGTGCCGCGGTGCCGCGCCACTCGCATTGATGTTCGCCCCGAGTTCTGACTTCCTGAGAGACAAACCATGAGCACTCCACAAGCTGCGCGGTACAAGGGCGTGTTCCCGGTCGTGCCCACGACTTTCAATGAACAAGGTGGGCTGGACCTGGAGAGCCAGAAGCGCTGCGTCGACTTCATGATCGATGCCGGCTCCACCGGCCTGTGCATCCTGGCCAACTTCTCCGAGCAGTTCGTGCTGGGCGACGACGAGCGCGAAGTGCTGGCCCGGACCATCCTCGAACACGTCGCCGGCCGGGTGCCGGTGATCGTCACCACCACCCACTTCGGCACGCAGATCTGCGCCGCGCGCAGCCGCCGTGCCCAGGACATGGGTGCCGCCATGGTGATGGTCATGCCGCCGTATCACGGCGCCACCATCCGCGTCTCCGAAGCGCAGATCCACGGCTTCTACAGCCAGCTGTCCGACGCGATCGACATTCCGATCATGATCCAGGACGCGCCGGTCAGCGGCACGGTGCTGAGCGCGCCCTTCCTGGCCCGCATGGCACGCGAGATCGAGAACGTCGCCTACTTCAAGATCGAAACCGCCGGTGCGGCCAGCAAGCTGCGCGAGCTGATCGCCATCGGCGGCGCCGACATCGAAGGCCCGTGGGACGGCGAAGAGGCCATCACGCTGCTGGCCGACCTGGACGCCGGCGCGACCGGCGCAATGACCGGCGGCGCGTTCCCGGACGGCATCCGAACCATTGTTGACGCTTACGCCGCCGGCCGGCGCGAAGAGGCAGTGGCGGCTTACGCGCGCTGGCTGCCGCTGATCAACTACGAGAACCGCCAGTGCGGATTGCAGGCCGCCAAGATCCTGATGCAGGAAGGCGGCGTGATCGGCTCGGAGGCGGTGCGCCATCCCCTGCAAAAGGTCCACCCGGCGGCGCGCGCCGGTCTCGTTGAAATCGCCCGCCAGCTCGATCCCGTGGTGTTGCGCTGGGGCCGGTGTTAACGCCTTCATCACGGCCGGACACAAAAGCTCAGGGAAACGGAACCTTCGCGTCGGTCAAACGTAAAAATCGGGGAGAAGCGATATGATCGAACAACGGAACTTTGCATCCTTGCTCGGCGAGGCCGCGATTGTCGTCTGGGGCGATATGCCGCGCGACATCCAGGAAGCGCTATTCGAGACCGCCATGCGCGACCGGTCCGAACTGCGTCACGATCTGGCCAGGCTGCTGCATCAACACCACCCCCGAACGCAGCACCCGGCCAGGCTGGCCTGACCCAGCCTGCTTGACGCAGACCCTCTATTCCGGAAACACGACATCCGCGATCACGGGAAGATGGTCCGAATACGCACGGGCCTTGCGATCGGTCCAGGCCGAGCGGATCGTCAGATCGCGCGAGGCATAGATTCGGTCCAGCCGCATCATCGGCAATCGGGAGGGAAACGTCCGCAGGCGCGTTCGGACCGGGCAAATCCGCGCCAGCACGCCCCTCACCGACTTCACCCAGAACCAATCGTTGAAATCGCCGAGCACCAGCGTCCGCGTCGGCTGCACCAGATCGACCAGGGCATTGGCCTGCGCGTGCCGTTCGTGGATGCTCAAGCCGAGGTGGGTGGCAATGACCCGGACCTCGCCGTGATCCGACAAGATGCGCGCGGCAATAGCCCGGCGCGGCTCCCGTTCCTGATAGGACACGTCCGAGATTTTCGGCGGCTCGACGAACGGCCAGCGGCTCAACAGCACCTGGCCATAGTCGCCGTCCTCGGTGACGATCGATCTTGCATCGACGCTGTGGTCGACGACGGCCTTTGCCAGCAGGGCAAAGGGATCATCGGTTCTGCCGCGGGAATCGACCTCCTGCAGCGCCACGATATCAGGAGACCAGTGGCGAATGATGGAACAAACGCCGTCCAGATCGAAACCCGGATTGAGGTGGAAGATGCCGTGAACATTCCACGTCATGATGCGCATCGTGGCCGTCACGTTCTTCGTCCTGCCATCCACGTCACCAGGAACTGCACGCCAAGGCACAACGCGATCCACGCTGTGATCGCCAGCGCCAGCAGCACCGCATTCGTCCACGAGGCGTTTCTGGCGAGATCCGCGATCTGCGCACCGAGCGCGGCCATCACCGCGATCCC